>NZ_JAYRUN010000012.1:0-155965 GCF_041918995.1 Ideonella sp. | reverse complement strand
GCCCGGCGGGGGGCTCCACGCAGGCCAGCGCACGGCCGCTCCGAAGCGGCCTGCGACCCCCTCGGGGGGTCGACGGGCGTACCCGCCCGGCGGGGGGCTCCACGCAGGCCAGCGCACGGCCGCTCCGAAGCGGCCTGCGACCCCCTCGGGGGGTCGACGGGCGTACCCGCCCGGCGGGGGGGCACCACGCAGGCCAGCGCACGGCCGCTCCGAAGCGGCCTGCGACCCCCTCGGGGGGTCGACGGGCGTATTCGCCCGGCCGGGGGCTCCAGTGACTGAACTCAAGGACCTGGGTCGCGAGCTCGACCGCTTCCGGCTGCGCATCCTCGCCGCCGCGGCGTTCGTGCTGTTCGGCTTCGCGCTGCTGACGGCCCGGCTCGTGTGGCTGCAGGTGGTGCGGCACGACGACTTTGCCGCCCAGGCCGAGGCCAACCGCACCGCCATCGTGCCCATCGTGCCCAACCGCGGCCGCATCCTCGACCGCCACGGCGTGGTGCTGGCCAACAACTACACCGCCTACACGCTGGAGATCACGCCCTCCAAGGTGGCCGACCTGGAGGGCACCATCGCGGCGCTCGCCGAGCTGGTGGAGATCCGCCCCAGCGACCGCCGGCGCTTCCGCCGCCAGCTGGAGGAGAGCAAGAGCTTCGAGTCGCTGCCCATCCGCAACCGCCTCACCGAGGCCGAGATGGCGCGCTTCATCGCGCAGCGCTACCGCTTTCCCGGCGTGGACATCAAGGCCCGGCTGTTCCGCCACTACCCCCTGGGCGAGACGGCCAGCCACCTGCTGGGCTACATCGGCCGCATCAACCAGGCCGAGAAGCAGGCGATGGAGGACTGGGAGGAGGAGGCCCAGGCCAACTACCGCGGCACCGAGTACATCGGCAAGCTGGGGCTGGAGCAGAGCTACGAGACCGAACTGCACGGCCGCACCGGCGTGGAGGAGGTGGAGACCAGCGCCGGCGGGCGGGCGGTGCGCCGCCTGGCCAGCCGGCCGTCCACGCCGGGCAACACGCTGGTGCTGTCGGTGGACATCCGCCTGCAGGCGCTGGTGGAGCGCCTGTACGGCGACCGCCGCGGCGCCCTGGTGGCCATCGACCCGCGCAACGGCGAGGTGCTGGCCTTCGTCTCCAAGCCCACCTTCGACCCCAACCTGTTCGTCGACGGCATCGACCACGAGAACTGGACGGCGCTGAACGAGAACATCGACAAGCCGCTGCTGAACCGGGCGCTGCGCGGCACCTACCCGCCGGGGTCCACCTTCAAGCCCTTCATGGCCATGGCCGCGCTGAACAGCGGCAAGCGCGCCGCCGGCACGGTGATCATGGACAACCTGACCTACAGCTTCGGCGGCCGCACCTTCGGCAGCCCCGAGACGGACCGGCCGGGCCCCAAGGACATGCGCGCGGCCATCGTCAGCTCGTCCAACGTGTACTTCTACAGCCTGGCCAACGAGATGGGCGTGGACCTGATCCACGAGCAGCTCTCGCCCTTCGGGCTGGGCCGCCGGACGGGCATCGACATGGAGGGCGAGGTCACCGGCGACCTGCCGTCCACCGACTGGAAGCGGCGCAAGTTCCGCAAGCCCGAGCAGCAGAAGTGGTATGCGGGCGAAACCATCTCGCTGGGCATCGGCCAGGGGTACAACAACTTCACCATGCTGCAGATGGCGAACGCCATGGCGACGCTGGCCTCGGGCGGCCAGCGCCACAAGCCGCGCCTGGTGCGCGAGGTGCAGGACACCGTGTCCGGCGCACAGCGCGAGATCTCCTCCGAGTCGCTGGCGCCGCTGCCGCTGCAGCCCGAGCACGTGGCGGTGATCCGCGACGCCATGCACGGCGTGACGACCGGCGGCACCTCGGCCCGCGTCTTCGCCGGTGCGCCCTATGCCAGCGGCGGCAAGACGGGCACGGCACAGGCGGTGGGCGTGCGGGGCGGCGAGAAGTACAGCGCCGCCCGCGTGGCCGAGCACCTGCGCGACCATTCGCTGTATGTCGCCTTCGCGCCGGTGGAGGAGCCGCGCGTGGCCCTGGCGGTGATCGTGGAGAACGCCGGCTGGGGCTCGGGCGCCGCCGCGCCCATCGCGCGCCGGGTGCTGGACTACCTGCTGCTGGGCGTCTACCCCAGCGAGGAGGACATCGCCCTGGTGCGCGAGGGCAAGGGTGCCGCGCCCATCGGCACGCCGCGCGACCCGGCCAGCGTGCCGCTGCCCAGCGTGGGCGAAGGTGCGCCGGCCGCCCCGGCGAGCGCCCCGGCGAGCGCCCCGTCGGTTGCACCGGCCAGTGCGGCGGCGGCCCGTGCACCGGCCCGCCCAGGGAGCGCCCCATGAGCGTGGTCTTCGAGCGCCCCCCGCTCTGGCGCCGGCTGGCGCCCGTGTTCAGTGGCTTCGACGGTCCGCTGCTGTTCGGCCTGGCCGTGCTGGCCGGGCTGGGCCTCATGTCCATGTACTCGGCGGGTTTCGACCACGGCACGCGCTTCGTCGACCACGCCCGCAACATGGGGCTGGCGCTGGGCATCATGTTCCTGGTGGCGCAGGTGCCGCCGCAGCGCCTCATGCGCATCGCCGTGCCGCTGTACGTGCTGGGTGTGGCACTGCTGGTGGCCACCGCGCTGTTCGGCATCACCAAGAAGGGCGCCACCCGCTGGCTCAACCTCGGCGTGGTCATCCAGCCCAGCGAGCTGATGAAACTGGCCATGCCGCTGATGCTGGCGTGGTGGTTCCAGAAGCGCGAGGGGCAGTTGCGCACGCTGGACTTCGCCGTCGCCGGCGCGCTGCTGATGGTGCCGGTGGGCCTGGTGATGAAGCAGCCGGACCTCGGCACGTCCCTGCTCATCCTGTCCGGCGGCCTGTACGTCATCTACTTCGCCGGGCTGTCGTGGCGGCTCATCATCCCCGTGCTGGCCGCGGGCGCGCTGGGCATCACGGCGCTGGTGCTCTCGGCCGACACCATCTGCCAGGACGGCGTGACGTGGCCACTGCTGCGCGAGTACCAGCGGCACCGCGTGTGCACCCTGCTCGACCCCACCACCGACCCGCTGGGCAAGGGCTTCCACATCATCCAGGGCATGATCGCCATCGGCTCCGGCGGCGTCACCGGCAAGGGTTTCATGCAGGGCACCCAGACGCACCTGGAGTTCATCCCCGAGCGCACCACCGACTTCATCTTCGCGGCCTACGCGGAGGAGTTCGGCCTCATCGGCACGCTGGGCCTGATCGCGGCCTTCAGCTTCGTGCTGCTGCGCGGGCTGATGATCGCCGCCGAGGCGCCCACGGTGTTCACGCGGCTGCTGGGCGGTGCGCTCACGCTGAGCTTCTTCACCTATGCCATGGTGAACATGGGCATGGTCAGCGGCATCCTGCCCGTGGTGGGCATCCCGCTGCCGTTCATCAGCTACGGCGGCACGGCCATGGTCACGCTCGGCCTGTCGCTGGGCATGCTCATGTCCATCGCACGCAGCCGGCGCCTGATGCAGAGCTGAGGCGCCGGGCGTTCAGCGGGGTGGCTCGGCGTCGGGCGGCGCAGGGGCCGTGCCTGGCGCCGGTGCGGGCTCGGGCTCGGGCACAGGCGCGGGCGGGGGTGCGGGTAGGGGGGCGGGTGCGGGCGTGCCGCGGATGGGAAAGCGCACCGTGAACACGGTGCCCGGTCCGCCCGGCGGCCCGCCGGCTCCCGGGGCACGGGCCTGGTCCACCGCCACCGTGGCCTGGTGGCGCTCGGCGATCTCGCGCACGATGGCCAGGCCCAGGCCGCTGCCGTCCACGTTGGTGCCCAGCGCGCGGTAGAAGGGCTGGAAGACCAGCTCGCGTTCGCTCTCCGGAATGCCCGGGCCGTTGTCCTCCACCTGCAGCACCACCACCTGGCCGAACGGGTCGGGCGTCACCCGCACGGTCACCGTGCCGCCCTCGGGCGTGTACTGCAGGGCGTTGTCCACCAGGTTGCGCACCAGCTCGCGCACCAGCAGCGGCTGGCCGTGCAGCCGGGGCACGCCCTCGGCGCGGGGCTCCGGCCCCTCGTAGCCCAGGTCGATGCGCTTGTCGAAGGCCTTGGGCAGGAAGTCCTGCACCGTGTCGGTGGCCAGGCGCACGAGGCTGAAGTCCTGGGTGCGGCGCGCCGTCTCCTCGTCCTCGGCACGCGCCATGGACAGCAGCTGGTTCACCATGTGCGCGGCGCGCTGGCTGGAGCGCGCGATCTGCTGCAGCGAGCGCTTGACGGACTGCACGTCGCCGCCGCCCGCGTCGATCTCGCGCTGGGCCAGCTCGGCCTGGGTACGCAGCCCGGCCAGCGGCGTCTTGAGCTGGTGCGCGGCATCCGCCAGGAAGTGCTTCTGCGTGGACATGGACTGGTCGAGCCGGGTCAGCAGCTCGTTGATGGCGCGCACCAGCGGCGCCACCTCCTCCGGCACGTCGTGCTCGTCGATGGGGCTCAGGTCATGGCTCTCGCGGCGCTGGATGCGCTGCTGCAGGTGGTTCAGCGGCGCGATGCCCCGGGCCAGTGCGAACCACACCAGCAGCACCGCCACCGGCAGGATCACGTACTGCGGCAGCAGCACGCCCTTGATGATCTCGGTGGTCAGGCGGCTGCGCTTTTCCATCGTCTCGCCCACCTGCACCAGGCCGATGCGCACCGTCTCGCCGGGCGAGGTGACCACGCGCAGGCTGGCCACGCGCACGGGCTCGTTCTGGATCAGCTCGTCGCGGAACTGCACCTCGCCCTGCTGCGACGGCTGCAGGGCGTCCGGCTCGGGGACGGGCAGCTCCCGGTCGCCGGCCAGCAGCTCGCCGCCTTCGCCCAGCACCTGGAAGTACACCCGGTCGACGTCGTCGCTGCGCAGCAGGGCCGCGGCGGGCTCCGGCAGCACCAGGCGGCCTCGGCTGCCGCGCGGTCCCTCGGCCGGCACCACCTGCCTCGCGATCATGCGGGTCAGCTGCGCGAGGTCGCGGTCATAGGGCCGCGACGCGATGTTCTGCGCCACCAGCCAGGTCAGCGCCGCACTCATCGGCCACAGCAACAGCAGCGGCACGAGCATCCAGTCGAGGATCTCGCCAAACAGCGACCGCTGCTCACGCTGCCCGCTCTTGTTCACGGCTGGGAGTAGGAAAAATCTGTCGGGACGCGCCGTCAGGCGCCGTCCCCTTCAAGTGGCGTGCGCGGATCCGGCTTGGCCGGTCCGCTGCGCGAGCCCCCTCGGGGGGCAGCCCCCGGCAGGGGGCGTGGGGGCACCATCACCCCGGAATCTTCTCCAGGCAGTAGCCCAGGCCGCGCACGGTGGCGATGCGGATGGGACCCTGCTCGATCTTCTTGCGCAGGCGGTGGATGTAGACCTCGATGGCGTTGTTGCTCACCTCCTCGCCCCACTCGCACAGGCGGGCGACGAGCTGGTCCTTGCTCACCAGGCGGCCGGCGCGCTGCAGCAGCACCTCCAGCAGGCTGATCTCGCGCGCCGACAGCTCGATCATCTGGTCGTTGATGTAGGCCACGCGGCCGGTGGCGTCGAAGCTCAGCGGGCCATGCTTGATCACGCTGGAGGCGGTGCCCAGGCCGCGGCGCGTGAGCGCACGCACGCGTGCTTCCAGCTCCTGCAGCGAGAAGGGCTTGGCCATGTAGTCGTCGGCACCCAGGTCCAGTCCCTTGACGCGCTGCTCCACCGAATCCGCGGCCGTGAGGATCAGCACCGGCATGCTGGAGCCGCGCGCGCGCAGCTTGCGCAGCACCTCCAGGCCGTGCAGGCGGGGCAGGCCCAGGTCCAGGATGACCAGATCGAACTCGTGCGAGGCCAGGGCGGCGTCGGCTTCGGAACCGGTCCCGACCTGGTCCACCGCATAGCCCGCACTGCGCAGGGAACGCAGCAGCCCGTCCGCCAGGACCTGGTCATCTTCGGCAATCAGGATGCGCATGCGCCTTGTCTCCACCGGCTCGGCGCCCATTCTAGGCAGGGCCGGCCGGACGTGCCGGCACACGCTGCGCACGGGTCGGCCGGGTCACTGTACAGATATCCAGCTTCTGACATAATCGCCGGGCAGTTTCCACCCCGATTCCCGCTTAGCAGCCCGCCAGCCCGAAGGAGGCCGCCTGACATGGACGCACCCGTGAAGAACCAGAACACCGAAAAGGCCAAGGCCCTGCAGGCCGCCCTCGCGCAGATCGAGAAGCAGTTTGGCAAGGGCTCCATCATGCGCCTGGGCGAGGGCGAGGTGATCGAGGACATTGAGGTGGTGTCCACCGGCTCGCTGGGGCTGGACATCGCGCTGGGCGTGGGCGGCCTGCCGCGCGGCCGCGTGGTCGAGATCTACGGCCCGGAGTCCTCCGGCAAGACGACCCTGACGCTGCAGGTCGTGGCCGAGATGCAGAAGCTCGGCGGCGTGGCGGCCTTCATCGACGCCGAGCACGCGCTGGACATCCAGTACGCGCAGAAGCTGGGCGTCAACCTGCAGGAACTGCTCATCAGCCAGCCGGACACCGGCGAGCAGGCCCTGGAGATCGTGGATTCGCTCGTGCGCTCCGGCGCCGTGGACCTGGTCATCGTCGACTCGGTGGCCGCGCTGACGCCCAAGGCCGAGCTCGAGGGCGAGATGGGCGACAGCCTGCCGGGCCTCCAGGCCCGGCTGATGAGCCAGGCGCTGCGCAAGCTCACCGCCACGATCAAGAAGACCAACTGCATGGTCGTATTCATCAACCAGATCCGCATGAAGATCGGCGTCATGTTCGGCAGCCCCGAAACGACCACCGGCGGCAATGCGCTGAAGTTCTACTCCTCCGTGCGCCTGGACATCCGCCGCATCGGCTCGATCAAGAAGGGCGAGGAGATCATCGGCAACGAGACGCGCGTCAAGGTCGTGAAGAACAAGGTCTCGCCCCCGTTCAAGGAAGCCGAGTTCGACATCCTCTACGGCGAGGGCATCAGCCGCGAGGGCGAGATCATCGACATGGGCGTGGCCGCGAAGATCGTGGACAAGTCGGGCTCCTGGTACGCCTACAACGGCGAGAAGATCGGCCAGGGCAAGGACAACTGCCGCGAGTTCCTGCGCGAGAACCCCGAACTCGCCCGCGAGATCGAGAACAAGGTGCGCGAGGCGATGGGCGTGCCGCTGCTGGGCGAGGCCACGGCCGAGTAAGCCGTGGGCGCGCGGCCCCTGCCCAGCCTGAAGGGCCAGGCGCTGGCCTTGCTGGCGCGGCGCGAGCACAGCCGCGCGGAGCTGCGCACCAAGCTGCTGGCCCACGCCCGCAAGCGGGCCGTGGCCGCCGCCGCCGCGCCCGGGCGGGCCGGCGCTCCGCTCGACCCCTGGGAGCTGCCACCACCTGACCAGGACGCGGCCGGCGTGCCGGACCCCGCCACCGCGGCCGCCGAGGTGGACGCGGTGCTGGACGAGCTCGAGGCCGCCAGGCACCTCAGCGACGCCCGCTTCGCCGAAAGCCGGGTCAACGCCCGCGCCGGCCGCCAGGGCGCCGCGCGCATCCGCCAGGAGCTGGCCCGCCACGGCATGGAACTCGACCCCGACACCGCGCGCCAGCTGCGCGAGACCGAGGCCGATCGCGCGCGCGCCGTGTGGCAACGCAAGTTCGGCGGCGAGCCGCCCACCGACGCGCGCGAGCGCGCGCGCCAGATGCGGTTCCTCGCCGGCCGGGGCTTCGCGGCAGACGTGGTGCGCCGCGTCGTGGGCGGCCGGGACGACGACTGACGCGGCGCCGGTGCATGCTGCATTGCAGCATGCGTGCTACATTGCGCGGCTTGCCTCTGCCGGGCCCCGAGGCCCGTCCTGCCCGCCCGTGTCCGCCGCCCCCGGCGCTGCCATGCCGCTGCCTCCCGCCCATCCCCAGCGCCAGCTCAGGCACCAGCGTGCCATCGAGGTACAGGCGCACGCCCGGCCCGACGGGCTGTGGGAGATCGATGCCTGGGTGCGCGACACCAAGACCCGGCCCACCGGCCAGGGCGATCACCGCCGCCCCGCTGGCGCACCGATCCACGACCTGCACCTGCGCATCGTGGTGGACACCTCGTTCACCATCGTGGCCTCCGGCGCCGAATCGCGCGCCACCCCGTACCCCGGCCATTGCGACCGCCATGGCGACCGCTACGCCGCGCTGACCGGCCTGAACCTGCTGCGCGGCTTCAAGCGCGCGGTGCGGGAGCGGCTGGGCGGCGTGGCCGGCTGCACCCATCTCACCGAACTGGCCGACGTGCTGCCGACTGCCGTCGTCCAGGCCTTCGCCGGCGACGTGCTGGCGGTGGAGCCGGACGGGCAGACCCGCCCGTTCCAGCTCGACCGCTGCCACGCCCTGGCCACCGACGGGGAGGCTGTGCGCCTGCACTATCCGCGCTGGTACCGTCAGCCCCACGCCAACAAAGTGTCGGACAATCCCGCGCCGGCCGACCACGCCGCCGCACCGCTTTCGTCCTGAACCCACGCAACAAGCCCATGAAGATCCACGAATACCAAGGCAAGGAACTCCTGCGCCAGTTCGACGTGCCGGTGCCCCGCGGCTACCCGGCGTTCACCGTCCAGGAGGCCACCGAGGCCGCCCAGAAGCTGGGCGGCAACGTCTGGGTCGTGAAGGCGCAGATCCACGCGGGCGGCCGCGGCAAGGGCGGCGGCGTGAAGCTGGCCCGCTCGATGGACGAGGTGAAGGCGCTCGCCGGCCAGATCCTGGGCATGCAGCTCAAGACGCACCAGACCGGCCCGGAAGGCCAGAAGGTGCGCCGCCTGTACATCGAGGAAGGCGCCGACATCGGCAAGGAGTTCTATGTCTCCCTGGTGACCGACCGCGCCTCGCAGAAGGTGGCGCTGATCTGCTCCAGCGAAGGCGGCATGGACATCGAGGAAGTGGCCCACGCCACCCCCGAGAAAATCATCACCGAGCTGGTCGACCCGCTGGCGGGCCTGACCGACGCCCAGGCTCGCAAACTGGCCGAGGCGGTGGGCATGAGCGGCCACACCGTGGACCAGGCCGTCACCCTGTTCCAGAACCTGTACCGCTGCTACATGGAGACGGACGCCTCGCTGGTCGAGATCAACCCGCTCAACCGTGACAGCAAGGGCAACCTGATCGCGCTCGACGCGAAGTTCAACTTCGACGCCAACTCGCTGTTCCGCCACCCCGAGATCGTCGCCTACCGCGACCTCGACGAGGAAGACCCGGCCGAGATCGAGGCCAGCAAGTTCGACCTGGCGTACATCAGCCTGGACGGCAACATCGGCTGCCTGGTCAACGGCGCCGGCCTGGCCATGTCCACCATGGACACCATCAAGCTGTTCGGCGGCGAGCCAGCCAACTTCCTGGACGTGGGTGGCGGCGCGACCGCCGAGAAGGTCACCGAGGCCTTCAAGATCATGCTCAAGAACAAGAGCGTGAAGGGCATCCTCGTCAACATCTTCGGCGGCATCATGAAGTGCGACACCATCGCCGAGGGTGTCATCACCGCCTGCAAGGCCGTCAACCTGAGCGTGCCGCTGGTGGTGCGCATGAAGGGCACGAACGAGGACATGGGCAAGAAGATGCTGGCCGACAGCGGCCTGCCCATCATCAGCGCCGACACGATGGCCGAAGCGGCCACCAAGATCGTCGCGGCGGTCAAGTAAGCCCTGGAGAACACGACATGTCGATCTACATCAACAAGGACACCAAGGTCATCACCCAGGGCATCACGGGCAAGACCGGCCAGTTCCACACGCTCGGCTGCCAGGCCTACGCCAACGGCAAGAACGCCTTCGTGGCGGGCGTGAACCCGAAGAAGGCGGGCGAGAAGTTCAGCGACATCCCCATCTACGCGACCGTGCAGGAAGCCGCCGCGCAGACCGGCGCGACGGTGAGCGTGATCTACGTGCCGCCCGCGGGCGCCGCCGCCGCCATCTGGGAGGCCGTGGAGGCGGACCTGGACCTCGTGGTGTGCATCACCGAGGGCATCCCCGTGCGCGACATGCTCATGGTGCGCAACCGGATGAAGGCCAAGGAAGCCGCCGGCGGCAAGAAGACCCTGCTGCTGGGCCCCAACTGCCCCGGCCTGATCACGCCCGAGGAAATCAAGATCGGCATCATGCCGGGCCACATCCACAAGAAGGGCCGCATCGGTGTCGTGTCGCGCTCGGGCACGCTCACCTATGAAGCCGTGGCGCAGCTCACCGAGATCGGCCTGGGCCAGTCGTCCGCCGTGGGCATCGGGGGCGACCCGATCAACGGCCTGAAGCACATCGACGTGATGAAGGCCTTCAACGACGACCCGGCCACCGACGCCGTCATCATGATCGGCGAGATCGGCGGCCCCGACGAGGCCGAAGCCGCCCGCTGGTGCAAGGACAACATGAAGAAGCCGATCGTCGGCTTCATCGCCGGCGTCACCGCCCCTCCGGGCAAGCGCATGGGCCACGCCGGTGCGCTGATCTCCGGCGGCGCCGACACCGCCGACGCCAAGCTCGCCATCATGGAAGAGTGCGGCTTCACGGTCACGCGCAACCCGTCCGAGATGGGCAAGCTGCTCAAGGCGCTGCTGTAAGAGCGCTGCCGCCTTGCCGGCCGAAGCCGCCCCGCGTGGGCGGCTTTTTTCTTGCCGGCCTTATGTAGTTCCCCGCACGGGGCTCCCCCCGGGGAACCCCTAAACTGCGTCCCCGCCTGCAACCCCTCACCCCAGGAATCGCCCGAATGGAACAGTTCATGGAGCCCGCGTTCTGGATCGCCGTCGGGCAGATCATCATGATCGACATCCTGCTCGGCGGCGACAACGCGGTCGTGATCGCACTGGCCTGCCGGCGCCTGCCCGACTCGCAGCGCCTGAAGGGCGTGCTGTGGGGCACGGCCGGCGCCATCGTGCTGCGTGTGGTGCTGATCTTCTTCGCGCTGACGCTGCTGGCGATCCCCTACCTCAAGCTGGTGGGCGCGGCGCTGCTGGTGTGGATCGGCGTGAAGCTGCTGGCCCCGGAGGACGAGGACGGCCATGCCCACATCGAGTCCAGCGACAAGCTCTGGGCCGCGGTGAAGACCGTGGTCGTGGCCGACCTGGTCATGAGCGTGGACAACGTGATCGCCATCGCCGGCGCGGCGCAGTCCGCGGGCGGCGACCACCAGATGCCGCTGGTGGTGTTCGGCCTGCTGGTCAGCATTCCCATCATCGTCTGGGGCAGCCAGCTGGTCATCAAGCTCATGGACCGCTTCCCCGCCATCATCACCATCGGCGGCATGCTGCTGGGCTGGATCGCCGGCACGATGGCGGTGGGCGACCCGGCCATCGTGCACATGATGCCGGGCTACACGCCGGGCGCCGAGGGTGAAGCCGCCCATGCCAGCAGCGCCGTGCGCTACGGCGCGGGCGCGGCGGGCGCGCTGCTGGTGCTGGTGATCGGCAGGATCGTCGCGGCACGCCACGCGGCCCGCCAGCCGGCCGAATAGCCCCCCCCAGGAGCCGGCACCCGGCTTGCCGCGGCGCCTGCCATGGCTGTGTTAAGGTAAATGCACCACGCACGCGCATCACACAAACACACCAAGGGGGATCGGGCGATGGCAGGGTCTGGGGCCGGCTTCTGGCGCCGGGCGATGAGCCGCTGGCAGCGCCCGGTCGCACGTGACGACGGGGCGCCGTCGAGCCTTGGCCCGTCCGAAATGCCCGGGGTGGACATCGCCGGGTACCCGCTCGTGCGCACGTTCGCGCATGGGGCGCTGGGCGAGCTGCACCTGGCCACCGACCCGGACACCGGGTCCCCGCTGGCCATCAAGACCGTGCGCCTGCACGGCGGCGAGCTCACCCGCGAACGGTTCCTGCGCGAATCCCAGGCCGCGGAGCGCCTGCGCCACCCGTCCATCGTGCGCTGCGTGGGCAGTGGCATCGAGGGCAGGGGCGAATCCGCCGTGGGCTGGATCGCCATGGAGTGGGTCGCGGGCACCGACCTGTCCCGCTATGCCTCCCCGCTGCGCCTGCTGCCGGAACCGCTGGTGCTCGAACTGATGGCGCAGGCCGCCGAAGGCCTGGCGCATGCGCATGGACAGGGCGTGGTGCATCGGGACATCAAGCCGGCCAACCTGCTCTTCAACCCCACCCGCGGGACGCTGAAGATCACGGATTTCGGCTGCGCCCACCTCAGCGATGCCGAGCGCAGCCGCAGTGGCGTGCTGGCGGGCACACCCGTCTACATGGCGCCGGAACAGCTCAGCGGCGCCCCGGTCGACGGCCGCTGCGACCTGTACGCCCTGGGCGTGGTGCTGTTCGAGCTGCTCACCGGCCACCTGCCGTTCGAGGCCGGCTCCATGGGTGAGCTGACCGCCGCCATCTCCAGCGCGCCGCCGCCCGCCGTCAGCGCCTTGCGGCCCGACCTGCCGGCCGCTCTGGACCACCTGGTGAGGCGCCTGCTGGCCAAGGCGCCGCTGGACCGCCATGCCGACGGCCAGCAGCTTGCCGCCGAGCTGCGCCAGCTGGCCGCCACCCTGCCGGCCGCCTCGTCGGCCGCGTCCATCTCCACGGGAGAACGCCAGCCGGGCGCGGCAGGCACAATGGTCTCCCCCTCGCGCACCGCCGCCCGCCCGTCGTGACCATGGAACTCGAATTCGCCCACGCGCTGGACACGGGCCGTGCGCGCAGCAACAACGAGGACGCCGTGCGGGTGGACGAAACCCTCGCCCTGGCGGTGCTGGCCGACGGCATGGGAGGCTACAACGCGGGCGAGGTGGCCAGCGCCATGGCGGCCGACTGCATGCAGGCCGGCATCGCGCAGTGGCTCGCGGCCCCGGACGCGGCGCGCGACGACGGCCAGATCCGCCAGGCCCTGATGGCCACTGCCCAGCACGCGAACCAGGTCGTCTTCGATGCGGCGCAGAGCCGCCCCGAGTACGCCGGCATGGGCACCACCCTGGTGACCGCCCTGTTCGAGCCCGGGCGGGTGTGGGTGGGCCACATCGGCGACTCGCGCGCCTACCGGCTGCGTGGCGGCCGGCTGGAGCAGCTCAGCCGCGACCATTCGCTGCTGCAGGAGCAGATCGACGCCGGCCTGCTCACCCCCGAGGAGGCCGCCTATTCCATGAACCGCAACCTGGTGACGCGGGCGGTCGGCGTGGAGCCGACGGTCGAGCTCGAGGTGGTGGACCACGAACTGAGGGTGGGCGACACCATCCTGTTGTGCTCGGATGGCTTGTCGGACATGCTGCCGGATGCGAGCATCGCCCAGGTGATGCGCGCAAGCGACAGTCTCGCCGGCACCGCCCGGGCGCTGGTGGATGCCGCCAACGCCGCAGGCGGCCGGGATAACATCTCGGTCGTCCTGGTGCGCGCCAAGGGGGGTGCCGCCCAGAGCGGGCGCGCTTGGTGGCCGTTCCGACGTTCCTGACATTCCAACACTCGCCGCAGCCGTTTCGCCCGTCGGGCAAGCACACACGCATTTCCGCCCGGCTCGGCACACAAGAGGACACGCATGGGCAAGCTGGTCGTATCGCTGGACAACGTCGTCATCAAGGAGGTGCCGATCACCAAGGATCGCACCACCCTCGGCCGGCGGCCCTACAACGACATCGTCATCGACAACCTCGCCGTGAGCGGCGAGCATGCGGTGATGCTGGCCGTCGGCAACGACGTCTTCATCGAGGACCTCAACAGCACGAACGGCACCTACATCAACGGCAAGGCTGTGAAGAAGCAGCTGATGCAGCACAACGACACGGTCGAGATCGGCAAGTACCGCATCAAGTACCTCATCGACGAGGTGCCGGACTACGAGAAAACCATGGTGCTGCGCCCCGGCGCCACCCAGCCGCCGCTCACGGCCGCCTCGCCGCCGCCGCATGCGCTGATCCCCGCGTCCATCAAGGTGCTGAACGGCGGCGCCGCGGGGCGTGAGGTGCTGCTCACCAAGGCGGTCACCACCGTCGGCAAACCCGGCGTGCAGGTGGCCTCCATCGCCAAGCGGCCCACGGGCTACGTGCTGTCCCATGTCGAGGGCGTGTCGCACCCGAGCGTGAACGGCCAGCCGGTGGGCGAGGGGGTGGTGGCGCTGAAGAACGGCGACATCATCGACCTGGCCGGCACGCAGATGCAGTTCATCCAGGGCTGAGCCCGCCGCAGCCGCCTGCCGGTCGCGCGTGACGCTGTTCACGCGCCGGCCAGCCGCCCGGCGGGCCCTCCCCAAAAGTGCGCACCGCGCGCCTTGCGCCGCCCGCCGGGTGCCCGCACCATCGATCTTCCTGCGGCCCCCCCACGGCGCCGGCAGGGCCCCGGCCCGTCGGGGCGTTCTCCTCCCTTCTGACTGCCCCCTCTTCCGGCCTGCCGTCTCGCGGCGGCCCGGGCTTCCATGCACGTTCGCGTTCTAGGCTGTTCCGGTTCCATTGCCCAGGGCTGCCGCACCAGCAGCTTCCTGGTCGATGACGACCTCCTGATCGATGCAGGCACCGGCGTCGGCGATCTCACGCTGGACGAGATGGCCCGCATCGACCACATCCTGCTGAGCCACTCGCACCTGGACCACGTGCTGGGCGTGCCCCTGCTCGCCGACAGCGTCATGCGACGCCGCGGCGGGCGCGGCCCGATCCAGGTGCACGCACTGCCGCCAACCCTGGAGGTGCTGAGCGCCCACGTCTTCAACGACCTGCTGTGGCCCGATTTCACCCGCCTGCCACGGGCCAGCGACCCGGTGCTCGCGCTGCGGCCCATCGCCCTGGGCGAGCACCTGGTGCTGGGCCGCGCCGGACGCACCGTGCGTGTGCTGCCGGCCCGCCATTCCGTGCCGGCCTGCGGCTTCGCCGTGCAGGCCGGCAGCGGGCGGGACTGGGTGTACACCGGCGACACGGGCCCCAACCCGGCCCTGTGGGCGGCCCTGGCCGGGCGCGAGGTGGCCCAGCTGGTCATCGAGGTGGCCTTCGGCGAAAGCGACCAGCTGCTGGCCAGCCAGAGCGGTCACCACTGCCCGTCGTCCCTGGCCGGCGAGCTGGCCCAGGCGCCGGCCGGCGCCGAGCTGCTGCTCACCCACCTGAAGCCCGGCGAGCACGCCACCATCGAGGCCGAGCTGGCCAGCCAGCTGCCCGGCCGCCGCTGGCGCCGCCTGCAGGCCGGGGAGCGGCTCCTGGTCGACTGACAATTTTTGTCAGCCCGGCCCGGGCCGATCGACAGAAATGGGCAGCGGGCAGCGACCAGTTTGGTCACCGCTGATGCGGATTTCACGCGTGGCGGGCCGGTCCAGGCTGGCACGGGTTTCGCACTTAGGGGGGCAAGGGCGCACACCGCCCCCTCGAATCCCTTCCCTTCCCACCGCTGACCCAAGGAGCACTCCATGAAGCGCGTTCAACAAGGTTTCACCCTCATCGAACTGATGATCGTCGTGGCGATCATCGGCATCCTGGCCGCGGTGGCGCTGCCCGCCTACCAGGACTACACCATCCGCGCCCGCGTGTCTGAAGGCGTGGGCATCGCCAGCGGCGCCAAGTCGACCGTGGGCGAGAACCTGGCCTCCGGCAAGACCGGCGCAGCGGTCTGCGACGGCGTGAACGAAGGCGATACCGGCCGCACGACCCTGGATTGCCAGGACGACGGCGTGCTGGAAGCCACCGTGAACCCGGGCGTGTCCGGCGTGGACGACGTGGTCATCACCCTGACCCCGACCGTGGGCGACAGCGGCGTGAGCTGGGCCTGCACCGCCGCCTCCGACCAGTTCAAGTACGTGCCGGCCGAATGCCGTAACGCCTCGGGCACCTGATCACCGATCAGCCCGTGCGCTGAAGGTCGGAGCACGCCTCCGGCCTGCACCGAGACGCCCGCACCTCACCGTGCGGGCGTTGTCGTTTCTGCCCCTCAAGAAATGCCGTTGTCCATGACCACCTGGCCGCTGCTCGCCTATTTGGCGGCCGTCCCATGGGCCCTGTTGGCTGTGCCGGGCAACGTGCACGACCTGAACCGGATGGTGCAGGTCGTGGTCATGGCGGCCATGGCCGTACTGCTCATTCATCGCCGGTCCGCCTCCGCCCCTTCCCGGGTGCCCCCGCTGGGCTGGTTGGCGCTGGGCCTCGCCGCGGCCAGTGTGGCAGCGTCGGCCGTACCCGCCGAAGCGCTGAAGGAAGCGCTGCTGCTGGGCGGCCTGCTGTTGCTCGGCCTCGCCAGCGGGCGGGCCGCCAGCGCGGACCGCGACCGCTGGCTGGCCGCAGTGGCCATCGGCTCGGCGGTCTATGCCGGGCTGCTGGTCGGCGGGATCGTCCTGGCTCTGGCGGTCGGGCTGCCGCTGGATGCGCGCGACATCGTGGTGGGTTTCGTCAACTACCGCTTCCTCAGCCATACGCAGACCGTCGCCATGCCACTGCTGGCAGTGACGGTGGTGCTGGCCCATCGGTGGCCGCTGGTGCGCACGCTGGCGGCCTTCGCGCTCGTCGTCCAGGCCATGTTCATTCCGGCGTTGGGCGCCCGGGCCACGGGCCTGGCCTTGCTGTCAGGCATGGGCGTCGTCGCCCTGCTGGGGCCGGCCAGCGCCCGGCGGGTGGTGGGCACCCTGGCCGCGGCGATGCTCGGTGGCGCCGCGTTGTATGCCATCGTCTTCTCGGCCCTGCCCAACTGGGTGGGGGTGGCGGCCGATGCCACCACACAGCGCAGTGCCGCCAGCTTGTCCAGCGATGGGTCGCGGGCCATGCTGTGGCGCTTGGCCTGGGAGCAGGCCTGGTCTGCCCCGTGGCTGGGCCAAGGGCCGATGCACTATGCCCATGTGCCCAATGCCAAAGCGGCCCATCCGCACAACATGTACCTTCAGGTGGCTGCGGAGTGGGGATTCCCCATGCTCATGATCGCCCTGACCACCGCGGGCGGCCTGCTCCGGCGGCTCGCGAAGCGGTTGCGCAGCGAAAGACAGCCGGCGGCATCGGCAGAAGGCGCTGCACTGGCCATCGCCGCGTGCGCGGTGCTGGTGGACGGCGCCTTCTCCGGCAACTTCGTCATGCCGGTGCCCCAAATGTGGGTGGCGCTGGGGCTGGGCTGGGCATGGGCATGGGCCACCCACCAGCCATCTCCTGCGGGCCCGCCTGCGGCTGAGGGCCCCCCTGCGTCGGGCCGCTGGGCGCGAGCCGTCTGGGTCGGCGTGCTGGTCGGGCAGCTCCTGCTGGCCGGGATCGCTGCCATGGAGTACGCAACGCTGGATGAGCGCCTTCGTCGGGTGCGCACGGAACTGGCCGACAATCCGCGCGACAACCCCCGCTTCTGGTCCCACGGATGGTTCTAGCCTGACGCCGCCTGCTGCAAGTCGATCACGTGTCCGACGCCCCTGAACGTTCCCGCTCGGTGCTTCTGGCTGCAGCGCTGGCACTGCCCGCGCTGTTCGCCTACAACGTCTCCCCATCGGCCACGCTGCTGAACCAGCTGCTGGCCGTGGGCCTGTGGGGCGTGGTGCTCATCGCATGGCCGATGGCGCCTGAGCGGCCGGGCTGGCGCTCGCCCGGGCTGTGGGCGGCACTGGCGCTGCTGGCCGGCGCGGTGCTGTGGTCCATGGAAGTGGCACTTCCGGCGTCGCTCGGCTGGTCGGCGCTGGCGTTGCTGGCCGCGGGGGCAGCGGTGGCATGGCACGGGTCGGCCGAGGACACGCCCGAGGCGGACGCCATCGACGCGTTCTGCACCGCCCTGCTGGCCGCCGGGGTGGCCAGCGCCCTGATCGCGCTCGTGCAGGTGTTCGCGCCCGGCTGGGCCGACGGCACGTTCATCGCCCGCTCCGGCCTGCCCGGCCGCGCGGTGGGCAACCTGCGCCAGCCCAATCACCTGAGCAGCCTGCTCATGTGGGCGCTGGTGGCCTGGGTGCCGCTGGCGCGGGCAGGGCGGGTGGCCGGCTGGCGCTTTCCGGTCCACGTGGCGTGGCCCCTCGCACTGCTGTTGCTGTGGGCGGTGGTGCTGACGGCCTCGCGCACGGGCATCGTGGGCGTACTGCTGCTGGCGCTGTGGGGGCTCGTGGACGGGCGGCTGGGGCGTCGCATGCGCGTGACACTCTTGACCGCGCCGCTCGCCTACCTGGCGGTCTGGCTGTTGATGAGCGCCTGGGCCCACGCCACCGGCACCACCTTCGGCGGCGAGGCGCGCCTGGCCGAGGGTGACGTGTCGGGCTCGCGCTGGGGCATCTGGTCCAACACGCTGGCCCTCATCGCCGCGAATCCCTGGTCGGGCGTCGGCTTTGGCCAGTTCAACTTCGCCTGGACGCTCAGCCCGTTCCCCGGCCGCCCGGTGGCCTTCTTCGACCACACCCACGACCTGCCGCTGCAGCTGTGGGTGGAACTGGGCATCCCGCTGGGCAGCCTGGTGCTGCTCGGCCTGCTGTGGGCCCTGGCGCAGGCGGCCGTGCGCAGCTGGCGGGTGCAGGGCGACGTCGGCGTGGGCTCCCGGGCCGCCTTCATGGTGGTGCTGATGATCGGCGTGCACAGCCTGTTCGAGTACCCGCTGTGGTACGCGTACTTCCTGCTGCCGGCGGCCTGGGCGTTCGGTTATGCGCTGCGCCGCCCGCCGGGCTCGCCCGCCGCGGCGGAGGAGCCGGTGGTCACGGTGGCCGGCAGCCCCTGGCCGCTGCGGGCGGTCGGCGTGCTGCTGCTGCTGGGCAGCGTGTACGCGCTGCAGGACTACTGGAAGGTGGTGGTGATCTACGCCCCCGACGACGCCTCCGGCCCCCTGGCCGAGCGCATCGAGCGTGGCCAGCACAGCCTGTTCTTCGGCCACCAGGCCGACTACGCGGCCGCCACCACCACCGAGCCGCCGTCGCTGGCGATGGCCGCGTTCCACACCACCACGCACGCGTTGCTGGACACGCGGCTGATGACGGCATGGGCCCGGGCGATGGACGAGTCCGGCCACCGTGACAAGGCCAGCTACCTGGCGGCGCGGCTCAAGGAGTTCCGCAACCCGGCCTCGGCCGAGTTCTTCGCCGCCTGCCAGGTGCCGGTCGAGGACGGCGCCTTGCCACCCTTCCAGTGCGTGGTGCCGCCGCCCGGGCTGGGCTGGCGCGACTTCCTGCCGCAGCGGCCCTAGGGTCGGCGCGACGGGCGCACAATGCGCGGTCCGGCGGCCCACCCGGCCGCGCACTGCCTGCCGTGAGGTTCACACCATGAACGCCCCCGAGACACTGCCCCCGCTGGACGCCACCGCGCTCGGCGATTTCGTCGGCACCGCCTGGCGCGAGCGCATCGTGCCGCAGCTGGTCGACTACATCGCCGTGCCGGCCAAGAGCCCGCTGTTCGACCCGGACTGGCAGGCCCATGGCCTGATCGACCGGGTGGTGCGCGACGCCGCCGCGTGGGTGGACAGCCGCCACGTGCCGGGCCTGACGCTGGAAGTGGTGCGCGCCGAGGGCCGCACGCCGGTGATCTTCTTCGAGCTGCCCGCCACCCGGCCCGACAGCACCCAGACCGTGCTGATGTACGGCCACCTGGACAAGCAGCCCGAGTTCAACGGCTGGCGCAGCGACCTCGGGCCGTGGACGCCCAAGATCGAGGACGGCAAGCTCTATGGCCGTGGCGGCGCCGACGACGGCTACGCCATCTATGCGGCGGTCAGCGCGATCGAGGCCCTCAAGGCGCAGAACGTGCCGCACCCGCGCATCGTCGGCCTCATCGAGAGCTGCGAGGAATCCGGCTCGTTCGACCTCCCGTTCTACCTGGAACGGCTGGGCGCGCGGCTGGGTGACGTGAGCCTGGTCGTCTGCCTGGATTCCGGCGCCGGCAACTACGACCAGCTGTGGCTCACCAGCTCGCTGCGCGGCAACATCACCGGCAGCCTGAAGGTGGAGATCCTCACCGAGGGCATCCACTCGGGCGACGCGAGCGGCCTCGTGCCCTCGTCGTTCCGCATCCTGCGCCAGGTGCTGGACCGCCTGGAAGACGCGAAGACCGGGCACCTCCTGCCCCAGGTGTTCCACTGCGAGATCCCCGCCGAGCGGGTGCGCCAGGCCGAGGCCACGGCCGCCATCCTGGGCGACGAGGTCTGGAAGCGCTACCCCTGGGCCTGCGGCGCCGATGGCGGCTTCGCGCTGCCCACCACCACCGACCCGGTGCAGGCCCTGCTCAACCGCACCTGGCGGCCCACGCTGTCGGTCACCGGCGTGGACGGCATCCCGCCGCTGTCGAACGCCGGCAACGTGCTGCGGCCCTACACCGCCTTCAAGCTGAGCCTGCGCCTGCCGCCGCTGGTGCCGGGCCACGAGGCGGCCGTGGCGCTCAAGGCCCTGCTCGAGGACAACGCGCCCTACAACGCCAAGGTCACCTTCGAGCCGGACGGCCGCGCCAACGACTGGGGCGCCACCGGCTGGAATGCACCCAGCACCGCCCCCTGGCTGGAGCGCGTGCTCGACGGCGCCAGCCGCCGGCATTTCGGCGCGCCACTGGGCTACATCGGCCAGGGCGGCACGATTCCGCTCATGAACCTGCTGCAGCAGGGCTTCCCGCAGGCCCAGATGATGGTCTGCGGCGTGCTGGGCCCCAAGAGCAACGCGCACGGCCCCAACGAGTTCCTGCACCTGCCCTATGCCGAGCGGCTCACCGCCGCCGTGGCGGAGGTGATCGCCGCGCATCCGTGACGGCCGGCACGGCGGCTCGCACGCCGCCTGCACCTTTCGTGGATGGCAGACGGCGCGGCCTTGCCTACAGTCGCCCTCAGCGTGCCGCGCGAGTGGGACGATTCACGAGGGTAGGGGAAACGGAAAAAGGGCGGGGAGTCATCCCCGCCCTTTTTGCCGTCTGGGGCCCGCTCAGCGCTGGGCGTAGGCCGTCGGCGCCGGTTGGCGCACCGTCTGCGGCACGCGCAGGGCGGCTTCGGTGTCGAAGCTGTCCACCGCGCCGCTGGCCCGGGCGCTCAGGAACTCGGCGCGCACTTCCGCGCGCGTCTTGGCGGCCACGGCCGTGGGCTGCGCGTCACGGCCCTTGAACAGGGCGACGAAACCGTCGGCCGAGCCCGCGTTCCACTCACGGCGCCACGCTTCCGGGTTGAAGCTGGAGATGTCCTGGCGGGCGCGCTGGTCGATGTAGGCCTGGCGCACGGCCTCGCGGCTCACGGTCGAGGTGGCGGCGGGCGCGGCCAGGTGGGCTTCGGTGTCGAACACGTTGCGCTCGGGCGACTGGGCGAAAGCAGCGCCGGAGGCGGCCAGGGCGAGGGCGGCGGCGATGAGATGGCGGTTCATGGTGGTGTCCTTTCGTGGCTGAGGGAGCCCGCATGGTCCGCGGTGGCGGCCGGGGCGTCCTTTCAGCGTGATGTCGTTGTGTATCGTTGTTTGGCAGCGGACGAAGCGGTCGCTTACTTGGCGGGCTTGGCGGCGTCGGCCGGCTTCTGGGCCAGGCGGGTGGCGCCCGGCAGCGTCATCACCGGCTTGACGTAGGCGGTGGTCTCCTGGTCGAAGACGTTCACGTCGCCGGCGCGGCGGGCGGCCAGGAACTGGGCACGCACTTCCTCGCGCGTCAGGCCGGCGGCGGAGCGGGCGGCGGGCTGGCGCAGCTGGGCTTCGGTGTCGAAGCCGTTGCGGTCGGCCGACTGGGCGAAGGCGCCGGAAGCGGCAACGAGGGACAGGGCGGCGATCAGGGTGCGGGTGGTCATGTTCGATTCCTTCAAGTCAGACAGTTCGGATTCCCGGGCATGGCGGTTAGCGCTTACTGTGTCGCTCCGTCTTGTCCAGCCTCGGTGAGTCGTCTTACTGTGGGTGTCGGCTCATCGATGGGTGTGACTGTATAGACCCAGGCGACGCAAATAAACGCCGCAGCCGAACACAGCGCATTGCTGGTTCACGAACAATGGAGGTGCAGGCGGCGGCTGACGGGCCGGCCTCCATGGGCGGGCGGTGGGCTCAGGCAGCGCGCAGCCAGTAGGCCGGGTCGCCGTAGTGATGCTTGAGGAAATCGATCCACAGCCGCACCCGCAGCGGCAGGTGCCGGGCGCTGGGGAACACGGCGTGGATGCCGTTGGGTGGGGCGGCGAAGTCGTCCAGCACGCTGACCAGCCGGCCGCGTGCGATGTCCGACTGCACCTCCCAGGTGCTGCGCCAGGCCAGGCCCAGCCCGTCGAGGCACCACTGGTGCAGCACCTGGCCGTCGCTGCAATCCAGCCGGCCGGTCGGGCGCAGGTGCACCACCTCACCATCGACCGTGAAGGCCCAGCCGCGGGACTGGCTGGACTCGGAGCTGAGGATCAGGCACTCGTGCCGCGCCAGGTCGTCGGGGTGGGCGGGCGTGCCGGCCCGCGCGAGGTAGGCCGGTGCGGCCACGCACAGGCGCCGGTTGTCCGCCAGGCGCAGGCTCAACAGGCTGGAGTCGGGCAGGTCGCCCACGCGCACGGCGCAGTCGTAACCCTCGTTGACCAGGTCCACCACGCGGTCCGACAGGTTCAGCGACAGGCTCACGTCCGGGTGCCGGCCCAGGAAGGCCGGCACCAGCGGCGCGAGATGGCGCCGCCCGAACCCCGCCGGGCCGGTGATGCGCAGGTGGCCGCTGGCCTTCACCCCACCCGCCGACACGCTGGCCTCGGCATTGTGAAAGTCCGCCAGCAGGCGCTGGCAGCTCTCCAGGAAGGCGCTGCCCTCATGGGTGAGGTGCAGCCGGCGGGTGGTGCGCTGCAGCAGCTTCACGCCGAGCCGGGCTTCGAGGGCGTCCATGCGGCGGCCAATCACCGCGGGCGCCACGCCTTCGGCCCGTGCGGCGGCCGACAGGCTGCCCCTCTGCGCCACCGCCACGAAGGTCTCGATCTGGGTCAGCCGGTCCATGGCGACATGCTAGGCGCGGCTCATCTATGCGTCCAGGTCACAAATGAATCGATTCAGACCGCAGTAATGTGCATCCAAGTTTGCAATACAGTCGCTGGCGATGCCTGCCATGCCGCCTGTGCCCACCGCCGCCACCGCCCCCACCGCCACGCCGCGCGCCGTGCTGTTCGACGCGTACGGCACCCTGTTCGATGTCTACAGCGTGGCGCTCGCGGCCGAGCAGCTGTTCCCGGGCTGCGGTGAACGGCTGGCGATGCAGTGGCGCGCCGCACAGATCAACGCCACGCGGCTGGTCTCCATGGCGGGGCCGGCGCACTACCAGCCGTTCTGGGCGCTGACCGACGCGGCGCTGCGCCAGGCCGCCGAGCGCCTGGGCCTGGCCTTGTCCGAGGCGGGCTGCGCGCGGCTGATGAACGAGTACCGCCATCTGTCCGCCTTCCCGGAGAACCATGCGGTGCTGGCGGCCCTGAAGGCGCGCGGCGTGCGCACCGGCATCCTGTCCAACGGCGACCCCGAGATGCTGGCCATCGCCGTGCGCAGTGCGGGCCTGGCCGATCTCCTCGACCCGGTGCTCAGCGTGCACGAGACACGCCGCTACAAGCCCGACCCCGCCACCTATGCGCTCGGGCCGGCCGCGCTGGGCATGCCCGCGCGGGACATCCTGTTCGTGTCCAGCAACGGCTGGGACGCCATCGGCGCCACCTGGTACGGCTACACCACGCTGTGGGTCAACCGCAGCGGCGCGCCGCTGGACCGGCTGGGCACCGCGCCCACGCACACCGGCCGCAGCCTGCACGACGTGCTGGGCTGTTTTCCCGACTGACCGCTTTCCCTTTTTTTGTCCCCCGCTCCCGAGAGGCACCTTCCGATGACCGACCGCATCACCGTCCACGGCCTGCAAGTGGCCGCCCCGCTGAAGACCTTCATCGACGAGCAGGTGCTGCCCGGCACCGGCGTCGACGTGGCCGACTTCTGGGCCGGCTTCGACCGCATCGTGCACGACCTGGCGCCGAAGAACGCCGCGCTGCTGGCCGAGCGCGACCGGCTGCAGGCCGAGATGGACGCCTGGCACCGCGCCAACCCAGGCCCGCTGCGCGGCAAGCGCGCGATCAAGGCCTACCGCAAGCACCTGGAGCAGATCGGCTACCTGGTGGCCGACCCGGGCGAGCTGAAGGTGAAGACGAAGAACGTGGACTCCGAGCTGGCCGTGCAGGCCGGCCCGCAGCTGGTGGTGCCCATCACCAACGCCCGCTACGCGCTGAACGCGGCCAACGCACGCTGGGGCTCGCTGTACGACGCGCTGTACGGCACCGACGCCCTGCCCGACACGGACGGCGCCACGAAGATCGGCCCGAATGGCGAGGCCTACAACCCGGTGCGCGGCGCCAGGGTCATCGAGTACGCCCGCCACGTGCTGGACCGCACCGCGCCACTGGCCAAGGGCTCGCATGTCGATTCCACCGGCTATGCGGTCCAGGGCGGCGAGCTGCGTGTGACGCTCAAGGACGGCCGCACGGTGGGGCTGCAGAAGCCAGCGCAGTTCATCGGCTACCAGGGTGACGCGGCCCAGCCCTCGTCCGTGCTGCTGCAGCACCACGGCCTGCACCTGGACATCCGCATCGACCGCGGCACGGCCATCGGCGCCACCGACCCGGCCGGCGTGAGCGACCTGGTGGTCGAGGCCGCCCTGTCCACCATCCTCGACCTGGAGGACTCCGTGGCGGTGGTGGACGCCGAGGACAAGGTGCTGGCCTATGGCAACTGGCTGGGCATCCTGAAGGGCACGCTCACCGAGACCTTCGCCAAGGGCGGCCGCACGATGACGCGTGGCCTGAACGCCGACCGCGTGTACACGGCCCCCAAGGGCAAGGGCCAGGTCACGCTGCCGGGCCGCTCGCTGCTGTTCGTGCGCAACGTGGGCCACCTGATGAGCAACCCCGCCATCCTCTGGGGTGGCCAGGGCGAGGCGGCGCGCGAGATCCCCGAGGGCATCATGGACGCCGTCGTCACCACCGCCATCGCGATGCACGACCTGCAGGGCCATGGGCGCCTGGCCAGCGGCGAGGCGGTGCGCAACTCGCGCAGCGGCAGCGTGTACATCGTGAAGCCCAAGATGCACGGCCCGGCCGAGGTGGCCTTCGCCGACGAGCTCTTCGGCCGCGTCGAGCAGCTGCTCGGGCTGCCGCGCCACACCGTGAAGCTGGGCATCATGGACGAGGAGCGCCGCACCAGCGTCAACCTCAAGGCCTGCCTGGCCGCCGCGAAGCACCGCGTGGCCTTCATCAACACCGGCTTCCTGGACCGCACCGGCGACGAGATGCACACCGCCATGCAGGGCGGCCCGATGCTGCGCAAGGGCGACATGAAGACCAGCGCCTGGATCCAGGCCTACGAGCGCAACAACGTGCTGGTGGGCCTGCAGTGCGGGCTGCGCGGCCGGGCGCAGATCGGCAAGGGCATGTGGGCCATGCCCGACCTGATGGCCGGCATGCTGGCGCAGAAGATCGTGCACCCCAAGGCCGGCGCCAACACCGCCTGGGTGCCCAGCCCCACCGCCGCCACGCTGCACGCGCTGCACTACCACCAGGTGGACGTGGCCGCCGTGCAGAAGGGCATCGAGAAGGAGGCGAAGGCCGCCGACCCGGCCGAGCTGCGCGACGAGATCCTGCAGGGCCTGCTGAGCTTCCCGGTGGTGGCCGAGGACCGCTGGACCGACGCCGAGAAGCAGCAGGAGCTGGACAACAACGCCCAGGGCATCCTGGGCTACGTGGTGCGCTGGGTCGACCAGGGCGTGGGCTGCTCCAAGGTGCCCGACATCCACAACGTGGGCCTGATGGAGGACCGCGCCACACTGCGCATCTCCAGCCAGCACATGGCCAACTGGCTGCTGCACGGCGTGGTGGGCAAGGCCCAGGTGCGCAACACGCTCAAGCGCATGGCCAAGGTGGTGGACAAGCAGAACGCCGCCGACCCGGCCTACCGCCCCATGGCCGGCCGGTTCGACGAGTCCATGGCCTTCCAGGCGGCGTGCGACCTGGTGTTCAAGGGCGTGGAGCAGCCCAGCGGCTACACCGAGCCGCTGCTGCACGCCTGGCGGCTGAAGGTGAAGGCGGCCGCCTGAGCCGCCTGCACCGGGCTTGAGCGCCTAAGAGGCGCTCAAGCCCACAGCACGGGCTGGCGGCTGTTCGCCCAGCGCTCGTAGCTGGTGGCGTAGAGCTCCTCGACCCGGTTGCGCTTGACCTTGAAGGTGGGCGTGATCACGCCGTTGTCCACGGTCCACGGCTCGGTCACCACCACCAGGCAGTCCAGCTGCTCGTGCGGGTCGAGCCCCGCGTTCACCGCCTTCAGGTGCGCGGCCAGCGAGGCCTCCAGGTCGGCGCGGCCGCCGTTGCGGGCCTGGGTGACGGCCTCGGCGTTGAGCATCACGATGCCCAGCGGCTGGCCCAGGTTGGCGCCGGTGACGCAGCAGGCCTCGATGCTGGTGTGCATGACGAGCCGGTCCTCGATGGGCGCCGGCGCCACGTACTTGCCCTTGCTGGTCTTGAACAGGTCCTTCACCCGCCCGGTGATCTTCAGGTTGCCTTCGGCGTCGAGCTGGCCCTTGTCGCCCGTGTGCAGCCAGCCGTCCTCGGTGAGGGCCTGGGCGCTCAGCGCCGGCTCCTTGTAGTAGCCCAGCATCAGGCCCGGGCTCTTCATCTGGATCTCGCCGTTGGCCGGGTCGATGCGGTGCTGGATGCCGCGGTAGGGCTTGCCCACCGTGCCGGGCCGCGGCTGGCCCACCAGCGTGGAGTGGCTGACGCCGCAGTTCTCGGTCATGCCGTAGACCTCCACGATGGGCAGGCCGAGGCGGTCGTAGAAGCGCAGCAGCTCGGGCGGCATGGGCGCTGCGCCGCCCGCGGCGAAGACGCACTGGTCCAGCCCGAGGGCGGTGAGGATCTTGCGCCGCACGATGCCGCCCAGCAGCGGGATCTTCAGCAGCCGCTCCAGCTTGGCGGGCGGCATCTTGGCGTGCACGCCCTGCTGGAACTTCACCCACAGCCGCGGCACCGAGAAGAACACCGTGGGCCGCGCGCGCTGCAGGTCGTGCGTGAAGGTGTCCAGGCTCTCGGCGAAGTACACGCGCATGCCGGTGGCCAGCTGGCCATGCTCCACCAGCGTGCGCTCGGCCACATGGGCCAGCGGCAGGTAGCTCAGCATGCGGGTGTTCTGGTCCACCATGTTCAGGCGGTCCAGGCCCGACTGCACCGACCACGCGAAGGTGCCGAAGCTGTGCATCACCCCCTTGGGCATGCCGGTGGTGCCCGAGGTGTACATGATGGTGGACAGCTCCTCGGCCGCGCGCACCGGCTCGCCCGCCACCGGCGTGGCGGCGGCCAGCACCTCGTCCCACTGGGGGTAGTCGTTGGGCGGCGACAGCGGCGTGGCGATGCAGGGCAGTCCGTCAGGGATGCCGGGCTTCATGCCCTCGAAGCCGTCGAGCTTGCCCACGATGAGCAGCTTCGCCTCGCTGTGCGTGAGGATCTGGCGGATCGTCTCGGCCGCCAGCGTGGGGTACAGGGGCACCGACACATGGCCGGCCATCCAGATGGCGTAGTCGCTGATCAGCCACCACGCGGTGTTCTTGGAGATCAGTGCGATGTGCGAACCGGGCGCGAAGCCCTGCGCCTGCAGGTGGCCGGCCAGGCGGCGGGCCTGCTCGCCCACCTCGCGCCAGGTGAGGTCCTTGACCACGCCGCCGCCCATGGGCTGCGTGAACGCGATGCGGTCGGGTGCCGTGCGCTCCCAGTGATACAGCCGCTGCAGGGCCAGCGCGGCCGGATCGACGGGCAGACCGAAGGGGGCATCCGAGAGGTTCATGGCGGGCTTCCTTGCACGACGAGCCGCCCAGCGTAGCCAGCCGCGCTGGCCGGCCGCATCGGCGGGAACCCGCAGCCGGCGCGGCGCCTGCCACGCGCCGTGGACCGGCGTGGCGTCAGCGCAAGAACGCGTCGTGCCCGGTCTTGAGGATCAGCGCGCCGACCACGAGGATGAACACGCCACGCACGAAGCCGGCGCCGTGCTGAAGCGCCAGCCGGGTGCCGATCAGGCTGCCTGCCACGTTGGCCACCGCCAGCACCGCCGCCACGTGCCACCACACGTGGCCCTTCCAGGTGAACAGCACCAGCGCCGCGACGTTGGTGGCGGTGTTCAGCAGCTTCGCCGCCGCCGACGCATGCAGGAAGTCGTAGCCCATGGTGCGCACGAACAGGAACACGAAGAAGCTGCCGGTGCCAGGGCCAAAGAAGCCGTCGTAGAAGCCGATGCCCGCGCCGATGGCCGAGGCGACCGCCGCCTCGCGGCCGGCGACGAAGCGGGGGGCATGGTGGCGGCCGAGGTCCTTGCGCGCGAGGGTGTACGCCAGGATGGCCAGCAGCACCAGCGGCAGCGCGCGCCGCAGGGCCGAGCCGTCCACGGTGGTGACGGCCCAGGCCCCGATGAAGCTGCCGGCCAGGGCGGCGGCGCAGGCCGGCACCAGCGTGGCCGCGCGCAGGTCCACGCGCCGGGTGTACTGCCACGCGGCCCAGGCCGTGCCCCAGACGGCACCGCCCTTGTTGGTGCCCAGTAAGGTGGCGGGCGTGGCGCCCGGCCAGGTGGCGAACAGCGCCGGCAGCAGCACCAGGCCGCCGCCACCGACGATGGCGTCGATCATGCCGGCCAGGAGCGAGGCAGCGGCGACGAAGGCGAGTTCCAAGCGGCGAGACCTGTGGGCGTGCGGGCCGCACCCGCGAGGCACCGGCCCTGAAAAGCAAAAGGCGCCAGCGGTGGCTGGCGCCTTTGCATTCTCACACGCGTGTTGCGACGCGCTCGCCACGGGCCGCGGGGGATGCTGCGGCGGTGGTCGGCGGCTCGGGCCGGTGCCGTGGCGGTGCGCCGCGGCCGGCCGTGTTTGTCTCCTCGGACCCCCTCCCGGCCAGCGCACCGCAAGGGGGCGGAGGCCGAAAGCTGGAGCGCACTGTACGGGTGCGCCCGGCCGCCGGCATCCGTGCTTTCCCCGTCCCGGCGCGGGCCGTCGGTTCAGGGCGGCGTCAGCCAGCGGGCGCTGGGGTGGCCAGCATCCACTCGGCCGCCCGCTCGGCGATCATCAGCGTGGGTGCATTGGTGTTGCCGCTGGTGATGGTGGGCATGACGCTGGCATCCGCCACCCGCAGCCCGGCCACGCCGCGCACCCGCAGGCGCGCATCCACCACCGCCAGCGGGTCGTCGTCGCGGCCCATCTTGCAGGTGCCCACCGGGTGGAAGATGGTGGTGCCGATGTCGCCGGCCAGGCGCGCCAGTTCGTCGTCGGTCTGGAACTCCACGCCCGGCTTCACCTCGCGCGGGGCGAAGCGGGCCAGCGCCGGCTGCGCGGCGATGCGGCGCGTCAGGCGCAGCGAATCCGCCGCCACCTGCCGGTCGCCCGGCGTGGACAGGTAGTTGGCCAGGATGGAAGGCGCCTCGCCCGCCTGTGGCGAGGTGATGCGCACCCGCCCGCGCGACTCGGGATTGAGGTTGCACACGCTGGCGGTGAAGGCGTTGAAGCGGTGCAGCGGCTCGCCGAACGCATCCAGCGACAGCGGCTGCACGTGGTACTCCAGGTTGGCGTGCGGCTGGTCCGGGCCGGACCGCGTGAAGGCCCCGAGCTGCGAGGGCGCCATGCTCATGGGCCCGCTGCGGCGGGCCGCGTACTGCAGGCCGATCATCGCCTTGCCCCACCAGTTGGCGGCCAGGGTGTTCAGCGTCTTCACGCCATCCACGGCGAACACCGCGCGGATCTGCAGGTGGTCCTGCAGGTTGCCGCCCACGCCCGGCAGCCCCACCTGCGGCGTGATGCCCAGCGGCTGCAGCCAGTCCGCCGGACCGATGCCCGACAGCTGCAGCAGCTGCGGGGTGCCGATCGCCCCGCTGGCCAGCACCATCTCGCCGCGGCAGCGCGCCTGCACCGGCGCGCCGCCGCCCAGCGGCAGCACCTCGATGCCCGCCGCGCGCGGCCGGCCGTCGGGCCCGGGCTCCAGCAGCACGCGGCTGGCGGTGGCACCGGTCCACACCTGCAGGTTGTCGCGGTGCATCACCGGGCGCAGGAAGGCCTTGGCCGCGTTCCAGCGGATGCCCGCACGCTGGTTGACCTCGAAGTAGCCCACGCCCTCGTTGTCGCCCCGGTTGAAATCGGTGGTGCGCGGGATGCCGGCCTGCACGGCCGCCTCGGCGAAGGCATCGAGCACGTCCCAGCGCAGGCGCTGGCGCTCCACGCGCCATTCGCCGCCCGGGCGCTGGCCGGTCGGGTCGAAGCCCGGCGCGGCATGCAGGGCGTCCTCGCCACGCCAGTGGTCCTCGTGGCGCCTGAAGTACGGCACGCAGTGCTCCCAGCGCCAGTTGGCGTCGCCCACCTCGGCGGCCCAGCCGTCGTAGTCACGCGCCTGGCCGCGCATGTAGATCATGCCGTTGATGCTGGAGCAGCCGCCCAGCACCTTGCCGCGCGGATAGCGCAGGCGGCGGCCATTGAGCCCCGGGTCGGCGTCGGTCTGGAACAGCCAGTCGGTGCGCGGGTTGCCGATGCAGTAGAGGTAACCCACCGGGATGTGGATCCACACGTAGTCGTCGGCGCCGCCCGCCTCGATCAGCAGCACGCGGCGGGACGGGTCGGCGGACAGCCGGTTGGCGAGCAGGCAGCCGGCGGTGCCGGCGCCCACGATGATGTGGTCGTAGGTGGGGATGTCGTGGGTCACGGTGGCTGTCGTCCGCCCGAGGGGCAGCCCCATGCTACGGGAGGCGGATGCCGCCGAGCACGGGGAAAAGCTTGATGAGCCCGTCGGCCAGCAGCTCCACCGCCATCGCGGCCAGGATCAGGCCCATCAGCCGCGTCATCACGTTGATGCCGGTCTGGCCCAGTACCCGCGCGATGCGCTCGGAGGCGCGGAAGGCGAGGTAGCTCGCCACGCCGATGACGACCCCGTAGCCCACCAGCACCGCGTGCTCCCACAGCGTGCGCGTCTTCTCCGCGTAGATCACCATGGTGGAGATGGTGGCCGGGCCGGTCAGCAGCGGAATGGTCAGCGGCACCACCGCGATGGACGAGCCGGCGTCCGCCTTTTCCTGGCCCTGATGCACGTCCTCGGCGCGCGTCTCGGCCGGCTGCGCATTGAGCATGTGGATGGCCGACATCAGCAGCAGCAGCCCGCCGCCCACCTGGAAGCTGGCGATGGAAATGCCGAAGAACTCGATGATCTTCAGGCCCGCCAACCCGCTGATGGAGACCACCAGGAAGGCCGCCGTGGCGCTGACCCGCATGGTGTAGCGCCGCTGCTCGGCGCTGAAGTTCTGCGTGAAGTGCAGGAAGAACGGCACCACGCCGATCGGATTGACGATGGCGAGCAACGCGATGAGCGGCTTGAGCAGGTCCATGCGCCATTGTGGGGCGAGGCCGCGCCCCTCAATCGTGGGGGATTGGCCCTATGCGGCCTCAGGCACGGCGGCACCCCGGCGCGGAAATACGACACTGGTTCGCGTGGTGCTTTGCCGCGCCCGTGACATTGGTCCCATAATGGGCTGAGGAGGATGCCGAACCACGGCTTCTTCCTTTGTTTTGCTGTGTATGGACGCGGCACCTTCGCTTGATGGGTTCACGCTGGGTTGAAGCTCCACATGGTCTTTGTGTTTTGAGCGATTGAGGAGCTTTCCCCATGGGAAACAAGCTTTACGTCGGCAACCTCGCCTACAGCGTGCGTGACGACTCCCTGCAACAAGCGTTTGCCGAGTTCGGCACCGTCACGTCCGCCAAGGTCATGATGGATCGCGATACCGGCCGCTCGAAGGGCTTCGGCTTCGTCGAGATGGGTTCGGACGCGGAGGCGCAGGCCGCCATCAACGGCATGAACGGTCAGCCCCTGGAAGGCCGTGCCATCGTCGTGAACGAGGCCCGTCCTCGTGAAGAGCGCCCGGGCGGCTTCCGCAGCGGTGGCGGCGGTGGCGGCTACGGTGGTGGTGGCGGCGGCTACGGCGGCGGTGGCGGCGGTGGCCGCAGCCCCTACGGTGGCGGCGGCGGTGGCGGCGGCTACGGTGGTGGCGGCGGCGGCGGTGGCCGCAGCCCCTACGGCGGTGGCGGCGGCAGCCGCGGTGGCAACCGTGGCGGTGGTGGCGGCGGCTACGGCGGCGGCTACTGATCCCGCAGCGGCCGGCTGACCGGCCGCGCGACCGATCCAGCCTCACAGGGCGCCACGGGAAACCGTGGCGCCCTGTGTGCTATTGGGGCCACTTACGCCACCTACGCCACCTACGCCACCTACGCCGCTTCGCCGCGCCGCGCCTTGCGGCCCCGGCCGGCCACGGCGCGGTCGAACAGCGCGTTGGGCAGCAGCCGCATGAGCTTGGCCACCACGCCCATCTGCCAGGGGATGACGCGGTAGCTGCGGCCCGCGGCGATGGCCCGGAAGGCCCGGTCCGCAAAGGCGTCCGGCGCCATGAGGAACGGCATCGCGTAGCGGTTGCCGGCCGTCAGCGGGGTGGCGATGTAGCCCGGCACCAGCGTGACGACCCGCACCCCCGAGCCCCGGCATTCGCCGCGCAGGCTCTCGCAGTAGGCCACCACGCCCGCCTTGCTGGCGCAGTAGGCGCCATGCCCCGGCAGCCCGCGGATGGCCGCCACGCTGGCGATGCCCACCAGCGTGCCGTGCCCGCGCGCCCGCATGGCCGCGAGGAACGGGTGGAAGGTGGCGGCCAGGCCCAGGTTGTTGGTGGCGAAGGTGTCACGCATCACGTCCAGGTCCTCCCGGATCGCCGTGTCCATGCCCACGCTGATGCCGGCATTGGCCACCACGACGTCCGGCAGCGCCCACCCTGCCACGCACGCTTGGCCAGCGGCCACGATGCTGTCCACGTCCTGCACGTCGGCGCCGAAGACACGCCAGGTGTCCGCCGCCCAGCCCTGGCCCGCGGCCCAGGCCCGCAGCGCGTCGGCGCGCCGGGCCACCAGCGCCACCCGCCAGCCCGCGGCGTGGTAGCGCGCCGCCAGCGCCTGGCCGATGCCGCTGGACGCGCCGGTGATGAACACCAGCGGTGACCCCGCGGTGGCGTCCGGCGTGTGGGTGCTCATGGCACCGCCCGGCCGCGCACGTCGCCCGGCTGCAGCACGGCCCGCACGCGGCCACTCAGGGTGAGGGTCTGCGTCGCCTCGTCGAACAGCAGGCGGTCGGCCATCACGGCGCTGCCGCCCTGGCGCACCACCACGGGCCGGTCGGCACGCACGCGCCGCTGGGTGGCCAGCAGCTGGAGCTGTTCGCCCTCGATGACCACGGTGCGGCCGTCGGCTGCCGTGCTCACCACCCGCGCCTGGCCCTCGAGCCGGTAGACGGACTGGTCGCCCGCCGCCACCGCCTGCCGGGCCGTCGCCTCGGTGCGTCGGCCGTCCTCGGCGGTGGCCGACACACGCACCGTGTCCACCTCCACCTCGTCCGTGTCGGGGAAGTGGCGCACCTGCTCGCCCTCGACCTGGGCCACCAGCCGGCCCTGGGCGTTGAAGCGCTGCAGCACCGCCCGCTGCGCGGTGTAGTCCGGCACATGGCGCACCACGGCGGGCGCGGTCTCGGCCGCGGGGCGCGGCGCGTAGCGCACGAGCCACCAGGTCGCCACCGCGAGCAGGCACATGAGCATCAGCGGCAGGTAGGTGCCCAGCCCCTGGCGCAGCCGGACGCTCCAGGCCTCGCGCCGGCCGCGGGCCGCCGGTGCGGCGGCCGGCGCCGGGTCCGGGGCGCCGATGGCCACCGGCACTTCCGGCAGGTCGGGCAGGTGCAGTTCGGCTTTCACGGCAGGGGCGCGCAGCCGGCGTTCAGCGGCCGTCCAGCGTCTGCAGGTGGCCGTGCAGCAGCTCGGCATAGCGGCCCGCCGCCATCAGCAGCAGGTCGCAGAACTCGCGCGCGGCGCCGTGGCCGCCCGCCGCGGTGGTGACGTGGTGGGCCACCGCCTTGACCTCGGCATGCGCGTTGGCCGGCGCGCACGCGAAGCCCGCGCGGCTGAGCAGCGGCAGGTCGGGCCAGTCGTCGCCGATGGCGGCCACCTCGTCCCACGCCAGGCCCAGCTGCGACAGCAGCGGCTCGGCGGCGGCCAGCTTGTCGCCGGCGCCGTACACCGCATGGGCCAGGCCCAGGTCGGCCACGCGCCGCCGCACGGCGGGCGAGTCGCGCCCGGTGATGACGACCGGCGTGATGCCGGCACGGGCCAGCAGCTTCAGGCCATGGCCGTCCAGGGTGCTGAAGGTCTTGAGCACCTCGCCCTGCTCGCCGATGTAGAGGCGACCGTCGGTGAGCACGCCGTCCACGTCGAACAGCGCGGCGCGCATGCCCAGCCGCGGGCCCTGGGCGCGCAGCAGCAGCTCGGCGGGGAAGTGCAGGGCAGGGGCGTGCATCAGATCACCTTGGCGCGCAGCAGGTCGTTGGTGTTGAGGGCGCCCACGAGCGCCCCGTGGTCGTCCACCACCAGCACGCTGGTGATGCGGTGCTGCTCCATCAGGTCGGCCGCGTCCACCGCCAGCGCGTCGGCCCGCACGTGCTTGGGGCCGCGGTGCATCACCTCGCTGGCCTTGAGCGCGCGCAGGTCGGCGCCGGTTTCGAGCAGGCGACGCAGGTCGCCGTCGGTGAAGATGCCGGCCGGTCGGTCGGCCTCGACCACCACGGCGAAGCCCAGGCCCTTGTCGGTCATGACATGCATCATGTCGATGAAACCGGTGTCCGGCGCCACGCGGGGCAGGGCGTCCCCGGTGCGCATGAGGTCGTGCACATGCATCAGCAGCTTGCGGCCGAGCGCACCGCCCGGGTGGGAGCGGGCGAAATCGTGCTCGCGGAAGCCGCGCGCATCCAGCAGCGCCACCGCGAGCGCGTCGCCCAGCGCCATCTGGGCGGTGGTGCTGGCGGTGGGGGCCAGGTTGAGCGGGCAGGCCTCCTGGTCCACGGCGCACGACAGCGTCACCTGCGCATGCCGCGCCAGCGTCGATTGCAGGCGGCCGGTGATGGCCACCAGGGGCACGCCCAGGCGGCGCACCGCCGGCAGGATGGCGTTGATCTCCTCGCTTTCGCCCGAGTTGCTGATGGCCAGCAGCAGGTCGCCCGGCTGCACCATGCCCAGGTCGCCGTGGCTGGCCTCGGCCGGGTGGACGAAGAAGGCCGGTGTGCCGGTGGACGCCAGCGTGGCAGCTATCTTGCGCCCCACGTGGCCGCTCTTGCCCATGCCCATCACCACCACGCGCCCGGTGGTGGCCAGCACCGCCTGCACGGCCTGGCTGAAGTCGCCGTCGAGCCGGTCGCGCACGGCCGCCAGCGCGGCGGCCTCGATGTCGAAGGTCTGGCGGGCCAGGGCCAGGGCGCGGGCAGGGTCGAAGGACGCGGCGGAGGTCTTCAAGGCAGCAGGTGCGACCTGGTGCGCAGGCCGCAGCGGAAATGGCGGAGGAGCCCGTCGCAGGTAGCGGCGAGAATCGGGGGATTCTAGGAGCCCGCCCCGGCCGGATGCAGCCGCGGGCCACTGCGCCGTCTCGCCCTTCCATGGCATCCACCCTCGAACTCGTCCTGCTGTACCTCGTCGCCGCGGTGGGCGGCGTGGTGCTGTGCCGCATGCTGCGCCTGCCCCCCATGCTGGGCTACCTGGCGGTCGGGGTGCTGATCGGGCCGAACGCGCTGGCCCTGGCCAAGGACTCCGCGGGCGTGCGCTACCTGGCCGAGTTCGGCGTGGTGTTCCTCATGTTCGTCATCGGGCTGGAGTTCAACCTGCCCAAGCTGCGCAGCATGCGCACGCTGGTCTTCGGCCTGGGCCTGTCGCAGGTGACGCTGACCGTGCTGGGCGCCGTGCTGGGCAACACCCTGCTCATCGCCCTGTTCGCCTGGCTGGGCCGGCCATGGGAGCTCGGCTGGGAGGGCGCGGTGGTGCTGGGCAGCGCGATGGCGATGTCGTCCACCGCCATCGTCGTCAAGCTCATGGCCGAGCGGCTGGAGCTGGAAAGCGAGCATGGCCGGCGTGTGATGGGCGTGCTGCTGTTCCAGGACCTGGCCGTGGTGCCGCTGCTGGTGCTCATCCCCGCGCTGGGCTCGGAGCCGGGCGACATGGCGCGCGCGCTGGGTCTGGCCTTCGTGAAGGCCGCGGTGCTGCTCGCGCTGCTGCTGGTGGGCGGGCAGAAGGTGATGCGCTGGTGGCTCACCCTGGTGGCACGGCGCAAGAGCGACGAGCTGTTCATCCTGAACCTGCTGCTCGTCACGCTGGGGCTGTCCTGGATGACCGAGCACGCGGGGCTGTCGCTGGCGCTGGGCGCCTTCATCGCCGGCATGCTCATCGCGGAGACGGAGTACAAGCACCAGGTGGAGACCGACATCCGGCCGTTCCACGACGTGTTGCTGGGCCTGTTCTTCATCACCATCGGCATGAAGCTGGACTGGCGGCCGGTGTGGGACCAGTGGCTGCTGGTGCTGCTGCTGACCACGCTGCCCGTGCTGGCCAAGGCCGCCATCGTGGCGGCGCTGGCCCGCGCGTTCAGGGCACCGCCGGGCGTGGCGCTGCGCACCGGCCTGTACCTCGCGCAGGCCGGCGAATTCGGCTTCGTGCTGCTCACGCTGGGCGTGCAGCAGCGCCTGGTGCAGGGCGAATGGGTGAGCCCCGTGCTGGCCTCCATGGTGCTGTCGATGCTGGCCACGCCGTTCATCGTGCAGTACAGCAACGCCATCGTCATGCGGCTGGCCGCCAGCGACTGGCTGATGCAGTCGGTGCAGCTGACGGCCATCGCCAAGAAGGCGATCCGCAACGAGGCCCACATCATCATCTGCGGCTACGGCCGCAGCGGCCAGAACCTCGCGCGCCTGCTGGACCCGGAACAGATCCCGTACATGGCGCTGGACCTGGACCCCGACCGCGTGCGGCAGGCGGCCGCCGCGGGCCAGAGCGTGGTGTTCGGCGACGCGGCGCGCCTGCAGAGCCTGATGGCCGCCGGCCTGGCGCGCGCCAGCGCCGTGGTGGTGAGCTACCACGACACCCCGTCGGCGCTGCGCATCCTGGACCTGGTGCGCCAGCATGCCCCGCACGTGCCGGTGATCGTGCGCACCATCGACGACAGCGACCTGGAGCGCCTGCGCGAGGCCGGCGCCACCGAGGTGGTGCCGGAGGCGGTGGAGGGCTCGCTGATGCTGGCCAGCCACGCCCTGGCCCTGGTGGGCGTGCCCATGCGGCGGGTGCTGCGCCTGACGCGCGAAGCACGGGACAAGCGCTACCGCCTGCTGCGCGGCTACTTCCATGGCGCGGACGACGACACCGTGGAGGAGCGCCAGCAGGAGCGCATGCACTGCCTGAGCCTGCCCGCGGGCGCCGCCGCGGTGGGCCAGACCCTGGCCGACCTGGCGCTGCACGCGCTCGACGTGGACGTGGTGTCGGTGCGTCGCGCCGACGGGCGCAACGTGCAGCCCGACGACGGCCTGCGCCTGGCCGGCGGCGACACGCTGGTGCTGTCGGGCCTGCCGGAAACGCTGGCCGTGGCCGAGTCGAAGCTGCTGACGGGCTGAGCGACCGCCGCCCTAGACCACCGGCATGCCGCGCTCGAGGTTGGCGCGCATGCGCTCCACCATCACGGCCCCGGCGGCGCGCAGGAACTCCACCGCCATCTCGGGCTGGCGCTGCGAGAACTCGTCGAAGCGGTGCCGGCTCAGGCCCCACACGACGGCCGGCGACATGGCCTCCACCTGGGCCATGCGCGGCGTGTCGGTGAACAGCGCCGGCTCTCCCACCACCGAGCCTGGCCGCAGGATGGCCACGGGCCGCCGCACGGGGCCGGCGTCGGGCACATACACCTGCAGCGTGCCACTTTCGAGCAGGTAGCAGACACGGTCCACGTCGCGGTGGCGGATCAGCAGGTCGCCGGACCGCAGCTTGAACTCCTGGAGGAACGGCACGATGACGCGCCATTGCGACGCATCGAGTCGGGGACGGAACGCGTCGGCGGCGTTCAGCGTCTGAACGGCCTGCAGCAGGTGGTCGACAGCCATGGGTACAGCTCCCTCCGGGCGGCGCCCGTGCGGCTGCCTCCCTGGCGGCCGCGGTGATGTGACCAATTTGTGTCGGATTATTGGCGCAGCGGCAGTCGCGGGCAATGTGATGCCCCCGCGTTCGTCGCCCCGCAGGCGCCATTCATCGGCCCGGCGGGCGCCGCGGCCGCCGGGTCACTTGCCGATGCAGAACCGGCTGAAGATCTCGCCAAGCAGGTCGTCGGCGCTGAACTGGCCGGTGATGGACTGCAGTGCCTGGTGGGCCAGGCGCAGCTCCTCGGCGAACAGGTCCAGGGCCGCGTCCGAGCGGGCGGCGTGGGCGGCCGCCAGCGCCAGGTGCTCGTCCGCGCCCCGCAGCGCCTGCACGTGGCGGGTGCGGGCGATGAACAGGCCCTCGGGCGAGCCGAGGCCGCCCGCGCGCGCCAGCAGCGTATCGCGCAGGGCGTGCAGGCCCTCGCCCGTGCGCGCCGACAGGCGCAGCCCGGGCCGCGCGCGCTCGAACTCGCCGGGCGCACCCGCGGCATCGGCCTTGTTGAACAGGTGCAGCAGGCGCTCGGCCGGCACCTGGGCCAGGCGCCGGGCCAGCTGGGCGTCGGCCGCCTGGTAGCCGGGGTCGTCCACGCGCGTCAGGTCGTGCAGGAACAGCACGGCGTCGGCGCCATCGATGGCCTCCCAGCTGCGCGCCACGCCGATGCGCTCCACCTCGTCGGTGGTGTCGTCGCGCAGGCCGGCCGTGTCGGTGACGTGGACCGGGACGCCGTGGATCTGGATGGTCTCGCTGACCCGGTCGCGCGTGGTGCCGGCGATGGGCGTCACGATGGCCAGCTCGGCGCCGGCCAGGGCGTTGAGCAGCGAGCTCTTGCCCACGTTGGGCTGGCCGGCCAGCACCACGCGCAGGCCCTCACGCAGCAGCGCGCCCTGGCGTGTGCGGGCCAGCAGCGCGGCGAGCGCGTCGCGGATGCGGGCCAGCTGGCCCAGGGCATCGGCCTGCTGGAGGAAGTCGATCTCTTCCTCGGGGAAGTCGAGCGTGGCCTCCACGAGCATGCGCAGCTTCACGATGGCCACCGCGAGTGCCTGCACCTCGGAAGAGAAGGCACCGGCGAGCGAGCGGCTGGCCGAGCGCGCCGCGGCCTCGGTGCTGGCGTCGATGAGATCGGCCACCGCCTCGGCCTGCGCCAGATCGAGCTTGTCGTTCAGGAAGGCGCGCTGGGTGAACTCACCCGGCTCGGCCAGGCGCAGCCCGGGCAGCACGGCCGTGTCCGGGTCGTCGTCGATGGGGGCGAGCGCGGCCTCCAGGCAGCGCGCCACCAGCAGCTGCAGCACCACCGGGCCGCCATGGGCCTGCAGCTCCAGCACGTCCTCGCCCGTGTAGGAGTGGGGCGCGGGAAAGTACAGCGCGAGCCCCTGGTCGATGGGCTGGCCCGCGGCGTCGAGGAAGGGCCCGTAGTGCGCGCGGCGCGGGGCCGGGCTGGTGCCGGTGAGCGCCAGCGCCAGCGGCCCCAGGCCCTTGCCGGAGACCCGCACGATGCCCACCGCGCCCCGACCGGGCGCGGTGGCGATGGCGACGATGGGATCGAGGTGGCGGCCGAGCAGCATGGGCCTTCAGATTGTGGTGCAGCGCCTGTGGCACGTGCATGACCACCCCAGAAAGAAAGCCCCGCGCGGGCGGGGCTTTCCGGGGCGGCGGCGCGGGGGCGTCAGGCCACGCCGAGGCGCCTGTTGATGTAGTACTGCTGTGCGATGGACAGCAGGTTGTTGACCAGCCAGTACAGCACCAGGCCGGCCGGGAAGAAGAAGAACATGAAGCTGAAGGCCAGCGGCATGATCCACATCATCTTGGCCTGGACCGGGTCCGGCGCCTTGGGCCCCAGCCACACCTGCAGCAGCGAGGACGCGGTCATCAGCGCCGGCAGGATGAACAGCGGGTCCTTGGCGGACAGGTCGGTGATCCAGCCCAGCCAGGGCGCACCGCGCATCTCCACCGAGGCCAGCAGCACCCAGTACAGCGCGATGAAGAAGGGCATCTGCACGACGATGGGCAGGCAGCCGCCCAGCGGGTTGATCTTCTCCTCGCGGTAGATGCGCATCATCTCCTGCTGCATCTCCTGCGGCTTGTCCTTCAGGCGCTCGCGCATGTCCATGATGCGCGGGTTGATGGCGCGCATCTTGGCCTGCGACTTGTACGCGGCGGCGTTGAGCCAGTAGAAGGCGATCTTCAGCAGCACCACCAGGGCGATGATGGACCAGCCCCAGTTGCCGATCAGGCCGTGCAGGTGGTCCAGCAGCCAGAACAGCGGCTTGGAGATGATGGTGAAGACACCGTAGTCCTTCACCAGCTCCAGGCCCGGGGCCAGGGCGGCGAGCTTGTTCTCCTCCTGCGGGCCGGCGTAGAGCGTGGCGGCGTGGGTGGCGGTGGCGCCGGGCGCCAGCTCGGGCAGGGGCTGCACCATGGCCACGGTGTAGTCCGGGCCGACCTTGGCGCTGACGAACTCCCGCGGCTGGTCCTGCGGCAGCAGCCAGGCACTCACGAAGTAGTGCTGCACCATGGCCACCCAGCCGTCGCTGGCGGTCTTCTCGTGCTTGGGCGCGTCGTTCGGGCCGCGCTTGTCGATCTCGGCGAACTCGACCTTCTGGAACTTCTTCGCGTCCGTGTAGACGGCCGGGCCCGTGTAGGTGAAGCCCGTGGACGAGAACATGGAGGTGGACTGGCCCTCCGGCGGCTGGCCGTCGCGCAGCAGCTGCAGGTAGATCTGCGGGCGGATGGGCGCGCCGGAGAGGTTGGTCAGCTCGTGCTTGACCGCCACGGTGTACTGGCCGCGCGTGAAGGTGTAGGTCTTCACCAGCTTGGCGCCACCGATCTCCGGCGACTCGAAGCGCACGCTCAGCTGGTTGGCGCCGTCGGCCAGGCTGCGGTCACCCGGCACCACCTGGAAGGGGCTCAGGTGGCGCGGCAGCAGGGCGGCGCCGGGCGTCGCATTGATGAAGCCGGTCTGGGCGAAATAGCGCCGGCTGCTGCTCTCGTCGAACAGCACCACGGGCCGGGACGGGTCCTGCGCGTCGGGGTAGGCCGTGAGCTCCAGCCGCACCAGGCTGGCGCCCACGCTGTCGAAGGTGGCCTTCACGACGTCGGTCTGCACGGTGACGCGCTCGCCCGGCACCGCGCTGGCCGCGGCGGCGGCGGGCAGGGCCGCAGCGGCCCCGGCGGCACCGATCTGGGCGGCTGCCGGAACGGCGCCGGCACCGGAGGCGGCGGACGCCGCGGCCTGCGGCTGCGAGATGGGCGCACCGAACAGCGTGGGCTGGCCGTTGTGCTTGTTCCACCCGTCCCACAGGAGGACGAGCGACATGATGAACACCACCCACAACAGGGTGCGACGCATATCGGTCATGGTGAAGACCTGGACAGATCCGAGGAGGAAGGGACAGCCGGGCCGTCAGCCGCCGCCGTGTCGGGCGCGGTGGCCCCGGGCAGCAGATGACGGAACAGCCGTGGGCGCTCGGCGGGCACGGGGTCGCACCCGCCCTCGCACCACGGGTGGCAGCGCAGCACGCGCGCGGCCGTGAGGTAGGTGCCGGCCAGCGCACCGTGGCGCTGCAACGCCTCGATGCCGTAGACGGAACACGTGGGGTAGAAGCGGCACTGGTTGCCCAGCCAGGGGCTGAGCAGCAGGCGATAGCCGCGCAGCAGCGTGACCAGCACGCGGCGCGGCCAATGGGCCGGGCCCGGGCCGGGGCCCACCGGGCGCGTCATGGCCGCCGCCCCTGCGCCGGCCGCGGCTCGGGCGCGCTGGCGCGGCGAAAGACCTGCAGCAACTCGGCCCGCGTGGCCTCGCGCAGCGCATCGGAGCCGGGGCTCGTGAACGTGCTCCGCTCGAAAGGCATCTTCAGCCGCACCACCCACAGGCCGGGCGGCAGCTGATCGGCATGCGCGGCCATGGCGGCGCGCACCTGGCGCTTGATGAGGTTGCGCGTCACCGCACGCTTGGCGTGGCGCTTGGGCACCACCAGGCCCAGCCAATGGCCGGACGGGGCCGGCGCATCGGGCAGCGCGGGCCGGTCATCCACAGGCGGCGTGCGCTGGCGTGGGGCGCCTGTGGATAAGTCTGGTGATAGCCCCGGGACAACCGGTGCAGAGCCCGCCACGGCGCCCGCGCGGCGGGCGAGCGACGGCGCGCCGCTCACGTGGTGAACGGCGAAGTGAGCACTTCGCGAACGTGGCACCGTGGCCAGGACGCGCTGGAAATCGGCCGGACGCACGATGCGGCCGATCATGGCAGCGGCTTTAGACCTGGGACAGCTTCTTGCGGCCCTTGGCGCGGCGCGCGTTGATGACGGCGCGGCCACCGCGGGACTTCATGCGAACGAGGAAGCCATGGGTGCGGGCGCGGCGGATCTTGGAAGGCTGGTACGTGCGCTTCATGGTCGGTTTTCAGAGGTGGAAATGGGAGCGGCCAGGCCGCCCAGGCGAGAGACCCCATGCGCAGTCGCTGGGCGAGCCCGGCTTGCGCGGCGGTTTCAGGTCTTCTGGGTGCAGCCCGTCGGGGGGTTGCAGCAACCACCCGGCAGGCCCGTCCCCCGAACATGCGACGCACGCAAGGTGAGGGGGTCACCCACGCCCGTGTGCGAACGAAGCGCCTGTGCTCTCAAAAAACGCGCCTTCGCGCGCCCACGCACATTCCGCCCGGTTCGGGAAACCCACTATTAGAGCAAAAAACCCGTGGCCGGTCAAACACTTGCACCGCAAACCGTGGCCGCGCGGCGGCATTGACCCAGCCCAACGAACTGTGGATAACCACCGCCGTGCCCCCCCGAAGCGTGCGTAGAATCGCGCCGCTCGAAAAGAACTTGTCCACAATGAGCCTAGACCTCTGGCAGCGCGGCTGCGAACGCCTCGCGACCGAGCTGCCCGAACAGCAATTCGCCACCTGGATCCGCCCGCTGCCCCCCGCCGACATCACGGACGACGGCGACGCGGGCGCGGTGGCCTGCCTGCGGGTGCCCAACCGCTTCAAGCTCGACTGGATCCGCTCGCAGTACAGCGCACGCATCGAGAACGTGCTGAGCGACCTGGCCGGCAAGCCCGTGCGGCTGGAGCTCAGCCTGGCCCCACGCGACACCGGCATGGCCACCGCCGCGCCGGCCCGCCCCGCCGCGTCCAGGGCCCTGCACATGCACACGCCGCTGGGCCGGTCCACCCAGCCGGCCTCGGCCGGCGACGTGCTGGCCCGCACCCTCGCGGCGCGGGGCGTGGGCCCGGGCAGCTCGCCGGCCCGGCCTCCGGACGCCTCGGCGCCCGCCGGCGAGCGGCCCGACATCGCCCGCCCCGCCGCGGCGCCCGGATCGGCCGCCACCCTGCCACCCGCCGCCAACCGCCACCGCCTGAACACGGCGCTCACCTTCGACACCCTGGTGGCCGGCCGGGCCAACCAGATGGCCCGCACCGCCGCCCTGCACGTGGCCGGCGCGCCGGGCCAGATGTACAACCCGCTGTTCATCTACGGCGGCGTCGGACTGGGCAAGACCCACCTCATCCACGCGGTGGGCAACGCCCTGCTGGCCGACAACCCCAACGCCAAGGTGCTGTACCTGCACGCCGAGCAGTTCATCTCGGACGTGGTGAAGAACTACCAGCGCAAGACCTTCGACGAGCTGAAGGCCAAGTACCACTCGCTGGACCTGCTGCTCATCGACGACGTGCAGTTCTTCGCCGGCAAGGAGCGCACGCAGGAGGAGTTCTTCAACGCCTTCGAGGCGCTGCTGGCCAAGCGCGCGCACATCATCATGACCAGCGACACCTACCCCAAGGGGCTGGTGGACATCGACGAGCGGCTGACCTCCCGCTTCGACGCCGGCCTCACGGTGGCCATCGAGCCGCCGGAGCTGGAGATGCGCGTGGCCATCCTGCTGGCCAAGGCGCGCGCCGAGGGCGCGCCCATGCCCGAGGACGTGGCCTTCTTCGTGGCCAAGAACGTGCGCGCCAACGTGCGCGAGCTCGAGGGCGCGCTGCGCAAGGTGCTGGCCTATGCCAAGTTCAGCCACAAGGAGATCACCATCGCGCTGGCGCGCGAGGCGCTGAAGGACCTGCTGTCCATCCAGAACCGCCAGATCTCGGTAGAGAACATCCAGAAGACGGTGGCCGACTTCTACAAGATCAAGGTGGCCGACATGTACAGCAAGAAGCGGCCGGCCTCCATCGCCCGGCCGCGGCAGATCGCCATGTACCTGGCCAAGGAGCTCACCCAGAAGAGCCTGCCCGAGATCGGCGAGCTGTTCGGCGGCCGTGACCACACCACCGTGCTGCACGCCGTGCGCAAGATCGGCGGCGAGCGCCACAAGAACACCGAGCTGAACCAGCAGCTCCACGTGCTGGAACAGACGCTGAAGGGCTGACCGCCCTTCGTGTTTTTTTTTGGCTTAGAGCAGGCCAGGACCTCTGTCAACGTGCAACTCTGGGGACAACTTTCGAACAAGCCCGGTGCTGTCCACAGGCCGCCGCCCGCCGCGCAAGTTGTTGTCGGTTCATGCGCCCGACAACCGGCCCCCGCTCAACACCGTTGCCAGCCTGCTAAATCGTTGAGAAATCAGGCGAAAATGCGGTTGTCCACAGAAGGCGCTGTTGCCTACCAGAACGACTAATCTGAAAGAGGAAGACATGATTGTTCTGAAAGCCCCACAAGAAAAGCTGCTCACTGCCCTGCAGGCGGTGGCCGGCATCGTGGAGCGGCGCCATACCCTGCCCATCCTGGCCAACGTGCTGCTGCGCAAGACGGGCGAGACGATCGAGTTCACGACCAGCGACCTGGAGATCCAGGTGCGCACCAGCGCGGAGCTGGGTGGTGACGCCGGCAGCCTGTCCACCACCGTGGGCGCGCGCAAGCTCATCGACATCCTGCGCACGCTGCCGGGCGACCAGGTGGTCTCGCTCAGCGCCAACGGCGCCAAGCTCACGCTGCAGGGTGGCAAGAGCCGCTTCACGCTGCAGACGCTGCCGGCCGAGGACTTCCCCCTGGTGAACGAGGCGGTCGATTTCGGCCCGGTGTTCAGCGTGCCGCAGAAGACGCTCAAGGGCCTGATCGACCAGGTGCACTTCGCCATGGCGGTGCACGACATCCGCTACTACCTCAACGGCATCCTCTTCGTGGCCGAGGGCAGGACGCTCACGCTGGTGGCCACCGACGGCAGCCGCCTGGCGCTGGCCCAGGCCCAGCTCGAGGCCGACATCCCCAAGCAGGAGGTGATCCTGCCGCGCAAGACGGTGCTGGAGCTGATGCGCCTGCTCAAGGACGGTGGCAAGGACGGGGGCAAGGACAGCGCCAAGGCCGGCGCGGGCGACGACGTCATCGAGATGCGCTTCGCCGGCAACCAGGCCAAGTTCAGCTTCTCGGGCATGGAGTTCGTGACCAAGCTGGTCGAGGGCAAGTACCCCGACTACAACCGCGTCATCCCCAAGAACCACAAGAACATCATCACGCTCGGCCGCGCCACGCTGCTGTCGAGCCTGCAGCGTGCGGCCATCCTCACCAGCGAGAAGTTCAAGGGCGTGCGCCTGAACATCGAGCCGGGCGCCCTGCGCATCGCCTCGTCCAACGCCGAGCAGGAAGAGGCCAAGGAAGAGATCGAGATCGACTACGACGGCCCGTCCATCGAGGTGGGTTTCAACGTCACCTACCTGATGGACGCGCTGTCCAACATGGGCCAGGAGATGGTGCGCCTGGAGATGCACGACGGCTCGTCGGCCGCGCTCATCACCGTGCCGGAGCAGGAAGGCTTCAAGTACGTGGTGATGCCCATGCGGATCTGACGGCGCTGCGCGCCCCGGCAGACGCCCTTGCGGGCGTTCAAGGCGGCGCGAGGCACCCCTCCCCCTGACGGCGGGCCGAAAGGCCCGCCAAGCCGTTTCTAGGGGCCCTGGCTGGCATGTGCCGGCCACCCGGCCCCGCGCAAGAGAGCCTGACATGACCGACCCCAAGACCCCCACCCCCGACGCTGGCGACGACGGCGTCGTCCGCCGCGACGTGCCCGCCGCCGAAGGCCGGCCGGTGTCCACCGGGTCCGAGGCCTCCGCCGGCTACGGCGAGAACGCCATCCAGATCCTGGAAGGCCTGGAGGCGGTGCGCAAGCGCCCGGGCATGTACATCGGCGACACGTCCGACGGCACCGGCCTGCACCACCTGGTGTTCGAGGTGGTGGACAACTCCATCGACGAGGCCCTGGCCGGCCACTGCGACGACATCATCGTCACCATCCACACCGACAACTCCATCTCGGTCATCGACAACGGCCGCGGCATTCCCACCGGCGTGAAGATGGACGACAAGCACGAGCCCAAGCGCTCGGCCGCCGAGATCGCCCTGACCGAGCTGCACGCCGGCGGCAAGTTCAACCAGAACAGCTACAAGGTCTCGGGCGGCCTGCACGGCGTGGGCGTGTCCTGCGTGAACGCGCTGAGCAAGTGGCTGCGCCTGACCGTGCGCCGCGAAGGCAAGGTGCACTTCATCGAGTTCGCCAAGGGCGTGCCGCAGGAGCGCGTGATCGAGGAGCGCGACGGCGTGGCCGTGAGCCCCATGAAGGTGATGGGCGACACCGAGAAGCGCGGCACCGAGGTGCACTTCCTGCCCGACACCGAGATCTTCCAGCAGAACTTCGAGTTCCACTACGACATCCTGGCCAAGCGCCTGCGCGAGCTCTCGTTCCTGAACAACGGCGTCAAGATCCGCCTCGTCGACGAGCGCAACAACAAGGAAGACAACTTCGCCTATGCGGGCGGGGTGAAGGGCTTCGTCGAGTTCGTCAACAAGGGCAAGAAGATCCTGCACCCGAACATCTTCCACGCCGTGGGCGAGAAGGTGAGCGAGCAGGGCACCACCATCGGGGTGGAGGTGGCGATGCAGTGGAACGACTCGTTCAGCGAGAACGTGCTGTGCTTCACCAACAACATCCCCCAGCGTGACGGCGGCACCCACCTCACCGGCCTGCGCGCGGCGATGACGCGTGTCATCAACAAGTACATCGAGGACAACGAGCTGGCCAAGAAGGCCAAGGTCGAGATCGCCGGCGACGACATGCGCGAAGGCCTGGCCTGCGTGGTGAGCGTGAAGGTGCCCGAGCCCAAGTTCAGCAGCCAGACCAAGGACAAGCTGGTGAGCTCGGAGGTGCGCGCCCCGGTGGAGGACATCGTCAGCCGCCTGCTCACCGACTGGCTGCTGGAGAACCCCAGCGACGCCAAGACCATCTGCGGCAAGATCGTGGACGCCGCCCGCGCCCGCGAGGCCGCGCGCAAGGCGCGCGAGATGACGCGCCGCAAGGGTGTGCTCGATGGCATGGGACTGCCCGGCAAGCTCGCCGACTGCCAGGAGAAGGACCCGGCGCTGTGCGAGATCTACATCGTGGAGGGTGACTCCGCCGGTGGCTCCGCCAAGCAGGGCCGCGACCGGAAGTTCCAGGCCATCCTGCCGCTGCGCGGCAAGATCCTGAACGTGGAGAAGGCGCGCTACGAGAAGCTGCTGAGCTCCAACGAGATCCTCACGCTCATCACGGCGCTGGGCACTGGCATCGGCAAGGGCATGGGCGGGGACGACTTCAACCCCGACAAGCTGCGCTACCACCGCATCATCATCATGACCGACGCGGACGTGGACGGCGCCCACATCCGCACCCTGCTGCTCACCTTCTTCTACCGCCAGATGCCCGAGCTGGTGGAGCGCGGCCACATCTACATCGCCCAGCCGCCGCTGTACAAGGTGAAGCACGGCAAGCAGGAGCAGTACCTGAAGGACGCCCACGCGCTGGACGACTACCTGCTGAAGGTGGCGCTGGACAGCGCGCGCATCGAGCCGGGCGACGGCCGCCCCGCCCTGCAGGGCGAGCAGCTGGCCGAGCTGGCCCAGGCCTACGTGAAGGCCACCAACGTCATCGACCGCCTCTCGGCCTGGATGGACGTGGAGGCCCTGCGCGCCCTGAGCGACGGCCTGACGCTCAACCTGGACGACACGGCCAACGCAGAAGCCAGCGCCATCGCGCTCAAGGCCGCGCTGCACGACGCGGACGTGGAAGCGGTGTTCGACGAGCGCACCGACAAGCACCTGCTGCGCATCAGCCGCCGCCACCACGGCAACATCAAGAGCAGCATCATCAGCCCCGACTTCGTGCACGGCGCCGACTACGAGGCCCTGGCCACCGCCGGCCGCACCTTCAAGGGCCTGCTCACGCCTGAGGCCATCGTGCAGCGCGGCGAGGGCGACAAGCAGAAGCAGCAGAAGGCCGGCGACTTCCGCGCCGCCATGGCCTGGCTGATGGGCCAGGCCGAAAGCTCAGTGGGCCGCCAGCGCTACAAGGGCCTGGGCGAAATGAACCCCGAGCAGCTCTGGGAAACCACCATGGACCCCGAAGTGCGCCGCCTGCTGCGCGTGCAGATCGAAGACGCCATCGAGGCGGACAAGGTCTTCACCATGCTCATGGGCGACGAGGTCGAGCCGCGGCGGGACTTCATCGAGACGAATGCGTTGAGGGCGGCGAATATTGATGCGTGAGGGCTGACAGCAGTTCCACAGCATGGAGGGTCCGCGTGTGCTGCCACCCATCGAATGCTGTCCCTTCTGCGCCCTGTCCGCATCGCGCGTACGGCTCCACAACGACGCGGCAGTAGCGGTCCGGGATGCCTACCCGCTGACACCGGGCCACACCCTGGTGATCCCGCGGCGTCATGTGGCCTCCTTCTTCGAGACGACCGAAGACGAGAAGGCTGCCATGCTGGTGTTGCTCGAACAGGCGAAGCACCAGTTGCAGTCGGAGTTCAATCCCGCGGGCTACAACATCGGCATCAACGATGGCCCGGCTGCTGGCCAGACGGTCGGCCACCTGCACATTCATCTCATCCCCCGCTATCTCGGCGACCGCGCCGACCCCAGAGGTGGCGTGAGGTGGATCATCCCGGAGCGGGCCGACTACTGGAGCCGTTGAGGTGAGAAGCGCTGCCGAGATCTTGGACGCCTTCGGACGCGTGCGGCGGGCACAGCGTGCGGGGATATACGCCCCACATAAACCACTTCTCATTCTTTGGGCGCTGGGTCGGGTGCAACGAGGGGAACCGCGCCTGACCGCATTCACGGAAGCGGACCGCCCCTTAAAGCAACTGCTTGGTGAGTTCGGCTCCGAGCAGGCCGCGAGCACGCGGCACTATCCGTTCTGGCACTTGAGCACTGACGCTCAAGGGGAGCTGTGGGAGGTGACCGGGGCCCCCCAACTGATCGACCGCCCTGCGGGCGCCACGCCGACCCTGGGTGAACTGCGGCAGCATCACGTCAAGGCGGGCTTCGCGGCGGACGTCGATGATGCCCTCCGCCACGTTCCCGGTCTTCTGCCGGCGGTCGCCGCCCGCGTCCTTGACGCCTATTTCCCCTCCACCCTCCACGGCGATATCGCGGCCAGCGTGGGTTTGGATCTATCCACAGTTCCTGCGGTTGCAGACCCGGCGACAGAGGCTGCGGCGCTGCATGCTGAGCGAACGCGACGACGCGACCCGCGCTTCAGGGAACGTGTGCTGCTCGCCTACGAGTACCGATGTTGCGTCTGTGGCTTCGATCTGAGAATCGGCAATGTGCCAGCCGGCCTGGAGGCCGCCCATATCCAATGGCACCAGTACGGTGGGCCCGACATCGAGCCGAACGGACTGTCGCTGTGTGCGCTCCACCACAAGCTCTTCGACCTAGGTGCCTTCACCATCGAGCCAGCTGAGTTTCGCGTCGCATTCAGCGAGCACGCCATCAGCGGTGGTCGTGGGATGACGGGAGAACTGCAGCACCACGGACGGCAGATCCTCATTCCCCAACGCCCCGAACTGTTGCCGGGCCGTGAGTTTCTCCACTGGAACGTCCACCAGGGCCCGTTCAGGCGGCGGGCCCGACCATTGACGATGCCTTCCGTCGAATGATGCTTGGAGCGGGAACGAATGGCGGGGCGCTGCGCCGGACAGCAGCGCTGGAGTTCCTCCCAACGGTTCCCTGATCCAATATGGCGACCATCCGGAAGGAAGTCGCCGTGCCATGTCTGCCAATCTTTCTGCGTTGACACGTGAAGCCGTCATGCTTGCGCTGGCGGAGTTTCGGCGCTTGGGCAGGGGAGCCTTCCTCCAGCGATATGGCTTTGGTGAAGCGCGGGACTATTTCGTGCGCGACCCGGTCAGCGGGCTCCTGTGCGACTCCAAGGCCATCGCAGGCGCAGCGTACGGACATGCACGGCCTCAGGAAGGCGCGTTGGCCGCGTCGGCCTTCTCGGGAGGAGTGGCCACCGTCGTGCGGCGTCTGCGTGAACTGAACTTCGACGTCGTGGCGGTAGGGCATCACGAGGCGGCTGAGGATGCGGGTCGGCGTGATTGGTCGCCCGCTGAGGTCGATCTGCTCGTGGCGGACTACCTCCAGATGCTCACCATGGAGCTGACAGGGCAGGCTTACAGCAAGTCGGCACGCCGCCGCGCCCTGCTGCCCCTGCTGGACCGGCGCTCGGAAGCGGCCATCGAGTTCAAGCATCGCAACGTCAGCGCGGTGATGAACCGCCTCGGCTTGCCGCGCATCCGCGGTTACCTTCCGGCGGAAAACGCGCAGACCAGCCTGCTAATGGATGTCGTCGGTAGACAGCTGGAACTGCAGCCTGCACTGGACAGCGCCGCTGAAGCGGCGGTAGAGCGTCCGGCGGTGCCGGTCGAGGTCACTGACTTTGCCTCCGCCCGAGCGGACGCCCCGGCGCGGCGCCCTCGCACCGGAGAACCTGCGGCCGCCTATGCCCGACGGGCCGTGCGGCGTGACTACCTTGAGCGGGAGAGCCGGAACCGCTCGCTGGGAGCAGCCGGAGAGCGCTTCATCGTCGACTTCGAGCGTTGGCGCCTGCTTTCGCAAGGGTTGGGCCAATTGGCCGATCGGGTGGAGCATGTGGCGCAGACCAAGGGTGACGGCCTGGGCTACGACGTGCTTTCTTTCGAGGCGGACGGCACCGCTCGCTACATCGAGGTCAAGACAACCGCCTTCTCGGAGGAGACGCCGTTCTACGTGACCTCCAACGAACTTTCGTTTGCGCGGGAGACGCTCGATCGCTTCCGCCTCTGCCGAGTCTTCGACTTCCGGACGGGGCCGCGCTTCTACGAGTTGCCGGGGCCCTTCGAGCAGCACTTCCTGCTGGATCCCGCGACATACAGGGCGAGCCTGTCTTGACGGCCCGGTCAGCGGTTCTGTGCGACTGGACGATGCACACGGCAGCGTTCACTCCCCCTCCGCCCTCACCAACCCCGCCATCTCCTGCGTCCACCCCAGCGCCGACCTGAACCACTTCTGGCGCTGGGGCACGATGGCCTGGCGTTCGTCCAGGCAGCCGACGCGCAGGCCGTAGGTGGTGGGGTGGTCGGCGTCGTAGGTGTAGAGGGGGGAGCCGCAGTCGCGGCAGAAGGCCTGGGCGCGGCGGGAGCCGCTGTCGCCGACCTTCACGTACACGGCGGGTTCGCCGGCCAGCAGGCGGAAGCTGCCGGGCTGGGCGGGCACGGACACGCGGAAGGCCGTGCCGGTGAGGCGCTGGCAGTCGGTGCAGTGGCACACGGCGGCGCGCTGGGGGTCGACGTGGGCTTCGTAGCGGATGTGGCCGCAGTGGCAGCTGCCGTGGACGTGCATGGGGGCTCCTGGGTGGGGGTGCCCCATGATGCCGCCGCCTTGACGCGGCCGCTCGTGGGCGCGGGGCCGCGGTGGAACAATGGCCGCATGACGCGCTCGCCTGACTCGACGCCTGAGGTTCCATGTCGCGCCGCCTGCGCCTGACGTTGCTGGCCCTGGGCCTGGTGGCGGTGGTGGCCGGCGGCCTCGCCTGGCGCGCCGCCGCCGTGCCCGAGGTGCCGGCGGTGGCCGTGCGCAGCGGGCCGCTGGTGCGCAGCCTGCTGTTCACGGCCCGGGTGGCCACGGCCTCGCGGGTGGAGGTGGGCGCCACGCTCACCGGCCGGGTGGAGGCGGTGGCGGTGCGCGAAGGCGACGCCGTGCGCCCGGGGCAGGCGCTGGTGACGCTGGAGCGCGCGGAGCTGGCTGCCGCGCTGGCCCAGGCGCAGGCCAGCGAGCGGCAGGCCGGCGCGGTGCAGCGCAATGCCGCGGCCGAGCTGGCGCGGGCGCAGGAGCTGGTGCAGCGCGGGTTCCTGAGCGCCTCGCGCATGGACGAGGCGCGGCGCGCCGAGGAGGTGGCGGTGGCCCAGGCCGCGCTGGCCCGCTCGGCGGTGCAGGCCGCGCAGGTGCGGCTGGCGCAGACGGTGGTGGTGGCGCCCTCGGCGGCGCGGGTGCTGGCGCGGCAGGTGGAGCCGGGGCAGATCGTGTCGCCGGGCCGGGCGCTGCTGACGCTGGCGCTGGCCGGCCCGGTGGAGCTGGTGGCGCAGGTGGACGAGCGTTACGTGGCCCAGCTGCGCCCCGGCCAGGCGGCGCAGGTGGAGGCGGATGCCTTTCCGGGCCAGCCCTTCACGGCGCAGGTGCAGTCGCTGGCGCCGCTGGTGGATGCGCAGCGCGGCTCGCTGGAGGTGAAGCTGGCCGTGCCGGGCGAGGTGCCGGCCTTCCTGCGCGAGGACATGACGCTCTCGGTGCAGGTGGAAACCGCGCGCCGCGAGCGCACGCGGGTGCTGCCCGCCGCGGCCGTGTCGGGGCCGCGTGAGGCGGACACGGGCAGCGTGCGCGTGGTGCAGGACGGCCGGGTGCAGACGCGGCCGGTGCGCCTGGGCCTGCGCACGCTGGACGAGGTGGAGGTGCTGGACGGCCTGGCCGAGGGCGACACGGTGCTGCTGGCCGAGGGGCCGACGGACGGCGCGCGTGTGCGGCCGGTCACCGCGGCCTCGGCACCCGCGCGCGGCGCCAGCGGCGCCTCGCAGGACAACGCCGGCGGGGCGATGGGCAATGCCTTCGGCCGCTGAGCACGCGCCCGCGCCACCGCGGCGCAGCGCCTGGGGCGCCGCCACGCTGGGCTTCGAGCGCCGGCTGGCGCTGCGCTTCCTGCGCGAGGGGCGCATGCAGACGCTGCTCATCATCGTGGGCGTGGCCGCGGGCGTGGCGGTGGTGGCCTACATCTCGGCGCTCATCACCGGCCTGCAGGCCAACACGCTGGACAAGACCCTGGGCGCGCAGGCGCACGTGACGCTGCAGTCGCTGGAGGACGAGGTGCGGGCGGTGGCGCCCGCGGCGTCGGGCGTGACCGCGCCTGCACCCACCCAGATGCGCCAGGTGCAGCCGCGCGCCCAGCGCCCGCGCACCCTCGCCAACTGGCCCGCGCTGCTGCGCCTGCTCGAGGCCGAGCCGGCGGTGGCCGCCGTGTCGCCCACCGTCTCCGGCGCGGGGCTGGCGCGGCGCGGCGAGGCCTCGCGCGCCATCGCCATCCTGGGCGTGGAGCTGGACCGCCATGACCGCATCGTGCGCCTGCGCGAGAAGGTGGTGGCCGGTGCGCCGCGCCTGGGCCCGGGCGAGGCGATGATCGGCCGCGAGCTGGCCGACGACCTGGGCGTGCGGGTGGGCGACCGCGTGCTGCTGGTCACCGGCGACCTCAACGAATCGGTGCGGGTCACGGCCCTGCTGGACCTGGGCGTGCGCGACCTGAACCGCCGCTCGGTGTACGTGCCGCTGCGCACGGGGCAGAGCCTGGTGGGCCTGCCCGGCGGCGTGACGCACGTGGACATGACGCTGCACGACGTGTGGGCCGCGGGCGAGGTGGCCGCCTCGCTCGCGCGCCGGCTGCCCTACCAGGTGGAGAGCTGGCAGCAGGCCAATGCGCAGCTGGTGTCGGCGCTCAATGCGCAGTCGGTGAGCACCACCATCATCCGCGGCGTGGTGATGGTGGTGGTGGTGCTGGGCATCGCCAGCGTGCTGGTGGTGTCGGTGGTGCAGAAGCGCCGCGAGATCGGCATCCTGCGCGCCATCGGCGCCACGCGGGGGCAGATGATGCGGGTGTTCCTGCTGCAGGGCGCGGTGGTGGGGGCGCTGGGCTCGGCGCTGGGCATCGCGCTGGCGGTGGCGCTGATCTGGGCCTTCACGCGCTTCGTGAAGGGCTCGGACGGGCTGCCGCTGTTCACCATCACGCTGGCGCCCGCCCTGGCGCTGCGCATCGCCGCGCTGGCCACGGTGTGCGGCGTGGTGGCGGCGGTGGCGCCCGCGCGCCGGGCGGCGGCGCTGGACCCGGCGCAGGCGATCCGGCTGTGAACGCGCCCGCTCCGCCCACCCCGCTCATCGCGCTGCAGGACCTGCGCAAGCGCTACAACGCGGGCCGTCCCAACGAGGTGGAGGTGCTGCACGGCCTGACGATGACGCTGCAGCCGGGCGAGTTCGCCGCGCTCATCGGCCCCTCGGGCTCGGGCAAGAGCACGCTGCTGAACATCCTGGGCCTGCTGGAGCCGCCCAGCGGCGGCAGCTACCGCCTGCTCGGCGACGAGGTGGCGGGCCTGGGCGACGATGCGCTCACGGCGCTGCGCGGCAGCGTGCTGGGCTTCGTGTTCCAGTTCCACCACCTGCTGCCGGCCTTCAGCGCGCTGGAGAACGTGACGCTGCCCGCGCTGATGCGCGACGGCCGCGTGGCCCGCGCCGAGCGCGAGCGGGCGCGCGAGATGCTGGCTGCGGTGGGGCTCGCGAAGGCCATGGACAAGCGGCCGGGCGAGCTCTCGGGCGGCATGCAGCAGCGCGTGGCCATCGCCCGCGCGCTGGTGGGGCAGCCGCGCCTGGTGCTGGCCGACGAGCCCACCGGCAACCTGGACCGCGCCAGCTCGGACGAGGTGTTCGCGCTCATGCGCCAGATGCACCGCGAGCGCGACACGGCCTTCCTCATCGTCACCCACGACCCGGCCATGGCCGCGCGCTGCGACCGCGTCATCGAGCTGGTGGACGGCCGCATCGAGCGCGACGGGCCCCCGCCTGGGGCGCCGCCTGGGACGCCGGCCGCTGCCGACGCCCCGGCGAGCCCTCAGGCCACCGGGCGCGTGCGGTAGAAGGTCACCGGCTCGGCCTTCAGGGCGGCTTTCATCGCCTTCAGCACGGGCTTGCGCATGGCGCCCACCACGTGCATCTCGCAGGGCTTGCAGTCGAAGCGCAGGGTGAGCACGTCGTCGCCGTGGCGCAGCTGCAGCGGCTCGGCGCGCACGCTGCCCTGCACGCCGGTGACGCCCTTGGCCTGCTTGGGGCACAGGCTGAGCGACCAGCGCACGCAGTGCCGGGTGATCATCAGGCTCACCTCGCCCAGCGTCTCGTGGCTCTCGTAGGCCGATTCGATGAGCTTCACGCCGTGGCGGGCGTAGAAGGCCGCGGCCTGGTGGTTGTACACATTGGCCAGGTAGCTCAGCGTGTCCTCGGGGTAGGGCACGGGCGGCTCCACCGGCTGCGCCCGCGGCAGGCGCGGCAGCGCGCGGGCACGCTCGGCCTCCAGCGCGGCCACGGCGTCGCGCCGCAGGGCGTTCAGCACCGCGGCCGGGATGAACCAGGGCTGCTGCAGCGCCAGGCGCACGCGGCGCGCGCTGAAGACCGTGGCGCCCAGCTTGGCGAGCTGCTCCTTGAGCTGCGCCTCGGCGCGGGCCGCGTCGCGCGCCGGCTCGTGCGGGTGGGCGATGCGCGCGCTGGCCCGGTGGCCGTCCTCGTCCTTGCAGGCCAGCTCGAAGCCGGGCTGGCCGTCCACCAGCGTCTGCGCCAGCGTCAGGTCCACCGCGATGCGGCGCTCGGCGCTGGGCTTGGCCAGCAGGCGCTCCCAGGCCATGTCGCGGTTGCGGTGCAGGGCGGCGTCGCGGCGCAGGTCCTTCAGCTCGGCCACCGGGGTGTTGGGCACCACGCGCCAGCGCGTGCCGCCCAGGTGCTCGGCCGTGTTCACCGGCACGCCCTGCAGCTCGCCCTGGCGGTCCCACCAGGTGAGGGCGTCGCCGTTGTGCAGCGTGATGGCGGCACCGCCCTCGACGAAGGCGGTGTCCACCTCGAAGGCCTCGGCGCCCACCGTCAGCACATGGCCCACGGGCAGGCCCACGTGCTTGGGGCTGTCGAAGGCGCCGATGTCCGGGCGCCGGCCGTTGACGAAGTAGTCGGTGCCGCCGCGGTTGTAGGCCTGCTCGGGCTCGGGCGTGAAGGTGTAGGTGCAGCGGCCGCTGCTGGCGCGCGCCAGCGCGGGGCGCTCGTCCAGCAGGCGGTCGAGCAGCAGGCGGTAGTGCGCGGTGACGTTCTTCACCGTCGCCATGTCCTTGTAGCGGCCCTCGATCTTGAAGCTGCGGATGCCCGCGTCCACCAGCGCGGCCAGGTTGGCGCTCTGGTCGTTGTCCTTCAGGCTCAGCACGTGCTTGTCGTGGGCGATGATGCGGCCGGCCGCATCGCTCACCGTGTAGGGCAGCCGGCACTCCTGGCTGCAGCTGCCGCGGTTGGCGCTGCGGCCGGTGTGGGCATGGCTGATGAAGCACTGGCCGCTGTAGGCCACGCACAGCGCGCCGTGCACGAAGAACTCCAGCACGGCATCGGGCGTCTTCGTGGCGATGGCGCGGATCTGGCCCAGGTCCAGCTCGCGCGCCAGCACCATCTGCGAGAAGCCCACGTCCTGCAGGAAGCGCGCCTTCTCGGGCGTGCGGATGTCGGTCTGCGTGCTGGCGTGCAGCTGGATGGGCGGCAGGTCCAGCTCCAGCAGGCCCATGTCCTGCACGATGAGCGCGTCCACGCCGGCCTCGAAGCAGTCCCAGGCCATGCGGCGGGCGGGCTCCAGCTCGTCGTCGCGCAGGATGGTGTTGAGCGTGACGAAGATGCGCGCGCCGTAGCGGTGGGCGTGGCGCACCAGGCGGTCGATGTCGGCCAGCCCGTTGCCCGCCTTGTCGCGGGCGCCGAAGCCGGGCCCGCCGATGTAGACGGCGTCGGCCCCATGGTTCACCGCCTCGATGCCGATGTCGGCGTCGCGGGCGGGGGCGAGCAGTTCGAGGTGGGGGCGCGGCATGGGGCAGAAGTGTAGAAGGGGCCTTCGACAGGCTCAGGCCGAACGGGGGGCGGGGTAGGCCTTCGACAGGCTCAGGCCGAACGGCCTTCCGCTTCCCGTTCGCCCTGAGCTTGTCGAAGGGCGCATGATGAACGGGGTGCGGGCGGGCCTTCGACAGGCTCAGGCTGAACGGCCTTCCGCTTCCCGTTCGCCCTGAGCCTGTCGAAGGGCTCAGTTTGAACCGGCAGTGGCCACACGCACCGGGATGCGGCGGCTGCCGAAGCTCTCGGCCGGGCGCAGGGCGCTGAAGCGCCCGGCGATGGGCGTGGCGCAGTGCGGGCAGGCGCCCTGCTCTGCGGGGCCCACCGCGAGGTCGAAGCGGGTGATGCGGTAGCCGTCGCGCTCGATCAGCGCGGCCTGGCAGGCCGGGCAGACCGTGGTGGCGCCTTCGCGGTCGCGCACGTTGCCGGTGTACACATGGTGCAGCCCGGCATCCAGGCCGATCCGCCGCGCGCGAGTCAGCGTGTCGCGCGGCGTGGCCGGCACCTCGCCCATCTTGTAGTCGGGGTGGAAGGCGGTGAAGTGCAGCGGCACGTCGGGGCCGAGCGACTCGTGCACCCAGCGCGTGAGCGCCTGCAGCTCGGCCGTGCTGTCGTTGTGGCCGGGGATGAGCAGGGTGGTGATCTCCAGCCAGCAGCCCGTCTCGTGGTGGATGGCCTGCAGCGTGTCCAGCACCGGCGCCAGGTGGGCGCCGGTCTGGCGGAAGTAGAAGTCCTCGGTGAAGCCCTTCAGGTCCACGTTGGCGGCGTCCATCTTCGCGTAGAACGCGCGCCGCGGCTCCGCATGGATGTAGCCGGCCGTCACCGCCACCGTGGCCACGCCGCGCGCGTGGCAGGCATCGGCGGTGTCCATGGCGTACTCGGCGAAGATGACCGGGTCGTTGTAGGTGAAGGCGACGCTGCGGCAGCCCAGCTCGGCGGCCACCTCGGCGATGCGCGCGGGCGAGGCCTGGTCCATCAGCCGGTCCATCTCGCGGCTCTTGGAGATGTCCCAGTTCTGGCAGAACTTGCAGGCCAGGTTGCAGCCGGCGGTGCCGAAGCTGAACACGCTGGAGCCGGGGTGGAAGTGGTTGAGCGGCTTCTTCTCGATCGGGTCCACGCAGAAGCCGGAGCTGCGGCCATAGGTGGTGAGCACCATGGTGTCGCCCACCCGCTGGCGCACGAAGCACAGGCCACGCTGGCCGGCGTGCAGCTTGCAGTCGCGCGGGCACAGGTCGCACTGCAGGCGGCCGTCGGGCAGGGCGTGCCACCAGCGCGCGGGGTGCTGGCCCTCGGCGATGTCGGCGCTCGGCAGGGTGTCGTGCGTCATGGCCGCGGCGGGCGGGTCACACCCGCGTCTCGTGGTGGTGGACGGTGTAGCGCTGCAGGCGCACATCCGGTGCCCAAAAATCAGGCGCCAGGCCGGCCTTGCGCTTGAGCGCGCTCAGGAAACCGGCGGGCTCGGGCAACTGCTCCCACACCTGGGGCAGGAAGGTGCCCTGGTGGCCGCGCCAGCTCAGCACCACGCCGTCCACGCCGGGGCGCAGTGCGGCGGCCGCCTCGGCCTCGGTCATGCCGCCGGGCGGGGCCTCGATGTCCGCCAGCGGCCCCAGCAGCGACACCTCCACCGCCATGCCGGCCCATTCGTGGCGCTGCAGCGGGCCGAAGCGCGGGTCGCGGAAGGCGGCGGCGCGGGCGTTGGAATCCAGCTGCGCGCGCAGCGTGCCCTCCGGCTCCAGCCGGCCGATGCAGCCGCGCAGCTGGCCGTCGGCCGTGTGCAAGGTGACAAAGCAGGCGCCGGGCTGGTCGAGCGCGGGGTGGGGCGGCTCGTCCACCAGCGGCTCGCCGAGCGCGGCGGCGATGGCGTTGCGGGCCACGGCCAGCGCGGCACGTCCGAGGCTGGGCGAGCCGGCGGCGCCGTCGCTGTCGGCGGCGCGCTGCACCTCGTCGGCGCTGGCCTCCGCGGGGCCGTCCGGCGGCAGGTCGAAGGCCAGCGCGGCGTAGCCCACCACGCGGCGGCGGTCGCCGGCGGTGTCGCCGGAATTGCGCAGGTCCAGCAGGCGCGGGCGCAGCCCGTGGCGGCGGGCCACCGGCAGGGCACCGTTCAGGGCATGCGCCCCGCAGGCGTCGTGCGGGTCCAGCGTGGCGTCGCCCGCCAGCACACGCTCCACCGTGTCGCGGTCGTGCACGCGCGCGCTGTCGTAGGCCTCGAAGTGGGAGAGGTCGGTGCTCACGACGATGAGCGTCTCGTCCCCGCCCCACAGGCGCTCCAGCACCTCGCCCACCTCGTCCGGCGTGGCGTCGCCCACCACCAGCGGCACCAGGCGGAACTGCTCACCCAGCAGCTGCTGCAGGAAGGGCAGCTGCAGCTCCAGCGAGTGTTCCCACTCGTGGGCGCGGTCGCTGCGCACCACCTGCGGCAGGCCGGCCACCTGCGCCACGGCGTCGGTGTCGATGCGGATGGGGCCGAGCGGGGTGTCGAAGCGGGCCGCTGCGGGCACGGCCAGCCCGCGCACGGGCACCCGGTGGGCGGGGCCCAGCAGCACCACGCGGCGCAGGGCCGCGCGGCCCGCGGCCACCGCCAGGGTGGCGTAGGCGCTGCCGGCCACGGCGCCGGAGTAGACGGTGCCGGCATGCGGCACCACCAGCATCTTGGGCGGCCGGCCCGCGGGCCCCGGCGTGCTGGGGCGCGCCTCGGCGAAGCAGCGGGCGATCTCCTCGCGCAGCGCGGCGGGGTCGGCCGGGTAGAAGCTGCCGGCCACGGCGGCGGGGCGGGCAGGCGTCGAGGCGGATGTCAGGGCAGGAGAGGACATGAACCACAGACCTCCTGTGTCTGAGTGTGGGGCTGGGGGGAGGAAGTTCAACCGGCACGCCGCGCGCCCGTGTCGTCCCCCACTGCACCGGGCGCGTTGTGTGCCCAGGGCCATACTCGCCCACCTGCCCTGCCCGTGCCACCTGTCCACACCGTGCCGACTGCCTTGCCCCACCGCCTTGCCACCCGCGTCCTGCGCGCGCTGCGCCCCGCCGTCTGCCTGGCCGCCCTGGCCGCCCTGGGCGGCGCGGGTGTGGCGCAGGCGGCGCCCACAGCGGCGGACAAGGCCTTCTACCAGCGGGCCGCGGCCTGCGTGGCGGTGCTCGAAAAGGAAGCTGGCGACATGGCCGGCCGCTACCAGGCCGGCGAGCGCACGCTCAAGCCGGCGCTCGTGAAGCTCACGGAGCAGGGCTTCGCCTTCATCGGCCAGGCCTACCTGCGCGGCCTGCGGCAGGCCGAGGCCGACCGCATGCTCGACGAGGCCAAGGCGGCGCAGCGCAGCCTGCCGGCCGACGCCCGGGCGCAGCTGGTGGCGGCCTGCCGCAGCGAAGGCGCGCGCCTGTACGCGGACGCGAACGGGCTGGAACAGGCGCTGGTGAGCAACCGCGCGCGGGCCCGGGTGGACAAGCTGCTGGCCAAGCGCCGGCCGCCGGCGGGCACGTCGCCCGCCACGGCGGCGGCCAGCGCGCCCTGAGCCGGCGGCGGCCCTGGCGGCGGCGTGCCGGCGGCCGGCGCGCTCAGCGCTGCACGAACACCACCGCCGTGCGGGGCGGCACCCACACCTGGCCGGTGGCCGGGTCGAGCCGGGCCTGCTCGGCGGCGCGGCGGTCCGCGGCGCCGGGTGCCTGGTGCACCGGATGCAGCTCGAAGCCGGGCTGCGCGAGCGCGGCGTCCGCCACGGTGTGGCCCACCTTGTCCACGTTGATGAAGTAGGCCAGGCGCTGGAAGCCGGCCCCGGCGTAACCGCGGCCGTCCAGCCAGGCGCCCAGCACGGTGGGCTCCTGCTGCGGCCCGGTGTTCACGAAGTGGAGCCGGGCGCGGATGTCCTCGGCCGTGCGAAGGCGCAGCAGCGTGCTGCTGGCGCGGATCCTCAGCAGGTCGCGGAAGGCGTCGCGTGTCCACGCGATGTCGCCCGGCTGCGGCTTGAGGCCCGGGTCGGCCAGGCGCGGGCGGGCCAGCGGCCACTCGTTGCCGTTGTCGCGCTGCAGCGGCAGGCCGACGCCGAAGTTGTTGTCGGTGTAGCCCCAGTCCAGCTTGTTGAACCAGTCGCCTGCGTCGTAGCTGTTGCGGTCCAGCGACTTGCTGCGCAGCGTGTCCACGCCGGCATGGAAGTAGGCCACGCCCTGCGAGAAGGTGGTGACGGCGGCGGCCAGCATCTGCACCCGGGCGCGGTCCTCGCGGGACGTGGCGAGCGGCAGCTTGTAGGCGCCCAGGTCGAACAGGGTGAGGTTGTCGTGGTTCTCCACGTAGTTCACCACCTCGGCCGGGTCCACCACGTAGCCGGCCGGCAGGCCGCCCACGTTCAGCTGCTCCAGCCGCAGCACCGCGCCCCAGTGGGTGTGCAGCGGGTAGCTGCGCAGGGAGCCGGCCAGGCCCGCCTTGACGATGTCGGCCTGCCACATCAGGTCGGTGCGCGTGGACGGGGCGGCCGACGTGTTGGGGTCGTAGTACAGGCCGTTCACATAGCCCTGGTGGGCCACCAGCGCGTTGCCGCTGTCGCAGCAGCCGCCGCCGCGCACGGCGTCGCGCAGGAAGGGGTTGAAGGTGCCGATGCCCGAGCCGTTCAGCGACAGCATGTCGGCCTGCACGAAGCGCGCGCCGTTGGCCACCTCGCCGAAGTTCCAGCCCTCGCCCAGCAGCTGCACGTCGCGGCCGGTGGCGGCCTTCACGCGCGCCTTGAGCTCCTCCATCACCGCACGCGGCTGGTGCCCCATGAGGTCGAAGCGGAAGGAGCTGATGCGGTAGTCGCGCGCCCAGGTGAGGACCGAGTCGATCATCAGCCGCGCCATCATGCGGTGCTCGGTGGCGGTGTTCTCGCAGCAGGTCGAGCGCTCCACGTCCCCCACCGCGTTCAGCCGGTGGTAGTAGCCGGGCACCACCTTGTCCAGCACCGAGTGGTCGTTCAGGCCGGAGGCGGTGGTGTGGTTGTAGACCACGTCCATGCCCACGCGCAGGCCGGCCGCGTTCAGCGCCTGCACCATGCGCCGGAACTCGCGCACGCGGGTGAAGCCGTTGGCCACCGAGCTGGCGTACGAGCCTTCGGGTGCGGTGAAGTGCCAGGGGTCGTAGCCCCAGTTGAAGCAGTCGGTGGACTGGGTGGCGGCCACGGTGGCCTGCTGGCTCTCGCTGTCCGGCGCGCCGCCGGGCTGCGGCGTGACGCAGCCCTTCTCCGGCACGCTGGCCAGGTCGAACACGGGCAGCAGGTGCACGTCCGTCAGGCCGGCGTCGGCCAGGGCGCGCAGGTGCCGCATGCCGGCCGACTGGCCGTGCGTGAAGGCCAGGTAGGTGCCGCGGTGGGCGGCCGGCACGGTGGCGTCGCGGGCCGAGAAGTCGCGCACGTGCAGCTCGTAGATGCCCATGTCGGGCGAGGCGGCCACGGTGGCCGGCGGTGCGCCGGCGTCCCAGCCGGCCGGCTTGACCCGCGCCGAGTCCAGGTCCACCACCTGGCTGCGCCGGCTGTTGCCGGACAGGCTGAGGGAATAGGGGTCGGTGACCAGGTGGCGCACCACGCCGACACCGCGCACGAAGACCCGCACGCCGAAGCGGTAGTAGGCCCCGGCGTGGTCGCCGGGCAGGCTGAGCTGCCAGATGCCGGTCGCGGCGTCGCGCTGCATGGGCAGGGTGTCCGTGGCGGGATCGGCGCCGTTCGGGTAGAGGGACAGGGCGACCTGCTGCGCGGTGGGCGCCCACAGGCGGAAGGTGGTCTGGCCGTCGCGCACGGTGGCGCCGAGCGCCGGGGCGTCGTAGGCGGCGGCATAGAGCGCGTCCAGCACGCCCGGCAGCTGCGCGGTGGTGGCGTGCTGCACGCGGCCGGCGGCGTCCTCCTGCACCAGCACCAGCTGGCCGGTCAGCAGGGCGGGCAGCCCGGCGCGGTCGGCCGCGCGCACGGCGAACACGCCGCCGGCGGCCACCCACTTGAAGCGTTCGGCCACCTCGGGCGGCACGGCGCCGGTGTGCAGGTCCAGCGTGACCGCACCGTCGGCGCCGCGCACGGGCTGGTCGCGCTCGATCACGATCTGGCCGCGTGCGGAGTGGTACAGCTTCACGGGCAGGCCACCGCCCACGCGCGGCCACTGGATCAGCTCGGCGTTGAGCCAGAACGCGCGTGCATCGGTGGAGGACACCTGCCGCAGGTCGGGGGGCGCGGTGTAGACCTGCGCATCGTCCTCCACCAGCCAGACCTCCCCGACCTGCTGGCGCACCGTGAGGGCGGCATAGGGCACGCGGATGTTGTCGCTGCGGCCGTCCTTGTCGTTCTGGTTCGGCGGCATGCCATGGATGATGAATTCCAGCGCCGTGCGGTTCGCGTCGTCCTTCGGGTTGAGCACGGGGATGTCGAACACGATCTCGCCGCTGCCGGCGGCGTGGCCGGGCATCTGGGCGAAGGGCACCGGCGCGTTCCAGTCGTCGATGGCCACGCCCGGCAGGCGGGCGCTGTCCAGGCCGCTGCCCTGCCACAGGTGCAGGCCCCAGGCGGCGTAGTCGCCGGCGAAGCGCTGGTAGTGCACACGCACCGTGGTGAGGTCGGGCGGGCCGGCGTCGAAGGGGTTGCGCAGGTAGGTGACCGGGTCGCCCTCGATGCGCCAGATCGTGTTCTGCACGCCCGGGGTCAGCGTGTGCGCCTGGTCTGCGCCGCCGTGGTCCTTGGTGTCGCCGCGATGGAAGAGGTAGCCCACCGTGCCGCTGTCGGCGGCCAGCGGCACCTCGTAGATGGCGCCGAAGCTGTCGCTGCCGCTGGGGTTCCAGCCCGCGTTCCAGCCGGGGTCCTGGCCGGCGCCCCAGGTATGGATCTGCCAGCCGTCGTAGTCGCCGGCGGCGCGGTGGTAATGGACCGTCAGCCCGGTGTCGGCGGTCCGGGCGGACGGGCCGCGCCCGACCGGCACGGGAATGAGCACGGCGGGCGACTCGGCGTGGGCGGCGGCCAGGTCCAGGTCGTCGGCCGGCGGTTCGGCGCCACCGCAGCCGGCCAGGCCGGCCCCCAGTGCCAGTGCCAGTGCCAGGGGCAGCGCCATCGCTGCCACCAGCCGGTGCACCCAATGGCGCACCTGTTGCACCGCCCCCGCCCTCTGCGCTGCCGCCATGTCCGTTCCTTCCGGCCGTGCCTCGGCCTGGGCGGCGATGCTAGTGAAGGAAAACTACATCGCGTGTCGGGGCAAACCCGGGACGTCTGCCCACGGAATAGGGGGAAAGGCGGTGCGCGGTGTAGTGGTACTACTTCGCCTACTTAGCTTGGGCGGCGCTGGTGTGAGCGGAATGCCGGCCGTAAGTGAGGAGATGCGCCGCGCCGACCGCCATCGGGATCAGGCCCCAGGCGGCGGCCTCCAGGCTGCGGTTGAGGAACAGCGCCACGCCGATGGCCAGGCCGACCAGCAGCCACATCAGGCCTCGGCGCAGGTCGTCGCCGGGCGTGCGGCAGCGCTCATCCCGCTGGCCCGCCAGCAGCGCCTCCGGCAGCGGGGGCACCTCCATGCCGCGCTCGATCGCCAGCATGCGCTCCTTGTGGTGCAGCTCGAAGATGTCGCGCTTCTTCCGGTAGTCGATCCACAGGGCCAGCATGCCGATGCCCACGCCCATCACAATGGCGACGATGGGGATGAGGAAGGGCATGATGTGCTTGAGGCTGGTTCCGAAGTCCATGGTGTCTCCTGGGGGTGGCGAGGGGTGATGCGCTTGGTACCCGCGCCGCACCGCGCAGGTTTCAGCCGGCGCGCTGAAACCTTTTCCCGCGGGCCCGGGTATCAAGCGCGATGCTGCTCGACACCCGTGCCGCCCCCCCGACCGCCGCGCCCACGCCCGTGAGCGACGCGGCACGGCGGGACGACGACCTGGTGGCCCATCTCGCCGCGGGCCGCCCGGACACGGCGTTCGACCTGCTGGTGGCACGCTACGCCGCCAAGGTGCACCGGTTGTGCCTGGCGCTGCTGCGCGAGCCCGCCCGGGCGGAGGACGCCGCGCAGGACTGCCTGCTGCGCGCGTGGCGGGGCCTTGCGGGCTACCGCCCCGCCGCCGGGGCGGTGTCCACCTGGCTGTACGCGCTCACCCGGCACCACTGCCTGAACCTGCTGGAGCGTGCCCCGCCGCCCGCCGCCTCGCTGAGCGACGAGGCAGTGGCCGACGTGGTGGCCGGCCTCGCGGCGCCCGAGCACGGCGGCCCCGCAGCCGATGGGCAGGCCTTGCTGCGCCGGTGGGTGGACGCCTTGCCGGCCGCCCAGCGCAGTGCCCTCACGCTCTATTACTACGAGGACCGTGCCGTGAACGAGGTGGCCGCCATGCTGGGCATGCCGGAGGCCACGGTGAAGACGCACCTGCACCGCGGGCGCGCGCGCTTGCGGCAGCAGCTCGCGGACGCCGGGCTGGCCGACCCGGCGCTGTGGCTGTGAGCCGAAGGAACATGACATGACGCATCCGATGGACCCCCCCGCACCGGACGGCCGGGCCGAGCCCCGCGGCCGCACCCTGGACACTGCCGACGAGAGGCAGTCGGCCGACCCCGTGCTGGACGCGGCCCTGGCCCGGGTGCTGGTGCCACCGGGGCTGCCGCCTGGCTTCGAGCGCCGCCTGCACGAGCGCGTGGCGGCCGCCGCCGGAGCGGCGCACGGGGTGCCTGCGGGCCCGGCCGGCCTGCGGGCCGAGGTGGCCGCCGCGGTGGCGCAGGCGCGTGCCGAGCACGAGCGCCAGCTGGCCGCGCTGCGGGCGGGACACGTCCGGCTGCAGCGCCACACGCTGGCCGTGGTGGTGGCCACCGCCTTCACGGCCGGCGTGCTGGCCGCGTGGGCGCTGCCGTGGGCGCGGGCCGAGCTCGGCCTGGACCTGGGGCTGCTCGTGCCGGGCCTGGCCCTGGCCGTGGGCATGGTGTCCGGCGCGGTGGCCTGGGTGGACCGCCTGGGCTGGCCGTCCTGGGCGGCGCTGCGGCCGCTGCGGCGTTTCCTGAGCCGCTGAGTCGGGCATCCACCGCCGCGGGAACTATTCCGGCCCCTGGCGCCCAGGTGGGGCATGCTGCCTTTCGTGCCCTGGACCCTGCGCCCCCGCCGCCGTGACCCGCGCCGCACGGACGATGCGGAGCGCGCCGGGCGCGACTGGCTGGCGTCCGTCTACCACGCCGAGGCCGACGGCGTGTACCGCTACGCACTGGCCCTGTGCGGCGACCCGGCCCTGTCGGCCGACGTGACGCAGGAGGCGTTCGTCGCGCTGGCGCAGGCGCCCGACCGCTTCGATCCGGCGCGGGGCAGCCTCGGCGCCTACCTCGCGGGCATGGCACGCCACGGGCTGCTGGCCGCCTGGCGCCACCGCGACCGCCACGCCGCCTGGCCCACCGACACCGAGGGCGAGGACCTGCCCCTGGCCGAGCTGGGCGGCGACGATGCCGCGCCGCACGGCGACCCGGGCCACGAGCATCGCCTGATCACCGCACAGTCGCTCGATGCGCTGTGGGCGGCGCTGCGCGCGCTGCCGTGGCCCTTCCGCGAGGCGGTGGTGCTGGTGGACCTGCAGGAGCGGCCCTACGCCGAGGCAGCCCGCATCGCGGGCATCGAGCTGAACACCTTGCGCACCCGCCTGCACCGCGGCCGTGCCCGTCTGGCCGAGGCCCTCGGCGCCCCGGCCCCTCTCACCCGATCCCCGTCATGACCCGCTCCCCCCACCCCCCCCACTCCCCGCGCGACCCGACCCTGGCGGACGCCCTCGCCCGCCTGCGGACGGACCTGGCCCGGCACCCCGCGCCCCCGCTGCGGTGGCCGGCGCACCTGCCTGTGGAGGCGCCCGAGCCGGCCCGCGCGCCGGCGCCGGTGGGTGCCGGGCAGGCGGCCGCCCCGGCCGGCCGGCCGGGTGGCGCCACCGGCTGGCCCGCCTGGGTCGCGGCCACGGTGCTGCTGCTGGGCTGCGCCTGGGTGCTCTGGACCGTTCCCGCGGCCGGACCCGGCCGGCCGGCGGCAGGGGGGGACGCCGGGCTGGTGGGCACCGGTCCGGCGGCGCGGCCGCAGGCGGCCGGCACGGGCTTCGTGCCCGTGGCCTCGCCCGAGCGCCTGGCACAGCTGTGGCAGGACGGGGCGAACACCGCCCCGGCGTGGGTGGTGCGCACGGAACTGCCGCGCGAGCGCCTGGCCGCGCTGGGCCTGCCCTACGACCCGGCGCGCGCCGCCGAGCCCGTGGCCGCCGAGCTGCTGATGCACCCCGCCGGCGACGTGCTGGCCGTCCGGCTGACCGCCGATTGACCTCTCATCCCCCTGGACCTGGAGACCCCCATGACCTGCCCTTCCCGACATGCCGCCCTGCGCCCGGCGGCCCCCCGCGTCGCACGCGCCGCCTGCGCCGCCAGCCTGCTGGTTGCCGCGGGCGCCGCCTGCGCCAGCCCGGCCGCGGCGCCGGAGCCCTTCAGCATCTCGTTCGACGAGGTGGGCGTCGAGATGGCGATGGCCGAGATGGGCAACGAGCGGGTGGTCAAGGGGGCGCCCTACTGCGCCGATGCGGTGCACGAGACGGTGCAGACCCTGGCCGACGGCAACCGCATCGTGCGGCGGCAGCAGTCGCGCCTGTGCCGGGACGGCGAGGGCCGCACGCGCCAGGAGATCGAGCGGGCCGGCCGGCAGCTGGTCTGGCTGCGCGACCCGGTGTCCCGGCAGGTGTGGTTGCTCGACCCGGCGCGCAAGACGGCCCGGCGCCTGGGCGAGGGGGCGCACGGCCACTGGTTCAACGGGTCGGCCCTCTCGGCCGACGATGCCGAGGCCTGGCGTGCCTTCGCCGAACGCGTGCGCGAGCAGGCCCGCGGGGCCGCCGAACAGGGGCGGACCGCGGCGGAACAGGCCCGGGCCGCCGGGGACCAGGCGCGCGCGGCGGCCGAGCAGGCCCGCCTGCACGGCGCGGCCGCCCCGGTGGTCATCACCCGGCAGGGCGGCGAGGGCAAGGCGACGGAGATCCACGTGCTGCGGCTGGGCGACGCAGGCCCGGTGCCGGTGCCGCCCGCCCCCCCAGCGCCGCCGACGCCCCGCGTGGCGCCGGTGCCGCCCGCGCCGCCGGTGCCGCCAGTGCCGCCGCTGGTGCAATGGCAGGCACAGCAGTGGGCGCCCCGCGGGCCCGGCGTGGTGGCCGCGCTGGGCAGCAAGGACATGGAGGGGGTACGCGTCCAGGGCGAGCGCACCACCTGGACCATCGAGGCGGGCAAGGTCGGCAACGAGAAGCCGATCCAGATCACCCGCGAGGTGTGGACCTCGCCCGAGCTGCTGCTGACGGTGCAGTCGCGGGACATGGACCCGCGCCGCGGCGAGACGGTGTACCGCCTGGCGCACCTGAAGCGCGGCGAGCCGGATGCCGGGCTGATGAAGGTGCCGTCGGACTACCGCACCGACGCGGCGCCGCGCGCGCCCGCCGCTCCGGCCGCCCCGCCGGCGCCCACGGGCTGAGCCGGCCGCTGCCCGGCCTCAGCCGCGGCCGGGCAGCGGGCGTTCGCCGTAGAGCTGTTCAGCGCGGTTGAGCAGGATCCAGCTCGTCAGGATGTACTTGTCGTCCGAGGTGGGCGTGCAGCCGCGGTGCGTGTGGGTGAAGTAGGCGGGCGCGATGACCATGCGCCCTGCCTTGGGCTGGATGGCCCGCTGCTGGTAGTAGAACTCGGTCTGCCCGCCCTCGGCCACGTCGTTCAGGTAGAACATGAACAGCAAGGTGCGGTGCAGCGCCTCGTGGCGGCCGGCCTCGGGGAAGACCTCGCAGTGCCAGTAGTTGTAGTTCCCCACGCCGCGGTCGTACTTCTGGGCCTGGATGTCGCCCACGCGGTACAGCGCCTTCATGAGGTCGCCGGCGCGCGGCGCGGCGACTTCCTCGTAGTTCTCGTGGGTCACCGCCACCGGCTGGCCGGTCTGCGGGTGGGCCAGGGTGAGCGCCATCGGCGCGATGAGCGCGAAGTGGTATTCGCGGAAGTAGGCCTCGGCGCCGCGCGTGGTGGCCTTCAGGATGTGGGCCAGGTCCTCGCGGTAGTCGGGGTGGCGGTTCAGGTGGAGGTCGGTGCTGACCTTCTTGCTGCGGTCCACCCCGCCGCCCGTGGCGCCCGGCACCTTGTGCCGGCTCGCCTCGAAGCGCCGGATGAAGCCGGCGCAGAAATCGGCATCCAGGGCGTCGTCGTAGACGCCGATGAAATCAGGCGACATGCGGCAGGCGGATCACGGCGCCACCACGGCCGCGGCCGCCACCGCCGACGCCGCATCCAGCAGGCCGCCGCCACAGCCGGCGCGGCACTTCAGCGGCGACATGGGACGCGCGCTGCTCTTGATCACGGTCTTGACCCGGTCGGGGCTCATGTCGGGGTGGCGCGACAGCATCAGCGCGATGGCGCCCGACACGTGCGGGGCCGCCATGGACGTGCCCTGCATGTAGGCCAGGTTGTCCAGCAGGGGGCGGCGGGTGCCGGTGTTGTACAGCGACAGCACGCCGTCCTCGGACGAGCGGCGCATGTCGCCACCGGGCGCCACCACCGTGATGCCCTTGCCATGGTTGGAGTAGTAGGCCAGCCGGCCCTGGCGGTCGCTCGCGGCCACGGCGATGACGCCCCGGCAGCCGGCCGGGCTGACGCGCGAGACGTCGGTGCCGCTGTTGCCGGCGGCGGCCACGACCACCACGCCGCGCTCGCGCACCACGTCCAGTGCGGCCTGGAACGTGCGGCTGCAGGCGGCCACCGTGCCCAGGGACAGGTTGATGACCTGGGCGGGATGGGCGTTTACCGGGGCGCCGGCCACCGGCAGGCCCGCGGCCCACAGCAGGCCGTCGATGATGTCGGAGGTGCGGCCGCCGCAGCGCCCCGCCACCCGCACGGGCAGGATGCTGGCGCGCGGCGCCACGCCGGTCACGCCGAGCTGGTTGTTGGCGTCCGCGGCGATGGTGCCGGCCACGTGGGTGCCGTGCCAGCTGCTGTCGTCGCCGGTGACGCTGCCGGCGCCGCACTGGCCGGGGGTGTGCCAGTTGCCCTCGTCCCAGGCCAGGCCGTCGCGGCCGTTGCCGTCGCGCGCCAGCGTGGCGCTGGACACGAAGTCGTGGCCGGGCAGCAGGTTGGCCATCAGGTCGATGTGGGGGCGCACGCCGGTGTCCACCACCGCCACCACCACCCCCTGGCCCTTGGACATCACCCAGGCCTCGGGCAGGTTGATGCCGCCGGCCGACTCGGTGTAGTTCCACTGCGCGCCGACGTGCTTGTCGTTGGACAGGCCCAGGGGCACCATGACCACGTCCGGCTCGACGTAGTCGATGCGGTCGTCCAGGCGGGCGATCTCCAGCGCCAGCTGGCGCGCCACGGCATCGGGCAGCGCCTTGCTGAGCTCGAGCACGTCGCCGCCCTGCGCCATGCGGCGCAGCTGGCGCAGCGTGACGCCATAGCGGGCGGCCACGGTGCGGGCCTTGGCCAGCAGTTCGGGGTCGAGCTGGTCCTTCTTGGCGAGAGAGACGATCACGCCGGTGCTGAAGGCGGGCATGATGTTCTTGGTGCCCTTCTTGGCGGTGCCGGCGTCGGCGCAGAGCGGGCCCATTGCCAAGGCGACGGCCAGGCCGGCCAGCGCCAGCGGGCGGGGAATCGACATCGTCATCTCTCGAACTCCAGACTTGTGGCCAAGGCGGTCACGCCCGACTCTCCCGGCACGGTGGCGCCAGGGCGGGACGCTCCCGCAAGGAGCGGCTTCACCATGCTAGGCGCGCTGCCCCGTGCATTTCTCAAGCTTCGTCACTCTCGCGGAATGCGGTCACCTTGACGCAATAATCGCGCCCTTCGCCGCTTGCACCGATTGTGCGTGCGGCGAAACCAGGGGAGTATGACGTTTTCCACAGGGTCCGGCAGCCTTGCAGACAGGGGATCCGGACTGGTCGGGAGCGAGGTTTGGCGCTGATCTATCTGCTGGAGGACGACCCGGACTGTTCCGCGAGCGTGGAGCAATGGCTGCTGCGCGCTGGCCACCAGGTCAAGGTGTTCGGTCGCCCGCACGAGTTCTTCTACGAGGTGAGCAAGCAGGCCCCGCGCTGCGCCGTGGTCGACTGGCGGCTGCCCGAGATGGAGGGCATCGATGTGGTGGCCCGCCTGCGGCAGCTGCTGGGCCCGGGTGTGGGTGCGGTCATGCTCACCGGCCTGGACACCGAAGAGGCCGTGGTGCGGGCGCTCAAGGCGGGCGCGGACGACTACATCGTCAAGCCGGGCTCGGAATCCGTGGTGGTGGCGCGCATCGACGCCCTGCTGCGGCGCATGACGCCTGCGGCCAGCACCTTGACGGCCATCGAGCGGCCGCCCTACCGGCTGGACTTCGGCCGCCGCGAGGTGACCGTGGACGGCCGTGCCGTGGACCTGGCGCCGCGCGAGTTCGACCTGGCCTGGATCCTCTTCAGCGAGCCGGCGCGCCTGTTCACGCGCCAGGAACTGCTGGCGGCGGTGTGGGGTCGCAACCACGAGGCCGGCGTGCACACCGTGGCGCAGCACGTCTACCTCATCCGGCGCAAGCTGGCGCTCACCGAGCACGGCTTCCGGCTGAATGCGGTGTACGGCACGGGCTACCGGCTGGAAGTGCCCGCCGACGCCGTCGCCTGAACGGGCCGCGCCATGGCGCTGGCATCCCCCCCGCTGCACGACGCGGGCGCCTGGCCCGACTGGCCCGACCGGCCCGCGCCCGAGGCAATGGCGTGGCTGAAGGAGCGTGGCCGGCTGTGCGAGCTGCAAGGCCGCGGCGACGAGGCCCTGGAATGCCTGATGTGGCTGGGATGGTTCGCCGGGCAGGGGGGCGACGAGGACGGGGCCCACGCGCACCTGCGTGCCGCGGCGGCTCTCGCGCGGCGGGAGCCGGCCACGGCGCAGCGTTGGGCAGACCGCCTGGCCGTGGTGGGCGCGGAGATCGACACCGACCATGGGCGCCATGCGCGCGCCCAGGCCACCTGCCGCGGCCTGCTGGAGCGGGCGCGCGCCCGGGGCGACGAGGCGCTCATGCGCCATGCGCTGTTCTGGTCGGCCACCGGGCTGGGGCACCTGGGCGAGCACGACCTGGCCGTGGAGGCGTTCGCCGAGGCGCGCCAGCTGCTGCTGTCGCGGCCCGAGGCGCTGCCCGCGCACGACCGCTGCGTCGCGCTGGGCCGCTACGAGGCCGGCCAGGCGCAGGTGTGGCTGATGCGAGCCGGGCTGTTGCTGGAGGCCGGTGCGGAAGACGCCGCCCGGGACGCCATGGCGCGCGCCCGGCGGCTGGGCGAGGCGGCCTGCGAGGCGCTCGCCGGGGCCAGCCCGCGCTTCAGCCAGGCGGCGCTGTTCTGCCTGGTGCGCGTGCTGCTGGAGGCGGACGAACCCCTGCAGGCCCGTCAGTGGCTGCAGCGTGTCGAGGCGGGCGGTGACCGCGCCGGCCGGCCGGCGCCGGACAGCCTGGCGATGGCGCATTGGCGGCTCAGCCAGGCCCTCGTCGACCTGCGCAGCGGCGAGCGTGACCCCACCGAGGTGCTGCAGCGCCTGGACGCCCTGGAGACCATCGGGCACCCCCGCGTGCGGCAGGGTGACCTGCTGCTGGCCTGGCTGCGCTGCCGTTTCGAGGCCTTCGAGCAAGCCGGCCGGTACGAGGACGCCCTGCACACCCAGCGCCGCTGGGTGGACGCGAAGGCCCGGCTGCGGGCCCGCCTGGCCCGGGAACACGGGCGCTGGACGGAGGAAACCATGACCGCCTGGCGCACGGAAGCGCAGGCCGTCATTCGCACGGTGGTGCGGGCGCCCTTGCAGCAGGCAGCGCAGGAACTGCAGGCCCTGGCCGGTGATGCCGGCGGCACCGCGCCCGCAGGCCGGACGGGCCTCCAGCGTGCGAGCCACAGCGTGCAGCGCGCGGTGGACATTGCCGACCAGTACCTGGGCGTGATCCGCGCCGAACACCTGCGGCCCGAGGACCTGTCCGTGCTGGACCTGGCCGCGCTGGTGGACGACGTGTGCGAGCAGATGGCGCCGCCGCCCGGCGCGCCGGTGCGCCTGGAGCGGGAACTGCACCGACCCACCTTCGTCCGTGGCGACACCGCCTTGCTGATGCGCGCCCTGGGCAACCTGATGAGCAATGCGTTCAAGCATGCGCCGGCCGGTAGCTCCGTGCGGGTGAGCCTCACGCACGCCGACGGGGCGGCATGGCTGTCGGTGGCGGACCGTGGCCCCGGGCTCGCGCTGGACATGCGCGCGCGGCTGTTCCAGCGGTTCAGCACCTCGGCCGTGCGCAAGGGCAACGGCCTGGGCCTGGCGATGGTGGCCCGCGCGGCCCGGGTGCACGGGGCGCGCATCGAGGTGGACAGCGAGCCGGGCTGCGGCACGACGGTGCGCCTGCTGCTGGAGTCGGTGCCGCATGTCGACTGAGCGGCCGGTGCCCATGGCCCCCGAGGTGATCGACGCGGGGACCGACGCCTTCTTCGATCGCATGCAGCCTCTTCTGGGTGCGCGGCCCGCGGACGCCCTGCGCATCGCCACCGACGAACAGCACCGCGCCGACGCTCTCGGGGACCGCCTGGCCGTGGTGCGGGCGTTGCTCGTGCAAGGCATGGCCCGCAGTGCGCTTGGCCACCCCGAGCGCGACGAGACGCTGGCGCGCGCGCTCGCACTCGCGCAAGCCGAGGCAGAACCGCTGACGCTCGTGAGGGCCACCAACGCGCAGATCGTCGTGGACGTCCTGAGCGGGCGCTATGCAGATGCCCTGTGGCGCGGACAGGAAGTGCTGGGCATGGCCCATGCGCTACGACGCACCGACCTGTTGTGGCGCCTGACGCTCAACATCGGCAGCGCGCTCAGCCTGATCGGTGAGTACGAGATGGCCATCGGCATGTACCGTGAGTGTCTCGATCTGCTGAAGGGGGAGTCCGAGGAGATCCGCCAACAGCGGCACCAGACGATCAACAACATGGCATGGTCGTGGATGGGCGTTGCGAGGATCGCCACGCTGGAGGACAACCCGGCGGTGGCGCGTGAGGCCTTGGGGGTCGCGCGGCGGTTCGCCCAAGGCGCTTGCGAGGGGAGCCTGGCCGAGCCCAACGGCTGGCTCAGGGCCAGCTCACTGGACACGTTCGTCGGTGTACTGCTCGAGCTTGGAGAGGTGGACGAGGCCGCTCGCTGGGTGCACCGCGTCGGAGAGCAAAGCCCTGGCCTGCTGGTCCGGGGAACGTCCATCTGGGGCATCTTCACGCTGGCCCGGTGCCGCGTACTGCTGGCCACCGGCACCGCCGCCCTCGACGAGGTGCTGTCCGATCTCCATGGAGTCGAGCAGATGCCGGGGCCCCTGTTCAAGAGCGGCGACATGCATGCCTCGCTCCATCGGTGTCTGTGCGATGTGCTGGCCCGCGCGGGCCGCCACCGTGAGGCGCTGGTGCACCGAGGGAAGTGGCTCCAGTTCGAGGCCCGCACACAGAGCCTGTTGGCACGTGAGCACGCCATGGCGGTGCAGCGGACGCTCGATACCCTTCGCGGAGAGACCGAAGAGTTCATCACGCACGACCTGCGCAACCCGTTGGGCGCGGCACGCGTGCAGCTGGGTGTGCTCGACGGTGGCTGGGTGGAACCGGCGAGGCGCATCGACGCCATGCTCCAGCAAGCCACCCAGGCGGCCGACCACTACCTGGTGATCCTGCGCACCCGCCACCTGCGGCGGGCGGCGCTGCAGCCGCTCGAGCTGGCCGAGCTGGTGGACGACGCCGCCGAGCAGCTGGCGCCTCCCGCGGACACCGGCCGCCGCCTGGCGCGCGACCTGGACTGGGGGGTGGTGGTGCGTGGCGACCGCATCGCGCTGCTGCAGGCGCTGCAGGCGCTGCTGCGCCTGGCCCTGGCGGCCCAGGGCGCGCGCGAGGTGCACATCTCCCTGCGGTGCTCGGGAGGCGTGGCCACGGTGGGCATCGCCGCGGTGGACGACGGCTGGGCCCGGTCGCTCGACGAGCTGCTGCGCGCAGGGGGGGCCGGCGACGGCCACTCGGCCGAGGGGCTGCGCGCCTGGATGGTGGCGCGCGTGGCTCGGCTGCACGACGCCCGCGTGGAGGTGCAGGCCGATGCCACGGACGGGCTGGCCCGGGTGAGCTGGCACTTCCCGCTGGCCGACCCCGCCCGCTGAGGCGCCCACCGCCCCTGCGCGACAATCGTGCATGGACGATGCCTTGCTGTCTTCGCCGGATGCGGACGCCCTGGCGAGCCTCGCCCGGCGGGCGCGCTTTCTGGAGGCGCTGGCCCAGGGCCTGGCCGGCGGCACCTTTCGCCGCCTGGTGCTGGCCAAGCCGCGCGGGGCGGGTGACCTGCTGCGCGTGAGCGTGCGGCGGGTGGACCTGCGCGGTGTGCCGCACCTGCAGTTCCTGGCCCAGCACCGCACCCGCGAGCTCACCGAGAACCTGTCGCTGGCCGAGGGCCAGGCGCGCATCGACGCGCAGCTGGGAGCGCCCTTCCAGCATGCGCACCTGTTCACCGCGGCGGAGGAGCTGCAGCTGCTCATCAGCAAGCGCGGGCGCATGGCGCTGCGGCGCTCGCGCATCGCTGGCGTGGACGAGCCCGGCGACAGTGCGCCAGGGGCGGACGCCGCCGAGGGCGGGGCGGCAACGGGCCACGCGCGGCGCAAGCAGCGCCTGCTGCCGCTGGATGCGCCGTTCCTGCACGCGCTGGGGGTGGTGGACGCCGGGGGCGGCCTGGTGCCGGCCATGGCGCGCAAGTGGAAGCAGATCAACAAGTTCGTCGAGGTGCTGGACCACGCGCTGGACGAGGCCGGCCTGGCGCAGGGCGAGCCGGCGGCCGATGCCCTGCCGCTGCAGGTGGTGGACTTCGGTGCCGGCAAGGGTTACCTCACCTTCGCCACCCACTACCACCTGGCGCACCGCGGCGGCGGCCGGGGCTGGCCGGTGCACACGCTCGGCGTGGAGCTGCGCCCGGAGCTGGTGCGCCTGTGCAACGAGGCGGCGGCTGCCTGCGGCATGGCCGGCCTGCATTTCGAGTGCGGTGACGTGAGCCGCGTCACGCCGGCGCACGTGGACGTGATGATCGCGCTGCATGCCTGCGACACGGCGACGGACCACGCGCTGCATGCGGGCATCCGTGCCGGCGCCGCCGTGATCCTGAGCTCGCCGTGCTGCCACAAGCAGATCCGGCCGCAGATGAGCCTGCCGCCGGTGCTGCGCCCGCTGCTGCGCCATGGCATCCACCTGGGCCAGGAGGCCGAGATGGTGACCGACAGCCTGCGCGCGCTGCTGCTGGAGTCGCACGGCTACGACGCCCAGGTGTTCGAGTTCGTCGCGCTGGAGCACACCAGCAAGAACAAGATGATCCTGGCCGTGCGGCGGCGCCAGCCGCTGCCCGCTGCGCGCCAGCGGGCGCTGCAGGCGCAGATCGCGGAGATCAAGGCCTTCTACGGCATCCGCGAGCATGCGCTGGAGACGCTGCTCGCCGAGCCGGCCCCGGCGGCCTAGCGGCGCCTCACCGCCCGCAGGCGCGGCCGATCACCTCGGCCAGGCGGGCCAGGTCCAGCGGCTTGGCCACGTGGTCGTTCATGCCGGCGGCCAGGTAGGCTGCACGCTCCTCCACCATGGCGTTGGCTGTCATGGCGATGATGGGAATGCGGGCCACCGGGGCATTCAGCGCGCGGATGGCCCGCGTGGCGGCCTCGCCGTCCATGCCAGGCATCTGGATGTCCATGAGGACCAGGTCGTACTGCGCGGCCTGCACCTGGCGCACGGCCTCGAAGCCATCGGCCACGATGTCGCTGTAGTGGCCGAGGTGGTCCAGCATGGCCTTGATGAGGATCTGGTTCACGCCGTTGTCCTCGGCCACCAGGATGCGGCAGGGCGCCTGGCCCGTCGGCGCCGGGCCGTCGGCGCGGGGGGCGGGCGTGTCGCTGCCGGCCGGCGCCGCCGGCTGCACCACCTCCAGCGGCAGGCTGACGGTGAAGGTGCTGCCGGCGCCGGGGGTGCTCTGCACCTCGATGCGGCCCTTCATCAGCTCGACGATCTCCTGGCTGATGGCCAGGCCGAGCCCGCTGCCGCCGTGGCGCCGCGCGGTGGACGAGTCGCCCTGCGTGAAGTGGCGGAACAGGCGGGGCAGGGTGTCGGCGTCGATGCCGATGCCGGTGTCGCGCACGGTGATGATGAGCTCGACGCGCTGCCCGGGCAGCGGTCGGTGGGTGAGCTCCACGTCGACGCGGCCCTGCGACGTGAACTTCAGCGCATTGCCCACCAGGTTGAACAGCACCTGGCGCAGGCGGCTGGGGTCCCCGCGGGCGCGCGCGGGTGCACCGGGCGCGGCGTTCATGCGCAGGGTCAGGCCCTTGCCCTCGGCGCGCACGGCCAGCAGCGACACCACCTCGTTGACCGTGGCCACCGGGTCGAACTCGACGATCTCCAGCTCCATGCGGCCGGCTTCCACCTTGGACAGGTCGAGGATGTCGTTGATCAGGGTGAGCAGCGTCTGCCCGGACGAGCGGATCAGCTCGGCGTAGCGCCGCTGCTCGGCCGTGAGCTGGGTGGTGAGCATGAGCCCGTTCATGCCCAGCACGGCGTTCAGCGGCGTGCGGATCTCGTGGCTCATGGACGCGAGGAAGCGGGACTTGGCGCGGTTGGCCGCCTCCGCGTCGGCCTTGGCGCGGGCCAGGGCCCGCTCGGCCGCGGTGACGTCGTGGTAGACGGTGATGACGCCGCCATCGGGCGTGTGGCGTTCCAGGGCCTGGATCACCCGGCCATCGGGCAGCACCTGCTCGTGCTGCCCGTCGTGCACCCGGTGGATGGCCATGCGGCGCTGCACCCAGGCATGCTGGTCGTCCGCACCGGCGTCCGGCATGATGGCGTTGACCGTGATGAGCACCAGGCGTTCGAAGGACACGCCGGGCGCGAGCACCTCGCCCAGCCAGGGGTACATCTCCACGAAGCGCGGGTTCCACGCCACCACGCGGTCCCCGGCGTCGCACAGCAGCAGGCCGTCGGCCATGGAGGCCAGCGCCTGGTCGAGCACGGTCTTGCTGCGGTCCAGCTCGGTGCGCGCCTCGGCCAGCCGGCCCAGGTGCCAATGGGCGAAGGCGCCGGCGCCGGCGGCCATGAGCAGCAGCAGCACCGTGCCGCCGATCACGAAGCGACGCTGCTCGTGCACGTCGGCCAGGGCGGCCTCCAGCGGAATGGACGCGGCCACCAGCAGCGGCCGGTACAGCACCGGGCGCACGGCCACGAGCGCCGGCTCGCCGCCGATGCGTGACGGGGCCTGCTCCGCATGGCCGGTGGCCTGTGCCTCGCCCAGGGGCTGGGGCAGTCGCTGGCCGACCAGGGCCTCGTGGGGCGGCACGCTCACCAGCAGCTGGCCGTCGTCGCGCTCCAGCGTGGCCACCAGGCCCTGGATGTCGGCTGCCTGCGCCATCAGGCCGCCCACCAGGGCCGCGGGCACCTCGGCCACGGCGAGCAGGCGCGTGCCGGGCGCGGCCTCCACGGGCCGCGCGAAGTAGATCATGCGTTCCGCGGTGACGAAGTTGACCAGCGGCGCGCTGATCACCAGCTGCGGCGAGGCCAGCGCCATGGCGTCGCGCACGAAGCCGGGCGGCAGCGGCAGGCCCAGCCGCAGGCTGTCCGGCTGGGCCGAGGCGAGCACCGTGCCGTCCGCGCGCAGCAGCAGCAGGTCGCGCACCAGCAGGTTCTGGCCGATCACGTTGCGCAGCTGGGCCTGCACGCCGTCGAGCGAGGGGCCTGCGGTCTGCCCGGCGGTGGGGCGCAGCAGGGCCTCCGTGCCGGCCAGCATCACATCCACGCCCAGCAGGGTGCGGTTGAGCGTGGCCTCGGCACCGGCGATGAACCGCTCGGTGCGCTGGCGCGCCTGCTCCAGCGCTTCACGTTCCTGGCTGCCGATGAGGGCGGCGGCCGCGGCCAGCACGGTGCCCACGAACACCGCGACGAAGGCCGCGATGATCCACTGGGCGCGAACCGGTGGCCGGGTCAAGGCTGGCGCGCCGCGCTGCGGCGCAGGTCGATGCCGCTCAGCGGCGCCAGCGTCTCCTGCCACGCATCGGCGCAGGCGGGGCCGCATCGCTTGACCCAGCGGGCGGTGACGGTGGCGAGGATGTCGCGGCGCCGCTGTTCGTCGGCGGCCGTGGGCGATTGCGCGCGCATGGCCCCGGTGCCGCCCGCGCAGGCGCCGGCGGTGGTGCCGGCGGTGGTGCCGGGGGCGGCGCTGGCGCCGGTGAGGCAGCGCACGCCTTCGCCGGTCTCGCGGTCGGACTCGGCCCAGATGGCCTGTTCCAGCCGCAGCAGCTCCTGCTTGAGCGCGGGCCGCAGGTCGGCCGGCAGGGCGGCCCATGCCCCGGCATTGGCGGCGAAGATCGACATGCCCCAGGTGACCGGCATGGTGTAGAGATGGCTGGTCTGCTTGTGCAGGCCAATGGTGTAGCCCGACATGCTGCCCGTGATCGCGCATTCCGCGCTGCCGTTGCGCAGCGCCTGGCCCAGCTCGGCGAAGGGCATGGCCACCGGCTTGCCACCCAGGGCCTCGATCCAGTCGGACTGCGTGGGGCTGGAGGTGCGCACGCGCCGGCCGGCGAGATCGTTCAGGCCCTTGACCGGCCGCTTGCAGAACAGCATCTGCGCCGGGTAGGTGTAGACGGCCAGCAGCTCGATGCCGTGCCGCTCACGCAGCATCTTCTCGAGGAACGGCCGGTAGGCGGTGGCATGGCGGCGCAGCGTGGCGGCATCGGGGTTCAGCCCGGCGAGGTCGGGCGCGCCGATCAGCGGCTCGTCGGCGGCACTGAGCGACAGCAGCACGGTGCCGAAGGGCACCACGCCCAGCTGCACCAGGCGCAGCATGTCCTGCCCGCGGATGCCGGCGCGGTCGAAGGGCACGATGTCCGCCCGCAGCCGCCCGCCCGACAGGCGCGGCAGCTCCTGCGACCAGAAGGGCTCCTCGTGGCGGGTGTACTGGTTCAGGCCCGCCAGGCCGCCGACCACGCGCAGGTGGGTGGGGGCCGCCGGGGCGGCGGCCGGCGCGGACGCGGGTGCGGCCGGCGGTGGCGTGCCGGCGGCCTGGGGCCCGGGCGCCAGCAGGGTGAGGGCGGCGGCCAGGAAGGAAAGGGTGCGAGGCCTCGCTGGGGTCATGCCGGTTCGTCGTTGGCGGTCGTGGAACCGGCCACGCCGGGAGAAGCCCCGTGGCCGTGAAACGAGTATGGCAGGAAGGAAGGAGGATGTGTCTCGGCGTCTTCGCGGGGGCGGGCCGCCGGCCACACAATCGCGGCCGTCATCCACCGCCGCATTGCGGCCAGAAGAAGGAGGCCGCCATGGCCATGCTCGTGCTGGGTCTGTTGCTGTTCCTGGGAGTGCACTCCGTGCGCGTGGTGGCGCCGCAGTGGCGCGAGCGCATGCGGGCCAGGCTCGGCGAGGGGCCCTGGAAGGGTGCCTACAGCGTGCTGGCGCTGCTGGGCTTCGTGCTGCTGGTGTGGGGCTATGGCCAGGCGCGGCAATCGCCCGTCGTGCTGTGGACGCCGCCGGTGGCGTCGCGCCACCTGGCCAGCCTGCTGACGCTGGCGGCCTTCGTGCTGGTGGCCGCGTCCCAGGTGCGCGGCAATGCCATCCAGGCGCGGCTGCAGCATCCGATGCTGCTGGGCACCAAGCTGTGGGCGTTCGCCCACCTGCTGGCCAACGGCACGCTGGCCGATGTGCTGCTGTTCGGCGGCTTCCTGGCGTGGGCGGTGGTCACCTACCGGGCCTCGCGCCGGCGTGGCCCGGTGGAGGTGGACGTGCGGCCGGGCCGCACGGCGGTGGCCGTGGTGGCGGGCGTGCTCGCCTGGGCGGCGTTCGCCTTCTGGGCCCACGCCGCGTGGATCGGCGTGCGGCCGTTCGGCTGAGCCCTCAGCCGCGGCGCGGCGGGGTGGCCGCGGCGCCGAACAGGCGGTCGAAGAGCTGGCTGCCCATGATCTCGCGCACCTGCAGGCCCGTCAGCGATTCGTCGAAGGGCCCCGGCTGCGCCAGCTCGGCTTCCAGCGGCAGCGCCAGGTCCACCGGCAGCGTGTCGGCCCAGCCCGGGCTTTCCGGTGCCTTGGTGATGGCCAGGGGCGGCAGCGCGTCCAGCGGCGCGGGCCAGGTCAGCGGCGGCAGGTCGCGCGGGGGCGGGCGATGCGGGCGTGGGGCGTGATAGGGTTTCATGGTGTCCCTCCGGCCGGTCACAGATCCGGCACTGCAGGACACGAACGTTAGGGCCGAGCGCGGCGGGACAAGCGCCGAAACAAGCGGCGCAGTCGGGCGCAATTCGTTACGAAGCGTCACGGCCGGGTCATCCGACGCGCCTAGCGTGCGGGCCTTTCCCCCTGGAAGGAGACAGCCCATGCGACGCGTCATTCATGCCTTGCCCCTGCTCGTTGCCTGCCTGGCGGCCACCGGAGGGGCGCAGGCCAGGCTGCCCCAGCTGGACGGCGCGCCGCTGGTGATCGGCCACCGCGGCGCCCCCGGCCACCTGCCCGACCACACGCTCGAGGGGTATGCGCTGGCCATCGAGCTGGGTGCCGATTTCGTCGAGCCGGACCTGGTGTCCACCCGGGACGGCGTGCTGATCGCCCGGCACGAGCCCAACCTCATCGCCACCACGAACGTGAAGGACATGCCCAAGTTCGCCTCGCGCAAGCGCGTGGCGCTGGTGGACGGCGTGGCGGAGGAGGGCTTCTTCGCCAGCGACTTCACGCTCGCCGAGATCAAGGAGCTGCGCGCCGTGCAGCCCATGGCCGGGCGTGACACCGCCTACGACGGCCAGTACCGCATCCCGACCCTGCGCGAGGTGATCGCGCTGGTCAAGCGCAAGACGCTGGAGAAGGGCCGCACCATCGGCCTGTACCCGGAGACCAAGCACCCCACCTTCCACAAGGCGCTGGGGCTGCCGCTGGAAGACAAGCTGCTGGCCGAGCTCACCTTCGCCGGATGGAACGACCGCCAGGCGCCGGTGTTCATCCAGAGCTTCGAGACGGCCAACCTGCGCGAGCTGCGCGCCAAGACCGCCGTGCGCCTGGTGCAGCTGGTGGATGCGGACGGGCTGAACCCGGACGGCACGCTGAGTTACGCGCCGCCCTATGACAAGCCCTATGACTGGGTGGTGTCCGGCCGCGCCGGCACCTTCGCCGACCTGGTGACGCCCACCGGGCTGTCGGAGGTGGCCACGTACGCGGATGGCATCGGCCCGTGGAAGTACTACCTGCAGTCCACCGCCTGCCGGGTGGTGAGCCAGGGCGTGTGCCAGGACGCCAACGGCGACGGGCTGGTCAACGAGGCGGACCGCCGCGTGCTGCCGCCGACCCGCGTGGTGGCCGACGCCCACGCCCGCGGGCTGCTGGTGCACGCGTACACCTTCCGCAGCGAGCCGTCGCGGCTGCCGCTGGAGGACGCGGGCATGCCGACGCACGAGTTCGAGCGCTTCTTCGCGCTGGGGGTGGACGGTGTGTTCGCCGACTTCCCGGACAGCGCCGTGGCGGCCAAGGGCAAGTTCCTGCTGGAGCGCTCGCCCGGCTTCCGCCAGTGCCTGCTCAAGGCGACCGGCTGCGGGCGCTGAGCCGGCCGACCCCGGCAGCGTCGAGGCGGCGCGCCTCAGCCCAGCAGCGACAGCAGCTGGCGCCGCCAGCCGGTGGCGTCCTCCCGCAGCATCGCCACCGCGGCGTACTGCTGCAGCCGCGCCTCGGCCTGCGCGCTGGCGCTGCTGAAGGGATTGGCCCGCGTGAGCCGGTCGTAGGAACGGGCGGCCGCCTCGTAGCGCAGTTCCGCGCTGTCCACCACGTTCTCGAGCCGGCGCATGCCGGCGCCCACCCGGGCGCGGTGCGTGCCCACCGCCTCCAGCGCGCCGTCCAGGCTGTCCACCACGCTGGCGCTGCCGGCGGCCGTGGCCAGGCGGGCGCCGGCGGCCGCCACCAGATCGGGCTGCTGGCGCAGGTCCGGCGTGGTCAGCGTCATCGTGTCCCACGGGCCGGTGCCGGTGTTGATGGGCCGGTCGCCGGCCTCCTCGGCCAGGATGCGCTGGCCGTTGAAGCGGGTGGCGCCGACCACCCGGCCCACTTCCTCGCCCAGCGCCTGGTATTGCGCGTCCAGGCTGCCGCGGTCGGCGTCGGACAGGGTGCCGTTGCGCGCCTGCAGCGCCAGCTCGCGCATGCGCTGCAGGCTGGCCTGCACCTGCCCCAGGGCGCCGTCGGCGGTCTCCGCGAGCGACAGGCCGTCCATGGCGCTCTGCCGCACGATGCGCTCGCCGCCGATGCGGCTGGCCAGGCGGGCGGCGATGGCCACCCCGGCCGCGTCGTCGGCCGCGCCGTGGATGCGGCTGAGCGTGGACAGCCGGCGCGTGGCCAGCTCCCAGCGGGTGCGGGCCAGGTCGAGCGACCGGGCGGCGACGGGAGCGGGGGGCGTGGACAGGCTCATGGCGGGCAGGATCGTCCGTTGCCGGCCCCTCGGTGAGCGTGGCGCGCGACAAGGCGGCGGCGCGCGTGAAATACGTCACCACACACTTCCTCAAGTTCGCCTGTCAACGGCCACCGCCCGCCAGCGGTTATCCTTTGCACCTTCGGGCGCCGCGCGCGCCCGTCGGCGGTTCGGCGCCGGCACAGGCCGAAACACTCAAGCAACAGGGCCCCGTGAGCATCGCGGGCCTGCTGACCAAGGATATGGAACTCCCATGCGTATGAACAAACGCCACCTGATCGGCCTGATGGCCGCCCTGCCCTTGGCGTGGCTGGCCGGCTGCGGCGGCGGCGACGACAGCAATGACGCCAACGTGCGTCTGGTGAACGCCAGCGCCGGCTATGCGTCGCTCGACCTTTACGTCAAGGACGACCTGGAGATCTCGGCCGTCGATTTCGGCACGGGCAGCGACTACACCGGCGTGTCCTCCGGCGACAGCGTCGAGAACGTGCTCACCTCGGCGGGCTCGACCACCGAGCTGCTGAACCAGTCGCGCACGCTGAGCTCGGGCAAGAAGTACACGATCATCGCCTACGGCTGGGAAGGCGCCCTGAAGTCGGTGATCTTCACCGACGACGAGGACAAGGCCGACAGCAACAAGACCAAGGTGAGCGTGTTCAACGGCGCCGTCGGTGCCGGTTCGGTCGACGTGTACCTGACCGGCGAGGACGAGTCGCTGGAGTCGGTGGAGCCCATCCAGTCGGGCGTGGCCGAAGGCGCGAGCGGCAACGGCTACGCCACGGTCACCTCGGGCACGTACCGCCTGCGCGTCACCGCGGCCGGTGACACCGACGACCTGCGCCTGGACGTGTCCGGCGTGGTGGTCGAGAGCACCGACGTGGTCAACCTGGTGCTGAGCCCGGGCGCCGGCGGCGTGCTGGTCAATGCCATCGGCGTGGTCCAGGGCGGCGACGTCACCCCCTACCTCAACACCAAGGCGCGCATCCGCGTGGTGCCGGCCGTGGCGGGTGGCGCGCGCGTCACCGTGACCGCGGGTCCCACCACCGTGGCCTCGAACGCCGTGTCGCCCAGCATCGGCCAGTACCAGCTGGTCACCGCCGGCACCATGACGCTCGCCACCAACGTGGCCGGTACCGACCTGCCCGACCAGGCCATCACCCTGGCGGCCGGTGCCGACATGACGGTGCTGGTCACTGGCACCAGCGTCGCCGAGGCCACCGTCAACGCGATCACCGACGACAACCGCCTGCCCACCACCACCTCGCGCTTCAAGGTGCGCCTGGTGCACGCCGCCCCGAGCCTGGCCGAGCGGCCGGTGACGATGGCCATCAACTCCAGCCAGGTCGTGTCCAACCTGGAGTTCGGTGCGGCGAGCGATTTCGAGACGGAAGTGGCGGTCAACGACGCGCGTCTCGAGCTGTCGGAGCCGAACGAAGGCATCTTCTACTCCGACGCCGAAGTCGACTTCATCACGGGCTCGGTCTACACCGTCTTCGTGTTCGACTACGCCGACGGCCCGAGCGTGGTGCTGACCACCGGCCGCTGAGGCCCGCTGGCTCCCGGCCAGCCCCCACGAAAAAGCCGCCCTCCGGGGCGGCTTTTTTCATGGCGCGGCGCGGCCCGCGGGCTGGGAGGGAGGGGCTCAGTCCCGCGGTCGCCAGGCGGGGCTGCGGTCGGGCAGCGCCGGGCGCACCGACGAGATGCGGTCGTGCATGCCGCCCGAAAGGGCGTGCCGGCCGGGGCCCAGGGTGATGCAGCGGCCGTGGAACACCGAGTCGGTGCACACCTGCCACAGCCCGGCATGCACCTCCACCGACGAGGCCAGGTCGCCGAAGCCCGACCGCCCCAGGTACTCCACCGGGGCGGTGACCATGAGTTCCCGGCCGGAAAAGTCGCCGTGCTCGTACAGCGTCAGCCCGCCGTGCGCCGGCAGCGGCTGATGTCCCGGGCCGAACACGGGGCGCAGGGAGGAGGCCTCGTCGTGCAGGCCGCCGGACAGGTGGTGCCGGCCCGGGCCCAGCACCACGCAGGTGCCCTCGTAGTGGGAGTCCCGGCAGATCTGCCATTGGCCGCGCCGCACCTCCAGGGACGAGACGCGGTCACCCATGCCCAGCTTGCCGAGCGACGGGACCGGCCCGTCCACGGGCAGGCCGGGCCCGCGGAAGCCGCCGTCGTTGTAGAGCACCACGGCCGCCCGGGCCAGCGTGTCGTCGGCCGGGGAGCCGGGCGTGCCCGGTGGGCCGGCGTGGGGCCGGGCCGAGCTGATGTGCCGCTGCAGCGCAGGCGGCAGATCCGCATGCGGGCCCGGGCCGAGCACCAGGCACTGGCCACGCCAGCCCGGCTCGGTGCACAGCTCCCACTGGCCGCTGCGCACCACCACGGAGCGGGTGCGGTTGTCGAAGCCGTAGTCCGCCAGCTGCGACAGCGGGCGGTCGAGCCCCAGGGCCATGCCCTGGAAGCCGGGCTGCTCGTACAGCTCCAGCGGCGCGGCCCCGGCGGCCGCGCTGGCGGCGCACAGCGCCAGCAGCGGGCCCAGGCGGGCGGGACGGGGGGCGGCGAGGCGCAGGCGCGCGCGGCGAAGGGGTGGCGGCATGGCGGGGCGCCCTCGCGGCGCCCCGGGGCGGTCAGCCGAAGCGGCCGGCCCGGAAGTCCTCGACGGCCTGGAAGATCTGGTCGTGCGAGTTCATCACGAAGGGCCCGTACTGCGCAATCGGTTCGCGCAGCGGCCGGCCCGCGACGAGCAGCGCCCGGGCGGGGGCGCCGCCCGCCTGCAGCCGCACGCCGTCCGCGCCCGGGTCCTGGGCCAGGATGGCCATGCGCTGGCGGGCCACCGGGGTGCCGCCCACGTCCACCTCGCCGCGGTACACGTAGACGAAGGCGTGGTGGCCGGCGGGCAGCGGCTGCTCGAAGACCGCCCCGGGGGACAGGTGGACATCCAGGTAGACCGGCTCGGTGTGCGGGCGCTGCACCGCCCCGGCCACGGCGGTGTCGCCCTGGCCCGCCTGGCCGGCGATCACGGTCACGTCCACGCCCGCCGCCTGCCAGTGCGGCAGCGCCTCGGCCGGGATGTCGCGGTACGCGGGGTCGACCATCTTGTCGCGCGCCGGCAGGTTCAGCCAGAGCTGGAAGCCCTCCATGCGGCCTTCCTCCTGCTCGGGCAGCTCGCTGTGGATCAGCCCGCGGCCGGCGGTCATCCACTGCACGCCGCCGTTCTGCAGCAGGCCTTCGTGGCCGGCCGAATCGCGGTGGCGCATGCGCCCGGCGATCATGTAGGTCACCGTCTCGAAGCCGCGGTGCGGATGGTCGGGGAAGCCGGCGATGTAGTCGGCCGCCTCGTCCGAACCGAAGGCATCCAGCATCAGGAAGGGGTCCAGGCGGTGCTGCAGGTCCTGCGTCAGCACGCGGGTCAGCTTCACGCCGGCGCCGTCCTGCGTGGCACGGCCGGTGACCAGGCGCTCCACCCGCCGCGCGTGCTGCAGCGAGCCGGCTGCGGAGGGGGCGGGGGTGTCGGGCGCGTGCATGGGAAGCCTTTCGTGGGGGTCGGCGGCGAGTCAGCCGCCATCAGGGGGCCAGTGTGCCGCGATCGCGGCGGGTGCACGGGGGCGGCGGGCAGGGCCCTCAGGCGGGCGTGGCCTCGACGGCCGCGGCGAGCTGCTGCGCGATCTCCGCGCGGGCGGCGGCCAGTGCCCGGGCTTCCGCCTCGGGCCCCATGGCCACGCCCTCGGCGTAGATGAAGCGCACGTCCGTCATGCCGAGGAAGCCCAGCACCGAGGTGAGGTAGGGCACCTGGCTGTCCGCCGGCGTGTCGCGGTAGATGCCGCCGCGGGCGAGCACCGCGTACACGGTCTTGCCGGTCAGCAGGCCCACCGGGCCCTTGTCGGTGTACTGGAAGGTCACGCGGGACCGGGCGATGGCGTCGATCCAGTTCTTGAGCTGGGCGGACACACCGAAGTTGTACATGGGCACGCCCAGCACCACGACGTCGGCTGCCTGGATCTCGGCGATCAGGGCGTCGTCCAGGGCGACGCGGGCGGCCTGCTCGGCGCTGCGCGCCTCCGGCGGGGTGAACAGGGCGCCCAGCGCGGCTTCGTCCAGCACCGGATGCGGCTGGCGCGCGAGGTCGCGCACGGTGAGCGTGGCCTCGGGGTGCGCGGTGCGCAGGCCGGCCACCAGCTCGCTGGCGAGCCGGCTGGAATGCGAGCCCTGGCCGTTCTCGAACACGCGGGCGCTGGAATTCACTTGGAGGATGTGCATGGCGGGCTCCGGGTGGGGGTGCAGTGGGGATGGGGCCACTGTATTGATGGGCTGTGTCCGGATAAACCTGTCCATGTGCACATCTCTGTTCCATCGGTGGAACAATCCGCCGCATGGATTGCCCCATCGACCCCGGTGACCTCGCCCTCTTCGCCCACGTCGTCGACGCCGGCAGCTTCACCCGCGCGGCCGAGCGCCTGTCGCTGCCCAAGTCCACCGTCTCGCGCCGGCTGTCCGCGCTGGAGGCGCGGCTGGGTGAGCGGCTGATCCGGCGCACCACCCGGCGCCTGGCCGTCACCGAATTCGGCACCGCGGTGCTGGCCCATGCGCGCCAGGTGGTGGCGGAGGTGGACGGGGCGCTGGCCCTGGCGGCCCACCGGCAGGTGCGCCCCAGCGGCCACCTGCGCGTGTCCATGCCGGGCGACCTGGCCATGCTGGCCCTGGGCGGGGCCATCGAGCGCTTCGTGCAGGACCATCCCGCCGTCACCCTGACACTGGACCTGTCGCCGCGCCGGGTGGACCTGCTCGCCGAGGGCTACGACCTGGCGCTGCGCATGGGCGAGCTGCCGTCCGATTCGCTGCTGGGCGCCCGGCGCCTGGCCTGGTTCGCGGCCGGGCTGTTCGCCTCGCCCGCCTGGGTGGCCGCGCATGGCCAGCCGGCCCACCCGGATGCGCTGATGTCGGGCGCGCCGCAGGCGCTGCTGGTGGCGGGCCAGGGGGGTGAGGCGATGCCCTGGCGCCTGGTGCGCCTGGACGCGCAGCACGAGGAGGCGCCGCCCCTGGAGGCGTGGCAGGGCCTGCCGCCGGCGCGCATGCTGGCGAACGCGCCCGCGCTGCTGCTGCAGCTGGCGCGCGCCGGCCTGGGGGTGGCGCTGGTGCCGGATTTCTTCGCCGCGCCGTCGGTGCGCAGCGGCGAGCTGGTGCGCGTGCTGCCGGACTGGCGCCCGGCACCGTCCGCTGCCTGGGCGGTGTTCCCCGAGCGGCGCCTGATGCCCGCCAAGACCCGCGCCTTCATCGATGCGCTGATCGCGGCGCTGGCCCCCTGCCGGGAGCCGGGGGTGGACGTGTGTGCCGCAGCGGCCGGGGGCGTGGCGCCGCGGCCGCCCGAGGCGCCGGCGGGTCAGCCGGCCGAGCGGTCGTCGAGGTGAGCCCGCACGGCCTCGATCACCGTCTTCTGGCTCTCGGTCTGCGACAGCGTGTGGTCGGCGCCGGCCACCATGAGCATGCGGAAGTTGGGCTGGCTGGCCATGAGCTTGCCGCGCGGCCCGATGTGGTACTCGAGGTAGTCCAGGCCGTCGTCGGATTCGGCCACGATGAGCAGGATGTCGGTGCCGCGCTGGCTCAGCAGGCGCATGTTGGCCAGGACGTTCTCCTCGTCCGGCGCGCGGCCGAGCAGCCGCCGCGTGGCGCGCTGGGCCCGCACGCGCGTGAGCGCGGCCAGCCGGCCGGCGATGCCCCGCACGTCGATCTCGCCCTTGAGCAGCCGGCGGTAGGTGGCCGGCTGCAGCATGGCCCGGCGGTAGTAGTGGCTGGACTTGTAGCTGCGCTGCATGGCGCTCTGCAGCGTCTCGCCCTCCTGCCAGTCGAGGCGGCGGGGGTTGATCAGCACCAGGCCGGTGACGCGCGGGTCCGCCAGGGCCGTCTGGAAGGCCACGTACGCGCCGGAGCACAGGCCCACCAGGATGAAGCGCCGCACGCCCAGCTCGCTCAGCCGCGCAATGGCCGCGCCCACATCCACCGTGGACGCCTTGGAGTACAGGCGCGTGCTGGCGTAGCCGGCGGCGGTGCGGCTGTCGCCGATGCCGGCCAGGTCGAATCGCAGCGAGCGGTAGCCGCGCGCCGCCCAGGCGCGGGCCATCTTCACGTACAGCCGGTTGGGCCCCACCCGGTGGTTGGTGCCCACGTTGATCATGAGGATGGCGGTGTCGGCGCGGCCCTCTGCGCCGGCCAGGTCCTCGGGCTCGGCCAGGACGCCGAACAGTCCGTGGCGGTCGCCCTGGTCATGGCCGAACAGCAGCGGGATCTCGCGCACGCCGCCGAACACGGCCGGGCGCTGCAGCGGCGCCTCGGGCTCGGGCAGCGGCGCGGCGTCGTCGAGCGCCGGCTCCCCGGCCACCAGCCAGTCGACGATGCCGTCCAGCGTCTCGCGTGGCACGTCCACCTCGTGCGGCTCGGCCATCATGGCGGTGTAGCCGGGCCACTCGACCACCGTCGTCTCCACCCCGGCCGCCGACCAGGCCGCCGGCAGCGGGCCCGCGCCCGGCAGGTCGTCGCGGCCGATGAACAGCGCACGGCGGGCCGGCAGCGCCTGGCCGGGTGCCAGCCTGGCGTCCAGCGCCTGCAGGTCGGCGAGCGTCTGCGCGGTGTAGAGCGTGCCCAGGGTCTCAAGGTCGTCCGCGTCGCTGGCGCCGGGCCGGGGCGCGTGGTGCCGCAGGGTGCCCGCCGCACGCAGCTCGCGCACGAAGCCGCGGCCGGCGGCGAAAGGTGCCCACAGCACCATGGACGCCACGCCGCCGCGCTGGCTGGCGACCTGGGCTGCCAGCGTGGCCCCGATGCGCACGCCGAACAGCGCCAGCCGTGGCGTGCCGCCCAGGCGGCCCACCTCCTGCAAGGCGGCGTCGATGCAGGCCTGCCAGGCGGCCACGCGGTCCGGGTCGGCGTCGGTGCCGATGGAGTCGCCCGTGCCGTGGTAGTCGAACCGGATCACCGGAAAGCCCGCACGCGCCAGGCGCTCGGCCAGCTGGGTGTAGGTTTCGTAGGCGCAGGTGCCCTCGTAGCCCACGGGGCGGCACAGCACCACCCCGGTGGCGCGGCGCTGGCCGGCCGGGGCGTGGTACCAGCCGAAGCAGCGTGTGGCCTCCTCGCCGAAGGCGATGGGCAGCGCGCCGGGGGCCGTGGCGGCTGGCGCCTGCTCGGCCGGGCGGCCGCGGGTGGCCGCGTCCGGCGGTCCTTCGCGGGGCGGCTGTCGCAGGGCGGCAGTGGGCAGGGCGCTCATACAGGCGGGAGGCGGGGATCGGGCGGCGCGCATCGCGGGCGCAAGCATTTCAGTATAGGGTTGCACCCGCTGGCGCGCCCGCCCCAGGGCATGGGGGCCGGCGTGGTGCGCCGCATTCCTTCCACACGGGACAACACAGCGATGAAAGCCATCTTCAAGGACGTGGTGGTCGCCGAGAGCGACGACACGGTGGTCGTCGAAGGCAACCACTACTTCCCCGACTCCGCGCTGAAGCGCGAATACACCACCTTCTCCAACCACCGCACCAGCTGCGCCTGGAAGGGCCAGGCGCACTACCTCAGCCTGCTGGTCAACGGCGAGATGCTGCCGGACGCCGTCTGGTACTACCCCGAGCCCAGCGAGGCGGCGGCCGAGATCCGCGGGCGGGTCGCGTTCGGCCGCGGCGTGCAGGTCGTCGAGTAGCGCGTGGACTTGGCCCGGCTCACCGTCGTGCACCGGCGGCGGCTGCGGGCGGTCTGGCGCTCGGCCGGCTGGCCCTGCCAGGACCTGGTCGAGGTGGAGCTGCTGGCCGCGGGCTGGCTGGAGCGCGTGCGCGACGCGGCCGGGCGGGACACCCTGCGCGTGACCGACGCCGGCGTGCAGGCCCTGGCCGACACCCTGCAGGCCAACCGGGACGTGCGCGAGCCGCACGAGGCCCTGGTGGCGCGCGTGGCGCGCGAGATGCAGCGCGCCGGCCGCATCGTCTGGCGTGGCCTGGCCCTGCGTGCGCCCTTGCCCGCGCCGGCGGCCGACGAGGGGGCCGCGCCCGCCACCCGCTGGGTGGTGGCCATGCCGGACGTCTATTCCATCCGCCACACCACGCGCGAGGACCAGGCGCTGCCGGTGGTGCACGAGGTGAAGGTGCGCCGGGCCGACCTGCTGGGCGAGCTGCGCCGGCCCGACAAGGCCGAGGCCTACCGCGCACTGGCCAGCGAGTGCTGGTACGTCCTGAAGGCCGGCATCGCCTCGGCGGACGAGATCCCGCCCGCCTTCGGCGTGATGCAGGCCCACCCGTCGCCCGACGGCGGCTTCGGCGCGCTGGAGGTGCTGCGTCCCGCCCCGCGCCGGCCCTACCTCGTGCCCTTCGCGGTGTGGATGGCGCTGGCCCGCGCCCCGGCCGACCCCGCCGACGACGACGCGCAGGCGGCGCTCGGCGAAGGCCAGGCGGCCGGCGAGTGAGCCGCGCGCCGCGTCAGCCCAGGCGGTCGATCTGCAGGTAGCTGCTCTTGGTGGCCTGCAGCAGGCTGCCGGCCACCTTGTGCTCGACGAGGCCATAGACGCGGTCGCCGGCCTCCAGGCGGGTGGAGGCGGTGTGCAGCACCATCCAGGCATCCCCGTTGGAGCCGCGCGTGCGGGTGCTGCTCATGGCCACCACCCGCAGCGTGCCGGTGGGCACCTGGATGACGCCCGCCCCGCCGGGGTTGAACAGCGACACGCGCACCCGGTTGTCGGCGATCACCCGCGCCTGCACGATCAGCCGGGTCAGCGCGTCGTCGGGCATCTGGGCCGCGCTCAGCCCCGTGTGCGAGGCGGTGGCGGTGTCGCCGGGGCGCACGGTGCCGCCCAGATCCGCCACCGTCACGTCGGTGGAGACCACCGCGCCGGGCGGCAGCGGCGGCGGTGCCCACGTGCCCTGGTAGCGCGCCGTGGCCGGAGGGTCGGAACCGGGCAGGTTGGCGAATCCCAGCCGCTCGTGGGCATCGATCGGCGTGTCCGGCTGGCCGGCGGCCTGGCACCGGATGCCGATCTTGCGCAGGTCGATGTCGCGCTCGGACTTGGCGTCCCAGTCGCAGGAGAAGACCAGCTCGTACACGCCCGACTTCTGCACGAGCACCTTGCCGTCGGGCTGCAGCACCACGCCGTCGCCCTCCTGGAACACGGTGTCCGTCCAGGGCACCAGGCCGAAGGTGTCGGCCGGCACGGCGAAGTCGCGCGCCAGCCGGAAGCGGGCGCGCGACAGGGGGCCGGCGGCCCGCACGGCCGCCGGTGCCGCCGCGGCGAGCAGGGCGGCCGTGGCCAGCACCAGCTGGCGCCGGCTCGGCCCGGCGCGGCGGGGCCGGTGGACGGCGAAAGGGGAAGGGGGGGGGCTCATGCGTGTCCTCCTGCGGTGATGTGGAGCGGGAGCGCCCGGGCCGGGCAGGCCGCGGGGGCGACGCGGCCCCGGCGGTGCCGGGGGGGCGCGAACTGTTCCACAATCGCGCGGCGCCCCCCATCCCCAAGGCGCCGGGCCCGCCACGAGCAGCCTGCCCGACGAAAGGAACGCCCATGAGCCGTCCCCACCCGCTGCGCCCCCTGGCGCCTGTCGCCCTGGCCTGCGCCCTCGTCGCCCTCGCGCCGGCCGTGCAGGGCGGGCCCGCCCCGGGCGCCGCGGCGCAGGTGGCGTGGATCCCGGCGGCCGCGGACGCCGACGTGGAGCGCGCCTTCGCCCAGGGCAGGGCCGAGGGCAAGCCGGTGCTGGTGTACTGGGGTGCCCAGTGGTGCCCGCCGTGCAACCAGCTCAAGGCCACCCTGTTCAACCGGCAGGATTTCATCGAGCGCTCGAAGAGCTTCGTGCCGGTGCAGATCGACGGCGACCTGCCCGGTGCGCAGAAGCTGGGCCAGCGCTTCAAGGTGCGCGGCTACCCCACGATGATCCTGTTCAGCCCGCAGGGCAGCGAGATCACCCGCCTGCCCGGCGAGGCCGATGCGCCGGCCGTGATGGCCGTGCTGCAGATGGGCCTGGCCGGCGGCCGGCCGGTGAAGGCGGTGCTCGCCGACGCACAGGCCGGCCGCCCCCTGTCGGGCAACGACTGGCAGCTGCTCGCCTGGTACTCGTGGGACACCGACGAGGCCCAGCTGGTGCCGGCGGCCCAGCGGCCGGCCCTGCTGGCGCGCCTGGCCGGCGCGTGCCCGGCCAGCCAGCCGCAGGCGCAGACGCGGCTGATGATGAAGGCCCTGGCCAGCGCGGGCGACGCGCCCGGCGGCGGCGCGCCGGCGGACGCGGCCGCGCGCCAGCGTGTCAGCCGCCTGCTGGCCGACCCGGTGGCCAGCCGCGCGCACATGGACGTCCTCGTCAACTTCGCCCCCGACCTCGCCAAGGCGCTGGCGCCGGCGGCCGGGGCGCAGCGCGATGTCATGGTGCGCGCGCTGGACGGTGCACTGGTGCGCCTGGCGGCCGATGCCACGCTGTCCCGCGCCGACCGCATGTCCGCGCTCATCGGCCGGGTGGAGCTGGCGCGGCTGGGCCAGCCGGAGGACACGGTGCGCCCGCGCCTGCCCGCGTCGCTCGCGAAGGACGTCCAGGCGGCGGCGGCACGCGCCGACCGTGAGGTGACCGACGGCTTCGAGCGCCAGGCGGTGATCACCGCGGCCGCCCATGCCCTGGCCCAGGCCGGCCTGTGGGAGGACAGCGACGCGCTGCTGAAGGCCAGCCTGGCCAGGAGCCACTCGCCCTACTACCTGATGAGCCAGCTGGGCGGCAACGCCAAGCGGCAGGGGCGCCCGGAGGAGGCCCTGCGCTGGCACGAGCAGGCCTTCGACGCGAGCAAGGGCCCCGCCACCCGCCTGCAGTGGGGCGCGTCCTACGTGGCCGCCCTGGTGGAGCTGGCGCCGCAGGACGAGGCGCGCATCGAGCGTGCCGTGGCCGCGCTGATCCGCGAGGCGGCCGCCCAGCCGGGCGCGTTCTACGAGCGCAGCGCGCGCGCCATGCAGCGCGTGGGCGACCAGCTGGCCAAGTGGAACGGGCAGGGGGCCCACCAGGCGGTGGTGGCGCGGCTGCGCGGCCAGCTCGCGCCGGTGTGCGAGAAGCTGCCGGCGGACGACAGCCAGCGCGCGAGCTGCGACGCGGTGCTGAAGAAGACGGCCTGAGCGGTGCCCTGCCCGGTGGGCGGGCTTCACCGTCCATGCCGGTCGGCCGGCGTTCCGTCCGGCGCACCCGGCGCTTCGTCGCATGGTGGGGGCCCCGGCCGGGGCGGCTGCGAACAATCGGCTGCTTCGACAACACCCCCCGAAGGAGACCTGCCATGCGTTCCCGCCTGTCCCTGGCGCTCACTCTCGTCGCGCTGGCTGCTGCCGGCCCCGTCCTGGCCGAGAGCGTGCCGCCGCAATTCCCGCTGCGCGACTTCTTCCGCAACCCCGACCGGGCGTACTTCCGGCTCAGCGACGACGGCCGCTGGCTGGGCTTCATGCAGCCCGCCGCGGGCGAGGGCGGTGGCACGAAGCGCATGAACGTGTTCGTGCAGGCGCTCGATGGGGGCAAGCCCGTGGGCGAGGCGAAGCAGCTGAGCTTCGAGAGCGCACGCGACGTGGCGATCTTCCGCTTCAAGGGCAACGGCACGGTGCTGTACGAGAAGGACTTCGGCGGCGACGAGAACGTGCGCGTGGTGGCGGTGGACGTGGCCAGTGGCAAGCTCACGCCGCTGACGCCCGAGGGCGGCGTGCGTGCCGGCATCGTGGACGAGCTGCGCGACGACCCCGAGCACATCCTGGTGCAGCACAACCAGCGCGACAAGCGCGCCTTCGACGTCTACCGGGTGAACGTGCGCAGCGCGGCCGCCACGAAGGTGGCCGAGAACCCCGGCAACATCCTCGACTGGACCAGCGACCATGCCGGCCGGGTGCGCCTGGCCGTGGCCAGCGATGGCGTGAACAACACGCTGCTGTACCGCGCCACGGAGGCGGATCCGTTCAAGCCGCTGCTGAGCACCGACTTCCGCACGCAGGTGGCGCCGGGGCTGTTCGATTTCGACAACCGGCGCTTCTATGCGCTGAGCAACCGCGGCCGCGACAAGGTGGCGCTGGTGCGCATCGACCCCGAGCGCCCGGATGCGGAGGAGGTGGTCTACCAGCACCCGAAGGTGGACCTCGGGCCGGTGGCCTACTCGCGCGAGCGCAAGGTGCTCACGCACATCGACTTCCAGGTGGAGAAGCCCGAGCGGCACGTCTTCGACCCGGTGATGGCCCGCGTATTCGAGCGCCTGCAGCGCCAGCTGCCGGGCATGCAGGTGATGCTGCAGAGCAGCGACCGGGCGGAGAACCGCTTCGTGGTGGCCGCGTTGAGCGACCAGACACCGGGCACGCGCTACCTCTACGACGCGCGCACCGACACCCTGAGCAAGCTGGGCGACATCAACCCCACGCTGCCGGCCGCGCAGATGGCGCGCATGACCCCGGTGCGCTACACGGCGCGCGACGGGCTGGAGATCCCCGGTTACCTCACCCTGCCGGCCGGCCGCGCGCCGAAGAACCTGGCCTGCATCGTGAACCCGCACGGCGGCCCCTGGGCGCGTGACGGCTGGGGCTTCAACCCCGAGGTGCAGTTCCTGGCCAACCGGGGCTACTGCGTGCTGCAGATGAACTTCCGCGGCTCCACCGGCTACGGGCGGCAGTTCTGGGAGGCGTCGTTCGGTCAGTGGGGCCTGAAGATGCAGGACGACGTGACCGATGGGGCACAGTGGCTGGTCCAGCAGGGCATCGCCGACCCGAAGCGCCTGGGCATCTACGGCGGCAGCTACGGCGGCTACGCCACCCTGGCCGGCATCACCTTCACGCCCGACCTGTACGCGGCGGCGGTGGACTACGTGGGCGTGTCCAACCTCTTCACCTTCATGAAGACCATCCCGCCGTACTGGGAGCCGATGCGCCAGCAGATGTACGCCATGGTGGGCAACCCGGACGACCCGAAGGACCATGCCCGCCTGGCCGCCACCTCACCGGCGCTGCATGCCGACAGGATCAAGACGCCGCTGCTCATCGCCCAGGGCGCCAAGGACCCGCGCGTGAACCAGGCCGAGAGCGACCAGGTGGTCGAGGCGCTGAAGAAGCGCGGCGTGCAGGTGCAGTACCTCGTCAAGGAGAACGAGGGCCACGGCTTCCGCAACGAGGAGAACCGCTTCGAGTTCTACACCGCCATGGAGAAGTTCCTGGGGCAGCACCTGAAGCCGTAAACCCACCCGCGGCGCTCCGCAGGAGCCGCCGCCCTCCAAGCGGCGTGCGCGGATCCGGCTTCGCCGGTCCGCTGCGCGAGCCCCCTCGGGGGGCAGCCCCCTGGCAAGGGGGCGTGGGGGTCAACGTTTCAGTCCTTCGGCTTCCAGCGCGGCCTGCACGGCGGGCCGCGCGGCTACGCGCTCGCGGAAGGCCGCGATGTGCTTGAAGCCGGAGATGTCCATGCCGATGAAGCCGGGCCAGTTCAGCACGGTGAAGAGGTAGCCGTCGGCCACCGTGAACTGCTCGCCCATCAGGTACGACTTGCCCTCCAGCTGGCTGTCCACCCAGGCCAGGCGGTCCATGACACGCTGGCGGTAGACCGCCTTGCCGTCCTCCGGGAAGGCGGGGTTGAACAGCGGCGAGAAGCTCTTGTGCAGCTCGCTGGTGATGAAGTTCAGCCACTCCATCAGGCGGTAGCGGCCCAGGCTGCCGTAGGCGGGCGCCAGGCCTGATTGCGGCGCCTGGTCGGCGATGTACTGCACGATGGCCGGGCCTTCGGTCAGGCGCTCGCCGTTGTCGAGCTCGAGCACCGGCACCTGGCTCTTCGGGTTGATGGTATTGAAGTCCGTGCCGTCGGCGAGCTTCTTGGTCTTGGTCGAGGCCAGCGTCAGCTCGAAGGGCAGGCCCGCCTCGCGCAGCGCGATGTGGGGCGACAGCGAGCAGGCGCCGGGGCTGTAGTAGAGCTTCATGGGGTCTCCTTGGGTCAGGGGTTCGGGAACGCGGGGCATCATGCTGGCACCGCCAAGACCTGCGGGTGCCCAAGGCTTTCGAACCGCGCATGCGAAGCGGCTGAACGCCACCCATGTCGCCGCTCGCCCCGTTGAGGCGTATCCGTGGGCCATTCGGCCAATCCCCGCTGTGAACGGCGGCTACGGCCGCCACAATCGGCGGCCATGACATCACCACGACCCGTATCCCGGGGCCGGCGCGCCGCCTGGGTGCTGCTGGCCACGGCGGCCGCCGCGCTGGGCGGCCCGGTGGCGGCGCAGGAGCCGGCCGCGCCCTTGCAGATGAAGCCCTGCCGCCTGCGCGGCGTGGAGCACGACGCGCAGTGCGGCGTGCTGCGCCGCCCGCTCGACCCGACGCGCACCGACGGCCCGCAGATCGAACTGCACGTGGCCGTGCTGCCGGCCGTCGCTCGCCACAAGAAGCCCGACCCGGTGCTGTTCTTTGCCGGCGGGCCCGGGCAGAGCGCCATCGAGCTGGCCGGGCCGGTCTCGCGCATGTTCCAGCGCTTCCTCAACCGGCGCGACATCATCCTGATCGACCAGCGGGGCACGGGGCGCAGCGCGCCGCTGGCCTGCGAGGGCGAGTCGCCCACCCGCCCGCTGGCCGACCAGGTGGACAACGAGCGCCAGGCCAAGCGCCTGGTGGCGTGCCGCGAGGCGCTGAAGAAGCTGCCCTACGGCGACCTGCGCCAGTTCACCACCTCCATCGCCATGGCCGACGCCGAAGCCGTGCGCCGGGCGCTGGGCGTGGGCCCCGTCAACGTGGTCGGAGGCTCCTACGGCACGCGGGCCGCGCTGGAGTACATGCGGCAGTTCCCGGGCAGCGTGCGGCGGGCGGTCATCGATGGCGTGGCGCCACCCGACATGGCGCTGCCGGGCTCGTTCTCCCCGGACGCGCAGCGCGCCTTCGACGCCCTGCTCACCGCCTGCGAGGAGGACGCGGCCTGCCGCCGGCGCTTCCCCAGCCTGCGCCTGCAATGGAAGGCCGTGCTGGCGGCGCTGCCGCGCGAGGTGAGCGTCGCCCACCCGGTGACGGGCCGGGAGGAGCGCCTCACGCTGAGCCGGGACATGCTGGTGGCGCTGGTGCGGCTGCCGCTGTATGCGCCCACGCTGTCCTCCGCGCTGCCGTACGCCATCAGCGAGGCGGCGGCCGGGCGCTACGGGGCCATCCTCGGCCTGGCCACCGCCATGGGCAGCGGCAGCCGCGCGCTGGACCTGGCCATGGGCATGCACTTCTCGGTGGTGTGTGCCGAGGACATGCCGCGCCTGGCCGCCAGCGGCGACAAGCCCGGTGCCGATTTCGGCGAGGTGGCGCTGAACCAGTACCGCGAGACCTGCGAAGGCTGGCCGCGTGGCCAGGTGCCGCCGGCGTTCTACACCGTGCCGCCGGCGCGGTCGCCGGTGCTGGTGCTCTCGGGCGACGCCGACCCGGTGACCCCGCCGCGCCATGGCGAACGCGTGGCCAAGGCGCTGGGCGCCAACGCCCGCCATGTGGTGGTGCCGAGTGCGGGCCACGGCACACTGGCGCTGGGCTGCATGCGCGACGTGGTGTTCCGCTTCGTGGACGCGGAGGAGCCGCAGGGCGCGCTGGACGGCGTGTCCACCGATGCGCAGTGCGTCGGCCGGCTGCCGCGCCCCTCGGCCTTCAGCCCGCCCGTCGCGCCGGGCACGCCCGACCCGGTGTGGCCGCCCGAGCCGCCAGCCGTGCCCAAGCCGGTGCCCCTGCCGGATCCGTCCCGCTATTCCAAGGCGGACCGCTGACCTCTCGACGACACCGCACACATGATTGAAGTGGAACAACTGGCCAAGCGCTTCGTGCAGGGGCGCGGCAAGTCGGCACGCGAGGTGCGCGCCGTGGACGGCGTCAGCTGGCGCGCCGAGGACGGCCGCATCACCGGGCTGCTCGGGCCCAACGGCGCGGGCAAGACGACCACCTTGCGTGTGGTCGCCGGGCTGATCCCGGCCGATGCCGGACGCGTGCGAGTGGACGGCATCGACGTGGCCGAGCAGCCCATGGCCGCGCTGGCGCGGCTGGGGGTGCTGTCGGATGCGCGCGGGCTCTACCCGCGCCTGACGGCGCGCGAGAACATCGTCTACTACGGGCGCCTGCACGGCATGGACGATGCGGCGGCCAGCGAACGCGCCGATGTGCTGGCGCACATGCTGGACATGGCGCCGCTGCTGGACCGGCGCACCGACGGCTTCAGCCAGGGCGAGAAGATGAAGACCGCCTTGGCGCGCGCCCTGGTGCACGACCCGGCCAACATCGTGCTGGACGAGCCCACCAACGGCCTGGATGTGCTGGCCACCCGGGCGCTGCGCGACGCGCTGCGCCGCCTGCGCGACGACGAGGGCAAGTGCATCGTCTTCTCCACCCACATCATGCAGGAGGTGCAGCGGCTGTGTGACCGCGTGGTGGTGATCGCCCACGGCCGCACGGTGGCCGACGGCACGGTGGCCGAGCTGTCCGCACGCACCGGGCAGTCCGATTTCGAGGAGGCCTTCGTGTCGCTGGCCTTCACCACCGCCGAGCGTGTCGAAGCCGGCGAGATCCACACCGGGAGCCCCGCATGAGCCGCCCCCCTCGATACAGCGCGTCGACGGCGCGCACCGCCTGGGCCGTGTTCCGCAAGGAGCTCACCGACGCGCTGCGCGACCGGCGCACGCTGCTGACGGTGTTCCTCAGCTCCGTGGCCATGGGGCCGCTGGTGCTGGTGCTGATCTCCACGCTGGTGTCCAGCATCGAGCAGCGCGCCGAGGCGCGGGAGATCCTCACCGTGGGCCTGGACCAGGCGCCCACGCTGCGCAACTACCTGCTGCGCCAGACCTACACGCTGGCCGAGGCCCCGCCCGACTACGAGCAGCGGCTGCGCGACAGCAAGCTCGGCGACCCGGTGCTGGTGGTGCCTGCCGGCTTCGAGGCGGATCTGGCGCGCGGCGAGGCGCCGGTGGTGGAGGTGGTCTCGGCCAGCTCCAACCAGCGGGCCCGCTCCGGTGAGGCGCGGCTGTCGCGGCTGCTCAACGGCTTCAACATGGAAGTGGGCACCCTGCGCCTGGCCGTGCGGGGTGTGTCGCCGCAGGCGCTGCAAGCCATCGAGGTGCAGGAGCGCGACCTGGCCAGCCCGGCCTCGCGGGCTGCGCAGTTCACCGCGATGCTGCCCTTCTTCGTGCTGATGGCGGTGCTCTACGGCGCACTCAGCGCCGCGCTGGACACGACGGCGGGCGAGCGCGAGCGCGGCTCGCTCGAGCCGCTGCTGATGAACCCGGCCTCGCGCCTGGCGCTGGTGGTGGGCAAGTGGGGCGCGGTGGCGGCGGTGGCCATGCTCATCGCGGTGCTGTCCAGCTTCAGCTTCCTGCCGGGGCAGTGGCTGCTGCGCAGCGAGACGCTGGCGGCAATGTTCCAGTACGGGCCCTACGAGGCCTTCGCCTTCCTGGCGCTGCTGCTGCCGCTGGCGGGCGCGCTGTCGGCGCTGCTGATGGTCATCGCCATCCGCAGCAAGACCTTCAAGGAGGCGCAGGCCAATGCCACCGTGGTGCTGCTGGTGGTGTCCATGCTGCCGATGATGAGCCTGTTCGCCCAGGACGGCGAGAAGCCCTGGCACCTCTGGGTGCCGGCGCTGGCGCAGTCCACGCTGATGAACCGCGTGCTGCGCGGCGAGCCGATCGGCGCCGCGGACCTGCTGCTGCCGGCGGTGGCCAGCCTCGTGCTGGCGGCCGTGTGCCTGGCGTGGCTGGCGCGGCAGTTCAACCGCGCGGCCGTGCGCTGATCGCGAACGGGGGTGCCCGCCGCGGTCGCCGCGGCGGGCGGGGCCGCCTCAGCCGCCGCTGGACTTCATCGGGCAGGTGTTCAGGCCCAGCAGCGTGTAGGCCGGGCAGAAGCCCAGCAGGCCGGTGGCCAGCGGCACGATGCCGACCCAGGCCCACAGGCCCAGGGTGCCGGTGGCGGCCAGGGCCACCAGGACCAGGCCGACGAGGATGCGGGCGATGCGGTCGACGCCGCCGACGTTGCTCTTCATGGTCGATTCCTTGCTCGTTCGCCGGGTGGCCGGACGGCCCCCACCGCGTGGTCGCATCATCCGGCGGTGGGGGGCGGCCCGTCTGTGACCGCAGTCACCGGGCGCACGGCGCACGGCGCGAGGCGCGTCAGCGGCCCTCGGCCAGTTGCCGGAGGGCCGCGGCGTCGCGCAGCGCGATGCGCTCGCGTCCCAGCGTGATCCAGCCGGCCCGCTCGAAGCGCTTGAGCAGGCGGGTGACGATCTCCCGCACGGTGCCCAGCTCGTCGGCCAACTGCTGGTGGGTGGTCTGGCGCACCGGCCCCTGGCCGAGCAGCGCCGCGGCCAGGCGCTGGTCGAGGCGCTGGAAGGCGACGGCCTCCGTCAGCGCCATCAGGTCGGCCAGCCGGTCGGCGAACACGCCGAAGACGTAGTGGCGAAAGCCCGGCTCGGCGGCCCAGCGGTCGAAGCCGGTGGGGGAGAGCAGGACCAGGGCGGTCGGCTGCGACGCCACGCCGTGCGCCACCATGCTGCGCTGGCCGAACAGGCAGGAGGCGGAGGCCACGCAGACCTCGCCCGGCGCCACCCGGTACAGCTCGATGGAACGGCCGCCGGGCGAGCCGCGTGCGACCCGCACCTCGCCGTCCAGGATGAGCGGGAAGCCCTGGCAGGGCGCTCCTTCGTCGAACAGCGGGGTGCCGGCCGGGACGCTGACGGCCTGCGCCTGCGTGGCGAGCACGTCGTCGCGCAGGCCCTCAGGCAGGGCCCCGATGGCGGGGTAGAGCGTGGCCAGGCGTGCCGCCCAGTCGGCCGAAGCGGCGCTCACCATGCGGCCGCGGGCGCCGTCTGGCGCTCCAGCTCGGTGAGCCAGCGCAGGGCGTCGGTGCGGGTGCGCCCGCACATGGCGGCGCTGGGCTGCAGCGAGCCGCAGACGGCGGGCCGCTCCGGCCGGCCGAACAGGCGGCATCGCGCGTGGTCGTCCAGCTGCACGCAGCGCACACCGGCCGGCTTGCCCGCGGGCATGCCGGGGATCGGGCTGGTGATGGACGGGGCGGTGCAGCAGGCGCCGCACGCCGGGCGGCAATCCATGGGCGTGTCGGGCGGGCGCATGGGGCGATTGTGCCGCCTCGCTCACCACCGCGGGCGCTGTATCGTACGACAGAGGTGAGCACACACTACTCTTTCCCGTCCGCCGGCGCACTGGCGGCATTGCCCTTTAAAATCAAGGCCTTGCATGCGGAGTCCCGCGTGCCTGCGGCGACAGGAAGGCCCCCGTGCTCTACCCCCAGGAATTCGACGTGATCGTGGTCGGCGGCGGCCATGCCGGCACGGAGGCGGCCTTGGCCGCCGCCCGCATGGGCGCGGCCACGCTGCTGCTGACGCACAACATCGAGACGCTCGGCCAGATGAGCTGCAACCCGTCCATCGGCGGGATCGGCAAGGGCCACCTGGTCAAGGAGGTCGACGCGCTCGGTGGCGCGATGGCCCTGGCCACCGACGAGGCCGGCATCCAGTTCCGCATCCTCAACTCCAGCAAGGGGCCGGCCGTGCGCGCCACGCGCGCCCAGGCCGACCGCGTGCTCTACAAGGCCGCCATCCGTCGCCGCCTGGAGAACCAGCCCAACCTGTGGCTCTTCCAGCAGGCGGTGGACGATCTGGTGGTGGAATCGGACGGCGTGCAGGACCGGGTCGTGGGCGCCGTCACGCAGGTGGGCATCACCTTCCGGGGGCGGGCCGTCGTGCTCACGGCGGGCACCTTTCTGGACGGGCGCATCCATGTGGGCCTGGAGAACCACGCCGCGGGCCGGGCGGGCGACCCGCCGGCGGTGCGGCTGTCGGCCCGGCTGAAGGAGCTGCAGCTGCCGCAAGCGCGCCTGAAGACCGGCACCCCGCCGCGCATCGACGGCCGCAGCATCGATTTCTCGCGGCTGGAGGAGCAGCCGGGCGACCACGACCCGGTGCCGGTGTTCAGCTTCCTCGGCGCGGCGGCCATGCACCCACGGCAGCTGCCGTGCTGGATCACGCACACCAACGAGCGCACGCACGCCATCATCCGCTCAGGCTTCGACCGCAGCCCCATGTTCACGGGCGTCATCGAGGGGGTGGGGCCGCGCTACTGCCCGAGCATCGAGGACAAGATCAACCGCTTCGCCGACAAGGCGAGCCACCAGATCTTCCTGGAACCGGAGGGGCTGACGACCCACGAGGTCTACCCCAACGGCATCTCCACCTCGCTGCCCTTCGACGTGCAGCTGGCGGCGGTGCGTTCCATGGTGGGCCTGGAAAACGCGCACATCCTGCGCCCGGGCTACGCCATCGAATACGACTACTTCGACCCGCGTGCCCTGACGGGCAGCTTCGAGACGCGCTCCATCGGCGGCCTGTTCTTCGCCGGCCAGATCAATGGCACCACGGGTTACGAGGAGGCGGCGGCGCAAGGCCTGTACGCGGGTGCCAATGCGGCTGCCCAGGCCCTGGGGCGGGCGCCCCTGTCGCTGCGGCGTGACCAGGCCTACCTGGGCGTGCTGGTGGACGACCTGGTCACCAAGGGCGTGACCGAGCCGTACCGGATGTTCACGAGCCGGGCGGAGTTCCGCCTGCAGCTGCGCGAGGACAACGCCGACGCCCGGCTGACCGCCTTGGGGCGCGAGCTGGGCTTGGTGGACGAGGTCCGCTGGGTGGCCTTCGAGCGCAAGCGGGAGGCGATCGAGCGCGAAATGCAGAAGCTGCGCAGCACCTGGGTGCACCCCGGTCGCCTGCCGGTGGAGGTGGCCGAGCCGGTGCTGGGGCAGGGCATCGAGCGGGAATACACCTTGGCCGACCTGCTGCGCCGGCCGGGTGTGGACTATGCGGGCCTGTCGCAGCTGGCGGCCGTGGCGCGCCCCGAGGCGGGTGTTTCACGTGAAACCTTGCAGGCGGAGTTGGGTGACGATCTGGCGGCCGCTGTGGTGGAACAAGTGGAAATCGCCACGAAGTACGCCGGCTACATCGACAAGCAGGTGGATGAAGTGCGGCGTGCGCAGGCCTACGAAAACCTGCGTCTGCCCGCAGAGCTCGACTACGAGCAGGTCACCGCGCTCAGCCACGAGGTGCGCCAGAAGCTCAGCCGCCACCGGCCCGAGACGCTGGGCCAGGCGTCGCGCATCTCGGGGGTCACGCCCGCGGCGGTGTCGCTGCTGCTGGTGCACCTGAAGAAGCGCCGCTTCCCCGGCTTCGCCGCCGATGCCGGCCGGGAGCTGCGCGCATGATGCCGAGCGATTGGGACAGCCTGGCGCCCGATCTGGACGATGGCCTGCGCCAGCTCGGTCTGGACCTGCCGGCCGCCACCCGGACCAAGCTGCTGCGTTACCTGGCGCTGATCGCCCGCTGGAACCAGGTCTACAACCTGACGGCGGTGCGGGAGCCCGAGGCCATGCTGCGCCAGCACCTGCTGGACTGCCTGGCCGCCCTGCCGGCCTTGCGCGGCCACCTCGCGGGGCAGCCGGCGCCGCGCGTGCTGGACGTGGGCAGCGGTGCGGGCCTGCCCGGCGCGGTGCTGGCGCTGTGCGAACCCGCCTGGCGTGTGAGCTGCGTCGACACGGTCGCCAAGAAGGCCAGCTTCATTCGCCAGGTGGCCGCCGAGCTTGGCGTGACCAACCTGCAGGCGCTGCACGCTCGGGTGGAGAACCTGAGCGAGGCCCCTTACGACCTGGTCATCTCCCGGGCGTTTGCGTCGCTGGCCGACTTCACCGCGTTGACGGTCACGTCGCTGGCCCCGGGCGGCGTGTGGGTCGCCATGAAAGGCAAGCCCGCCGCGGACGAGCTGGCCGAGTTGCCCCCCACCGTGACGGTGTTTCACGTGGAACCTCTGCAGGTCCCCGGCCTGGTGGCCGACCGCTGCCTGGTCTGGATGCGCCCCGGCCGCTGACCGGACGCCTCCGTCGGCAGCCTGTCCACCGTCTGCCCACCCGGCATGCACCGCCTGTGCACAGGCTTGTCCACAGGCGCGCCGGGGCCGGGCCGCTGCTCCGTCTGCCACTCGGTGAGGCGGCGCGTGGATCCAGCGCGTTGACGCCATCGCGCACGCCACGGGCGCGAGGAAGCGCACATGGCGTGCCCCGCGCAGGGCGGCGGAGCGGCGACAATCGCCCCATGTCCCGGATCTTCTGCATTGCCAACCAGAAAGGCGGCGTCGGCAAGACGACCACCACCGTCAACCTCGCGGCGGGCCTGGCGCGCGTGGGGCAGCGGGTGCTGCTCGTGGACCTGGACCCGCAAGGCAATGCCACCATGGGCTCCGGCGTGGACAAGCGCACCCTGGCGTCCACCGTCTACGACGTGCTGCTGGACAGCGCCAGCGTGGCCGAGGCGCGGGTGCGTTCGGACAAGGGCGGTTATGACGTGCTTGGCGCCAACCGCGAACTGGCGGGCGCCGAGGTCGAGCTGGTGAGCCTCGACCACCGCAACGAGCGCCTGCGCCGCGCGCTCAAGGCGGCCGAGGCCGACTACGACTTCGTGCTCATCGATTGCCCGCCGTCACTGAGCCTGCTCACGCTCAATGGGCTGTGCAGCGCACACGGCGTCATCGTGCCCATGCAGTGCGAGTACTTCGCGCTCGAGGGGCTGACCGACCTCGTCAACACCATCAAGCAGGTGCACGCCAACCTGAACCGCGACCTGCAGCTCATCGGCCTGTTGCGCGTGATGTTCGACCCCCGCATCACCTTGCAGACGCAGGTCAGCGACCAGCTCAAGGCCCACTTCGGCGACAAGGTGTTCAACACCGTGATCCCGCGCAACGTCCGTCTCGCGGAGGCACCGAGCTATGGGCTGCCCGGTGTGGTCTTCGACCCGTCGTCCAAGGGCGCGCAGGCCTTCGTCGACTTCGCGCGCGAGATGGTGGCCCGCGTGGCGGGGAGCGCGCCGCCCGGCGTGCCGGCCGACGCAGCGCCTGCGGCGGCCGGCGGCTGACGCCACGCCGGGCCGGCCTGGCCAGCCGGCGCGCCGGCGTCCCGTGACCGCGCCCCGGCGCGCCGGCGTCCCGTGACCGCGCCCCGGCGCGTCAGAGGCCCAGCGCCTCGTCCTTGCCCAGGTGCACGTTCATGCACTGCACCGCGGCGCCGCTGGCCCCCTTGCCCAGGTTGTCCAGACGGGCGATCAGCACCGCGTGCTGCTCGTTCGCGAACACGAAGAGGTCGGCCCGGTTCGTGTCGTTGCACGCCTGCACGTCGAAGAAGCCATGCGCCAGGGTCTCCGGATCGGACAGTGGCATGACCCGGATGTAGCGCTCGTGTGCGTAGTGGGCGGACAGCGCGTCGTGCAGGGCCGCGCCCGTCACGGTGCCCGGCAGGTGGCCCAGATGCAAGGGCACACTCACGGCGAGGCCCTTGTAGAAATTGGCCACCACCGGCATGAACACCGGCAGGCGGGTGAGCCGCGAGTGGGTGGTCATCTCGGGCAGGTGCTTGTGCGCCAGGCCCAGCGCGTAGGGGCGGGGGGACTGCAGCGCGGCGTCGCCGCCCGCCTGGTACTGCTCGATCATCTTCTTGCCGCCGCCGGAATAGCCGGTGATCGAGGTGACGCTCAGCGGGTAGTCGGGCGGCACGAGCCCGGCGTCGACGAGTGGCCGCATCAGCAGGATGAAGGCCGTCGCGTGGCAGCCCGGGTTGGCGATGCGCTTGGCCGCACGCAGCAGGTCCCGCTGGCCGGGCGCCAGCTCCGGCAGGCCGAAGACCCAGCCCGGGGCCGTGCGGTGGGCCGTGCTGGCGTCGATCAGGCAGGTGCGCGGGTTGGTCACCAGTGCCGCCGCTTCACGCGCGGCCGCGTCGGGCAGGCACAGGAATGCCACGTCGGCGGCGTTCAGCAGGCGGGCGCGTTCGTCCGCGTCCTTGCGCTTGTCCGGGTCGATCTTCAGCACCTCGATGTCGCCACGCAAGGCGAGCATCTCGTGGATGCGCAGTCCGGTCGTGCCTTCCTGGCCGTCGACATAGACACGGGTCGTCATGGGAAATCCTTGGGTGGGAGAGCGGGCGAGGGCCGCCGGCGCGTGCGGGACACCCGGCAGGCCGCGTGCCGCAGAATGGGCTGCTGTTGCACCCGAGGATAAGCCAAGCGATGACCGACTCCCAGCCTCTGCGCGTCCTGCTTGTGCCCGGCTGGCTCGATTCCGGGCCGGGCCACTGGCAGACCCGGTGGGAGGGGCGGCATGGCGACGAGCGCGTGCTGCAGGACGACTGGGTCTGGCCGCGGCGCGGCGACTGGATGGCCCAGCTGGAGCAGGCGGTGCTGGCCGACGAACGCCCGGCGCTGCTGGCCGCACACAGCCTGGGCTGCCACCTGGTGGCGGCCTGGGCGGCCCACTCCCGGCATGCTGGCCGGGTGCACGGGGCGCTGCTGGTGGCCCCACCCGACCTGGACAAGCCGGACCTGCCGCCGCAGCTGCAGGGCTGGCGGCCCGCCGTGCGCCGGCCGCTGACGTGTCCGGCGCGGCTGGTCTACAGCGAGGACGACCCCTTCTGCCGTCCCGAGGCGGCCCGCCGGCTGGCGGCCGACTGGGCCGTGCCGGCCCAGTCCATCGGGGCGCGCGGCCACATCAACGCCGAATCGGGGCTGGGCGATTGGGACGAGGGCCGACGCTGGCTGCTGGCCACCGCCCGGCCCTGAGCCTCACTTGGCGGCCGGGGCCACCAGCTCCTCGGTCGCGCCCGTGGGGCCACCCACGGCCTGCGCGTGGTTGCGCACGACGTATTGGGCGATGAGCTGGGCGGTGCGGGTCAGCATGAGGTTGTCCGCCACGCCGAGCGCAAAGCCCGAGCCGGCGCTGGAGCGCTGGTAGAACTCGGCGTTGTCCACCGGCTTGCCGGTGGCGGCGTCCTTGGCCCGCAGCGTCATGCGCACGCCGGAACTGCCCGCCAGCGGGCCGGTCCAGATGCGGGCGCCCACGCCGATGAAGCGGATCTCCTCGATGACCGGCTCGAGCACCAGCCGGCGGCCGTTGTCGGCCCGCTTGTTCCACCCGGCCAGGTGCGGCGCGAGCTCCTTGTCCAGGTTCTCCTGGATCTTCGCCATGGCACGCTGGTTGGCGTCGTCCCCGGCAAAGGCGGGGGCCAGCACGATCGGCTTGACCTCGATGCGGCCGAACGCGCCATAGGCTTCGGTGGGCGGCGGGTTCTGCGTGCGGGTGGCCTTGACCTTGGAGGCGCAGCCGGTGGTGACGGCCACGGCCGCCACCAGGCCCAGCACCACGGCCGCACGGCGGCTGGAACGGATCATGGGGAACTCCAGGGGAATAACGGATTAGCGCAGGTGCGCGGAGGCGGCAGCATAGCCGCGGCGCCCGAGCGCGCCTACACCATGAGCGGGGGAAGCTCGTCCACGCACCAGGCCCGCCACCCCGCGGGAAGCGGGGCCCGAAGGCCCCGCGCCTGGCACAGCGCCGCCACCCAGCGCGGCCCGTGCCACGAGCCGGCATTCGGCGGCTCGCCAGGCGCCGCGGGCCGGCAGGGCAGGGCCCGCAGCGGCTCGGGCAGGGCGGCATGGCCCAGCGCCTTGGCCGCCGCTTCCTTCAGCGTCCAGCACACATGCAGCCGCCAGGCCAGGCCCTCGGGCGGCCCCGCCAGCCAGTGCGCCTGCTCCGGCGGCTGGCAGATGGCGCCCAGCAGGGCCGCCGCATCCCGCGGGCGGCGTGGCGGCCACGATTCGATGTCCATGCCCAGCGGGCCGGTGCCCGCGGCGGCGGCGACCCAGTCGCCGCTGTGGCTGAGGCTCAGCGTGTCCAGCCCGGGCACGTGCGGGCAGCCTGGCGCCAGGGCGGGCGCGCGGCCCGGGGTGCCATCGAGCGCCCAGTCGCGCGGGTCGGTTGCCGGGGCGCGGCGGGCCAGCAGCTCGCGCAGCAGCCAGCGTCCGGCCAGGAACTGGCCGCGGCGGCCGCCATGGGCCAGCCCGGGCAGCCGCGCGGCCTCGCTGGCGCTGAGCCAGCCCGGCTCTGCCGGGGCCCGCGCCAGCACCGCGTCCACCCGGTCCACCTGCCACGCGAGCACGGGGTCGGCCATGGCTCGGCGGGGCGATGGCCCGGGCCGCGGATCAGGGCGCGACCTTGGCGTAGGTGCCCTTGAGCGCCACGCCGATCACGATGGCGCCGGCGTGGCACTCGAACTCGGTGTTGCTCTTGAAGGTGTCGCGCTTGTAGTAGCTCACCACGTTGATCACGGCGTTCGCGCCCTGGCGCTTGGCGCTGTCCTGCAGCGCCACCAGGGCGGACAGGGCGGCCCACTTGCAGCCGAAGCGGTCGTCCTTGCCGACGCCGTTGGTCTTCTTGTTGGAGACGTCGTCGCCCAGCGTGGTGATCACCTTGCCCGGCTTCTCGTCGCCGAAGTAGAACTTCACCGAGCCGTCGAGCTGCTGCTTGGCCTCGGGCATCTCCATTACCTCGGCGAAGGGAATCTTGTACTCCGTGTCGCGCGCCTGGGCGGCCGGGGCCGCGGCCAGCGTGGCGGTCGCGGCCAGCGCGGCGACCAGGTGCAGAAGGGTGTTCGATCGGTTCATGGGCGTCTCCTCAGGGGGCGGTGGCGATGTGCTTGATCAGGTTGGCGATCCAGCGGTTGTAGTTGGGGTGGATCTCCATGCTGCCGTCGGCATGGCGGCTGAAATTCATGTTCGTGCTGTCCACGTACGTCAGCTCGTAGCCCTTGTCGTCGTACACGGCCGCGATCACCACCTCGTGCTTGCCTTGCTTGTTGAACTTGAGCGTGAGCTTGCCGGGCTCCTCGGCGCCGAGCATCCAGCCCAGGCCCTGCGCCCCCTTGAGAATCGCGGCACGCACCGCGGGGGTGCCACTGGCCTGGCCGTCGGCCGTGGCCAGCAGCACGCGGCCGGGTTGCACCATCGGTGCGTCGCGGCCATGGGCCGTGCCGAGCGCCGCGGCCAGGGCCAGGGCGAGCAGCCAGCCACGCATGGCTGAGGGGGGTCGGGTCATCGGTCTTCTCCTCCGGGGTGCAGATGGGGAACGCGTCAGCCGGGCCAGCGCCGGAAGACCAGCGAGGTGTTGATGCCGCCGAACGCGAAATTGTTGCTGACCACCACGTCGGTCTCGATGTGGCGGCCCTCGCCCATGATGTAGTCGAGCGGGGCGCAGCGCTCGTCCACGCGGGTGAGGTTCACCGTCGGGGCGAACCAGCCCTCGCGCATCATCTCAATGCTCATCCAGGCCTCCAGCGCGCCACAGGCGCCCAGCGTGTGGCCCATGTAGCTCTTGAGCGAGCTGATCGGCACGCGGCTGCCGTACACGGCCTGCGTGGCCAGCGACTCGGCCACGTCGCCGTGGTCGGTGGCGGTGCCATGCGCGTTCACGTAGCCCACGGCCTGCGGCGGCAGGCCGGCGTCGTCCAGCGCCAGCCGCAGGGCCTGCGCCATGGTGTCGTGCTGCGGGTGGGTCACGTGCTGGCCGTCGCTGTTGGTGCCGAAGCCGATCACCTCGGCATGGATGCGTGCACCGCGCGAGCGGGCGTGCTCCAGCTCCTCCAGCACGAGCGTGCAGGCGCCCTCGCCGAGCACCAGGCCGTCGCGCTCGGCGTCGAACGGACGGGGCGAGGCGTCGGGCCGGTCGTTGCGCACGCTGGTGGCGAAGAGCGTGTCGAACACCGCGGCTTCCGTGGCGTCCAGCTCCTCGGCGCCGCCAGCCAGCATGGCCACCTGCTTGCCCTGCTGGATGGCCTCGTAGGCGTAGCCGATGCCCTGCGAGCCGGACGTGCAGGCGCTGCTGGTGGTGATGATGCGGCCGGTGATGCCGAAGAACACGCCCATGTTCACCGCGGCGGTGTGCGACATCATCTTGATGTACGTGCTCGCCGTGATGCCCTCGGTGGTCTTCTCGGTGATCATGCGGCCGAAGTCGCCGATGGCCTTGGGCGTGCCGGCCGACGAGCCGTACGAGATGCCCACGCGCCCGCTGCCCAGCAGCGGGCTGCCCAGCAGGCCGGCGTCGATCAGCGCCAGCTCGCTGGCCCGCGTGCCCATGATGGCCACGCGGCCCATGCTGCGGGTGGTCTTGCGGTTGTAGTGGGCCGGCAGGTCGAAGGGCGCCACCGGCGCGCCCAGGCGCGTGTTGAGCCCGTCGTAGACGTCCCACTCGGCCATGCGCTGCACCGCGTTGCGCCGCGAGCGCAGGCGGTCGTGCACCGTCGCCCAGTCGTGGCCGATGGGGCTGAGCGCCCCCATGCCCGTGATGACGACCCGCTTGCTCACACCATGCCTCCGTTCACCGAAATCACCTGGCGGGTGATGTAGCCCGCCTCGGCGGACATGAGAAAGGCCACCAGCGCGGCCACTTCCTCCGGCCGCCCCATGCGGCGTGCCGGGATCATCTTCATCGCCTCGTCCACCACCTCGGGCGGCACCATCTCCGTCTCGATGAGACCGGGTGCCACGCAGTTGACGGTGATGTCGCGCCTGGCCAGCTCGATGGCCAGGGCCTTGGTGGCGCCCATCAGGCCCGCCTTGGCGGCGCTGTAGTTGGCCTGGCCGCGGTTGCCCACCAGGCCCGAGACGGACGCCAGCGTGACGATGCGCCCGGGCTGGCGGCGCCGCACCATGGGCATCACCACCGGCTGCAGCACGTTGTAGAAGGCATCGAGGTTGGTGTGGATCACGCTGTCCCATTCCTCGCCCGTCATGGCGGGGAAGGCCGCGTCGCGGGCGATGCCGGCGTTGCAGACCACGCCGTAGTAGGCGCCATGCGCGTCCATGTCGGCCTCCAGCGCGGCCGCCGCGGCGGCGCGATCGGCGACGTCGAAGCACAGCAGGCGCGCCGTGCCGCCGGCGGCCGCGACCTCGTCCACCACCGCCTGCGCCGCGGGCGAGGCGCTGCGCCCGTGCACCACCACGCCCAGCCCGTCACGCGCCAGGCGCAGGGCGATGGCGCGGCCGATGCCGCGGCTGGAGCCGGTGACGAGCACGGTGCGGGCAGCGGCGGTGCTCATCGCGCCCCCTGCGAGGCGATGGCGGCTGGCGGCACGGCGGTGGCACCCGCGCTCGCGCCCAGCTCGCTGCGAACTGCGCTCAGCAACTCGTGCACCCAGCGCTCATAAAAGGGATGGATGACGAACGCGGAGGGCTTGGCGTATGCCGACTCCGGCCGATCCATGAACATCGCGCGCTGTTCCGCTGCTGCAACCCTGGTAGATCGCGCGACCGATAGTTCCATCGGTGCGTCACCGTACTTCATGTTGACGCTGTCCACGTACCGCACCGAGTAGCGCTGGGCGTCATAGGTGATCGCCACCACCACGCGGTGCTTTTCCCCCTTCTCGTACACGCCCTTCAGCGTTCCAGGCGCTTCGGGCTGCACCTGCCAGCCGCGCCGCGGCGCGGCGCGCAGGAAGGCGGCCTGCACCGTCTCGGCCGTCTGCGGCCGGTCGGTGGCCAGGCTCACCGGCACGTCGATGAAGTCCATCACCGGCACGGGTGTGCGTTGGGCGTGGGCGGCTGGCTGGGCGGCCAGCAGGCAGGCCGCCAGCGCCAGGCGGGCTCGGATCGTCATGGTGTGGCAGCTCCCTCGTGTGGTGTGGCGGGCCCGGTGCCGGCGCCCTCGGGGGGCGGCTCGAACACCGAGACCATGGCCTCGGCCAGCAGCTGGCCGTGCGCGTCTCGAATGTGGCAGTCGAATTGTCCCAGGCCGTTGTCGCCGATCAGTTCGCAGCGCGCGCTGATGTGCAGGACCTGGCCGGCGGGGAAGCGCGGGCAGTGCGGCATGTAGCGGCGGCTGCCGAGCAGGTAGCCGATGCCCGGCTCGCGGCCGGCGGCGCGGGCGCGGGCGCCGGCCCAGGCGGCGATGGTCTGGGCCATGTACTCGATGCCCACCCACGCGGGCACGGCGCCGTCGCGGGCGAACGGGCTGTCCTCGCGCACCGTCAGCTCGGCACGGGCGGCCTGGTCATCCACCGCCAGCAGCCGGTCCAGCAGCAGCAGGGTGCCGCGGTGCGGCACGTAGTGGGCGATGTCGTGGGGCGTCTCGGCGGGGGCGGTCATGGTCACTCCGCGGCGAACAGCAGGCTCACGTTGCTGCCGCCGAAGGCGAAGGAGTTGCTCAGCGCGGTGCGGGGCGGCCGCGGCGCCGTCTCGCCCGGGCGCACCAGGTGCAGCGCGGGCAGCGTCTCGTCGACCGCGCCGTCCCACCAGTGCGCAGGCAGCCGGCCACCGGGGTTGTCCACCAGCGTGAGCCAGCAGAAGGCCGCCTCCAGAGCCCCGGCCGCGGCCAGCGTGTGGCCGGTGAGCGGCTTGGTGGAGCTGGCGGGCAGGGCACTGCCGAACACCGCCGCCACGGCGCGGCTTTCCATGGCGTCGTTGTGCGGCGTGGCGGTGCCGTGCAGGTTCAGGTAGTCGATCGCCCCCGCGCCCAGGCCGGCGCGCTGCAGCGCCCGGCGCATGGCGTCCTCGGCGCCCCGGCCGGTGGGGTCTGGCGCGGACATGTGGTGCGCGTCGGACGTTTCGCCCCAGCCGGCCAGGCGCAGCGGGCCGGGCTCGCGGCCGAGCAGGAACAGGGCCCCGCCTTCGCCCAGGTGGATGCCGTCGCGGTGCCGGGACATGGGGTTGCACACGCCGGCCGACACCGACTCCAGCGCGCTGAAGCCGGCCACGGTGAGCCGGCACAGCGCATCGGCGCCACCGCAGACCACCGCGTCGGCCAGGCCGGCCTGCAGCAGCCGGGCGCCCGCCGCCAGGGCCTTGGCGCCGGACGAGCATGCGGTGGAGATGCCGTACACGGGGCCCGCCGCGCCGACCGCGGCGGCCACGTGCCGCGCCGGGCTGGCCATTTCCTGGAGCGCGTAGTGGTAGCCGGCCGGCCAGTGGCCGTGCACGGCGCGCGCCAGCTCGGCGGCCTCGCCCTCGGCCACGCCCGCGGTGCTGCTGCCCACCACCACGGCCACGCGGGCGGGGCCGAAGCGGTCGACGGCCCGGGCCACGTCGCTCGCGATCCCGGCCAGGGCCTGGCTGGCCAGCGCATGGGTGCGCGGGGCGCCGGGCGGCACGCTGGCCACGCCCAGGGCCACGGGGCGGCCGGGGCTGAAGGCGTCGGTGCGTGGCACCTGCGGCGGCCGGGACGTGAACAGGCCCTCGCGCACCGCCGCGGCGTCGGCCCCCAGGGCGCAGCTCAGGCCCATGGCCTGCAGGTACACGGCAGGGGAGCTCATGCGCCGGGCTCCTCGGCGAGCGGCACCGAGTCGATGCGCAGCCGGTACGCGAGCCGGTGGTGCACGAGCTCGATGCGGGGGCTGCCGGCGCCCTGGACGCGCACCACGGCCTCGTCGCCCTGCCACAGCACGCGCTGGCCGTCCGTGTCATCCAGGCGATAGCCCGCGGGCAGCGCCTGTCGCAGCGCCTGCGCCGGCCACAGCGCCAGTTGCAGGTCGCTCAGCACACGCTCGGGCGGCACGGCCGGCGGCCAGCCGGCGGCCGTCTCGCTGTGCAGGTCCCGGCCGTCCCAGGTGAGGCGCGCCAGGGTGCGGCCGGGGGCCAGCAGGGCCAGCTGCAGGCGTTGCGCGTCCACTTCCAGCAGGGCCTCCAGCGGCGCCATCGCCTGGCCGTCGCGCTCGAGCTGCAGGCGCTGCTGCCAGGCGAGACGCCGGCCCAGGGTGGCGGGAGGCAGGCGGAACAAGGGCAGCGGCGCGGACGCCCCCGCGCCCGGCGGGGTGGACGTGGGCACGCCGGCGCAGCCGGACACGGCGCCCAGCGTCACGCAGGCGGCCAGCAGCGCCGACACGGCGGCAGCACGCAGGGGCAGGGGCGGTGCCACGGCGATCAGGCCCCGGTGGCGCGGGCGAAGCGCAGCAGCGAATGGCCGTAGCCGATGCCGTCGCGCCGGGCCACCAGCCGCAGGCCGGCGGCCTCGGCCAGGCGGATGTAGTCGCCGCTCTCGTAGATCTTGCTGTTGCCGCTGGCCATGGCGGTGAAGTACGGCGAGGTGTTGATCAGGCAGAAGGTGGCGATGTCGTAGCGCTGGCTGTCCCACAGCGTGTCCAGGATCAGCACCTGGCCCTGCGGCGCCAGCGCCTGCGCCGCCCGCTGCAGGATGGAGCCGATGACGGGCTCGCTGAAGCAGGACAGGAACTGGCTCATCCACACCAGGTCCATGCCCGTGGGCAGGGTGGCCGACGGGTCCAGCATGTCGCGGGCATGCAGGGTGGCCCGCTCGCGGGTGCCGGCCTCGACGAGGGTGCGCTCGGCCACGGCCAGCTGCTGCGGCAGGTCCACCAGGTGCAGGTGCAGCGAGGGCTCCGCGGCCAGGGCCAGGCGGGCGAACTTGCCGGTGTTGGCGCCGATGTCCATCACATGGCGCGGTGCCGTCGCCATCACGTCGGGCAGCACGTCGGGGAACGAGGTGTCGGAATACAGGTGGTCGAACTCGAACCAGCTGGTCTTGGCCGGCTCGGGCAGCTCGGCCATGCCCTCGTACAGCGTGGGCCAGTCGCCCAGCGCCTTCAGGCCCACCGGGCGCTCGGTGTCGAGCGCGGTGTCCAGGTCGGCCAGGCCGCGGTAGCAGACGTCGTGCACGAAGTTCAGGTTGATCTGCGTCATGCGGTCGGACAGCAGACAGTAGCCGGTCTTGTCCAGCACGTAGCGGCCGTCCTCGCGGCGCTGCACCACGCCGGCCGACAGGCAGGTTTCGAGCGCCACCTTCAGCGCGTAGGCGGTCCAGCGGCCGGTGGCGGCCAGCTCGTCCACCGAGCGCCCGTCGGTGCCGGATTCGGACAGGGCCTGCAGCATGCCGCGCTTCCACGCATAACGCACGCACTGGAACACCACGGGGCCGAAGGCGATGCGCTGGGCGGCGAAACGGGCGTCGAAGGCCGTCTGGCGGGCGGGGGAGAAGCTCAGGTGGGTCATGGGGCGGTCAGGACGGAAGGGGTGGCGTCCGGGGTGTCGCGGCCGGCGCGCAGCCAGGGGGCGAGCAGGCTGACGGCGGCCAGGCCGATGCCGAGGGTGAGGCCGAAGGCGCGCAGGGCGGGGGTGGAGGACACGGCCAGCAGGCCGAACGACAAGGCGGTGCTGGCGGCACCGAGCACCACCGCGAGCCAGGCCGCGCCGTCGCCCCGATGCTCGAGCAGGAACACGCCGTAGTCCACGCCCACGCCCAGCAGCAGCAGCAGCGCCAGCACGTTGAACAGTTGCAGCGGCATGCCGAGCAGGCCCAGCACCGCCACGGCCGCGACGGAGGCGATGGCCGTCGGCGCCCACGCGCGCCAGGCGCGGTGGCCGAAGCGCCAGGCCAGGGCCGCCAGCACCAGCGCGTGGCCGGCGATCAGCAGCCACGTCATGCTGGCGCGGTAGCGGCCCAGCAGCTGCGAGACCTCGGCCGGCTTGTCCACCCAGCGCACGCCGGGCAGCCCGTCCGCCGCGGCGGCCAGGCGGGGCAGCGCCGCGGCGCCCTCGACGCCGCGCAGCATCACCAGGCTGGCGACGGCGGTGCCGCCGTCGGCCTGGGGCACCTCGCCCAGCCACAGGTGCGCGCCGGCGGCCGCCGCGGCCCCCTGGCGCCACTGCGCCAGGGTGAGCGGCTCGGCGGCGAAGGGCGGACGGGTGATGGATTCGCCCAGCCGGCTGTTCACCGCCTGCAGCACGGCGGCCTCGGTGCGCGCGGTGAGCGCGGCGTCGGCCCGCTGGCGATCCGGCGAAGGCACCCAGTCGGACAGTGCCTGCCAGCCGGCGAGCACCCCCGAGGCGCGCAGCGGCGCCAGCCGCGCAGTGAGCGCTTCCTCGCGCGCCAGCAGGCCCGCCTCGTCCGCCGCCATGACGACATAGAACTGGCCGGGGCTGGGCAGGCCGAGCAGGCGGCCGACCTCGCGCTGGTCGGCCACCAGGGCGGCGGGCGAGGACTGCAGCTGGCGGATGTCGTCGTTGGGCTGCACCCGGCTCAGCCCGGTGGCCAGCACCAGGCCCAGGGCCACCAGCCCCACGGTCTGCGCCGCCTGTCCGTGCCAGCGTGGCCACCGCGCGAGGCTGGCGGCGATGCGGCGCGACAGCCCGGTCATGGCCGGGGCGCGGCCGTCGAGCAGGGGAAACCAGCACAGGGCGGTAAGGAAGGCCGCGCTCAGGCCCGCGGCGGAGAACACCGCCATCTGGCGCAGCCCCGGGAAGGGCGCCCAGGCCAGCACGGCATACCCCAGCACGCTCGTCACCAGCGCCAGCACCAGGCCGGGCAGCAGGTGGCGCAGCAGCCGCGCCGGCGCCTCGTCCGGCGCGGCCTGCCGGCTGGCGAACCAGTGGATGCCGTAGTCCTCGGCCACGCCGACCAGGCTGGCACCGAAGACGAGCGTGAGCAGGTGCACCTGGCCGAACACCAGCGCCGTGGCCGACACGCCGGCGGCCACGCCGATGCCCAGCGACAAGGCCACCAGCGCCAGGGCGCGGACGCGGCGGAAGGCCAGCCACACCAGCGCCATGACCGCCGCGAGCGAGCCCCAGCCGATCGAGTTGACCTCCCGGCTGGCCTGCACGGCCGCCGCTTCGGCGTGCAAGGGCAAGCCGGCGCGGTGCAGCACGAGCGTGGGCACGGCGGCGCGCGCCGCCTGCTCGGCCGTGGCCAGGGCGTCTGCGATGCGCGCTTCACCGTCGAGCGCAAAGGCCGGCCGGCCGGTGTCGTACAGCAGCACGACCCAGTGCCGGCGCCCGGCGCCGTCACCCGAGGCCAGCACCAGCTCGCCCTGCTCGGGGCGGGCCAGTGTCTCGCCGCCACGCGCGGCCCACCACGCCGGCCACAGGCCCAGCGGGTCCGCGGCCCAGGGCGTCAGGCGACCGCCTGGCCCAGGTTGGTGCAGGGCCGACAGGGCCCGCTCGGCGGCCACATCGGCCGGCTGGGCCACCAGCCACTCGCGCTGCCCCGCCGTGAGCAGGCGGTCACGCCATGGGCGGTAGAACGCCACGCTCGCCGCCGCGGCCGCCTCGTCCACGCGCTGTTCGCGCCAGCCCAGGGCCGCGGGCAGCGCCAGGCGCCACGCCTGGGCGGCACGGCGCGCGTCACCATCGGAGGCGGCGCCCAGCATGACCACCACCCGGCCCTCGGCCGAGCGGGCCAGGCGCTGCGTGGCCGCGGCGACGGCCGGCTCGTGCTCGTCGCGCGGCAGCAAGGCCATCACGTCGGTGTCCAGGCGGGCGGCGGACCAGAACCGCCACTGGTGGGCGGCGATGGCCAGCACCGCCAGCAGCCAGACCGCCGCCAGCAGGCGCAGCCAGGCAGTGGCCTGCCCGTGCCGGGTCACCGGGGCGCGGGCCTCACTCAAAGCGGGCCGCCTCGTCGCGGTCGAGCTGGACGGCCGTGCTCTGGCCGCTCAGCCGCAGGTGGGTCTCGTCGCCACTGGGCTCGCGCCACTGCACGGCCTGCACCTGGCGGTCGCCCTGCAGCTCGATGTGCTGGATCCAGGCGCCCAGCGCGGCATCGCGCGGCGTGAGCACCAGGCGCCATGTGCCCTGCGCCGGCACCTCGCCGTCAATGCGGAAACGCTCGCCGAGCGCGGCCAGGTCGGCAGCGAGCAGGGCGAACATCAGGCCGTTCACGGCACGCAGCGCAGGCGACTGCTGCGTGTCGGCGGCGGGCGTGCCGCCGCGGCCATCATCGGTGCGCGACACCAGCCGGTCGCGCGTGAGCACGAGCGTGGAGGCGAAGGGCTCGCGCGTGCGCCACACCACGCCGCGCTCGCGGGCGAACAGGTAGTCGCCGCGCGAGACGAGCGGGTGCTTGAAGCCGGCCACGGTCTTGCGCTGTTCGAACTGGCCGCGCTGCACCGGCGCGTCGGACAGGCGTTGGCGCAGGCGGGCCGCCAGGGCCTCGGCGGGGGCCGCGGCAGCGCCCGAGGCCGGGCGGCCCGCCGCCAGGGCGGCCATGCCGGCCGCCAGCGCGACGACGCAACGGCGGCGCGACCTCACGGCGCCTCCACGCCCAGGCGCTGCCACAGCACCGGCGGGCACACGAAGCACATCTCGCGCGTGGCGATGTCCACCGCCACCTGGGTGGTCTGCGCGCTGGTGAGCTTGGCGCCCGTGGCGGCATCGCTGAGCAGGTAGTCGATGCGCAGGCGGTTCTCCCACTCCACGATGCGCGCGCGCACCTTCAGCGGCTGGCCGAACACGGCCGAGCGCACGTACTTCAGCTTCAGCTCCACGATGGGCCAGGCATAACCCGAGGCGCGCATCTGCGGGTAGTCGTAGTCGTACCGCTGCAGCAGCGCGCTGCGAGCCAGCTCCAGGTACTTCACGTAGTGCCCGTGCCAGACGATCTCCATCACGTCGATGTCGTAGAAGGCGGGCACCACCTCGATGGTGTGGCTGAGGTCGGGCGCGCTCATCGGGCCTCCGTGGCGGCGACGGCGAAACGGCGGGCGCGTATCCCCTCGGCCAGCGCATGCAGCTCGCGGTCGAGGGCGCGGTCCTCCGTCACGAGCGGAATCTCGTCGGCCAGCGCGGCCAGGAACGCCGCCAGCGGCACCGGCAGGCTCAGCGACGGGTCGAGGCGGCCGCGCAGCGCCAGCGCCTGGCGCGCGGCGACGAGCATCGCGGCGGCCACCTGCTCGGTGAGCTCGAGCACACGCAGCGCGTCGCGTGCGGCGATGGTGCCCATGCTCACCTTGTCCTGGTTGTGGCACTCGGTGGAGCGCGAGAACACCGAGGCCGGCATGGTGAGCTTCAGCGCCTCGGCGGTCCAGGCCGACACGCTGATCTGCACCGCCTTGAGGCCGTGGTTGATGGCGGCGCGGTCGCCGGTCGCGCCCGACAGGTTGGCGGGCAGGCCGTGGTTGTAGCGGCTGTCCACCAGCAGCGCGAGCTGGCGGTCCAGCAGGTCCGCCACGTTGGCCACCGCCGCCTTCAGCGCGTCCATGGCGAACGCGATGTGGCCGCCATAGAAATGGCCGCCGTGCAGCACGCGCTCGGCGTCGGGGTCGATCAGCGGGTTGTCGTTGGCGCTGTTCAGCTCGTTCTCGACCAGCTGGCGCAGGAAGGGCAGCGCATCCTCGAGCACCCCGATGACATGCGGCGCGCAGCGCAGCGAGTAGCGGTCCTGCAGGCGCTGCTCGTTGCGCGCCGGGCGGTCACTGGCCAGGTCGTGGCGCAGCCAGGCCGCCACGCGCTGCTGGCCGGGATGGGGCTTGAGCTCGAACAGGCGCTCGTCGAAGTGGTGCGCATTGCCGGCGCTGGCCACCACGTTGCAGGCGGTCAGCCGGGTGGCCAGGCGGCCCAGGTAGTCGGCGCGCTGCCACGCCAGGCAGGCCAGGGCGGTCATCACGGCGGTGCCGTTCATGAGGGCCAGCGCCTCCTTGGGACGCAGGCGCAGCGGCGCGCGGCCGATGGCCGCCAGCGCCTGGGCGGCGGGCAGGCGCTCGCCGCGCCACACCACCTCGCGCTCGCCGCACAGCACGGCGGCCAGGTACGACAGCGGCGTGAGGTCGCCGCTGGCGCCCACGGAGCCCTCGGCGGGGATGAGCGGCAGCACGTCGTGCACCAGCAGCTGCTCGATCTGCTCCAGCAAGGCCACGCTCACCCCCGAGACGCCCTGCGCCAGCGAGGCCAGGCGCACCGCCAGCACCGCGCGTGTCTCGGGCGGCGACAGCCAGCGGCCCGCGCCGCAGCCGTGGTAGGTGTACAGGTGGTGCGGCAGCTCGTCCACCAGCGCCGGCGGGATGCTGACGGTGCACGAGTCGCCGTAGCCGGTGGTGACGCCATAGACCACGCCGTCCTCGGCGAGCAGGCGGTCCAGGAAATCGGCCCCGCGGGCGATGCGCGCACGGAAGGCCGGGTCGGTGGACAGCTCGGCGCGGGCGCGGCCCTCGGCGAGGGCGACGACGTCCTCGATGCGCAGGCGCTGGCCGTCGAAGCGGACGGTGGGCAGGGGGGCAGGCAAGGTGCTCATGGGCAGGCGGTGGGCGTGGCGGCCGTGGCGGGGGTGGCCACGGGCTGGGCCCAGAAATCGAAGAAGTTGAACCACTCGAACGGCGCCTCGGCCACCACGGCCTCCAGCGCACGGGCATAGGCGGCCACGTGGCCGGCCAGCGCCTGGGCGCGTTGGCCACGCGGCAGGCTCACCCGCTCGGCCAGGCGCACGAAGCGCACCACATGGCCGGGCCGGGCACGGTCCGCCGAGCGGGTGCAGGCCATGAAGTACAGCGGGCACTGCAGCAGCATGGCCAGCACGTACGGCCCGACGGGGAACGGCGCCGGCTGGCCGAGGAAGGGCGCCATGGCCGTGCTGCCGGGCGTGGGCCGCACCGGCACGCGGTCGCCGGCCATGGCCACGAAGCCGCCGCGCGCCACGCGCTCGGCCAGCAGCGCGGCGGTGGCCGGCGTGATCTCGGTGACCTGGATGAGCTCCACCCGCGAGCCGGGGTCCAGGCGGCGCAGCAGGCGGTTGAACTGCTCGGCGTGGCGCGTGTGGACCAGGATGGTGAGGTCGAACCCCTCGCGCCGGCCGGCGCCGGCCTGGCAGAGCTCCAGGCAGCCGACGTGGCCGGTGACGAGCATGCCGCCGCGCCGCTCGGCGATCATCTGCAGCACGGGCTCGTGGCCCTCGAAGCGCAGGTGCTCGAAGCGGTAGCGCCCGCTCATCGCCAGCAGCTTGTCGAGCAGGGTGTCGGCGAAGGACAGCAGGTGGCGCCACGAGGCCCCCGGCCCGGGCGCGGGGCGGCCGGTGTGGGCGGCCACGCGTGCCAGGTAGCCGCGCGAGGCGGCACGCGCCGCCGGGCGGCTGAGCCAGTACCAGGCCACCACCGGCACGACGCACAGGCGGTAGGGCCAGCGCCCCAGCCAGCGGTGCACCTGGTACAGCAGCCACAGCCCGCCGGCGCAGGTGGATTCGCCGATGTGGGCCCAGTGGGCCGGCGCGCGGCCGGCAGCGGGCGCGTTCATCCGGCTACCCGGCGCCACAGCAGCAGCGGCAGCCGCAGCAGCATGCCGCCGAACAGCCGCGCGTGCATGGCGGAGATCAGCACGTTGTCGCGGCCCAGGCGGAAATGCGAGATGCCGTCCTGCGGGTAGGTCACGCGGGTGGGCAGGTTGACCATGGGCACGCCGCGCCAGGCCAGGCGCACCAGCACCTCGGTGTCGAAGTCCATGCGCTTGCCCAGCGCGACCTCGTCGAGCAGGCGCAGGGTGGGCGCCAGCGGGTACACGCGGAAGCCGCACATCGAGTCGCGGATCGCCAGCGACAGGGTGTTGATCCACACCCAGATGTGGGTGGCATAACGCCCCACCAGCCGCCCCAGCGGCACGCTGTCGTCGTAGATGGGCTGCCCGACGATCACCGCGCCCGGCTGCGCGGCGCTGGCCGCGAGAAAGCGCGGGATGTCGCCCACCGCATGCTGGCCGTCGGCGTCGATCTGCAGCGCATGGGTGAAGCCCCGTGCCCCTGCCGCCCGCAGGCCGGCCATCAGGGCGCCGCCCTTGCCCTGGTTGTGCGGCAGGCGCACCAGCGTCAGGCGATCGGGCCCGTGGCGGGCGGCCAGCGCGTCGAGCACGGCCGCACAGCCCGGCTCGCTGCCGTCGTCCACCAGCAGCGCATGCAGGCCACCCGCGTGCACGCCGTCCACCATGGCGCCGATGGTGGCGGGGTGGTTGTAGACGGGGATCACGGCGACGACGTCAGTGCGCACCGGGCGCCTCCTGCGGCACGGCGGGAGCGAAGACCACCTTGCCGCTGGCGTGCACGCCCAGGGCCGAGGTGTAGCGCAGCGTCAGCACGCCGCGCGGCGCGTCCCATTGCAGGGCCAGCTCCAGCTCGGCGTCGGGTGGCACCACCTGCTGGAACTTCAGCGCGTCGATGCGCAGGAACTCGGCGGGCAGGTCGAAGGCCTGCCGGGCCCAGGTGAGCGCCCAGTCGAGCTGGGCCACGCCGGGCAGGATGGGCTGGCCGGGAAAGTGGCCGTCGAACACCGGATGGGACGCGGGCGGGGCGAAGCGCAGTCGCGCGGCCTGGGCGCCGCGCTCCAGCCACTGCGCACCGGGCGGCTCGTGCACCTGGGCGCCGAACAGGGCGGCCAGGGCGGCCTCGGTCACCTTGCCCTGCGGGTTGACCGGCAGCGCCGGGACGAAGCGCCACCGCCGCGGCAGCGCGACACGCTCGACCTGGGCCAGCAGGCGCGAGGCCAGCCGCTGGCCGAGGGCGCGCCGGCCTTCCAGGGCCAGGCAGTCGTGCCCGGCGGGTCCCGGCACGGCGACCACCGCCAGGCGCGGGCCGCCGCCCACATCGGGCAGGACCAGCGCGCGGGCCTCGGCCACCCACTGCCCGTCGTCCACCACGGTGCGCTCGATCGCGGTCAGCGACACGCGCTTCTCGCCGATCTTCACGATGCGGTCGGCGCGGCCCAGCAGGATGAATCCCGCGGCACCGCGCGGGCCGGCCGCCGGCCGGACACGATCGGCCGTGCCGGCCCACTCGGCGCTGGGCAGGTGCGGCGACCGCACCTGCAGCAGGTCGCCGTCCATGCGCCAGTCGATGCCCGGCAGGGGCTGCCAGTGGTCGCCATCGACGGCGCGCTGGCGCCACGCGATGCCGCCCGTCTCCGAGCTGCCGAACACCTCGATGGGGGAGTGGCCCAGCCGCAGCAGGCACTCGGTGGCCGCCTCGGGGGGCAGCGGGCCGCCGGAGGAGAACACCGCGCGCAGCCGGGCGCCGGCCTGCACGAGGGCGGGCTCGTCCGGCACGCGGCGCAGGTGCGCCGGGCTGGCCACCAGCACGCCCGGTTCGCCCTGCAGGGCCGTGGGCAGGGCCTCCAGGTAGTCGAGCCGGCGCGCGAGGAACGGCCGACCGGCGGCCAGGGACCACAGCACCACGAACAGCAGGCCGTAGATGTGCTGGTGCGAGACGGTGGCCGCCACGGTGGCCACGCCGTCGGCATCCACCCGCTCGCCGAACGCCGCCTGCAGCGTGTGCATCTCGGCGTCGAGCTGGGCCAGCCGCTTGTCGATGGCATCGGGCTCGCCGGACGAGCCCGAGGTGAAGACGACCAGGTGCGTGCGCTGCAGGTCGAGCGGGGCGCAGGGGGCCTGGTCCACCGGGCCGGTGGACGCCGCCAGGGCGCCGGGCAGCTCGCCCAGCCACCCGTCGCAGCGGTCGGCCAGGCTGGCCAGCGTGGCCGGCTGGGTGTCCCCGGGCAGCACCACCGTCTTGCCGGCCAGCCAGGCGCCGAACAGGCGGGTGGAGAAATCGTAGGCGTCTTCGGTGAACAGCGCCCACCGCGTGCCGGGCTCGCCGGCCAGGCGCTGGCGCCAGCCCTTCACCTCGGCCAGCCAGTCTGCATGGGTGAGCAGGCGGCCCTGGCGCCGTGCCACGGGACGCGCGGGGTCGGGTGCGCCGCAGGCGACGTGGGTGAGGGCTCGCCACGTGGCGCGCCGGGGGGCCTGGGTCATGCGGCGCTCCGGGGGACGGCGGCGTCCGGGGCGGCAGCCAGCCGGGCCTTCAGGCGGCGACGCAGCAGCCATTCGCCACCGAACATGGCGCCGATGAGGAGGTAGGCGACGAAACCGTTGTACGCCGCCCAGACCCGCGTGGACGACCAGACCGCCGTGGCGGCGGCCACCAGGCCATTGGCCAGGAAGAACACGCACCAGGCCTGCGTGACGCGGCGCGTGTAGGCCACCGCCTCGGCGGGCAGCGCCGGCTCGGCCACGCGCGCCAGGCGCTCCACCAGCGGCGGACCGTGGTGCAGGCTGAGCCCGAAGACGGCCAGCAGCGAGGCGTTCACCAGCACCGGGTACAGCTTGAGCGGCAGCCAGCCGTGGCCCAGGCTGCTGACGGCCGCCAGCGCGACGGCGCCGGCCGCGGCCAGCCACCACACCGGGTCGCGGGCCAGCGCGGCGCGCAGCACCGCCACGGCGACGAGCGCCGCCGCCACCCCGCCCGGCGGCAGGCGGTCGGCGCCGAATGCCACGACGAAGGGGTAGGCGAGCGTCAGCACGAGCACGGCGGCCGTGGCCGCCGCCCGCAGCCGGGGGGCCGGGGCGGAGCGGGCCGGAGCGATGCGGTGCGGCGCGTCAGATGGGCGCCGGGTCATTGACCAGGCGCGCCAGGGCGTCGGCCACGTCCTGCACGGTGCGCACCGTCTTGAACGCCTCGGGGTTCATGCGTTTGCCCACCAGCGGCTTGAGCCGGACGATCAGGTCGACCGCGTCGATGCTGTCGATGTCCAGGTCTTCGTACAGGCGCGATTCCGGCCGGATGCGCTCGCGCTCGATCTCGAACGTCTCGTGCAGGGTGTTGACGATCGTCTGCAGGATGTCGTCTTGTGTCATGGTGATCCCTCGGGTCTCGCGGGTGAGGCGTCAGCGGTTGCGGTGCGCGGCCACGAAGGCGGACAGGGCGCGCACGCTGGCGAAGTGGCGGCGCGTTTCCTCGCCGTCGGCGGACATGTGCACGCCGTAGCGCTTCTGCAGCGCCAGGCCGAGCTCCAGCGCATCGATGGAATCGAGGCCCAGGCCCTCGACGAAAAGTGGCGCGGCCGGGTCGATGTCGTCGGGCTGGATGTCCTCCAGCGCCAGTGACGAGATCACCAGCTCCTTGATGTCCTGTTCCAGTGCCTCAGTGGTGATGGCCTGCACGGTGGGCTCCCTTGTCGAAGAAGTAGTCGGTCAGATGGTCGGTCAGGCGGCGCGCGGCGACCGCGTCGCTGCAGCCGTCGGCCAGGAAAGGGGCCACGGGAATGTCCGGCCCGACCTCCAGGCGCATGTGCATGCGCCGCGGCGGGACGCGGTACCAGCGGTCGCCCTTGGCCAGGGTGAGCGGCTGGGCGCAGATGCGCACGGGCGTGACGGCCCAGCGGCCGCGCACGGCGATGTTGGCGGCCCCGCGCTGCAGGGGCCGCGCGCCGGTGCGCGGCGTGCGCGTGCCTTCGGGAAAGACGATGAGGTTGTGGCCGCGCTGCAGGGTGCCCACGCAGTCCTCGACCATGGCAGGGCCGGAATCGTTGCACACGAACCCGGCCGCCCGCACCGGGCCGCGGGTGAAGGGGTTGTGCGCCAGAGACGCCTTGACGATGCAGTCCGCCCCGTCCACCAGCGACATCAGCAGCACCACGTCGATCAGGGTCGGGTGGTTGGCCAGGATCAGCAGGCCGCGGCGCTGCAGCCGCTCGGCCCCCACGATCTCGATGGACATCACGCCCAGGCCGCACATCAGGCGCACGAACAGGCGGAATGCGCGGCTGATGCAGGCGCGTGCCCAGCGCTGGCGGCGCGCCGGCTGGGTGACCATCAGGCCGAGCACCGGGAACACGAGGGTGCGCAGCATCAGCCCGCCCACCCCGAAGGTGGCGAAGCACAGGCCGGTGGCGGCGGTGCGCCACGCGATGTCCAGCCGCTCACCCATGCCGGCTGCCTTGCCAGCATGCGGCGGCGCCCGGTTCGGCGCGGCGCTGCCAGGCGGGCGCCTGCCCGATGAGGAAACGCAGCAGCGACAGCGAGAAGGGCAGGGCGTCGTCCGGGCTGGCCTGCGCGGCGGCCCCCGGCGGCGGCGAGGCCAGTCCGAGGCGGATGCGCGGCGCGTCGGCCGAGCCGGGCAGCGCGATGCGACAGCCCCACGCGTGCGCGGCCACGGGCTCGTCCATGAAGGCGGCGTACTCGCCCGGCAGCGGCGCGTCGTAGCACACCACGGCCGCCTCGGGCGCGCCGTCGGCCAGCAGCGCGGCGGCCTCCAGCAGGCCGAGCGCGGCCGTGGCCGGCCCGGCCGCCAGGGCGGTGTGGTTGTCGCGGTCGCCGCGCGCGATGGAGCAGGTGGCGCCGATGGCGTTGTGCACCGACAGGCCGAACGCGGTGGGCGACAGCGGCTCGCCGCGCGCCGCCTCGGCGAGCAGGGCCAGGGCGCGCTCGGCGTCGCCGTAGCGCGAGGCGAACACCACGGGGCAGGCGCCGGGCGGGCTGGCCGACTGCGGACCCAGGAGCTGGTAGGCCACGTCTGCCGCCATGCGACCGAGCGGGTTCAGGCGCCGGCGCACCATGGGCGGCATGCCGGCCACGGGGGCGGCAATCGACGGCACGGCGTCGGGCACCCGGGCCGGTTGCCCGGCCCACGCCCCCCACTGCTCACGCCGCTCGAGGCCAGGTGCCCACGCGGTCCAGTCGCGGATGACAAACTCGACGTTCAAGGGAAAAAGGGCAGGCGCGGCGTGGGGACATCCAATTGTAAGTAGGCACTCCCCCGCGGCCCACTGACGGCTTCCCCTAATACGCGCGCACGTGACGACTGGCCGCCAACTATTGCCTGTGCAGGCGGTCGGGCGTGGCGGTGGGGTGACAATCCGGCCATGGCAACGAAGAAACCCAAGGGCCTGGGCATGGGCCTGGAGGCCTTGCTCGGCCCCAAGGTGAGCGAGGTGCCGTCCGCCGGTGCCGAGGCGGCGGCGGGCGCGCCGAGCGTGCTCAAGGTGGGGCAGCTGCAGGCGGGCAAGTACCAGCCTCGCACGCGCATGGACGAGGGCTCGCTGTACGAGCTGGCCGAGAGCATCAAGAGCCAGGGCGTGATGCAGCCCATCCTGGTGCGCCCGCTCGGCGACGCGCCCGGGCCGGGCGCCACCGGGGCGGCACGCTACGAGATCATCGCCGGCGAGCGCCGCTTCCGCGCGGCGCAGCTGGCGGGCCTGGACGAGGTGCCGGTGCTGGTCAAGGCGGTGCCCGACGAGGCGGCCGCCGTCATGGCGCTCATCGAGAACATCCAGCGCGAGGACCTGAACCCGCTGGAAGAGGCGCAGGGCCTCAAGCGCCTGGTCGACGAGTTCGGCCTGACCCACGAGCAGGCGGCGCAGGCGGTGGGCCGCTCGCGCAGCGCCGCCACCAACCTGCTGCGCCTGCTCAACCTGGCCGCGCCGGTGCAGCAGATGCTCATGGCGGGCGACCTCGACATGGGCCATGCGCGGGCGCTGCTGCCGCTGCCCGCGGCCGAGCAGATCCTCACGGCGAACGAGGTGGTGGCGAAGAAGCTCTCGGTGCGTGACGCGGAGAAGCTGGCCACCAAGGCCCTCAACCCCGGCCGCCAGGCGCCGCTGCTGCGCGTGGCGCAGGAGAAGTCGCGCGACATCGTGCGGCTGGAGGAGCAGCTGGCCGACGTGCTGACCGCGGACGTGGAGATCCGCGTGCAGCGCAAGACGCGCCGGGGCGAGCAGGGCGAGATCGCCATCCGCTTCTCGTCGCTCGACGAGCTGTCGGGCCTGCTGGACAAGCTGGGCGTGTCGGAACGCTGAATCCTGCACGCCATGGGCCGGCGTGCCGCGCACGCCGCGGGAACCCTGTCTGCACGGCCGACACAAACGCGCTATAACCGACGCACGGTGGCCGCAGGCCCCGGGCGCACGGAACGCCCGATCTGCCACCCACATGGTCCGCTTTTTGCTGGATAGCCCCGCAGGAGATTCGCTCACGCTGGTCACCGTCGACGCCTGCTGATGCGTTGACACCCATCAAGACCGGAAAGCTCTGATGACGCCCGGGTCCGTACAGCCGGGACGCCATCAGAACTTCCCAGACGCCGCGAAGCCGGACACGCCTGTCCGTCGCGCGGACGCCGCCCTGATGCTTCCACAGGAGGTCTTGCATGGACGTGATGAGCAGCTTCGCCGCCCGCTACGAGCGCACCCGCGAGGAGGAAATGTCCCTCGCGGACTACCTGGCGGAGTGCAAGCGCAATCCGCTGGCCTATGCCACCGCTGCCGAGCGCATGCTCAAGGCCATCGGTGAACCGCAACTCGTCGACACCCGCAACGACCCGCGGCTGTCGCGCATCTTTGCCAACAAGGTCATCAAGATCTACCCGGCGTTCGCCGAGTTTTACGGCATGGAAGACTCGATCGAGCAGGTCGTGTCGTACTTCCGCCATGCCGCGCAGGGGCTGGAGGAGAAGAAGCAGATCCTCTACCTGCTGGGCCCGGTGGGCGGGGGCAAGAGCTCCATCGCCGAGCGGCTGAAGCAGCTCATGGAGCTGGTGCCCTTCTACGCGATCAAGGGCTCGCCGGTGAACGAATCACCGCTGGGCCTGTTCAGCGCCGACGAGGATGGCCCCCTGCTGGAGCAGGAGTACGGCATTCCTCGCCGTTACCTCAACCGCATCATGAGCCCGTGGGCCGTGAAGCGGCTGGAGGAGTACGGTGGCGACATCCGCCAGTTCAAGGTGGTCAAGCGCTACCCCAGCGTGCTCAAGCAGGTGGGTGTCAGCAAGACCGAGCCGGGCGACGAGAACAACCAGGACATCAGCTCGCTGGTGGGCAAGGTGGACATCCGCAAGCTGGAGACCTACGCCCAGGACGACCCCGACGCCTACAGCTACTCCGGCGGCCTGTGCCTGAGCAACCAGGGGCTGATGGAGTTCGTGGAGATGTTCAAGGCGCCCATCAAGGTGCTGCACCCGCTGCTCACGGCCACCCAGGAGGGCAACTTCAAGGGCACCGAGGGCTTCGGCGCCATCCCCTTCGACGGCGTGATCCTGGCGCACTCGAACGAGAGCGAGTGGAAGGCCTTCCGCAACAACAAGAACAACGAGGCCTTCCTCGACCGCGTCTACATCGTCAAGGTGCCGTACTGCCTGCGCGTCAGCGAGGAGGTCAAGATCTACGAGAAGCTGATCCGCAACTCGTCGCTGGCCGAGGCGGCCTGCGCGCCGGGCACGCTGAAGATGATGAGCCAGTTCGCCATCCTCACGCGCCTGAAGGAGCCGGAGAACTCCTCGCTGTTCAGCAAGATGCAGGTCTACGACGGCGAGAACCTGAAGGACACCGACCCGCGCGCCAAGAGCTACCAGGAGTACCGCGACTACGCCGGGGTGGACGAGGGCATGAGCGGCATCTCCACCCGCTTCGCCTTCAAGATCCTGTCCAAGGTCTTCAACTTCGATTCCACCGAGGTGGCGGCCAACCCCGTGCACCTGATGTACGTGCTCGAGCAGCAGATCGAGCGCGAGCAGTTCGCTGGCGAGCTCGAGCAGAAGTACATCGGCTTCATCAAGGAGCAGCTCGCGCCACGTTATGCCGAGTTCATCGGCAAGGAGATCCAGACCGCCTACCTCGAGAGCTACAGCGAGTATGGCCAGAACATCTTCGACCGCTACGTCACCTACGCCGACTACTGGATCCAGGACCAGGAGTACCGCGACACCGACACCGGTGAGGTGTTCGACCGCGCCTCGCTCAACGCCGAGCTGGAGAAGATCGAGAAGCCCGCGGGCATCGCCAACCCCAAGGACTTCCGCAACGAGATCGTCAACTTCGTGCTGCGTGCGCGCGCCAACAACGCCGGCAAGAACCCCAACTGGACCAGCTACGAGAAGCTGCGCACGGTGATCGAGAAGAAGATGTTCTCGAACACCGAGGAACTGCTGCCGGTCATCAGCTTCAACGCCAAGGCCAGCGCCGACGAGGCCAAGAAGCACGAGGACTTCGTGCAGCGCATGGTGCAGAAGGGCTACACCGCCAAGCAGGTGCGGCTGCTGTGCGAGTGGTACCTGCGGGTGCGCAAGAGCTCCTGACCCATGGCGCTCCAATCCATCATTGATCGACGGCTGGCCGGGAAGAACAAGTCGATCGGCAACCGCGAGCGCTTCCTGCGGCGCTACAAGGACCAGATCCGCGAAGCGGTCAAGCGGGCGGTGGACGGCCGTGGCATCCGCGACCTGGAGCGCGGCGAAGAGGTGCGCATCCCGAAGAAGGACATCTCCGAGCCGGTGTTCCACCACGGCCAGGGCGGCAAGCGGGAGATGGTGCACCCCGGCAACAAGGAGTACGTGGCCGGCGACCGCATCGCCCGGCCGCAGGGCGGCGGCGGCCAGGGCGGCGGCAAGGGCCAGGCAAGCGATTCCGGCGAAGGCGAGGACGACTTCGTCTTTGCGCTGACCAAGGAAGAGTTCATGCAGGTCTTCTTCGAGGACCTGGCCCTGCCGCACCTGGTGAAGACCCAGCTGGCCGAGGTGCCGGAGTGGAAGACCCACCGCGCCGGCTTCTCGAGCGACGGCACGCCCAACAACCTGCACATCGTGCGCTCGATGCGCGGCGCGCTGAGCCGCCGCATCGCGCTGGGTGGCGATGCGCGGCGCGAGCTGCATGCGCTGCAGGACCGCGTGGCCGAGATCCGCCGCCACCATCCGGACGACCCGGTGGCGCAGAAGGAGCTCGCCGACGCCGAGAAGCGCATCGCGGAGCTGCGCGGCAAGCTGGCCGGCATCCCCTTTCTCGACCCCATCGACCTGCGCTTTCGCAACCGCGTGCGCGTGCCGGTGCCCAGCTCCAAGGCGGTGATGTTCTGCCTGATGGACGTGTCGGGCTCCATGGACGAGGCGCGCAAGGACCTGGCCAAGCGCTTCTTCATCATCCTGTACCTGTTCCTCACCAAGCACTACGACAAGATCGAGCTGGTCTTCATCCGCCACCACACCCAGGCCCAGGAGGTGAACGAGGAGGACTTCTTCCACGCCCGCGAAACGGGCGGCACGGTGGTGTCCAGCGCACTGGAGTTGATGCACGAGATCATCCAGAGCCGCTACAACCCGCACGAGTGGAACATCTACGGCGCGCAGGCCAGCGACGGCGACAACTGGCACCACGACTCGGGCCGCTGCCGCGAGCTGCTCACCGAGAAGCTGCTGCCGGCCTGCCGCTACTACGCCTACGTGCAGGTGGCCGAGGAAGAACAGAACCTCTGGGAGGAGTACACGCGCATCGCCGAGACGCACAGGCACTTCGCCATGCGCAAGGCCATCGCCGCCGACCAGATCTACCCCGTGTTCCGCGACCTCTTCAAGAAGCAGGGGGCTCCGGCATGAGCGTTGAATACTCCCAGGACCGCCGTTTCGTGCACAACCCCGCCAAGATCCCTGAGACCGGCGACCGCCGGCGGCCGCGTGCGGCGCTGGACCAGCCCCTGCCGCCGCCGCCGCGGCCCGAGCACCCGCTGCCGGACCCGAGCGACTGGTCGTTCGAGCTCATCCACCAGTACCACGAGGTGATCCGGGCCACGGCGCGCCGGTTCGGCCTGGACACCTATCCCAACCAGCTGGAGATCATCACCGCGGAGCAGATGATGGATGCCTACGCCAGCGTGGGCATGCCGGTGAACTACCGCCACTGGAGCTACGGCAAGGAGTTCATCTCCACGGAGAAGAACTACCGCCGCGGCCACATGGGCCTGGCCTACGAGATCGTCATCAACTCCAATCCCTGCATCAGCTACCTGATGGAGGAGAACACGATGGCCATGCAGGCGCTGGTCATCGCCCACGCCGCCTACGGGCACAACAGCTTCTTCAAGGGCAACTACCTGTTCCGCATGTGGACGGATGCCTCGTCCATCATCGACTACCTCGTCTACGCCAAGAACTACGTGGCCGAGTGCGAGGAGCGGCACGGGATCGGCGCGGTGGAGGAGTTCCTCGATTCCTGCCACGCGCTGCAGAACCATGGCGTGGACCGCTACCGCCGGCCCAGCAAGAAGTCGCTCGCCGAGGAACTGGCCCAGCGCCGCGACCGCGAGCAGTATGCGCAAGCGCAGGTCAACGACCTGTGGCGCACGCTGCCCCGGCGGGCCGAGAAGGAGGAGGAGGCGGCGGCGCCCAAGCGCTTCCCGGCCGACCCCGAGGAGAACCTGCTGTACTTCATCGAGAAGAACGCGCCGCTGCTCGAGCCCTGGCAGCGCGAGCTGGTGCGCATCGTGCGCAAGATCGCGCAGTACTTCTATCCGCAGCGCCAGAGCCAGGTCATGAACGAGGGCTGGGCCACCTTCTGGCACCACAAGCTGCTCAACACCATGTACGACGACGGCTACCTCACCGACGGCGTGATGATCGAGTGGCTCAAGTCGCACACCAACGTGATCTACCAGCCCCGGGTGGGCGACCGCAACTACTCGGGCCTGAACCCGTACGCGCTGGGCTTCGCGATGTACACCGACATCAAGCGCATCTGCGACGCCCCCACCGACGAGGACCGCCACTGGTTCCCCGACATCGCCGGCAAGCCCTGGCTGCCCACGCTGGACCAGGCCATGCGCAACTACAAGGACGAGAGCTTCATCGGCCAGTTCCTCAGCCCCAAGCTGATGCGTGACTTCCGCCTGTTCCAGATCACCGACGATGAGCACGAGCCCGAGATCGAGGTGAGCGCCATCCACGACGAGAGTGGCTACCGGCGCGTGCGCGAGGCGCTGTCACGCCAGTACGACCTGGGTGCGCGCGAGCCCAACATCCAGGTGTGGAACGTGAACCTGCGCGGTGACCGCTCGCTCACGCTGCGCCACACGCAGCACAACGACCGCCCGCTGGACGAATCGGCCCACGAGGTGCTCAAGCACGTCGCGCGCCTGTGGGGCTTCGGCGTGCAGCTGGAAAGCGTGAACGCGCGCGGCGACATCACCCGGCGCTGGAGCGTGCCCGCCCCCGGCTGACGGCGCCGCTAGGCGGCGAAGATCTTGCCGGGGTTGAGGATGCCGCGCGGGTCCAGCGCGGCCTTGAGCGCACGCATCACCGCCACGCCGCCTTCGCCCGCTTCCTCGCGGAGGAAGCCCTGCTTGTGCAGGCCCACGCCGTGCTCGCCGGTGCAGGTGCCCTCCAGGCGCAGCGCACGCTGCACCAGCTGGTGGTTCAGGCGTTCGGCCAGCTCGCGCTCCTCGGGCCGCTCGGGGTCGATCAGGTAGGCGACGTGGAAGTTGCCGTCGCCCACGTGGCCGACGATGAAGTACGGCAGGCCCGAGGCCTCCACCTCGGCCACCGAATCGACGATGGCTTCGGCCAGGCGCGAGATGGGCACGCAGGCGTCGGTCGTCACTGCGCGGCAGCCCGGCTTCATCTGCAGCCCCGACAGGTACGCCCGGTGCCGGGCCGTCCACAGGCGCGTGCGCGCCTCGGGCGTGGTGGCCCACTCGAAGGCCTGGCCGCCGTGCTCGGCGGCGATCTCCTGCACCAGCTCGGCCTGCTCCTGCACGCCGGCGTCGCTGCCGTGGAACTCCATCAGCAGCATGGGCGCCTCGGCCAGCGCCATCTTCTCGGCCCGGTTCACCGCGCGCACGGCGTTGGCGTCCAGCAGCTCGCAGCGGGCGATGGGCACGCCCATCTGGATGATGGCGATGGTGGTGTTCACCGCGCTCGCCACATCGGGAAAGTGGCACACCGCGGCCGACACCGCCTGCGGCAGCGGGTACAGCCGCAGGGTGACCTCGGTCATCACGCCCAGCGTGCCCTCGCTGCCCACGAACAGGCGGGTGAGGTCGTAGCCGGCGCTCGACTTGCGGGCGCGCGTGCCGGTGTGCAGCACCTCGCCACTGGCCGTGACGACGGTGAGCGCCAGCACGTTCTCGCGCATGGTGCCGTAGCGCACGGCGTTCGTCCCGGACGCCCGCGTGGCCGCCATGCCGCCGATCGTGGCGTTGGCGCCGGGGTCGATGGGGAAGAACAGGCCCGTGTCGCGGATCTCGCGGTTGAGCTGCTCGCGTGTCACGCCGGCCTGCACGGTGACGGTGAGGTCCTCGGCGTTGACCTGCAGGAGGCGGTTCATGCGCGACAGGTCGATGCTGATGCCCCCCTGCACGGCCAGCAAGTGGCCTTCGAGCGAGGAGCCGACGCCGAAGGGAATGACCGGGAAGCCATGCCCGTGCGCCAGGGCCACCACGAAGGCCACGTCGTCGGTGGACTCGGCGAACACCACCGCATCGGGCGGCGGCACGTCGAAGGGCGATTCGTCGCGACCGTGCTGCTCGCGCACGGCGCGGGCCAGGGACAGGCGGTCACCGAAGCGCTGCTGCAGCGCGGCGAGGGCGGGGGCGGGCAGGGTGCGTTCCATGGCCCCATTGTGGAGGCTGCCCGGACCCCCTGCGCTCACTGGGTCAGCGCGCCGGCGCGCTGCTGCAGCAGCGCGCGTTCTTGTGCATTGCGCGCCAGCCCGGCGGCGTGCACGAAGGCCGCGCGGGCCTCTTCCACCCGGCCCAGCCGCGCGAGCAGGTCGCCCCGCACGGCCGGCAGCCAGTGGTAGGCCCGCAGCGCCGGGTCGTCCTGCAGCGCGTCGACGATGGCCAGCCCCGCCTCCGGGCCGAACGCCATCGCGACGGCCACCGCACGGTTCAGCTCGACCACGGGTGAGGGTGTGGTCGCCGCCAGGGCGTCGTACAGCGCCGCGATGCGCGCCCAATCCGTGTCCTGCGGCACGACGGCGCGTGCATGGCAGGCCGCGATGGCCGCCTGCAGCGCGTAGGGCCCGAAGGCCCGGCCCTGGACGTCGCACAGCGATTGCGCACGGTCCAGCGCGGCCAGGCCGCGGCGGATGAGCAAGGGGTCCCAGCGGGCGCGGTTCTGGTCGGCCAGCAGCACCGGGCGTCCCTGCGCATCGGTGCGTGCCGCCGTGCGCGACGCCTGCAGTTGCAGCAGGGCGGACAGGCCGTGCGCCTCGGGCTCCTGGGGGGCCAGCTCGGCGAGGATGCGCGCCAGGCGCATGGCCTCGTCGCACAGGGCGGGGCGCATCCAGTCCTCGCCCGCGGTGGCGGTGTAGCCCTCGTTGAAGACGAGGTAGACCACTTCCAGCACCGAGGCCAGCCGGTCGGCCAGCGCCGGGCCGCGCGGCACCTCGAACGGCACCCGCGCCTCGGCGAGGGTGCGCTTGGCGCGCACGATGCGCTGGGCGATGGTGGGCTCGGGCACGAGGTAGGCGCGGGCGATCTCGGCGGTGCTCAGGCCGCCCAGCAGCTTGAGAGTCAGGGCCACGCGCGCCTCCGGCGACAGCAGCGGGTGGCAGGCGGTGAAGACCAGGCGCAACAGGTCGTCGCCGATGTCGTCCTGGCGCGCCGCATCCAGGGCGTCCACGAAATCGGGCACCACCAGCGCCTCCCTCGCCTCCAGGTCCAGGCCGATCTGTTCCAGCTTGGCGGCCAGGTTCTTGTCCCGCCGCAGGCGGTCCAGCGCGCGGTGCTTGGCGGTGGTCATGAGCCATGCCCCCGGGTTGGCCGGCACGCCCTCGCGGGGCCAGTGCTCCAGGGCCGCCACCAGCGCGTCCTGCGCCAGCTCCTCGGCCAGGCCGATGTCGCGCACCAGCCGGGCCACGCCGGCCACGATGCGGGCCTGCTCGATGCGCCAGACGGCGTCGATGGCGCGGTGGGTGGCATGGCCCGCAGGCAAGGGCGGTGACGGATCGGCCATGGGCGTGGTGGCGGCGCGCGCCGGGGTCAGGGGCGCGGCGTGTCGAGCTGGCGAAAGCGTTCCACGGCCGCGTTGGGCGTGAAGTCGTCCAGCTCGACCAGCGGCCGCACCTCGATCTCGCTGTCCAGCGCCTGGCCGAAGGGGGCGGGGAAGCGGCGCGCCCACTCCATGGCTTCCTCGCGCGAACGGGCCTGGATGAGCGTGTAGCCGGCGATCAGCTCCTTGGTTTCCGCAAAGGGCCCGTCCACCAGCGTGGGCTGGCCGCCCCGGTAGCGCACGCGGAAACCGTCGCGGCTGGGCTTCAGGCCGTTGGCGTCGAGCAGCACGCCGGCGCGCGACAGCTCCTCGTGGTAGCTCGCCATGGCGGCCATGAGGGCCTCCTCGGGCAGGGCGCCGGATTCGCTCACCGCGTTGGCGCGCACCATGATCAGGAATCGCATCGTCGTTGCTCCTGGAGGGATGGCAGTTGCCAGGACGACGAACCGCAGGCGGGCGTTTCGACACGCCGGCCGCCGGGTGGGCGCCGTCAGCCGCGCGATTCGTCGTAGCAGGGCGCCGCGGGCCGCACCTCCACCGTGGCCCATTCGGCGGCCGGGCACCGGGCGGCGAGCGCCAGGGCCTCCTCCGGCCCGCTGCAGTCCACCAGGTAGAAGCCGCCGACCATTTCCTTGGCCTCGGCGAACGGGCCGTCCAGCAGCTGGCGCTTGCCGCCGCGCACTTGGACCCGGGTGGCCTGCGACATGGCGGCCAGCGATTCCACCGCCAGCAGGCGGCCCTCGGCCTGCAGTTCGTCGCCGAAGGCGCGCATGCGTGCGTACGCGGCTTCGCCCTCGGCGCGGGTGCGTTCGGCGCGCTGGCCGGCGGGTTCGACGATCAGGAGCATGTAGCGCATGGGCACCTCGTCAAGGGGGCCCCGCCACCGGGCGAGGCCATCTGGAAGCACCGGATTGGAGCATGGCGCCCCCCGCCTACACTCCCCCCATGGCCAACCGATTGACTCAGATCGCCACCCGCACCGGCGACGACGGCACCACCGGGCTCGGCGACGGGCAACGCGTGCCCAAGAGCCACCTGCGCATCGCCGCGATGGGTGATGTGGACGAACTCAACTCCCAGCTCGGCGTGCTGCTGGCCGAGCCGCTGCCCGACGACGTGCGCGAGCTGCTGGTCACCGTGCAGCACGAGCTGTTCAACCTCGGCGGCGAGCTGTGCATCCCCGGCTACGAGCTGCTCAAGGCCGATGCGGTGCTGCGCCTGGACGAGGCGCTGGCGCACTACAACGCGGCCCTGCCCCGGCTGGCCGAGTTCATCCTCCCGGCGGGCACGCGCAGCGCCGCCCTGGCCCATGTGGCGCGCACGGTGGCGCGGCGGGCCGAGCGCGCCGTGGTGGCGCTGTCGGCGCTGGAGGCCGTGAACGCGGCGCCACGCCAGTACCTGAACCGCCTGTCGGACCTGATGTTCGTGCTGGCGCGTGTGCTCAACCGCGCCAACCTCGACGGCCTGGGCGGCGACGACGTCTACTGGCGCAGCGAGCGGCTGCAGCGCCAGGCCGACGAGCCCGACGCCGCGGCCTGAGCGCGGGGCGGCCCCTCAGCCGGGCTGGCGGGCGCGGCGCGCCTTCACCGCGTCGCTCAGCACCTGCAGCACCGTCAGCGAGTCGTCCCAGCCGATGCAGGCGTCGGTGATGCTCTGGCCGTAACGCAGCGCCGCCGGGTTGTCCTTGCCCGGCGTGAACTTCTGCGCCCCGTCGCACAGGTGGCTTTCCACCATCACGCCGAAGACCTGCCGGCTGCCTCCGGCCAGCTGCGCGGCGATGTCACGCGCCACGTCCACCTGCTTCTGGTGCTGCTTGCTGGAATTGGCGTGGCTGCAGTCCACCATCAGGCTGGGGCGCAGCTTGGCCTCGGTCAGCGCCTGGCAGGCCGCGGCCACGCTGCCGGCGTCGTAGTTGGGCAGACGGCCGCCGCGCAGAATCACATGGCAATCGTTGTTACCCTTGGTTTCAACGATCGCCACCTGTCCGTTCTTGTGGACCGACAGGAAATGGTGCGGCCGGGCCGCCGCCTGGATGGCGTCGCAGGCAATCTTCAGGTTGCCGTCGGTGCCGTTCTTGAAGCCGATCGGCGCCGACAGGCCCGAGGCCAGCTCGCGGTGCACCTGGCTCTCGGTGGTGCGCGCGCCGATAGCGCCCCAGGCGATCAGGTCGCCGATGTACTGCGGGCTGATGGTGTCGAGGAATTCGCTGCCCGCCGGCACACCCAGGCGGTTGATCTCCACCAGCAGCTGCCGGGCGATGCGCAGCCCCTCGTCGATGCGGTAGCTTTCGTCCAGGTAGGGGTCGTTGATGAGACCCTTCCAGCCCACGGTCGTGCGCGGCTTCTCGAAATACACCCGCATGACGACCTCCAGCGTGTCGGCGTAGCGCGCGCGCTCGTCGGCGAGGCGGCGCGCGTAGTCCAGCGCGGCGCCGGGGTCGTGGATCGAGCACGGGCCGATGACCACCAGCAGGCGGTCGTCCTTGCCTTGCATGATGTGGCGCACGGCCGAGCGCGTCTGCGTCACCAGCCGCTCCACCGGCGTGCCGGCGATCGGGAAGAAGCGGATCAGGTGTTCGGGAGGCGGCAAGGGCGTGACGTCCTCGATGCGCTGGTCGTCGGTCTCGCTCGTGCGCTCGCTGAGCACGAGGCCCGATCGGGCGGAATGGCTGTCGCTCGGGGCGGTGGCTTTGGCATTCATCGAAGGGCTCACTCTGGCAAAGGCGGTGGGAACTTGCCTTGACGCCGGCGAAAAAAAACCGCCGGGGGTCCGGCGGTTTCTGGGGGTGTTCGCTGCGCTGTTGACTTACCTGCGTGCGTTGGCCTCTCCAGCCGCCTGACGGGGCGAGAACCAAAAGTACGCAAAGAAGAACGGCACGGCGTGGGTCACGGCTTGAATGTAGCACGCACCCCCGTGGCAGCGCACATCGCGTGCTGTGCCGCACGGCAAGCCAGCCTTGCCCGCGCGCGAAACCTCGCGCGCCGCCGACGAAGCCGCGCTGGCGCGCGCAGCCGTGCCTCCGGCACCCGCGGCAGCGCCCATCACCCGCGGAATATCGGCGCGGAAGCGGGGCAGTTAAGCGGAAGAAGAAGTTCGTGAACCGGCGTATTCGCTGTCAAGTCACCCCCCGCGCGAGCCGATGCACTGGGCATGGGCGGCGCAGATCGCGCCGTCGAAGACCCAAGAGGCGTCGTCATGCGCGGCATCGGCTACCACCACAGTTCTTCCTCCGTCTCCCTTCAGCGCGAAGGCGTCGCGCACTGGCCCATGCTGACTGCCCTGGCGATGTCCCTGGCCCTCGTGGCGTGCGGCGGTGGCGGCGGCGGCGATGCCGAGCCGCCGGCCGGCAACGACGGCAATCCGCCGACCGGCGTGGATGCCACGGACCCGTTCGCGGGCGGTGCCAATGCCTTCCACGTGGAAGTGGCCAAGGCCCTGACGAACGGCCAGGCGCTGGACGCGGTGGCCGGTGGCCAGCGGCGCTTCGCCAGCTGGAACCCGGTGGGCGGCGACATGCTCAAGCCCGGCCTGAAGGTGAATTTCTTCGGGCGTGCGCCCTCGTGCGAGACCGGCGTGGCCAACGGCCCCGTCCAGGAGCTGCCCGCGGCCCCCGACGCCGCCTGGCGGCGTGCCGTGGCGCTGGGCGACGGCGGCGACGGCTTCGTGGCCGACTGGCAGCCCAGCGGCCAGACGGCGGCCTGCGCCAGCGAAGCGCGCGACGCCCAGGGCCCGGGCCGGGTGGTGCTCGATGCCCGCGCCGGCGCGGTCGGCCTGTACACCGCCAGCGCCGCCAAGGCCGGCGGCGGCGAGCCCCTGATGACCCCCTATGACGCCGCCGGTCAGGACGGCAAGGGCACCAACGCCTTCAACACCAGCAGCTTCGTCACCTTCCGCATGGACTGGCGGCAGGCGCCCCAGCGGCCGTGGCTGTCCAACGCGCTGCCCGGCCAGCCCGGCGTGGCCCGCATCCACACGCGCCAGGCGATCGGCACGCTGGTGGCCAACGCGCCGGCCGGCCACACCCAGCCGGTGCAATCCAAGCAGTTCCTGGCGGTGGGCTTCATCAACAACGCCTGTGCCGCGGGGGGCATGAGCGCCACCCGGCCCTGCCAGGTGAAGTACCTCTTCCCGCTGGCCATCGCCCAGGCGGGCGTCAGCGACTGGTCACGCGTGGGCTGGTTCACCAGCGGCCGGGTGTGGTTCGACCCCGTGCAGGGCGGCATGCCCATCGTCGAAGGCGCCCCCCCCGCGCGCGGCCAGGCCCTGCACGACGTGGAGACGGGTGCAGCCCTGTTCACGTCGGCCGGTTCGGCGGCCCGCCACGGCGCCTTCGCGGACAAGGCCTTCGACATGCGGGTCAGCTTCGACCAGCTGCGCACCGTGCTGCGCATCGTGGCCGGGCGCCAGGCCGGCGTGCCGGCGTCGCAGGTCAGTGCCGAGCAGATGGCCTCCACCTGGGGCAGCGCCTGGGCCGACCCGGCGCAATGGAGCCTGCTGACGGTGGCCGTGGCGCAGGAAGTGCACAACCCCTACACGGACGGCGAAGCCCGTGCCGGCGGCGCGTTCAGCGCGCTGTACGTGGGGCCGCAGGACTGAGCGGTGCACCGGCGGCGGCCGCTGCGGGGGCCGCGACCGCCGCCTGGGCCGCCTGCGCTGCGCGCAGCTGCGCGTCGTGCTCCAGGTTGAAGCGCGCCGTCCACTCCACACTGGTGCGGTTGCCGAGCTTGCGGAACACCGATTCCTCGGGGGCCACCTCGCGCGAGGCGCGCGGCCGGCCGATGTAGGTGGCCAGCCGGTGCACCACCGCGGCGGCGTCGGCCTCGATGTCCTCGTAGTGCAGGTGCAGCGGGAAGATCTTCTTGTCCACGAAGTACTGCTGCCAGCCCGCCTCCTGCTGCGCGATGTGCTCGCGCCAGTACCGGATGCGCTCGTAGCTGTAGGGCAGCACCTCGAGCTGCGCCAGCGCTTCCGCGGAGTGCTCGATGTTGGTGTGGAACACCTTGGTCTCGGTGGCGCGGTACAGCGACACGGCCTGGGCTGTGAGGTCGCGCCGGGTGAGATAGATGTAGCGCAGGTCGTCCATCGCCTCGGGCGCCGCCATGGCCTGGCGGAACTCGCGGAACTGGAACCAGCTGCACTTGATGCCCGAGATGCCGCCGGCGGCGTTGGCCTGCAGGGCGCGGAACACATGGGCGAAGTACTCGTCCGGGGTGCGCGCCGGCACGCTCTTGAGGATGTTCGGGATGAACTCGCGCGAGAGCATCTCGCCCGGGCGGCCCAGGTACTTGCTGGTCTTGATGACGTCGCACAGGTGGCTGCTGCCCGAGCGCGGCGTGATGGCGATCACATAGCGCACGCGCGGGTCTTCCTGCTGGCGCAGCCGCTCGTACTTCGCCGCATCGGCGATGGGGGACTCGAACAGCTGGGCGATGGACCGTGGTTTCATGGGAAATGGGTCGTGACAAGGGCCCCGCCTCGCGATGGTGGCGGGGCAAGGCGGGGAATGGTACAGCGCGACATCGGCGTGCCCCGGGGCGGGCAGTCCGTAGAATCCGCGCCCCATGGCCACGCCGATCAAGTCCCTCGAGCCGATGCTCCGTTACGCCGGCTTCCGGCCGGACCTTGCACGTTTCGCGCCCGTGTCGCGCGAACGGCCGCTGCACACGCTGCGCCTGCGCGAGTCCCCGCTGGTCCAGGGACTGAACGCCGAGTTCGCCGACAACTGCCTGCTCACCGTGCCCGAGGACGCGCTCGACGCGGCCGACGGCCTGAAGCTGACGCTGCAGGGGGCGAAGCGCCGCTTCGAGGAGCTGCACCTGGCCGTGCTCGACCCCCGCGCCCAGCTGACCGTGGCCCTGGCCGACGACCACTGCAAGCTCCTCATCGGCAGCGGCTGCGTGGTGCGCGGGCACGTGCTGCTGAGCGGCCGCTCGCGGCTGTTCATCGGCGACAACACCACGGTCGCGGCCTCGCGCTTCTACCTGTCGCGCGTGGACGTGCAGATCGGCGACGACGCACAGATCAGCGAGGACTGCCTGTTCGACACCAGCGAGCCAGGGGCGGTGATCGACCGCGCCAGCGGCGAGCCCATCAACACCGAACGGCGCCGCATCCAGGTCGACCGCCACGTGTGGCTGGGGCGGCGCGTCATCGTGCTGCCCGACACCAGGATCGGCACCGGCACGCTGGTGGAGCCGGGCTCGGTCGTGCGGGGCGAGCTGCCCGCGCAGGTGATGGCGGGCGGCTCGCCGGCCACCGTGCTGCGCGAGGGCGTGGACTGGTCGCGCCGGCGTTGAACCGCCGCGCGGACGCGGCCTCGCGTCAGGCCGTGCCGCCCACCGTCAGCCCGTCGATGCGCAGCGTGGGCTGGCCCACGCCCACCGGCACGCTCTGGCCGTCCTTGCCGCACACGCCCACGCCGGAGTCCAGCTTGAGGTCGTTGCCGATCATGCTGACCCGGGTCAGTGCGTCGGGGCCGTTGCCGATCAGCGTGGCGCCCTTCACCGGGTAGAGGATGCGGCCGTTCTCGACCCAGAACGCCTCGGACGCCGAGAACACGAACTTGCCGCTGGTGATGTCGACCTGGCCACCGCCGAAGTTGGTGGCGTAGATGCCGCGCTTGATGCTGGCGACGATCTCGTCCTGGGTCTTGTCGCCGGCGAGCATGTAGGTGTTGGTCATGCGCGGCATGGGCACGTGGGCATAACTCTCGCGCCGGCCGTTGCCGGTGGGCTTCACGCCCATCAGGCGGGCGTTCAGGCTGTCCTGCATGTAGCCGCGCAGGATGCCATCCTCGATGAGCACGTTGCGCTGCGTGGCGTGCCCCTCGTCGTCGATGTTGAGCGAGCCGCGCCGGTCGGCCAGCGTGCCGTCATCGAGCACGGTCACGCCCTTGGCGGCCACGCGCTGGCCGATGCGGCCGGCGAAGGTGGAGGACCCCTTGCGGTTGAAGTCGCCCTCCAGGCCATGGCCCACCGCCTCGTGCAGCATCACGCCCGGCCAGCCCGAGCCCAGCACCACCGTCATCTGGCCCGCCGGGGCGGGGCGCGATTCCAGGTTGGTGAGCGCGGCGTTCACTGCCTGGTCCACGTACTCGGTGAGCTGGGCGTCCTGGAAGTAGCCCAGGCCGAAGCGCCCGCCGCCACCGCCGGAGCCCACCTCGCGGCGGCCATTCTGCTCGGCGATCACGGTCACCGACAGCCGCACCAGCGGCCGCACGTCCGCGGCCCGGGTGCCATCGGCCCGGGCGATGAGCACCACGTCGTACTCGGCCGCCAGGCCGGCCATCACCTGCACGATGCGCGGGTCGCGCGAGCGCGCCATGCGCTCCACGCGCTCGAGCAGCTCCACCTTCTGGGTGCTGTCCAGCGTGGCGATGGGGTCCAGCGGCGGGTACAGCGTGCGGCTGCCGGCCACCTGGGTGCGGCTGCGCAGCTTGACGCGCCGGCTCTGGCCGGCCGCGGCGATGGCGCGCACGGTGCGCGCGGCGTCCATCAGCGCGGCCTCGGAGAGGTCGTCGGAGTAGGCGAACGCGGTCTTCTCGCCCGCCACCGCGCGCACGCCCACGCCCTGGTCGATGGAGAAGCTGCCGCTCTTGACGATGCCTTCCTCCAGGCTCCAGCCCTCGTGGCGGGTGTACTGGAAGTACAGGTCGGCGTCGTCGACCCGGTGCTCGCCGATGGTGGCCAGGGCCCGCGCCAGCGCCGGCTCGCCAAGGTGGAAGGGATCCAGCAGCAGGCTGTGCGCCACCGCCAGACGCTCGAGGGTGGGTTCGCGCGCGATCATCGGCCGATTGTAGGAAGGCAGGGGCCGCCCGCGGTGTTTACATGCCTTTTCACATTTCCGGTCCGCGTGTGCTCAAGTCGGGGCGTTGTCAGCCGACACCGCCCGCCGGGCGGCGCCCCACAGAACACACCAGAAAGAAAGGATCGCCCATGCTGTTCCGCCATGCCGTGGCCGCCGCCGTGCTGGCCGCCACCTCTGCCGCCGCCCTGGCCCAGACCGACGTGCCCACGCCCAGCGTGCCGGCCCCGGCCGCCACGCCCGACCGCGGCACGGCCACGCCGCTCATCGACAGCCGCGAACAGCGCCAGCAGGACCGCATCCGCGCCGGACGCGAATCCGGTGACCTGACCAGGAAGGAAGGGCGTCGCCTGCGTGCCGAGCAGAAGGGCATCGACCACATGCAGAACCGCGCCGAGGCCGATGGCACCGTGACCGACAGGGAGCGCAAGCGCATCCGCCACGCGCAGCGCCACGCCGCCAAGGACATCCACCGCCAGAAGAACGATGGCGCCACCAAGGACGCGACCAAGGACGCGGCGGCTGGCGGCACCGGAAAGTAAAGGTGCTCGCGGGCGCCGCGCCGCGGGTCAGCCGTCGCGCAGCCGCAGCGCCCGGGTGTACAGCGCGTTGCGGGGGGCGGCGGTGATCTCCGCCGCCAGGCCCACCGCCTGCTTCAGCGGCAGCTCGCGCAGCAGCACCGCGAGCGTGCGCGCGGCGGCCTCGTCGACGCCGTCGTCACCGGCCTGCGCCGGCGCCAGCGGCGCGGCGTGCAGCACCAGCACGAACTCGCCCTTGCCGTGCATGGGGTCGGCCGCCAGCCATGCCGGCAGGTCCGTCGCGGGCGCCGTGTGCACCTGCTCGAACTGCTTGGTCAGCTCGCGGCACAGCGTCACGCGGCGCTGGGGCGCCGCCTCGGCCAGCTGGGCCAGCAGGGCGGCCAGGCGGTGCGGCGCCTCGAACAGCACGCAGGGCACCGGCTGGTCGAGCGCCCGCTGCAGGGCGGCACTGCGCTCGGCCCCCTTGGCGGGCAGGAAGCCGGCGAAGTGAAAGCCGCCGGCGCCCGCCGCATCGCCCGCCACGCTGAGCGCCGTGACCACACTGCTGGGCCCCGGCAAGGGCATGACGCGGCAGCCCGCCGCCTGGGCCTGGGCGACCAGGCGCGCGCCCGGGTCGGACACCGCCGGCGTGCCGGCATCACTCACATAGGCCACGCGCTCGCCGGCGGCCAGGCGTGCCAGCACCGTCGCGCTGGCCGCGTGCTCGTTGTGCTCGTGCAGCGCGATCAGCGGCTTGTCCAGCCCCAGGTGACGCAGCAGCCCCCCGGTGACCCGCGTATCCTCGCAGGCGACCGCGTCCACTGCGCCCAGCACGTGCAGGGCTCGCAGGCTCAGGTCGGCCAGGTTGCCGATGGGGGTGGCCACCACATAGAGGGTGCCGCCGGGGTGGTGCTGGCCGCCCGCGGCAGCGCGGGCGGCTTCGCGCCAGACGGTGGCCGCGGGGGAAGGGGAGGACATGTTCGGTTCCAGGCAGGCGACCGGCGCAGGCGCCGAGGACCGCGCCCTGGCGCATCTGCAGCGCCAGGGGCTGGTGCTGGTCGAGCGCAATTATCGGGTGGCCCGCGGGCCCTCGCGGCGCGCCGGCGAAGTGGATCTCGTCATGCGCGGTCCGGACGGCACGCTGGTGTTCGTGGAGGTGCGCGCGCGGGCCGACGCCCGCGCCGGTGGTGCGGCCGCCAGCGTGCAGGCCGGCAAGCAGCGGCGGCTCATCTACGCGGCGCAGCACTACCTGCTGCGGTTCGACCGGCTGCCACCCTGCCGGTTCGACGTGGTGGCCATCGACGGCGCGCAGCTGCAGTGGCTGCCGGGCGCGTTCACCGCCTGAGCGCCAGCCGGCCCGCGGGCGTGCCCCGCTTATGATCGGCGACCATGCTCGAAGCCCGGATCCAGCAGCAGTTCTTCGAAAGCGCCGACCTCGTCTACCAGGTGGCCGATGGCCTCGCCCGGCCCGTGGCGGACGCCGCGCAGGCCGTCGTGGCCTGCCTCACCTCGGGCGGCCGCCTGCTGGCCTGCGGCCAGGGCGGCGGTCAGTGGCTGGCGCAGTGGTTCAGCGCCGCGCTGATGCTGCGCTTCGAGCGCGAGCGCCCGCCCTTGGCGGCCATGTCGCTCGGGCCGTGGCTGGCGCTGCCACCCTACCCGCACGACGAGCTCGCGGGCGACCCCACGCTGTCGCTCGCCCTGCAGCTGCGCGCGCTGGGCCAGCCCGGCGACCTGCTGCTGGCCTGCAGCGCCTCGGGCGACGATGCCACGCTGGCCGCTGCCATCCGCGAGGCCCACGCCAAGGAGATGAGCGTGGTGCTGCTGTCGGGCTCCACCGCCGACGGTGCCGCCACGCTGCCCGCGCTGCTGCAGGAGACGGACCTGTGGATTCCCGTGCCGCACGAGCGGCTGCCCCGCGTGCACGAGGTGCACCTGCTGGTGCTGCATGCCTTGTGCGACGCCATCGACCTGCAATTGCTGGGGGACGCGGAACCGGATTGACCGGTGCGCCCTCAGACCACCGCCCTCCCATCGGAACGACCATGACCTCTCACCGCCCCGTCCGCCCCCTGCTGCTCGCCCTGGGCGCCGCGCTGGCCGCCACCACCCTGGCCAGCGGCTGCGCGCCGCTCGTCATCGGCGGCGCCGCCATGTCCGGCGCGCTGCTCTACACCGACCGCCGCACCTCCGGCGCGCAGCTCGAAGACCAGGCCATCGAGTTCAAGGCCGGCCCGCGGCTGAAGGACGCCCTGGGCGAGCGCGCCCACCTGAACGTCACCAGCTACAACCGGCTGGTGCTGGTCAGCGGCGAGGTGGCCAGCGAGGAGGACCGCGCCGCCGCCGAGAAGGCCATGGCCGGCGTGGAGAACGTGCGCTCGGTGGTCAACGAGGCGGCCGTGATGGGCCTGAGCTCGCTCACCTCGCGCTCGAACGACACCCTGCTGACCAGCAAGGTGAAGGCCGCCATGATCGACGACGGCAACCTGCAGCCCAGCGCCATCAAGGTGGTCACCGAGCGGGCCACCGTCTACCTGATGGGCCGCGTGACCGAGCGCGAAGCCAACCGCGCGGCCGAGGTGGCGCGCGGCGTGAGCGGCGTGCAGAAGGTGGTGCGCGTGTTCGAGATCATCTCCGAGGCCGAGCTGAAGGCGCTGGAGAAGAAGTGAGCCCAGCGGGCCGCCGGCCCGCGGCTCAGAGGCGGCGGATCAGGCTGGACGTGTCCCAGCGACCGCCACCCTGGGCCTGCACATCCGCGTAGAACTGGTCCACCAGCGCCGTCACGGGCAGCTTGGCGCCATTGCGCCGCGCTTCGTCCAGCACCAGGCCCAGGTCCTTGCGCATCCAGTCGACCGCAAAGCCGAAGTCGAAGCGGCCGTCCACCATGGTCTTGCCGCGGTTGTCCATCTGCCAGCTCTGGGCGGCGCCCTTGCCGATCACGTCGAGCACGGCGCCCATGTCCAGGCCGGCACGCTGGCCGAAGGCGATGGCCTCGGCCAGCCCCTGCACCAGGCCCGCGATGCAGATCTGGTTCACCATCTTGGCCAACTGACCGGCGCCGCTGTCGCCCAGGCGGGTGACGGCGCGGGCGAACGCCATGGCCACCGGCTTCATGGCCTCGAACGGCTCGGTGTCACCACCGCACATGACGGTGAGCACCCCGTTCACGGCCCCGGCCTGGCCGCCGGACACGGGGGCGTCGACGAAATGCAGGCCCCGCGTGCGCGCCTGGGCATGCAGCTCGCGCGCCACCTCGGCCGAGGCGGTGGTGTGGTCCACGAACACCGCGCCCGGCGCCATGCCGGCGAATGCACCGTCGTCGCCGAGGGTCACGGCGCGCAGGTCGTCGTCGTTGCCCACGCAGGCAAAGACGAATTCGGCCCCTTCGGCGGCGGCCCGCGGTGTGCCGGCCATCGCACCACCGTGCTCGGCCACCCAGGCCTGCGCCTTCGCGCCGGTGCGGTTGTAGACCGTCACCGCATGGCCCGCCGCCGCCAGGTGCGCCGCCATCGGCGCCCCCATCACCCCCAGGCCCAGGAACGCCACGCGGCACGGCGAAATCGGCTCATACGTCTTCATCTCTCGCTCCATCATTCCGCGGCGCTTCGCAGGAGCCGCCGCTCATCAAGTGGCGTGCGCGGATCCGGCTTCGCCGGTCCGCTGCACGAGCCCCCTGCCCACCTCACACGGCGGCGCTCCGCAGGAGCCGCCGCTCATCAAGTGCCGTGCGCGGATCCGGCTTCGCCGGTCCGCTGCACGCCCCTTGCCCACCTCACACGGCGGCGCTCCGCAGGAGCCGCCGCTCATCAAGTGCCGTGCGCGGATCCGGCTTCGCCGGTCCGCTGCACGAGCCCCCCCGGGGGGCAGCCCCCTGGCAAGGGGGCGTGGGGGCACTATTCACACAATCGTCAAATGCTCGGTGCCGGCGGACAGGTCGCTCACGCGGGCGCGCTGGCTGTTGAGCTTGATCTGCAGGCGCAGGTCGTTGATGGAGTCGGCGTTGCGCAGGGCGTCCTCGTACGAGATGGCGTTGCCCTCGTAGAGGTCGAACAGCGCCTGGTCGAAGGTCTGCATGCCCAGTTCGCGCGAGCGCTTCATCAGCTCCTTCAGCTCACCCACCTGGCCCTTGAAGATCAGGTCGGCCATCAGCGGCGTGTTGAGCATGATCTCCACCGCCGCCATGCGGCCCTTGCCCTCCTGGCGCGGCACCAGGCGCTGCGAGATCATGGCCTTGAGGTTCAGCGACACGTCCATCAGCAGCTGGTCGCGGCGCTCCTCGGGGAAGAAGTTGATGATGCGGTCCAGTGCCTGGTTGGCGCTGTTGGCGTGCAGCGTGGCCATGCACAGGTGGCCCGTCTCGGCGAAGGCGACGGCCAGCTCCATGGTCTTGCGGTCGCGGATCTCACCCATGAGGATGACGTCCGGCGCCTGGCGCAGCGAGTTCTTCAGCGCGATGTCCCAGTCCTCGGTGTCGATGCCCACCTCGCGCTGGGTGATGATGCAGTTCTTGTGCGGGTGCACGAACTCCACCGGGTCCTCCACCGTGATGATGTGGTCGGCCGCGTTCTCGTTGCGCCAGTCGATCATCGCGGCCAGCGAGGTGCTCTTGCCCGAGCCGGTGGCCCCCACCATGATGACCAGGCCACGCTTGGTCATGGCCACGTCCTTCAGGATCGCCGGCAGGTTCAGCTCGTCCACGGTGGGAATGTGCGCGGGGATGGTGCGCAGCACCATGCCCACGTGGCCCTGCTGCATGAAGGCGCTCACGCGGAAGCGCCCGATCCCGGCGGGCGAGATGGCGAAGTTGCACTCCTTGGTGCGCTCGAACTCCGCCGCCTGCTTGTCGTTCATGATGGCGCGCGCCAGCGTCATGGTGTGCGCGCCCGTCAGGGGCTGCGGCGACACCTTGCTCACCTTGCCGTCCACCTTGATCGCGGGCGGGAAATCGGCGGTGAGGAACAGGTCCGAGCCGTTGCGCGTGACGAGCAGGCGCAGCAGGTCGCTGACGAATTTCGAGGCCTGGTCGCGTTCCATGCGGTGTCTCCGAGAAAGCGGGGAAAGGGCGAAGTGGAGGGCTCAGGGGACGGCGCGGCCGCCCGCCTCGGCGGGCAGGCGGGTCAGCAGCACCGACAGCCGCGCACTGGTCTGGCGCAGCCGCTGCGACAGGCGCTTGCCGATCCAGCCGATGAGGGCCGCGGCCAGGCGCGGCTCGTCCTCGAGCAGCTTGTCCAGCGCCGGCTGCGCCAGCACGGCGAGCGTCACGGGGGTCAGCGCGGTGCAGGCGCTCAGCCGCGTGCCGCCATCGAGCACCGACAGCTCGCCCAGGAGCTCGCCCGCACGGGCCTCGCCCAGGCGCACGCGCGCGCCGGACGGCTGCGCGCGCTCGTCGGCCACGGTGCCCTGCAGCACGATGAGCAGGAAGTCGCCCTGCTCGTCCTGGCGCAGCAGGCGCTGCCCGGCATCGGCCTCGACGAAATCCATGTGCCCGGCGGCCAGGCGCAGCGCCGGCTCACCCAGGCGCGCGAGCCCCCGGTCCAGCGCCATCAGCCGCACCACGGCGTCGATGCCGCGCTGGCGGTCGTGCGGCCGCGCATGCAGCTCGGGTGCCCGGCTCCACGGCACGTACAGCCGCGTGTCCTCGTGGCGATCCACGAACTGCGTGGCGAAGAAGCGCGAGTCGTCCGGCCGGGGGCGGGGCGCGGCCTTGGGCCGCTGGAACAGCGCCAGCAGATCCGGCAGGGCGGACAACAGGGAAAACCGGGCGCGCATGGGCAACAGGGCAGCAGGGCCCGGCTCAGCCGGGGAAGTTCTCGGGGAACTTGGCCTTCTGGCGCGCCTCGGCCGGGCTCACGACGTTGCGCCGCACCAGGTCGGCCAGGCACTGGTCCAGGGTCTGCATGCCCAGGTTCTGGCCCGTCTGGATGGACGAGTACATCTGGGCGATCTTGTTCTCGCGGATCAGGTTGCGGATGGCCGCGGTGCCCAGCATGATCTCGTGCGCTGCCACGCGGCCCGAGCCGTCCTTGGTCTTGCACAGGGTCTGCGAGATGATGGCCACCATGGACTCGGAGAGCATGGCGCGCACCATGTCCTTCTCGGCGGCGGGGAACACGTCCACCACGCGGTCGATGGTCTTGGCGGCGCTCGAGGTGTGCAGCGTGCCAAAGACCAGGTGACCGGTCTCCGCGGCGGTCAGCGCCAGGCGGATGGTCTCCAGGTCGCGCAGCTCGCCCACCAGGATGGCATCCGGGTCCTCGCGCAGCGCAGCGCGCAGGGCATTGGAGAAGCTCAGCGTGTGCGGCCCCACCTCGCGCTGGTTCACCAGGCACTTCTTCGATTCGTGCACGAACTCGATCGGGTCCTCGAGCGTGAGGACGTGGCCGTAGTGGCTCTCGTTCAGGTGGTCGATGATGGCGGCCAGGGTGGTGGACTTGCCCGAGCCGGTGGGCCCCGTCACCAGCACCAGGCCGCGCGGCTTCAGGGCCAGGTCGGCGAACACCGGCGGGCAGTTCAGCTGCGCCAGCGTGAGGATCTTGGAGGGAATCGTGCGGAACACCGCCGCGGCGCCGCGGTTCTGGTGGAACGCATTCACCCGGAAACGCGCCAGGCCCTGCACCTCGAACGAGAAGTCACACTCCAGCGTGTCCTCGTACTGCTTGCGCTGGGTGTCGTTCATGATGTCGTACACCATGGCGTGCACCTGCTTGTGCGTCATGGCCTCGACATTGATGCGTCGCACGTCGCCGTGTACGCGGATCATCGGCGGCAGGCCGGCCGACAGGTGCAGGTCGGAGGCCTTGTTCTTCACCGAGAAGGCCAGCAGCTGAGTGATGTCCATGGTGCGATGCGAGGGGCGGTGTGCGCAGCGTGTCGCGTATGCTCGGCCGCCGATGGAAACGAACCAGTCCAGTATCGCCGAGAACCTGGCACGGGTGCGCCAGCGCATGGGCCGTGCCTGCCAGGAAGCCGGCCGAAGCCCTGAGCATGTCACGCTGCTGGCGGTCAGCAAGACCTGTCCGGCCGCCGCCGTGGCCGAGGCCCTGGCCGCCGGACAGCGCGCCTTCGGCGAAAACTACGTGCAGGAGGCGCTGGACAAGATCCAGGCCCTGGCCGACCAGCGGGCGCAGCTGGAGTGGCACCTCATCGGGCCGCTGCAGTCCAACAAGACACGCGCGGTGGCCGAGGCCTTCGACTGGGTGCACAGCGTGGACCGGCTGAAGACCGCCGAGCGCCTGTCGGCGCAGCGCCCGGCCGGCCTGCCACCGCTTGAGGTGTGCCTGCAGGTCAACGTGAGCGGGGAGGCGAGCAAGAGCGGCGTGGCCTTCGATGAGCTGCCGGCGCTGGCGCGGGCCGTGGCGGGCTTGCCTCGTCTGCGCCTGCGCGGCCTGATGGCCATTCCCGAGCCGTCCGCGGATGCCGTGGTGCAGCGGGCCCCGCACCGGCGGCTGCGGCAGGCGCTGGAGGCGTTGCGGGCCACCCTGGGGCCGGCCGGCGCCACGCTGGATACGCTGTCCATGGGCATGAGCGCCGACCTGGAGGCCGCCATCGCCGAGGGCGCCACGTTGGTGCGGGTGGGCACCGCGGTGTTCGGCGAGCGGCCGCGCCGCGCGGGCTGAGCGGCGCTCGGCCGCGGGCTCAGGCCTGCGGCCCGCCACCCAGGGCCGGGCCGTCCTCCAGCCATTCCACGGGCCCGAGGTCACGCACCTCCAGGCCCAGGCGCAGGTCCAGGCTGGACGCATGCCAGCCGCCCAGCGGGCCGGCGGGCTCGGCCGCACGCAGCGGCCGGGTTGCCAGCGGCAGGCTCCAGGGCGGGGCGGCGGGGATGGGGGAGGGGAAGGCGGCGGGCAGCATGGCGGGGTCGTCGCTGGGGTCGGGGGTGTCATGGGCCGGTGTCGTCGGCATGGACCCGGATGCTGCCGGCCGCCGCCGGCACCCGCCATCGCCCCGAGGAGGGGCCCCCGGCCCCCCAGAAGGTGGGGCTGCCCGCCGCCGCGCCTCAGAAGCTCAGCGAGGTGCTGTTCTTCACTTCTTCCATCACGGCGTAGGTGCGCGTCTCGCGCACGCCGGGCAACGACCAGATCACGTCGCCCACGAAGCTGCGGTAGGCCGCCATGTCGGACACCCGCGTCTTGAGCAGGTAGTCGAAGCCGCCCGCCACCAGATGGCATTCCAGGATCTCCGGGCGCACCTGCACGGCGGCGCGGAAGCTGTCCATCACGTCGTGCACGGTGCGGTCCAGCAGCACCTCGACGAACACCATGAGCCCGGCGCCCAGCTTGAGCGGGTTGAGCTTGGCCTCGTAGCCCAGGATGAACCCGTCCCGCGTGAGGCGCTTGACGCGCTCGAGCACGGCCGTGGGCGACAGATGCACCTCTTCGGCCAGCTTCAGGTTGCTGATCCGCCCGTCTTTCTGCAGGACACGCAGGATGCGCAGGTCGATTTTGTCGAGACCGCGATCCGCCAGTGATTGGTCGTTCATCGTGAGGGGTTCTGGCTTGCGAAAACTTTGTTTCGGGCTGAGAAGACCGAATCTTTTTCTGGAATTGTCCGCGTAAGCTGCCAATCCTTCCATTCAGGTTTCTACCGCCATGCGCCCCTCTCCTGCCCTGTCGCGCCCCTTCGTGGTGCCCCCTGCGGCGGCCCGGCTGCCCGAGCCCTACCGCCGCGAGCACGCGGCGCTGTCGACGGCCCGGCAGCGCCTCGGGGCCGTCGGCTGGGAGGGCGTCGTGGCCCGCGCCACGCCCTGGGTGCAATCCGTGCGCCAGCACCCCGCACCGTTCTGGGCCATGGAGTCCCTGCTCAAGGAGTACCCCATCTCCAGCGCCGAGGGCCTGGCCCTGATGCGGCTGGCGGAGGCGCTGCTGCGCGTGCCGGACGTGGAGACCGCCGTCGCGCTCACGGCCGACCAGCTCGGGCGCGCGGAGTTCGACAGCGCCGACGGCTCCGGGGGCCTGCTGGCGGGCCTGTCGGCCACGGCGATCGGCCTGTCCAAGAAGTTCCTGCCGGACGCACAGGAGGAGCCCGGCCTGCTCAAGCGCCTGGGCGCGCGCACCGTGGTGGCGGCCACCGTGCGGGCCATCCAGCTGCTGGGCCGCCAGTTCGTGCTGGGACGCACCATCGGTGAGGCCATGGGCGAGGCGGCCGGCCAGCGGCGCGAGCAGCCGCAGCTGCGCTTTTCCTACGACATGCTGGGCGAGGGCGCGCGCACGGAGCGCGACGCCGAGCGTTACCTGGCGGCCTACCTCCATGCCATCGATGCCATCGCGGCGCAGGCCCAGGGCGCGACGCCGGCCGAGCGCGACGGCATTTCCATCAAGCTGTCGGCACTGTTCTCCCGCTACGAGGAGTTGCAGCGCGAGCGGGTCTTCGCCGAGCTGCTGCCGCGGGTGTGGACGCTGGTCGAGCGCGCCGCACCGGCCGGGCTCAACCTCACCATCGACGCCGAGGAGGTCGAGCGCCTGGAGCTGTCGCTGGACGTGTTCGAGGCGCTGGCCGAGCGGATCGCCGTGCACCACCCGCAGTGGATGGGCTTCGGTCTGGCGGTGCAGGCCTACCAGACCCGGGCGCTGTCGGTCGTCGACGAGGTGGCGGCCATCGCCCGCCGCCACGGCCTGCGCTTCATGGTGCGGCTGGTCAAGGGCGCGTACTGGGACGGCGAGGTCAAGCGGGCACAGGAGCTCGGCCTGGACGGCTACCCCGTGTTCACCCGCAAGGCGCACACCGATGTGTCCTACCTGGCCTGCGCGCGTGCGCTGCTGGACCACCGCGGCGTGATCTACCCGCAGTTCGCGACGCACAACGCCGGCACCATCGCCGCGCTGCTGGCCATGGCCGACGAGGCGGGCGCCCGGCCCGGGGCCGATTTCGAGATGCAGCGCCTGCATGGCATGGGCGACGGCGTGTACCGCGAAGCGCTCAAGACCGGCGGGCTGGCCTGCCGCGTGTACGCGCCGGTGGGCGAGCACCGCGACCTGCTGGCCTACCTGGTGCGCCGCCTGCTCGAGAACGGCGCGAACTCCTCCTTCGTGCACCAGCTGGCCGATCCGCGCGTCGCGCCGGCAGAGCTGCTGGCCTCGCCGCTCGCCCTGGCGCACGACGGCCCGCCCGAGGCCACCGAAGGGCTGCCGCTGCCGGCCGCGCTGTACGGTGCGGCACGGCGCAACAGCACCGGCGTGGACATCACCTGCCTGGCGCACCGCGAGCCGCTGTGCCAGGCCGTGGCCGCCACGGCCGTGCCGCCCGTGGCGGAGGCGTCGGCGGCGGATGTCGAGGCCGCAATGGCCGCGCTGCAGGCCGGCCACGCCGCCTGGGCGGCCCGGCCGGCGGCCGAGCGGGCCGCCATCGTGCGGCGCGCCGGCGACCTGCTGGACGCGCAGCTCGCGGCGTTCTGCGGCCTGCTGGTCAGGGAGGCGCACAAGACGCTGGGGGACTGCGTCGCCGAGGTGCGCGAGGCGGTGGACTTCTGCCGCTACTACGCCGCCCAGGCCGATCGCGAGACCGCCGAGCCCGGCTGCGGTGTCTTCGTCTGCATCAGCCCGTGGAACTTCCCGCTGGCGATCTTCGCCGGCCAGGTGGTGGCGGCGCTGGTGGCCGGCAACACCGTGGCGGCCAAGCCGGCCGAGCAGACGCCGGCGGTGGCGGCGCGCATGGTGGCGCTGCTGCACGACGCCGGCGTGCCGGCCGACGCGCTGCGGCTGCTGCATGGCCCGGGCGAGACCGTGGGCGCCGCGCTGGTGGCGCACCCCGCCACGGCAGGCGTGTGCTTCACCGGCTCCACGCAGGTGGCGCGGCTGATCCAGCGCGCGCTCGCGGGCCGGCTCGGTGCCGACGGCCGGCCGCTGCCGCTCATCGCCGAGACGGGGGGGCTGAACGCCATGGTGGTCGACTCCACCGCCCTGCCCGAGCAGGTCGTGGACGCGGTGGTGCAGAGCGCCTTCCGTTCCGCCGGCCAGCGCTGCTCGGCGCTGCGCCTGCTGTGCGTGCACGAGCAGGTGGCCGATGGCGTGGTCGAGATGCTGCGCGGCGCGCTGGCCGAGCTGCGCGTGGGCGACCCGGCGCAGCTGGCCACCGACGTGGGCCCGGTCATCGACGACGAGGCCCACGCCGGCATCACCGGCCATGTGCAGCGGCTCAAGCGCGAGGCGCGCCTGCTGGGCGAGACGGCCATCGAGGCGGGCGCCTTTCCGCGGCTGGTGGCGCCGGTGGCGTTCGAGCTGCCGTCGGTGGCGTCGCTCACCACCGAGATCTTCGGCCCCGTGCTGCACGTGGTGCGCTGGTCCGGTGAACCGGAGGCGGTGGTGGAGCGCATCAACGCCCTCGGCTACGGCCTCACTTTCGGGGTGCAGACGCGCATCGACAGCCGCGCCGAGCGCCTGGCCCAGCGCGCGCGCATCGGCAACGTCTACGTCAACCGGAACATGATCGGTGCGGTGGTGGGCGTGCAGCCTTTCGGCGGCGAGGCCCTGTCCGGCACCGGCCCCAAGGCCGGCGGTCCGCACTACCTGCGCCGCTTCGCCCGCGTGGGCGGGGCCGGTGTGGGCGGCCCCGGGGCCGGCCACACCGGCGCGGTCGAGGCCGCCGCGCTGCCC
>NZ_JAYRUN010000011.1:0-168789 GCF_041918995.1 Ideonella sp. | reverse complement strand
GGGCCGGCGGCCCCCGCCGGGCGGGTCGCGCCGGTGCCGGGGCCCTCGCTGCCCGCACCGGCCCCGGGGTTGGGCACGGGCGCGGCCGGGCCGGCCGCGCCGTTGCCGCCGCCCGGGCCGCTGGTCGCGCCGCCCCGGCCACCCACCACCGTGCTGGCCTGCGACACCACCGGCTGCTGGGCCAGCGACGGCTCACGGCTGCAGAAGGTGGGGCCTCAGCTCATCGGCCCCAGCGGGCCCTGCACGGTGCAGGGGTCGGTGCTGCGCTGCCCCTGAGGCCCGTGCCGGGTGCCGGCGCTACCTGGCCGGGGCGGCCGACGGCGCCTTCAGGTGGCCGGCGAAGCGGTTGCCCACCAGCGGGGGCGCGTCCACCTGCGGCACGTGGCAGCTGTTGCACTGGTAGCGCTCCATGCGCACGGCCAGGCGGTCGGCGGCCAGGTGCGAATCGGCCAGCTTCGGTGCACTCTTCTTGGCAGCGTTGGCCGGTGCATGGCACTCCAGGCACTGGTTGTCGTCCACCGTGATCTCGTCGAAGTTGTCGATGGCGTGCGGCACCAGCGGCGGCTGGCCGTCGTAGGTGCGCGCGATGGGCTGCTGCGAGCCCGGCCGGCGGCCGCTGTAGGCCTTGGCCTCGGCCGGCGCATGGTCCGGCGTCGCGGCATCGGCGCCGCGCAGGCTGGCCACGCCGGAGAACGGGGCCGAAAGGGTGGCCGACGTGGTGGCGCATCCGATCAGCAGGGCAGCGGTGGCCGCGGCGAGCAGCAGCAGGGCAGGCTTTCTCATCGTCAGTTCCTCGGGCGGGTGTCGTTCTGGGGTTCGGAGGGGGCGGCGAAGCGGGTGCCGAAGGTGAAGACGTCCTTCGAGCACACGTCCAGGCAGCGCGCGCACTGGGTGCAGTGCATCGAGGTGACCACCGGGGTGCCGCGGCCCTTGAGGGCCGGTTTCAGGATCAGCGGCTCGGGGCACACCGCGTAGCAGTCGGCGCAGTCGTGGCAGGCCTCGCGGCGGCGGGCCACCATGCGCAGCAGCGCGAATCGGTTGAGCAGGGCGTAGGTGGCGCCCATGGGGCAGAGGTGGCCGCACCAGCCATGCGGCACCACGAACAGGTCGAACAGGAACACGCCGGCCACCAGCGCCCACGCCGCGCCCATGCCGAAGAGCAGGCCACGCTGCAGCGCGGTGACGGGGTTCACCAGTTCCCACGCCAGCGTGCCCGTGGCGGCGGCACTGGCGAGCGCCGTGGCCAGCAGGGCCCAGCGCCAGCCGCGCGACAGGCGTGCGCCGCTGCGCAAGCCGAGCCGGCGGCGCGCCCAGGCGGCGGTGTCGGTCACCACGTTCATCGGGCAGACCCAGGCGCAGTACGCCCGCCCGCCGACCAGCAGGTAGAACACCCCCACGATGGCCGCGCCGACCAGCGCGGTGGTGGCCAGGGTGTGGCCCGCCGCCAGCGACTGCAGCAGCAGGAAGGGGTCGGTCAGGGGCAGCACGCCCAGCGTGAGGCTGCTGGCCAGGTTGCCCTTGGCGATCCACACGCCCCAGCCCGGGCCGCTGAGGAACAGCAGCAGGACGGCGGCCTGCGTCAGGCGGCGCAGCAGCAGGAAGCGCTGGGTGCGCCACCAGCCCTTGGCGGCGAGCGCCTCGGCGCCGATGGCGGGGCGGCGGGTGGCGCTCACAGCCGGTCTCCCTGCAGCGCCTTGGGCACTGCTGCCGGGGCCGCGGACGGCGTGGGTGTCGCGGAGGCCGGGCCGCTCGCGGCCTCACCCTCCAGGCCCTGGCCGGGCACATAACGCATGCCCTCGGGCAGGTGGTACTGGTGCTCGGGCTCGGGCGCGGCCAGCGGGGCGCCGGCGGCGCGCTGCTCCTCCCAGCCCAGGCGGTAGTGGGCCGAGGCCTCGCCGCGCGCCAGGGCCACCGGCAGCACCTTGATGGCCGCCACCGGCAGCGGGCAGGCCCGCTCGCACTTGCCGCAGCCGGTGCAGGCGCTGGCGTGCACCGTGGGCAGGAAGAGGGTGTGGCGCCCGGTGCGCGGGTTGCGCTGTTCCTCCAGCGTGATGGCCTCGTCGATCACGGGGCACACGCGGTAGCAGATGTCGCAGCGCAGGCCCAGGTGGTTCAGGCAGTTCTCGTGATCGATGAGCACGGCCAGGCCCATGCGCGAGGCCGTCACCTCGGTGAGGCCGGGGTCGAGTGCCCCGGTGGGGCAGGCCTTCACGCAGGGCAGGTCCTCGCACATCTCGCAGGGCTTGGCACGCGCAACGAAGAAGGGCGTGCCGGTGGCCACCGGGTGGGCCGGCGGCGCGAGCGCCAGGATGTCGTAGGGGCAGTCGCGCACGCACAGGCCGCAGCGCACGCAGGCCGACTGGAACGCCGCGTCGTCCGCGGCCGCACCCGGCGGCCGCAGCGCCTGCGGCGGCCGGGCGCGCGCGCCGCGGGCGTGCAGCGCCAGGCCCAGCCCGACCACGCCCGCGCCACAGGCCAGGCGGGCGGCGTCGGCGAGGAACTGGCGGCGTTCGGGGGTCATGGGGCGTGGCGGTCAGGGGCCTTCGACGGGCTCAGGCCGAACGGAGGTGCGGCTCAGGCGGAACGGAGGTGCGGCTCAGGCCTTCATCACCTTCACGGCGCACTTCTTGTAGTCGGTCTCCTTGCTGATGGGGCAGGTGGCGTCCAGCGTCAGCTTGTTGACCAGGCGGTGCTCGTCGAAGAACGGGATGAACACCAGGCCCTCGGGCACCTTGTTGCGGCCGCGGGTGTTCACCCGCAGCGCGATCTCGCCGCGCCGGCTGGCCACCTTGACCGCGTCGCCGTGCTTCAGGCCGCGCTTGTCGGCGTCCTGGGGGTGCATCCACACCACCGCGTCGGGGAAGGCCTTGTACAGCTCGGGCACGCGGCGCGTCATGCTGCCGGTGTGCCAGTGCTCCAGCACGCGGCCGGTGCACAGCCACAGGTCGAACTCGGCGTCGGGCGGCTCGGCCGCGGGTTGGTAGGGCAGGGCGTAAACCACGGCCTTGCCGTCGGGCTTGCCGTAGAACTTCAGGCTCTCACCCGGCTTGATGTACGGGTCGTAGCCCTCGCGGTAGCGCCACAGCGTCTCCTTGCCGTTGACGACGGGCCAGCGCAGGCCGCGCACGCGGTGGTAGGTGTCGAACTCGCCCAGGTCCTTGCCCTTGCCCAGGCCGAACTGGCGGTACTCCTCGAACAGGCCCTTCTGCACGTAGAAGCCGAAGGCCTCGGCCTCGTCGTTGGTGTAGCCGGCCCAGGCATGGGCATTCACCTTCGCCGTCTCGGCCTTGCCGAAGGCGTTCACCTGGCCGTTGCCGAACAGCACCTCGTACAGCGTCTTGCCCTTGAGCGCCGGCGCCTTGTCCAGCAGCTCGGCGGGCCACACCTCGTCGGTGGTGAAGCGCTTGCTGAACTCCAGGTACTGCCACAGGTCGCTCCTGGCCTCGCCGGGCGCCTTGATCTGCTGGCGCCAGAACTGGCCGCGTCGCTCGGCGTTGCCGAAGGCGCCTTCCTTCTCCACCCACATGGCCGAGGGCAGGATGAGGTCGGCGGCCAGCGCCGTGACCGTGGGATAGCAGTCGGAGACGACGATGAAGTTGCGCGGGTCGCGGAAGCCGGGGTAGCGCTCCTGGTTCAGGTTGGGCCCGGCCTGCATGTTGTTGGTGGTGGACGTCCAGTAGAAGTTGAGGACGCCGTCCTTGAGCATGCGGTCCTGCTGCACCGCGTGGAAGCCGGGCTCGCCGCGCAGCGTGCCGGCCGGCAGCTTCCAGATCTTCTCGGCCTTCTCGCGGTGCTCGGGGTTGGCCAGCAGCATGTCGGCCGGCAGGCGGTGGGCGAAGGTGCCCACCTCGCGCGCGGTGCCGCAGGCGCTGGGCTGGCCGGTGAGGCTGAAGGGGCTGTTGCCGGGCTCGCTGATCTTGCCCACCAGCAGGTGGACGTTGTAGATCATGTTGTTCACCCAGGTGCCGCGGGTGTGCTGGTTGAAGCCCATGGTCCAGTAGCTGGTGACCTTGGTCTTCGGGTCGGCGTAGGCCTTGGCCAGCGCGAGCAGCTTGTCCTGCGGCACGCCGGACAGGCGCGCCGTGTACTCCAGCGTGTAGGTGGAGACGTACTGCTTGAATTCCTCGAAGGTGATGGGCGTGCTGGCACCGGGGTTGCCGCGCGGCTTGCCGTCGGGGCCGGGGTAGCCGTTGTTGTTCGCCTGCTGCTCCAGCGGGTGGCCGGGGCGCAGCCCGTAGCCGATGTCGGTGACGCCCTTGTGGAAGGCCACGTGCTTCTTCACGAAGGCCTCGTTCACCGCGCCTGACTCGATGATGTGGTGGCAGATGTAGTTGAGGATCGCCAGGTCGGTCTGCGGCTTGAAGATCAGTTCGGCGTCGGCCACCTCGCAGGAGCGGTGCGTGTAGGTGGACAGCACGTGCACCCGCACGTGCGGCGCCGAGAGCCGCCGGTTGGTGATGCGGCTCCACAGGATGGGGTGCATCTCGGCCATGTTCGAGCCCCAGAGCACGAAGGCGTCGGCATGCTCGGCGTCGTCGTAGCAGCCCATGGGCTCGTCGGCGCCGAAGGTGCGCATGAAGCCGAACACCGCGCTGGCCATGCAGTGGCGCGCGTTGGGGTCGAGGTTGTTGCTGCGCAGGCCGGCCTTCATCAGCTTGTTGGCCGCATAGCCTTCCCAGATGGTCCACTGGCCCGAGCCGAACATGCCGACGGACGTGGGCCCCTTGGCCTTGAGCGCCGACTTGCACTTCTCCTCCATGACGTCGAAGGCCTGCTTCCAGCTCACGGGCTGGAACTCGCCGTTCTTGTCGTAGCGGCCGTCCTTCATGCGCAGCAGCGGCTGGGTGAGGCGGTCCTGCCCGTAGGGGATCTTCGCGAGGAAGTAGCCCTTGACGCAGTTCAGGCCCTTGTTCACCGGGGCCTCGGGGTCACCCTGCGTCGCGACGATCTTGCCGTCCTTGACGCCGATGAGCACACCGCAGCCGGTGCCGCAGTAGCGGCACACGCCCTTGTCCCAGCGGATGCCGTCGCCGCCGACGGCGGCCACGGCGGCCGCGGGCAGCGACACGCCCGCCACGGACGCGGCGGCCGCGGCCGCCTTGGACTTGATGAACTCGCGCCGCGTGAACACCAGGGGGAACTCCATTCAGGCCTCCAGTTCGGTTTCCGGTTCGAAGTGGTGATAGACCAGCGCGAGCGACATCACGCCCCGGGCGGTGCCGATGCGTGCGTACAGGTCGGTGGTCTGGGCGTCGGTGTCGGTCTCGAGGGTGAGGACCAGACGCCCTTCGGGGGTGAGGGCGTGGACTTCCACGCCGGGCCAGGTGGCCAGGGTGTCCCGGAGCTCGGCGGCCAGATCGGCACGCGCGTCGACGATGAGGCTGCTGATGTGCATGCCGGCTCCTGAAGTTCCCACGGTAGGTGGCGGGCCCGCCACCCCGACGGTGGGGCGGCTTTCGGCCACGCAACGGGTGCACGCTAGGCCCCTCGTCGCCCGAAAACCTTGATCCGGTTTAGGTTTTTCCCCGCCCTGCCGGGCAGACAATCGCCGCATGGACCCGCATCAACCCGAGGCCGATTCGGCGCCCGCGCTCGCCGCCGTGTTCGACGAAGGCCATGTCGACGGCGACGCGCTGCTGGCCGAGCTGGTGGCCACGCTGCGCCACGAGGGCCGCCAGGTGCGCGGCCTGCTCATGACCTACCCGCAGCCCGAGGCGGGCTGCGCGGGCGACATGGTGCTGGTGGACCTGCACACGGGTGTGCACTACCCCGTCTCGCAGGCGCTGGGCAGCGGCGCCAGCTCCTGTCGCAGCGACCCGCAGGGCTTCGCCCGCGCCAGCGAGGTGCTGCGCGCGGCGCTGGCCGAGCGGCCGGAGCTGGTGGTCGTCAACCGCTTCGGCGGCCTGGAGGCCGAGGGCAGCGGCTTCGCCGACGAGATGCTCGCGCTGGTCACCGAGGGTGTGCCGGTGCTGACCATGGTCTCGACGCGGCGCATGGACGCCTGGCAGCGCTTCTCGGGCGGTGCGCCGCTGTTGCCGGCCGAGCCGGCGGCCGTGCGCGCGTGGGTGGATCAGGCGCTGGCCGGGCGCGCGGTGGCGGCGCGCGGCTGAGGCGGGCGACGGCGGCGCGGGGGCGCGGCGCCGGGTGCGGCCAAGCGCAAGAGCGCTTCGTCGGTGACCGACGCCGCCCGCGCCTGCAGCCGGGGCCGCAGGAAATCGGCCAGCGCCCGCATGCGCGCACTCAGGTGGGTGCCGCGGGCGAACACCAGGTGCAGCGGGTAGTCGTCGCTCTGCACACCGGGCAGCACGCGCACCAGCCGCCCGGCCAGCAGGTCGTCGGCCACGTCCAGGCGCGATTTCAGCGCAATGCCGTGGCCATCGAGCGCCCACAGGCGGGCCAGCAGGCCGTTGTCGGCGGCACGCTGCCAGCGCGGCTGCACCTGCACGGCCTGCCCCTCCTGGCGCAGTGACCACCGCTGGCCCGGGCGGCTGGCCAGGCGCAGCGCGATGCCGGAGTGGGTGGACAGCTCGGCCACGCTGCGCGGCGTGCCGGCGCGGGCCAGGTAGGCGGGTGAGGCCACCAGCACGGCGGTGTTGTCTGCCATCGGCCGCACGATCTGCTCGCCCGAGGCCGGCGGGCCGTAGCGCAGGGCGGCGTCGGCGGGCTCGCGGCCGATGTCGCTGAGGCGGTCGCTCACCTGCATGTCCAGCTGCAGGGCCGGGTGCGCGGCCAGGAACTCGTCGAGCAGCGGGCGCAGCACCGTGAGCCCCAGGTCCACCGACACCGCCAGGCGCAGCGTGCCACGCACCTGGCTGAGCGGCGCATGCAGCTCGGCCGTGCCCTGGTCCAGCAGCGCGAGCGCATGGCGGGTGCGCTCGAGGAACAGCTGGCCCTCGGGCGTGGGCTTGAGCGCGCGCGTGCTGCGCGTGAACAGCGTGGCGCCCAGCTGCGCCTCCAGGCGGCGGATGGCGGCGGTGGCGGTGGCCGGCAGCCAATCCACCTCGCGTGCGGCGGCGGCCACGCTGCCCAGCTCGGCCACGCGCAGCGCCAGGCGCAGGCTGGGCAGCTCCAGCGGGGGCAGGGCAGGCAGGGCGGAGCGTCGCACCATGGCAGGCAGGCGGGGGCTTCGCCGCATCGACAAAGCCAGTTTGTGAATGCCGCAGTCTGCCACGTCTGGTTTGCGCCGGCGCTGCGCCGCACCATGCCGGCCATCGACAACCCCTTCGCACCGAAAGGAACCGCCATGCTGGCCTTCGCCCACCGCCGACCCGCCCCCTTGTCCGATGCCCACGCCATCGAGCTCATCGAGCGCCCCGACCCCGTGCCCGGCCCGCACGACCTGCTGGTGCGCGTGCGTGCCGTCTCGGTGAACCCCGTGGACGTGAAGGTGCGCGCCGGCATGCCGCTGCCCGAGGGCGCCGACGCCCGCGTGCTGGGCTGGGACGCCGCCGGGACCGTGCTGGCCGTGGGCGATGCCGTCAGCGGCTTCGCCGCCGGCGACCGCGTCTGGTATGCCGGCGCCATCGACCGCCCGGGCAGCCACGCCGAGCGCCAGCTCGTGGACCACCGCCTGGTCGGCCACATGCCCGCGAGCTGGGGCTTCGACGACGCCGCGGCGCTGCCGCTGACGGCCATCACCGCCTGGGAGCTGCTGTTCGACCGCCTGGGCGTGCCGCGCGACGGCGGGGCCGGCCAGCGCCTGCTGGTGGTGGGCGCGGCCGGCGGCGTGGGCTCCGTGCTGGTGCAGCTGGCGCGGCGGCTGACGCGGCTGGAGGTCATCGGCACCGCCTCGCGGCCCGAATCGGCCGCCTGGGTGCGCGAGATGGGCGCCCACCACGTGGTGGACCACAGCCGCCCGCTCGACCAGGCGCTGGCCGAGGCGGGCCTGGGCCCCGTGCACCTCGTGGCCAGCCTCACGCAAACCGAGCAGCACTACGCCGCGCTGGTGGAGGCGCTCGCGCCACAGGGCCGGCTGGCGCTCATCGACGACCTGGCGCAGGGCCTGGACGTGCGGGCGCTCAAGCGCAAGTCGCTCTCGCTGCACTGGGAGATGATGTTCACGCGCAGCCTGTACGGCACCGCCGACATGGCCCGCCAGGGCGCGCTGCTCGACGAGGTGGCCGCGCTGGCCGACGCGGGCGTGCTGCGCAGCACGCGCGCGCGCCATCTCGGTGCACTGGGCGTGGACACGCTGCGCGAGGCGCACGCGCAGGTGGAGTCGGGCCGCACCGTGGGCAAGATCGTGCTCGGGGGGTTCCCCGGCTGAGGGCTGGGCGCCCGCGGCATCCGGCGCTACATTCCCGCGCCTGGAGGGAAATGGGAACGATGCTGCTGGATGCCCTGCTTGCCACGCTGCACCACCTGGCCGTGTTCGGCCTGGTGGCCATGCTCATCGCCGAGCTGGTGCTGCTGGACTGCGTGCCCACGGGCCAGCGGCTGCGGCTGCTGGCGCGGCTGGACGCCACCTATGGCGCGCTGGCGCTGGTCGTCATCGTGGCCGGCGCGCTGCGCCTGGCCTTCGGCGCCAAGGGCTGGGCCTTCTACCTGCACAACCCGTTCTTCTGGATGAAGCTCGGCGCCTTCGCGCTGGTGGGCGTGCTGTCGGTGCGGCCCACGCGCACGGTGCTGCGCTGGCGGCGCCAGAGCACGCTGCCGGACGCCCTGGCGGTGCATGCGCTGCGGCCCTGGCTGCTGGCGCAGCTGGGCCTGCTGGCGCTCATGCCGCTGCTGGCGGCCCTGATGGCCCGCGGCCTGGGGCACTGAGCCCCGGCGTCAGCGCCTCACCACTCGCGCAGCTTCACCCGCAGCCGGGCGATGGACTGGCTGTGCAGCTGGCACACGCGCGACTCGGTCACGCCGAGCACGGCGGCGATCTCCTTGAGGTTCATGTCGTGCTCGTAGTACATGCTCATCACGTACTGCTCGCGCTCGGGCAGCTTCTTGATGGCCTCCACCAGCGCCGAGCGCATGCGGTGGTCCTGCAGCTGGGCCAGCGGGTTGGCGTCTTCCTGGGCCACGTGGCGGTCGAGGAAGTCGTCGCTGCCTTCCTCGCCGGACATGTCCTCCAGGTACACCAGCTGGGTGCCACGCACCTTGGTGAGCGTGTCCTGGTACTCGGTGAGCGACACGCCCAGCTCCTTGGCGATCTCGCTTTCCTGCGGGGCGCGGCCGAGCTTCTGCTCCAGGCGGTGCACGGCGGCCTCGATCTCGCGCTGCTGCCGGCGGTTGCCCCGGCTCATCCAGTCGCTGCCGCGCAGCTCGTCGAGCATGGCGCCGCGGATGCGCTGGGTGGCGAAGGTCTCGAACTGCACGCCCTGCTCCGCGTCATAGCGGCCCATGGCGTCGTGCAGGCCGATCATGCCGACCTGGATCAGGTCGTCCAGCTCCACGTTGGCCGGCAGCTTGGCGATCATCTGGTGGGCCAGGCGGCGCACCAGCGGGCTGTACTGCTTGAGCATCGCGTTGGCGTCGAGGCGGCCGGTGGCGGTGTACATGAGCGGTCTCCAGGGCAAGAGCAGCTGGGCAGGAATCAGTAGGCGTGCAGCTCGGCGCCCGCGCCGAAGGCGGGCAGGCCGAAGCCGCTGTCGGGGGTGTCGATGTCGGCCAGCTGGTGCGCGGCCAGCCGGGCCAGCGCCGGCGTGGCCGGGGCATCCACCGGCTCGCGGCGGTCCAGCCACACGGCCTCGCGCACCACGGCGCCGAGGAAGCTGTCGGCACAGCTGGCCAGCCGCTCGGCGATGCGCTGGGCCGCCTTGGGCGTGCCCGTCATGCCGGTCAGCAGGTCGAAGGTCATCAGGCCGCTGCGCTGGGCCAGCAGCTTCATCGAGGCGTAGGCGTCGGTCAGGCTGGCCGGGTCCAGCGTGGTCACGAGCACCGGGCGCACCTCGCGGCGGCCCAGCAGGCGCACCAGGTCACGCGCATTGGCGTGCAGCAGGATCACGTCGGCCTCGGTGGCGGCGGCTTCCACCGCGCCCAGCCAGGCCTCGCAGGAGCCGCGGCTGTTCACGTGGCGCAGCGGCAGGCCGCGCGCAGCCAGGTAGGACATGCCGGTGCCCAGCGGCTCGATGGCGGCGGCGAGGTCCACTTCCGCCAGCGCGTTGGCGCGCGGCGCGCTGTCCGCCGCGTCCACCACCAGCGTGCGCGCGCCCAGCTCGATGAAGGCGCCGGCCAGGCGCTCCAGCAGCACCGGCGTGCCCTCGGCGTGGGCGTTGAAGGCCACCGGCACCAGGCGCTGGCGGCGGCCGGCGGCGAACAGCCGGCGCAGGCCGTCGGCCTGGTCGACCGGGGCCGCGGCGGGGCTGGCGTCGGTGGTGAAGGGGGGCAGGGGGCGCATCACGGTGTCCGGTGCAGGCGGTGCGGGCGGGTCAGATGTGCAGCGAGCCGGCGTGGGCGCGGCCGCCGCGCGGCGTGGCGGAGAACACCAGCTGCACGTCGTCGTTGTCCAGGCGCCAGGTGGGCGTGGTGGTGGCACGCACGGCGCGCTGCACCAGGGCGTTGGCCGACAGGCGGTGCCAGTCCTCCGGCACGCGCTGGCCGTTGGCCACGCCGACGATCTTCAGCTTGTGGCGGATGACGGCGTCCAGCGCCGGGGCCAGCTTCACCGCCTCGTCGATCTTGGACAGGATCACGCCGCGGCAGGTGCTGGCGCGCCAGCTGGAGATCACCTCGTCGATGGTCTCGCCCTGGGCGGCGGCGTCGATGACCAGCAGGCGCTGGATCGAGCGGTGTGACAGCATCTCCAGCAGCTCGCGGGTGCGGCTGTCGCGCTGGGCCATGCCGGCGGTGTCGATGAGCACCATCTTCTTGCCGGAGAGCAGCTCCAGCAGGTCCTCCAGCGAGGCGCGGTCGTGCGCGGTGTGCACCGGCACGCCGAGGATGCGGCCGTAGGTGCGCAGCTGCTCCTGGGCGCCCACGCGGTAGGCGTCCAGCGTGATGAGGCCCAGGTTGCCCGCGCCGTACTGGGTGGCGAAGGCCGCGGCCAGCTTGGCGGTGCTGGTGGTCTTGCCCACGCCGGTGGAGCCCACCAGCGCGAACACGCCACCTTGTTCTTCGAGCGCCGGCTCGTGGTCGGCGGTCTGCAGGTTGCGCTCCAGCACGCTGTGCGCCCACACCATCTCGTCGGCGGCGGTGGCCGGCAGGGCCTCGACCAGCTTGCGGATCAGGCCGGGCGAGAAGCCGGCGTCCAGCAGCTTCTGGGCGAGCTGGGCCTGGCGCGGCTGGCGCTGCAGCTTCTCCATGAAGGCCAGGGCACCGAAGCGCTCCTCGATCAGGCCCTTCATCGAGCGCAGTTCGTTGATCATGTCCTGCTGCTCGCGGCGCGCGGCGGCGGGCATGTCGTCCAGCGCCACCGGCGCGGCGCCCAGGCCGGCGAAGGACGGGGCGGCGTCGCGCTCGGTGTCGGCCGCGCGCGGCATCGGGCGGCGGGCGGGCTCGGCGCGCGGGGCGGCGGCCGGGGCAGCCATCGCCGGCATGGCGGGCATCTGGTCCTCGGTGCCACCCAGCGCCGCCTGGCGGCGCTTGAGCATGCGCTCGCGCACGTAGTCCTGGAACGACAGGGTGCTCATGGCCATCTGCTCGACGTCCTGGTGCACCTCCTCGGCCACCGGCGCGCGGCGCGTGCCGGCGGGGGCGGGCTGCGAGTTCTGCCGCTCGACGCGCGCCGACAGGCTCTCCCGGCCGGTGCGGCCGGCGGGCGCGGCGGCCGCCGCGCGCGGGGCGTCGGTGGCGACCTGTTCGATGTGGGCCATCGCGTCCGGCGCCATGGCCAGCACCTCGACGCCTTCAGGCGCGGGCTTGGTGGACAGCACCACGGCGTCGTCACCGAAGGCCTGGCGGACCAGGGCGAAGGCTTCGCGGGAAGTCCGGGCGGTAAAGCGCTTCACGTTCACGACGTTGCTCCAATGATCGAGCCGATCCGGATCGAATGGGTCTCAGGGATCTCGCTGTGGGCGAGCACCTTCAGGCGGGGGGCGGCGCGCTTGAGCAGGCGCGCCAGCGGGGCGCGCAGGCTGTCGGGCACCAGCAGGCAGGCGGGCACGCCCAGGTTCTCCTGCTTGCGCACGCTGTCGGCGGCCTGGCGGGTGAGCGCCTCGGCGACGCCCGGGTCCAGCACCGCGCCGTGCGGCGAGTTCAGGGCCTGGTTGACCATGCGCTCCAGCTCGGGCTCCAGCGCGATCACGTCCAGCTCCTTGGCCGGGCCGTAGATCTGCTGCACGATGGCCGGGGCCAGCTGGATGCGGATGCGGCGGGCCAGCTCGGCCGGGTCGGTGACCACCGCGGCATGCTCGGCCAGGCACTCGATGATCGAGCGGTAGTCGCGGATGTGCACGCCTTCGTCCAGCAGCAGCTGCAGGACCTTCTGGAGCGTCGCGATACCGACCATCTTGGGAACCACGTCTTCGATCAGCTTGGGGGCCAGCTTCGTCACATGCTCGACCAGCGCCTGGGTCTCGACACGGCCCAGCAGCCTGGCGGCATTCACCTGCATCAAGTGTGAGAGGTGGGTGGCCACGACGGTCGAGCAATCAACCACCGTAAATCCGCTCATTTGGGCCTGCTCCTTGTGGCGCTCGTCGATCCACACGGCAGGCAGGCCGAAGGCCGGGTCGGTGGTCTTGGTGCCGGGCAGCTGCGGCACGGTGCCGGCCGGGTTGATGGCCAGGTGCATGCCGGGGAACGCCTCGCCCTCGCCGATCACCGCGCCGCGCAGCGTCACGCGGTAGACGCTGGGCTTGAGGTCCAGGTTGTCGCGGATGTGCACGGACGGCGGCAGGAAGCCCACCTCCTGGGCGAACTTCTTGCGGATGCCCTTGATGCGCGCCAGCAGGTCGCCCTTGCGCTCCTTGTCGACCAGCGCGATGAGCCGGTAGCCCACTTCCAGGCCCAGCGTGTCCACCGGCTGCAGGTCGTCCCAGGTGGCTTCGGCGTTGGCGGCCGGGGCGGCTTGCGTGGTGTCGGTCTTGGGTGCAGCCGCCTCGCGCCTGGCGCGCTGGGTCAGCCACCAGGCGTAGTAGCCGATCGCGCCGGCCATGAGCAGGAAGACCAGGTTCGGCATGCCCGGGATCAGGCCCAGCATGCCGATGATGCCGGCCGTCAGGCCCAGCGCCCGGGGCGAGCTGAACATCTGGCTGCGGATCTGGTGGCCGATGTCGTGCTCGGAGCCCACGCGCGACACCACCATGGCCGCGGCCACCGAGATGAGCAGGCCGGGAATCTGCGCGACGAGCGCATCGCCCACCGCGAGCAGCACGTAGGTGCTGGCTGCATCGCTGGCGGACAGCCCGTGCTGGGCCACGCCGATGATGAAGCCGCCCACCACGTTGATGATGAGGATGAGGATGGCGGCGATGGCGTCGCCGCGCACGAACTTGGACGCACCGTCCATGGAGCCGAAGAAGTCGGCCTCCTCGCCCACCTCGGCGCGGCGGCGCTTGGCCTCGGCCTCGTCGATCAGGCCGGCGTTCAGGTCGGCGTCGATGGCCATCTGCTTGCCGGGCATGGCGTCCAGCGTGAAGCGTGCCCCGACCTCGGCGATGCGCTCGGCGCCCTTGGTCACCACGATGAAGTTGATGACCACCAGGATGGCGAAGACGATCAGGCCGACGGCGAAGTTGCCGCCGATCAGGAAGTGGCCGAAGGCCTCGATCACCTTGCCCGCGGCGCCCGGGCCGGTGTGGCCCTCGATCAGCACCACGCGGGTGGAGGCCACGTTCAGCGACAGGCGCAGCAGCGTGGTGACCAGCAGCACCGTGGGGAAGGCCGCGAAGTCCAGCGGCTTGATCATGTTGGCCGCCACCAGCATGACCATCAGCGACATCGCGATGTTGAAGGTGAACAGCAGGTCCAGCGCGAAGGCCGGCAGCGGCAGCACCATCATCGCCAGGATGAGCACGATGAACACCGGGGCCATCAGGGCCTTGACCATCGCGGCGTTCTGGCCACCGAACCAGGACTGGAGCTGCAGGGCGAGGGGGTTCACGGCAGGCGGAAGGTGAGTGCGGACGGACGGGGGGCGGGTGTCAGGATGTTGCCGGCCGGCCCGGAAAACTTGAGCCGGAAAAGCGGGGGGAAACCGTCCGTCATCCCGCCGCCGGGCGGCCGGGCGGGTGGGCCGCCGGGCCGGCGCGTGGCGGATGTCACGCCGTCCGGCAGGGGAGGGTGGTCACGAGACGGTCAAGGCCGGGGCCTACGCTGCCGGCCATTCCACGACCCCCGCAGGCGCCCCCATGGGACGCCCCAAGCAGACCCCGCCCGCCCGCCCCGCCGCCGACGCCACCGCCCGCCGCGCCACGGGCCTGACCAGCCGGCGCGGCTTCTTCGCCCGCTCGGGCGCTGCCACCGTGGCCCTGGCGGCCGCCGGCCCGCTGGCCCCGCTGGCCGCCGGCGCCGCGCCGCGCGGGCTGTTCCAGCACGGCGTGGCCAGCGGCGACCCGCTGGCCGACCGCGTGATCCTCTGGACCCGCGTGACGCCGCAGGTGGCCAAGGACAGGCTGCGCGTGGACTGGCGGGTGGCCCGCGATCCCGAACTGGTGGATGCGGTGCAGGGCGGCAGCGTGGTGACCGATGCCGCGCAGGACTGGACGGTGAAGGTGGACCCGGCCGGCCTGCAACCCGGTACCACGTACTACTACCGCTTCAGCGTGGGCGGCGTGCACTCGCCGGTGGGCCGCACCCGCACGCTGCCGGTGGGCGCGCTGGACCACCTGCGCCTGGCGGTGGTGAGCTGCTCCAACTTCGCGGCCGGCTACTTCAACGCCTACCGCCGCATCGCCGAGCGCGCCGACCTGGACGCGGTGGTGCACCTGGGCGACTACCTCTACGAGTACGCCGACGGCCAGTACGGCAGCACCCGGCCCTGCGAGCCGCCGCACGAGATCGTGACGCTCGACGACTACCGCCGCCGCCATGCCCAGTACAAGGGCGACCCCGACTCGCAGGAGATGCTGCGCCAGCACCCGCTGATCGCCATCTGGGACGACCACGAGACGGCCAACAACGCCTGGGTGGCGGGCGCCGAGAACCACCAGCCCGACGGCGAAGGCGCCTGGCCGGCGCGCGTGGCGGCCGCCCTGCAGGCCTACCACGAGTGGATGCCCGTGCGCCCGGTGAAGAAGGACCTGCGGCGCGACAACCACCGCTATGCCTTCGGCGACCTGGTGGACCTGTTCACGCTGGAGGAGCGGCTCACCGGCCGCAGCGAGCAGCTCACCGCCGACATCCCGACCCCGTTCGGCATGGCCTTCGCCCAGGCGGGCGAGTACCTCGACCCGGCGCGCAGCATCCTGGGGGCACCCGGCGAGCAGTGGATCACCGGCCAGCTGCGCAAGTCGACCGCGCGCTGGAAGCTGCTGGGCCAGGGCGTGATGTTCGCGCAGCTCAAGGCGGTGGGCGCGCCCAATGCGCAGGGTGGGGGCCTGTTCCTCAACCCCGACCAGTGGGACGGCTACCAGCCCGCGCGCAATCGGCTCTACGACGTCATCCAGGGCAGCGACGGCCGCGGGCCGGTGCGCAACGTGGTGGTGCTCACGGGCGACATCCACAGCGCGTGGGCGGCGGACCTGACCCGCGACCCCAACAACCCCGACGTGCGCGGCGGCGGCTACGACCCCGCCACGGGCGAGGGCGCGCTGGCGGTGGAGTTCGTCGCCACCTCGGTGTCGTCGCCGGGCCTGGACGACCCGGGCGACACCCTGGCCACCTACCTGCGCAGCCAGAACCCGCACTTCAGGTACATCGACCTGAACCGCCGCGGCTACCTCGTCATCGACGCCACGCCCGAGCGCCTGGTGGGCGAGTACTGGCAGCTGGAGACGGTGGCGGCACCCGACGGCCGCCAGACCCTGGCCGCCGCGTTCGCCGTGCACGACGGCGCGGCGCACCTGGTGCCATCGCCGGGCGCGGCCTCGCGCCGCCGCCGCGCCCGCCTGGCGCCCTGAGGCGCCCGGCACGGCGGCCGGTCAGTGCGCGGCCGGCCGCCGGCCCGGGCGGGCGAAGCGTGGCGAGTGCGGGTCGAGTTCGTCGGGCACCTGCACCCGCGGATCGGCCACCGCGCCGGCCGGTGCCTTGCGCAGGGCGTACACCCAGGCCAGCACCTGCGCCACGGCGGCGAACAAGGCGGCCGGGACCTCCTGGTCCACCTCGCAGTGGGCGTGCAGGGCGCGCGCCAGGGGCGGCGCCTGCAGCACCGGCACGCGCGCCTCGCGGGCGATGTCGCGGATCTTCAGCGCCAGCAGGTCGGTGCCCTTGGCCACCACCCGCGGCGCGCCCATCTTGCCCTCGTCGTACTTCAGGGCCACGGCGTAGTGGGTGGGGTTCATCACCACCAGGTCGGCCTGCGGCACGGCGGCCAGCATGCGGCGCCGCGCGATCTCGCGCATCTTCGCCTTGATCTTGCCCTTGACCTCGACGTTGCCCTCGGCCTCCTTGTGTTCCTGCTTGACTTCCTCGACCGTCATCTTCAGCCGCTCCAGCCACAGCCAGCGCTGCAGCGGCACGTCGATCAGGGCCCAGGCGCCCACCACGACCATCATCAGCCCGAAGCCGGAGGCGATGGTGGCGGCCAGTGTGGCGATGCCCTCGGGCAGCGGCATGGCCAGCAGCTGGGTGAGGCCCTGCCACTGTGACTTGAGGTAGACCGCGCCCACCACGCCCACCAGCAGCGCCAGCACCGACATCTTCAGCAGGTCGATCAGGTGCTGCTTGGCGAACAGGCGGCCCAGGCCGGTGATGGGGTTGAAGCGGTTCAGGTCCGGCTGCATGGACTTGAAGCTCACGTTCCAGCCGCCGGAGAGCAGGGCGGCCATCAGCGCGGCCGCGGCCATCAGCAGCCCCATGGGCACGATGACCAGCAGCGCCTGGCCCACCAGGCGCGACAGCGTCTCGCCCATGGCGGCGGGGTCGGCCACCATGCGGTGGTCGAAGCGCAGGCCGTTGCCCAGCAGCTGCTGCATCCAGCCCGACAGCGGCCGCGCGCCCAGCATCAGCAGCACGCCGGCCGTGCCCAGCACGGCGAAGTGGCCCAGGTCCCGCGAGCGCGGGACCTGCCCGTCCTCGCGGGCACGCGCCTTCTTCTTCGCTGAGGCGGGTAGGTTGCGGTCCTGGGCGGAATCGGCCATGGTGCCGGGCATGTTGCCCGCTCACCCCGCCGGGCGGTGCCTGGAAAAGCCGGGTGGGGCCCGGCTTCTTCGGCCCGCCGTCAGGCCAGGGGGTAGGTGCCCGGCAGCAGGATGCTGCGGTCCACGTCGTCGATGCGGGTGCGGCCGCAGAACGCCATGGTCAGGTCCAGCTCCTTGTGGATGAGCTGCAGGGCGGTCATCACGCCCGCCTCGCCCATCGCGCCCAGGCCGTAGAGGAAGGCGCGGCCGATCAGCGTGCCGCGGGCGCCCAGCGCGCGGGCCTTCAGCACGTCCTGGCCCGAGCGGATGCCGCCGTCCATCCACACCTCGATGTCCTGGCCCACCGCCTCGGCGATGGCCGGCAGGGCGGCGATGGACGAGGGCGCGCCGTCGAGCTGGCGGCCGCCGTGGTTGCTGACGATGAGCGCGTCGGCGCCGCTGTCGGCCGCGAGGCGGGCGTCCTGCGCGTCCATCACGCCCTTGAGGATGAGCTTGCCGCCCCAGCGCTTCTTGATCCACTCCACGTCGGCCCAGCTCAGGGCCGGGTCGAACTGCTCGTGCGTCCAGGCCGACAGGCTGGACAGGTCGCCCACGCCCTTGGCATGGCCCACGATGTTGCCGAAGCTGCGGCGTTTCGTGCCCAGCATGCCCAGGCACCAGCGCGGCTTGGTGGCCAGGTTGACGAGGTTGGCCAGCGTGGGCTTGGGCGGCGCCGACAGGCCGTTCTTGATGTCCTTGTGGCGCTGGCCCAGGATCTGCAGGTCCAGCGTGAGCATCAGCGCCGAGCACTTCGCGGCCTTGGCGCGGTCGATCAGGCGCTCGATGAAGTCGCGGTCGCGCATCACGTACAGCTGGAACCAGAAGGGCTTGGCCGTGTGCGCCGCCACGTCCTCGATGGAGCAGATGCTCATGGTGGACAGGGTGAAGGGCACGCCGAACTTCTCCGCCGCGCGCGCGGCCAGGATCTCGCCGTCGGCGTGCTGCATGCCCGTCAGCCCGGTGGGCGCGATGGCTACCGGCATGGCCACCTGCTCGCCCACCATGGTGGTGGCCGTGCTGCGGCCCTCCATGTTCACCGCCACGCGCTGGCGCAGCTTGATGGCGGCGAAATCACTCTCGTTCGCGCGGTAGGTGCTCTCCGTCCACGAGCCGGAATCGGCGTAGTCGTAGAACATGCGCGGCACGCGGGCCTGGGCCAGGCGGCGCAGGTCCTCGATGCTGGTGATGACGGTCATGGGCGGTCTTTCGCGGAGTGGCTTCTGGGGACTGGCCGACGATGCTAGGGGCGGGCACGGCCGCCCAGGCGGAGAAATACTCAGGCCAGGGCGGAAGTGTCGTCCGGCGGTGTCATGCCACAGCGGACAGGTCGTCCGCTGGGGGCACCAGCCCGGCCAGAGCGCGGCCCTCGGCGGCGGCCGCGGCACCGGCATCGCGCAGCCAGGCGGCGCAGGCGTCGGCGGCGGCGCCGGCCCCGGGCGACAGCACCAGGTGGTAGGCGGTGGGGGCGGGCACCGACGGCGTGCGACCGGGGCCCAGCGCGGGCACCAGCTCGCCGGTCGACAGCATCTGCCGCGCCAGTGCCGGCCGGGCGAGGGCCACGCCCTGCGCGGTGCGTGCGGCCTCCAGCACCAGGCCCAGGTCCACCAGGCGCGGGCCGCTGTCGGGCTCGGCGGCGTCCAGGCCCTGGGCCCGCAGCCAGGGCGACCATGGGTCCACCGGCGTGCGCAGCAGCGGCAGCGCCAGCAGCTCGGCCGGGTGGCGGGGTGGGCGGGGCGCCTGCGCGAGCAGGCCGGGGTGGGCCAGCGGCAGGAGGTCGTCGCACCACAGCGGCGCCATGCCCGGCTCGCCGAGCGGCCCGTGGCGCACGGCGATCTCGGCCTCCGCGCCCGCCAGGTCGAGGAAGGGCACGGACAGCACCACCTCCAGCTCGATGCCGGGGTGGGCGCGGGTGAAGGCGGGCAGGGCCGGCACCAGCACCTGGCGCGCGAAGGTGGGCGGCGCGGTGATGCGCAGCCGCGTGCGGCGCTGGCTGGCCCGCTGGTGCAGCGGAATGGCCGCCAGCTGGTCCAGCGCCTGGCGCACGGCGGGCAGGTATTCCTTGCCGGCCGGTGACAGGGCCAGCGCCTTGGCGCCGCGCTGGAACAGGGCGACGCCCAGCCGCTCCTCCAGCGCCCCGATGCGCTTGCCCACCGCACTGGCGGTCACGGCCAGCTCGTCGGCCGCGCGCTCGAAGGTGCCCAGCCGCGCCGCGGCCTCGAAGGCGAGCAGGGCGTCGAGCGAGGGCAGGCGCAGGTCGGCGGGTGGCGGCATGGCGGCCACTCTAGCGGGTTGCCGCCGCGAGGTCTTCGACGGGCGCAGGCCGAGGGGCACACCGATCCGTTCGCCCTGAGCTTGTCGAAGGGCTGGAGCGGGTGGGGCCTTCGACAGGCTCAGGCCGAACGGGCCCGCTCATCCGTTCGCCCCGAGCTTGTCGAAGGGCTCGGCAAAGAGAGCCTTCGACAGGCTCAGGCCGAACGGGCCCGCTCATCCGTTCGCCCCGAGCTTGTCGAAGGGCTCGGCAAAGAGAGCCTTCGACAGGCTCAGGCCGGACGGGCCTGCTCATCCGTTCGCCCTGAGCTTGTCGAAGGGCCGGGGCGAGGGAGGGCCTTCGACAGGCTCGGGCCGAACGGGCCCGCTCATCCGTTCGCCCTGAGCTTGTCGAAGGGCCGGGGCGAGGGAGGGCCTTCGACAGGCTCAGGCCGAACGGGCCCGCTCATCCGTTCGCCCCGAGCTTGTCGAAGGGCTCGGCAAAGAGAGCCTTCGACAGGCTGAGGCCGAACGGGCCCGCTCATCCGTTCGCCCCGAGCTTGTCGAAGGGCCCGGCAAAGAGAGCCTTCGACAGGCTCAGGCCGAACGGGCCTGCTCATCCGTTCGCCCTGAGCTTGTCGAAGGGCCGGGGCAATGAGGGCCTTCGACAGGCTCAGGCCGAACGGCGCTCCGCTCAGCCGGGCGCTCTGAGCTTGTCCAAGGGCCGGGGCCTACACGGGCTCTGGACAGGCTCAGGCGGCCGTGTGCTCCGGCGCCGCGGGCGAACAGCTGGCGCCGCCGCAGCCGGTGATGGACTCGGCGGCCACCGTGCGGCGGCATGCGCCCGTGGCGGGGTCGAAGCCGAGCTGGTCCAGGTGGGTGGCGAGCGCCGCGTCCATGGTCTGGGCGTGTACGCGGAACCAGGCCGCCAGCTCGGGCATCACACGGCCCAGAGGGCCGAAGTCCTGCTGTTCGCGTGCGAGACGGGCCACCTCCTGCATGATCTGCAGCACCTGCGCATGCTGGGTGCCGTGGCAGTTGCCGCTGGCGAAGCCGGTGGCGGCCATCCAGCGGTCCTCCTGGCCGAAGTGCGCCACGGTGTGGGCCACCAGCGCCTCGTAGGCCTGCAGGCCGGCCTCGGGCGAGGCCGCCAGGGCGTGCTCGGTGGCGGCCAGCAGCTCCACGAACTCCTGGTGGGTGGTGTCCATCTGCGGGTGGTCGAGCGCGAGTTCGGCGGACCAGGTGAGGCTGGGCATGGCGGTCGGGGCGCCCCAGGGCGCCGGCTGGCAAGGGATGGCGCCGATTGTCCCGCGCCGGGCCGCCGCCGCGCGGCCCGCGGCCGGGCGCCTTGCGCTGGCTCAAGCCCGGCCGGCGCGGCCGCCGGAGCGGCCGGATCGCCAGGATCGGCACAATGGCCCCGATGCGCCCATCCGCCCCTGCCGACGACGAGCCCGAATCCGGCGTGTCCCGCTCGCGCTGGATGCGCCCCGTCTGGTTGGTGGCCGGCGGCATGGCGCTGGTGCTGGGCCTGGTGGGCGTGGCGTTGCCGCTGCTGCCCACCACGCCGTTCATCCTGCTGGCGGCGTTCTGCTTCGCGCGCGGCAGCCGGCGCTGGGAGCACTGGCTGCTGCACCACCCGCGCTGGGGCCCCATGGTGCGCAACTGGCGCGACCACCATGCGGTGCCGCTGGGCGCCAAGCGCCTGGCCACGGTGATGATGGCCGGCAGCAGCGCCTGGGCCGCGTGGACGATCTCGTCCGGCTGGCGCTGGGTGCCGGCGCTGTGTTGTGCCGCGGTGGCGGCGTGGCTGTGGCGGCTACCCTCGCGCTGATCGCCGGGCGCCGGGCGCCGGGCGCCGAGCGCCCGTTCACCGCGCCGTCACGGCACGTTGACGATCTCGCGGTGCAGGGGCGCCAGCGTCGCCAGCAGGCGGTTCTGCACGGTGAAGGGCAGGCCGCGTGCGTCCAGCGTCTGCTGCAGCACCTCCACCAGCGCGTTGAACGCCGCGCGGTCGATGTCCAGGCCGCTGTGGGCCTTCTTCATGTCGGGGCCGTCGTAGACGCAGGGCCCGCCGGCCACCTGGCAGAACTGGGCGGCCAGGCCCTTGCGCAGCTGCGGCAGGTCGGCGTCGGCGAAGAACGGCTTCATGCGCGTGTCGGCCAGCAGCCGCTGCACGAAGTCGTCCACCAGGGCCGCCACGCCGGGCTGGGCACCCAGCTGCTGGTAGAGGCGGTCGTCGGCCGGGGCGGGGGCGGCCACGGCGCACAGCGGGAGGGCCAGCAGGACGCTCGCGCCCAGGTGGCGCAGGACGGGCAGCGGCATGTCAGACCCCGAGTTGCAGCGAGAGATAGGCGCCGGTCTGGCGGCGGGGCACCACGGCGGGCACGATGGCGCCCAGGTCGACCCAGGCCAGGGTGACCGACAGGTGCTTGGTGGGCGCCCAGGCCACGAAGACGTCGGCCCAGTCGTCCTCCTTCAGGCCGGCGCCCAGCGCGGAAGGGTTCAGGTTGTCGGGCTTGGCGCGGTACTCCAGGCCCAGCGCCAGGTCCTTGCGCAGCAGCCACGCGAGCGAGACCTCCGGCTGCAGGCGCCAGCCGTCGTGCGCCGTGCCGCCGAAGCCCAGCAGGCCGTTCTGGTTGGCCCGCGTCAGGCGCAGCGTGCCATTGGCCAGCAGGCCCTGCGCCAGCAGCAGCTTGGTGGCGCTGAGGTACAGGTCCACGCCCCCCGTGTCGGCGCCCAGCGCGCGCAGGGTGGGCGCCAGGCCACCCGCGTCGGTGCGCTTGGCCAGCGCGCCCAGGGCGAGCTGGGGCATCCAGGTGTCGCTGTCGAGCACGGCCTCGCCGGCGACACGCCATTTCAGGCCGAGGATGTCCTGCTTCAGGCGCAGGCCGGGCAGGCCCAGCGCGGCACCGGTGGGGCCGGTGGCGAAATCCTGGTGCGCCAGGGACAGCTCCACCCGGTCGTCCAGGCCCACCGTGATGCCGGCGGTGTTCAGGGCGTAGTCGGGCGTCACCACCCGCGTGAGGTGCGTGGTGGCACCCACCTCGCCGGCGGTGGCGTGGCTGCCGATCACCGCCCAGGGGGTGAGCCCGCCACCGGCCGCGCCGTCGATGCTGCTCACGCCGCCCGTGAGCCGCAGCTTGCCCTGGCCGGGCCGCAGGCCGGCGGTGGCCTGGGCGGCGGCGGATGAACACACGGTGCAGGCCACCAGGGTGGCCAGGGCGGCGCGGGAGGACAGGGGCATGGTGGCGTGGCGGCGTGGCCAGCAGGCGACGGATGACCTCGGGATGTCGGCGCCGCGGGCACGCCACTGCAGCGCGCGCGGCCGCCTGGCGTGACAGGTGTCACGACGACGGGGTTCCGTCGGCTTCGGGCGTGTCGGGGCCGAACAGCGGCAGGTCATAGGACGCCCGCGGCTCCTGCGCCGCGGGCGGCACCGCGGGCGAGGCGCCACGGCGGCGCGACGCCCGCTGGTCGGCCAGCTCCGCCGCGCGCTGCTGGCGCGCCGCCCACTCGCCAGGCGTCATGAGCTTGCTGGCGCGCACGCCCAGCAGGCGCAGGCGCCGGCTCAGGTCCACGCGCTTGAGGCATTCGCCGGCGGCGCGGCGGATGACGGCCGCGTCGGCGGTGGGCTCGGGCAGCGTCAGGTCGCGCGTGGCGGTCTTGAAGTCGTCGAAGCGCAGCTTGATGCCGATGGTCTGGCCCAGCACGCCCTTGCGGGCGAGATCGGCCGCCAGGCGCTCGCACAGCCCGGTGAAGATGCCGCCCAGCTGGGCGCGGTCGCGCACGGCGTGCAGGTCGCGGTCGAAGGTGGTCTCGTTGCTCACCGAGACCGGCTCGCTGTGGGTGGACAGCGGCCGGTCGTCGCGGCCCCAGGCGGCGTCGTTCAGCCAGCCGCCGTAGCTGCGGCCGAAGTGCTCGATGAGCCAGGCGCGCTCGCAGCGGGCGATGTCGCCTACCGTGTGCACGCCCAGCGCCGCCAGCCGTGCGGCGGCCTTGGGCCCGATGCCGTTGACCTTGCGCGCGGCCAGCGGCCAGATGCGGGTGGGCAGGTCGTCCATGGTGAGCACCGTCAGGCCGTCGGGCTTGTCGAGCTCAGAGGCGAGCTTGGACAGCAGCTTGTTGGGCGTGACGCCGATCGAGCAGGTGAGGCCGCCGGTGGCCCGCTGGACGTTGTTCTTGATCTCCAGCGCGAGCGCCCGCACGCCGCCCAGCGGGTCGTGTCCCACCGCGTCCTGCGCGCCGGGCACCTCGGTGAGGTCGATGTAGATCTCGTCGATGCCGCGGTCCTCGATGACGGGCGCCACCTCCGCCACGGCGGCCTTGAACCGGCGCGAGTACGCGCGGTAGCGCTCGAAGTCCACGGGCAGCAGCACCGCGTCGGGCGCCAGGGCCGCGGCCTTCATGGTGCCCATGGCCGAGAAGACGCCCAGGTCACGGGCCTCGTAGGTGGAGGTGGTGACCACGCCCCGTCCCGCGTAGTCGCGCAGGCGCGAGAAGCGCCGCGTGCCGTCGGGCAGCTGCTCGGGCTGGTGGCGACGCCCGCCCCCGATGACCACCGGCAGCCCGCGCAGCTCGGGGTAACGCAGCAGCTCGACGGACGCATAGAAGGCGTCCATGTCGAGGTGGGCGATGAGGCGGCGGGGTGGGCGCACGGGAACAGGCGCGGCAGGAGGCTGTATGGATTATCAGTGGTGCGCGGGCGCGGGCGCCGCCTTCGGTGAAGCTGCTTGCGAATGGGCCAAATGCACATTTATACTGGCGGCGCGCCGAGTCATCGGTGCCTGCTTGCCCGACACCCGGCACGGTCGAGGGACAGCTGTCTCCCATCCAGCACCTCTTTCAAGGAACCCCCATGTCCTTCCTGCCTCTTCTTCACAGCGCGGACGCCGGGGCCGCGCGTCGTGTGCGCCCCTGGCGCCTGCCGCTCGCGGCCGGCCTGCTGGCCGCCCTGGCCGCCTGCGGCGGCGGCGGCGGCGACGCCACCGACCCGCCGGTGGCCGCCACCACCTCCTACACCGCCGGCGCCATCACCGGCTTCGGCTCCGTCATCGTCAACGGCGTGCGCTTCGACGACAGCGCCGCCACGGTGGAGGACGACGACGGCGTGCGCCACGGCGCCGACGACCTCCGGCTCGGCGTTCAGGTCGAGGTGGTCGCCTCGTCCATCGACCGTGTCGCCGGCACCGGCGTGGCCACGCTCATCCGCTTCGGCAGCGAGATCAAGGGGCCGGTGGAGTCCGTGGACGTCGCCGCCGGGCGGCTGACGGTGCTCGGGCAGGCGGTGATGGTCACCCCGCGCACGGTGTTCGACGACAGCCTGGCCGGCGGGCTGGCCGGCGTGGCGTTGGACGCGCTGGTGGAGGTGCACGGCCAGTACGACGCCGCACAAGCCGCCGTCGTGGCCACCCGCATCGAGGCCGAGGACAGCACCAGCGCCTACCGCCTGCGCGGCGAGCTGCAGGCGCTGGACACGGCCGCCCGCACGTTCCGCATCGGCGAGGCGCTGATCCGCTACGACGACGCCACGCGCCTGGACACCGCCCTGGCGAACGGCGCCCGCGTGAAGCTGCGCCTGCAGACCACGCCGGTGGACGGCGCCTGGCTGGCCACCCGCGTGCAGGGCGGCCGCAGCGGGCTGGACGACGGCGACCATGCCGAGGCCGAGGTCACGGGCCGGATCACCGCCTGGACCAGCGCCACGGCCTTCAGCGTGGACGGCCTGCACGTGGACGCCCGCAGCGCCACCTTCCGCGAGGGCCCGGCCGGCGTGGTGCTGGGTGCCCTGGTGGAGGTGGAGGGCCGCATCGAGAACGGCGTGCTCATCGCCTCCCAGGTGCACCTGGAGGACGAGGACGACGAGGACGAACACGAGCGCGGCGAGGACTACGAGCTGCACGGCACCGTCACGGGCCTGGACACGGCCGCCCGCCAGTTCAGCCTGCGCGGCTTGACCGTGCGCTACAGCGACGGCACGGTGTGGCGCGACCTGAGTGAAGCGCAGCTGGCCGACGGCCTGCAGGTGGAGGTCAAGGGCAACCTCTCCGCCGACGGCACGGTGCTGGAAGCGACGCGCGTGTCGGCCGAGGACGACTGAGCCGGCGCTCGGCGCATGCCGCGCCGAGCAGGTACCATGTGCGTGGGCGATGTGCACATTTGCGCGCCGCCCTGCTCGATCTTCGCCGCATGCCACCCACCGACGATCCCGCCCTGCCGCCCGACCAGCAAGCCGTGCTGGAAGCGGTGAACGCCTTGCTGGCGCCGCTGGCGCGGCTGGCGGTGGGCCGGGGTGTCCACTTCGGCGAGGTGGAGGAGCGGCTCAAGACCGCCTTCGTGCAGGCCGCCCGCGAGGCCAGCCCCGGCGGCCTGCCGCACCGGCAGGTCAGCCGCATCAGCACGGCCACCGGCATCAACCGGCGCGAGGTGACCCGGCTGGTCAACGCCCACCTGGAGCAGGCCCGCCCGCGGCGTTCGCTGGCGGGGGAGGTGTACGCGCACTGGCTCACCGACCCGCTGTACCGTGACGTGGCCGGCCTGCCCGCGGCGCTGCCCCGGCAGGGCCCGCGGCCCAGCTTCGAGACCCTGGCGCGCGAGGTGACCAGCGACGTGCACCCGCGCAGCCTGCTGGCCGAGATGGAACGCCTGGGCTACGCCACGCTCGACGCGCAGGGCGAGCAGGTGCTGCCCGTGCGCGATGCGCTGGTGCCCAAGGGCGACCTGCCGCGCGCGCTGCGCATCCTGGGCGCGAATGTCGGTGGCCACCTGGCCGGCGCGGTGGCCAACGTGCTGGGCGACGGCCGGCAGCATTTCGAGCAGGCCATCGTCGCCAGCGGCGTCCCGGCCGATGCGCTGCCAGCGGTGCGTCAGCTCATCGCGGCCCAATGGCGCCAGACCTTCGACAGCCTCGTGCCGGCGCTGGAACGCCTCATCGAGGCCGGCGATGCCCGCCCCCCGGCCGACGACACGCCGCCGCGCGAGCGGGTGCTGATCGGCCTGTACAGCTACCACCAGCCGGACCCGGCGGCTCCCCCCGAGCCGCCTGCCCCGGGAGACACCCGATGAGCCTGCGTCTTCGTCCCGCCCTGGCCGCCCTGGCGGCCGCCACCGCCTTGCTGCTGCACGCCTGTGGCGGCGGCGTGGAAGGCCAGGGCACCGGTTCGGTCAGCTACAGCGAAGGTCCCATCGGCGGCTTCGGCTCCATCATCGTCAACGGGGTGCGCTACGACGAGCGCAGCGCGCGCATCGTGGACGAGGACGGGGGCACGCTCACGTCGGCCGACCTGCGCCTGGGCATGACGGTGCGCGTGGACGGCGGCGCCATCGACCCGGTGAGCCTGAGCGCCGTGGCCACCGATGTGCAGGTGACGAGTGACCTGCGCGGCCGCGTCGCCGCCAAGGATGCGGTGGCGGGCACGCTCACCGTGCTGGGCCAGACCGTGCGGGTGACCGCGGCCACCGCGTTCGACGAGGCGCTCGCCGGCGGCCTGGGCGCCGTGGCGGTGGGCAGCACGGTCGAGGTGTACGCCATCCTCGACCCCGTGACGGGCGCCTACGCCGCCCAGCGCGTGGAGCCCGATCCGTCGCCGTCCGACTTCAAGCTGCGCGGGGTGGTGGCCGGGCTGGACCTGGCGGCGCGCATGCTGCGCATCGGCGGCGCCACCTTCACCTGGGCCCAGGGCGTGCAGCCCGCCGGCCTGGCCAATGGCCAGACCGTGCGCCTGACGCTGCAGACCGCCACCGACGCCCAGGGCCGCTGGGTGGTGACCCGCTTCGACGACGGCGTGGCGCTGCCGCCGGACGGCGCCGAGGTGGAGATCGAGAGCGTGGTCGCGAGCTACACCTCCCTGGCCAGCTTCACGGTGGCCGGCGTGCGCGTCGATGCCTCGGCGGCCCGGGTGGAACCCGCCGGCGCCACCGTGGCCGCCGGCGTGCGGGTGGAGGTGGAGGGCCACTACCGCGGCGGCGTGCTCGTGGCCGATCAAGTGGAGGTCAAAGGCTCCGGCGACGACGGCGGCGACGACGACGGCCGCGAGGTCGAGCTGCACGGCGCCATCAGCGGCCTGGACACGGTGGCACGCACCTTCGTGCTGCGCGGGCTGACGGTGGACTACGCCCAGGCCGATTTCAAGGACGGCACCGCGGCGGACCTGGCCAACGGCGTCGAGGTGGAGGTGCACGGCCGCCTGGACGGCAGCGGCACCGTGGTGGTCGCCGAGGAAATCGACTTCGAGGACTGAGGCCGGCCGGGGCTGCGGCCCCGGGCCGGGGCGCGTCAGGCCGCGGCGAGCCGCGCCAGGTGGCGCTCGATCTGCGCCCGCGCCTGCGCCGGCGCGGTGCCGCCCACCAGGTTGCGCGCGTTCAGCGAGCCGTCCAGGCTGAGCACGCCGAACACGTCCTCCGCCACGGCGGGGTGGAAGCCCTGCAGCGTGGCCAGCGGCAGCTCGGACAGGTCCACGCCCAGGCCCAGCGCGGCCTTCACCGCATGGGCCACCACCTCGTGCGCGTCGCGGAAGGGCAGGCCCTTCTTCACCAGGTAGTCGGCCAGGTCGGTGGCCGTGGCGTAGCCTCGGCTGGCGGCGGCGCGCATGGCCGCGGCCTTCACCTTCAGGCCGCCGCTGCGCTCGCCGGTGGCGGCGTCCACCTCGCCGCCCACCATCTCGGCCATGATGCGCAGCGTGTCCTTCACCGTGTCCACGGTGTCGAACAGCGGCTCCTTGTCTTCCTGGTTGTCCTTGTTGTAGGTGAGCGGCTGGCCCTTCATCAGGGTGATCAGGCCCATCAGGTGGCCCACCACGCGCCCGCTCTTGCCGCGGGCCAGCTCGGCCACGTCGGGGTTGCGCTTCTGCGGCATGATCGACGAGCCGGTGCAGTAGCGGTCGGAGAGGTCGATGAAGCCGAAGTTCTGGCTCATCCACAGCACGATCTCCTCGGCCAGGCGCGAGACGTGCACCATCACCAGCGTGGCGAAGGCGGTGAACTCGATGGCGAAGTCGCGGTCGCTCACGGCGTCCAGGCTGTTCTGGCACACGCCGTCGAAGCCCAGGCGCTCGGCCACCCAGTCGCGGTCCAGCGGGTAGCTGGTGCCGGCCAGCGCGGCCGATCCCAGCGGCAGGCGGTTCACGCGCTTGCGCACGTCGGCCAGGCGCTCGGCGTCGCGCGCGAACATCTCCACATACGCCAGCAGGTGGTGCGCGAAGCTCACCGGCTGCGCCACCTGCATGTGGGTGAAGCCGGGCATCACCGTCTCGGTGTGGTCGGCCGCCACCGCCAGCAGCGCGCGCTGCATGTCGGCCAGCAGCGGCGCGAGCGTGTCGATCTCGCTGCGCAGCCACAGCCGCACGTCGGTGGCGACCTGGTCGTTGCGCGAGCGGCCGGTGTGCAGCCGCTTGCCCGCGTCGCCCACCAGCTGCGTGAGGCGCGCCTCGATGTTCAGGTGCACGTCCTCCAGCTCGTCCTTCCAGACGAACTCGCCGCGCTCGATCTCGCCGCGGATCTGGGCCATGCCGCGCTCGATGTCGGCCAGGTCCTGCGCGCCGATGATGCCCTGGCGGGCCAGCATGGCGGCGTGGGCCAGGCTGCCGTCGATGTCCGCGCGCCACAGGCGCTTGTCGAAGAACACGCTGGCCGTGTAGCGCTTGACCAGCTCGCCCATGGGCTCGGAGAACAGGGCCGACCAGGCCTGGGATTTCTTGTCGAGTTGGTTGTTGCTCACGCGGGCCTCGGGGCAGTGGGGGCAGGTCAGGGGAAACGCGAATTCTAGGTGGCCGCTGCCCGGCATCGCACAGAATGGCAGGCTGTGAAGCGCCTGCCCCACGACTCCGGCACCAGCACCCTGTTCGACGACCTGCGCGAGGCCGTCACCGCGCCCGACCCCACGCGGCCGGAACCGCTGCCGCTGTGCGGCACGGGGCCGCTGCTGCGCGCGCTGCTGCTGGTGGTGGCCGTGCTGGCCACCGGGGCGCTGTTCGGGGCCGCGTCCTGGCGGGCCTGGCTGGCCAGCGTGTCGGCGGCCACCACCGTGGCGGTGCCGGCCACCCTGCTGTGGCTGCTGGCCGCCTGCGCCGGCCGCCACGCCCTGGCCCGGCTGGGCCGGGGGGTGCAGCCGCTGGCCGCCGGTGCCGTGGGCGCCGTGTGTGCATTGGCGGTCTGGTGGCCCATGGCGGCGGTGGGCATGGCCCCGTCGGAAGGCGCGTCGCTGCTGGCCCCGGCGCTGGCGGGCGCCATGCTGGCCGCGCTGGTGTTCCAGAGCGAACGCTGGCGCGAGCGGGCGCGGCTGCCGGCCGCCGCCGCGGCACGCCTGGCCGACCTCCAGACCCGCATCCGGCCGCACTTCCTCTTCAACACGCTGAACACCGCGATCACCCTGGTGCAGATCGACCCGCGCCGCGCCGAGGAGGTGCTGGAGGACCTGGCCGACCTGTTCCGCGCCGCGCTCGGGGGCCTGGACCAGGCCACCACCGTGGGCGACGAGATCGAGCTGTCGCGCCGATACCTCGCCATCGAGCAGCTGCGCTTCGGCCGCCGCCTCGACGTGGCATGGGACCTGGACCCGAACGCCAACGCCGCGCGGCTGCCGCCGCTGGCGCTGCAGCCGCTGATCGAGAACGCCGTGCGCCACGGCGTGGAGCCGGCGGACCAGGGCGGCCGCATCGAGATCCGCACCACGCGCCGCCGTGAGCGCGTGCTGATCTCGGTGACCAACACGGTGGCCGGCGGCCCCGGCCGGCCGGGCCACGGCATCGGCATCGCCAGCGTGCGCGAGCGCCTGCGGCTCATGCACGACCTGGATGCCGATTTCCGCAGTGGACTCACGGAGGACGGGCGCTACCGCGTGAGCATCGGCATCCCGGCCAACGGTGGCGCCTGACTCGACCGACTCTCCGGCCATGCCCACCTCCCCCCGCCTGCGTGTGCTCATCGTCGACGACGAGCCCCTGGCCCGGCTGCGCCTGCGCGGCCTGCTGGCCGACTGCGTGCAGCCGGCCGCCGAGGTGGTGGACGAGGCCGGCAGCGCCGCCGAGGCCCTGCACGCCCTGGCGCGCCATGCCGACGTCGACGCGGTGCTGCTGGACATCCACATGCCCGGCATGGACGGCATGGCGCTGGCGCGGCGGCTGAAGGAGCAGGCCGCCAGCGGCGGGCCGGCGCCCGCCGTCGTGCTGGTGACCGCGCACGCCGAGCACGCGCTGCAGGCCTTCGAGGTGGAGGCGGTGGACTACCTCACCAAGCCGGTCCGCCGGCCGCGCCTGCAGGAGGCGCTGGGCCGCGTGGCGCAGCGCCTGGGCCGCCCTGTGGCGCCCGTGGCCGCGCCGGTGCCCGCCGAGCAGCCCACGCTGGTGGTGAGCGACCGGGGGCGGGTGCTGCGCATCCCGGTGGCCGAGGTGGTGTACCTGAAGGCCGAGATGAAGTACGTGACGCTGGTCACGACCCGGCACCGCTACGTGCTGGACGACGCGCTCACCGACCTGGAACAGCGCCTGGGCGACGCGGCCTTGCGCATCCACCGCAGCGTGGTGGTGGCCAAGTCCGCGGTGCGGGCCCTGGAGCGCCGCGTGCTGCCCGGTGACGAGGCCGAGGAGGCGGGTGAAGCCTGGGCCGTGCAGGTGGACCCTGCCGGCGCGTGGCTGCCGGTGTCGCGCCGCCAGCTGGCGCAGGTGCGCGAGGTGCTGGCGGGCGGCCGCTGAGCGGGTGGCCGGCGCCGGGCCGGCACGAATTGCCGCCCTGCGCCGGACCTGTTCGGCGCTTCGGTGGTGACGGACACCCGGGACAATCGGCGCATCGCGGCGGCACAAGCGCTGCCTGACACGCCCGCCCGGCGCAGGGCGTGGCACGACAGACAAGGGCCTTCATGAGTTTCGCGCCCTGGGCCGGAAGCCAGGAGTTGCTGGCGTCGGCCATCCTCGCGGCGGCGGTCATCTCGCTCGTCCTGCACGTCAGCGTGCGCCTGGCCAACCAGGCGCTGAGCCAGCACGATCGTGCGCTCCACCTGAGCGGTCCGCCGGTGCATGTGCGCGTGCGCACGGCCATGTACATCATCCTCGCCGTGGCCGGCTGCTACGCCGGTGTCCAGGCCTGGAATGCCGTGCAGTGGCAACGCGCACAGCACACCGAGTCGCGCATCACGGAGGCCCTCGGCCTGCAGCGCAGCGCCGGCCAGGACCTGGTGCGGCTGGCGGCCCTGGTGGGGCATCGCGGCGCAGACAGGCAGGCGGTCGACGAGCTGGCCGCCGTGCTGCGCGAGGAGGCAGCGCGCTCGCTGGCGCTCCAGAAGGAACTCGACTCCACCGTCTGGTACCGCCAGGAGCTCGCGCAGCAGGTGGCGGACCACCGGGCGCAGTGGCGCCACGAATGGGCGCGCCTGTCCATCGCGGCGCAGGAGGTGCTCCACCTCACCGTGATGGGAGGCGACTCGCCGGTGCCCGAGCGCGTGACGCAGGTGCTGCAGGCCGCCGGGCCGGCCTTGACCGCCACGGACGGCCTCGCCGCCCTGGTGCACCGGGCGACCGAGCAACGGCTGCAGCAGCATGCGCACCTGATCAAGCTGTCCTCCTTCACCGTGATGCTGGTGCTGCTCGGGGTGGCGTTCATCATCATCGAGCCGACCACCCAGACGCTGCGCGAGCAGTACCGCCGGCTGCGTGGCCAGTCGCGCGAGCTCGCCCGCCTGGCCATGGTGGCCAATCGCACGGAGAGCGCCGTGGCGCTCACCGACCGCGCGGGTCAGGTGGACTGGGTCAACGACGCCTACCGGCGCATCATCAGCGCCGACGACGCGCCGGCGGTGGGCGTGTCGCTGGCCTGCGCGCTGGTGCGCCACGGGGCTCCGCCCGCCGAGGTGGACGCCCTGCTGGAGCGTGCGCGCCGGCACCCGCACGGGGCCCAGGCACTGTGGCATCTGCAGAACGGCGCGCACGAGCGCTGGGTCGAGGTCGACGTGCGCACGCTCGACCCCGACGGCCGGGACGCTGGCCTGGTGATGATGGCGCGCGACGTGACGGAGCGCCGGCGCGCCGATGCCCGTCAGCGCATCGCCGCCATCGCCTTCGATTCCCTCGAGGCGGTGGTCATCACCGACGCCACACAGCGCATCCTGCAGGTCAATCCGGCCTTCTGCCGCATCACCGGCTTCTCCCAGGAGGAGGCGGTGGGGTCCACCACCGCGGCCCTGTTGAAGTCGGGCCGCCACGGGCCGGAGTTCTACCAGGCCATGTGGGCCGCCCTGCAGCAGGAGCGGCGCTGGCAGGGCGAGATCTGGAACCGCCGCAAGGGCGGCGAGGTGTACCCCGAGTGGCTGAGCATCACGGCCGTGATGGACGAGCAGGGCACGCTCACGAACTACGTCGCCGTGTTCTCGGACATCACCGAGAAGAAGCGTGCCGACGAGACCATCCACAACCTGGCCTTCTACGACGCCCTGACGGGCCTGCCGAATCGCCGCTTGCTCATGGACCGCCTGACACAGTCCATCCACGCCGGGCGCCGGCACGGGATGTGCGCGGCCCTGCTGTTCATCGACCTCGACAAGTTCAAGGCCCTGAACGACCTGAAGGGCCACGAGATGGGGGACCGACTGCTGAAGGAGATCGCCCGCCGCTTGCAGGCCTGCGTGCGGGCGTCCGACACGGTGGCGCGCCAGGGGGGCGACGAGTTCGTGGTGCTGCTCAACGACCTGAGCGGCGACGCCGCCCACGCCGCCATGGACGCGGAGACGGTGGCGGAGAAGATCCGCGACACGGTCGAGGTCCCGGTCGGGCTCGAGGGCTTCGAATGGCGTGTCACGGCGAGCATCGGCGTGAGCCTGCTCACGGGGGAGGCGACGCAGACGGTGGACGACCTGCTCAAGCGCGCCGACCTGGCCATGTACGAGGCCAAGCGCGCCGGACGCAACGCGATCCGCTTCTTCGACCCGGCCCGGCAGGCGGAGGTGGAGGCGCATGTGCAGCTGGCCGCGGACCTGCGGCACGCCGTGGCCCATGACGAGCTCCGCCTGCACTACCAGCCGCAGTTCGACACGTCCGGCGCCATGGTGGGGGCCGAGGCGCTGGTGCGTTGGGCGCACCAGGGCGAGGGGCTCGTGCCTCCGGCGGCCTTCATCCACGTGGCCGAGGAGTCGGACCTGATCGTGCAGATCGGCGACTGGGTGCTGGACCGAGCGTGCCGCGACCTCGCGGCCTGGCAATCGGGCGCCGGCGCCGCGCCCTTCAGCGTGGCCGTGAACGTGAGCGCCCGCCAGTTCCAGCGCGACGACTTCGTCGACGGCGTGTGCGGCGCGCTGCGCCGGGCCGGCGCGCAGGCGCACGGGCTCGTGCTGGAGCTCACCGAAAGCACGCTGCTGACGCGCGTGGACGAGGTGATCGGCAAGATGCAGGCGCTGCGCGCGATGGGCGTGCGCATGGCGATCGACGACTTCGGCACCGGACATTCCTCGCTGTCCTACCTGAGCCGGCTGCCCGTGGACTACCTGAAGATCGATCGGGCCTTCGTCCACCAGATGCACACGCAGCGCAGCGATGCGGTCATCATCCGAACGATCATCGGCATGGCGCGCAGCCTGGGGCTGGGCGTGATCGCCGAAGGGGTGGAGACCCCGGCGCAGAAGGTGGCGCTCGAGGCCTACGGCTGCGATGCCCTGCAGGGCTACCTGTTCGCACGCCCCGGGCCGGCCGAGCACATCGGGCGGCGGCTGCGCGGCGAGCAGCTGGTCGACGCCTGACCGCCCTCAGCCCGGGCCCCGGCGGTCCGTGATGTCCCGCCACATCCCGCCCACCAGGGTGAGGCGCCCCGAGTCGTCGTGCCGCTCGCAGCGGCGGTCTTCCACCCACCGGACGCCGCCGTCGGGGCGCACGATGCGGTACTCCCAGCGCAGGGCCGTTGCCGGCGCGTCCGCGTGGCGGTCGACCTCGGCCAGCAGGGCGGGCACGCGGGCCCGGTCGTCCGGGTGGATCAGGCGGCGCCACGAGGCGGGGTCCGCCATCAGCTGAGCCGGCGGGCACCCCGCGAGCTCCAGCAGGGACGTGCTGACATGGCTCAGCTGCCTGCGGTCCGGGGTGCCGACCCAGAGCACGACGCCCAGGCACTGCTTGACCTGCTGCTGCGCCTGCAGCTGATGCCGCAGGGCCTGGACGAGCAGGCCCTCCTGCGTGACGTCCTCGGCCATCACCAGGAGCGCGGCCCGGCCGTTGAAGTCAAGCGGGTGCTCGGTGAGCCGGGCGAGCAAGAGGCGCCCATCCTTCGTGCGATGCCGGCTGACACCGCGCGCCAGGGCGCCCAGCGTCGGCGTGTCGAACTCGCCGGGATGGGACGGCACGTCGGCCTCGGGCCAGATGTCCCGCGTGGCCATGCAGAGCAGCTCCTCGCGGCTGTAGCCGTACGCCTTCACCGCCGCGTCGTTCACGCGCAGGAAGCGGGCCGTCTCCGCGTCCTGCAGCCACATCGGCTGCGGGTGCCGCTCGAACAGGTCGGCCACGCGCAGCTCCGTGCGTGCGGCGCGCTCCTGGGCATCGATCAGCTGCCGGTGGCTGCGGTGCACCAGGTACATCAGGCCCAGCGTGGTGACCAGGATGTAGACCAGGCCCTTGTAGCGCTGCGCCGCCTCGCGCCAGGCAGGGTCGTCGGACAGGCCCGCCACGGCGGCGTCGGACAGCCAGATCCACAGGGCGCCCACGGCCAGGTAGACCAGGCCGATCTGGAGGGCGCTGGTCAGGGCGTGGCGCTGGGCGACGGGGGAAGGCGATCCGGGCATGGCACGATCTGCGGCAGGGCTGCACGGTCCCGAGGCGGCGGGGCGGGTGCCGCATTGAACGGGGCCAGCGTGACGCCGGGCTTGACGGATGTCAATCCGACGTTCGCGGTGCGGCGCGGGCTGCGCTCACCCCGTGTTGCGCAGGCCCGCCGCGATGCCGTTGATGGACAGGTGGATGCCGCGCTGCAGGCGCTCGTTGGCCGGGTCGCCGTCCTTGCGCTTGCGGTAGCGGCGCATCAGCTCCACCTGCAGGTGGTTGAGCGGGTCCAGGTAGGGGAAGCGGTGCTCGATGGAGCGGGCCAGCGCGGGGTTGCTCTGCAGGCGGTCGGCCTCGCCGGTGATGAGGGCCAACGCCTCGTGGGTGCGCTCCCACTCCGCCTTGATGGCGGTGAAGATGCGCTTGCCCAGGCGCTTGTCCTCCACCAGCTCCACGTAGCGCGCCGCGATGCGCACGTCGCTCTTGGCCAGCACCATGTCGAGGTTGGACAGCAGCGTGCGGAAGAAGGGCCACTGGCGGTGCATGCGCTGCAGCAGCTCCAGGCGGGCGTCGCGGTCGCCGCCGTCCAGGAAGGCGGCCACGGCGCTGCCGAAGCCGCACCAGCCGGGCAGGGCGACGCGGCACTGGCCCCAGGAGAAGCTCCACGGGATGGCACGCAGGTCCTCGATCGCGCGCGTGGCCTTGCGCGAGGCCGGCCGTGAGCCGATGTTCAGCTCGGCGATCTCGCGGATGGGCGTGGCGGCGAAGAAGTAGTCGGTGAAGCCGGGCATGCCGTAGACCAGCTCGCGGTATGCGGCCATGCTGGCCTGGCTCAGCGCCTGGGCGGCCTCCAGGAACGCGCGCGGCGGCGCCTTGGTGGGGTGCAGCAGGCTGGCCTCCAGCGTGGCGGCCACCAGCGTCTCCAGGTTGCGCCGGCCGATCTCGGGGTGGGCGTACTTGGAGGCGATCACCTCGCCCTGCTCGGTCAGGCGGATCTGGCCCTTCACGGTGCCGGGCGGCTGGGCCAGGATGGCCTGGTAGCTGGGGCCGCCGCCGCGGCCCACGGTGCCGCCGCGGCCGTGGAACAGGCGCAGCCGGATGCCATGCTCGGGCTCCAGCGCGTCGAACATCTCGACCAGCGCGATCTCGGCGCGGTAGAGCTCCCAGTTGCTGGTGAAGAAGCCGCCGTCCTTGTTGCTGTCGGAGTAGCCGAGCATCACGTCCTGCTCGCCGCCGCCGCGCGCCACCAGGGCGGTGATGCCGGGCAGCGCGTAGAACTCGCGCATGATGCGCACGGCGTTGCGCAGGTCGGCGATGGTCTCGAACAGCGGCACCACGATGAGCTCGGCGCGCGCGCCGTCGCCCAGCGTGCCGTGGACCAGGCCGGCCTCCTTCTGCAGCAGCAGCACCTCCAGCAGGTCGCTCACGTCCTCGGTGTGCGAGATGATGTGGTGGCGGATGGCCGCGGCGCCGAAGCGTTGCCGCATCTCGCGCGCGGTCTCGAAGATCTCCAGCTCGCTGGTGGCCAGCGGCGAGTAGCCCGCGTTGCGCACGCGCAAGGGGCGGGCGTCGTCCAGCAGGCGCAGCAGCAGGGCGCGCCGCTCGTCCTCGGGCAAGGCGGCGTAGTCGGGCTCGATGCGCGCCACGCGCAGCAGCTCGGCCACGACGGCCTCGTGCTGGTCGCTGCTCTGGCGCAGGTCCAGCGTGGCCAGGTGGAAGCCGAACACCTGCACCGCACGCTGCAGCGGCGCCAGGCGCGGGCCCACCAGCGAGTCGGCATGGTGCGAGCGCAGCGATTGCTCGATCACCGACAGGTCGGCCGCGAAGGCCTCGGCGCTGTCGTACGGGTCCTGCGGGGCCACGGCATGGCGCAGCGCCTCGGTGCCGGTCAGCGCGTGCAGCGTGGCGGCCAGGCGCGCGTAGACGCCGATGAGCGCGCGGCGGTAGGGCTCGTCCTCGCGGTGGGGGTTGCGGTCGGGCGAGCGCTCGGCCAGGGCCTGCATGGCCGGCGTCACCGGGGCCAGCATGGCCGACATGGACAGCTCCGCGCCGAGCGAGTGCACCTCGGTGAGGTAGTGGCGCAGGATGGTCTCGCCCTGGCGCGACATGGCCAGGCGCAGGGTGGCGGCGGTGACGAAGGGGTTGCCGTCGCGGTCGCCGCCGATCCAGTGGCCCATGCGGAAGAACGGCGGCACGGCGTGGCCGGGCAGGGCGCGCTCGATCTCTCGGTACATGCGGGGCACCTGGCGCAGGAAGGTGGCCGGGTAGTACGACAGCGCGTTCTCGATCTCGTCGGCCACCGTGAGCTTGGCGGTGCGCAGCATGCGGGTCTGCCACAGCTGGGTGACGCGGGCGCGGATCAGCTGCTCGTTCTCCTGCAGGTCGCGTTCGCTGCGCAGCTCGTCGCGCTCGGCGATGAGCCGGGCGATGCTGCGCTCGGCATCCAGGATGCTGGCCCGCTGCACCTCGGTGGGGTGGGCGGTGAGCACGGGCGAGATGTAGGCGCGGTCCAGCAGCGCGGCGATGTCGGCGGCCCGGTGGTCGGCGCGTGCCAGGCGCTCGAAGCAGTGGGCCAGGGAGCCCTCCTGCTGGTGGCCCGCCGCCTCGTGGTGCTGGCGGCGCCGCACGTGGTGGCGGTCCTCGGCGATGTTGGCCAGGTGGGAGAAGTAGCTGAACGCGCGGATCACGCTCACCGTCTGGTCGGCCGACAGGTTCTTCAGCAGGCGGTCCAGCACGCGCCCCGCGGAGGCGTCCTTCTTCAGCCGGTAGCCCACGCTGAGCTGGCGCACCCGCTCGATCAGCTCGAAGGCCTGGCGCCCCTCCTGCTCGCGGATCACGTCGCCCAGAATTCTTCCAAGTAACCGGATGTCCTCCACCAGGGGCCGGTTCTTCTCGGCAGCGTCGATCAGCACGGCCGACTTCTCCTGGGTGGTGCGGCGAACGGCGGGGCGGCGGGGCGTGGCGCTGGCGGGGGGGTTGGCGCGAGGCATGGAAAGCTCCTGCGAAGTAACCGAGTTACCAAACGATGTGGCGGACGCGATGCTATCAGCCGGCCCGGGCGAGGGGATAATCCGCGCCATGTCCCGAGCTGCATCCCCCTCGTCCTCCCCTGTCGTCATCGCCACCCGAGAGAGCCGCCTGGCCCTGTGGCAAGCCGAGCATGTCCGCGACCGCCTCGGCGCCGAGCTCGGCCTGCCGGCCGACCTGCTGGGCATGACGACCCGCGGCGACCAGATCCTCGACCGCAGCCTGTCCAAGGTGGGCGGCAAGGGCCTGTTCGTGAAGGAGCTGGAGACCGCGCTGGAGAGCGGCCAGGCGCGCCTGGCCGTGCATTCGCTGAAGGACGTGCCGATGGACCTGCCGCCCGGCTTCGTGCTGGCGGCCATCCTGGAGCGGGAGGACCCGCGCGACGCCTTCGTGTCCAACCAGTACGCCGACCTGGCCGCGCTGCCGCAGGGGGCCTGCGTGGGCACCTCCAGCCTGCGCCGGGTGGTGCAGATCAAGGCCCTGCGGCCCGACCTGCGCATCGAGCCGCTGCGCGGCAACCTGGACACCCGGCTGCGCAAGCTGGACGAGGGCCAGTACGACGCCATCGTGCTGGCCGCGGCCGGGCTGAAGCGGCTGGGCCTGGCCGCGCGCATCCGCTCGGTGTTCAGCGAGTCGCAGATGATCCCCGCCGCCGGCCAGGGCGCGCTCGGCCTGGAGATCCGGGCCGATGACGCCGAGCTGGCCGCCGCGCTGGCGCGGCTGAATCACGAGCCCACCTGGCTGGCCACGCATGCCGAGCGTGCTGTCTCGCGTGCCCTGGGCGGCAGCTGTTCCGTGCCGCTGGCCGCGCACGCCACCGTGGCGCCCGATGGCACGCTGCACCTGGCCGTGGCACTGGGCCATGGGCAGGACCCGCTGCAGCCGATGCTGCGCGCCGAGCTGACCGGCCCCGTGCCCGACACCGCCGCCGCCGAGGCCCTGGGCCGCGACGCGGCCGAGCGGCTGCGTGCCGCCGGCGCCGACGCCTACCTGGCGGCCCCCGCGCCTTGACGTCTCCCTTGCCCCCATCGCCCTCGCCGCGTGGGCGACAGGCCCTGGTGACACGGCCGCGCGCGCAGGGCGGGCCGTGGGTGGCCAAGCTGCAGGCGCTGGGGGTGGACGCGGCGCTGCTGCCCCTGATCGACATCACCCCGGCCGGTGACGCGGCCGCGCTGCGCGACTGGTTCCACAGCCTGCGGGCCGGTCCGCCTGCGCCGGCGGCCCTGGTGATGTTCGTCAGCCCCAACGCGGCGCAGGCCCTGTTCGCGGTGGTGGCCGAGGGCAGCGCCCTGCCGGCCTGGCCGTCGGGCACGCTCGCCGCCACCGTCGGCCCGGGCACGGCCACCGTGCTGCGGGCGTCGGGCGTGCCTGCCGAGTCGCTGGTGTGCCCGCCCGCCGACGCCCCGCAGTTCGATTCCGAGGCGCTGTGGCCGCTGCTGGCCGCACGTCGCGCCTGGCACGGCGCGCGCGTGGCCATCGTGCGGGGCGATGGGGGCCGCGGCTGGCTCGCCGAGCGCCTGCGTGAGGCCGGCGCCCAGGTGGAGTTCGTGCAGACCTACCGGCGCGCGGCGCCGGCGTGGAACGCCGACGAGCACGCGCTGGCCGCCCGGGCCCTCGCCGAGCCCGAGTGGCACGCGTGGCTGCTCAGCAGCTCGGAAGCGCTGGACCACCTGGACACGCTGCTGCCGGGGGCCGACTGGTCGGGGTCGCTGGCCCTGGCCTCGCACCCCCGCATTGCCGAGCGCGCTCGCGCCGCCGGCTTCGGCCAGGTGCAGGAGATCCGGCCCACCCCCGAGGCCGTGGCCGCGGCCCTGGCCCACGGCTGCGGGGCCGCCTGAGCGCTGCCGCCCATCCCCCGCTCCGGCTGTGTGGTGCACACGCCGCGGCGCCCCGACCGCCCGAGGGCCGTCGATACAATCCCGCGCGACCGTGAACGCTTCCGAACTGCCCCCGTCCCCCCCGGCGCCCGAAGCCGCTGCGCCGGCACCGGCGGCGCCGGCTGCCGCGTCGGCCGCCGTGCCCGCGCGGCCCGCCCCGCCGTGGAGATCGGCCGCCGTGCCGCTGGCCGCCGGCGCCGCCGTGCTGGTCGCGGTGGTCAGCCTGTCCCTCGTCTGGAGCACCCAGCAGCGTGTGAAGGCGCTCGAGCAGGAGCTCGTCCGCCGCCAGCAGACCAGCCAGGACCAATCCACCGAGGCCCGGTTGCTGGCCAAGCAGGCCCACGAGACGGCGGCCGAGGTCGCCAGCAAGCTCGGCCTGGTGGAGGCCCGTGTGGCCGAGTCCGCCCTGCAGCGCACGCAGGTGGAGGAGCTCATCCAGTCGCTGTCGCGCTCGCGCGACGAGAACGTGCTGGCCGATGTCGAAGCCGCCCTGCGCGTGGCGCAGCAGCAGTCCGCCATCACCGGCAGTGCCGAGCCGCTGGTGGCCGTGCTGCGCCAGGCGGACGAACGTCTGGCGCGCTACAACCAGCCGCGCCTGGAGCGCGTGCGCCGTGCCGTGGCACGCGACCTGGAGCGTGCCCGGGCGGTGAGCGTGGCCGACGTGCCGACGCTGTCCATCCGCCTGGACGAGGCGGTCCGCCAGATCGACGAGTTGCCGCTGCTGTCCGCGCCCGAGCGCCGCGCCACCCCGCGCGCGGCGCCCCCCGCCGCGGCCGCCAGCGCCGCGCCGGCCGGGCCGGTGCGGCCCGCCAGCGGGTCGGGCGTCGACGCCTGGATGGGCTGGGGCCAGCGCCTGTGGCAGCAGGCCGCCGCCGAGACCTGGGCCGAGATCCGCTCGCTGGTGCGCGTCACCCACATCGAGCGGCCCGAAGCCATGCTCATCGCACCCGAGCAGGCCTACTACCTGCGCGAGAACCTCAAGCTGCGGGTGCTGAACGCCCGGCTGTCGCTGCTGTCGCGCCAGTTCGACCAGGCCCAGACCGACCTGGCGCTGGCCCAGTCGGTGCTCGAGCGCTACTTCGACGCCAAGTCGCGCCGCGTCGTCCTCACCCAGGACCTGCTGCGCCAGGTGGCCGCGCAGGCCCGGCAGGCCAACCTGCCCCGGCCCGACGAGACGCTCGCGGCCCTGGCGGCCGCGTCCGCCGGGCGCTGAGAGGGCGCCGGTGCTCCATCACGACCAAGGGCAAGCCCACGCATGCGTTCGGTGATCTGGCTGGTGCTGCTGTTCACGGCGGCGGTGGTGGCCGCCACCGCGCTGGGGCGCAACGACGCACTGGTGGCCGTGTTCTATGGCGAGTGGCGGGTGGACCTGTCGCTCAACCTGTTCCTGCTGGCGCTGCTGGCGGGCATCTTCATCGTCTTCACGGGCATGCAGGCCATGCAGTCGCTGCTCAGCCTGCCCACCCGGGCGCGCGAGTGGCGCGAGCAGAAGCGCGAGCGTGGCGCCGGCGAGGCCCTGCGCGAGGCGCTGGCGGAGCTGTTCGCGGCCCGCTACGCGCGGGCGCAGCGGGCGGCCCAGCGTGCACTCGAGCTGCAATCGAGCTGCGAGGCGCTGCGCGGCGACGTCCAGTTCACCGTGCTGGCGCAGATGATCGCCGCCAGCGGGTTGCACCGCCTGCAGGACCGCCGCGCCCGCGACGAGCGGGTGCAGGCCGCACTGGCACTGGTGCGTGGCAAGGCCGGTGCGGGCGCCGGCACGGCCTTCGACGGCCTTCAACTGCTGAGCGCCGAATGGGCGTTGGAAGAGCGTGACGCCGAACGTGGACTGGCCCTGCTGGCCGAGCTGCCGCCCGGCGTGGCGCGCCGCACCCAGGCCCTTCGCCTGAAGCTGCAGGCCGCGCGCGTGCAGCGCCGCCCGCTGGATGCCCTGCAGACGGCGCGCCTGCTGGCCAAGCACCAGGGCTTTTCGGCGCCGGCCGCGCAGTCCCTGCTGCGCTCGCTGGCCATGGAGGCCATCGACCAGGCCTACGACATCGAGCAGCTGCGCGGTGTGTGGGCCCAGCTCGACGCCCAGGACCGCCGCGACGCGTTCGTCGTGTCGCGCGCGGCGCGGCGCGCGAACGCGCTGGGCCATGCCGCCCAGGGCCGGCTGTGGCTCGAGCCCGCGTGGGACGCCATCGCCGCCGCCGGTCCGGACGACCGCGAGGAGCTGGCGCTCGCGCTGATCGACTGCGCACCCGGCATCGGCAACGACTGGCTGCCGCGCATCGAGGCCGCCCTGTCCGCGCACGGGCACGAGCCTGCGCTGGTGGCCGCCGCCGCCATGGCGTTCGCCGACCGCCAGCTCTGGGGCAAGGCGCGCCGCATGCTCGAGCAGACGGCGTCCGCCGCGGGCCTGCCGGCCCCGGTGCGCCGCCAGGCCCTGCGCTGCCTCGCGGCCATCGCCCGCGAGGAGAACCGCGAGGACCTCGCCGCCACCTACGACCAGCGCGCCGCGGCCATCGACTGAAAAACGCGCGGGGGACTGGACACGTTGAAAAAACCGCTGCTATACTGCTAGCTTCAGCGCGGCTGTAGCTCAGTTGGATAGAGTACTTGGCTACGAACCAAGGGGTCGTGGGTTCGAATCCTGCCAGCCGCGCCAAATAACAACAACAGAATCAACGGGCCAGTCCGCAAGGACTGGCCCGTTTTTCATTGGCCGGGCTCTATGGGCCAGGCTCTATGGGCCAGGCTCTATGGGCCGCGCTTTCATCGGCTGCGCCTTTCTTGGCGGGGCTGCGGGTCCGCCGCGGGGTGCGGTGGTGCGGTGGTGCCGTGGTGCGGTGTGGATGCCCGGACCATCCGGTAGATCCCACGGACGCTTCGCGCACGGCGGTTGACCGCTCGTCGCACGTGGCTGTGAGCCAGCGACGGTGGGGCCGACAGTGCAGGCATCGAAGACATCCCGTCGTCGATGCCACCTGAAGGAAGCCCACCATGAACGCCACGCCCCAGAGCCCTTGCCAATGCGCCAGCTGCCCCGGCCGCAGCTGCACCTGCGGCTGCCAAGGTCCCATCGCGCCGGCCGCCTGCGCCCCGCAGTGCCCGTGCGGCCCGCAGTGCCAGTGCGGCGCGCAGTGCCGCTGCGGCGCCACGGGCGCCTGCACCGCGACCTGAGCCCGAGGGCCTGCCGCACGACACCGGCGGCAGTGACGGAGTCACCCGCCGGTTCCCTTGACCTCAGCGCCAGGGCGGCCCGGCCGCTCGTGAAGGAGCTTCGCCGTGAACCACTTTGTCCTCGCCTATGCCGGCGGGATCGTCGGCGCCGTCATGATGGACATCACCGAGACACTCGCGCTGCGCGCCGGTCTGACCAGCGGCGTCAGCGTGGGGCTCGTGGGCCGCTGGGCGCTCGGCCTGCTGCGCGGGCAATGGTCGCATGCCGACATCAGCCTGTCCCCGGCCCGGCGCGCAGAGGTGCTGGCGGGCTGGGTCTTCCACCTGCTCGTCGGCGGCGGCGGCGTGGCCTTGCTCTATGCCGCCTGGGTGCAGGCCGCCGGCTGGACGGAACCCGGTGCGCGGCTGTGGGGCGGGCTGGCCTTCGGCGCGCTCACGTCGCTGCTGCCCTGGCTGCTGCTGCTGCCGGCGTTCGGCTGGGGATGGTTCGGGCGGCGCGGCCCGCGTGGCAGCAACGCCCTGCTGGCCAGCATGGTCTCGCACCTGCCCTACGGGCTCGGCGTGGGCGCCGCCATGGCGCTCGGGGAAGTCCTCTAGGCTCGACCGCCTTGGCGCGGGCCGATGCCGACCGTACATTGCATCGTCAGCCTCACGACGCCTGGGTCAGCCGACAGGCGGCCGGGCTGACGCTGCCGCCCCGCCCATGTACCTGTCGCCGACGCCCCGATCCGCCCTGCTGCCCAGTACGCCGGGCGGTGCCGTGGCGTTCCTGGCCGCTTCCGTCGTGGCCTGGGCCGTCGCTGCGGCCCTGCTGTTCATCCTCGTGCCCGGCCTGGACAGTTTTCCCCGGCTGCTCGTGTTCTCCGAGTGTGTCGGGCTCACGATGATCGCGAGTGTGGTGTGGCTGCGGCGCCGCCGTCGTCTCGAGCGCCTCGCCCCCGGGCCCCGCTGGCTACTGACCGGCGCCATCGCCATTCCCACTGGCTACCTCGTCGGACACCAGATCGCCTTCCTGCTGCTCGGCGAGCCGACGCGCCTGTTCGGGCTGCAGCACGTCAGCCTGGTGCCGGTTCTCTTCACCGTGCTGGTGGGTGGCCTGGGACTGCGCCACTTCGCTGCCCGCGAACGACTCGCCAGGGAGGCCGCCGCGCGCGCGCAGGCGCAACACCTCGCGGTGGAAGCCGAGCTGCGCCTGCTGCGTGCGCAGCTCGAGCCGCACATGCTGTTCAACACCCTGGCCAACGTGCGCGGATTGGTCCGTGACGACGCGGATCGGGCCGAGGCGATGATCGACCGCCTGATCGTCTACCTGCGCGCCACGTTGGCCGCCTCGCAAACCGAGGCGGTGCCGCTGGGCCGGGAGTTCGCCCAGCTGCGCGCCTACCTGGAGATCATGTCGCTGCGCATGGGGCCTCGGCTGACCTGGCATCTCGAGCTGCCCGCCGCGCTGGAGCACGTCCCGGTGCCACCCATGCTGCTGCAGCCGCTGGTGGAGAACGCGATCAAGCACGGCCTGGAGCCCAAGGTCGGCCCGGGCCGCATCGAGGTGGTGGCCCGCCTGACCGGCCCCGGGATCGAAGTGCGCGTGGACGACGACGGCCTGGGCCTGCCACCGGCGCAGCCGTTGCCGCCCGATGACCCGCCGGCGTCGCCGGCGCCGGGGCAGGGCAGGGGCACGGGCTACGGGCTGTGGCACGTGCGCGAACGGCTTCGGGTGGTGTACGGCCCCGCCGCGCGCCTGGACCTGCAGCCGCTGTCCCCCCGCGGGACGCGATCTCTCGTGTTCCTGCCCACCCCCCCCACGGAGGCGCTGAATGGCCCATGAAGACGCACCCACGGCCATCCTGGCCGAGGACGAGCCGGTGCTCGCCCGCACGCTGTCGCGCATGCTGGCTCAGGCATGGCCCGAGCTGCGCGTGGCAGGCGTGGCGGACGACGGCTTGCGTGCGACGGAGATGGCCCTGGCCGAGGCGCCCGATGTGCTGTTCCTGGACATCCGCATGCCCGGCCGCAGCGGGCTGGAGGTGGCCGAGGTGGTGGCCGACGAGTGGCCCGACGAGCGTGCCGAGCCGCTGTTCGTGTTCGTCACCGCCTTCGACGAATTTGCCGTCACCGCCTTCGAACGGGCGGCGGTGGACTACCTGCTCAAGCCGGTCACGGCCGAGCGGCTGCAGCAGACGGTGGAGCGCCTGAAGGCACGGCTCGCAGCACGCGCCGATCGGCCTGCGGCCGGGGAGCGCGCCGCGCTGATGCAGCGCGTGCAGTCCATTGCCGCGCCGCCAGCCGCCACCGGCGAGCGCATCAAGGTGATCCGTGCCGGCGTGGGCAACGTCGTGCGCATGATCCCGGTGGCCGACGTCGTGTGTTTCGAGGCCGCCGACAAGTACGTGAACGTGGTGACGGCGACCGGTGAAGCGCTGGTGCGCATGAGCCTGCGCGAGTTGATGGCGCGCATCGATTCGACCGACTTCCTGCAGGTGCACCGCAGCGTGATGGTCAACGCGAACGCCATCCTGAGCGCGACGCGCGACGACATCGGTCACTACAGCCTGGCGGTGCGCGGCTTGCCGCGGCCGCTGAAGGTCAGCCGCGCGTTCTCGCACCTGTTCCGCCCGATGTAGGCAGGCCTCTCGGGCGCCCCGGGGCTGCCCGCGGCAGCCGAAGCCACCACGCGCCCGCCTGGGGGGCTGGCGTCCGACCGCCTCCGGGAAGTCCACCGTTCGGTCGACGTGATCGACCGTTGCCGGACGTTGGCCGACCTTTGATCGCGCGGTGATTCCACCCCTGGCGGGCAGGGCCGACAGTGCGTCCTGCCTGGCGACGCACCGGTCGACGGGTGAAACCGACTTCCACACCCACCGCCTTCCCCGGAGACCCCTTCATGCAACGACTCTCGATCCTCGCCTCGTCGCTGGCCGCCGCGGTCATCAACGCTGCCTGCATGGCGCCGCCCAAGGCGCTGGACCTCGCGCTGACGCGCGCCAGCGACGCCGGCACATATGTCGTTACGCTCGTGCCGCCCGTTCCCGCGGCGGCCATCAACCGGCTGCACGCGTGGCAGATCCACCTGAGTACGCCGGACGGATTGCCGGTGTCCCACGCCCGGATCGATGTGGACGGCGGGATGCCGCAGCACGGCCACGGCCTGCCCACCCAGCCGCAAGTGACGCGTGAACCCGCGCCCGGGGCCTATGTGGTCGAAGGGGTGAAGTTCAGCATGACCGGTTGGTGGGAGATCAAGCTGGCCATCGACGGTCCCGCCGGAGCGGACCGCGTGACCTTCCACACCGTCGTGGATCCGGCGGTCGGCCGGTGACGCGGGTGTCGAGCCCCGGTGCCTGCAAGGAGAGCAACATGCGAAGAATCCATTCGATCGCTTGGCTGCTGGGCTCCGTCGCGGCCACGCTGTCGGGCGCGTTGATGGTGAACGTGGCCGACGCGGGCCAGAGGCTGACGGGGGTCACCCCGCCCTGGCGCACCGACGAGATGCACGTGCTGGCGACACTCAGCCTGAGGCAGCTGCCGCCCGTCCCGGCGGACCCGTCGAACGCCGCGGAGGGGGATCCGGCGGCCATCGAGCTCGGACGGCGTCTGTTCGCAGATGCAGGGCTCAGCCGCCATGGCCGTGTCTCATGCACCAGCTGCCACGATCCGGCCCGGCAGTTCCAGGACGGTCTGGCGGTCAGCCAGGGCCTCGGGACGGGCTCGCGCCGGGCCATGCCGATCGTCGGTGCGGGCCACGCCACCTGGCTTTTCTGGGACGGGCGCAAGGACAGCCTGTGGTCGCAGGCGCTCGGGCCGCTCGAAGACCCGGTGGAGCACGGGACCACCCGGATGCACGTGGCGCATCACGTGGCGGCACAGCACGCAGGCGCCTACCAGGTGGTGTTTGGTGCCCTGCCGCCGCTCGACGGCCTGCCGGGCGAGGCAAGCCCCCGGGGCAGCCTGGCCGATCAGGCAGCCTGGGCGGCCCTTGAACCACGGCGACGCCAGGCGGTGTCACGCGTGTTCGCCAATGTCGGCAAGGCGATCGCTGCCTACGAGAAGTCGCTGCAGCACGCCCCGACCCGGTTGGACCGCTACATCGACGCCGTCGCCAGTGGGGACAGCCGCGCCGATGGGCTGATGAGCGCCGATGAGGTCCAGGGGCTGCGCCTGTTCATCGGCAAGGCGCAGTGCGTGAGCTGCCACAACGGCCCGCTGTTCAGTGACCAACAGTTCCACAACACCGGTGTGCCGCCACGCGACGCAGGGCGCCCTGATCGGGGCCGGGCCGCGGCCCCGGCCGCCGTGCGCGACGACGAGTTCAACTGCCTGGGACCCTTCAGCGATGCACGGCCGGAACAATGCCAGGAGCTGCGCTTCATGGTGGTGGACGATCCGGCGCTCGAAGGGGCGTTCAAGACACCGGGACTGCGTGGCGTGGCGCAGCGTCCACCTTACATGCATGCCGGCCAGTTCACGACTCTGGAGGACGTGGTGCGCCACTATGTGGCCTCGCCACCGGCCGCCGTCGGCCATTCGGAGCTGGCCCACCGCCGTGACGGCACCGCGGCCGGCGGCCACGCCAGCCGGGTACCCATCGATCTGGACGATGTCGAGATCGCCCGGCTGGTGGCCTTCCTCCACGCGCTCAGCGACGACGCCCTGCCGGCCGTCGGGACACCGCCCGCCACGGTGGCCGGTCCCTCGGGCGCCTCGCCGGTCACGGGGTCGCACCATGGGCGCTGAGCGACCTGGCCAGGGCCCGTGTGTCCGGCCCATCCGGGCCAGGGCACGGGCGGGTACGCCCGCGCAGGCCGGCGACGGCACACGGGGCCCGAGGACCACCGCGGTGGCCGGCGTGGGCCGTGTGGTGCTGTGGCCGGGCGGCAGCCTGTGGATCGCGCGGCAGTCCGGCGTGGCCGCACCCCACGCGCACCACGCCATCCAGCTGTCGCTGGCCCTGCGCGGGCGCCTGGCCATGGCCGACGAGTTCGGACGCTGGTGCCCGTACGACGGCGCCCTGGTCATGCCCCATCATGCGCACAGCTTCGACGGCCTGGGCCTCGACACCGCCACCGTGTTCGTGGAGCCGGAAACGCCCCTCGGACGCGCCTTGCTGCAGCGGTACGGCGCCCAGCCCATCACCGCGTTGCCGGCCGAGGCGGTGCGCACCCTGTCGGCGCCATTGAGGCAGGGGCTGGAGGATGGCGCTTCGGACGAGGCTTTGGTCGCTGCGGCCCGCTGGGCTGCGTCGTGGCTCGTGGCCACGACGTGCGCCCGATGTGCCGTGGATGCGCGCATCGAGCGGTCGATCGCCTGGCTGCGCGCGCGCCTGCCACAGCCGGTGTGCCTGGCGCAGGCAGCGGCACGGGCGCACCTGTCGCCGAGCCGGTTCCGCCACCTGTTCGTGCACGAGACGGGCCTGTCGTTTCGCGCTTACCTGCTCTGGGCCAGGGTGGAATCGGCGGTGGGCGCGGGCATGGCCGGCCTGTCCTGGACCCAGGCGGCGCACGAGGCCGGGTTCGCCGACTCGGCGCACCTGAGCCGCACCTGCCGGCGCATGTTCGGCATCGCGCCGGCCATGCTGGTGCGGGGATGACCCCTGACACGCGCACGGGGCGGACGGGCCGCCGCGACCGGACGGTGGTCGGGCGGCCCCTGTGCTCAGTGAGACGTGGCGGCCGGCGCGCAGGCCGCCTGCGGACGCTCGAAGGCGCCGATGTCGAACCCCGCCCCGGCGGGCCGGCTGACGTGGTTGACGTCGTAGGCCGGCGCCCCATCGGCCGTGCCGGCGTCGATGGCCGGCGACTTCTTCTTCAGGCGGTAGTCGCCACCCGCGTAGTTCATCAGCTTCGGGTCGGCCGCCACCGTGCCCACATCGGTGCCCACCTTCAGGGTGATGGCGCGGGCGCTGCCGAACACCAGGTTGTTCATGGTCGTGTTGCGGCTACCGATGCAGGCCTGCCCGGTGTAGCAGTACTGCTCGATGCCCGACCGGGGATTGTCGAAGACCAGGTTGTTGTGCACCTTGGTGTCGTCCAGGACGATGCCGCCGGGGCTGTCGCCGGATCCGACGACGATGCCGCCTCCCATGGTGGATGAACCGTTGGCCACCACGGTGTTGTTGGTGATGGTCACCTTGTTGGCGGCATGCCAGAGGTGAATGCCCCAGGCGGACGCGCCCGACACCACGTTATTCGCGATGACGCCCCCGAGATTGGAATGGTAAATACCCTGGACGCCATTGCATCCGCCGCGTTTGCCGATATTCCGAACGGTGTTTCCAATGATGTCGTTACCCATGGCGCTGTAGTTTCCGTTCAGGATCCCGGCGCCCCCGCTGCCGGTGCAGCCGCCGGAAACCGCCAGGTCATGCACGCGGTTGCCCACGATGCTGGTGTAGGAGCCGGCGTTGTAGATGCCCAGGCGTCCGGGCCCACTGATGTCGAAGCCGACGATGTCCACATAGCTGCCGTTGTTCTTCCACATCGTTTCCGTGCCGGTGCCGATGACCATGGCCTCGCCGGGACGGTCGGAGATGAAGACGATGCGCTCCGTGGCCGTGCCCGAGGCGCGCGAGTCGATGTTGCCGGTGTAGATGCCGGGGGCGACATGGATCGTCGTCGACGGCTTGGCCAGTTCGGATGCACGTTGAATGGTGCGCAGGGGAAGCGCAACGGTGCCGGGGTTGGCGTCGTTGCCGGACGGCGAGACGTACAGGTGATAGAGGTTGGTGGCCCCGTAGCGGCTGAGATCGGCCCGGATTTCGGTGAGCATGACATCGTCAGACAGCGCGGCGGTGGCGAGGGCCGTGGCGGGTGCCGCCAGCGAGGCCGCGCCCGCCACGGCCAGGCAGGCAATAAACCGATTCTTCATCATTTGATTTCCTTGATTCATGGGACGGGTGAAGGGTTTTTCCAGATCGACGCCGCATTCGCTTCCATCCGGCACATTCCAGAAAGGACGCGGGGTATTCATCGACGGCGGCGATTGTGAAGTCGATACCCGGTATCACTTCACCAGAGGGAGTGACATTGCCGTGACAGTGCCGTTCCCGGGCCGGGCCACGTCAGCCGTTTCGTTCAATCGGCCCGGTGGGCCGCCCTGAACAATGGGTCTGGGGTCGCCTTCCGGCCGGACGCCGGGCGGCCCACCCCCATCTCACCTCCCCCCTTGCACCATGCCCACGAAGAGGATTCCGCTGTCCCACCTCGACTGGGATGACCTGCGCGTCTTTCACGTCGTGGCCGAGGCCCGCAGCTTCATGTCGGCGGCTCGCACGCTCGGCATGAACCAGTCCACCGTCACCCGGCGGGTCGCCCACCTCGAGGCCACGGTGGGCGGTGCCCTGTTCACGCGCCACCGGCTCGGCACCCGGGTCAACGCCCTGGGCAAGTCGCTCCTGCCCCACGTGGAGAAGATGGGCCTGGGTGCGCGGGAGTTCACCCAGGCCCTTGCCGGCACCAAGTCGCCAGACGGTCAGGTCCGACTCGCCAGCACGGAGTGCGTCGCCTCGGTCTACCTGGCGCCTCGCATGGAGGCGTTCGCGCAGCTGTGCCCGGGCATCGACCTCGACCTGATCACCTCCGCCGAGGTGGTCAACGTGGAGCGTCGGGCCGTGGACATCTACCTGTCGCCCGTTCAGCTGTCGGGCAGGGGCCAGGCGTCCGAGCGCATTGGCGGGTTCTCGTTCGTGCTGTGTGCGGGCCAGCGCTACCTGGACGCCCGGGGCCGCCCCGAGTCGGTAGCCGACCTCCGGCACCACCATTTCGTGAGCCACATCGACGATGTGCCCGAGGTCGGCAGGGTCCGCTGGCCCGACAACCTCGTCGATCAGCCGAGCATCAGCTTCCGGTCGAACAGCACGTGGGCCCAGATGAACGCCGCCGTCGCGGGTGCCGGGCTGGCCCTGCTGCCGAAGTGCTGCCTGCAGCACAGGACGGAGCTGGTGCCCCTGCTCGAGAACGAGATCGACATCGGCCGTGAGGTGTGGGCCACCGTGCACCACGAAAACATGTACCTTCCTCGCATCAAGAAGGTCATGTCGTTCCTTCGGCAGACGTTCCGGCAGGCGTGACGCCAGGTGGCCCGCGGAGGTGGGCAGGGCCCCGAGGCTCGTCCGCGGGCAGCGACACCGTCCGTCGCGGCGGCCTCAGGGGGCCCTGCGCCCCGCCCCGCGCGCCACGGCGGCGTCGATCAGCCAGGCGGCCGAGCGGCTGCCCACGTCGAAGTAGCGCGTGTGGGCGCCGTAGCCCAGGCAGACGTCGAGGCGGCTGGGCCAGTCGGGTCGGCGGGGGTCGGCGGCGCGCCAGGTGGCGCGGTCGTACGGCGCGTAGGCGTCCGGGCGCGGCCAGCGCGGGGCGGCGGCCGGCAGCACCGCGTCGGCCAGCGGATGCCCCACGCCGGGGTGGCCGCGTCGCGGATCGGGGGCCGCGCCCGCGGTCCACAGCCAGCGGCCGACGTAGTCGCCGCTGCAGTAGGCGTTGGTCCAGCGCACGATGCCCAGGCCGTCCAGGCCCGGGCCGGTGGTCCACGGGGACGCCGCCGTGCCGCTGTCGGCCGGCGCCGGGTGCGGCTGCAGCACCCAGCCGTACCACACCGGGAACCGGGCCGCGTAGAGTTGGCGCAGCGGGGAGCCGAAGCTCACCAGCTCGATGCGGGGCCACGCGGCGTCGGCGGGCGTGTGGTGCCGCTTCCAGCGCAGGAAGTCGGCCGCGATCACCGTGCCCTGGCTGTGGGCCACCACCACCACGTGGTCGTAGTCGGCCACCTGATCCCACAGGGCGGCCATGCGGTCGAAGATCTTGGCGCGCGGCACGCCACCCAGCGAATCGGCGGAGAAGTCGCGCAGGTAGTTGTCCACGTCCAGCACCACGTCCAGCGGGCCGCGGATGGCCGGCAGCACGCGCGAGAGCACGCCGCCGAACAGCACCAGCACGGCCCCCACGCTGGCGGCGCTGATGATGAACGGGCCCAGCAGGCTGCGCGAGAGCTGGCCGATCGTGTCGGAGGGGTCGCCCACGGACGCGCGCAGGGCGGCCTGCAACTGGTCGGACAGGGCCGTGTCGGTGAACCACAGCATGACCAGTGCGCTCATCCCTGCGCCGGCCACGACCAGCGCGGCGGTCAGCCGGTCGGCGAAGCGGAAGCCGCGCGTGAGCCAGCGGCCCAGCGCCGCCGACGAATGCGGGGTGGCCGCATCCGGGCGCGCCGCCTCGGCCACCGCCGACGGCGTGAGCAGCGCGATCGCCCAGGCCGACAGCAGCAGCACCAGCACCGCCACCGGGCCGAACACCAGCGTGCTCTGCTCGTAGCGGTCCTGCAGGAAGGCGTCGGCGTACACGTAGCCCTGCAGCGCCGCCCGGCTGCCGTGCAGCACCGGCAGGTCGCAGCCTGCACAGACGGCGCAGCGGGTGAGGTACTGCACCGGCACGTCCGGGGGCGCCGGCGCGGTGCACGGTTGCCAGCGCGCACGCAGCTCGGCGGCCTGCAGGCATTCGCGCCGGGTGACGCGCTGCCCCGGCTCGGCCTCGCGCGTCGCCTCCTGCAGGGCCTCGCAGCGGCGCACCTCCACATGGGGGGGCACCGCGCCGGGCCAGGCGCCGGCGGCAGGCGGCACCTGGGCATGCCGGTCCGCGGGCAAGGTGCTCAGGGGGAAGGCGATGGGGCGGTACGGCACGCCGCGCGCGGCCAGGCCGATGCCGGCGCTGACGGCCGCCCACAGCATGGACGTGACCAGCACGAAGCTGACGATGGACAGCATGCTGCCCAGCCGCGCCGTGCCCAGGCTGCCGATGGCGCCGTAGTCGTGGCGGTCGCGCCAGCAGATCCACACGCCCACGGCCATCACGCCCACCGCCAGCCCGCAGATGAGGAACCAGGTGTACTTGATGCCCAGCAGCGCCAGCTCCAGGCCGGCGATGGCCACACGCATCCACCCGGCCGCGTCGCCCGGCGCCGCGTTCAGGGCCACCAGGCAGGTGGTGGCGCCGATGAGCACGGCCGGGGCGGTGGCCAGGCGCAGGTCGAAGCGGAAGCGGCGCGCCGCCACGTTGAGCGCGCCCAGGTACAGGGCGCCGGCGGCGGCCGCCATGATGGCCATGGGCACATGGACCGGGTGGGCAGCGCCCCAGCCGGCCACCGCCCAGGCCAGGGCGCCGGCCAGGGGCAGCCAGTGGCGGTGGGGCCGCCAGGCAGGCGCGTCCGCGGGCGTGCGGTACAGCGCCCACCAGGCGGCCCCGGCGGCCACCAGCAGCAGCCCGCTGCGCGCCAGCAGCCGCTGGCCCGCCGCGTCCAGCGCCGCCACGGCACCCAGGCCCATGATGAGCAGGCCGAACAGGCCCAGCACCATCGTCAGCGGGGCGATGAGGTAGACCATGGCCGCGTCCAGCAGCTCGTGCAGGCGATGCAGCGCCCGCCAGCGCGCGTCCGGCTGCGCCGCGGCCCGCGCCCCCACGGCCTCCACCCCCAGCCGGGAGAGGCGGAAGATCAGGGTGAACACCTCGGACACGATGCGCGGCACCGAGCCGGACAGCCGCGACAGATCGGCCCAGTACATCTCGAACAGGTCGACCCGGGCCGTGCCCCCGGCATCGCTGCGCTGCAGCCGCACGCGGTGGGTGCGGTAGGCGGTGGAGGCCCGGGCGGACGCGCCCAGCAGCCGGTCCGTCAGCGTGATGCCCGGGTCGGCGCCGCCCACGCCCGGCGGCACTGGCGGCACCGCCAGCGTGAGCGCCTGCGTGGCACGGCGCTCGTAGCGCGCGCCCGGCGTGGCCGCCACCAGCAGCGACGCCACGGATTCCAGCGTGTCGCCCGGCGATTGATCCGCCACGCCATGCAGCACGACGACGGCCACCTTGTTCACGGTGTCTGCTCCCTCACCCGGTACGAAGCCTGCAGCGTGGCGGGCCGCGCGCCGGGTGGCCATCCCATGCTGGACCAGGCGGCGCCCCCCTGCGCGGGCACGGCGCGAATAGCCGCGCTGCCATGTCGGTCCCGGTGCGGATGAGGTACAAGCCCGCGTGGACCGCCTCGGCGAGAAGGCGGTCGCCAGGGGGACCCAAGGCATGTCGCCAGACCATCTCAGTGCCAGCTACCGCGACGTGGACCGCTCGGACGCGCTCCACGCGCGCCGCGCGTCCGCGCCCATGGACACCACGGCGCACCTGCTGGCGCTCACCCAGCGCATCGCCGAGCAGCCCGACCAGGCCTTGCAGGCCCTGATCGACGTGGCGATGCGGGCCACCGCCGCCCACGCCAGCGGGCTCAGCCTCGTCACGGCGGGCCCCGATGGGCACGAGGTGTTCCGCTGGGTCGCCACCGCGGGCGACCTGGCGGGGCAGCTGGGGGCGACCATGCCGCGGCACTTCAGTCCCTGCGGCGACGTGCTGCGCCGCAACGCCCTGACCTGGATGGTGCAGCCGGCGCGCCATTACGGCGTGGCGGACGACCTGGGCGTGTCGCTCGAGGAGGTGCTGCTCGCGCCGTTCGCGTTCGACGGCCGACCGCAGGGCACCCTGTGGGTGACGAGCCGCGATGCGAGCAAGACCTTCACCCGCGAGGACGGCGACGTGCTGGAAGAGCTGGCGGCGTTCGTGGGCCACTCCAGCGCGCTGGTGCAGCGGCTGGGCACCCGCCGCTTCAGCTAGCCGCTGCTCAGCGCCGCGGCGGCACGGTGAAGCCGATGAGCCGCGCCACCACCGTCGCCAGGTACATCACCCCGGTGAGCATGGCCAGGCTGGCCAGCGCGCGGGCGAAGGGCGATTCCGCCACCACGGGGCCCATGCCGGTGCTGCTCAGCAGCGCGAAGGCGAGGTGGTTCAGTTCGCTCCAGCTGCGCGGCGGCGCGCTGCTGCCGGCGGCGATGAACGCCTGCGGCTGCAGCGCCTGCGTGAGCACGAACAGGTGGGTGTAGCCCCACGCGAGCAGCGTGAAGGTGGCCGCCGCGGCGAACAGCTCGTCCACGGTGGTGCGGTCGTCGCTCATCATGTAGGCGATGAGGCTGGCGGCCGCATGGAAGTAGAACGCCGCTTCCAGCGCCGAGGACCACGGCAGCAGCCAGGCCATGCCCAGGAAGACCTGCAGCCCTGCCAGCACCACCGCCGGCGCCGCCAGCGCCACGGCCACGCCGGTGAGCCCGGGCGTGCGGCGCACCATGCGCACGGCCAGGATGAGCACCCCGAGGCCGAACACGTTCAGCACCAGCGGGCCGTGGCGGGCCGATTCCAGCAGCGGGTACAGCAGCACGCCCAGCACCTGGGCGATGAACAGCACCGCCGAGGGGTGGTGGACGATCAGGCGGATCCAGCGGCGCGCAGCGGTCATGTCGGGGTGGGGCAGGTCGGCATGCCGTGACTGTTGCGCCGGTGCGCGCGCGGGGCAAGCCCCAGGTGCCTGTGGGGCGTCAGGCCGGGGGCGCCGGCGGCAGGGCCGGCAGCCGGATCTGCGCCCGCAGGCCGCCGAGCGGCGGCGTCGCGCGGTCCAGCGTGAGCGTGCCGCCGTACAGCGTGGCCAGCTCCTGCACGATGGCCAGGCCCAGGCCGCTGCCGGGCCGGGACTCGTCCAGCCGGCCGCCGCGCGCCAGCGCCGCGTCGCGGTCGGCCTCGGCGATGCCGGGTCCGTCGTCCTCCACCACCAGCGTGAAGCGGGGCGTGGCCGCGTCCCTATCCAGCGCGACCGACACGCGCACCTCGGCGCGGGCCCACTGGCAGGCGTTGTCGAGCAGGTTGCCCAGCATCTCGTGCATGTCCTGCGCTTCGCCCGCAAAGCGCAGGCCCGGCGGCAGCGGGCCCACCTGCAGCCGCAGCCCGCGCGCGGCATGTACACGCGACATCACGCGCCGCAGGCCTTCCACCACCAGCGCCACGTCCGTGTGCACGCCGGGCATGCCGTGCGCGGCCGCGGCGCGCGCGCGGGCCAGGTGCCAGTCCACATGGCGGCGGGCCAGCGCCACCTGCTCGTCCACCCGCGCGGGCAGCTGCGCCAGCTCGGCCGGGCGCTGGCGGGCTGCCTCGGCCGCCTGCAGCAGCGCCGACAGCGGCGTCTTGATGGCGTGCGCCAGGTTGCCCGCCTGGGTGCGTGCCCGGTCCACCACGGCGAGGTTGCGGTCCAGCACGCCGTTGAAGTCGTCCACCAGCGGTTGCACCTCCGCGGGGAAACCGCCCTCCAGGCGGGCCGCCCGCCCGCTGCGCACGGCGGCCACGGCCCGCTGCAGGGCGCGCAGCGGCGCCAGGCCCACGTGCACCTGGGCACCCGCGGCCGCCACCAGCACCAGCAGCAGCACCGCCAGCGACGCGCCCAGGCCGGTGTTGAAACGCTGCACGGCCGCGTCGTTGTCGCGCAGGTCGGCCGCCACCTGCACTCGCCACGGGCCGTGTGCGGCCCCGTCCAGGCGCACCAGTCGCTCCACCAGCAGCAGCCGTGCACCTCCAGGGCCGGCGACCTCGTGCACGTGCACCTGGGCGTCGGCCGGCTCGTCCGGCGGCGCGGCGAGCTCCGTGTCCCACAGCGAGCGCGACCGCAGCGCCGGCCGGGGGCGCCCGGCCGCGGGGTGCACCTCCACCTGCCAGTACAGGCCGGAATAGGGCCGCAGCCAGCGGGGATCGCTGAGCTGGGCGGCGTCCAGCACGGGGGCGCCCTCGGGGCCCACCTCCAGCCGCGTCACCACCTGGTCGAGCTGCGCGGTGAGCAGGCTGGCGAACTGGCGCGTCACGGCCTCGCGGAACAGGCCGGCCAGCAGCCAACCCGCGAGCAGCAGCGCCAACGCCGCCGCGGCCAGCGTGGCGATCAGCAATCGCCAGCGCAGCGAGCGGGGCCGGCGCCGCGCCGCCGCCACCGCCGGGCCGCGCACAGGCGTCCCGTCGGACTCCGTCCTGCCGTCGTTGCCGGTGGGACGGGCCGGCGGGCTCATGCCGGGGCCGCCAGGCGGTAGCCGAGCCCGCGCACGGTCTCGATCATGCCGGCGGGCAGCTTGCGGCGCAGCCGCGCGACGAACACCTCGATGGTGTTGGAGTCGCGGTCGGCGTCCTGTGCGTAGAGGTGCGCGTTGAGTTCCGTGCGCGAGACCACCTGGCCGGGCCGGTGCATCAGGTAGGCCAGCAGCCGGTACTCGTGGGCGGTGAGCGGCACCGCCATGCCCGCCACGCTGGCGCGGCCGCTGCGGGTGTCCAGCGCCACCGGGCCGCAGGTGAGCAGCGGCGAGGCCATGCCCTGGGCACGGCGGATCAGCGCGCGCAGCCGGGCGAGCAGCTCTTCGGTGTGGAAGGGCTTGGCGAGGTAGTCGTCGGCACCGGCGTCGATGCCGGCCACCTTGTCGTGCCAGCTGTCGCGGGCGGTGAGGATGAGCACCGGCGTGCCCACGCCGGCGGCCCGCCAGCGCTGCAGCACGGTCAGGCCGTCCAGCACCGGCAGGCCCAGGTCCAGCACGATGGCGTCGTAGGGCTCGGTCTGGCCGAGGTGCTCCGCATCGCGCCCGTTGTCGGCCGTGTCGACCGCGTAGCCGGCCGCCTGCAGCGAGCGGGCCAGCGGGGCGCGCAGCAGCGGCTCGTCCTCCACCAGCAGCAGCTTCATCGGCGCTCCCCCGGCCCGCGTGGGCGCGGCGGGAGCACCTCGGCCGTGCGCGCGTCCACATGCAGGCGCGTCACCTGGCCATCGCCGCCCAGGAGCTTCACCTCGTAGACCCAGCGGCCGCCTTCGCGCTCCAGCTCGAGCTCCAGCACCTGGCCCGGGTGCTGGCGCTGCAGGCGCTCCAGCAAGGCGGGCAGCGGCAGGATCTCGCCGGCACGCACGGCCTCGCGGGCGTGCTCATGGTCGCCCTCGCCGGCCCGTGCGGGCGGGGCGGCCAGGGCCCAGGACGCGGCCATCAGCACCAGGAGGCGAAGGACGGACATGCGGCCGATTGTTCCGCATCGCGTCTGAACCGCAGATGAACGCGCGCTTCAGCTTCGCTTCACGGCCTGCCTCGAAGAATGCCTGCCATCGCCACCCCGCACGACGCAGGAGCCCTTCGATGCACACCCGATCCACTGCCCTGGTCCTGGCCGTCGCGGCCTGGGCCAGCCCCGGGGCCGCCCGGGCGGCCGACACCCGCCCCGGTGCCCAGCTGGCCCGCTTCGCCACCGAGGCGGGGCGGCCCGGCCAGGCCGACGCGGGGCGCGCGTTCTTCACCCGCACCCACGGTGGCAAGTGGTCGTGTGCCTCGTGCCACCGCGAGGTGCCCACGCAGCCTGGCCAGCATGCCGTGTCCGGCAAGACGCTGGAACCGCTGGCGCCGGCCGCCAACACACGCGCCTTCACCGAGCAGGCGCGGGTGGACAAGTGGTTCCGCCGCAACTGCAAGGACGTGGTGGGCCGTGAATGCAGCGCCGGCGAGAAGGCGGATGTGCTTGCCTACCTCGTGGGCCTGACGCGCTGAGGGGCACGCCATGCGAACCCGTCCCCGCGTGATGCCGTGGTGCGCCGTGCCGCTGGCCCTGGGCGCGCTGCTGCTCGCCGGCGCCGCCGCGCGCGCCGACGGCGACTCCCACCGCGCCGCCGTGCCGCTTGCCCCCGCCTATGTGCAGGAGTGCGGCGCGTGCCATGTCGCCTACTCACCGGCGTGGCTGCCTCCGCGCTCGTGGCAGCGCCTGATGGGCGGCCTGGACCGCCACTTCGGCAGCGACGCGTCCGTCGAGCCGGCCACGCAGGCCGCGCTGGCGGCCTGGCTCGACGCGGCGTCGCGCCGTGCGGGCCGGGTGCGCGAGGAGCCGCCGCAGGACCGCCTGACCCGCTCGGCCCGCTTCGAGCGCCAGCACGACGAGGTGCCCGCCAGCGTGTGGGCCCTGCCGTCGGTGAAGACCCCGGCGAACTGCGCCGTGTGCCATCCGCGCGCCGCCGAGGGCCGGTTCGACGACGACGAGCTGCGCCTGCCCGCAGGCGCCGACCCGCGGCTGCGCCGCGCCTGGCATTGAGACCTCCATGAATACGATCAATCCCTCTTCACCCGCCGCCGCCTCGACCTCGCCGCGTGATGCCCGCGCCGCGAGCCGGCTCGTCATCGACGCCCCGGTGCGCGCGGTCCACTGGCTGCTCGCGGCCAGCTTCGCGGGCGCCTGGCTCACCGCGGAATCCGAACAGTGGCGCGCGCTGCACAACACGCTGGGTTACCTGGTGCTGGGCCTGTTGGCCTTCCGGCTGGTCTACGGGCTGGCCGGGCCCCGCCCGGCGCGCCTGGGCGTGTGGTGGCGCAAGCTGAGGGCGTCACCGGCCTGGTGGCGTTCGCTGCGCGAGCCGGGGGCGTCCTGGCGCCCGGCCCAGAACGTGGCCATGGCCGCCACCGTGCTGGGCTTGGCGCTGGCACTGATCGTCGTGGGCCTCAGCGGCTGGGGCCTGGAGCTCGACGGCGGCGCCTGGCTGGAGGAGGTGCACGAGGCGGTGGCGGAGTTCAGCCTGCTGCTGGTGCTGGCCCACCTGGGGGCGCTGGCGGTGCTGAGCGCCCTGCGCGGTCGCAACCAGGCGCTGCCCATGCTCACCGGCCGCCAGCCGGGGCCGGGGGCCGACGTGGTGCGTCCGCGCCGGGCCCTGGCCGCCGCGGTGCTGGCGGCGGCCGCGGCCTTCGTCGCCTGGCAATGGCAGCAGTCGCCCCAGGGCCTGTGGCCGGCGGGCGGCGAGGGGCCGGCCAGCGGCGCTGCGTCGTGGACGTCCGAGGGCGTGCCCGTCCCGGCGCACGGCGACGGTGACGACCACGACGAAGACGATGACGACTGAGGCCGGTGCCGCACGGCGCCCGGGTACGGGCCTTGCCGCGTGGCCCGGCCATGAGCACGCTCGCCGTCCGACCTGCCGCCTCGGCCACCCCCGTGGACGGGGCCGCGCCGCCCCGCCTGACCGACTGGGACAGCACGCTGGCCTTCCGGCGCGACCCCTACCGCTTCATCGGCCGCCATGCCGTGGCACTGGGCACTGAGGTGTTCGAGGCCCGGCTGATGCTGCGTCCCACGCTGTGCCTGACGGGCGCTCGGGCCGCCCGGCTGTTCTACGACCCGGGGCGCTTCGAGCGGGCCGGTGCGGCGCCGGGCGCCTTGCAGGCCACCCTGTTCGGCCGTGGCGGTGTGCAGGGCATGGACGGGGCCGCGCACCGCCGCCGCAAGGCGCTGTTCGTGGCCCTCACCGAGCCCGCGGCCGTGGACGACCTGGTCGCGCAGGTGCGGCAGGACTGGCAGGCGGCCTGGCCGCGGCCCGGTGCGTCGGCGCCGTTCTCGCTGTACGACTTCGCGCAGCCGGTGCTCACCCACGCGGTGTGCGCCTGGGCAGGGGTGCCCCTGCCGGCGGCGGAGCTGCCCCTGCGCACGCGCCAGCTGGTGCTGCTGTTCGACGGCGCCGCGGGCGGCCTGGCCGCCCACCTGCGGGCACGCTGGGCGCGGCGACGCCTGGAGGCCTGGCTGACGCGCGGCGTGGAGGCCACGCGCGCCGGCCGGCCCGGCTTCCGCCCGGGCAGCGCCGCCGAGCGCATCGCGCGGCATGGCGACACGGGCGCGCGCCCGCTGCCGGCGCGCGTGGCGGCGGTGGAGCTGCTGAACCTGCTGCGGCCGGTGGTGGCGGTCAGCGTGTACCTGAGCCTCATGGGCCAGGCGCTGCATGTGCACCGTGGCGCGCGCGCGCGGCTGCTGCAGCCGCTGCCCGACGCCGCCGAGCGCGAGGCACGGCGCCGCGCGTTCGTGCAGGAGGTGCGCCGGCACTACCCGTTCTTCCCCGCGGTGGCCGCGCGCGTGCGGGACGACTTCACCTGGCAGGGCGTGGCATTTCGCCGCGGGCAGCGCGCGTTGCTGGACCTGTACGGCACCTGCCACGACGCCCGCGCCTGGGCCGACCCCTGGGACTTCCATCCCCAGCGCTTCGAGCACGACGAGCGGCCGCCGCCCTTCGCGCTCATCCCGCAGGGCGGCGGCGATGCCGCCACGCACCACCGCTGTCCGGGCGAGGGCATTGCCAGCCGCCTGATGGGGCTGGTGCTGCAGATGTGGCTGGACGACGATGGCCTGGGCTGGCACGTGGTGGGCGAGCCGCCGGCGCTGCGCATGGACCGCCTGCCGGCGCTGCCACTGGGGGGGCTGATCGTCGAGCCGGTGGGCCGGCCCGCCGGCGCCCTGCTGGCCTGAACTCAACCAGGAGACTGCCATGACCGTGCTGTACCTGATGCACCGCCTGCGGCCGTACCGGCGCCGCGTGCCGCCCATGGTAGCCTGGGCGCTGCTGGCGCTGGTGGTCGTGCTGGCCGGCTGCGCCACGCCGGCCAGCCGCGAGGCCAACTACGAGCGCTGGCTCAGCCCGTGGCGCGGGGCCACCGAAGAATCCCTGCGGGCGCGCTGGGGCCCGCCGCAGGCCGAGGAGAACCTCGGCAGCGCCAAGCGGCTCACTTATGTGGCCACCCACCCGCGCGACGGCTCCGGGGCCACGGTGGGCATCAGCATCGGCGGGTTCGGCATCGGCGGCGGCGGGCGCACGGCGGTGGGCGGCGGCGTGGGCATCAGCGCGCCGCTGGGCGCAGGCGCGGCGTCCACCTGCACCACGCACTTCATGGTCGAGGCCGGCCGCGTGGTGTCCTGGACCTTCGAGGGCCCGGCCTGCGACGGGCCGGCGTCCTGAGCCGGCAGGTCCCCGCCGGGGCGGGCCGTGGCACGCATGAGCCGTGGCGCCGGCCACCAGCCCGGCAGCAGGCGCTGCACGTCGGCGCGGCCGAAGCGGTCGTCGATGAGGTAGACCACGCCCTGGTCCTGCGGCGTGCGCACCACGCGGCCGGCGGCCTGCACCACCTTGCGCAGGCCGGGGTACAGGCAGGCGTAGGCGAAGCCATCGCCGAAGCGCTGCTGCAGCCGCTCGCGCAGGGCGTCCTGCACGGGGCTGACGGGCGGCAGCCCCAGCGTGGCCACGAAGGCGCCGATGAGGCGCGTGCCCGGCAGGTCCACGCCTTCGGCGAACGCACCCCCCAGCACGGCGAAGCCGATGCCGCGCCCGCCTTCCACGAACTGCGCGAGAAAGGCCTCGGTGGCGGCCGCGTCCATGCCGCGTGTCTGCCGCCACAGCGGCCAGCCGGGCTGGCGCGCGGCCAGCGCGTCGGCCACCTGGTGCAGGTAGTCGAAGCTGCTGAAGAACGCGAGGTAGTTGCCCGGCTGCGCCTGGAACTGCCGTTCCACCAGGCCGGCGATGGGCCCGGCGCTGCGTGCGCGGTCCGCCCAGCGGGTGGACACGTTGCGCACCACGTGCAGGGCGAGCTGGTCGGGCGAGAAGGGCGCCGGCACGTCCAGCCAGGCGCAGTCGTCGGGCAGGCCGAGGTTGTCGGCCTGGAAGCGGCGGGGTGCGAGCGTGGCGGAGAACAGCGTCACATGGTGGGCGGCGGCCCAGCGCGGGCGCAGGTGGTCCGCGGGCGTGACGTTGCGCAGCGTGAGCGCGGGGGGCGGCGGCCGGCGGCCTCCGCCAGTGCCGCCGCGGGCGTGGGGTGAGCGGGCCGGGTCCACCGCGTGCCCGTCCACCATCGAGTGGGCGGGGTCGTACAGTTCGGCAAGGCGGCGCCAGTGCAGGGCGGCGAAGTGCAGGTCCAGCACGGCCTGCGGCCAGGGCGGGGGCGCCTCGGCCAGCAGGTCGCCCACGGCGCCGATGGCGTCGCCCAGCGCCGCGAGCCAGCGCTCGGGCAGGCCGGGCAGCACCTGGTAGGCGGCCGCCCCGGCGGGCCAGTGGGCGTCGGCCAGGGCCCGCCATGCGCGGGCCAGGCGGTCCAGCGGCCGGCGCAGCGCGGGCGCGGCCCGGCGGGCCGCGGCCAGGGTCGGCCAGTCCAGCGTGACGCTGTGGTTGTCCCGGGCGCGGTCGATGACATGGTGCGCCTCGTCGATCAGCACCGCCACGCGCCAGCCGTGTTCCAGCGTCAGCGTGTGCAGCCCGGCGGCCACGTCCAGCCAGTGGTTGCTGTCGCCCACCACCACGTCGGCCCAGCGGGCCATCTCCTGGGCCAGGTAGTACGGGCACACCTGGTGGGCGGCGGCCACGGTGCGCAGGGCCGGCCGGTCGAGCGCGCCCGGGTGGGCCGCGGCCGCCTCGCGGGCCGCGGGCAGGCGGTCGTAGAAGCCGCGCGCCAGCGGACAGGAGTCGCCATGGCAGGCGCTGCCGGGGTGCTCGCAGGCCTTGTCGCGGGCGGTGAGCTCCAGCACGCGCACGCGCGCTGGGGCAGTGGCGGCCGGGTCATGCCCCCCCAGCACCTGGCGCAGCGCCTCCAGCGCCGCCAGCCGGCCCGATCCCTTGGCCGTGAGGAACAGCACCTTGTCCAGCCCGGCTTCGGGCACCGCGCGCAGGGCGGGGAACAGCGTGCCCACCGTCTTGCCGATGCCGGTGGGTGCCTGGGCCAGCAGGACGCGGCCGTGGCGGGCGCTGCGGAAGACGGCTTCGGCCAGCTCACGCTGCCCGGCGCGGAAGCGGCCGTGCGGGAAGGCCAGGCCGCGCAGGGCGGCGTCGCGCTCGACCCGGTGGACGGCCTCGCGGGCGGCCCACGCGGCGTAGCGCCCGGCCAGGCGGTGCAGGAAGTCCTGCAGCTCGGCCGCCGGCACGCGCCGCGCCACGCGGGGATGGGCCTCGTGGCTCACCGCGTCCACGTAGACGACGGCCACCTCCCAGTCCGGCGCGGTGGCCGCGGCGCAGCACAGGGCGCCGTAGACCATGGCCTGGGCCCAGTGCAGGGTGCGCTGGTTGGCCGGCAGCCGCGCCGGGTCGCCGCGGCAGGTCTTCACCTCCTCGACGCAGCGGCCGGCGTCGTCGACCCCGTCGGCCCGGCCGCGCACCCGCAGCACGCCACCCGGCACCGCCACCTCGGCCGCCAGCGCCACCTCGGCCTTCCAACCCGGCGGCCGCCGCCGCGTGGCCGCCAGGTGGCCCGCCTGGCCCTGCTCCGCGGTGGGGGAGGGATTGAAGCGGTGGTCGAGGTCGCCCTCGCGCGCCGCCAGGTCGCACAGTACGCGCACGGCCACGGTCCAGCGGGGCGCCGGCGCGGCGGCGCCCGGCGCCCGGGCAGGGGGCGTGTCGTGGGAAGGCGTGGCGGGGGCGGACACGGGGCAGCGGCCTGGATGGGCATCCAGTGTAGCGGCGGGCATCCCGCGGGCCCCCGGCTTGCCGCATGCACCCACCGGCCATGCGGCCGACCCTGGAGGCACCATGTCCACGCACACATCGCCCCGTTTCCCGCCCGGGCTGGAGGGCGGCCTGGAACACGACGCCGAGGACCACCGCCTCGGCGAGACCGGCCAGACCGGCCCCGAGGCGCCCGGCGACGTGGACCGGGCGCACCCGGAGGCGCCGCCCCGCGACGACGCGGATGCTGCGCCAGCGTCGGGCTGAGCCGCTCAGCCGGCGCCGTGCTGCACGGCGTACTGGTGCAGCATCACGCCGTTGGCAAAGGCCTCGGCATGGCGCAGGGCGAGGCGTGTCATCACCGGCGTCTCGGGGAACAGCCGCCGTCCGCTGCCCACCGCCACCGGGAACACGAGCAGGTGGATCTCGTCCACCAGGTCATGGGCGAGCAGCGAGTGCACGAGCATGCGGCTGCCGGCCACCAGCAGCGGCCCGCCGTCGGCCTGCTTCAGCGCGGCCACCTGGCCGGCGATGTCGTCGCGGATGAGCCGGGTGCCCGCCCACAGCGGCGGCTGCAGGGTGGTGGACACCACGTGCTTGGGCAGCGCGTTCATGCGGTCGGCGAAGGCGCCGCTGCGCCCGGGCCAGGCGCCTGCGAACGACTCGTAGGTGACGCGGCCCAGCAGCAGCGCGCCCGCCTGTTCGGCCTCGCGCAGCTTCCAGGCCACCTGGTCCTCGCCCATGAAGGGCACGGCCCAGCCGGTATGCAGGTGGCCCGGCTCGCCGCCGGGGGCTTCCATCACCCCGTCGAGGGTGACGAACTCAGAGACGATCAGCGGTCGCATGCGGCGCTCCATTCACGGTCTGCGGCCCCCAAGCCTACCGCCGGCGCCATGACCGCGGTGACGGTCAGGGGCCCGTGGCGCCACCCAGGCGCAGGCTGATGCGGGCCGCCGCCTCGCGCACCGCGCGGGCCGCGGCGCTGGTCCATGCGGCCGGCAGGCGGTCCTCGTGGTCGAGCGCGGTGATGACCAGCGGCACCTGGCCCTCGTGGTCGCGTGCCGGGGCCGCGAAGGCGTTGACGCCCGGGATGGGGCGGCCGACCGCCCGCGCGACGCCGTGGCGGGCGAACTCCGCCCGCAGCGGCTCCAGATCGGCCGGCCGGGCGCGACGTGCGTCGCGCGGCTGCAGCCCGCCCAGCGGGCCCGCGACGGCCTCGGCCAGCCGGGTGGCGGGCATCACGGCGGCGAAGGCGCGGCCGGTGGCGGTGTCGAGGATGGACAGCACGCTGCCCACCCGCAGCGCCACGTGCAGCGGCTGCGTGGCCTCGATCAGGCGCACGACGGTGGGCCCGAAGTTGCCCCACACCGACAGCGCCACCGCATGGCCGGTGGCCTCGGCCAGGGCACGCGCCTCGGCCTCGGCGGCCCGCAGCGGGTCCCATTGGCGCAGGCAGGCCAGGCCGATCTGCAGCGCGGCGGGGCCCAGCGCGTAGTGGCCCGAGTCGGCCTGCCGCTCCACCAGGCCCAGGCGCCCGTAGCTGACCAGGTAGGGATGGGCGCGCGAGGCCGGCAGCCCGGCGCGCGCGGCCAGGTCCTTGAGCGCGAGCGCGCCGCCGCCGTCGGCCAGCGCCAGCAGCAGCCGGCCGCCCACCTCGACCGACTGGATGGCGCGCTGGCCGCGGTCGGCCAGATCGTCCGCTGGTGATTTGCTCATGGCAAACGAGTTTGACACAAGCGGCGGCCTGTGTCTAAATCGACAAACGCATTCGTCATACGCAAACCAGCCCGGGTCACAGCATGTCCTCTTCCACCAAAGCCTTTGCCAGCCAGGCCGACCTCGAGGAGAAGCAGGTCAGCTTCACCCGCCTGTCCGACAACGCCTATGCGTACACCGCCGAGGGTGACCCGAACACCGGCGTGGTGATCGGCGACGACGCGGTGATGGTGATCGACACCCAGGCCACGCCCGCCATGGCGCAGGACGTCATCCGCCGCATCCGCGAGGTGACCGACAAGCCCATCCGCTACGTGGTGCTGAGCCACTACCACGCGGTGCGCGTGCTCGGCGCGTCGGCCTACCAGCCCGAGCACGTGATCGCCAGCCGCGACACCCGCGACCTCATCGTCGAGCGCGGCGAGCAGGACAAGGCCAGCGAGATCGGCCGCTTTCCGCGCCTGTTCCGCAACGTCGAATCGGTGCCCCCGGGCCTGACCTGGCCGACGATCACCTTCGAGGGACGCATGTCGCTGTGGCTGGGCCAGCTGGAGGTGCAGATCCTGCAGCTGGGCCGGGGCCACACCAAGGGCGACACGGTGGTCTGGCTGCCGCAGCAGAAGATCCTGTTCTCCGGCGACCTGGTCGAGTTCGACGCCACGCCGTACGCCGGCGACGCCTACTTCCAGGACTGGCCGCACACGCTGGACCGCATCGCCGCCTTGCAGCCGCAGGCGCTGGTGCCCGGGCGCGGGGCGGCGCTGACCACGCCCGAGGCGGTGCACGCCGGGCTGGCGGGCACCCGCGCCTTCGTGAGCGACGTGTGGGCCCAGGTGCAGGCCGGCCAGGCGGCGGGCAAGGACCTGAACACGGTCTACCGCGAGACCTACGCGGCCCTGAAGCCGAAGTACGGCCACTGGGTGATCTTCGACCACTGCATGCCCTTCGACGTGACCCGCTGCCTGGACGAGGCCGCCGGCATCGCCGACCCCCGCATCTGGACCGCCGAGCGCGACCGCGCCATGTGGGCCGCGCTGGAAGGCTGACCCGCGCAGGACCCGGCCATGCTGTCCACCTACACCTACCCGCGTTTCAGCGCGCGCCGCGCGCCCGAGCTCGACGAGGACGCGCCGCGCCGCCATCCCGTGGTGGTGGTGGGCGCCGGCCCGGTGGGCCTGGCCGCCGCCATCGACCTGGCCCAGCGCGGCCTGGCCGTGCTGCTGCTCGACGAGGACGACACCGTGAGCATCGGCTCGCGCGGCGTCTGCTACGCGCAGCGCACGCTGGAGGTGCTCGACCGGCTCGGCGTGGCCCAGCCGCTGGTGGAACGCGGGGTCACCTGGAACGTGGGGCGCACGTTCTTCGACACCGAGGAAGTGTTCCGTTTCCACCTGCAGCCCGAGGCGGGCTTCCGCCGCCCCGGCATGATCAACCTGCAGCAGTACCACCTGGAAGAGGCGCTGGTGCGCCGCGCCGCCGAGCTGCCCGGCCTGGACCTGCGCTGGAAGCACCGCGTGCTGAAGGTGGAGCCGCACGGCCAGGGCGCCACCATGCAGGTGGAGACGCCCGAGGGCCGCTTCACGCTGGAGGCGGACTGGCTGGTGGTGGCCGACGGCGCCCGCAGCCCCATCCGCCGCCAGCTGGGCCTGGACATCGAGGGCCAGGTCTTCCACGACCGCTTCCTCATCGCGGACGTGGTGATGGAGGCGCCGAGGCCAGCGCCGGGCCGCTCCCAAGCGGCCGAGCGCCCCCTCCGGGGGCAGCCTGCGGCCTCGCCCGCAGGCGGTGGGGCTGACGATTGGCCCGCGGAAAGGTGGTTCTGGTTCGACCCGCCCTTCCACCGCGGGCAGAGCGTGCTGCTGCACAAGCAGGCCGACCGGGTGTGGCGCATCGATTTCCAGCTGGGCTGGGACGCCGACCCCGAGGCCGAGAAGCAGCCCGAGCGGGTGATCCCGCGCATCCAGGCCATGCTGGCGCACTGGTCCGGCAGCGGCGGCACGCCGCCGTCGTTCGAGCTGGAGTGGGTGAGCGTCTACACCTTCCAGTGCCGGCGCATGGCCCGGTTCCGCCACGGCCGCCTGCTCTTCGTGGGCGACGCCGCGCACCAGGTGTCGCCCTTCGGTGCGCGGGGCGCCAACTCGGGCATCCAGGACACGGACAACCTCGCCTGGAAACTCCAGCTCGTCGTCGAGGGCCGCGCGCCCGAATCGCTGCTCGACACCTACGCGGGTGAGCGCCAGGCCGCGGCCGACGAGAACATCCTCAACTCCACCCGGTCCACCGACTTCATCACACCGAAGAGCCCGGTGTCGCGCCTGTTCCGCGACGCGGTGCTCGGCCTGGCGCGCGAGCATGCATTCGCGCGCACGCTGGTCAACTCCGGCCGCCTGTCCGTGCCCACCTGGCTGGCCGATTCGCCGCTGAACACGCCGGACGCGCACGGCTGGGCCGGCTGGATGCGGCCCGGCATGCCCGCCGCCGACGCCCCGGTGGTGGCGGCCGATGGCCGGCCGGCCTGGCTGCTGGACGAGCTGGCCCAGGCGAGCCTGGGGCATGGCGGCGCGGCGTTCACGCTGCTCGTCTTCGGCGAGGCGGCCCTGGCGCCCGCCGAGCTGCCCGCGGGGCTGGCCGTGGTGCGGGTGCAGCCCGCCGGCGCGGCGGCGGGCCCCCTCGCCGGCGAGCGCGTCCTGCAGGACAGCGAGGGCGCGGCCACCCGCCGCTACGGCGCGCAGGACGGGGCGGTGTACCTGCTGCGGCCCGACCAGCATGTGGCGGCCCGATGGCGGGCCCCGGGCGCCGCGGACGTGGGGCGCGCGCTGCGGCGCGCCCTGGGCCATGCGGAGGCGATGGCATGAGCACCCCCCTGGTCACCACGCCGAACTTCGGCACCCCGGGCGAGCCGCCCCTGCGGGCTTTCACGCCGGGCGATGATTTCTACGAGGCCCTGATCGCCACCCACCGCGGGCTGGACGATGCGCAGAGCCAGCTCGTCAATGCCCGTCTGGTGCTGCTGCTGGCCAACCACATCGGCGACCTCGGCGTGCTGCGCGAGGCGCTGGCGGCGGCGCGCGCGGGGGTGGTGGGCGCCTCGTCCGGCGCCTGAGCGCGCCGCGGCCCGCGCGGCACGCGCCGCCGGTCCGTCCGCACAGGGCGACGGGCTGTCGGCGCCGTGGCGGGTTTCGTCGCGGCGGGCGTGCAGGCGGCGCGCCGGCTCGCCATACTGCGCGGCACCATGCCGAACCTGCCCGCTACCCCGACTTCCGTGTCCCGCCGCGACGTCCTGGGCGCCGCCCTCGGGCTGGGCCTGGCCCTGGCGCCGTGGCGCCTGCAGGCGCGGGAGGACGCCAGCGCGCCGCCGGCCGCACCCGGCGAGCTGCTGTCGGTGGACGAGCGCGCCGCGCGCGTGCTGCCGCTGGACCTGGACTGGGTGGACGGCGCGCGCCAGCGGCCGGTGCCCGCGCGCCTGTACTGGCCCTCGACGCCGCAGCCGCGGGCCACGGTGCCGCTGGTGGTGTTCTCCCACGGCATCGGCGGCTCACGGGTGGGCTACAGCTACCTTGGCCGCCATCTGGCTGCGCTCGGCTGGGCCTGCCTGCACGTGCAGCACACCGGCAGCGACCGCTCGCTGTGGCTGGGCAACCCGCTCACCCTGGTGAGCCGCCTGCAGCACGCGGCGCGCGAGGAAGAGGCGGTCCACCGGGTGCTGGACCTGCGCTTCGCGCTCGACCGGCTGCTGGCGCCGCCGGACGGCGCGTCGCCGCTGGCCGGGATGGCCGAGCGCGTGGACCGCGACCGGCTGGTGGTGGCGGGCCATTCCTACGGCGCCAACACGACGCTGCTGTCGGTGGGGGCGCGGGTGGAGCGGCCCGGGGTCCGCCACGAGCTGGCCGATGCCCGCTGGCGGGCCGGCATCGTGCTCTCCGCGCCGCCGTTCTATGGGGAGCGCGACCTGTCGGCGATCCTCGCGCCGGTGCGCGTGCCCACGCTGCACGTGACGAGCAACGAGGACGTGATCCAGATCCCGGGCTACCACTCCGGCGTGGAAGACCGCATCGCCGTGTTCGAGGCGGTGGCGGACCCGCGCAAGGCCCTGGCCGTGTTCCAGCGCGGGGGCCACAGCGTGTTCACCGACCGCCAGGTGTCTGGCGGGGCGGAGATGAACCGCCAGGTGAAGACGGCCACCAAGACCCTGGCCGCGGCGTTCCTGCAGCAGCAGTTCGCTGCACAACCCGATGCGTTGTCGGGCTGGGCGCGCCAGTGGCAGGCCGAGCTCGCCCGCACGGCGGGGCTGCTGTCGCCGCTGCCGGCGCCGCTACAGTCGCCGGCATGAAGATCTGCATCATCGGCGCCGGCGCGATCGGCGGTTTCATCGGTGCGCGCCTGGCGCGCGCGGGGCGCGCCCAGGTGAGCGCGCTGGCCCGGCACGAAACGCTGGCGGCCCTGCGCCAGCACGGCTGGCGCCTGCGCGAGGCGGGCGGTGACGGCGCCGACCTGCTGCACGCCCCCGTGGGCCAGGTGAGCGACAACCCCGCGGCGCTCGGCCCGCAGGACCTGGTGGTCATCGCCGTGAAGGGGCCGGCGCTCGCGGCGGTGGCCGCCGGCATCCGGCCGCTGCTGGGGCCGCACACGCGGGTGCTGCCGGCGATGAACGGGGTGCCGTGGTGGTTCTGCCAGGGCGTGCCCGGGGTGGGCGAGCAGCCCCTGCAGAGCGTGGACCCTGGCGGCCACATCGCCGAGGCGATCCCGCATGAGCGCGTCATCGGCTGCGTGGTGCACATCGCGGCGTCCAGCCCGCAACCGGGGCTGGTGCAGCATGGCTTCGGCCAGGGGCTGATCCTGGGCGAAGCGCGCGGCGGCCACAGCCCCGCGGTGCAGGCGGTGGTGGACCTGTTCGCCCACGCGGGCTTCGAGGTCACGCACTCGCCCGACGTGCGGCGCGACATCTGGTTCAAGCTGTGGGGCAACCTCACCATGAACCCGGTGTCCGCGCTCACCGGCGCCACCACCGACCGCATCCTCGCCGACCCGCTGGTGCGCGCCTTCTGCTCGGCCGCCATGCGGGAGGCGGCGGAGGTGGGAGCGCGCATCGGCTGCCCCATCGAGCCCTCCCCGGAGGACCGCCACGCCATCACGGCGCGGCTGGGGGCCTTCAAGACGTCCATGCTGCAGGATGTGGAGGCCGGCCGGCCGATCGAGCTGGACGGCATCGTCGGCGTGGTGCACGAGATCGCGGGGCGGCTGGGCGTGGCCACGCCGAACGTGGACGCGCTGTTCGGCCTGGCCCGGCTGTTCGGCCGCGTGCACGGCCTGTATCCCCAGCCCGCGGCCTGAGCGGCGCGCGGGCGCGCTCCGTCACGCCCCGCGGCGCCGGCCCGGCGTCGCGGCGGTGACAGGCGCAGGGCGGGGGCCCCGGGACAATCGGCCGCCATGGGCACCCTCTACCTCGTCCGCCACGGCCAGGCCTCGTTCGGCAGCCACGACTACGACCGCCTGAGCGAATTGGGCCACCGGCAGTGCCGCGCCCTGGGCGAGCACTTCCGCAGCATGGGCCTGCGCTTCGACCATGTCGTCACCGGCACGCTGCGTCGGCACCGCGAGACCTACGCCGGCATCGCCGAGGGGCTGGGCCAGGCGGCCCTGCCCGTGGAGGCGCCGGGGCTGAACGAGTACGACCCCGAGGCCATCGTGCGCGCCGTCCACGCGGGTGAGCTGGCCCATCCCACGACACCCGAGGCGGTGAGGCAGCACTTTCGCCTGCTGCGTGACGGCCTGGTGGCCTGGATGCACGGCCGCAGCGTGCCCGCCGGCATGCCGGCCTTCCTCGATTTCTCCGATGGCGTGGGCGCCGCACTCGCCGAGGCGGCCGCGCCCGGCGGCCATGTGCTGGTCGTGTCCAGCGGCGGCCCCATTTCGGTGGCCGTGGGCCGGGTGCTGGGCCTGGCGCCGGAAGCCACCGTCGAGCTGAACCTGCGCATCCGCAACAGCTCGGTCACCGAGCTGGTGGCCGGGCCGCGGCGCATGTCGCTGCTGAGCTTCAACGGCCTGCCCCACCTGCACAAGCCGGACCTGGCGGACTGGGTGACCTACTCCTGAGGCGGTGCCGGCGCGGCGGCGCCGGGGGACGTCAGTGGGCGCGCCCGGCGCTGGCCAGCGCCCAGCCGTCGGTGGCCTGCACGGCCGGGTGCCATTGGCTGCGCGTGGCGCCGGGCAGGCCGGCCGCCAGGCCCTGCGCCACGGCGCGCTGCACGATCGCATCGGCCTGCTCGGCGTCCAGCTGGCTGGCCAGGCGCTGCCAGCGGCGCAGCACGTCAGGGTGGGCCCACGCGTCCTCCAGGCGGTCGCGCATCACCGCCGGGCTGGCGGGGCGGCCACCCGCCCAGGCGCGCGGCAGCAGCGTGTGGAAGAACAGCTGGAAGTCACGTCGCAGGGCCAGGCCAGGCAGCAGGCTGGCCAGCCGGGCCACCCGCACCGCGAAGCCCTCGTGCGTGAGCTGCAGGGTGACCAACGCCTGCAGCCCCTGGATGGGGTTGATCAGCCGCACCCGGTTGGGCGGCAGCGCCCGCAGCGGCAGGGCCGCGGCCACCTCGTGCGGCAGCGGCGTGGCAAAGGACATCAGCGTGGACAGGCGCGCCCATTCCGACGCACCCAGGCCGGCCGGGACGGCCAGGCCGTCCCTGGCGCGCGCCTCGGCGAGCACGCCGTTCAGCCGCGCTTCGTCCCAGCGCAGACCTTGCGCGGCGTGCCGCACCGCGGCCGAGACGACGGCCAGGTTGCCGGCGGCGTGGCCGGCGCGCTGGTTCAGGCGCACGGGCATGCCCTGCACGTCGTCGGGGCACGCGTCGGCATCGCCTGCCAGCCGCTGGCGTGTCACGGGACAGCGGGCGGCGTCGATCTGCGCCAGGAAGTTCGGCGTGACCAGCAGGTCCTCGAAGGCTTCCCCCTGCGCCCAGGCGGCCAGGCGCAGCGCCAGCCAGCGCTGCACGTGCCGGCCGCCGCGCAGGGTGCGGCGCCCGAAGGCGGCCCGGCCGGCCAGCCAGCCCTGCTCCACAGCGTGCCCGCCCTGCAGGCAATCGACCGGCGGCACGAGGCCGTGGCGGGCGTGGTCCCACCCCAGCAGAAAGGCGGGGTCGGGTTCGTCGCCCGGCGGCATGGCCGGTGCCTCGGCCCGTGCGACGCTGCGTCGCAGCGGCTGAGCGCGCGCCCGGCCCGCCGGGGGCGGGAGGTCGTCGAAGGCGAAGGCGGATTGGGCGGTGGCCATGCGGTAGCTCCTGGCTGGCGGGGCACACCATGCACCCCATGGACGCCACTGTGGATGCATACAGGCTCAGCACGTGAGCCTGTGGTACGGTGGGGGCGCATGGACCGCACCGAACGCTTCTACCGGATCGAACGGCTGATCACCTCGCGCGGGGGTGTCAGCTTCCAGGCGCTGCAGGGCGAGCTCGAGGTCTCACGGGCCACGCTCAAGCGTGACCTGCAGTACCTGCGCGACCGCATGGACGCCCCCATCGTCTACGACCGCGACGACAACGTGTACCGCTTTGCGGGGCCGACGCCGGGCGGCCCCGGGGCGGGGCCCGCCCACCAGCTGCCCGGCGTGTGGTTCAGCGAGGCGGAGATCTACGCGCTGCTCACCCTGCACCAGCTCATCAGCGGGCTGGATGCGGGCGGGGTGCTGGGGCGTCACCTGCAGCCGCTGCTGGACAAGCTGCACGGCATGCTGGGCGCCAGCGACAGCGAATCGCGTGAGCTCATGCGCCGCGTGAAGATCGCGGCCCCCGCGCGCCGCGCCGTGCCGCCACGCGGCTTCGAGGTGGTGGGCAGCGCGCTGCTCACACGCCAGCGGCTCGAGCTGGCGTACTTCAGCCGCCGGCGGCAGGACACCACGCAGCGCACGGTGTCACCGCAGCGGCTGATCCACTACCGCAACACCTGGTACCTGGACGCCTGGTGCCACACGGCGCAGGCGCTGCGCCGGTTCGCCCTGGACGCCGTGCGCTCGGCCAAGGCGGTCGACGTGGCCGCGCGCGACATTCCCTTGGAGACCGTGGAGGCCGAGCTCGACGGCGGCTACGGCATCTTCAGCGGCAAGGCGGCGCAGTGGGCCACGCTGGCGTTCGACCGCGAGGCCGCCCAGTGGGTGGCGCAGGAAGAGTGGCACCCGGCCCAGAAGCTGACGGCGCAGCCGGACGGCACGCTGCGCATGGAGCTGCCCTTTGCCGACGCCACCGAGCTGGCCATGGACATCCTGCGGCACGGACCGGGCGTGAAGGTGCTGGCGCCTGCGTCGCTGGTGCAGCGCGTGGCGCAGGCGCTGCGCGAGGCGGCGCTGCACTACTGGGACGCCACGCCCCATCCCTAATCGCTGGCCCTGCGGGACGGTGGGTCGACACACGGCCGGGGTCGACCGGCACCTAACATGCCGCCCGCAGTGACGGGGCCCGGTGTCCGGCGTCACTGCCGACCCCCCCACCACCGAGGAACCTCATGCACTTTTCGATTCGCGCGCTCGCGATGGCGGCGCTGGCGATGACCGCGCTCGGCTGTCGCGCGGAGTACGCCGCCACCTACCTGGAGACCTCACGCGCCTGGGGCGTCGTGGTGGCCGACTTCAACGGCGACGGCCAGGACGACCTGTTCATCACCGGGCACGATGCCGACGACCGCATCTGGTACCGGTCCGCAGACGCCTATGTGCCGGCGGCCCAGGTCTTCGACTGGGTGGATCGCCACGACTGCGATGCCGCTGACGTGGACGGCAATGGCCGGCTCGACCTGTACTGCGCGGTGGGTGCCGGCCGTGGCGTGGGCACCGGCCCGAAGGAACTGTGGCTGCAGGGCAGCGATGGCGTGTTCACGCTCGCCGCCGGCCACGGCGCCGAGGACCCGTACGGGCGCGGCCGCATCCCGGTGTTCCTGGATGCCAACCGCGATGGCCTGCCCGACATCTACCTCACCAACGAGGCGACGCAGCGGCCGGACGGCCAGGTGAACCACAACCACCTGTTCATCAACCAGGGCGGTGCACGCTTCCTGGCGCAGACCACCCGTGCCACCGGTCCCCAGGGGCACCAGTGCGCCGAGCGGGGCGACGTGAACGGCGACGGCTGGGACGACCTGGTGGTGTGCGACGTGGTGTCGCCGGCCCGCCTGTACGTGAACGATCGGGCCGGCGACTTCGAGCCGTGGCAGACGCCCGCGAATGCGGTGGCGTGGCGCTCGGCGCGCCTGGCGGACATGAACGACGACGGACTCGACGACCTCGTGCTGATCGTCGCGGGCAACCGCCTCCAGGTGTGGCTGAACACCGGCACGGGCATGCATTTCGATGCGCCCGCGCTGGACGTGGCCCTGGCCGTGAATGCGCAGTCGGTGGCGGTGGGGGACTTCAACGGCGACGGACGCCGCGACGTGTACGTGGTGCTCAGCCGCACCGACTGCCGCACGCTGGGGGTGGACCGATCGCCGGACCTGGTCTTCGAGGGACGGCCCCGGCAGCGCTGGGCCATGGTGCCGCAGCCCCAGTCCGAGTTCCCCGGATGCGGATCACTGGCCGAGACGGTGGACGACGGCCGGGTGCTGCTGATGAACGGCGGCGTGGGCCATCGTGGTGCGAACTACGTGTTGTCCTGGGACAACTGAGTTGATCCAGATCAGCTTCTCCGCACGGCACCCGCCTAACTAGGCAGGTGCGCGCCTTTTTGCTGGTGACAAAGTGTATCTGTCCCGTTATGTTGGTGTCTGCCGACGGCTTCTGCCGGCCCGGCACAGACCCACATCAGGAGGATCCCCATGTCACCCTTCAAGCGTGCGGCGCTGGCCGCAGCCGCCAGCCTGCTGGCGTTCCACGTGCAGGCGCAGTACCAGGCCACCTACCTGGAAACCTCCAGGGCCTGGGGCGCCGTGGTCGCGGACTTCAACGGCGATGGCAGGGACGACCTGTTCATCAGCGGACACGACAGCGACGACCGGATCTGGTATGCCACCGACGGTGGTTATGTGCCCGGCGAGCAGGTGTTCGACTGGGTGGACCGGCACGACTGCGACGCCGCCGACGTCGACCGCAACGGGCGGCTCGACCTGTACTGCGCCGTGGGCGGGGGCAAGGGCGTGGGGCAGGGCCCGAAGGAGCTGTGGCTCCAGGACGACACGGGGCTGTTCAACAAGCAGTTGAACCATGGTGCGGAGGACCCGTTCGGCCGCGGTCGCATCCCCGTCTTCCTCGACTTCAACCACGATGGCTGGCCGGACGTCTACCTGACCAACGAGGCCACGGTGCGGCCGGACGGCAACGTGAACCACAACCACCTTTTCCTCAACCAGGCGGGCGCGGGCTTCGTCGAGCACATCACCCGCGCCACGGGCGGCAAGGGCTTCCAGTGCGCGGAGCGCGGAGACCTGAACGGCGACGGTTGGGACGACCTGGTGGTCTGCGACGGCCGGCTGCCGGCGCACATCTTCGTGAACGACCAGGCCGGCGACTTCCTGGAATGGCACACGCCGGCCAACGCCGGGGGCTGGAAGGCGGCCAAGCTGGCGGACATGAATGGCGACGGCCGGCAGGACCTGGTGGTGCTCTCCTCGGGCAACTACCTGCAGGTGTGGCTCAACAGCGGCACGGGTGAGCGTTTCGACAGCCCCGCGCTGAACGTGAAGCTCGGTGCCAACGGCCGCGCGCTCACGGTGGGTGACTTCAACCGCGATGGCCTGCGGGACATCTACGTCGTGGTCGCCCGGCTGGACTGCAAGGACTCGCTGGTGGACGTGGCACCGGACCTGCTGTTCGAAGGCCGTTCGCCACTGAAGTGGCTCAAGGTGGCCCAGGTGCAGGACCGCTACCCCGGCTGCGGCCACCTGGCGGCCACGCTGGACGACCGCCGTGTGCTGCTGCTCAACGGCGGCGTGAGCTACAGCGGGTCCAACTTCGTGCTGTCCTGGGGCGAGTGAGCCCCGCCCCGGACGCCGGGGCGGCGTGCCTTCACAGGTCCAGCACCAGCCGCGGCGACCGGGAGCGCGAGCAGCACACCAGCATCTGGTCGTTGGCGGCGCGCTCCTCGGGGGTCAAATAGCTGTCGCGGTGGTCGGGCTGCCCCGCGAGCACGCGGGTGAGGCAGGTGCCGCAGACGCCCTGTTCGCAGGACGTCATCACCTCGACGCCCGCGGCGGCCAGCGCCTGCACGATGGTCTGGCCCGCCGGCACGGCCACCACCTGGCCGGTGGAGGCCAGCGCCACCTCGAAGCTGCCCGCCTGGCCGCCTGGCACCGGCGCCGGGGTGAACGACTCATGGTGCAGGCGCGCCTCGGGCCAGCCGCGCGCGCGGGCAGCCGCCAACGTCGCCTGGATCAGGCCGGCCGGGCCGCACACGTAGAGGTGGGTGCCCTCGGCAGCGCCGTCCAGCACGCGGTCGAGTGGCAGCGGCCCTGCGGCCTCGTCGTCGAAGTGCAGATGCACCCGGCTGGCATAAGGGGCACGCGCGAGTTCATCCACGAAGGCCGCGTACCGGCGCGTGCGGGACGCATAGTGCAGCTGGAACGGCGCATCCGCGGCGGCCAGCCGGGCCGCCATGGCCAGCAACGGGGTGATGCCGATGCCGCCGGCGATGAGCAGGCTGGCGGGCGCGTCGTCGACCAGCGCGAACAGGTTGCGCGGCGGACTGATGGCGAGCACCTGGCCCTCCTGCAACTGCTCGTGCACCGCCTGCGACCCCCCGCGCGAGGCGGCGTCGCGCAGCACGCCCAGGCGGTAGCGGTGCGTTTCGCCAGGCGGATTGCACAGCGAGTACGGCCGCACCGGGCCCCCGGGCAGGTGCAGGTCGATGTGCGCGCCGGCGGTGAAGGCGGGCAGGGGGCCGCCGTCTGCCGCCACCAGCTCCAGGCCGCAGATGCCCTCGGCCAGGGGCACTTTGCGGGCCACGCGCACGGCCAGGGTAGGCGTGGCGCTCATGCGGCGGCGGCGGTGGGCGTCGGCGCGGTGGGCGCCGCCATGCCGGCGCGCTCCGCGGCGATCCACCGGTCGATCACCTTGCGCGATTGCACGCCGCCGGCGTCGATGTTCAGCGCCAGCAGGCGCCGGTCGGGCCAGCGCAGCAGGTTGGCCTGCTGCTGCTCGAGCATGGCGCGGTCTTCCGAGAAGATGCGGCCCTGGCCCTCGCGGATCTGGGCGGTCAGCGCGGCGTCGTCCGGCCGGAAATGGCGCGCCATGCCCCAGAAGTACCAGTGCGTCGTCTCGGTCTCGGGGGTGATGAAGTCCACCACGATGCTGGACACCTTCACCGCGTCGGGCGCGGCGTGGCCGCCGTGGCCGGCCAGCGCCACGCCCACCTCGATGAGCACATGCGAGGGCGCGTGGAAGTGGCAGATCTGCCAGCGGTCCACGGGCTGGTCGTCGGGCAGGCCGTTGGCGCGCAGGGCCATCTTCCAGAAGGGGGGCGCCTCGATCCCCTGCATGAAGCGGCTGGTGATGACCTCGTCGCCGGCCGTGCGGGTGGTGCAGGGGGTTTCGTCGATCTCCTTCTGGCCGATGCTGCCCGCATGCACATACGTCTCGTGCGTCAGGTCCATGAGGTTGTCCACCATGAGGCGGTAGTCGCAGCCGATGTGGTACAGCCCGCCGCCGTAGGCCCATTCGGGGCTCTCGGCCCAGGCCAGGTGCGGGATGCGCGCGGGGTCGGCCAGCGCAGGCTCGCCCGGCCAGACCCACACGAAGCCGTGGCGCTGCACGGCCGGGAAGCGGCGCACGGCCGGAAAGCCGCCCACGCGCTGGCCGGGCATGGCCACGGTGCGGCCATCGGCGCCCACCTGCAGCCCGTGGTAGCCGCAGGTCAGGCGGCCATCGCACACGAAGCCCAACGACAGCGGCGCGCCGCGGTGCGGGCAGTGGTCTTCCAGCGCGTGCACCTGGCCCTCGGCGTCGCGCCAGAGCACCATGCGCTCCTGGCACACCGTGCGGCCCAGGGGCTTGTCGGCGATCTCGTCAGGCGTGGCGGCCACGTACCAGGCGTTTCGGGGGAACATGCGGGTCTCCATCCGTAGGATGCAATGAATGGATCCAATTGTTGGTGTGGAGAGTCGTTTGATCAATAGAATCGCCTTCAAATGGATCCAATAGAGTCTCAGGATTTACCCGCATCCGGCGCCCTGGGCGTGGTGGCGGCGCTGCGCCAGATGATCATGGCGGGCCGGTTCGCGGCGGGCGAGCGCCTGGCCGAGATCCCGGTGGCCGAGGCGCTGGGGGTGTCGCGCACGCCGGTGCGGCTGGCCTTCCGCACGCTCGAGCAGGAGGGGCTGCTGCAGAAGGCCGGCAAGCGCGGCCTGGTGGTGCGGGCTTTCTCCGAGGCCGACGTGCGCTGCGCGGTGGAAGTGCGCGGTGTGCTCGAAGGCCTGGCGGCGCGCCGTCTGGCGGAGGCCGGGTGGGATGCCGCCACCCGGGACGAACTGCAGGCCTGCCTGGCCGAGGGCGATGCCGTGCTCGCGGTGGGCACGCTGGGGCAGGCCGAGATCGACCGCTGGGCGCAGCTCAACCAGCGCTTCCACCGTGCCATCGTGCTGGGCACCGGCAGCCGGGTCATCGCCGACGCGATCGCGCGCAACAACCACCTGCCGTTCGCTTCCGCCGACTCCATCGTGATCGACCGGGGCGACCTGGCGCGCGAGTTCGAGAAGATCCGCCTGGCCCAGATGCACCACCGGCTCATCGTCGACGCCCTGGCGCAGGGCGAGTCGGCGCGTGCCGAGGCGCTCATGCGCGAGCACGCGTGGGTGGGCCTGCGCTACGCGCGGCTGATCCCGTCGCCGTCCTGACGGCGGTCAGGCCGCGGCGCGCAGCCCCAGCAGCCGGCAGGCGTTCTCCTTCAGGATCAGCGGCTTGACCGCGTCCTTGAAGCCGGCTTCCTCGAAGTCGGACATCCAGCGCTCCGGCGTGATGAGCGGGAAGTCGCTGCCGAAGAGGATGCGGTCCTTCAGCAGCGTGTTGGCGTACTGCACGAGCTGGGCCGGGAAGTACTTCGGGCTCCAGCCCGACAGATCGATCCAGATGTTGGGCTTGTGCATGGCCAGCGAGATGGCCTCGTCCTGCCACGGCCACGAGGGGTGGGCCACCACGATCTGCATGTCGGGAAAGGCGATGGCCACGTCCTCCAGCAGCATGGGGTTGGAGTTCTGCAGCCGCAGCCCGCCGCCGCAGCGCATGCCCGAGCCGATGCCCGAGTGCCCGCTGTGGAAGATGGCCGGCAGCCTGTGCTCGGCGATCACCTCGTAGATCGGCCAGGCCATGCGGTCGGCCGGCTCGAAGCCCTGCACCGTGGGGTGGAACTTGAAGCCGCGCACGCCGCATTGTTCAACCAGTCGGCGTGCCTCGCGCGCGCCCATCTTCCCCTTGTGCGGGTCGATGCTGCCGAAGGCGATCATGATGTCCGGGTTGGCCGCGGCCGCCTCCGCGATCTCCTCGTTGGGGATGCGCTGCCGGCCCAGCTGGGCCTCGGCGTCCACGCAGAAGTTGACGAAGCCGATCTTCTTCTCGCGGTAGTAGTCGATCGTCTCCTGCATCGTCGGCCGGCGGCTGGAGCGGAAGTACTTGTCGGCCGCGCGGTCGTACTCCTCGCCGTAGGCGTCGAAGGGGTTGCGGCAGGACACCTCCAGGTGTGTGTGGGTGTCGATGGCGATCAGCGCGTCGGGGTTCATCCGGCTCTCCTGCGTGGCAGCCTGATATTTCTATGTCATAACCAAATAGACCGCCCTGGGACTTCCACCTACGGGTAACCGAGGGGTGCGGACGTGGGCAGATGTTTAGTTAAATCAAATAAACATCTCGCCCACCATGAGCACTGCCGCCCCCCTGGACTTCACCCCCGCGCACGGCCTGCTGGCTTCGCTGGACTTGCTGCGCATCGAACACGCGGGGCCGGTGACGCACCTGCGGCTCATGCGCCCGGCCAAGCGCAATGCGCTGAGCGACACGCTGATCACGCAGCTGCACACGGCCTTCGTCAACCTGCCCGAGACCACGCGTGCCGTGGTGCTCACCGGGGAGGGTGCGCACTTCTGCGCCGGGCTCGACCTGTCCGAGCTGATGGAGCGGGACGTGGGCGAGGGCGTGCTGCACTCGCGCATGTGGCATGCGGCCTTCGACCAGATCCAGTTCGGCCGCGTGCCGGTGATCGCCGTGCTGCACGGCGCCGTGGTGGGCGGCGGCCTGGAGCTCGCCTCGTCCTGCCACATCCGCGTGGCCGAGGCGTCGACCTACTTCGGCCTGCCCGAGGGGCAGCGCGGCCTGTTCGTGGGCGGCGGCGGCTCGGTGCGGGTGCCGCGCCTGATGGGCGTGGCGCGCATGACCGACATGATGCTCACCGGCCGCGTGTACGACCGCGACGAGGGCGTGCATGCCGGGCTGGCGCAGTACGCGGTGGATGACGGCGCAGGCTTCGCCCACGCCGTGGCGCTGGCCGGCCGCATCGCCGGCAACGCGCCGATGTCGAACTTCGCGGTGATGCACGCGCTGCCGCGCATCGCCGACCAGTCGCAGGACCAGGGCCTGTTCACCGAGTCGCTCATGGCGGCCGTGGCGGAGAGCACGCCCGAGGCCAAGGAGCGCCTGCGTGCCTTCCTCGAAGGCCGGGCCGGCAAGGTGACCAAGTCATGAGCGCCGGGGCGCCGCGCTACCGCAGCGCCCACGTGGGCGGCTGCGTGCAGGTGCAGGTGGAGCGCCGCGACGACGGGTCGCTCATCCTGCGCTCGCCGGAGCCGCTGCGCTGGTTCCCGCCGCGCCTGACCGACGCGCTGGAGCAGTGGGCGACCGAGGCGCCGGACCGTCCTTTCGTCGCGCAGCGCGACCCCACGCAGGGCGGCGCCTGGCGCCACGTGAGCTACGCGCAGATGCTGCGGCGCGCCCAGGCCGTGGGGCAGGCGCTGCTGGAGCGCGGCCTGTCGGCCGAGCGGCCGGTGGCCATCCTCTCGGACAACGACATCGAGCACCTCACGCTCGCGCTCGGTGCCCTGTGGGCCGGCGTGCCGTACGTGCCGATCTCGCCCGCGTACTCGCTGGTCTCGCAGGACCATGCCAAGCTGCGCCACATCTGGGCGACGGTGACGCCGGGCCTCGTGTTCGCCGCGACGCCGGCGTACGGCCGTGCCATCGAGGCGGTGGTCCCGCTCGACGTGCCGGTGGTGCTGGGGCAGGGCTCGCTGGAGGGCCGTCCCACGCTGGCCTTCGATGAGCTGCTCGCCACCCCGCCCGGCGCGGCCGTGGACGCCGCGCACGCGGCGGTGGGCCCTGACACGGTGGCCAAGTTCCTGTTCACCTCGGGCTCCACGCGGCAGCCCAAGGGCGTGGTGAACACGCACCGCATGCTGTGCGCCAACCAGCAGATGATCCGGCAGTGCATGGCCTTCCTGGCCGACGAGCCGCCGGTGCTGGTGGACTGGCTGCCGTGGAACCACACCTTCGGCGGCAACCACAACGTCGGCATCGTGCTCTACAACGGCGGCACGCTGTACATCGACGGCGGCAAACCCACGCCCGGCGGCATCGCCGAGACGCTGCGCAACCTGCGCGAGATCTCGCCCACCGTGTACTTCAACGTGCCCAAGGGCTTCGAGCAGATCGCCGCGGCCATGGACACCGACCCCGTGCTGCGCGACCGCCTGTTCGCCCGCGTCCAGGCCTTCATGTTCGCTGGCGCCGGGCTCTCGCAGGCGGTGTGGGACAAGCTCGACGCGCATGCGGAGGCCGCCGTGGGCGAGCGGGTGCGCATCGTCACCGGCCTGGGCATGACCGAGACCGCGCCGTCCTGCACCTTCGCGGTGGGCACCGACGTCGCGTCCGGCCACATCGGCCTGCCGGTGCCGGGCGTGGAGGTGAAGCTGGTGCCGGACCCGCAGGACCCCGTGCACGGCAAGACCGAGATCCGCTTCCGCGGTCCCAACGTGATGCCCGGCTACTGGCGAGCGCCGGCGCAGACCGCCGAGGCCTTCGACGCCGAAGGCTTCTACCGCACCGGCGACGCGGTGCGTTTCGTCGACCCGGCCGACCCGCAGCGCGGCCTGCTGTTCGACGGCCGCACGGCCGAGGACTTCAAGCTGTCCACCGGCACCTTCGTGAGCGTGGGCCCGCTGCGCGCCAAGGTGGTGGCCGAGGGCCACCCCTGCGTGCAGGACGTGGTGGTGGCGGGCCTGAACCGCGACGAGATCGGCCTGCTGGTGTTCCCGCGGGCCGAGGAATGCCGCCGCCTGGCCGGCGCACCGGAGGACGCGCCGCTGCCCGAGGTGCTGCACCACCCGGCGGTCCGCGGGTTCTTCCAGGCGCTGGCGGACCGCCTGTGGCGCAGCGCCACCGGCAGTGCCAGCCGCCCGGCGCGCTGGCATGTGCTGGCGGAGCCGCCCTCCATCGACCGCGGCGAGCTCACCGACAAGGGGTCCATCAACCAGCGCGCGGTGCTCAGCCACCGCGCGGCGCTGGTCGACGCGCTGTACGAAGGCGGTGACAGCGACCCCTACGTGATCCTGCCCCGCACCGCCTGAACGAGGAACGCATCATGCACATCGAAGGACAGGCCGCCCTCGTCACCGGAGGTGGCTCCGGCCTTGGCGAGGCGGTGGCGCGCGAGCTGGCGCGCCAGGGCGCCCGCGTGGCCGTGCTGGACGTGAACGCGGCCGGCGCCGAGCGCGTGGCCGCGGAGATCGGCGGCCTGGCCTGCCGCTGCGACATCACGGACACGCCCTCGCTCACGGCGGCGCTGGACGCGGCGCAGGCACGCCACGGTACGGCCCGCATCGTGATGAACATCGCCGGCATCGGCACCGCGCGCCGGGTGGTGGGCAAGGACGGCACGCCTGCCCCGCTGGAGGATTTCGAGCGCGTGGTGCGCATCAACCTCGTGGGCACCTACAACGTGGTGCGCCTGGCCGCCGCGCGCCTGGTGGCGCAGGCCCCCGTGGCGGGCACCGACGGCGAGCGCGGCGTGATCGTCAACACCGCCTCGGTGGCGGCCTTCGACGGCCAGGTGGGCCAGGAGGCCTACGCGGCGTCCAAGGGCGGCGTGGTCGGCATGACGCTGCCGCTGGCGCGCGACCTGGCGCAGTGGGGCGTGCGCGTGTGCACCATCGCGCCCGGCCTGTTCGCCACGCCGCTGCTGGCCGAGCTGCCCGCCGAGGTGCAGGCCGGCCTGGCCGCGAGCATCCCCTTCCCCAAGCGGCTGGGCCAGCCGGCCGAGTTCGCGGCGCTGGCGGCGCACATCGTCACCAACGGGCACCTCAACGGCGAGGTGATCCGGCTCGATGGTGCGCTGCGAATGGCGCCCCGTTGACATTCCTCGGGTTCACGCCAGCGGCGGCCAGGGGTCGCCACTGATATGGTTCCTCAACCCCGAAGCACAGGAGACAAGCGATGACACGCGCCTTCGGTTCCCTCACCCGCCTTGCGGCGGCGGCCGTGGCCCTGATGGCCGCCGGTGCGGCCCAGGCCGACATCACCATCGGCGTCAGCCTGCCGCTCACCGGCCCCGCCTCGGGGCTGGGCATCCCCATGGCCAACTACATCAAGCTGTGGCCCAAGGAGATCGCCGGCGAGAAGCTCAACGTCATCGTGCTCGATGACGCCACCGACCCCACCAAGGGCGTCAACAACGCCCGCCGCTTTGTCAGCGAGGACAAGGCCGACATCGTCATGGGCTCGGCCGCCACGCCGGTGGCCGTGGCCATGGCGCCGGTGATGGCCGAGGCCAAGACGCCGCACTTCGCGTTCTCGCCGGCCGTCACGCCCGCCGGCGGCGACGCCTGGATGTTCCGCCTGCCGCAGGGCAACGCGGTCATGGCCCACGCCATGATCGAGCACATGAAGAAGAACGGCGTGAAGACCGTGGGCTTCCTGGGCTACACCGACGCCTACGGTGAAAGCTGGCTGAAGGACTTCCAGGACCAGTCCACGGTGCTGGGCGGGCCCAAGGTCATCGCCACCGAGCGCTTCGCGCGCAGCGACACCAGCGTCACCGCCCAGGCGCTCAAGCTCGTGTCGGCCAACCCCGATGCCATGCTGCTGGTGGCCTCGGGCAGCGGCGCCGCCATGCCGCACAAGGCGGTGGTCGAGCGCGGCTACAAGGGCAAGATCTACCAGACGCACGCCGCGGCCACGCGCGACCTGATGCGCGTGGGCGGCAAGGACGTCGAAGGCGCCTATGTCGCCTCCGGTCCCGCGGTGATCCCCGAGCAGCTGCCCGCGGGGCACCCGTCCAAGGCCCTGGCCACCGACTTCGTGGCCAAGTACGAGAAGGCCTACGGCGTGGGCAACCGCAACCAGTTCGCCGGCCACGCCTACGACGCCATCGTGGTGCTCGAGAAGATCGTGCCGGTGGCCCTGAAGACCGCCAAGCCTGGCACGCCCGAGTTCCGCGCGGCGCTGAAGACGGCCACCGAGTCGATGGGCCGCACCGTGGTCGCGCACGGCGTGCTGAACTACACCAAGAGCAACCACTGGGGCTTCACCACCGAGACCGGCCTGGTCATCAAGGTCGTCAACGGCGACTGGAAGGTCGAGCCCTGATCCCCGGCACCGCCCGGCCTGGCCGGGCGGTGCCCTCTTCACCGGATCTTCCACCGGATTCCCATGGACCTCACCATCGCGAGCATCCTCGCGCTCGACGGCGTCACCAATGGCGCCGTCTATGCCTTGCTGGCCCTGGCCACGGTGCTGCTCTTCGCCGTGACCCGCGTCATCTTCATCCCCCAGGGCGAGTTCGTCGCCTTCGGCGCGCTCACGCTCGCCATGCTGCAGCAGGGCCAGGTGCCGGGCACCGTGTGGTTCCTGCTCGTGCTGGCGGGGCTGGCAGGCGCGTCCGAGCTGGTCGAGGGCCTGCGTGCGCGGCACGCGCCCGCCCGCGTGGCCAAGGCCGTGCTGGCGCAGGTGGCCTACCCGGTGGTGATCTCGGCGGTGGTGTGGTGGGCGGCGCCGCAGCAGTTCCCGCTGCTCGTGCAGGCGGCGCTGACGCTGGCGCTGGTCACGCCCTTCGGCCCGCTGATCTACCGCCTGGCCTACGAGTCGCTGGCGGATGCGAGCGTGCTGGTCCTGCTCATCGTGTCGGTCGGCGTGCATTTCGCGCTCACCGGCCTGGGCCTGTACTTCTTCGGCGCCGAGGGCTTCCGCAACCCCAGCTTCTGGGACGAGCGCTTCAGCGTGGGGCCGCTCACCCTGTCGGGCCAGACGCTGATCGTCTTCGCCGTGTCGCTCGCGCTCATCGTGATGCTGTGGCTGTTCTTCGAGCGCTCGCTGTGGGGCAAGGCGCTGCGCGCCACGGCGGTGAACCGGCTCGGCGCGCGCCTGATGGGCATCTCGTCCACCAGCGCCGGCCGGCTGTCGTTCACCATGGCCGCCTTCATCGGCGCGCTGTCGGGCCTGCTCATCGGGCCCACCACCACCGTGTTCTACGACTCGGGCTTCCTCATCGGCCTGAAGGGCTTCGTGGCGGCCGTCTTCGGCGGCCTGGCCAGCTACCCGCTGGCCCTGGTGGGCGCCCTGGGCGTGGGCCTGCTGGAGAGCTTCGGCTCGTTCTGGGCCAGCGCCTTCAAGGAAGTCATCGTCTTCTCCGCCATCCTGCCCGTCCTCCTGTGGCGGTCGCTGCGCGACCCGCACACGGAGGAGCACTGACATGCGTCTGCGTTCCCTCGCCTTCCCCCTGTTCGCGGCGGCCATGCTGGTGCTGCCGCTGCTGCCGGTGCCCGATTTCTGGATCACCCAGCTCAACTACATCGGCCTGTACGCGCTCGTCTCGCTGGGCCTGGTGCTGCTGACCGGCGTGGCCGGCCTCACGTCCTTCGGCCAGGCGGCCTTCGTCGGCCTGGGGGCCTACACCTCGGCCTACCTGTCGCTGACGGTGGGCGTGTCGCCCTGGCTCACGCTGTTCGTGGGCCTGGCCCTGGCGGCCACGGTGGCCGTCGTGCTGGGCCTGCTCACGCTGCGCATGTCCGGCCACTACCTGCCGCTGGCCACCATCGCCTGGGGCCTGGCGCTGTACTACACCATGTCCAACATGGAGTTCCTGGGCAAGTACGACGGCCTGCTCGGCGTGCCGGCGCTGGAGTTCTTCGGCATCAGCCTGGCCGACGAGCGGGCGATGTACGTGCTCATCTGGATCGTCGCGCTCGCCGCGGCGCTGGGCGTGACGCACCTGCTCGATTCGCGCCCTGGCCGCGCCATCCGCGCGCTCAAGAGCGGCTCCACCATGGCCGAGGCCATGGGCATCTCCACCTTCCGCTACAAGCTCACAGCCTTCGTGCTGGCGGCCTTGCTGGCGGCGGTGTCGGGCTGGTTGTTCGCGCACTTCCAGCGCACCGTGAACCCGTCGCCCTTCAGCTTGGCCAAGGGCATCGAGTTCCTGTTCATGGCGGTGCTGGGCGGCGTGGGCCACGTCTGGGGCGCCTTCACCGGCGCGGCGGTGGTCAAGCTCGTGGAAGACCAGCTCCAGGTGCTGCTGCCCCGGCTCATCGGCACCAGCGGTAACTTCGAGATCATCGTGTTCGGCCTGGTGCTCGTGCTGGTGCTCAAGTACGCGCCCGACGGCCTGTGGCCCTTCGTGCAGCGCTGGCTGCCGGCGCGCCAGCGCGAGCGCGACTGGGAGGGCGCCGCACCGCTGCCCACGCGCGACAAGCCCGAGCCCGGCTCGATGCTGCTGGACGTGCAGGCCGTGCGCAAGCAGTTCGGCGGGCTGGTGGCGGTCAACGACGTGAGCTTCTCCATCCGCGCCGGCGAGATCATGGGCCTGATCGGCCCCAACGGCGCGGGCAAGTCCACCACCTTCAACCTGGTGTCCGGCGTGCTGTCGCTCACCTCGGGCGAAGTGGTCTTCCGCGGCCAGAGCGTGGCCGGCCTGCCCTCGCGCGAGATCGCGCGGCGCGGCATGAGCCGCACCTTCCAGCACGTGAAGATGATTTCCGAGATGACGGTGCTGGAGAACGTCGCCCTCGGCGGCTACCTGCGCACGTCCTCCGGCGTCACGCGGGCCATGCTGCGGCTGGACCGCGACGAGGAGCGGCGCCTGTTCGCCGAGGCCGAAGTGCAGCTGGCCCGCATCGGCATGACGGCCCAGATGCACGAGCTCGCGGGCAACCTGGCACTCGGGCCCCAGCGGCTGATGGAGATCGCGCGGGCGCTGTGCACCGACCCGTCCCTGCTGCTGCTGGACGAGCCGGCCGCCGGCCTGCGCCTGAAGGAGAAGCAGGCGCTGGCCGAGGTGCTGCGCCAGCTCAAGGCCGAAGGCCTGTCCATCCTGCTGGTGGAGCACGACATGGATTTCGTGATGGGCCTGGTGGACCACATCGTGGTGATGGAGTTCGGCACCAAGCTGGTGGCCGGCACGCCGGCGGAGGTGCAGGCCAGCCCGGTGGTGCGCGCCGCGTACCTGGGCACGGAGCATTGACACCATGAGCACACCGATTCTCGAGATCGCCGGCCTGCATGCCGGCTACGGCAAGGCCGAGGTGCTCTCCGGCCTGGACATCACGCTGCCGCGTGGCGCGGTGGTCACGGTCATCGGCCCGAACGGCGCCGGCAAGTCCACCACCCTCAATGCCATCATGGGCGTGCTGCCCGCGCGCGGCGCGATCCGCTTCGACGGCCAGGACATCGCCCAGACCACGCTCGAGGAGCGTGTGATGGCCGGCCTGGCCCTGGTGCCCGAGAAGCGTGAGCTGTTCGGCACCATGCCGGTGGAGGACAACCTGGTGCTCGGCGGCTTCCGGCCGATGAAGCAGCGGGTGGCCAACTGGCGCTCCACCCTGGACGAGGTCTACACGCTGTTTCCCCGCCTGAAGGAGCGCCGCCTGCAGCTGGCCGGCACGCTGTCGGGCGGCGAGCGGCAGATGCTGGCCGTGGGCCGCGCGCTGATGAGCCGGCCGAAGGTGCTCATGCTCGACGAGCCCAGCCTGGGCCTGGCGCCGCTGGTGGTGCGGGAGATCTTCCGCACCATCACCGCGCTGCGTGCCACCGGGGTGAGCATCCTGCTCATCGAGCAGAACGCGCGCGCCGCGCTGGAGGTGGCCGACCACGGCTATGTGCTGGAGACGGGCGCCATCGCGCTGGAAGGCCCGGCCTCGGCGCTGGCGGGCGACCCGCGCGTGGTGGAAACCTACCTCGGCGCGAAGAAGCACTGACATGTGGCGCTACGACCCCCCGCTGCGCGACATGCGCTTCGTGATCGACGAGGTGCTGGAGGCGCCGCGCGCCTGGGCCGCGATGCCGGCCTTCGACGCGCTGGATGCCGACACTGCCGCCGAGGTGCTGGCCCAGGCCGGCCGGTTCGCCGCGGAGGTGCTGGCCCCGCTGAACGGGCCCGGGGACGCGGCCGGCTGCACCCTCGACGCCGGCCAGGTGCGCACGCCGCCCGGCTACCGCGCGGCCTACCTGGCCTTCGTGGACGGCGGCTGGCCGGCCCTGGCCTGCGACCCGGCCTGCGGTGGCCAGGGGCTGCCGCAGCTGCTCAACGCCGCGCTGTACGAGATGCTCGCTGCGGCCAACCACGGCTGGACCATGTACCCCGGCCTGCTGCACGGCGCGTACGAGGTGCTGCATGCCCATGCCACGCCCGAGCTGCGCGAGCGCTACCTCGAGCCCGTGACCAGCGGCCGCTGGCTGTCCACGATGTGCCTGACCGAGCCGCATGCCGGCAGCGACCTGGGCCTGCTGCGCACGCGCGCCGAGCCGCAGGCCGACGGCAGCTTCACCGTCACCGGCCAGAAGATCTTCATCTCCGGCGGCGACCACGACCTCACGGACAACATCGTCCACCTGGTGCTGGCCCGGCTGTCGGGCGCCCCGGCCGGCACCAAGGGCCTGTCGCTGCTGCTCGTGCCCAAGTGGCTGCCCGACGGCCAGCGCAACGCGGTGCACTGCGACGCCATCGAGCACAAGATGGGCCTGAAGGGCAGCGCCACCTGCACGATGCGTTTCGAGGCGGCCACCGGCTGGCTGCTCGGCGAGCCGCACCGCGGGCTGGCCGCCATGTTCCTCATGATGAACGCGGCGCGCCTGCATGTCGGCCTGCAGGGCCTGGGGCACCTGGAAGTGGCCACGCAGAACGCGGTGCGGTATGCCGTCGAGCGCGCCCAGTCGCGTGCGCCGCGCCGGCCCGAGGGCGCAGCCGCCGCACCGGCCGACACGATCGCCTGGCACCCGGCCGTGCGGCGCACCCTGTGGACGCTGCAGGCGCGCACCGAGGGCGCGCGCGTGCTGGCCTACTGGGCGGCGCAGGCGCTGGATGAATCCGCCGCCCACCCCGAGCCGGGCGGGCGTGCGGCGGCGGCCGACCGAGCCAGCCTGCTGACGCCCGTGGTCAAGTCGCTGCTCACCGAGCTGGGGCACACCGGTGCCGACCAGGCGCTCGGCATCTGGGGCGGCCACGGCTACATCCGCGAGAGCGGCATCGAGCAGGTGGTGCGCGACAGCCGCGTGGCCATGATCTACGAGGGCACCAACGAGATCCAGGCCATCGACCTGCTGCTGCGCAAGGTGCTGCCCGACGGCGGCCAGCGCCTGAACGCGCTGCTGGACTGGGCCGGCGCCCAGGCCGAGGGCGCGCCGCAGGCGCAGCGGCTGCGGCTGGGCCTGCAGGCGGTGCGCGAGTGCGCCGACTCGCTGGTGCAGGGCGCGGCCGGCGATGTCGAGTGGCCCTACCGCGCGGCCGACGATTTCCTGGCAGCGCTGGGCGAGGCGCTGCTGGCCTGCGCCTGGGCGCGCAGCGAGGTGGCGGCGCGCAACGCGCTGGCGCGCGGCGCACCGGACGTGGCCTTCTACCAGGCCAAGCTGCAACGCGCCCGCTTCCAGGCCGATTACCTCGGCGGCGAGCTGCCGCGGCGGCTGGCGGCGGTGGAACGCGCCCGCGCCGAGCTGCCGTTCCTGCCGGAGGCGGCGGCGGCCGCGCCAGCCCGGTGATGGGCGCCGCTGCCTCGCGTCCGGCACCCGAGCCGGTCGCGCACGACAGCGCGGTGCCGGCCGGGCCGCACGATGCGCCGCTGGACCAGGGCGGGCTGATGCACCTGGTGGGCTATGCCAGCACCCGGGCGTCGCTGGAGCTCAAGAAGAGCTTCCAGCGCCACATGGGCGGGCCGCTGGGGCTCAAGGCCGTGGAGTTCTCCATCCTGGTGCTGGTGGACAGCAACCCCGAGGTCAACCAGAAGCAGCTCGGGCTGGCACTCGACGTGTCGCCGCCCAACCTGGCCGTCACCCTGGACCGCATGGTGGCCCAGGGCTGGGTGCGCCGTGAGCGCAGCGAGCGCGACCGCCGCGCCCAGCTCGTGCGCTTGACGCCGGCCGGGCAAGCCCTGGTGAAGCGGGCGCGCGAGGTGTCGCTGGTCATGGAGCAGGATGCCCTGGCGGTGCTGAGCCCCGGGGAGCAGGCCCTGCTGATCGAGCTGCTGCAGCGCGTGGCGAGCCAGCGGCCCCGCGGCGGCTGAGCCGCCGCGCCGCGCCGCCCTGGCCCCGTCAGGGCCGCGCGGCTTGGCGACAATCGAGCCGACATGAGCAAGGCCTTCACCCGCGAGAACGATGCGCCCGCCGGCGACGAGGACGACGACGGCCCGTCGCTGCCCCCTCTGCCGGCCGGCAGCAAGAACTACCTCACCCCCGCGGGCTACGCCCGCCTGCGCGCCGAGCTGCTGCAGCTCATCGACGAGGAGCGCCCCAAGGTGGTGGAGATCGTTTCCTGGGCGGCCTCGAACGGCGACCGCTCGGAGAACGGCGACTACCTCTACGGCAAGAAGCGCCTGCGCGAGATCGACCGGCGCATCCGCTTCCTCACCAAGCGGCTGGACATCGCGGAGGTGGCCGACCCGTCGGTGCACCACGGCAGCGACCAGGTCTTCTTCGGCGCGACCGTCACCTACGCCAATGCGCGCGGCGAGGAACGCACGATCACCATCAAGGGCATCGACGAGGTGGAGCACCTGGCGGGCGAGGTGAGCTGGGTCTCGCCCATCGCCCGCGCGCTGCTCAAGGCCCGCGAGGGCGACGAGGTGCAGCTGATGACCCCCGGTGGCCTCGAGACCCTGGAGGTGTTGAGGGTGGCGTACCCGCGGCCGCCATGAAAGCCCGGCGCGCGCAGCGGCGTGCAGGCCGGTGGCGTGCGCGGATCCGGCTCTGCCGGGCCGCTGCGCGAGCCCCCTCGGGGGGCAGCCCCGGGAGGGGGCGTGGGGGCTCAGGGTCTTACGCGCTGCACGCGCAGCACGGCGGGTGAGCGCTTGAGGGTGCGCAGCACCTCGGCCAGGTGCAGGCGGTCGCGCACGCTGACCAGCAGCTTCAGGTCGGCGGTCTCGCCGGGGCGCTCGTCGCCCATGTCGATGTGGGTGATGTCGGCCTCGGCGCGGCTCACCGCCTGGGCCACCTGCGCCAGCGCCCCCTTGCCGTTGTGCAGCAGCACCTGCAGCTGGGTCTCGAACGGGCGGGTCGGCTCCTCGGCCCATTCCACGCGCATCCAGCGCTCGCGGTCGCGGCCGAACAGGCGCTGGCCCACCTGGCAGTCGGCCGTGTGCACGGTCAGGCCCTCGCCGCGTCCCAGGTAGCCCACGATGGCGTCGCCGGGAATCGGCCGGCAGCAGGTGGCCATGGTGACGCTCGCGCCTTCGGCGCCGTCGATCACCACCAGGCCTTGCGGCGACTCGTTGTCCGGTGCCGCGTAGCGGTTCAGGCTGAGCGTGACGACATCCGGCCGGTGCCCCATGTCGCGCAGGTCCTGCGCGATGCGCTTGGCCACGATGGTGGCGATCTTGCGGCCCAGGCCCACGTCGGTCATGAGCTCGGCGGGGTGGCGGTTGCCGCTCCAGCGCAGCACGGCGGGCCAGACGGTGTCGGCCCCGGCGGGCTCCAGCGGGGGCAGGGCCAGGCCCTCCAGGCGCAGTGCCTGGGCCAGCATCTTCTCGCCGAGGGCCTGGGACTCTTCCTGCTCCAGGTTCTTCAGGTAGTGGCGGATCTTGCTGCGCGCGCGGCCGGTGCGCACGAAGTTGAGCCAAGCGGGGTTGGGGCGGGCATTGGGCGCCGTGATCACCTCCACCACGTCGCCCGAGCGCAGCTCGGCGCGCAGCGTGGCCGGCTCGCCGTTCACCTTGGCGGCCACGCAATGGTCGCCGACGTCGGAGTGGATGGCGTAGGCGAAGTCCACCGGCGTGGCGCCGCGTGGCAGCGCCAGGATCTTGCTCATGGGCGTGAACACGTACACCGCGTCGGGCACGAGGTCGATCTTCACGTGCTCGAGGAACTCGCCCGCGTCGCGCGTCTCGTCCTGGATGTCGATCAGCGACTTCAGCCACAGCGTGCCCAGGCGCTGGGCCACGTCCGAGGGGTTGCCCTTGGCCCCCACCTTGTACAGCCAGTGCGCGGCGATGCCCGCCTCGGCGACGGCGTGCATGGCCTCGGTGCGGATCTGGAACTCCACCGCCGTGCCCAGCGGGCTCACCAGCGTGGTGTGCAGCGACTGGTAGCCGTTGGCCTTGGGGATGGCGATGTAGTCCTTGAAGCGGCCGGGCACCGGCTTGTACAGCTGGTGCAGCACACCCAGCGCCAGGTAGCAGTCGGGCAGGCTGGACACCACGATGCGGAAGCCGAAGATGTCGTTCACCGACGCGAAGCCGGCATGCTTCTCGCGCATCTTGCGGTAGATGCTGTAGACGGTCTTCTCGCGGCCGGTCACCTCGACCTTCATCTTGGCCTCGGCGAAGGCGCGCGACACGTCGTTCTGCACGCGCGCCACGATGTCGCGCCGGTAGCCGCGCGATCGCTGCACCGCCTTTTCCAGCGCCGCGTGCCGCCAGGGCCGCAGGTAGGTGAACGACAGTTCCTGCAGCTCGCGGTAGATCTGGTTCAGGCCCAGCCGGTGCGCGATGGGCGCGTAGATGTCCAGCGTTTCCTGGGCGATGCGCTGGCGCTTCTCGGCCTTCATGGCCTTGAGCGTGCGCATGTTGTGCAGGCGGTCGGCCAGCTTCACCAGGATGACGCGCACGTCGCGCGACATCGCCAGCAGCATCTTGCGGAAGCTCTCCGCCTGGCCCTCCTCGCGCGTGGAGAACTGCAGCTTGTCCAGCTTGGTGAGGCCATCGACCAGCTCGGCCGTCGTGGCGCCGAAGCGCTCGATCAGCTCGGTCTTGGTGATGCCGCAGTCCTCCATGGCATCGTGCATCAGCGCGGCCATCACCGCCTGCGCGTCGAGCTTCCAGTCGGCCACCAGGCCCGCCACCGCGATGGGGTGGGTGATGTAGGGCTCTCCGCTCGCCCGGAACTGGCCCAGGTGGGCCTCGTCGGCGAACTTGTACGCGTCGCGCACGGCCTTGAGGTCGGCCTTTGGCAGGTGGGTGAGCTTGGACTGCAGGCCCGCGAAGGTGGTCACCTCGGCGCTCGGCGGCGACATCGGCACCGCCGGCGCGCGCGGCCGCCCCTGCAGCGCGGTCGGCAGCAGTTCGGCGGCGAAGGAGCGAATGCCCATGGGTGGAATTTAGCCTACGGGGCGAGGCGCTGCCCGCGCCGGGGCATGCGCATGCACCGGCGTGGCGCGCGCGACGCCGTGGCGCTCAGGAGCGCACCGTGCCGGCCGCGGCCACCAGCGCCGCCGCCGGGGGCTCGATCCGGCCGGCGCGCAGCAGTGCCGCGGCCTGGTCGGGCGGCACGGCGGCGCTGAACAGCCAGCCCTGGCACAACCCGCAGCCCAGCGAGAGCAGCCGCTCGCGCTGCGCCGCGAGCTCCACGCCTTCGGCCACCACGGCACGGTCCATGGTGTGGGCCAGCCCGATGACGGCACGCACGATGGCGTCGTCGGAGGCGTCGTTCATCATGTCGCGCACGAAGGTGCGGTCGATCTTGATGGTGGAGATGGGAAAGCTCTTCAGCCACGCCAGCGAGGAATGGCCGGTGCCGAAGTCGTCCAGGTGCGCCTCGATGCCCAGCGCCACCAGCCGCTGCAGCTGCTCGGCCGCGGCGGCCGGGTCGTCCATCATCGCGGACTCGGTCACCTCCACCGCCAGCGCGTCGGCCGGCAAGGCAGCCGCCTGCAGGGCCTGGGCGATCTGCCGGGCGAGGTCGGGCTGCCGGAACTGCAACGGAGACAGGTTGATGGACACGCGGGTGCACAATCCCTGGTCGCGCCAGCTGCGCTGCTGCTGGCATGCGGCCTCCAGCACGCGCTGCCCCATGGCGTGCACCAGTCCGCAGCGCTCGGCCACCGGCACGAACTCCGCGGGCGACACCGGGCCGAGCTCCGGGTCGTTCCAGCGCAGCAGCGCCTCGAAGCCCAGGATGTGGCCGGTGGCCGTGTCCACCTGGGGTTGGTAATGCAGGCCCAGTGCCTGGTGCTGCAGCGCCCGCTGCAGGCGCGAGCGCAGCCGGCCCTCCCGCTTCTGCGCCTCGCCCAGCCGGGCGTCGTAGAGCGTCACCTGCCCACGCCCCTGCCGCTTGGAGGATGCGAGCGCCTGCTCGGCGGCCTGCAGGAGGGCGTCGGCCTGTGTCCCGTCGTGCGGGAACACCGCCATGCCCACGCTCACGACGAGCGGCCAGCTGGCACCGCCGATGGCCATGCCGCCGGCCAGCACCGACTGGATCTTGCGCGCCACCGCTTCCACTTCACCGCGCTCGTGCAGGCCATGGGCCACCACGACGAACTCGTCGCCGCCCAGCCGGGCCAGCGTGTCGCCGGCGCGCAGGCAGCCGCCCACGCGACGCGCCAGCTCGCGCAGCATGGCGTCACCGGCCACCGTGCCATGGCTGTCGTTCACCAGGTGGAAGCTGTCCAGGTCCAGCAGCAGCACCCCCACCTGGCCGCCCTCGCGGCCGGCGATCGTGGTGGCGTCTGCCAGGCGTTCGCCCAGCAGCCAACGATTGGGCAGGCCGGTGAGCGGGTCGTGTGTGCTGCGATGCTGCAGGGCGCGCGCATGCTGGCGGCGGTAGGACACGTCCGCCACGTAGGCGGTCAGGCGTTCGCCGGCCGCGGTGGCCTGGCTGCTGAGCGAGACCTCCAGGTCGATCACCTGGCCGTCGGCACGCACGCCGTGCATGCCCTTGCCCAGCCGGATGCGCCGCGTGGGGGACGACGCGCCCGGCGTGCGGCGCAGGCGCATGTGCAGGCGGCGCGAGCGCGCCGGCATCAGCATGCCCACAGGCTGGCCCACCAGCTGCTCGTGCGCGTAGCCGAACATGTGTTCCAGCGCCCGGTTCGCCATCTGCACCCGGCCATGCTCGTCCACCCGCAGCACGCCCAGCGGTGCCAGCTCGAACAGCTCGCGGTACTCGGCGGTGCGCCGTTCCAGCGCGCTGTGGGCGTTGGCCAGGCGCACGAACGGGCGCCGGATCTGGTTGAGGAACAGGCCGTGGAACAGCAGGCCGTAGGCGACGACCTTGTAGACATGGCCCAGCAGGTTCGCCATGTCCGTGACGCCGTTGCCATACAGCACGAAGAAGCCTTCGGACAGCGCCATCAGCAGCAGCGCGTCCTTCACGGGCGCCTCGTCTGCCTGCACATCGGCGGGCAGCCGGGCCAGGCGCACGCGGGCCAGGACATAGGCGGTCAGGTAGGCCAGCACCAGGCCGGCTTCCAGCCAGAGCTTGAACGGGGTGAGGCCCTCGCCGGCCTGGAAGGTGGCGGGGAAGGCCTGCGGCACGAGCATCGCCGTGGCGGCCAGGACCACCACGCTGGCCAGGCCCAGCGCCGCGGCCGGCCCGCCGGCGCGCTCGGCACGCAGGGCCTGCGGCCACCACGGCGTGGCCCAGACCAGCAGCGCCACCGCCGGCACGGCGCGGGCGAGCAGCCACAGGACGATCGCCTTGTGCGTGCTGCTCGGCGCGCCCAGGTCGGGCATGCCGGCATAACTCAGCAGGTGCAGCACATCCAGCAGGCCCACCAGCACGAAGGCGCTGCCCAGCCAGCGGCGGGTGCCGCGATCGCGCTCGTCCACCACCTGCCAGGCGGTGATGCCCACCGTGATGCAGACGACCGCCGAGAGCACCTCGATCAGGGCGTGCAGCCCCAGGAACTGCGGCCGCTCGATGTGGATGTCGAGCGGGCGGTCGCCGGTGACCATCGTGTACAGCACCGCGGTGAGCACCACGGTGGCCAGGACGGGCAGGCGGGAGGGCTGGGGCATGGTCGACAGGAGGCAGCGCACGCCATGGCGCCACAACCCCGAACTATGCAGGGCTTTTGCCTCCAGCACGCTGACGTGCCGTGAAAAGACAACGGGCGCCCGAAGGCGCCCGTGCATCCCTACCGGCCGGCGGGCCGGACGGTGCCGGTCAGGTCGGCACCTTGCGCAGCATCTCCACGCCCACCTCGCCGGCGGCGATCTCGCGCAGGGCGGTGACACCCGGCTTGTTCTTCGACTCGACCTTGGGCGCATGGCCCTGGCTCAGCATGCGGGCCCGGTAGGTGGCTGCCAGCACCAGCTGGAAGCGGTTCGGGATCCTGTTCAGGCAGTCTTCGACGGTGATGCGGGCCATGGTGAATCTGCGCGGTAGAGGGAACGGGGAACGAGGGGCGAACCGGCAAGCAGGGCCCCGAAAGGCCAGGCACACCGGTCCAGGTGTCAGTCCAGATGCAGGGCGCCGAAGACCGTGGACTTCGCGCGGCGCTGGGCCGCGTACTTCAGGCGCTGCGAGTGCACGACGGTCTTCAGATCGAAAAGCGCCGTCTCGAACAAGCCGTTGATTATAACGTAGTCGAAGTGCCGCGCCTGGGCCACCTCGTGGCGCGCGTTGGCCAGGCGGGTGGCGATCACGTCCACCCCGTCCTCGCCGCGGCGCCGCAGGCGCTGCTCGAGCTCCTCCCAGCTGGGCGGCAGGATGAACACCAGCACCGCATGCGGGAACAGCTGCTTGATCTGCAGGGCGCCTTGCCAGTCGATCTCCAGCACCACGTCCTCGCCAGCCATCAGGCGCGCCTCGATGCCCACCCGCGAGGTGCCGTAGCGGTTGCCGTGCACCTCGGCCCATTCGAAGAACTCGCCGCGTGCCACCATGCCGGCGAAGTCCTCGGGGCTCACGAACCAGTACTCACGCCCGTGCTGCTCCTGGCCGCGCGGCGGCCGGGTGGTGTGCGACACGGAGACCGCCAGGTGGGAATCGAGCTCCAGCAGCGCCTTCACGAGGCTGGACTTGCCGGCGCCGCTGGGCGCGGCGACGACGAACAGGTTGCCAGGGGTGTCCATGCGGGCGGTCATTCGAGGTTCTGCACCTGCTCGCGCATCTGCTCGATGGCGACTTTCATGTCGACCGAGATGCCGGTCAGTTCGAGCGCGCTGGACTTGGCTCCCAGCGTGTTGGCCTCACGGTGCAGTTCCTGGATCAGGAAGTCCAGCCGCTTGCCGATCTCGCCGCCCTTGGCGAGCAGGCGTTCGATCTCGTCCAGGTGGGCACGCAGCCGGGCGAGTTCCTCGGCCACGTCGATGCGGATGGCGTAGGCCGCGGCCTCGCTGAGCGCCCGGTCGCGCGCGGACTCGGCGGACACGGCGCCCGCGCCGCCGGCGGCGTCCAGCGCCTCCGCCCAGCGTTCCATGAAGCGCTGCTGCTGCTTGCCGACCACCGCGGGCACCAGCGGCTCGGCCTGCTCCGCCAGCTGGCGCAGCGTGGCCAGCCGCTCCTGCAGCACCTGCGCGAGCCGGCCGCCTTCGCGCGCCCTGGCGGCACGCAGGGCCTCGATGCAGTCGCGCGCGGCCTGCACCGCGAGCTCGTCGAGCGCCTGAGCCGGCGCGGCCGACGCGCCGCCCCGGCACCACTGCAGCGCCTCGTGCACCGACAGGCCGGCCGCCTGGGGCAGCCAGGTCTGCACCGTGCCCTGCAGGCGGGCAAGGCGGTTGAGCTGCTCTGCGCCGGGATGGGGCAGGCTGTCGTCGCCGGCCCGCCCCACCTGGGCGCGCACTTCCACCTTGCCGCGGCGCAGGGCGGCGGTGAGCAGCTCGCGCAGTGCGGGCTCGGCCTGGCGCAGTTCGTCGGGAAGGCGGAACGCGATGTCCAGGAAGCGGCTGTTGACCGTGCGCATTTCCACGGTCACGCCGACGGGGTGGTGCTCCCCCTCGGCCGCCGGGGCGGCGCTGGCGCTCGCGAACCCGGTCATGCTGTAGACTGCCATGAGGCCTGTTTCCTGAGCGGCAAAACGTCGATTATGTCAAAGCCGAAACCCTCCCCGTTGCCCGCGGGCACCGTGGTCGGGGGCTACCAGATCATCAAGAAACTGGCGGCCGGCGGCTTTGGTGTCGTCTACCTCGCAGAAGACGAGGAGCGCCACCTCGTGGCGCTGAAGGAATACCTGCCGGCGTCACTCGCCGAGCGCTCGGCCGGCGAACTCATTCCGCGCGTCAAGCCGGAAAAGCAGCCGCTGTACCGCCTGGGCCTCAAGAGCTTCTTCGAGGAAGGCCGTTCACTCGCCCAGATCTCGCACCCGAGCGTCGTCTCGGTGCTGAATTTCTTCCGCGAGAACGAGACCGTCTACATGGTGATGAATTACCTGCAGGGCGACACGCTGCAGGACTTCATCGTCACGGCCCGCGATCTGAAGCAGGAGAAGGTGTTCCGCGAATCGACCATCCGGTCGCTGTTCGACGAGATCCTCAAGGGCCTGCGCATCGTCCACCAGCACAAGATGCTGCACCTGGACATCAAGCCGGCCAACATCTTCATCACCAACGACAACAAGGCGGTGTTGCTGGACTTCGGCGCGGCACGCGAAGTGCTGAGCAAGGAAGGCAACTTCATCCGCCCCATGTACACGCCCGGTTTCGCCGCGCCCGAGATGTATCGGCGCGACGGCTCGCTCGGCCCCTGGACCGACATCTACGCCATCGGCGCATGCATCTACGCCTGCATGCAGGGCTACCCGCCCACCGACGCCCCCCAGCGCATCGACAAGGACCGGCTGTCGCTGTCCATGTCCCGCATGCGCAACACCTACTCGGACAACCTCATCGAGGTCACCGAGTGGTGCATGGCACTGGATCCGCTGTCCCGGCCGCAGAGCGTGTTTGCGCTGCAGAAGGAACTCTCGCGCGAGACCGAAAGACGCTACACCTCTCTCAGCTTCACCGAACGGTTGAAACTGCAGATCGAGAACCTGAAGACAGGCTCACGATGAGATTTTCCGTCTACCAGGTCAGCCGCAAGGGTGGCCGCGAAAAGAACGAAGACCGCATGGGCTATTGCTACACGCGGGATTCGGGCCTGTTTGCCCTGGCCGACGGCATGGGCGGGCACCCTGAGGGCGAGGTGGCGTCCCAGCTCGCGCTGCAGACACTGGCGGCCGCCTTCCAGCGCGAGGCCAAGCCGTCGCTGAAGAGCCCCTTGCGCTTCCTGCAGGACGCCATCCTGGCCGGCCACCACCATCTGCTGCGCTACGCCACGGAAAAGGGCCTGGTCGACACGCCGCGCACCACCGTCGTGGCCTGCGTGCTGCAGGGCCGGGCCGCGTTCTGGGCGCACTGCGGCGATTCGCGGCTGTACCTGGTGCGTGCCGGCAAGCTCGTCGCGCGCACCCGCGACCACTCCTACACCGAGCTGCAGCAGACCCTGTCGCAGGTGGTCCCCATCGACGCCAAGTTCAACCGCTCGGTGCTCTTCACCTGCCTGGGCAGCCCGGGCAAGCCGGTGGTTGACACCGTGGGCCCCGTCACGCTGCAGAGCGGTGACCGCATGATCGTGTGCTCCGACGGCCTGTGGAGCCAGATGGAGGAGGAGGAGATCGTCGAGCTGCTGTCCTCCCGCGCCCTGTCCGACGCCGTGCCGGAGATGGTGGAGCGCGCCCTGCGCAACGGCGGCGCCCACGGCGACAACGTCACCGTGCTGGCGGTCGAGTGGGAGGCGGTGGAGGACAGCGATTCGGTCGCCGGCGTCTCCACCCGCAGCCTCGGCGAGGACGTGTTCGCCTCCACCATCCAGGCCAGCCTCGGCGAAACCGTGCCCGGCGACCTCGACGAGGCCGAGATCGAGCGCTCGATCCGCGAGATCAACGAGGCAATCCGGCGTTCTTCGCAGAAGAAGAGCTGAGCTCTTCTTCTGCTTCGCCCTCCGGCTTGCCTTCGGCCGTCCGTGGGCTCCCCCCAGCCCCCTCCGGGAGGGGGCTCCAGACGGAGTGACGCTCCAGGCGCTGGGGCGAGGGACAATCGTGGGTTGAACGAGGATGTGACCCATGAGCTTTGAACGTACCGCCGGCCGCGCGCCGGACGCCCTGCGACCGCTGCGCATCACGCGCGGTTTCACCCGCCATGCCGAAGGCTCCGTGCTCATCGAGTTCGGCGAGACGCGCGTGCTGTGCACCGCCTCGGTGGAGGAGCGCGTGCCGCCGCACAAGCGCGGCAGCGGCGAGGGCTGGGTGACGGCCGAGTACGGCATGCTGCCGCGCGCCACCCACACCCGCAGCGACCGTGAGGCCGCGCGCGGCAAGCAAAGCGGCCGCACGCAGGAGATCCAGCGCCTGATCGGCCGCTCCATGCGGGCCGTGTTCGACCTGGCCGCGCTGGGCGAGCGCACCATCACGCTGGACTGCGACGTGCTGCAGGCCGATGGCGGCACCCGCACCGCGGCCATCACCGGCGCCTTCGTCGCGGCGCAGGACGCGGTGAACACCCTGCTCGCACGGGGCCTCATTCCGGCGTCGCCCATCCGCGACGCGGTGGCCGCGGTCTCCGTGGGCATCGTACAGGGCACGCCGCTGCTCGACCTGGAGTACGTGGAAGACGCGGGCTGCGACACCGACATGAACGTGGTCATGACCGGCGCCGGCGGCTTCGTGGAGGTGCAGGGCACGGCCGAGGGCGTGCCCTTCAGCCGCGCCGAGATGGACCGCCTGCTGGCCCTGGCCGCCAAGGGCATTGCCGAGCTGGTGGCGGCGCAGCGTGCGGCGCTGGCCGTGCCGCTGGCGCCCTGAGGCGGCAGCCTGGAGATCCCGATGCAGATCGTGCTGGCCTCGAACAACGCGAAGAAGCTCGCTGAGCTGGGGGCGCTGTTCGCGCCGCTGGGTGTGGCGCTGGTGGCCCAGGGCCAGCTGGGCGTGGCCGAGGCCGACGAGCCGCACATCACCTTCATCGAGAATGCGCTGGCCAAGGCCCGGCACGCGGCGGCCGCCACGGGGCTGGCCGCCATCGCCGACGATTCCGGGCTGTGCGTGGATGCGCTCGGCGGCCAGCCGGGCGTGCAGTCGGCCGTGTTCGCGCCTGCGCCGCCGGGCACCTGGCCCGACCGCGAGGCCCGGCGGGCCGCGCAGGATGCCGCCAACAACACGCTGCTGCTGCAGCGCCTGCACGGCGTGGCCGATCGGCGCGCCGCGTTCGTGTGCGCGCTGGTGGCGCTGCGCGCGGCGGACGACCCGGAGCCTCTCGTGGCCTTCGGCCGCTGGGACGGCGAGATCCTGGGCGCGCCCGCAGGCAGCGGTGGCTTCGGTTACGACCCGCTGATGCACATCCCGTCGCTGGGTGACACGGTGGCGGCGCTGCCGGCCACGCTGAAGAACGCGCGCAGCCACCGCGCGCTGGCGGCGGCGCAGATGACGGCGCTGATGCGCCAGGCGTGGCGGCTGTGAACGCACCGGCCACCCCGGCCGCGGCCGACCTGGCGTCGGTGGCCGACCGCTTCCTGCGCCCCGGCACGCTGCAACTGGGCGCCCCGCCGCCGCTGTCGGTGTACGTGCACCTGCCGTGGTGCCTGAAGAAGTGCCCGTACTGCGACTTCAATTCGCACGAGCTGCGGGGGCCGGGTGGGGCCGGCGTTCCGGCGCCGGAGGCACGCTACCTCGACGCGCTGCGCGCCGACCTGGAATCCAGCCTGCCCCTGGTCTGGGGCCGTTCGGTGCAGACCGTGTTCATCGGCGGCGGCACGCCCAGCCTGTTTGCGCCCGAGTCCATCGAGCGCCTGCTGTCGGACATCCGCAGCCTGCTGCCGCTGGCACCGGGCGCCGAGGTGACGCTGGAGGCCAACCCGGGCACCTTCGAGCGCGAGCGCTTCCGTGCCTACCGCGGCGCCGGCGTCACGCGCCTGTCCATCGGCGTGCAGAGCTTCTCGGACGACAAGCTGCGTGCGCTGGGCCGGGTGCACGACCGCGCCCAGGCGCTGGCCGCGGTCGAAGAGGCGGCCCAGGCCTTCGACACCTTCAACCTCGACCTGATGTACGCGCTGCCGGGCCAGACGGCGGCCGAGCTGGACGAGGACCTGGCCACGGCGCTGGCCTTCGCGCCGCCGCATCTCAGCCTGTACCACCTCACCCTCGAGCCCAACACCGCCTTCGCCCGCCGGCCACCCGTGCTGCCCGACGAGGACACCAGCGCCGAGATGCTGGACCGCCTGGTCGAGCTCACCGCGGCCGCCGGCCTGCAGCGCTACGAAGTGTCCGCCTATGCACGGCCGGGCCACCGCTGCGCCCACAACCTCAACTACTGGCAGTTCGGCGACTACCTCGGCCTGGGTGCCGGCGCGCACGGCAAGCTGAGCTTCCCGCACCGCGTGCTGCGCACCGTGAAGTGGCGGGAGCCGGCGCGCTACATGGACGAGGCGCTGGCCGGGCGGGCCGCGTCGCAGCAGGACGAGGTGGGCCGGCAGGCGCTGGCCTTCGAGTTCATGCTCAATGCACTGCGCCTGCGCGACGGCTTCGAGCTCGCGCTGTTCACCGACCGCACGGGGCTGCCGCCCTCGGCCATCGCGGCGCCGCTGGAGCAGGCGCTGGCCCGCGGGCTGCTGGCGCGCGATGACGGCGGCCCCGCCGGCCCGCGGGTGCGCCCCACCGCCCGTGGCTTCGACTTCCTGAGCGACCTCCAGGCGCTGTTCCTCTGAGCGTCCCGGCACCTCCTCTCGCCCACCATGTCGTCCCTCACCCTGCCCAACGACGCCACCGCCGCGGCCCCTTCGGCCGACGCTGCCGCGGGCGCGCCCGCGCAGCCCGTGCGCCCGTTCGTCATCTGGACCCTGCAGCGCACGGGTGGCACCAACCTCACGCGCCAGCTGGTGCGCCTGAGCGGCCTGCCGCGCACCGAGCACGAGCCCTTCAACGAGGGGCGTGCCTACGGCCACGTGACCGCCGCGTGGCGAAAGGACCGCGACGCCCTGGCCATGGGGGCGGCCATGCAGGAGATCGCGGCCGAGCACCAGGTGATCAAGCACTGCGTGGAGATGGTGCCGCCCGAGATCAACGGCGGCCTGGCGCTCGCCACCGCCGCGGCGGGCTACCAGCATGTGTTCCTGTACCGGCGCCAGCCCAAGGGCCGCCTGCTGTCGCTGCACTACGCGCGCGTGAGCGGCATCTGGGGCAACCGCATGAAGACCGGTCAGCCGCCCACCGAGGAGGAGCTGCGGCGCCATCCCCTGCCGGTGCCCGAGCTGGTGGAGCGCGAGCGCCGCGGCATGCGCGCCCTGCAGCGCGTGTGGGACGGGCTGGTGGAGATGGGTGCCCATCCGCTGGCCATCGCCTACGAGGACCTGTACCAGTCGCCGCCCGCCCGCTCGCAGCATGTGCTGCAGCGGCTGTTCGACGAACTGGGCTTCCGCTTTCCGCCGCGGCGGCTGCCCCACATCTGGGAGCAGGTGGTGGGGCAGGGTGACCAGGGCACCCGCAGCGCCTACGCGGCCTTCGGTGGCCAGGAAGCGCTGGACGTGGCGCTCGCACGCTGGCGGGGCTTCCGGCCGGTGCCGTCCGCGGCGGCGCTGCTCACGTCCGACCCCCAGCCGCCGTCGGCCTGGGTGGCCGCGGCCCACCTGCACGGTGCGGGCGCGGCCGTGCCGCGGCGACGGCGGCTGGACGGCACGGTGGTGTGTGCGGCCGCGGCACCGGCCGGCCTGCGCCTGGTGCTGGCCGATGCCCATGGGGAGCACCCGGTGGTCTGGGGCCTGCGCTCGGGGTGGACGGCCGAGCAGCACCCGGGGCTGCCTCAGGCCGCGTTCGCGCGCTTCGTGGTGCCGGGCTACTGGCCGGAGGGCGCCGCCACGCTGTGGGCCGAGGACCCCGCCACCGGCATGCGCCAGGCGGTGCTGCGCATCGAAGGGGGCGCGCCCGAGGCCGCGGCGGTGGTCGCCGAGGCCCTGCGGCTCAAGCCCGGCGGCGGGCCCGAGGACACCCTGTGGGCGCAGGCCGTGGCGCGGTGGCTGGAGCAGGCGCCGCCCGGCGCCGGCCTGGAGCGCCGCGCGCGGGCCATCAAGCTGGCCCGGGCCGCCGCCTACTAGGCCGCGAGGGCATCAGACGCGGTGCAGCAGCGCGCCGTGCATGGCGCGCAGCTTGTCCATCAGGTGCGGGGCGATGTCCTGCAGCGGCAGCACCTCGTTCGCGGCCCCGTGGGCAATGGCCTCGCGCGGCATGCCGAACACCACGCAGGTGGCCTCGTTCTGCGCGTAGTTGTAGCTGCCGGCGTCGCGCATGGCCCGCATGGCCTTGGCGCCATCGCCGCCCATGCCCGTGAGCATGATGCCGAAGGCGTTGGGGCCCACCACGCGCGCGGCCGATTCGAACAGCACTTCCACGGAGGGCTTGTGCCGGTTCACCGGCTCGCCGTCGCGCACGCGCGCCACGTAGTTGGCGCCCGAGCGCTCCACGCTCAGGTGCAGGCCGCCCGGCGCGATGTAGGCATGGCCGGGCAGGATGCGTTCGCCGTCGCTGGCCTCCTTCACGCGGATCCTGCACAGCGTGTCCAGGCGGGCCGCGTAGCTGCGCGTGAAGCCCGGGGGCATGTGCTGCGTGATCACCACCGCCGGGGAATCCGCCGGCAGGGCCATCAGCACTTCCTTGGTGGCTTCCGTGCCGCCGGTGGACGCGCCGATGAAGATGATCTTCTCGGTCGACAGCCGGCCCAGCGGGCTGGCGGCCGCCGGCACCGGCCGCGCCGCCGCCGCCGCCACAGCACCCGGTGCCGTGGCCGCCGGTGCCGGGGCGGCCGGGGCGCGCTTGACGTGTGCACGCGTGGCGATGCGGATCTTGTCGGTGATCTCCTCGGCCAGCTGCTTCAGGCCGTCCGCCACCCCGATCTTGGGCTTGGCCACGAAATCGATCGCGCCGAGCTCCAGGGCACGCAGGGTGACCTCCGCGCCGCGCTCCGTCAGCGTGGACACCATCAGCACCGGCATGGGCCGCAGCCGCATCAGCTTGGACAGGAAGTCGATGCCGTCCATGCGCGGCATCTCCACGTCCAGCGTGATCACGTCCGGGTTGAGGTTGCGGATCATCTCGCGCGCGGCGAATGGATCCGCCGCCGCGCCGACGCATTCCATGTCGGGCTGCCGGTTGATGATCTCGGCGAGCAGGCTGCGCACCAGCGCCGAGTCGTCGACGACGACCACACGGGTCTTGGCCATGGTCTTGTCCTTCTTGTGCAGGTTGGCCGGGGTCAGAACAGGTCGATGGTGCCGCCGGTGGCGACCACGGGCGCGGCCTTCTGGGCGGCGGCGCGGTCCTGGGCGACCAGGGCGTCGGTGTTGGTGGGCGCCAGGCGCTTGACCATGGCCTTGCCGCTCGCGGGCAGGAAGCACACCTTGCGCGGGTAGACGTCCATCACGTCCTTGGACACCACCGGGATGCGCTCGGTGTTCAGGAAGTCGAGCACGAACTTGGTGTTGCGCTCGCCCACGTTGATCGAGTTCATGCCGCTGATCACCGCGCCGCCGCCGAAGACCTTGGCCTCCATGGTCAGCCGCGAGGCGCCGCGCTTCATCATCTCGTTGATCAGCAGTTCCATGGCGAAGCTGCCGTAGCGGCCGGAGTCGCCGGCCCCGTCGGGCAGCATGAAGTGGTTCATGCCGCCGATGCGGGCCTGGCGGTCCCACAGGCACGCCGCGATGCACGAGCCGAGCGTGGTCATCACGAGGATGTCCTCCCCGTCGCAGTAGAACTCGCCGGGCAGCACCTTCACCGCCTCGTTGCGGAAATGCGCGTCGTAGTAGAAGAACGACGCCTCACCCGCCTTGCGCGGCATGGCCTTGAGCTTGTCCAGCCGCGGCGTGCGGCCGACCGTGCCGGCGCCCGGGGCGCCCAGCGGCGAGGGCGGTCGGGCGGCGCCGGAAGAGGAGGGCAGGGTGGTCATGGGTCGGCGGCGGGGTTCACACCCGCTTGTAGATCGTCTTGCCTTGCAGCAGGAACAGGTCGCGGGCGTCGGTGAAGTTCTCCGAATGGCCGACGAACAGCAGCCCGCCCGGTTTCATCACCCCGTGGATGCGTTCGAGCACGCGGCGCTGGGTGGCGTGGTCGAAATAGATCATGACGTTGCGGCAGAACACCATGTCGAAGGGCTCGCCCAGCGACCAGGCGGTCGACATCAGGTTGAACGGCCGGAAGTCGATCATCCGCGCCAGCTCCGGCTTCACCCGGATGAAGCCCGCATTGCTGCCCGTGCCGCGCATGAAGTGGCGCTTCAGGCGCTCGGGGCTCAGCCCGCGCGAATCCGCCGGGTACACGCCGCGCTGCGCGGTGGCGAGCACCTTGGTGTCGATGTCGGTGGCCAGCAGGCGCGCGCCATGGTCGCCCAGGGCCTCGGCCAGCACCATGGCGATCGAGTACGGTTCCTCGCCGGTGGACGCGGCGTTGCACCAGATGCGCGGCGCACGGTTGCCGAAGCCACGCAGCACATCGGCCAGGGCATGGAAATGGTGCTCCTCGCGGAAGAACGAGGTGAGGTTGGTGGTCAGGCAGTTGACGAACTCCTGCCACTCCTTGTCACCGGCCGGTCCGGCGGCGGACTCCAGCCACTGCAGGTAGTCACGGAAGCTGCGGTGGCCGGTCTCGCGCAGGCGACGCGACAGCCGGCTGTAGACCATGGCGCGCTTGCCGTCGTGCAGGCTGATGCCCGCGCGCTGGTAGATCAGCTTGCGCACGCGCTCGAAATCGGCCGCGTCGAAGCTGAACTCCTGTTCGGCAGGGGCGGCGTCGCCGGCGTGGCTCGGGGCATCCAGGAAGGAGGTCATCGTGGGCGGCGTCGTCGGCAGGTGGCAGGAACAGGCACGCCACGAGTCTGCCCGGCACGACCGTGGTCGTCGGCCCGAGTTGACGTGGCTTCCCGGCCCTTTTTCGGCACCTTCGCCCGAGGGGCACACTGCTAGACTGCCCCGGCACCCCGCCCCTTGTCCGATATTTCACGCCGCGTGAGCGCTCCCGACCCCCGCCCGATGCCCGAGTTCGACGCCCTGCGCGTCGAGCAGGCCCTGCATCTGCTGGCGCAGTCGGGCCATGCCATGCCGCCGGGGGCGCCGGGCAGTGCCGCCTGGATGCAGGGCCTGATCGACGGGCTGTGCGAGCTGTCCAGCCGCGATGCGCTCACCGGCCTGGCCAACCGCCGCAGCTTCGAATCCGCGCTGGGCCGGGAGATCGATCGTGTGGCGCGTTCGGGCGAGCCCGCGCTGCTGCTGCTGCTGGACATCGACCACTTCAAGCGCGTGAACGACACCCACGGCCATGCGGTGGGCGACCTGGTCATCCAGTCGGTGGCCGACGGGCTGCGCGAGACGGTGCGGCCGATGGACCTGGCCGCCCGCATCGGCGGGGAAGAGTTCGCGGTGATCCTGCCCAACTGCTCGCCGGCCTTCGGCCAGACCGTGGCCGACCGCCTGCGCAGCCGCATCGAGGCGCGGCCCATTCCCATCGGCCCGTCGCAGACGCTGGGTGTGACGATCAGCGTGGGCGGCGCCTATGCGCCCCAGTGGGTGCGCTCCACCGCCAGCCTCTGGACCGAGCGCGCCGACCTGCAGCTCTACCGCGCCAAGGCCGAGGGCCGCAACCGCACCTGCCTGGAGCCGACCCCCGTGTCGGTCGTGAGCCCCGAAGAAAAGGGCCTGCTCTTCGGCACATCGAACTTCGGGGAGTTCCTGGAATGAACACGAGCGCGGCGAACGGGCCGAACCTGCCCACCGCCAGCGGGGGCGGCAAGGTGGCCCGCATCACGGCGGTCACCAGCGGCAAGGGCGGGGTGGGCAAGACCTTCCTGTCGGCCAACCTGGCGGCCGCGCTGGCGCGGCAGGGGCAGCGCGTGCTGGTGCTGGACGCCGACCTGGGCCTGGCCAACCTGGACGTGGTGCTGAACCTGTTCCCCAAGATCACGCTGCACGACGTCTTCACCGGCCGCCACACCCTGGAAGAAGCCATCGTGCCGGCGCCAGGCGGTTTCCACGTGCTGCTGGCCGGCTCCGGCATGGTCGAGTACTCGCGCCTCACGCCCGAGGTGCGCGAGCTGCTGGTCGGCGTGGTCAACCGCGTCAAGCCGCGCTTCGACCGCATCATCCTGGACACCGGCGCGGGCATCTCCGACGTGGTGCTCTACACGGTGTCGCTGGCCGACGAGGCGCTGGTGGTCACCACCCCCGAGCCCACCGCGCTCACCGACGCCTACGCCACCATCAAGGTGCTGGCCACCACCCAGGGCCGGCGCGACCTGCGCCTGCTGGTCAACCAGGTCACCCGGCCGGGCGACGGCCGCATCATCCGTGGCCAGCTGCAGCAGGTGGTCGACCGCTATGTCTCGCCGGGGCTCGATTCGCCCGTCAAGCTGGAGTTCCTGGGCGAGGTGGCCACCGACAAGACCGTGCGCGAGGCCGTGTCGCGGCGCCAGCTGCTGCTCGACGCCTTCCCCGGCGCCCCGGCCGCGCAGGGCGTGGTGGCCGCGGCCACCCGGCTGAACAGCTGATGGCTGCGCAGGACGACGACGGCCAGGCGGTGGTGCCCGGCCCCACGCCCTTCGAGCAGCTGGGCGGCGAAACCGCGGTGCGCGCGCTCGTCGACCGCTTCTACGACCTGATGGACCTGGAGCCGGCCTACGCCGTGTTGCGCGCCGCCCATGGCAGCACCCTGGACGACGCGCGCGACAAGCTCTTCTGGTTCCTGTGCGGCTGGCTGGGCGGCCCGAGCCACTACATCGAGCGCTTCGGCCACCCGAGGCTGCGCGCCCGGCACCTGCCGTTCTCCATCGGCCAGCAGGAGCGCGACGAGTGGCTGGCGTGCATGTTCCAGGCGATGCAGGAGCGCGAGGTGCCCGCCGCCCTGCGCGAGCGGCTGGAGACGTCGTTCTTCCAGACGGCCGACTGGATGCGCAACCGCGCCGGCTGAGGCACCGGCGGCGGGGCGGCCATCAGGCGGGTGCCGGTGCGTCCTGGGCCGCGTCGTGGGCCGCGTCGTCGGGCGCGTCGTCGCGCAGCCGGGCCACCACGTCCTGCATCACCCGGTGGTCGTCCGGCGGCAGCAGCCCGGTGCGGGCCAGGCACTCGCGCTCCAGGGCACGCAGACGGAACTCCATCTCGCCGAGCAGCTGGCTGATCTCCTGGCGCAGGGCCGCGTCGCCCAGCGCGACCAGTTCGTCCACCAGGCGGCGTGGCGCATCGATCTCCAGGCCGGCACTGACGAACGACAGCTGCAGCCGCTCCAGCCGCTGCACGGCGGCCTGCAAGGCGCGCTGCAGCGGCCCGCGTGCCTGCGCGACGCGTTCATCGATCCATGGGCGCTGGTCGCGGAACCGGCGCAGGCAGGCCGCGATGCGCTCGGCGCGCGCGACCGCGCGCTGCTGCTGCAGGGCACCGTCCTGCGGCGCCAGCGGTGGCAGGCCGTCGGCCTGGAAGCGGGCCGCGGCCACGGCCTGCAGCAGCTCGGTGCTGAATTCTCCCGGCACCACGCAGCTGGCCAGCTTGGCGCGCAGCAGTGGCGAGATGCCGCCCGACAGCAGGCCCATCAGCCACTCCGCCACGCCCAGCACCTGCCCGTCCAGCGGCAGGTCTGCGCCTGCCAGCCCTTGCGGGTAGCCCAGCCCGTCCAGGCGCTCATGGTGCTGCAGCACCGACCGGGCGACCACGGGGCCGGCGCCGTCCATGTGGCGCAGCACCCGGTGGCCGATGAGCGGGTGGCTGACGATCTGCCGCCAGTGGTCCGGCGGCAGCGCCCCCCCAGCGGCCAGGTGGGCGGGATCCAGGTACAGCTCGCCGACGTCGTGCAGCAGCCCGGCCAGCGCCAGGTCGCGGTGGCGGTCGAACTCGCCCGGCGCCAGCCGGCGGCCCAGCGACAGCGCCAGCATGGCCACACCCACCGCGTGCTCCAGCCGGCCGGGCCGGGACCGGGCGTACACGGTGAGCAGCGACCGCACCGGACCGCTCAGCGACAGACGCCCCAGCGAGGTGGCCACCGAGGCGGTGCCGTCCGGGGGGCGGCTCAGCGCCTCCAGCGCCGGCCAGGTCTGCTGCAGCTGCTCCGCCAGGGCGGGCAGCTCGTCGGCGCGCACGCCGTCGGCCACCTGCAGGCAGTCCTCCAGCGGCTTGCGCAGCTTGTGCGCCAGCAGCCGCTCGCGCACCGCCGGGTCGATGCGGGCGCCCTTGGCCAGCAGCTTGATGCCGCTGCCGCTGACGATGTCCTCCGTCACCTCCACCACGTGGCTGGCGGTGGTGCCGACGACGTGGTCGAGGTAGTGGGGGTTGACGGTGGAGGGGTCGGACACGGGGCCGGGGCGCAATCAGGGGTGCCGTACCTTTCGGCCGCTGCGCCCGCGCCTGAAGGGGCAGCCTGCAGCGATCTGTGACAACTTGACCTGTGTCGAAATCGGCGCGCGGCGATCGTCGTCCCGGTGCAGGCCCGCCGCATCCGATGGCGGCGGGCGTCCCCCCCCCACCCCCCACACCCCCAGGAGATCCGCATGACCGCCTCGCCCGACCGCGTTCCCGCCCCCTACGGCGCCTTGCCCTACCTCACCGTGCGGGGCGCGCCCGATGCCATCGCCTTCTACCAGCGTGTCTTCGGCGCCGACCTGGTCGAGCGCCTGGACGCTCCGGACGGCAGCGTGGTGCACGCCGAGCTGCGCATCGGCGCGGCCCACTTCATGCTCACCGAGGAGCGCCCGGAGATGGGCGCCCTGTCGCCACTGGCGCTGGGCGGCTCGGGCACCATGGTCACTTTCTACGTGCCCGATTGCGACGCGGTGTACGCCCGCGCGCTGGAGGCCGGCGCCACGGTGATGATGCCGCTGATGGACCAGTTCTGGGGCGACCGCGCGGGGGGTGTCACCGACCCGTTCGGCCACAAGTGGATGATCGCGTCCCACCTCGAGACGGTCACCGGCGAGGCGCTGCAGCAGCGTTTCCAGGCGGCGATGGCGGCGATGGCGGGGCAGGGCGGCTGCGGCGGCGGCTGACACGCGGGCGGCGCGTGCGCCGCCATGGCAGGCCTGCAGGTGGCGGTTACCATGGCCCGACCCCCCTGATCCCCGCACCCGTGCCCGCCCTGCGTCTTGCCGCTCCGCCTCGCCTGAAGCCGCCGAAGCTGTCGATGGCGGCATGGCGGCAGTTCGTGGCCATGGCGGTGCCGTACTGGCGCGGCGACGAGCGCCGCAAGGCCTGGACGCTGCTGGCGGTGTTGATCGGGCTGATGCTGGCCGAGACGCATTTCGCGGTGCGGCTGAACACCCAGACGGGTGAGCTGACATCCGCGCTGGCCGCCCGGGATGCCGACCGCTTCTGGGATGCCGTGCGCGCCTGTCTGGTGGTGCTCGCCTTCGCGGTACCCATCTACGCCTTCTACTACTACATGCGCGATGCGTTCGCCAACCACTGGCGGCGCTGGCTCACCCGGCGCTTCCTGGACGGCTACTTCGGCGAACGCCGCTATTACGACCTGCAGAAGAACGGCGACATCGACAACCCGGACCAGCGCATCAGCGAGGACATCAACACCTTCACCGGTCGGTCGATCCACTTCCTGCTGATCTTCCTGGGCTCGGTGATGCAGCTGGTGGCCTTCAGCGCGGTGCTGTGGTCCATCTCCAAGGCCCTGGTGGCCTTTCTCGCCGTGTACGCCACGGTGGGCACGGTGCTGGCGCTCGGCGTGTTCGGTGCGCCACTGATCGGGCTGAATTTCTGGCAGCTGCGTCGCGAAGCCGATTTCCGCTTCGGCCTGATGCGCGTGCGGGAGAACGCCGAGTCCATTGCCTTCTACCGCGGCGAGCCGCAGGAGCGCTCGCGCGTCGAGCGGCTGTTCGACGCGGCCTGGCACAACTACTGGAAGCTCATCCGCAAGCAGCGCACGCTCAACCTGTTCCAGCGCGCCTTCACCCAGCTCACGGTGGTGGTGCCCAGCATCATCCTGGCCGATGCGGTGCTCTCGGGCGAGATGGAGGTGGGCCGCGCCGTGCAGGCGGGTGGTGCGTTCGTGGCGGTGCTGTCGGCCGTCTCCGTGATCGTCGAGAACTTCGAGAGCCTGTCGCGCTTCGTGGCCGGGATCGGGCGGCTCGACGCGCTGTCGCGGCTGGTGCTGCCCGGCGGCGTCGGCGGGCGGGGCCGGCGTGACGGCGCGCCCGCGGGTGCGACGTCCCCGCGCATCGACTGGCGCAAGGGCGACCGGCTGCGCCTGGATGGGCTGACCCTCTACACCCCGCGCACCGACCGGCTGCTGGTGAAGAACCTCAGCCTCAGCCTCGACCCCGGCGACGGGCTGCTCATCACCGGCGTCAGCGGCAGCGGCAAGAGCTCGCTGCTGCGCGCCATCGCGGGGCTGTGGCGCTCGGGCACCGGCACCGTGCAGCACCCGCCGCTGACCGACCTGTTCTTCCTGCCGCAGCGGCCCTACATGCAGCCGGGCTCGCTGCGCAGCCAGCTCATCTACCCCGCGACCGACACCGAGCTCGACGACGACCGCCTGCTCGCCATCCTGGCCGAGGTGCAGCTGGGCGACCTGGCCGGCCAGGTGGGCGGGCTGGACGCCGAGGACGACTGGGAGAAGCTGCTGTCGGTGGGCGAGCAGCAGCGGCTGGCCTTCGCCCGCGTGCTGGTACGGCAGCCCAAGGTGGTGATCCTGGACGAAGCCACCAGCGCCCTGGACGCGCGCAACGAGGCGGTGCTGTACCAGCGCCTGCGCGACAGCGGCGCCACGCTGGTGAGCGTGGCGCACCGGCCGGGGGTGCTGCGCTTCCACACGCAGGTGCTGAGCCTCACGGGTGGCGGCCAGTGGCAGCTGCAGCCGGCCGACGGCTTCCAGTTCGATGTGTAATGCCACCGCCCGTCGCGGCACGTCGCTTGCGTGCCGGGACCGCCGTTTGCCCTCAGGCGCCGCCCCGCGGCGCCCCGCCCTGGAGACCCCATGCGACGCACCCGTCCCCTTGCCCTTGCCCTGATCCTGCTGGCCGGACTGGCCGGCGCCGCGGCCGTGCGGTCCGAGCCGCTGCGCATCATGCCCATCGGCGACTCCATCACCGAAGGTGGCGACGGCCAGGGCGGCTACCGGCGGCCGCTGTTCGAGCGCCTGACCGCGGCATTCGGCCGGCCGAACTTCGTCGGCTCGCGCAGCTCGCGCAACACCGACCCGGCCGACTTCCTGGAGCACGACCACGACGGCTACTCGGCCTACCGCATCGAGCAGATCGCGCAGGGCGGTGCGTTCTGGAACGCGCTGCCCCTGGAGGACCGGCTGCGCCTGTGGGACCCGGCCATCGTGCTGGTCCACGCCGGCACCAACGACGCGCAGCAGAACTACCGCTTCCGCGGCGACCCCGGCGCCGGCCGGCCCGGTGTGGTGGCCCGCCTGGACGACCTCGTCTCCCGGGTGGTGGCCTACAACCCGGACATCCAGGTGCTGCTGGCCCAGATCGTGCCGGCCAACGCCCCCGCCAGCGAGACCACCCAGGCCTACGTCCGGGCGCTGAACGCGGAGATCCCGGCCCTGGTGGCGCGGCACCAGGCGCTCGGCCACCGGGTGGCGCTGGTGGACATGTACACGCCCATGCTGGCCTACCCCCACCCCGACGGCATCCACCCCAGCCCCGAGGGCTACGCGGTCATGGCCGAGCAGTGGTTCCGTGCCATCCAGGCGCTGCCGCAGCTGCCGGCCAACCCGGTGCGCGGCCGCGCCGACGGCGTGGTGCTGGCCGACCGCACGCTCTGGGCGAGCGACGCCGTGCCGGCGCCGCAAGCGAACCTCGTGCGTGCCGGCGCGCCCACTCTGGTGTCCGCCCGCAGCAGCGGCTACGGTGGCAGCCGCTCGACGCGCGTGTTGAACGACGGCAGCCTGGCCCGCTTCACCGACGACGCCGACGAGACCTTCACCACCACCTTCACGCTGGACACGGCGGCCGCGCCCTCGGGCTATACGCTCTCGGCCATCCGCACCCACGCCGGCCGCGCGGCGGCGGGCAACGGCGACGAGCGCAGCCACCAGGCCTACGAGGTCTGGTGGTCCGCCGCGCAGGCGCCGGACGCCTACCAGCGCCTGGCCGGCGCCCACCACGTGGTGGTGGATGCGGCCGAGACCGGCTCGGTGCTGACGATGCGGCGGCCGGACGGCCAGCCGCTCGCCACCGGCGTGGCACGCGTGCAGTTCCGCTTCGCCGAACCGCCGGCGCGCCAGTACGGGTTCATCGGCATCGACGCGCCCGCGCCGTACCGCGAAATCGAGGTCTTCGGCGAACCGTCCGCGGCGCGCTGAGCGCCCGGCCACGCCCGCCACCGGCCCTGCCTGCCATGCGCATCCGCGTCCAACTGGCCTGGATGATGGTCGCCGTCGTGGCGCCGCTGGCGCTCGTGGCCGGGCTGTCCGTGGCGCTGCTGCTGCAGACGCAGCGGCAGGTGCACACGGAGCGGCACCTGGAACGGGTGCGGGCACTGCGCCTGGCGCTGGACACCGAGCTGGACGCGACGATCCGGCTGCTGCGCACGCTCACCGAGCCCACGACGCCGGGCGAGGCCCGCCTGGCCGGCGAGACCGAGCTGGACAACCGCCTGGGGCGGGTGCTGGCGCAGCATCCCAGGTGGTCGTCGCTGTCGGTCGTCACCGCCACCGGTGAGCGCGTGGCGCTGCAGCAGCGGCCCGGGTCCGGGCCGGCGCCCACGCTGGACGAGGCGACGCGGCTGCTGGTGCTGGGCGGGCGCCTGCCCGTCGTCTCCGGCCTCGTGCCCTCGGGCGACGGGGTGCACTTCTACACCTTCGTCGCCGTGCCCGAGCTGGTGGGCGAGCAGGTGGCCCGGCTCGTCGTCGTGGGCATCGAGCAGCAGGACTGGCTGGGCTTCCTGCGCAGCTATCCCATCGCGGACGACGCCACGCTGACGCTGCTGGACACCAACGGCATGATCATCGCCCGCACGCTCAACAACGAGCGCTGGGTGGGGCGTCCGGCCAGCCCCCGGCTGCGGCAGGAGGCGGCTGGCAGCCGGGAGGGCAGTTTCATGGGGGTCGGGCTGGAGGGGCAGCCCTTCCACAGCGCGTTCAGCCGGCTCAACGTAGCGCCGTGGACACTGGCCACCGGCGTGCCGTCCGAATCGCTGCGCGCCGACCTGCGTGACCAGACGCTGCTGATGGTGGGCGGCCTGCTGCTGGCTGCCGGGGTGGCCGCGGGCGGGGCCGCCTTCATGGGCCGGCGCATCGTGCGCGCACTCGACGCCCTGGCCGAGGTGTCGCGCGTCACCGCGGCCGACCCGGACGGGCCGGCGCAGAAGCCGCTGGCCATCGACGAGGCCGAGACGGTGCGCCGCAAGCTGCTGGACGCCCTGGCCGACCTGCTCAACGCCCGCACCGAGGCCGAGCTGGCCCGCGAGCAGGCGGTGCGCGCCAACAAGGGCAAGGACGAGTTCCTGGCGATGCTCGCGCACGAGCTGCGCAACCCGCTGAGCGCCATGTCCGCCTCGGTGGCGCTGCTGGAGGCGAAGAACGCCACGCCGCAGACCAACCAGCATGCGCAGGAGGTGCTCAAGCGCCAGGTGCGCCAGATGTCCATGCTGGTCAACGACCTGCTGGACGCCGCCCGCGCCAGCAGCGGCAAGCTGTCGCTGCGGGAGGCGGACGTCGAGCTGTCGCAGCTCGTGGGCTCGGTGGTGCAGGCCTTCCGCAATGCGGGCCGCACGCGCCACCTGGCGGTGCACACCTCGCTGCAGCCGGTGATGGTGCGGGGCGACGCCATGCGGCTGGAGCAGATCGTCGCCAACCTGCTGGACAACGCGGCCAAGTTCACCCCGGCGGGAGGCGACGTGCACATCGTGCTGGCGCGCAACGACGGCCACGCGGTGCTGACCGTGGCCGACACCGGCGCAGGCATCGACCCGCCGCTGCTGCGCACCCTGTTCGACCCCTTCACCCAGGCGGAAACCGGCCTGGACCGGGCGCGCGGTGGCCTGGGCCTGGGCCTGCACGTGGTGCGTGGCCTGGTGGAGCTGCACGGCGGCACCATCGAGGCCAGCAGCCCGGGCGTGGGCCGTGGCGCCCGCTTCACCGTGCGGCTGCCGGTGCTCAGCGAGGCCAGCGGTGCCGCGCCGGCCGAGGAGCCGGCGGCGCCCGAGCCCCTGCCGCCGTTGCGCGTGGCCCTGGTGGAGGACCACGCCGACGTGAGCAACGCCACCGCCACCCTGCTGCAGACGGCCGGGCACCAGGTCCGCACGGCCTTCGACGGCCACAGCGGCCTGCAGCTGCTCACCGACGACCCGCCCGACGTGGCGCTGGTGGACGTGGGTCTGCCCGGCCTCAATGGCCTGGAGGTGGCCCGGCGGCTTCCCACCCGCACGCCCGTCATGCTGGCGCTCACCGCCTACGGCGACGAGGCCATGCGGGCGCAGGCCCGCGAGGCGGGTTTCGACGGCTTCCTGCAGAAGCCCTTCGAGCTGCGCGCCTTCGAGCAGGCCGTGCGCGACGCGCGGGCGGCCCGGGCGGCGCTGCCCCGGTCCTGACCGGCGCCGACGCGCGGGCACCGCGCGCGCACGCGCCTTGCTGCGTGCGGGGCATGCGTGATCCGCTGCGTTCGCCCGCCGCCCGCCTGCAGGCCCTGGCCGACGAGGCGGCCGGCTGCCGGCGTTGCCCGCTCTGGCAGCCGGCCACGCAGACGGTGTGGGGGCAGGGCGCCGCCGGCGCGGCGCTGGTGCTCGTGGGCGAACAGCCGGGCGACAAGGAGGACCTGGCCGGCCGGCCGTTCGTGGGCCCGGCAGGCCAGCTGCTCGACAAGGCCCTGCAGCGCCTGGGCTGGCCGCGCGACGCGCTGTACATCACCAACGCGGTGAAGCACTTCAAGTTCGAATGGCGGGGCACCCGCCGGCGGCACAAGACGCCCGCCCAGCGCGAAGCCGAGGCCTGCCTGCACTGGCTGGAGCAGGAGCTGGCAACGCTGCGGCCACAGGCGGCGGTGGCGCTGGGGGCCACGGCGGCGCGCTCGCTGATGCACCGCGCGGTGCCGGTGATGGCCCACCGCGGCCAGTGGCTGGCCCGCGGGGACGGGCTGCCGGTGCTGGTGACCCTGCACCCCTCGGCCCTGCTGCGATTGCGCGGCGGCGAGCGGGCCATGGCCTTCGAGCGCTGGCTGGACGACCTGCGGGCGGTGCAGCAGAAGGTGCCGCTGGCCACGGCGTGAGCACGAGCCGGGCGGCCTATCATCGCCGCCCCATGCACCGTCGTCATCTGCTTGCCCGCGGCCTGGCCGCCGCGGCGCTGCCTCTGGCCACCGCACGGGCCCTCGGCGCCGACGAGTCCGGTGCCCTGGGCCGCTTCGCACCCGCCACCCCGCTGTCGCCCATCCAGGCCCGGCCCGACCGGATCATCGACATCTCGGTGTGCACGCGGCCGTTCCGTGCCCAGGGCCCGCGGCTGGAAGTGGAGCGCCGCTTCGGGCGGCACATCGTCCACCACTATGGGCACGGCGGCGCCGGCTGGTCGCTGTCGTGGGGTTCGGCACGGCAGGCGCTGCCGCTGATCCTGGCCGGCGGCGAGCAGCGCATCGGCGTGATCGGCTGCGGCGCCATCGGCCTGACCACCGCGCGGGTGGCGCAGCGCGCCGGCCTGAAGGTGCGCATCTATGCGCGCGAGCGGCCGCCGGAGGTGCGCTCGTCCGCGGCCACGGGTGTGTGGTCGCCCGAGTCGCGCATCTGCACGGCCGAGCATGCCACGCCGGCCTTCGCCGCCCGCTGGGAGACCATGGCGCGCGACGCCTTCCGCACCTACCAGTCCCTGCTGGGCCTGCCCGGCGAGCCGGTGGCCTGGCATGCCGGCTACGTGCTGTCCGACGTGCCCTTCGACCAGCCGGTGCCGCCGGCGGGCGGCGAGGCACTGGAGCCGCCGTACCCGCCGCTGGAGGCGGCGCTCGGCGACCTCCGGCCGCGCTCTCGCGTGCTCTCGCCGGCCGAGCATCCGTTCCCGGTGCCCCATGCACGGCGCTACACCCAGCTGGTGTTCCACCTGGCCAGCTACCAGCGGCTGCTGATGGACGATTTCCTGCGCGAGGGTGGCGAGCTGGTCACCGAGGAGTTCGTGCACCCGCGCGAGCTCGGCCGCCTGCGCGAGCGCACGCTGGTGCATGCCACGGGCTATGGCGCCCGGGCGCTGTTCGGTGACGAATCGGTCATTCCGGTGCGCGGCCAGACGGCGCGCCTGGTGCCCCAGCCGGAGGTGGACTACGGCCTGTACTGGCGTGGCCACAACCTCTCGGTGGTGCCACGGCGCGACGGCCTGCTGGTGCAGGCGCAAGGCGACCACGACTTCGGCGACGCGGGCACCACACCGGACCGCGCCGCCTCGGAGGCCGCGGTGGCGCGGCTGGCGGCGCTGTTCCCGGCCGGCTGAGCGCCGGCCGCTCAGGCGATGGCTTCGTCGGCCGCCTCGATGCGGCCGCGCAGCGCGGCCGGCACCGCGCGTCGCGGGCCCACGGCCGGCTCGGCAGGGGCCGCATCGGCGGCCGGGTCACCCAGCAGGTCGACCAGCAACGGCCCCGAGAGCACCTCGGTGGTCAGCAGTTCGGCGGCGAGGGCGTCCAGCCGGTGGCGCTGGCGGGTGAGGATGTGGCGGCAGGTGGCCTGGGCGGTCTCCAGCAGGGTGCGCGCCTCGGTCAGCACGGCGGACTGCAGTTCCGGGCCCATCAGCTCCTTGGGTATGCCGGCAATGCTGAGCAGGCCGAAGGTCTCCGAGAAGCCGAGCTGCCCCACCATCTGGATGGCGAGCTCGGAGGCGCGCTTGAGGTCGTCCGACGCGCCGGAGGACACGCTGCCCAGCACCAGCAGCTCGGCCTCGCGGCCGCCCAGCATCATGGCCAGCCGGCTCACCAGCTCGCCCTGGGCGTACAGCGGGTCCTCGGTCTCGCGGGTCATGTAGGTCACGCCGAGTCCGGGGCCGCGCGGCTCGATGGTCACGCGCTCGATGCGGCCCGCGCCCGTCCAGTGCCCCACCAGCGCGTGGCCGGCCTCATGGAAGGCCAGGCGGTCGCGCGTGCCCGCCGTCAGCAGGTCCTTGATGGGCGACACCTCGCCGCCCAGCAGCTGGGCCTCCACGGCACGCACCAGGTGGTCCGGGGTCACGGCGTCGGCGCCTTGTTCCGCGGCGGTGGAGGCCGCCTTGTTCACCACGTTGGCGATCTCGGCCGGCGACATGCCGGTGGCCATGCGCGCCAGGGCGCCGGTGTCAGCCCGGCCGTCGTGGCGCACCTTGCCGAGGTACAGGTCGAACAGCTGCTGCCGCTCGGGCAGGGTGGGCTTGTTCAGGCGCACCAGCAGGTCGAAGCGGCCGGGCCGGCGCAGGGCCTCGTCGATGTTGTCCTCGTGGTTGGTGGCGGCCACCACCACCACGTTGTCCATGGCGTCGAAGCCGTCCATCTCCACCAGCACGCGGTTGATGATGCGGTTCATCTCCGACTCGGCGCCGCCGCCCTGGCCGCCGCTGGCGCGCTTGCCGATGCCATCGACCTCGTCGATGAACAGCACGCAGGGCGCCTGCTTGCGGGCCAGCTTGAACAGGGCACGCACCTTCGCCACGCCGGCGCCGTAGTAGCTGGCGGTGAAGTAGGAGCCGTCCACGGCGATGAAGTTGGCGCCGCACTCGCCGGCCAGCGCCTTGGCAAGCAGCGTCTTGCCCGTGCCCGGCGGGCCCACCAGCAGCACGCCGCGCGGCGCCGCGGCACCCATGCGCACGTACTGCGCCGGGTCGCTGAGGAAGGCCTTCACGCGCTGCAGCGCGGCCTTGGCCTCGTCGTTGCCGATGGCGTCGGCGAAGGTGGTGTCGGGCTTGGTGGCCAGCGTGGTGGCGTTCTGGCCCGAGGCCATCTGCAGCCGGCCCAGCAGCAGCAGCCCGCCGCCCAGGGCCACCGCGAGCAGCACGATGGGCAGGGCGGTCTCCACGGCGGCCAGCACGCGCTGGCTGGGCGTGCGGCTGTCCACGTCCACGCCCACCAGGGTGAAGCCCGCCGCGGCGCTCTTCTCGCCCAACCGGTCCAGGGCGGTGCCCGCGCAGCCCAGCGAGGTGCAGCCCGGCACCTGCACGCTGGCCTTGCGGCCGTCCTTGAGGGTGTAGAGCACCAGGCCGGGCTGGCCATTGGCCACCCCCACCGCGGCGAGCTGGCCGCTGTCGGCCGCACGCACGAAGTCCGACACGGAGCTGGGTGAGGCGAGCCAGGCGTCGGCGTCCTGCTCGAACGCGAGCGCGGCCGGGTCCTTGCGGGAGTCGGCCTCCTGGCGCGCATGCTGGCCAAGCAGCAGCACACCCGCCAGCGCGACCAGCACGGCCAGGACGGCGCCGGTCGCCCGGGGATGGGCACGACCGAGGGACAACAGCTTCTTCCAGGAACTCATGCGGCGGCGGGCGGGCGGGGCGGCAGGGCAGCGACCGGGCGGGCGCTGGGCGGGGAGGTGCCGACAGTGTGGCCGGCCGGCCCCGACGGCAGTCGAAGGATGAACGGCGGAGTGATCCCCCAAACCCCGGTGGAGTTCCGCCCCTGCGGGCATGTCGGGTACGGCGGCCGCCGCGGAGGCCCACGGCCCCGGGTTACGGGCTGTGTCGATTGGCGTCGGGTGTGTCGCGCACCCGCGCGGCAGCCGCCGCACACAGCCAGAGCGCGAGCCCGCAGGCCACGCCCGCCGGGACGTTGCCCGCCAGCGCGGCGGCCCCCACGCCGGCCGGTGCGGCCAGCAGCGGCCGTGCGGCCCGGGCGGCGGGGTCCAGGCCCGGTGCCCAGCCCAGCACCAGCCCGGCGGCGACCGCCCCGCTGGCCGCCGGCGCATCCGGCCAGGCGGACCACGGCGCCCACGGTGTGCCCGTGAACACCACCGCCCCGGCCTGCGCGAAGCCGGCGGCCAAGGGCATGGCGAGCAGCACGGCGGCCGTGGCCGCGCCCCAGGCCAGCACGCCGGCACGGTGGTCGGGCTCGGCCGCCAGGGCGCCGCGCCACCGCGTCCCGATGCAGGCCAGCTGCCAGGCCACCCAGGCGAGCGAGCGCGTGCCCCGCTGTTCGAGCACATCGGCCACCACATCGTCCCGCCAGGCCGGGGGAACGCAGTAGCCGGCCAGCCGCGCCCAACCCGGCCCGCGCGGGCGTCCGGCGGGGGGCGCGGCGCTCATGGCGCGCCTTCGATGTCCGCCGGCAGCCCCTGCAGCAGGGCGCGCGTGCCGGCGAGTGACTGGCGCAGCGCCTGGGCACCCGCGGCCGTCGCGGTGAACAGCCGCCTGGCCTTGCCACCGCGCTCGGCGGTCGGCTCGCCCAGGCGGTCCTGCAGCAGCCCCTTGCGCGCCATCCGGTCCAGCGTGACGTAGATGGTCCCGCGCGAGACGTCGTGGCCGGCGCGTGCGGCGATTTCGTCGCGCACCGACACGGCATAGGCGCCGTCGCCCAGGCGCACCACCGCCAGCAGCACGCGCAACTCCAGTTCACCCAGGCCTGTGGACCCCATGCAGCGCTCCCGACGGGACGCTCAGGCCGGCCGGGTGGTGCGCGCGACACGGCGCGCGGCCGAGACGGCCAGCGCGGGCATGCCCAGCACGGCCACCACCATCACCCAGCCGGGGTGCGGGAACATCGCCATGGTGGCCACGGCGCCCGCCAGCAGCACGGCCCCGGCCACCGCCCCCGCCAGCCAGGAGCCACCGCCGGCCCAGCCGGCTCCGGCGGCGCCGGCCGCGGCCGAGCCGGCCAGCCAGGCCACCAGCACCGCGGCAAACATGCCCGACGAGGTGACGGCGTCCGCGGACGGCGCACCGAGCAGCCGGTGCCCCACCCACTCGACCAGCATGATGACCAGCATCCCGGCCACCACCGCGATCACGCCGGCGATGACCGGGTGGCGCAAGGCCGGGCGCCGCGGCCGGGCCGCAGAGGCAGGGGACGGGTTCGCGGTCGGTTCCGCCATGGCGAGCTCCTTGTCGACAATGTCGCCAATATGGGCCAGCGCCCGGGTGTGGCGCAAGCGCGGGGTTTCCCCTGTTCGCGGGACGGCGCGCGGGCCGCGAGCCGTGGCGGGGCGTAGGATGGTTCTCCTCGCGCGAACCCGGCGGCCGCCCCCGCCGACACCCGTGCACGACCGTGTGACGACTCCGGACGAGTCCACCTTCACGCTCGACCCCAGCCAGCTGGCCGACCAGAAGGCGGCCAGCGCACGCCGGCTGCATGCGGTGCACATTCCGGTGGTGCGGGCAGCGGGCTTCGTGGTGGTGTGCGCCATGCTGCTCTGGGCGCACCTGCGCGCGCCGCCACTGCTCGACTCCGCCCGCCTGGCGGCCCTGGTGGCGCTGAACCTGGGCTATGCGGTGGCCGCCTGGGCCTGGCTGCGCCGTGGCTGGGGCGGCTGGGACGGCGCGGCGGTGGGCTGGCTGCTGTTCCATGTGGACCTGCTGGTGTGGCTGCCCACGCTGCATGCGCTGGAGCCGGCCAATCCCTTCTTCGCCTTCTTCCTGCTGGTGCGCGTGGCCGACCAGGTGGGCTTCGGCTTCCGGCGCGCGCTGTATTTCGCGGCGGTCGTGTGCGCCACCTACCTGGCCTACGGCGCGTGGGCCGAGACGCTGGGCAGCCGGCCGCTGGGCTGGCCGGCGCGGCTGGGCATCGCCGGTGCGATGGTGGCGCTCGGGGCCTACCTGGCCCTCACCGGCCTGGTCATCCAGCGCCTGCGCGAGCGGCTGCGTGCGGCCGTGCACGCCGCACGCGACCTGGTGGTGCAGCTGGAGCAGGAGACGCGTGCGCTGGAGGCGCAGGCGGTGGAACTGGAGCAGGCCCGTCGCCAGGCCGAGCAGGCCAGCGAGGCCAAGTCGCAGTTCCTGGCCATGGTGAGCCATGAGATCCGCACGCCCATGAACGGCATCCTGGGCACCACCGAGCTGCTCATGGGCTCGCCGCTGGCGCCCGAGCAGCGCCGTTATGCCCGCACCGCCCACCGCTCGGCCAGCGCGCTGCTGGCGCTCATCGACGACGTGCTCGACCTGTCGCGCATCGAGGCGCGCAAGCTCGCGCTGCACCCCGCGCCCGTGGACCTGCGCGCCCTGGCCAGCGAGGCCGTGGAGTTGATGGCCGTGGCCGCGCGCGAGAAGCCGGTGCAGCTGCGCGGCGAGTTCGCCCCCGACCTGCCGGCCCGGGTGGAGGCCGATCCCAACCGCCTGCGCCAGCTGCTGGTGAACCTGCTGCACAACGCGGTGAAGTTCACCGAGCGGGGGCAGGTGGTGCTGCGCATCGCGCACCTGGCCGGGCCGGCGCCCGACGGCCAGGTGCGGCTGCGCTTCTCCGTGCAGGACAGCGGCATCGGCATCGCGGCGGACCAGCTGGAGCGGGTGTTCGAATCCTTCACCCAGGCCGACAACTCCAGCACGCGCCGGCATGGTGGATCGGGCCTGGGCCTGGCCATCGTGCGCCAGCTGGTGGAGCTGATGGGCGGCACGGTGGGCGTGCGCAGCCGGCCGGGCGCCGGCTCGGTGTTCTGGTTCGACCTGCAGCTGCCGGTGAGCCACGCCGCCGCGCGCCCGGCTTACGAGGCGCCCGCCGCCGAGGACACCGAGCCAGCCGCCGAGGCGCGCGGCCGGCCGGCCCATGTGCTGCTGGCCGAGGACGATGCGGTGAACCAGCTCGTGGTGGAGACCATGCTGCGCAAGCTCGGTTGCACGGTGCACGTGGCGGCGGACGGCCGGGCCGCGTGCCAGGCCGCCGCTGGCGGGCGCTTCGACCTGGTGCTCATGGACCTGCACATGCCGGGCATGGACGGCTACGAGGCAGCCTGCCGCATCCGCGCCCACGAGCGCGAGGCGGGTCGCCACACGCCCATCGTGGCCCTGACGGCCGATGCCCTGGCCGGCGACCGCGAGCGCTGCCTGGAGGCCGGCATGGACGACTTCGCCACCAAGCCGATCTCGATGGCACTGCTGGCCGCGGTGATCGAGCGCTGGACCGGCCGCGGCACGCCCACGCCGACGACCTGGTGAGCGGCCGTCCTACGCGCGAGAAGGCGCTCGGCTGCCTGACGCGCCCCGGGCGGCCGCCTACGCTGTGGGCACTTCCTTCTCTCTTTCCTTCACGACAAAGGAGTGCACCATGGGCAAATACTTCATCGCCTGGCTGCTGGGCGTGCCAGCCGTCCTGCTCGTCATCGCCTACTTCATCTTCGGCGGGTGATCGCCGTCGGGGGCGGGGGGCATCCCGCGGCTTGACGATCGTCAACGGCTGCCCGGCGGCCGGCAGGCTAACGTCTGCGCATGACGCCGCCTTCGCCCGCACCCGCCGCTCCCTCCACCGAGTCCCCCCGCGCCCTGCGCGGGCGCCAGCCTGACCTGGCGCGCCGCGCGCTGGTCGTGTCCGCGGCATGGGCCGGCGCTCTGCCCGGTGCATGGGCCGCCGGCCCCGGGGTGGCCCCGGGCAGCGTCCTGATCGGTCAGAGCATCGCGCTGCAAGGTGGCCGCAATCCCTACGGGGCGGAAGTGCTCGCCGGCATCCAGGCCCTGTTCAGCCGCGTCAATGCGGCCGGCGGCGTGCACCGTCGCCAGCTCGTGCTGCGCACGCTGGACGACGACAACAAGGCCGAGCGCGCCGAAGCCAACGCCCGCGCGCTGGTGAAGGACAACGTCTTCCTGCTCTTCGGCTCCATCGAGGGCGGTCCCTCCACCGCCGTCATGAAGGCCGCCGACGAGCTGGCGGTGCCGTTCTTCGGCCCCATGGCGGGCTCGCCCACGCTGCGCCGCCCGCACCAGCGGCTGGTGTTTCCCGTGCGCGCCGAGCACCGCGACGAGTTCCGCCGCCTGGTGGGCTACGGCAGCAGCATCGGCCTGGGCCGGGTGGCGTTCCTGCACGCCGACACCGAGGTGGGGCGTCAGCACCTGGACAACCTGCGCCGCGCATGCAGCGACGCCGGCGTGGCGGTGGCGGCGGCCTTGCCGCTGGCCGGCGAGGTGAGCGATGCCCAGCTCGACGGCTTCGTCGTGCAGCTGCGCGAGGCGCGGGCCGACATGCTGCTCAACCATGGCATGTCGTCGGTCTACGAGAGGCTCATCCGCCGGGTGCGGGCGGCCGGCCTGCGCATCACGCTGCTGGGGGTCAACTCGGGCTCCACCCAGCTGGCCGCGGCACTGGGGCCGCTGGCCGAAGGCATGGTGTTCGCCCAGGTGGTGCCCAGCCCATGGTCGCGCAAGACCGCCATCGCACGCGAGTACCAGGACGCATTCACGCAGGTGCACCGCGGCCGGGCCTTGTCATACGGCAGCATGGAGGGCTACCTCACCGCCAAGGCGCTGGTGCTGGCGCTCACCCAGGCCGGCCCCGACCCCAGCCGCGACGGCTTCGTGCGTGCGCTGGAAGCGGCACCGCCCATGGACCTGGGCGGTGTGACGCTGACCTACCGACCCGGCGACCACGCTGGCTCGTCCTTCGTGGACCTGGCCATCGTCTCACGCGACGGGCAGTTCCTGCAGTAGGGCCGCAGGCGCGCATCGGCGACGGGCCCCACCATCCTTCGACCGCGGCCGAAGCATCCCGCACGTCTTCCGTCGCACAGTGGCGCTCAGCCCACCCCTCCTGAGTGCCCCACGTGACCATCACCTGCTTCATCCGCTACCAGATCGACCCCTTCCAGAAGGACGCCTTCCGGCAGTACGCCGAGGCCTGGGGCCGCATCATTCCCCGCTGCGGAGGCCACCTCATCGGCTACTTCCTGCCGCATGAGGGCAGCAACGACGAGGCGTGGGGCCTGATCGGCTTCGACGACCTGGCGGCCTACGAGCGCTACCGCGCCACGCTGAAGAGCGACCCCGAGGGCCGCGCCAACTTCGAATGGGCGCAGCGCCAGCGCTTCATCCTGCGCGAGCAGCGCAGCTGGCTCGAGGACGTGGCCGGCACCCGCGACCTGCCCCGACAGGTGACGCCATGATCGCCGTGATCTTCGAGCTGCAGCCGCAACCCGGCGCCACGGCGCGCTACCTGGACCTGGCCGCCACGCTGAAGCCCGAGCTGGAGGCCATCGACGGCTTCATCTCCGTGGAGCGCTTCGAGAGCCTGACGCGCCCCGGGCATTACCTGTCCCTCAGCATGTGGCGCGACGAGGCCGCGGTGCGGCAGTGGCGCTGCCACGCGATGCACCGCGAGGCGCAGCAGGCGGGCCGCCGCACCGTGCTGGCGGGCTATCGCCTGCGGGTGGCCACCGTCATCCGCGACTACGGCCTGCACGAGCGCGCACAGGCGCCAGGGGACTCCCGCGACGCGCTAACCTGAGCGCCGTGAACGCGCCCCACGAACCCCGCCTGGCCCGCGCGGCCGCCCTGGTGGCCGACACGGCCCGCTCGCGCATGCTGGCCTACCTGCTGGCGGGCGACCGCGCCAGTGCCAGCGAGCTGGCGCAGGCCGCGTCCGTCACCCCGGCCACCGCCAGCGGCCACCTGGCCAGGCTGCTCGATGCCGGCTTCGTGGTCTGTGAGCCGCGGGGCCGCCACCGCTACTACCGCCTGGCGGATGCGGACGTGGCGCACGCCCTGGAAGCCCTGGCCCTGGTGGCCGAGCGTGACACGCACGAGCGCGGCTGGGCCCACCCCGAGCGCGTGCGCCTGCGGCAGGCGCGCTGCTGCTACGGCCACCTGGCCGGCCAGCTGGGCGTGGCCCTGTTCGACGCGCTGCAGGCCGACCACCGGCTGCAGCCCGCCCCGGGCGGCTATGCGCTCACCGAGGCCGGCCAGCGCTGGCTGCAGACGCTGGGCATGCCGCCCAGCACGCCCAGCGGCCTGCGCCGCTACGCCTACCCCTGCCTGGACTGGTCCGAACGCCGCGACCACCTCGCCGGGCAGCTGGCGGACGAGCTGTACGCGCACTTCACCCGCATGGGCTGGGTGCGGCGGGCCGAGGGCCGGGCGGTGGAGCTCACCGTGCGCGGCCAGCAGGAGCTGGTGCCGCGGCTGGCCGGCACGGCACTCAGAGGAACATGCCCCCCGACGCCTCCACCCGCTGGCCCGTGACCCAGCCCAGGTCGTCGGACAGCAGCGCCGCCACGGCGCGGCCGATGTCCTGCGGCAGGCCCACGCGGCCGAGCGCGGTCTGCGAGGCGATGAAGGCGTTGAGCTCGCGGTTGTCGCGCACGGCGCCGCCACCGAAGTCGGTCTCGATGGCGCCGGGCGCCAGGATGTTCACCGCGATGCGGCGCGCGCCCAGCTCCTTGGCCTGGTAGCGCGTGAGCACCTCCATCGCGCCCTTCATGGCCGCGTAGGCCGCGTAGCCGGGCAGCGCGAAGCGGGCCAGCCCGGACGACACGTTGAGGATCCTGCCGCCATCGGCCATGAGCGGCAGCAGGGCCTGGGTGAGGAAGAACGGGCCCTTGAAGTGCACGTTCATCAGCTCGTCGAACTGCGCCTCGGTGGTCTCGGCGAACGCCGCGTGCACGCCCATGCCGGCGTTGTTCACCAGGTGGTCGACGTGCGCGCGGCCCCAGGTGTCGCGCAGCGCGGCCTGCACCGCGGCCGTGAAGGCGGCGAACGTGTCGCTGCGGCCCACGTCCAGCGGCAGCGCCACGGCACGTGCACCCAGGCGCTGCGCGGCCTCCACCACCGCCTGCGCCTCGTCGGCGCGCTGGCGGTAGGTGAGGATGAGGTCGCTGCCGCGTGCGGCCAGCGCCAGGGCAGCGTCGCGGCCCAGGCCGCGGCTGGCACCGGTGATGAGGGCGATCGGTCGGGTCATGGGGTCTCTCCTGTGCAAGAAAGGGGTGTCGATGGCCGGCAGTCTATTGATCGCTTCACAACAGATAAACAGCCGCACTCTGGCTACACTGTTCGGCATGAATGAACAGATCAGCGCCCGCGTCGGCGCGGCCGACATCGAGGCGATGGCCCTGTTCGCGCGCGTGGCCGAGCTGGGCAGCTTCACCCAGGCCGCGGCGCACATGGGCGTGTCCAAGGCCACCGCCACGGCCGCGGTGCAGCGGCTGGAGGCCGCGCTCGGCACCCGCCTGCTGCACCGCACGACGCGGCGCGTGGAGCTGACGCAGGACGGCCGCGTCTTCCACGAGCGCTGCCGCGACCTGCTGGCCGACCTGGAGGAGCTGCGCACGCTGTTCCGCGCCCCCGGCGACGGCGCGCTGTCGGGCCGGCTGCGGGTGGACATGCCCATGGGGGCGGCGCGCCACCTGCTGGTGCCGCGGCTGCCCGAGTTCCTGCAGGCGCACCCGCAGCTGGAGCTGGAGCTCAGCAGCACCGACCGCCGCGTGGACGTGGTGCGCGAGGGCTTCGACTGCGTGCTGCGCGTGGGCCGGGTGGACGACTCATCGCTCGTCGCCCGGCCGCTGGGGCGCTACCGCGTCATCAACTGCGCCAGCCCCGGCTACCTGGCGCGCCACGGCGTGCCCCAGCGGCCGGAGGACCTGGCGCAGCACCGGCTGGTGGACTATGTGCAGACGCTGGGCGGCCGCTCGCCCGGCTTCGAGATCGCCGACGACGACGACCCGGCCGGCGCCCCGCCGCGATTCGTGCGCATGCCGGTGGCGCTGGTGGTGAACAACTCCGAGGCCTACCTGGCGGCCTGCCTGGCCGGCCTGGGCCTCATCCAGGTGCCGGGGCCCGGCGTGGAGGCCCTGCTCGACGCCGGCCGCCTGGTGGAAGTGATGCCGTCCCACCGCGCCGCCCCCATGCCCGTGACCCTGCTCTACCCCCACCGGCGCCACCTGCCGCTGCGGGTGCGTGTGTTCATGGACTGGGTGGCTGGCGTGATGGCGGAGCACCTGGCGGAGCCGCCCGGTTGATGGCCATGGGCGTGGCCCGGATGGCGGGACGGCCCGGAGGGCCCCCACGTCCGACGGCGCCGCGATGACCGTCCGGCATCCACCGGCCCGCGCCTTGCCCCACCCCGCCACGATGCGCACCGTGCTGGACGTCCGCCTGCTGGAGCCCGATGGCCATGCGCCCGGCCTGGTGGTGGACGTGCGCGACGAGGCGCGGGCGTTGCTGGTGGACCTGGGCGAGATCGAGCGGCTGTCGCCGCGCACGCTGCTGCGCGTGTCCCATGCGTTCGTGACGCACACCCACATGGACCACTTCGCGGGCTTCGACCACCTGCTGGCCCTGGGGCTGGGCCGCATGCGGGCGTGGACGGTGTGGGGCGGCCCGGGCTTCGTGGACCAGGTGGAGCACAAGCTGCGCGCCTACACCTGAAACGTGGTGCACCGCTACGAGGTGCCGCTGTGCCTGCGGGCCTGCGCCCTGGAAGAGGACGGTCGCCATGTGCGGGCGGCGTTCGACAGCCGCCGCGGCTTCGTGCGCGAGCACCAGGCGGACGGCGCCGGTGGGGAGGTGCTGCTGGACGAGCCGCTGTTCCCCGTGCGTGCCACCCTGGTGGACCACGAGATGCCGGTGATGGCCCTGCTGCTGGAGGAGAAGGCGCAGCTGCGCGTGCGGCCCGACCGGCTGGCGGCGCTGGGCGCGGGCACGGGGCCCTGGCTGGCCTCGCTGAAGGCGGCCGTGCGCCAGGGCCTGGCGGACGAGACGCCGATCGACCTGGCCTGGCGTGACGCCCACGGCGACCACCTCGCCCGCCGTCCGCTGGGTGAGCTGCGCGAGCTGGTGCTCGACGCCGTGCCCGGCCGCCGCATCGGCTACGTGACCGACCTGCGCTTCACGCCGGCCAATGTGCAGCGGCTGCAGGCGTTGATGGCGCAGGGGGAGGCCGGCGAGGCGGGCGTGGACGTGCTCTACATCGAGTCGGTGTTCCTGCATGCGGACGCGGCGCAGGCCGCGCGCAAGAACCACCTCACGGCGCGCCAGGCGGGGCAGGTCGCACGGGCCGTGGGAGCGCGGCGGGTGGTGCCCTTTCACTTCTCGCCGCGCTACCGCGGGCAGGAGCAGGCGCTGCGCGACGAGGTGGCCGCGGCGCACGCTGCCGCGACCTGATCGGCGCACGCCGATTGCCAAAGGCCGGGTTCAGGTCGTCGCCGGCACGGCCGGCCCCATTGCCCAAGGAACCCCCATGGCCCTCGCCGCAGGCAGCCACTTCGACGTCGCCGTGCTCGGCGGCGGCTATGCCGGCCTGTCCGCCGCGCTGCAGCTGGCGCGGGCCCGGCGGGCGGTGGCCGTGGTGGACGCGGGCGAGCGGCGCAACCGCATGGCGCGCCACGCCCACGGCTTCCTGGGGCGCGACGGCGATTCACCCGGCGACATCGCGCGCGAGGGCCGCGAGCAGCTGCTGGCCTACCCGGGCGTGCAATGGGTGGAAGGCCGCGCCACCGCGGCGGAGCGCAGCGACAACGGCTTTGTCGTGGACACCAACCAGGGCCGCGTGAGCGCCGCCCGGCTGGTGCTGGCGCTGGGCGTGGTGGACGAGCTGCCCGCGCTGGACGGCGTCGACGAGCGCTGGGGCCGCCGCGTGTTCCACTGCCCGTACTGTCATGGCCACGAGCTGGCGCGCCGGCCCGACGCGGAGCCGGCCATCGGCGTGCTGGCCGCGGGCGACACCGCCGTGCACCAGGCGCTGCTGCTCACCGACTGGGGCCGTGTCACGCTGCTGCCCTGCGCGGGCTGGCAGCCCGATGCGGACCAGCAGGCGCTGCTGAAGACCCGGGACGTGGCGGTCGAGTCCGTGCCGGCCGACCGCCTGCTGCGCGAATCCACCGTGGAGCTGGCCGACGGCCGGCGGCTGGACTTCGCCGGCCTGTTCACCCAGACGCGCACCCGGGTGGCCAGCCCCATCCCCGAGGCGCTCGGCTGCGAGATGTCGGCATGCCCCACGGGCGTGCACATCCATGTGGACGCGGCCCAGGCCACCTCGGTGCCGGGCGTGTGGGCCTGCGGGGACGTGGCGCGCGCCTCAGGCAGCGTGGCGCTGGCGGTGGGGGAGGGGGCGCTGGCGGGCATCGCAGCCCACCAGTCGCTGGTGCTGGGCTGAGGCCCGTGCAACAGGCAGCGGGCGGGCCCGGTGAGGCTCAGCGGTAGAAGGCCTCGACCTGGCCCTTGAGCTTGATGGTCAGCGGCCGGCCCTTGCGGTCCAGCGTCTTGCCGGCCGGCACGCGGATCCAGCCTTCGCTGAGGCAGTACTCCTCCACGTCGAAGCGGTCCTTGCCGTTGAAGCGGATGCCCACGTCGTGCTGGAACACCGCGGCCACATGGTGCGGGCTGCGCGGGTCCACCGAGAGCCGGTCGGGCAGGGCGGGGCGGTCGGCGGGGGCGGCAGAGGCGTCGGAGGCGTCAGGGGAGGGGGTCGTCGAGTCCACGTGCAGGCAAAGGATGGCGTGTCAGGCCTACATTGTCGGCGATGACGACCGCTTCGATTTCTTCGCCCCTGCCGCCCCTGTCCCTGCTCGACCTGGTGCCCGTCATCGAAGGCAGCACGCCGGCCGAGGCCTTGCAGCGCAGCCTGGCGCTGTGCCAGGCGGCCGACCGCCTGGGCTACACCCGCTACTGGGTGGCCGAGCACCACAACATGGTGGGTATCGCCAGCGCGGCCACCTCGGTGGTGATCGGCTTTCTCGCCGGCGGCACGCAGCGCATCCGCGTCGGCGCCGGTGGGGTGATGCTGCCCAACCACTCGCCGCTGGTCATTGCGGAGCAGTTCGGCACGCTGGAATCGCTGTACCCGGGCCGCATCGACCTGGGCCTGGGCCGGGCCCCGGGCACCGACGGCGCCACCTGGCGCGCGCTGCGGCGCGACCCGCACGCGGCCGACCGTTTCGTGGAGGACGTGCAGGAGCTGCAGGCCCTGTTCGAGCCGGTGCGCGAGGGCCAGACGATCCGCGCCGTGCCGGGCGCCGGGCTGCAGGTGCCGGTGTGGATCCTGGGCTCCAGCCTGTTCGGCGCCCAGGTGGCCGCGGCGCTGGGCCTGCCCTATGCCTTCGCCTCGCACTTCGCGCCGCCCGCGCTGGAGGCGGCGCTGCGCGTGTACCGCGAGAACTACCGGCCCTCGGCGCGCCATCCCCGCCCGCATGCCATGGTGGGCGTGAACGTGGTCGCCGCCGACACCGACGACGAGGCCACGCGGCTGTTCACCTCGCTGCAGCAGGCCTTCACGAACATGGTGCGCAACCGCCGCGGCCTGTTCCCGCCGCCCATCCCCCAAATCGACAGCTACTGGACGGCCTCCGAGAAGCACCACGCCAGCGGCATGCTGGCCTGCTCGGTGGTGGGCTCGCCCGACACCGTGCGCCAGGGCCTGCACGACCTGGTGCAGCGCACCCAGGCCGACGAGCTGATGGTGGTGTCGCCGGTGTTCGACCCGGCGGCGCGGCTGCGCTCGGTGGAGCTCACCGCCGCGGTCGCCGGGCTGCCCGTGTCGGCCTGAGGGCGGCGTCAGCCCGCCGGCCGCGCGAGCAGCTCGCCCACCGCCGCCATGCCCTCGTCCCAGGCCTCGGCCATCGGGGCAAAGAGGGCGGGCACGTCGGCGGGGCGCGACGACGACACCAGCCGCGCGCCCTTGAGGATGAAGGCCTTCGCCCCGGCCGAGAGGCGGTCGAAGGCGGCGATGGCGCGCTGCGCCTCGGGCGAGGGCGTGTCGTCCATCCAGGCCAGCCAGCGCGCGGTGAGCTCGGCGGCGGCGCCCAGCTGCCGGGTGCCGGCGAAGGCCCAGGCGTGGTAGTGGTCCAGCCCGCGCTCGCGCAGCAGCGGCAGGTCGGCCTCCACGGCGTCAGCGAAGCGGCGCACCGGGTTGGTCGCCGGGCGGCGGGCGTAGAGCTCGGGCAGCTCGGCCCGGGCGGCGGCGCGCAGCTCGGCCAGGGGGCGCTGCACACGGCGGTCCAGGCGGATGAACTCGGCGAACAGCGGCAGGTAGGCCGGGTCGTGCGGCTCGCCAAGACGGAAGGTGCGGTCGAAGTCGTCGCCCTCCAGCGCGAAGCAGCCGGCGTTGTGGAAGTACACCAGCCGGCGTGTGTCGAGGTCGATCTCGGCGAGCACGATGGTGGTCTTGGTGTGCTTGCAGCGGTAGTCGGTGCCGGCGGTGTCGGGCAGCCACCAGGCGTCAGCCTCCACGCTCACCAGCTTCCCGGCGGCCAGGTGCTCCAGCGCATGCTCGGCCAGCGGGCGCCAGATGGTCAGCTCCTGCACGTCGATGCCGTACAGGCGCCGCAGCTGGTCGTGCGAGGGCTTGAAGAAGGTCCACTGGTCGCCCTCGAAATCGATGGGCAGGGTGTGGCCCAGCATGGCGTGCGGGTCGCCGCCCACGGCATGCACCAGCTCGATCCACAGGTCGATGTAGCAGTTCTTCTCGGGCCAGTGCAGCGGGCCGGCGGCGTCGTCGTGCAGGGCGTGGCGGCGGTAGCTGGCCGGGTCCAGCCCGGGCAGGGCCGCCGCGCGGCGGCGGGTGTCGGACAAGGGCATGGGAGGCGGGCGGTTCTCGTCGGTCGTCAGGGCCAGAGCAGCGCGCGCACCTCGGCCGGCCAGGCCTCGGGCCGCAGGCCGTGGGTCTTCAGCAGGGCCAGCGTGCAGCGCTCCAGGCCAAAGCCCAGGCAGGCGGTGTGCGCGACCTCGCCGCCCGCCTGGCGGATGCCGAAGGTGCCGGTGAAGTGCTCCTGGTGCCAGTTGAAGGAGCAGATGGCGGTGGGGTTCTGCTCGGAGATCACCGGCACCATGATCTCGAACTTCAGGCGCTGCTCGCGCTGGCTGGTGGCCATCATGCGGCCGGCGCGGCCGAAGAAGGGGTCGTTGGCCACGTCGGTCACCACCGGCAGGCCCAGGCGCTGCAGCAGCGCCATGGCGCGGTCGCGCCAGCCGTCGCGCCAGGCCTCCACCGCGTCGGGCGCGCCCACGCGGATGAACTCGCGCATGCGGAACGACTGCAGCCGCGTGGGCTCGTCGGACGGCTCATGGCGGTAGCACCAGTTCTTCACCGTGACCAGCCGCCCGCCCTGCGGCAGCAGGCCGCTGAACACCGGGTAGACGGGGTAGCACGCGGCGGGCAGCAGCATCACCTCGGTGATGTCGAGCAGGTCTTCCCAGCGTTCGCCGTTCTTCACCCGCTCGGACAGCTCGCGCGCCTGCAGCTCGTTGCCGAAGAAGCTGTGCACGCTGCCGGCCAGCTGGGGGAAGTTGTCCAGGTAGCCGAGCTGCTCGATCATCTGCCGCGCCACGATGGGCGGGAAGGTCAGCGGCTCGGCGCCATCGTCGGCGGCCTCGCGCATGACCAGCGTATCGAAGTGCTCGAGGATGTCCTCGAACACCGCGCCGCGGCCGTAGCCGCCCTTGACCGTGGTCGGCAGGATCAGCCCGGCCTCCACCAGCTCGGCGTGGAAGAGGGCGGGGTCGTAGTGGGTGGGGGGCATGGCGGTCACGCGGGGGCTCATTCGTCCTTGAACACCAACAGCATGGCGGCGCTCTTGGCGGCGATGCGGTCGTTGGAGATCATCAGCGAGGCCGACAGCGCGTCGCGGTAGGCGCGGCCCATGCTGAAGGGGCTGTCGTTCTTGTAGCCGAGGATGCCCACGATCTGCAGGGCGCCGTGCACGATGCGCGGCGCGGCGTTCGAGCAGGCGGTCTTCAGGCTGTTCATCTTCAGGGCCCAGCCGATCTTCGACAGCTCGTCGGCATCGGTGCCGCGCCCTGCGATGGCGTCGAACTCGTCGGCGATGGACTGCCAATGGTGGCGCATGGTCTGCAGCTCCACCGTCAGCTCGGCGAGCGCCACGGCGGTGGGTGGCGTGGTGCCGGGGTTCTTGCGGGCCACGCCCCGCACGTACTGCGCGGCCTTGCCGTGGGCCCCGGCGGCGATGCCGTACCACAGGGCCGACCACAGGATGTGCGAGAACGGCACCATGGACTGCGCCGCGATGTCGCCATAGGGCACGGGGAAGATCTGCTCCGCCGGGGCGCCCGAGACGAGCTTGAAGCCCGGGCTCACCGTGCCGCGCATGCCCATCGTGTCCCAGCTGGTGGTCTGCTCCAGCGTGTAGTCGCCCTCGCGCAGCAGCACCAGCACCTGGTCGCTCTCGCCGGCCTCGGCGTCGCGCCGCGCGGTCACCACGATGATGTCCGCGTGCGCGCAGTAGGAGCCCGTGGTGGCTTCCTTGGTGAGCGAGAAACGCTCGCCCTGGCGCTGCACCGCGCAGATGCTGGTGCGCGTGTTGCCCCAGGTGCCGACCTCGGACGTGATCGACGCCATCAGCCACTGGCGCTGCACCATGTCGCGCAGGAACTGCTGGAAGAAGGCGCTGCCGGCGTGGTGCCGGGCCACGCAGCACAGCTGGTTGTAGTGCATGGCCAGCACCATCGCGCTGGAGCCACACACCTGGGCCAGCGTGGACACCAGCGTGCCCAGCTCGCGCATCGTCAGGCCGCTGCCGCCGTACTCGCGCGGCACCAGGGCGGACATCGCCTGCGCCTCGCGCAGGGCAGCCACCACCTCGTGGGGAAAGCGCGCCTTGGCGTCCACGTCGTCGGCGTGCGCGGCGGCGACGTCCTGGGTGATGCGGCGCACGGCATCGTGCAGTTCGGGGAAGCTCGGGGCGGTGTGGCTCATGGCAGGTGTGACAGCGTGAAGGCCGGGCAGGCCGGGGCCGTCCGGGCAGGCGTTATCGTCGCCCGCGCCGAACGTGAAAAAGTGTCTCACAGGCACCCCTGGAAACCCCGCCGTGTCAACCCCCCCAGAATCCCATGTCTTGATCTTTCTCCACGGTCTGACCATGGACCCGGCCGTGCTGGGGCCGATGGTGGACGCGCTGGCGCTGCCCGTGCCCGCCGTCATCCCCGCCGGGCCGGTGCGGCACCCCGATGGCACGCACTCCTGGTGGGCCGTGGACCCGGCGCACCGGGCGGCCCGGCTGGCCGCGGGCCCGAGCGACCTGTTCGACCGCCACCCCGTGGCGCGCCCGGCCGCCCGGGCGGTGCTCGCCGACGCCCTGGCCGACGCGCGACGGCAGCACCCGGGCTGCCGCTTCGTCCTCGCCGGCTATTCGCAGGGCGGCATGCTGCTGATGGACCACCTGCTGCTGCAGGGCGAGCCCGATGTGGACGCCATCGTGCTGCTGTCGTCCACCTGCATCGCCCTGGACGAGTGGCGGCCCCACCTGTCGCGGCTGCAGGGCCTGCCGGCGCTCGTCGCCCACGGGCGCCAGGACGGCGACCTCGCCTTCAGCGCCGGCGAGCGCCTGCGCGACCTGCTGCAGGAGGCCGGCGCCTGCGTCACCTGGCTGCCCTTCGACGGCGGCCACGAGATGCCGCTGGTGGTGTGGCGGGCGCTGCGGCGTTTCGTGCTGGCCCGGCTGGCCGGCGAAGCTAGGGGGAGCCCCGCCGGCGCGGCGTGAAGCCTGCCCGCACGCCGGGGCCCGGCGGCCGGACCCGCCGGTATCATCCGCGCTGACTTCCGGCCCCCGGGCGCCACCGGTGGCGTCCCGCCTTGCCCGCCCATGACGAGCGCCCGATCGCCCGCCCCGCCGCCCCTGCCCCCGCTGCCGACCCGGCCCGCCGGCCTGCGCACAGGCATCGACCTGGTGGCCGTGCCGCGCATCGCCGAATCGCTGGAACGCCTGGGCGAGCGCTTCGTGCAGCGCCTGTTCACCGCGCAGGAAGCGGCCGACTGCCGGGCGGTGGCCGGCCACGCGGCACGCTGCGAGCGCCTGGCTGCCCGCTTCGCCGCCAAGGAGGCCGTCATCAAGGCCATGGGCTGGGCCGAGGCCGGCGTGTCCTGGCGCGACATCGAGGTGGTGCGGGCGCCCGACGGCCGCCAGGCGCTGGCCCTGCACGGCCGCGCCGCTGCGCTGGCGGCGGGCGCTGGGGTGCGGCATTGGGCCCTGTCGCTCGGCCACACCGCCGGCCAGGCCTGCGCCCTGGTGATCGCCAGCGGGTCCAGCCCCGACACCCCGGCCAGGCTCGCCTGATGCCTTGCGCCACCGAATCCTTCGCTTCCACTTCTTCACGACTGCGACCATGACCGACACCGTCACCCGTATCCGCGCCATCCTGGCCCAGCACGCCCGCCTCGCCAAGGACGCCGCCACGCTGCCGGAGGACGCCGACCTGTACCAGGCCGGCATGAGCTCGCACGCCAGCGTGAACGTGATGCTGGCCCTCGAGGGCGCCTTCGACATCGAGTTCCCCGACCACATGCTCACGCGCAGCGTGTTCTCGAGCGTGAACGCCATCCGCTCCGCGGTCGAGGAACTGACCGCGCAGGCATGAGCCACGCGCCGGCCGGCCGCCTGCCGCTGCAGGGCGAGTGGGACATCGCTCCCGGCCTGCCGGCACAGGCTGCGCCACCGGCCAACGCACCCTGGCGCCGCATCCCCGGTCCCATGCCGGTGGCGGCCGCCCTGGCCGAGGCGGGCGAGTGGACGCTGGACGGCCCGGCGCGCGATTTCGACCGCGAGTGCTGGTGGTACCGGTGCCGCTTCGAGGCGCCGGCCGGCCGCCCTCTGGATGCGGCGGTCCTGGGCTTCGACGGGCTGGCCACGCTGGCCCGGGCCTGGCTCAATGGCGAGCCCCTGCTGGCCAGCCGGTCCATGTTCCGACCGCACCAGCTGGACGTGGGGCGGCGGCTGCGCCCCGGCAGCAATGAGCTGTGGCTGCGCTTCGACCCGCTGTCCGAGGCGCTCGGCGCACGCCGGACGCGGCCGCGCTGGCGCACGCCCATGGTGGCGCAGCAGCAGCTGCGCTGGTTCCGCACCACGCTGCTGGGACGCACCCCGGGCTGGTCGCCGCCCGCGGCCGTGGTGGGGCCGTGGCGTCCGGTCTGGCTGGACTGCGGCGACACCGGCGCGCCGGCCGACCTGCACCACCAGGCCCAGGTCGTGGGCGATGCCGGCGAGCTGGCCGTCCAGGTGAGCTGGCCGGTGGGGGCCGACGTGCACGCGGTGCGCGTGCGGCTCGACCACGGCGGCACCCTGCACGAACAGGCGCTGCAGCCCGTCGACGCTCTCCATGCCTGGCGTGGCACGCTGCGCGTCGAGCAGCCCCTGCGCTGGTGGCCGCACACCCACGGCGAGCCGCGGCGCCACGCCGCCTGGCTGGTGTACACCTCCGGTGGCCGGGAGCACACGCTGCCGCTCGGCCCGGTGGGCTTCCGCGCGGTGCAGGCCGACACCTCGGCCGGTGGCTTCGGCCTGGTCGTCAATGGCGTGCCGGTGTTCGCCCGTGGCGTGTGCTGGACGCCGCTCGACACGCTGCGCCTGCAGGCGCCGGCCGAGGGGCTGCGCCCGGTGCTGCAGCGCCTGCGCGATGCGGGGCTGAACCTGGTGCGCGTGCCGGGCACCATGGCCTACGAGTCCGAGGCTTTCCTCGCCCTGTGCGACGAGCTGGGCCTCATGGTCTGGCACGACCTGATGTTCGCCAGCATGGACTACCCGGGCGAGGACCCCGACTTCCTCGACGACGTGGATGCCGAGCTGGAGGCGCAACTCGGCCTGTGGGCCCGGCACGCGAGCGTGGTGGTCGTCTGCGGCAACTCCGAGGTGGCACAGCAGGCGGCCATGTGGGGCGCGGCACGCGAGCACTGGCAGCCGCCCCTGTTCCACGTGCACATCGCCTCGGCGGTGGCCGCGGCGCTGCCCGGCTGCGTGTGGTGGCCGTCCAGTGCACATGGGGGCGCATTCCCGTTCGAGCCGCGGCACGGCACCACCTCGTACTACGGCGTGGGCGCCTACCGCCGCCCGCTGGACGACGCGCGCCACAGCGGCCTGCGATTCGCCGCCGAGTGCCTCGCCTTCGCCCAGGTGCCCACGGACGCCGCCCTGGCGCGCCTGCGCGGGCTCAACGACGGCTTGCCGCTGCGTGCCACGCACCCGCTGTGGAAGGCCCGTGCCTGCCGCGACCTGGGGGCCGGCTGGGATTTCGACGACGTGCGCGACCACTACGTGCAGCGCCTGTTCGGGGAGGACCCGGCCGTGCTGCGGCAGACCGACCCGCAGCGCCACCTGGTGCTGGGCCGGGCGGCGGCGGCCGAGGCCACGGCCGGCGCCTTCGACCGCTGGCGTGCGGCCGGCTCGGCCTGCCGCGGGGCCCTGGTGTGGTTCCTGCGCGACCTCTGGGCGGGGCCGGGTTGGGGCCTGCTCGATGACGAGGGCCTGCCCAAGGCCGCGTTCCATGCCCTGGCGCGCGTGTGCCAGCCTCTGCACTGGGCGGCGCTGGACGACGGGCTGAACGGCATCACGCTGCATGCGGTGAACGAGCAGGACCGGGCCGTGCCCGGCCAGCTGCGGGCCGTGCTGCTGCGCGAGGGCGAATGGCCGGTTGCCGAGGGCCAGCTGGGCCTGGTGCTGGCCCCCCGATCGTCGCGCGCCCTGGCCCTCACCGATGCATTGCCCGGCTTCTTCGACGCCAGCTGGGCCTACCGCTTCGGGCCGCGGCCGGCGGACACCCTGGTGCTGCGCTGGGCCGGCGAGGACGGGCCGGCCGTGGAGCGCGTGCTGTTCCTGGGCGAGCGCCTGGTCCAGGCCGACATCGGCCTGGAGGCCCGGGCCTGGGCGGTGGACGACGACACCGTGGTGTTGAGCGTGCGCACCCGAGCCGCCGCCCGCGGCGTGCACCTGGAGGCGGAGGGGTGGCTGGCCGAGGACGAGTACTTCGACCTCGCGCCCGGCGCCGAGCGGCGGCTGCGTTGCACGCGCTGGCCGGGCCAGCCGGCGCGCACCTGGCGGGCCAGCGTGCAGGCCATCAACGCGGTGCGCCCCGCCGCAGCGCCCTTGTCGCCGTCTGCCGCATGAGCGGGCTCGGGCGGCGGTGAGCGGCCGTGAGCGGCGGTGACCATGGTGAGCAACCGCCAGTGTCCATCGGGAAGCGAAGGCAAGCCACCGTCCGCTGACGTAAGGCGCGCAACGCCCGGAAAGAGTGCTGGGTGAGGCGGGGGCCGCTGGCTAGATTGGCGGCTCCCTCAACTGCATCACGCAAGGAGCCTTACCCATGCAGCAACGCATCCGCCTCGCCCCCGCCCGTCGCGTGTCCGTCTCGCGTGCCGCCGCCCTCGTGGGCATGGCCGTCGCCCTCGGCGGCCTGGTGGCCACGGCCGCCCGTGCCCAGGGCCAGGCGCCTGCCGCCATGTCGGCCACCGCCAACCCCACGGCCGACATGTTCGTGAAGGCCGACGCCAACCGCGACGGCAAGCTCTCGCGCGACGAGGTGAAGACCCTGCCGGCCATCGCCGAGAAGTTCGACATGCTGGACAAGGACAAGGACGGCGCCCTGAGCGCCGAGGAGTTCGCCGCCGGCGCCGCCGTGCGCTGACGCCGCCCGCGGCTAGCGCGAACCGAGCAACACCACCAGCGCGCCGGCGCCTCCCTGGGGGCCCGGCGCCTGGGCGAACGCAATCACCTCGCGGCGCTGCGCCAGCCAGCGCTGCACCTTGCCCTTGAGCACGGGCGTCTTGCCCGGCGACCCGTGGCCCTTGCCGTGCACCACGCGCACGCAGCGCCGCCCCTGCTGGTGGGCCTGGCGGATGAAGCCCGCCAGCGCCTCGCGGGCTTCCTCCCGGCGCATGCCATGCAGGTCGATCTGGCCCTGGATGGCCCATTGGCCCTTGCGCAGGCGGGTGAGCACGTCCTGGCCGATGTCCGGCCGCCGGAAGCTCAGCCCGTCGTCCGTGAGCAGCAGGGATTCCACGTCCACCTCGTCCGACAGCGCCTCGCGCAGCGCGGCCTGCTCGTCGAGCTCACGCTGGCGCGGCACGGGGGCGGGCAGGGCCCGGACGAGCGGCGCCTTGGCCGGGACGCGCAGCGGCTGCACCGGGCCTACGGCGTGCACGAAGGCATGGCGCTCCCGCTCGCGGCGCGCCGCGTCGGCTGCCTCGCGGGCCCGCAGGGCCGCCGCTTCGGCCTGGGCACGCCGCATGGCGTCGCGCAGGGCGCCGAGGTCTTTCAGGCTGTTCGACTTCACGATGGCCGGATTGTCCCGGCTTCGGCCGATCAGAGCAGGCCGCGCTCCGCAAAGCTGACCACGTGGCCGGTGCCCACGACGAGGTGGTCCAGCACGCGCACGTCCACCATCTGCAACGCGGCCTTGAGCGACTGGGTGAGGTACTCGTCCGCCCGCGACGGCTCGGCCAGCCCCGAGGGGTGGTTGTGGGCCAGGATCACGGCGCCCGCGTTCAGGGCCAGGGCCTGGCGCACCACCTCGCGCGGGTACACGCTGGTCTGGGTGAGCGTGCCCTGGAACAGCTCACGCCACTCGATGAGCCGGTGCTGCGCATCGAGAAAGAGCACCGCGAACACCTCGTGCCCGAGCTGGCCCAGCTGCAGGCCGACGAAGTCCTTCACCTTCGCGGGGCTGTCGAATGCCGGTGCGTGGCGCAACTGCTGGGCCAGGGCGCGGCGCGCCAGCTCCATGACCGCGGCGAGCTCGGCGCGCTTGGCGGGGCCCAGGCCCTTGATGCGGCGGAAGTCGTCCGCCTGGCTGTGCAACAGCCCCGCCACGCCACGAAAGTGCGTGACCAGCTCGTCGGCCAGGGCGAGCACGCCCTTGCCCTTCATGCCGGTGCGCAGCAGCAGCGCCACCAGCTCGGCATCGGCCAGGGCGGCCGCCCCATGGGCCAGCAGCTTCTCGCGCGGGCGCAGGGCCGCGGGCAGGTCCTTCATCGGTGGGCTCTCCACGGTGGGGCGGTGTCGGGGGCGGTGTCGGGGGCGGCTGGCACACGATACGCAGCGGCCCGCCGCGCGCCCATCACCCCAAGAGGGGAGCGGGGGCGTGGCGCGGGGGGCGCCGGTAGAATCGGGGTTTGCCCGCGGCGCCCGGTTCGGCGCCTGCCTGTCGTGAAAGCCCTGCCCGTGACCGCCGTTCAGCCCGGGTCGTTCCTGACCCTCCACTACCGCCTGGCCGGCCCCGACGGCGGCGACGTGGTCAGCACCTTCAACGACCAGCCGGCCACGCTCACCGTGGGATCCGGGCAACTGGCGCCGGCCATCGAGCGCCACCTGATCGGGCTGGAGGAGGGCGCCGAGGCCACCTTCGCGCTGGCCCCGGGCGAGGCCTTCGGCGAGCGCAACCCCGAGATGATGCAGCGCGTGAGCCGTGCGCTGCTGGCCCAGCACGGCGACCCGGAAGCCGAGTACACGCTGGGCGACGTGGTGGAGTTCCCCACGCCCGATGGCACCGGCCGCTTCGCCGGCGTGGTGCGTGAGCTGGGCGACGACTGGCTGCTGTTCGACTTCAACCACCCGCTCGCCGGCCAGGCCGTGACCTTCCAGGTCCGGCTGATCGGCGTGCTCTGACGGGCGAACGCATGGCCGTGCAACCGCATGAGGTGCTGCTGGCCGAGCCGCGCGGCTTCTGTGCCGGCGTGGACCGCGCCATCGAGATCGTCGAGCGCGCGCTGGCGCGCTTCGGCGCGCCCATCTACGTGCGCCACGAGATCGTGCACAACACCTACGTGGTGAACGACCTCAAGGCCAAGGGCGCCATCTTCATCGAGGACCTGGCCGACGTGCCGCCCGGTGCGACGCTGGTCTTCTCGGCGCACGGCGTGGCCAAGGCCGTGCGGGTCGAGGCCGCGCAGCGCGGCTTCCAGGTCTTCGATGCCACCTGCCCGCTGGTCACCAAGGTGCACGTGGAGGTGGCCAAGCTGGCCAAGGAAGGCTACGAGTTCATCATGATCGGCCACAAGGGGCACCCCGAGGTGGAGGGCACGATGGGCCAGCTGCACGAGGGCATCTACCTCGTGGAGGACGTGGCCGACGTGGCGAAGGCGCCCGTCACCCGGCCGGACCGCCTGGCCGTGGTGACGCAGACCACGCTGAGCGTGGACGACGCGGCCGAGATCCTGGCCGCCGTGAAGGCGCGCTTCCCGCAGGTGCGCGAGCCCAAGAAGCAGGACATCTGCTACGCCACCCAGAACCGCCAGGATGCGGTGAAGGTGATGGCGCCGCAGGTCGACGTGGTGGTGGTGGTGGGCAGCCCCACCAGCAGCAACAGCAACCGCCTGCGTGAGCTGGCCGAGCGCCTGGGCACGCCGGCCTACATGGTGGACGCCGCCGAGGACCTGCAGGAAGCCTGGCTGGACGGGCGGCCGCGCGTGGGGCTGACGGCGGGGGCCTCGGCGCCCGAGGTGCTGGTCAACCAGGTGGTGGACCGCCTGCGTGCGCTGGGCGCCGTGTCGGTGCGCAAGCTGTCCGGCGTGGAGGAGACCGTGCACTTCCCGCTGCCCAAGGGGCTGGGCGACAAGTCCATGGCCGAGGTGGCCGCGTCCCGATCCTGACGAAGCGCCCCTCACGGTCAGGCGCCCATGTCCGCATGCGGCGCCTTTTTGTTGCCTTCCTACAATCGCCCGAACCCCGAAAGACCCATCCCATGCTCGACATCACCCTGCTGCGCAAGGACCTGGACGCCGTGGTGGCCCGCCTGGCCGCGCGCAAGACCCCCCAACCCTTCCTGGACGTGGCGGCCTTCACCGCCCTGGAGGCCGAACGCAAGCGGCTGCAGGTGCGCACCGAGGAACTGCAGGCCGAGCGCAACCGCGTGTCCAAGGCCGTGGGTCAGGCGAAGGCCAAGGGCGAGGACGCCGCGCCGCTGATGGCCCAGGTGGCCGGCATCGCCGACGAGCTCAAGAGCGGGGCCGAGCGGCTCGATGCGCTGCAGGCCGAACTGTCGGCCCTGCTCATGGGCATTCCCAACCTGCCGCACGACAGCGTGCCGGTGGGCGCCGACGAGACCGGCAACGTGGAGGTGCGCCGCTGGGGCCAGCCGCGCGCCTTCGACTTCGCCGTCAAGGACCATGTGGACCTGGGCGCCCCCCTGGGGCTCGATTTCGAGACGGGCGCGAAGCTCAGCGGCTCGCGCTTCACCTTCCTGAAAGGGCCGGTGGCCCGCCTGCACCGCGCGCTCGCCCAGTTCATGTTGGACGTGCAGACCCAGGAGCACGGCTACACCGAGTGCTACACGCCCTACATCGTCAACCGCGAAGTGCTCGAGGGCACCGGGCAGCTGCCCAAGTTCAAGGAGGACATGTTCTGGGTGCTGCGGGGCGGAGACGAGCAGCAGGCCGAGCAGTACCTCATCTCCACCTCGGAGATCTCGCTGACCAACACCGTGCGCGGCGAGATCCTCGCGGCCGACGCGCTGCCGATCAAGCTCACCGCCCACAGCCCCTGCTTCCGCTCGGAAGCCGGCTCGGCCGGCCGCGACACGCGCGGCATGATCCGGCAGCACCAGTTCGACAAGGTCGAGATGGTGCAGGTGGTCCACCCGGAGAGGAGCTACGAGGCGCTCGAGCAGATGACCGGCCATGCCGAGGCCATCCTGCAGAAGCTGGGCCTGCCGTACCGCGTCATGCTGCTGTGCACCGGCGACATGGGTTTCGGTGCCACCAAGACCTACGACCTCGAGGTGTGGCTGCCGGCCCAGGGCACCTACCGCGAGATCAGCTCGTGCTCCAACTGCGAGGCCTTCCAGGCGCGCCGCATGCAGGCCCGCTTCAAGAACGCCCAGGGCAAGACGGAGCTGGTGCACACGCTCAATGGCTCCGGCCTGGCCGTGGGCCGCACCCTGGTGGCGGTGCTGGAGAACTGCCAGCGCGCCGACGGCAGCATCGAGGTGCCGGAGGCACTGCGGCCCTACCTCGGCGGCCAGTCCGTCCTGTCGGCCTGACACCGGCCGCACCCGGCCACCGCGTCCGCCCGCGCGTCCGGTGGCCATGCGTCCCGCGCCTGCCCTGACCGACGACCCCGCCGCCCTGGCGGCGGCCTGGGCGGCGCTCGCGCCCATCGAGCGTGACGTGCTGGGCGCGCTGGCCCTGGCCTTCCAGCCCCGCGCACGCGACACCGTGGCGGCGCTGCTCGCCATGCCGGCGCTGCGCGAAGCGGCCACCGTGCGGGCCAGCCTGGATGAGGTGCGCGGCGCCCTCGCCCGGCTGCAGCAGGCCGGCTGGGCCAGCTGCCCGCGGCGGCCCGGCTTCTGGGCCGTGGCGCCCGGGGCGCTGGCCTGGGTGACGCGCCAGCTGCTGGACCGCGTGCCGCCGGAGCGCCTGCGCGACGCGCTGGCCGCCGCCGACGGGTATGCCGGGCTCGCCCCGGCCGCACGCTTCGGCGCGCCCAGGGTGCCGCACGGCGAGGCGGCCGTCGCGCTGGTGCGGCTGGAGCTGCTGGCGGGCGCCTCTGCGGCCGAACTGCGGGCCCTGGATGACCGGCTGCCCTGGGGCCTGCGGGCCGACGCGCTGGTGGAGCCGGCGCTGGCCGACGGGCTGGACGATGCGCTGTTCGCCCGCCTGCACCCGGCCTGGCAGGCGGCCGAACTGGAACGTGCCTGGCGCACCTGGGCCGAGGTGTGGCAGCCGCCTCCGGGCTGGCAGCCCGGCCCGGCCACCGACCGCCTCCTGGCGCCGGCAGCGGGGCAGGGGACCGGGCTGGGCGTCGCGGCGCTCGAGCCGCTGCGCTGGGCACGTGCCGACCACCTCCTGGCCAGCGGGCAGGCGGCGGCGCTCGAGGCGCTGCTGCCGCCGTCGCACGAGCCTGCACTGGACGACGAGGCCCGCGCGGTGCGCGCTGCCTACCGGGCGGCCGTGGCGGCGCAGGCGGGCCGGTGGGACGAGGCGGTGGCCGGGTTCGAGGCGGCGCTGGCGGCGCTGCGCCAGGCCACGGGCCGCCGGCGCGGCCTGCTGCCGGTGCCACTGTCGCTGGCGTACGTGGTGGCGCTGCTGGGCCGCCGCACGCCCGCGGCCGACGAGCAGGCCCTGAAGTTCGCGCTGGGCGAGGGCGGCAAGCGCGAGCCGCAGCTGGACAGCCCCTTCGGTTTCATTGCCCTGGCGATCCTGATCCAGCAGGGCGAGCGAGCGCGCCAGCTGGGTCCCTTCCTGCCCGCCCGCAGCGGTGGCTCGGCCTACGTCTCCCCGCTGGACTTCTGGCGGTGGCAGATGCGCGCCTGGCTGAAGCAGGGCGCCGTGCCCGAGCCCCTGTCGGCCGCGGAGGCCGAGGCGGCAGGGCGGCTGGCCGAGCGCCTGCGCGAGGCGGGCCTGGCCCGGCGGCTCGCCGAGTTCGAGGCCGCCATGCAGGTGCTGGCGGGTGAGTCCGCGCCGGCCTGGTACGTCGTGCCCGGCCCCGCGGCGCCCTGGCAGGCGGCGCTCGCGGCCCTGGGCGCGGCGGTGCAACCCGCGGCTGCCCCGGCGCCCGGGCCGGCGGCGGCCGCACCGACCCGCCTGGTGTGGGTGCTGGAGGTGGAGGCCGATGGCCGGGTGGCCGATGTGCTGCCCCACGAGCAGCGCCAGGGCACCCGGGGCTGGGGCAAGCCCCGGCCGGTGCCGCTGTCGCGTCTGCAGCGCGAGGCGGACGCGCTGCCGCCGCACGATGCCGCCGTGGCGAGGGCGATCCGCCAGGCGCGCTACGGCGCCGCGCACCGGCTGGACCGCGCGGCCGCCCTGGCGGCGCTGGTGGACCATCCCGTGGTGGCCTTTGGCGACGCGCCCGAGCGGCTGGTGCGGCTGTCCGAGGCGGCGCCCGAGCTGGACGTGCAGGACGACGGGCCGCTGCTGCGCGTGCGCATGTGGCCCGCCATGGCGGTGGGCCACGACGCGGCCGCACCGCGCTGGGCCGCCAGCGCCGAGGAGCAGCAGGAGCTGGATGCCCTGCGCCTGGTCTGCGTGGTGCGTGACACGCCCACCGAGGCGCGGCTCGTGCGGCTGAACGCCGCGCAGAAGCGCGTGGCGCAGCTGCTCGGGCCGCAGGGGCTGGAGATCCCCCGTGAGGGCGCGGCGCAGCTGCAGCAGGTGCTCACCGGCCTGGGTGCGCACTTCCGCATCCATGCCGACGAGGCCGCCGTGGCGTCGCCCACGGCCCGCGAGCTGCCGGCCACCGCGCGCCTGCGTGCCGAGCTCACCCCGGTGGGCCACGGCCTGCGGCTGCGCCTGGTGGCCGCACCGTTCGGCCCCGCGCACCGCGACGGCCCCCGGCTGGTGCCCGGCGCCGGGCGCACCCGCGTCGTCGCCACGCTCGGTGGCGAGGCGCTCGCCGTCACGCGCGACCTGCCCGCCGAGCGGGGCTTCCGCGACGCCGTGCTGGACGCCTGTCCCCAGCTGGCCCTGCCCGCCACGGCCGATGCGCCCTGCGAATGGCAGCTGGACGATCCGCAGGATGCACTCGCCACGGTGGAGGCCCTGAACCGGCTGGCCGGCGCCGTGACGCTGGAGTGGCCGCAGGGCCGCACGCTCACCGTGGACACGGCCGGCTTCTCGCAGCTGGCGGTGCGCGTGCACACGCGGCAGCAGTGGCTGGCACTGGAAGGCGAGCTGCGCGTCGACGACGGGCTGGTGCTGGGCATGCAGCAGCTCATGGGCGCGGCTGTCTCGGGCAGCCGGTTCGTCCCCCTGGGCGAGGGGCGTTTCCTGGCCCTCACGCGCGAGCTGCGCGACCGGCTGCGTGACCTGGCTGCCGTGGCCGAATCGCGGGCCGGGGCGGACCTGGCCACGCTGCGCATCCCCACCGTCGCCGCGCCCTGGCTGCAGCAGGTGCTGGACGACGCCACCGGCGCGCAGGTGGACGTGGACCCGGCCTTTGCCGCGCGCCTGACGCGGCTCGACGAGGCCCGTCGGCTGGTGCCGCGCCTGCCGGCCACGCTGCAGGCGCAGCTGCGCCCGTACCAGGAGGAGGGCTTCGAGTGGGCCATGCGCCTGGCCCATGCCGGCCTGGGCGCCTGCCTGGCCGACGACATGGGCCTGGGCAAGACGCTGCAGGCCCTGGCGGTGCTGCTGGCACGGGCCGCGCAGGGGCCGGCCCTGGTGGTGGCCCCCACCTCGCTGGTGGGCAACTGGCGCGCGGAAGCGCTGCGCTTCGCGCCCACGCTGCAGGTGCAGGTGTACGCCGAGGGCGGCCCGCCCGGCGAGCGCGAGCGGCTCATCGAGGCGGCGGGCCCGGGCACGCTGCTGCTCGTGTCCTACCCGCTGCTGCAGATCGACGCGGCCGCCTTCGCGGCGCGCTCCTGGGCCACCCTGGTGCTGGACGAGGCGCAGGCCATCAAGAACGCGGCCGCCAAGCGCAGCCAGGCGGTGTTCGCGCTCGATGCGGCCTTTCGCCTCGCGCTCTCGGGCACCCCGGTGGAGAACCGGCTGGCGGAGCTGTGGTCGGTGATGCGGGCGGTGAACCCCGGGCTGCTGGGCAGCGCCGCCCGCTTCGCCGAGCGCTTCGCCGGGCCCATCGAGCGCCAGCACGACAAGCACGCGCAGCAGACCCTGCGTCGGCTCATCGCCCCCTTCGTGCTGCGGCGGACGAAGGCGCAGGTGCTGGACGACCTGCCGCCGCGCACCGAGCTCGTGCTGCGCGTGCAGCCGGACGAGGCGGAGGCGGCCCACTACGAGGCGTTGCGCCGGGATGCACTGATCGCCGCCGAGCGCAGCCTGGGCGGCGATGCACCGGGCCAGGCGCAGCTGAACGTGCTGGCCGGGCTCACGCGGCTGCGGCGCGCGGCCTGCGACCCACGCCTGGTGAGCCCGCACCTCAGCGTGCGGGGCGCCAAGGTGCAGGCCTTCGCCGAGCTGGCCCAGGAGCTGGTGGCCAACGGCCACAAGGCGCTGGTGTTCAGCCAGTTCGTCGATTTCCTCACCCTGCTGCGCGAGCCGCTGGACCGGGCCGGCATCGCCTACCAGTACCTCGACGGCAGCACGCCCGCGGCCGAGCGAATGCAGCGCGTGGACGCCTTCCAGGCGGGCCAGGGCGACCTGTTCCTCATCAGCCTGAAGGCGGGCGGCTTCGGCCTGAACCTCACGGTGGCGGACTACGTGGTGATCGCCGACCCCTGGTGGAACCCGGCCGCCGAGGACCAGGCCAGCGGCCGCGCCCACCGCATCGGCCAGCGGCGGCCCGTGACCGTGTACCGGCTGGTCAACGCACAGAGCCTGGAGGAGAAGATCCTCACCCTGCACCGGGACAAGCGCGAGCTGGCCGAGCGCCTGCTCGACGGCACCGACGGCTCGGCGCGCCTGCCGCCCGCCGAGGAACTGGTGGCGCTGATGCGTGAAGACGACGACACCGCGCGCCGCTACGAGTGACCGCGTGTTTTATGGCTAGAATGCGCGGCTTCACCTCAGCAGACCACGGGTGAGCCGCAAGCAGGAGAGGTGGCAGAGTGGTCGAATGCACCGGATTCGAAATCCGGCGTACTGGTTCTCCAGTACCGAGGGTTCGAATCCCTCCCTCTCCGCCAACGACGCCACGACGGGCCCTTCGGGGCCCGTTGGCTTTTCCGGCAAGCCCCTGCACGGGGCATGGCCGGCGCGTGCGGGCCAAAGGGCGTACGATGGCTCGGCAGACCCGCGCAAGCGGTCGGTCCCGTCGGTCCTCCTTCTGCCGTCGCGCCCGGCGCGGCGGCTCGGTCGAAACCCCCGTCATTGATGGCCCCGCGTTCTGCGGTGCGAGGCATGTCGTCGCGCGCCTCTTCGAGCCGAGGACACTGCCCATGACCCCCGATACCGTCCGCACACCGCACGGCGCCATGTCCACGCAGCGCCAGCGTGTCCTGCATGACGCCCTGGCCGCCGCGGTGGCCCTGCTGCACCGCCGGCGCGCGAGCCAGATCCCCGAGACCGACATCGACGACTACGTGCGCCTGCATTGGCTGCGCTGGGACGGCGGCGGGCTCAAGCTCACGGCGCTCGGCGAGCAGATGTGCCTCGTGGCCCCGGCCAGGGTGGCCTGAGATCGGCGCCCACGCCGAGACGCCCATGGCGCGCCCGCTTGGCGCCCCACGTACCCCGCGCGCGTACCGCTGCTGCTGCGGGCGCCAGGTCTTCTTCCGCAACAGCCGCTGCCTCGGCTGCCGTGCCGAGCTCGGCTACGTGCCCTCCCGCCTGGCGTTGCAGGCGCTGAGCGGCCCGGACGCCGGGGGCTCGTCCACGGCGACGAGCTGGCGCCTGGCCGAGCAGCCGGACGGCCCGGCGCTGCGGCGCTGCGACAACTTCGCCAGCCCGGCGGCCTGCAACTGGCTCATCGAGCCGGGTGACCGGCCGGGCGTGCGGCTGTGCCGTGCGTGCCGACTCAACCGCACCATCCCCGACCTGTCCGTCGCCGGCAATGCCACGCTGTGGCTGCGCATGGAGCGGGCCAAGCGCCGGCTGGTGTCGCAGCTCATCGGGCTGGGGTTGCCGGTGGCGTCGAGGGTGACGGAGGACCCCCAGCAGGGGCTGGCCTACGACTTCCTGCGCTCCGTGCCGGGGCGCCCGCCCGTGATGACCGGGCACCACAACGGCATCATCACCATCCAGCTGGAGGAGGCGGACGACGCGGTGCGCGAGCGCATGCGCGTGCAGATGGGCGAGCCCTACCGCACCCTGCTTGGCCACTTCCGACACGAGATCGGCCACTACTACTGGGACCGCCTGGTGCGCGGCACCGCCTGGCATGCGCCCTGCCGGGAGGTCTTCGGCGACGAGCGCAGCGACTACGCCGCCGCCCTGCGCGCGCACTACGCCAAAGGGCCGCCCGCGGACTGGCCGCAGCGTTTCGTGAGCCCGTACGCCAGCATGCACCCGTGGGAGGACTGGGCCGAGAGCTTCGCCCACTACCTGCACCTGCACGACACGATCGACACCGCGGCCAGCTTCGGCATCGACCCTGGCCGGGTGGACATCGAGACCGCCCCCTGGGGCGAGGACGCCCTGTGGAGCCGACATGACCCGACGCGACTGGCCTTTCTCGACATGCTCAACGCCTGGATGCGCATGACCCGCGTGATGAACGAGATGTCCAGCGCGATGGGCCAGCACGACTTCTATCCGTTCGTGCTGCCCCGCGCGGCGGTGGCCAAGCTGCACGTCATCCATTGCCTGGTCACCGGGGTGGCGCCGCCGCGGGCGGCCGAGGCGACGGCACGGGGGGCGGCATGAGCCGGGCGGCTCCTGCGCCCGGCGTGCGCATCGCCCTCAGCGCGCAGCTGGCCTACCGCGTCGGCGCCGGTGGTGCGGATTTCGTCTTCAACATCCACCCGGCCCACACGGCCTGCCAATCGGTCTCGGCCGAGCAGCTGCGCATCAGCCAGCCGGTGGCGGCCGACATCCAGACCGAGCCGGCCACGGGCAACCGCTACCTGCGCCTGCGCGCCGAGCCCGGTGACCTCTTCGTGGCCTATTCCGCCACGGTGGACCTGCACCACCACCGCGCCCCGCCCGACGCGCTGACGGAGCTGCCCATCCACCGCCTGCCGCTGGAGGCCATCGGCTACATCTACCCCAGCCGCTACTGCGAGTCGGACCGGCTGGTGGCCATGGCCACCAAGCAGTTCGGCAGCCTGGCGCCGGGCTACCGGCGGGTGCAGGCGATCATGCAGTGGGTGCGCCAGCAGGTGACCTACACCTCCAACACCTCCAGCTCCCGCACCACGGCCGTGGAGACGCTGATCGACCAGGTCGGCGTGTGCCGCGATTTCGCGCACCTGATGATCGCGCTGTGCCGGGCGGTGAACATCCCCGCCCGCTTCGCCACCGGCACCGACTACGGCGCCGACCCGGCGATCGGCCCGCCGGACTTCCATGCCTATGTCGAGGTCTACCTCGGCGACCGCTGGTACATCGTCGATCCCTCGGGCACGGGCATTCCCATGGGCTTCGTGCGCATCGGCACGGGGCGCGACGCCGCCGACGTGGCCTTCGCGACCATCTTCGGTGCGGTCGAGTCCAGTGCGGCACCGCGCGTGAGCGCCGTGGCCGTGGTCGACCCCGCGCGTGGCCTGGGCTGGCCGGTGCACGGCGAGGAGGCCCTGTCCACCGACGCAGGCCGCGCCGTGCCCGGCTGACCGGGCGGCGCCGGCCGCTCAGAACAGCGGTGCCTGCGGGTCGTCCTGGGGGCCGGCGGCGGGGCTGTCGGGCGGTGGCGCCGGGCGGGGTGCGGGTGCGGCGCGCCGCGGCGCGCGCGGTGCGGCCGCCCGCGGCGTGCGCCCCGGCGCCGCCATCGGCCAGCATTCCAGCGGCCCCATGAACGGCCGGAAGAGCGACCGCGCCTCCTCGGGGCTGCCGCCCAGCCAGCGGTCGTGGTCGGCCGGGTCCAGGATCAGCGGCATGCGCTTCTCGTCGCCGGGCGGGTGCATGCGGCCGAACACCGGGTGGCCGTCGGCGTTCACGGTGACCATCGTGAAGCTGAAGGTGCGCGTGCCGTCGGGCGCGGTCCACACGCTGTACAGCCCGCCGATGCCGAACGGGCGGGACAGCGGCTGCGCGATGCACCAGCGCTGCGCCGAGCCGGTCTCGTGGCAGTACTCGAAGATGGCTTCCACCGGGACGATGCAGCGCTGCCCGCGCGCCCAGGCGGTGCGGAAGCTCGCGAGCCGGTCCACCGTCTCGCTGCGGGCGTTGTAGGTCTTGCGGCCGAAGGCCAGCTCCTTGGCGAAGCCGGGCAGCAGGCCGAACATCCCGGCCTCGAGCACGCGGTGGCCCGAGCCGGCCTCGGCGAGGCGGATGAAGGGCGCCGTCCCCAGGGGGTACACGTCCACGGCGGGTGCGTCGCGCCCCACCGGCTTGTCCACGCCGAAGAAGCTCAGCAGGCGGTCCTGGCTCGTCACCGGGATGTAGTTCGCGCACATGGGTGCACTCTACGCTGGGTGCTGCGCCGGGCGGCGCGTTGCCGGTTCACCGATCTTTACGCACGCGGAATGCCAGGGAGACGGCACGGGCCGAGCATGGGGCCCATGAACCGATTGGAGGGCAACACCATGAACCGTCTGTGGACCCGGCGCCCCATGCGCGCAGTGGCCGTCGCGCTGGCCGTGTGCGGCGTCGGCGCCTTCGGCCTGATCCAGCTGGCGAAGGCGCACGACGCGCCCCACGGCAGGGCGTTCCACGCCATGGCGCCGGCCGCGCTGCCGCCCGCGGGCCTGCCGCTCGGCGGCCCGATGGCCGAGCACCTGTTCGACGAGATCGGCGCCACCGCCGACCAGCGCGCGCGCCTGCAGCAGATTGCTGACGGCCTGCGCCAGGACCTCGCCGCCGCCCACGACCGGGGCCGCGACGCGGCGCAGGCCGAGCATGCGCGCCTGGCCGCCCTGTTCGCCGCGGCCGACGTGGACGCCGCGGCCGTCGAGCGCCTGCGGCGCGATGCCCTGGCACGCCGCGAGGCCGACGGCCAGGTGACGAGCCAGCGCATCACCCAGGCCTTGCTGGAGGCGGCGCAGGTGCTCAGCCCCGCCCAGCGCCAGCAGGTGGCCGCGCGCCTGGCGCAGATGCCGGTGCGTGGCCCGGCCGGCCGCCACGGTGACGGCCCGCGTGGCCACCGGCACGGGGCCGGGCCGGCGCCGGCCGCCTCGGCGCCCGCCGCCACCGCCGCCACCGCGGGCCTGCTGTGAGCATGGCGTATGCTGGCGTGTGGGCGCCGCTGCGCCCGCACGCGATGTCCGGGGTCACCGGTCAGCCCGCCACTGCCATGACCGCCTCCAAGCTGCTGCTCATCGACGACGACGCGCGCCTGACCCAGATGGTCGGCGACTACCTGCGGGCGCACGGCTTCGAGGTGGACGCGGCCGGTTCCCTGGCGGCCGGCCGGGAGCGCCTGCGGATGGGCGGCTACGACGCCCTGCTGCTGGACCTGATGCTGCCGGACGGCGACGGCCTGGACATGACGCGCGAGCTGCGGTCGGACGCGCGCACCCGTCGGCTGCCCCTGCTGATGCTCACCGCGCGTGGCGAGCCGATGGACCGCATCCTCGGCCTGGAGATCGGCGCCGACGACTACCTGCCCAAGCCCTTCGAACCACGCGAGCTGCTGGCGCGCGTGAAGGCGCTGCTGCGCCGGGCCGCGCCCGACCTGGGCAACGACGAGATCCTGCGCTTCGGCCGGCTGGAGATCGACCTCGGCGCGCGCGAGGCCCGCCTCGACGGCCGCCGCTGCGACCTGACGAACCACCAGTTCGAGCTGCTGTCCGTGCTGGCGCGCAGCCCCGGCCGGGTGCTCAGCCGTGACCAGATCATGGACACGCTCAAGGGCCATCCGCTGGAGGCCTTCGACCGGTCGATCGACGTGCACATCTCGCGCATCCGCGCGGTGATCGAGGACGACCCCAAGAACCCCAAGCGCGTGCTCACCGTGCGCGGCACCGGCTACGTGTTCGCCCGCAAGCAGGATCCCGACGGCACGACGACGCCGTGAGATCGCTCTACGTCCGCATCTGGCTCACGGTGGTGGCCGCGCTGGCGCTGTTCGCGCTGGTGTCCGGCTGGCTGCTCAGCCGCCACCTGGAGCACGAGCGCCAGCGCGCCGAGTCGGTGCTGTCCGAGCGCATGGCGGCCTGGGGCGACATGATCCAGGCGTCCCTGCCCGGGCCGGCGGCACCTGCCGACGAACAGGCGGCCGCCCTGCGGGACTGGTCGAGGCGCCTGCGCGTGCCGCTGGCGCTGCACGACGTGCAGGGGGTGCGCATCGCGGCGTCGGAGTCCTACCTGCGGCGCGAATCGGAGAGCGGGGCAGCCGGCCCCGCCGCGCGACGGGCGTTTTCCGTGCGCCTGGAGGACGGCCGCGTGCTGTGGCTGATGCGCCCGAACCTGGGGCGGCTGCAGCGCGGCATCGGGCCGGACGGCCCCGACGGGCCCGGACCCGCCGGGCCACCGCCCGAGCCGCCGCCGCCCGGCGAGATGGACGGCCGCGCGCCGGCCGGCGCGGGGGCGGGCGGGCCGCCGCCCGAGTTCGGTCCGCGGGACCTGCGGCTCGACCTGCCGCGGCCGCAGCGCCCGTCCGACTGGCTCACCAGCCTGGGCCTGGTGGCGCTGCTGGCGCTGCTGTTCCTGGCCGTGGCGGGCGGCGCCTGGCCCGTGGTGCGTCGCCTCACCTGGCGGCTGGAGCAGCTCAAGCAGGGCGTGGAGGCCTTCGGTGCCGGTGCGCTGCACCACCGCGTGCCCGATGACGGCCGCGACGAGGTCGCCGCGGTGGCCGCCAGCTTCAACCGCGCGGCCGCGCAGGTGGAGGCGCTGGTGCGCTCGCACCAGAGCCTGCTGGCCAACGCCAGCCACGAGCTGCGTTCGCCCCTGGCGCGGCTGAAGATGGCCGTCGCCCTGATGGAGGACGCGCCGCCCGCGCTGCAGGCGTCGTTGCGCCGCGAGATCGACATTGACATCGGGGAGCTCGATGCCCTGGTGGAAGAGGTGCTGCTGTCCAGCCGCCTGGACGCCGGCGCCGTGCATGACCTCGGCGAGACGGTGGACTGGGCCGGTGTGGTGGCGGAAGAGGCCTCGCGCATCGGTGCCGAGCTGCAGACCGAGGGCCCCGGGCCCTGGCAGGTGACGGGCAGCGAGCGCCTGCTGCGGCGGGCTGCACGCAACCTGCTGGAGAACGCGCGCCGCTATGGCGGCGCGGAGGTGACCGTGCGACTGCAGAGCTCGGCCGGCGGCGGCGTCGAGCTGCACATATGCGACCGGGGGCCGGGCGTGCCGGCGGACCTGCGCGAGCGCATCTTCGAGCCGTTCTACCGCCTGCCCGGCCATGCCGAGCGGGAAGGCGGGGTGGGGCTGGGACTGGCGCTCGTGCGCCAGATCGCGCTGGCGCACCGGGGGCAGGTGCGCTGCGACAGCCGCGACGGCGGCGGCAGCTGCTTCGTGCTCAGCGTGCCGGTCGCAGCACCCAGCGCATCAGCCCGGTGAGCGCCACCGCCGCCGCCACCAGGCCGGTGGTGGCGGCGGCCCAGAACCCGGGCGCGCCGCGCAGCGAGGGCGGCACCGCCTCCGCACCGCTCAGGCCCAGCAGGCTGCCGCCGCCCAGCCCGATGCCCCACAGGGCGCCGGCATAGATGAACATGGGCACCGTGGCGATGCGCCAGGCGCGCAGCACGAACGCCGCGATGGTCTGCACCGCGTCGGCCAGGTGGAACACCACCAGCCAGGCCAGCAGCGGCACCGCGGCGGCGGCGACGGCCGCGTCGCCCGTGTACCAGCCCACCACCCAGGCCCGGCCGGCGAACACCGCGGCGCCCAGGGTGGCCGCCAGCCCCGCGCCCAGCCACAGGCCGTGCCAGCCCAGGCGGCGCGCGTCGGCCAGGTCGTCCGCACCGATGCGCTGCGCCACGAGGGTGCTGGTGGCGTTGGCCAGCGCCAGCGGCAGCATGAACATCATCGACACCAGGTTCACCGCGATCTGGTGGCCGGCCACCGGCACCGTGCCGAGCCGCGAGATGAGCAGGGCCATGGCACTGAAGCCGGTGACCTCGATCAGGATGGCCAGCCCCATCGGCACGCCCAGGCGCAGCAGGCCCTTGAGTGCCCGCCAGTCCGGGGCGGGCCAGCCGCGGCCCCAGATGCCGAACGGCGCGTAGAAGGCGTCGCGGCGCATGAGCGCCCACGCCAGCGTCACCTGCAGCCACATGGCCACCGCGGTGGCGATGCCTGCGCCTGTCACGCCCAGCTCCGGCACGCCGGCCGCCGGCCAGCCGAACACCAGTGCGGCCGACAAGGGCAGCTTGAGCGCCAGGCCGGCCAGCTGCAGCCCCATCACCGCCTTGGGCCGCGAGACGGCCGTGTTGAAGCCGCGGAAGGCCGTGAACAGCAGCGAGGCGGGCAGGGCCACCGCCAGCGCCTGCAGGTAGCCGTGAACGCGCGTGGCCACCTCCGGGGTGGCCTTGGCCAGCCAGAGGAAGGGTTGGGGGTACAGCAGCAGCACGCTGCCCAGCGCCGACAGCGCCAGGGCCAGCCACACGGCCTGGTGCAGCTCCGCGCCGGCCTGTGACAGGCGGCGAGCGCCGAACAGCTGGCCCACGATGGGCGACACCGCCAGCACCACCCCCATGAAGCCGACGAAGATGGTGACGTAAGCCGCCGCCCCCACGGCGAAGGCGGCCAGCTCCTCGGGCGAATGGCGGCCCACCAGCACCGTGTCGATGGTGCCGAAGGCCAGCACCGCCACCTGGCCGATGAACACCGGCCAGGCCAGGGGCAGGATGCGCGCCACGTCCGCGGCGAAGCCGTGCCGCCCGGCGTCGGCCGCTCCCTCGACGGGAGTCATGAAGCGGACGGGCCCGTGCCGCGCGCCCGTTCCGCGTAGCGGTTGAAGCGCCAGGCCGTGCCCTCGAGCGTGATGCGCCGCCAGACCTGCCGCTTTTCCGCGGGTGTGTACACGGGCCAGTCCTGCACCTCGTCCTCGGTGCGCCCGCATCCCTTGCAGATGGCGTCGCCCTGCGCGGTGGAACAGATGGCGATGCAGGGCGCATCGGGCGTGCTGGCGTACCAGGCGAGCCAGGCGTCACGCGCGGGCGCCGGCAGGGCGTTCTCCTCCACCTCCTGGCGGCGTTCGTACACCATCAGCGCGTACACCTCGCCCAAGGCCCGCACGGGCGGCGCGGCGGTGACGCCGTCCGGGGAGGGCGCGCGCTCGCGCCACCAGTTGATGGCCAGCTCGATGTCATGCAGGTGGATGCCGGCCATGGGACGTGCACAGGAAACCGCGGCGGCCAGGGTGGCCGGGGCGCGGATTCTATCGACGCCGGCCCGGGGCGGCCGGGCCGGGGCCAAGTCCACATTTTGTTGAGGCGCACCCCTCGGATGTCGGACGTGCCACCCGGGCAGGCGCACCAGAATCACGCCATGCGAAAGAGCTACCTTCTCCCCGCGCTGGGCGGCGCGGTCGTCGCCCTGGCGGCCGTGGGCGTCATCGACGCCGTGCGCTACCACCACGCCGCGCCGGCCCCGTCGGCACAGGCGCAGTCACGGCCGCTGGGTGAGTTCCAGGTCGACCCGAGCTGGGTGCGGTCGGGCCAGCCCGTGTTCAAGGGCGTCGAGACGCTGCGCTCGCCCGACGGCCGCGTGGTGAGCGGCCTGTGGGCCTGCGACGGCCCCACGAGCTTCGAGTGGCAGTTCAGCCACGACGAGACGGTGCACCTGCTGGAAGGCCATGTCGACGTGGAGTACATGGGCCGTCGCTTCAGCATCCACCCGGGCGACACCGCCACCTTCCACGCCGGCACCCGCGCCGTGTGGCACGTGCCCCAGCACGCCAAGAAGGCCTACACCCTGCACCAGCCGCACTGGCTGGTGCGCGCCTGGCGCAAGCTCACCGGCCTGCACCAGTGAAGGCGGTTCCCGGCCGAGGTACCCCGCGGCCGGGTGCCCCGGTTCGTCACCAGTTGGAGCGCCCCAGCCCCATGACGCGGCGGTACCACTCGTGGAAGTGCTGCATGCCGTCTTCCATCGGGCTCTGGTAGGGGCCGGCCTCGTCGTCGCCGCGGTCGAACAGGGCGCGGCGGCCCGCGTCCATGCGCTCGGCGATCTCGTCGTCCTCGATGCAGGTCTCCATGTAGGCCGCACGCTGGGCCTCCACGAACTCGCGCTCGAAGGCGGCGATCTCCTCCGGGTAGTAGAACTCGACGACGTTCAGCGTCTTCTGCGGCCCCTGCGGGTAGAGCGTGGACACCGTGAGCACGTGCGGGTACCACTCGATCATGATGTTCGGGTAGTACGTCAGCCAGATCGCGCCCTGGGACGGCGCCCGGCCCTCACCGAGCTTGAGCACCTGGTCGCGGAAGCGGCGGTACACCGGTGAGCCGGCACGCTGCAGCTGGTCGAGCACCCCCACGGTCTGCACCGAATGGTGCTTGCCGAACTCCCAGCGCAGGTCGTCGCAGGTGACGAAGTTGCCGAGGCCGGGGTGGAACGGCCCCACGTGGTAGTCCTCGAGGTACACCTCGATGAAGGTCTTCCAGTTGTAGCGGCACTCGTGCATCTCGACGTGGTCCAGCACGTAGCCGGAGAAGTCGAGCGCTGCCCGGGGCCCCAGGCCGGCCAGGTCCGCGGCGATGTCGCGGCCGTTGTCCTCGAACACCATGCCGTTCCAGGTGCGCACCTTGTAGTTGTTCAGGTGCAGGCAGGGGTCGTGGTCGAAGTGGGGCGCGCCCACCAGCTCGCCGGACAGCGTGTAGGTCCAGCGGTGCAGCGGGCACACGATGTTCGAGCGCGTGTGGCCCCGGCCGCGCAGCATCACCGCCTGGCGATGCCGGCAGACGTTGGAGACCAGCTCCACGCCCTTGGGCGTGCGCACCAGCGCCCGGCCCTCGCCCTCCTGGGGCAGCGCGTAGTAATCGCCCACCTCGGGCACGGACAGCTCGTGCGCGAGGTAGCGCGGTCCGTGCTGAAAGATGAGTTCCTGCTCCCTGCGGAGCAAGTCCTCGTCGAAGTAGGTAGAGACAGAGAGTTGGGAGCGCGTTTCGCGCCCCAGAGCTTCCAGCGTGACGCTCAGGTCCGACATGATCCCCAGGATCTCCAAAAGGATGTCAGTAAACCCCCCACCCGGTGGCCCCGCGGGTGGGCATGACTGCTACAGATGACAACCCGCTGGGGCCCGAATGAGCCGCAGCGGGGGCAAGTATTGTAGCCGGGCGGGCAATTCCGGGCCCTGGGCGCCGGACACGGGGACAACAGTTACGTCCTTTGGGGCCGTCGGCAGGGGTTTGGAGCGTCTCCTCCAGGGCACCCTGACTACAATTCCACGTTTACCCTTCTCCCCCCGAAGATGCCTCGCGCCACCCCCGCTGCCCTGCCTGACGCCGACGAGCCGGCCAGCTACGAGGCGGCCCTGCTCGAGCTGGACGCGCTGGTGCAGGCCATGGAAGCGGGGCAGATGCCGCTCGATCGCCTGCTGGAGGGCTATCGGCGGGGCGCCTTCCTGCTGGCCTTCTGCCGCGAGCGGCTGGCCGCCGTGGAGACGCAGGTGAAGGTGCTCGAGGATGGGCTGCAGAAGCCTTGGACGACGACTGGATGAACGACGACAAGATGGACGGCTGGGTGTCCCGCCAGCTGCAGGCCGTGGAGGCTGCGCTGGACCGGCTGGTTCCCAGCGACACGCCGGCCGGCCTGGGCGCCGCCATGCGCTATGCCGTGCTGGATGGCGGCAAGCGCCTGCGGCCGCTGCTCGTGATGGCCGCCTGCGAGGCGGTGGCCGGCGACACGCCGGCCGCGCTGCGGGCCGCCGTGGCGGTGGAGCTCATCCATGCGTATTCCCTGGTGCACGACGACATGCCGTGCATGGACGACGATGCGCTTCGCCGCGGCAAGCCCACGGTGCACGTGCAGTTCGGCGAAGCCCAGGCCATGCTGGCCGGCGACGCCATGCAGGCCCTGGCCTTCGAGGTGCTGACGCCGGACGACGGCATGGCGCCGGCACTGCAGGCGCGGCTGGTGGCCCTGCTGGCGCGTGCCGCCGGCCACGCCGGCATGGCCGGCGGCCAGGCCATCGACCTCGCCAGCGTGGGCCGGCCGCTGACCGAGGCGGCCCTGCGCGACATGCACCGGCGCAAGACCGGCGCGCTGCTGCAGGCCAGCGTGCTGATGGGCGCGGCGTGCGGCCAGACCGACGCCTCCTCCTGGGACGCGCTGCGTGCCTACGGCGACGCGCTCGGCCTGGCCTTCCAGGTCGTCGACGACATCCTCGACGTCACGCAGGCGTCGGAGACGCTCGGCAAGACCGCCGGCAAGGACAGCGAGTGCAACAAGCCCACCTACGTGAGCGTGCTGGGCCTGGGCGAAGCCCGACGGCAGGCCGACGCCTTGCGTGACCAGGCCATGACCGCGCTCTCGCGCAGCGGGCTGGCGCACACCGACCGCCTGGCCTGGCTGGCCGACAAGGTGGTGGACCGGCACCACTGAGCCGCGCACCACCTGTTCCGACAACGCTCTCACGCTGCCGCCATGAGCTACACCCTGCTGCAGTCCATCGACTCCCCGCACGACGTGCGCCAGCTCAGCCGGGCACAGCTCAAGGCGCTGGCCGGCGAGCTGCGGGGTTTCCTGCTGGACACCGTCAGCCGCACCGGCGGCCACCTGTCGTCGAACCTGGGCACCGTGGAACTCACGGTGGCACTGCACCATGTGTTCGACACGCCGTACGACCGGCTGGTGTGGGACGTGGGTCACCAGTCCTACCCGCACAAGATCCTCACCGGCCGGCGCGAGGCCATGGCCACGCTCAAGCAGCTGGGCGGCATCAGCGGCTTTCCCCGGCGAGCGGAGAGCGAGTACGACACCTTCGGCACCGGCCATTCGTCCACCTCCATCTCCGCGGCGCTGGGCATGGCCCACGCCGCGCGGCTCAAGGGCGAGAACCGCCGGGCCGTGGCCATCATCGGCGACGGTGCGCTCACCGGCGGCATGGCCTTCGAGGCGCTGAACCACGGCGGTTACGCCGGCGGTGCCGGCCTGCCCGACATGCTGGTCATCCTGAATGACAACGACATGTCGATCAGCCCGCCGGTGGGGGCACTGAACCGCTACCTGGCGCGCCTGATGAGCGGCAAGTTCTACGCCGCCGCGCGCGAGGGTGCCAAGAGCGTGTTGCGCAACACGCCGCTGTACGAGTTCGCCAAGCGTTTCGAGGAGCACACCAAGGGCATGGTCGTGCCGGGCACCATCTTCGAGGAGTTCGGCTTCAACTACGTGGGCCCGATCGACGGCCACGACCTGGACTCACTGGTGCCCACGCTCGAGAACCTGCGCCAGGCGAAGGGGCCGCAGTTCCTGCACGTCGTCACCAAGAAGGGCTACGGCTACAAGCTGGCCGAGGCCGACCCGATCAACTACCACGGCCCCGGCAAGTTCGACCCGGCGGTGGGCCTGCAGAAGCCGGCCACCGCCCCCAAGACCACCTTCACGCAGGTGTTCGGGCAGTGGCTGTGCGACATGGCCGAGGCCGACGAGCGTCTGGTGGGCATCACGCCCGCCATGCGCGAGGGCTCGGGCATGGTGGAGTTCGAGCGCCGCTTCCCGCGGCGCTACCACGACGTGGGCATCGCCGAGCAGCACGCCGTCACCTTCGGCGCCGGCCTGGCCTGCGAGGGGCTGAAGCCGGTGGTGGCCATCTACTCCACTTTCCTGCAGCGGGGCTACGACCAGCTCATCCACGACGTCGCCATCCAGAACCTGCCGGTGATGTTCGCGCTCGACCGGGCGGGCATCGTGGGGGCGGATGGCGCCACCCACATCGGCGCCTACGACATCGCCTACGTGCGCTGCGTGCCCAACCTGGCCCTGCTGACGCCGGCCGACGAGAACGAGTGCCGGCAGGCGCTGACCACCGCCTACCGCCACGACGGCCCGGCTGCCGTGCGCTACCCGCGGGGCGCCGGCGTGGGCGTCGCCGCCACGGCCTCCCTGGACGAGGCCCTGCCCTGGGGCAAGGGCGAGATCCGTCGTGAAGGCCGGCGCGTGGCGATCCTGGCCTTCGGCACGCTGCTGTACCCCGCGCTCGCCGCGGCGGAGGCGCTGGACGCCACGGTGGCCAACATGCGCTTCGTCAAGCCGCTGGACACTGAGCTGGTGCTGGACCTGGCGCGCCGCCACGAGGCGCTGGTGACGCTGGAGGAAGGCTGTGTGGCCGGCGGCGCCGGCAGCGCCGTGCTCGAGGCCCTGTCGGCCGCCGGCGTCACCGTGCCGGTCCTGCAGCTGGGCCTGCCCGACGAGGTGATCGAGCATGGCGACCCGGCGCGCCTGCTGGCGTTGTGCGGCCTGGATGCCGCCGGCATCGAGCAGGCCATTCGCAAGCGCTTCGGGCCGGCGCTCGCCCTCGTGAAGCCGGCGGCGGCCTGAGCGCGCCGGCCGGCTAGCATGGATCGGGAAGACCGCGCGCCAGCGCCGCCCCCTGAAAACTGAGAAGCTACGCGGCCCGGCCCCGCCGCTGACCCGGCCGCCCCCCTGTTTGCCCGCCCGACCATGACCAACCTCACCGACGCGCTGCACATCCCCGACACCCAGAGCGAACGCGACGGGCGCCGGCTGGCCATCCAGCGCGTGGGCGTGAAGGACGTGCGCTACCCGCTCACGCTGCAGGTGGCGGGCGCGGCGCAGGCCACCTCGGCCCTGTGGGCGCTGGACGTGGCGCTGCCCGCCGAGCAGAAGGGCACCCACATGTCACGCTTCGTGGCCTGGCTGGATGCCCAGGAGGGCGCCCTGACCCCGGGTGCGCTGGCCACCGGCCTGGGCGGCATGCTGGACAAGCTGCACGCCGACGAGGGCCGCATCGAGGCGCGCTTCCACTTCTTCATCCGCAAGCGCGCGCCGGTGTCCGGCCTGCAGAGCCTGCTCGACTACGCCGGCGCCCTGGTGGCCGAGCGCCGCGCGGGCCGTTCGTCGCTGTGGATGGAGGTGGGCGTGCCGGTGAAGAGCCTGTGCCCGTGCTCCAAGGAGATCTCGGACTACGGCGCCCACAACCAGCGTTCGCTGGTCACGCTGCGCGTGGAGCTGAAGTCGCCCGAGCAGCAGCCCATCGAGTGGCACGAGCTGGTGCGCTTCGCCGAGGACGCCGCGTCCAGCGAGATCTGGCCCATGCTCAAGCGGGCGGACGAGAAGTGGGTGACCGAGCGGGCCTACGAGAACCCGAAGTTCGTGGAGGACCTGGTCCGCGACGTGGCGTTGGCCCTCAACGCCGACGATCGCATCGGCCGCTACGTGGTGGACGTGGAGAACTTCGAGTCCATCCACAACCACTCGGCCTGGGCGCGCATCGAGCGCTGATCAGCGGCTGGCGGCCTGCAGGCGTCGGCGCAGGAACTGGCCGGCCACGAAGATGTCCTTCTCCACCGCCCGGCGCACGCCGGCGGGGTCGCGACGTTGCAGCGCCTTGACCACGTCCGTGTGCGCGTCGTTCAGCACGCCGGTCGCCTCCGGGGTCTCGAACAGCTGGTTGGACACCGGCCCCGCCTTCAGCCACAGCGTGTCGATCAGCTGGAAGAGCAGCGGCGAGCCGGCCGCGCGGTACAGCATCACGTGGAAGTCCTCGTTGTCGCCCAGGTAGGCGTCCGCGTCCCCCGCGGCCAGCGCCTGGCCCATGCGCTCGCTCATGGCGGCCAGCGCCTGCAGGCCCGCGGCGTCCAGCCGGGCCGCGCCCCGTTCGGCCGCCTCTCCCTCCAGCAGCATGCGCATCTGCAGCAGGTCGTCGAACTCCGGCAGCGACAGGCGCGGCACGGCGACCCCGGCGTTGGGCACGTTGACCAGCGCGCCTTCGGCCGCCAGGCGCTGCAGGGCGGCCCGCACCGGCATCTGCCCGACGCCCATCTCGGCCGCCACCGTCCGGATCTTCAGGCGTTCGCCGGGCAGGAACCGACCGACCGTGATCCACTGGCGCAGCCGCGCGTAGATGGCGTCCTGCTGCGTGGGCGCGGCATGGTCGTCGGGTCGATCCGTGGGCTTCACGGGCTCACCAGGAGGCCGAGCACCTCGTCGAACGTGGCCAGCAGCCGGTCGACGTCCGCGTCGGTGGTGTCGGGGCACACGAGCATCATGTTGTGGAACGGCGTGATCATCACGCCGCGGTTCAGCATCGCCAGGTGCAAGGCGTGTTCCAGCCCCGCGTCCATGGCGGCGCCGGCCTCGGTGCCGTTGCGCGGCGGGCTGGCGCAGAACTGGAACTCGCAGCGCGCACCCACCTGCGTCACGCACCAGGGCAGGCGATGGCGGGCGATGGCCGTGCGCAGGCCGCCGGCCAGGCGCGTGCAGCGGGCGTGCAGCCCCGCGTAGACCTCGGGCGTCATCAGCCCGGTGAGCGTGGCGCGCATCGCGGCCATGGCCAGCAGGTTGGCGGTGAGCGTGGTGCCGATGCCGGAATGCCCCGGCGGCGCGGCGCGTTTCGCGGCCTGGGCCGCCTGCGCCAGCTCGGCGCTGAACCCGTAGGCTGCGCACGGCATGCCGCCGCCCAGTGGCTTGCCCAGCACCACCGCGTCGGGCTGCAGGCCGTGGGCGCGGGCATAGCCCCCGGGCCCGCTGCTGATGGTGTGCGTCTCGTCCATCACGAGGCGGGCGCCGTGGCGGTGGATCAGCGGGATGGCCGCCTCCCAGAATCCGGGGTCGGGCAGCACCATGCCGATGTTGGTCATCACCGGCTCGGCCAACACGCAGGCCACGTCGCCGGGGGCCAGCGCCGCCTCCAAAGCGGGGAGGTCGTTGAACTCGACGACACGCGTGGTGGCGGTCAGGTCGTGCACCTGGCCCAGCAGGCTGTCGCGCTGCTGCGGTCGGCCGTCGACCAGGTCCACGAACACATCGTCGACGGTGCCGTGGTAGCAGCCATTGAACACCAGGAGCACGCGGCGCCCCGTGGCGGCGCGCAACCAGCGCAGCACGAAGCGGTTGGCGTCGGTGGCCGTCATGGCGAACTGCCAGAAGGGCAGTCCGAAGCGCTCCGCCAGCAGCCCGGCCACGGTGCCCGCGTCCTCGCTGGCGAGCATGGTCGTCAGCCCGCGGCCGGCCTGGGCGGCCAGCGCGGCCGCCACGGCGGGCGGCGAGTGGCCGAACATCGCGCCCGTGTCACCCAGGCAGAAGTCCAGCCGCTCATGGCCGTCCACGTCGGTCAGCCGCGCGCCGCGCGCCTGGGCCACGTGCAGCGGGAACGGCGTGGCCCAGTCGTTCATCCAGTGCAGCGGCACGCCGAACATCAGGTGCTCGGCCGCCTGGGCGGCCAGGGCCAGCGAGCGCGGGTTGTCGCTGGCGTAGCGGCTGCGTTCGGCCTCGGCCACGCGCCGGATGCGCTCCGGGGCCACGCCGGTGGGGGGCAGGGGGGACATCCTCGGCGTCTCCTTTCAGACCAGCAGCAGCAGGTGCTCGCGTTCCCACGAGCTGATGACGCGGTTGTAGGTGGCGTACTCGAGCTCCTTCACGGCGCAAAAGGCGTCGACGAACAGCTCGCCCAGCACCTCCTTCAGCGGCTCGCAGGCGCGCATCGCCGCGATGGCGTCCTCCAGGTGACGGGGCAGCTCGTGGCTGACGTTCCAGGCGCTGTCGGACGTGGGTTCGCTGGGCTGCAGCTGGTCGCGCATGCCCAGCCAGCCGCCCGCCAGCGTGGCGGCCATGGCGAGGTAGGGGTTCACGTCCACGCCCGGCACGCGGTTCTCGATGCGCCGCGACTCGGGGCCGGACTTGGGGATGCGCAGGCCGCAGGTGCGGTTGTCGTAGCCCCAGCGCACGTTGATGGGGGCCGACATGTACGGGGCCAGGCGGCGATAGGAGTTCACGTAGGGCGCGAACATCGGCATCAGCTGCGGGATGTAGGTCTGCAGGCCGGCCAGGTACTGCATGAACAGGTCGCTGGCCGTGCCGTCCTCGCGGCTGAACAGGTTGCGTCCGGTGGTGGCGTCCACCAGGCTCTGGTGGATGTGCATGGCGCTGCCCGGCTCCTGCTCCATGGGCTTGGCCATGAAGGTGGCGAACACGCCGTGGCGCAGCGCGGTCTCGCGCACCGTGCGCTTGAACAGGAACACCCGGTCGGCCAGGTCGAGCGGGTCGCCGTGGGTGAAGTTGATCTCCATCTGCCCCGGCCCGGCCTCGTGGATGAGCGTCTCGACGCCCAGCTGGTGCTGCTCGCAGAACTGCGACAGCTCCATGAAGAACGGGTCGAAGTCGTTCACCGCGTCGATGGAGTAGCTCTGGCGCCCCACCTCGGGCTTGCCGGTGCGCCCCAGAGGCGGCTGCAGCGGCTCGTGCGGGTTCTGCTGCCGGGCCACGAGGTAGAACTCCATCTCCGGCGCCACCACCGGCTTCCAGCCCTGGCGCTCGTACAGCGCCAGCACCCTGCGCAGGACCGCGCGCGGCGACAGCTGCACCGCGCGGCCGTCCCACTCCTGGCAATCGTGGATCACCACCGCCACCGGCTCGGCGGCCCAGGGCACCACGCGCACGGTGGCCGGATCGGGCAGGCACACCATGTCCGGGTCGGTGTCGCCCACGAACGGCCCGTTGTCCGGCTGCTGGCCGTTCACGGTGTTGAGCAGCACGCTCTTGGGAATGCGCATTTCGCCGGCCGACAGGAACAGGTCCCGGGGCAGGATCTTTCCGCGGGCGATGCCCGTCATATCGGGGATGACGCACTCCACTTCATGGATGCGGTGCGTGGCGAGGAACTCGGCGAGCGGGGTGTGCATGGGTTCGAGTGTAACGAACCTGCTTTTTGTGATCACAAAAACCGCCTAACACGCTGGGTTTACTGGCCTGATCGGCAGCTTTGATCGAAACACTCGCCGCCGTCCGGAGATGCGTCACTGCGCGTAGCATGCCGGCCATGAGCATCCTGCTGTTGAATGGCCCGAACCTGAACCTGTTGGGCACCCGCGAGCCCCATGTGTACGGCAGCGACACGCTGGCCGACGTGGAGCGGCGCTTCATCGAGGAGGCCGCCGCCGTCGGGCGGGTGGCGCAGTGCTTCCAGAGCAACCATGAAGGTGCGCTCATCGACCGCATCCACGCCGCCCGGCTGGACGGCACGCAGGCCATCGTCATCAACCCCGGCGGACTCACGCACACCAGCGTGAGCCTGCGTGACGCGCTGGCCGCGGTGGCGCTGCCGGTGGTGGAGGTGCACATCAGCAACGTGCACCGCCGGGAGCCGTTCCGCCACCACTCGTATGTGTCGGGCGTGGCCGACGCGGTCATCGCCGGACTGGGCGTGCAGGGCTACCTGGCCGCGCTGCGCTACCTGGCCGACCGGCTGGCGGCGCCGCCGGGCGCGAAGGCGCCTCAGTAGGGCAGGCGGAAGCGCTGGTCGCGGTAGCGCAGCACGGCGCTGCGCGGCCCGATGCGCTCGACCACCAGCCCGGGCGCGGGCTGGGCGCCTTCCCTGGCGACTTCGCCGTTGAGCAGGATGAAGCGCGCGGCCGGGTCGTCCGAGTACACCGAGCCGCCGACGCTCAGGGCAGGCAGCTGCTGGCGCGTGGCCGCAGGCAATTCCGACAGCATGGGCACGCGGTCCGGCGCCGGCGCGGCGGCCGCCGGTGCCGGCGTGGCGCCCCGGGTCCGGGCGGCCGGCGCGGGCGCCTCGGATCGCGCCGGTGCGGGCGCATCCGCCGCCGTGGGACGTGCCGGCACCAGTGGCCCGGGCAGTGCCACCGGCGGGGGCGCCGCGGCGGCCGCCACGTCGGTAACCGGGGCGGCCGGAGTGGCGGGCCGGGCCGCGGGGGCCACGGGGGAGGACTAAGTGGGGGTGGGCGTGGGCCCGGG
>NZ_JAYRUN010000010.1:0-174681 GCF_041918995.1 Ideonella sp. | reverse complement strand
TTGTCGCCCCCCCCCCGGCGGCGGCCGGGGGGCACGGCCCGCCCTCCCGCCCGCCCCGCGTCCGCCCCGCCGCCCGCGCCTGCCCCGGTGGCCGCCGCCGCGCGCACGCCGGCACCTCCGGCGGAGCTGGTGCCCGAGCCGGCCCCCCTGGTGGCCGCGGCGGCCCCGGAGGCGCCCGCCGCCGCGTCGGCGCCGGCCAGCGAACCGCCCGCCGCCTCGGCGCCGGCCGGGTCGGCCGCCGCGGGGGTGCCGGCCGGGGCGCTGGCCTTCGACTGGCCGCCGTCCACGCGCCTGGACTACGACTTCGAGGGCTACTACCGCGGCCCGGCCTATGGCAGCGCCCGCGTGGACTGGCTGCGCGAGGGCGACCGCTACCAGGTGCGCCTGGAGGTGCGCATTCCCCCCGTCGGCGCCCGCCGCATGCTCAGCGACGGGCGGCTGGGGCCCCAGGGCCTGGTGCCGCTGCGCTACGACGAGGAGACCGACCAGCTGTTCCGCACCACCCGGCAGACGGTGCGCTTCGAGGACGGCCGGGTGCAGCTGGCCAACGGCAAGGACGCGCCGCTGCCCGAGGGCGTGCAGGACACGGCCAGCCAGTTCGTGCAGATGACGTGGCTGTTCCTCACCGGCCCCGACCGCCTGCAACCGGGCCGGGTGGTGGAGTTCCCGCTCGCCTTGCCGCGCCGGGTGGGACGCTGGACCTACGACGTGCGGCCCGCCGAACGCCTGAGCCTGCCTTTCGGCGAGGTGGACGCAGTGCCGCTGGAGCCGCGGCCGCAGAGCCGGCGGGGCAACGAGTGGCTGGTGCACATCTGGGTGGCGCCCTCGCTGCAGTACCTGCCGGTGAAGATCGTGCTGCGCCAGAGCGCCGAAAGCTACGGTGAGATGCGGCTGAAGCGGCCCCCCCTGCAGGCGGCGCCGGTGCGCTGAGCCGCCGCGCCCCTCGCCCGGCGCGCCCGTATAGTGAAGCACCCCTGCTGAACAGACCCCGGAGACCGAACGCATGAGCGAGCCGACCCCCGCCAACGCCTACACCTGCATCCTCACCGAGCGCCACGGCGGTGACGCCGCCACCGGCGCGCTGGCGACCGGCGTGATCCGCCTGAACCGGCCCAAGCAGATGAACGCCCTGAACGACCAGCTGATGGACGAGCTGGGGCAGGCGCTGCTGGCCTTCGACGCCGACCCTGGCATCGGCTGCATCATCGTCACGGGCAACGAGAAGGCCTTCGCCGCCGGCGCCGACATCGCGGCGATGAAGGACTACGACTTCAGCCACACCTACGCCACCGAGTACATCTCGCGCAACTGGGAGACCATGCGCCGCGTGCGCAAGCCGGTGATCGCTGCGGTGGCCGGCGTGGCGCTGGGCGGCGGCTGCGAGGTGGCGATGATGTGCGACATGGTGATCGCCGCCGACAACGCCAAGTTCGGCCAGCCCGAGATCACCATCGGCGTCGTGCCAGGCGCGGGCGGCACCCAGCGGCTGCCGCGCGCCATCGGCAAGGCCAAGGCCATGGACATGGTGCTCACCAACCGCTGGATCGGCGCGGCCGAGGCCGATGCCTGGGGCCTCGTGTCGCGCGTCGTGCCGGCCGACCGGCTGATGGACGAGGCGCTGGCCGTGGCGGCCAAGATCAACGGCTTCGGCCAGATCTCGGTGATGGCCGCCAAGGAGGCCGTCAACCGGGCCTTCGAGTCCTCGCTGAGCGACGGCCTGTGGTACGAGCGGCGCTTGTTCCACGCCATGTTCGGCACCGCCGACCAGCGCGAGGGCATGGCCGCCTTCCTGGACAAGCGCGCACCGAAATTCCGTTGACCCCCACGCCCCCTTGCCAGGGGGCTGCCCCCCGAGGGGGCTCGCGCAGCGGACCGGCAGAGCCGGATCCGCGCACGCCACTTGGCGACGGCGGCCCTGCGAGCGCCGCCGGACTGGGCGCTACGGCTGCAGCCAGCGGGCGCCGTCGGCGTCGAAGGCGGCGCGGCGGTGGCCGGTGGCGGCCAGGGCCAGCCAGTCCATGCGATCGACGCGGGCGGTGACCACCGCGAAGTGCGCGCGGGTGCCGCGTTCGGGCGCCGGGTGGGCCACCGGGGTGCCCGGGGGCAGGGGCGAGAGGTAGTCGTCCGCCGCGGGCGACATCTTCAGCCGTGCCCAGCGGGTGGACACCGCCAGCCCTTCGTGCTCGAGCGTGAGCGTCACGGCGAGCCGCAGCTGCCAGCCGAGCGCCGCCGACCAGCACACCAGCGTGGCCTGCGGATGGGCGGCCAGCTGCGCCGCCTTGGGGGAGCGCGCGTCGGTGAAGAACACCAGCTCCCGCGCCGGCGCGTCCACCTCGCGCAGCACCACGGTGCGCGCGTCCGCGGCCACGGCGCCATCGGCGGCCTGGCCCACCGTGGCCAGCACCGGCGTGCGCCAGGGGTGGGCCCGCTGGCCGGCGGCCGCCACCAGCTCGTCCCACAGCCGCTCGCGCAGCTCGGGCAGCGTCAGGTCGGGCGGGGGGCCTGCAGGGGCGGCGGGGGCGTCGGGCATGGCGCGGCCATCATGGGGCGCACCGCGGCGGGGCACCGTTGATCCGCCTCAAGCCAGCGGCTGCGCCGATACAGGGGCTTACCCTTCTCGCCGCAGTGCCGGGAACAGCACCACGTCGCGGATGCTGGGGCTGTCGGTCAGCAGCATGATGAGCCGATCGATGCCGATGCCGCAGCCGCCGGTGGGCGGCATGCCGTATTCCAGCGCGCGGATGAAGTCGGCGTCGTAGTACATCGCCTCCTCGTCGCCGGCGTCCTTGTTGGCCACCTGGGCATGGAAGCGCGCGGCCTGGTCCTCGGCGTCGTTCAGCTCCGAGAAGCCGTTGGCGTACTCGCGGCCGGTGATGAACAGCTCGAAGCGCTCGGTGATGGTCGGGTCGGCGTCCGAGGCGCGCGCCAGCGGGCTCACCTCCACGGGGTAGTCCACGATGAAGGTGGGCTGCCAGAGCTTCTCCTCCACCACCGCCTCGAACAGGCCGAACTGCAGCTCGGCCAGCGTCCAGTGCGCCGGCGGTTCCTCGCCCAGCGCCTTGAGCTTGGTGTGCAGGGCCGCCGCGTCGGTGGACTCGGCGTCGGTGCAGCCGGCGTGCACCACCAGCGACTCGCGCACCGACAGCCGGGCGAAGGGCTTGTCCAGCTCCACGGGCTTGCCGGCGTACGTGAGCACCGCCGAGCCGGTGGCCGCGCGCGCGGCATGGCGCAGCACGGCCTCGGTGAAGTCCATCACGTCCTGGTGGTTCCAGTAGGCCGCGTAGAACTCCATCATCGTGAACTCCGGGTTGTGCCGGACGCTGATGCCTTCGTTGCGGAAGTTGCGGTTGATCTCGAACACCCGCTCGAAGCCGCCCACGATGAGGCGCTTGAGGTAGAGCTCGGGCGCGATGCGCAGGAACATCTCCTGGTCCAGCGCGTTGTGGTGGGTCACGAAGGGCTTGGCGTTGGCACCCCCGGGGATGGGGTGCAGCATGGGTGTCTCCACCTCCAGGAAGCCGTGCTCGACCATGAAGCCGCGGATGGAGGCCACGGCCTTGCTGCGCGCCACGAAGCGAGCGCGGGCCGCGTCGTCGGTGATGAGGTCCACGTAGCGCTGGCGGTACTTCTGCTCCTGGTCGGTCATGCCGTGGAACTTGTCCGGCAGCGGCCGCAGGCTCTTGGTGAGCAGGCGCACCGCGCTGGCCTTGACGGAGAGCTCGCCCGTCTTGGTGCGGAACAGCGTGCCCTCGCAGGCGAGGATGTCGCCCAGGTCCCAGTGCTTGAAGGCGGCCAGCGCCTCCGCGCCCACGGCGTCCTGGGTGACGTACAGCTGGATGCGGCCGGACGCGTCCTGCAGGGTGGCGAAGCAGGCCTTGCCCATCACGCGCTTGAGCATCATGCGGCCGGCCACGGCCACCTTCACGCCCTGGGGCTCCAGCTCCTCGTTGGGCACCTGGCCGTGGCGGTGGTGCAGGTCGGCCGCATGGTGGCTGGGCTTGAAGTCGTTGGGGAAGGCCGCGCGGCCCTCGGCCTGGGCCTGCACGCGCAGCTGGGCCAGTTTCTCGCGCCGTTCGGCGATGAGCTGGTTGTCGTCGGCGGCGGGGGTGGCGGGGGCGTGGTCGTGGCTCATACGGGCGGCGCGCAGGCGGCGTCGGGGCGTCAGGGAAAGGGCCCGATTCTAGGAGTTGCCCGCCCCCCGGCCTCCTAGAATGGCCTGTTCTGCCCGCTCCGATGCCGCCCATGCCGACCCAGACACCCGACCGGCCCGCCATGCCCGCCGCCCAGCCCGCTGCGGAGCGCCGCATCGCCGTGGTGGGCCTGGGCTACGTGGGGCTGCCGGTGGCGGTGGCCTTCGGCCGCCGGGCGCCCACCCACCGGCCGGTGATCGGCTTCGACATCCAGGCTGCCCGCGTGGCCGAGCTGCGCGCCGGGCACGACCGCACCGGCGAGGTCGCGCCCGAGGAGCTGGCGGCAGCGCGGCTGCAGGTCACCGACGCGGTGGAGGATCTGCGCGCCGCCGACTTCTACATCGTGGCCGTGCCCACGCCGGTGGACGCGGCCAACCAGCCGGACCTGTCGCCGCTGGTGGCGGCCTCGCGCACCGTGGGCGGCGTGCTCAAGCAGGGCGACATCGTGGTGTACGAGTCCACCGTGTACCCCGGGGCCACCGAGGAGGACTGCGTGCCCGTGCTGGAGGCCACCTCCGGCCTGCGCCACGGGGTGGATTTCTTCACCGGCTACAGCCCCGAGCGCATCAACCCGGGCGACCGCGAGCACCGCTTCGAGACCATCCGCAAGATCGTCTCCGGCTGCGACGCCGCCACGCTGGAGACCGTGGCGGCCGTGTACGCCTCGGTGGTCACGGCGGGCGTGCACCGGGCGCCCAGCATCAAGGTGGCCGAAGCCGCCAAGGTGATCGAGAACACGCAGCGCGACCTGAACATCGCGCTGATGAACGAGCTGTCGGTGGTCTTCGCCCGCATGGGCATCGACACGGCCGAGGTCATCGCCGCCGCGGCCACCAAGTGGAACTTCCTGCCCTTCCGCCCGGGCCTGGTGGGCGGCCACTGCATCGGCGTGGACCCGTACTACCTCACCCACAAGGCCGAGCGCCTGGGCTACATCCCGCAGGTCATCCTGGCCGGCCGCCGCATCAACGACAACATGGGCCGCTACGTGGCCCGCAACGTCGTCAAGCGCATGCTGCAGAACGGACTCGACGTGCCACGCTGCCGCGTGGGCGTGCTGGGCATCACCTTCAAGGAGAACTGCCCGGACATCCGCAACAGCAAGGTCGTCGATCTCGTGCGCGAGCTGCAGGACCACGGCACGACGGTGGTGGTGGTGGACCCGCACGCGGACGCGGCCGAGGTGCACCATGAATGCGGCATCACGCTGGGCTCGCTGGACGACGCGCCCTTCGACGCCCTGGTGGTGGCCGTGGCCCACCGGGAGTACCGGGCCCTGCAGCCGGCCGGGCTGCGGGCGCTGCTGCGCGGCGAACGGCCGGTGCTGGCGGACGTGAAGGCGCTGTACGACCGCGACGTGCTCGCGGGATGGGGCTGCACCGTGTTCCGCCTGTAGCATGCGCCCGCCGCCCGGGTGCCGGGCGGGTTCAGGGAGTCGACATGCATGCAATGAACCTGCGCGACGGGCGGGTCGCGCTGGCGTGGGCGCTGGCCGCCGGACTGGCCGCCTGTGGAGGGTCCGGCTCGGGCGACGGGCAGGGGCTGTCGGTGACGCTGATGGCCGACAGTGCGTCCACGCCCTGGCGGACCGGCGCGATCGCCTTCCAGCTCACGCCGCCCATGGGGCCGGGCGACCAGATGCGCTGTCGCGTCGACCAGCTGCCCGAGGCCAACTGCGCCACCGGCCCGGGCGGCGGACTCGCGCCCTACCAGGACCTGGCGCCCGGCGCCCACACGCTGCAGGTCAGCGTCGGCCCGCCGGGCGCCATGACGAGCCGGTCGGTCACCTGGCAGCTCATCACGCCCGATGTCGTGGTCTATGGCGCCACGCCGGCGGGCATCACGGCGGCCCTCGCGGCCGCCAGGGCGGGGAGGGCGGTGGTGCTGGCCGAGCCCACCGCGCGCATCGGCGGCATGATGACCGGCGGCCTGGCCAACACGGACGTCGGTGACGCCCCCGTCAAGCCCATCGGCGGCATCGTCGCCGAGTTCTTCGACCGGGCGCGACAACGGGAGCGGCAGAACGGGGCCTGCCCCACCGACGCGGCCTGCCCGGACGCGTACGACTTCGAGCCGCACGTGGCCGGCGAGGTGTTCACCGCGCTGCTGCGCGAGCAACCCCGCATCTCGGTGCAGCGCCAGCTGCCCTTCCTGGCCGTCATGAAGGACGGCACCCGCGTCACCGGCCTGGGCACCGCTCGCGGGGAGCTCACCGCACGCGTCTTCGTCGACGCGAGCTACGAGGGTGACCTCATGGCGGCGGCCGGGGTGACCTTCACCCTGGCCCGCGAACCGCGGCTCGCCGGCGACGGCGTGCCACCCGGCGACATCGAGGACAACGCGGGCTTCGGCCAGCTGGCGCGTCCCTATGGGCTGAACGTGGACCCCTACCTCGTGCCCGGTCAGCCCGCCAGCGGCCTGATTCCGTTCGTCGAGCCCGCGCCGCCGTCCTGGCCGCCGCCGGGCGCCGCGGATGACCGGCTCATGGCCTACAACTACCGGCTGTGCGTCACGGACGACCCGGGCAACCGCATCCCCTTCGACCGCCCGGCGGACTTCGACCCGGCGCGCTACGAGGGCTCCGCCCGGGTGGCGGTGGCGATGGCCGCGGCGGGGACCAAGCCGCTCGACGAGCTGTACTTCAACCCCTACCGGACGGTCGGCTCGCGGACGACCGGCTATTACAAGTACGACCTCAACGGCGGCTCGGTGTTCTCCACCGACATGTCGGCACCGGGCTGGAACCAGGCCTATCCGCTGGCGGATGCCGCCGGCCGCCGGGCCATCGAGGCGGCCTACCGGCGCTACATCGAGGGCCTGTTGCACTTCTGGCGCACCGACCCGCGTTTCGGGGCGCTCAACGCCAAGGTCGCCCGGTTCGGCCGCTGTGCCGACGAGTTCGTGGACAACGGCCACTGGCCCACGCAGCTGTACGTGCGCGAAGCGCGCCGCATGGTGGGCGAGTACGTCACGAACGAGAACGACGTGCTCGTCAACGGCCGCCGGCCGCTGCCCGAGGACAGCATCGCGATGGGCGGCTACGACCTCGACTCGCACCTGCGCCGGATCACCGTGGCCCGCATCAACGGTGCCGACCGCGTGGTCAGCGAGGGCTTCCGCATCGTGCGCCACGCGGGCGACCCGCGCTACCGCATCGCCTACCGCAGCCTGCTGCCGCGGCGTGGGCAGGCGGACAACCTGCTCAACCCGGTCACGCTGTCGGCCACCTCGATGGCCTATTCGTCGATCCGCATGGAGCCCACCTTCATGGCGCTGGGCCAGGCGGCCGGCACGGCGGCGGCCATGACCGTGGAGCAGTCCGTGGCGCTGCACGACCTGGACGTGCCGGCGCTGCAGCGGCGCCTGGAGGCCGCCGGGCAGGTACTGCGCTGAGGCCCGGGCGTCGCTGGGGGACAATCGGCGCGCCCCCAGTGACCGCCCTCCGATGAAGAATCCCGCCCTGAACTTCGCGCTGGTGGGCGCGGCCGGCTACATCGCCCCGCGCCACATGCGTGCCATCACCGACACCGGCCACCGGCTGGTCGTGGCCTACGACCGCAACGATTCGGTCGGCATCATCGACAGCCACGCGCCGCAGGCCGAGTTCTTCACCGACTTCGAGCGGTTCCTCGCCCATGCCCACCGCCTCAGGCGCCAGCCCGGCCAGGCGCTGGACCTGGTGTCGGTGTGCAGCCCCAACCACCTGCACCACGCCCACATCGACGCCGGCCTGCGCCTGGGCGCCGACGTCATCTGCGAGAAGCCGCTGGTGCCCACCGCCGCGCTGGTGGACGACCTGCAGCAGGTGGAACAGGAGACGGGGCGCCGGGTGTGGAACATCCTGCAGCTGCGCCACCACGAGGCCATCCTGCGCCTGCGCGAGAAGGTGGCGGCGGCACCCGCCGACACGCGCTTCGAGGTCGAGCTCACCTACATCACCTCGCGCGGCAAGTGGTATGCGCAGAGCTGGAAGGGCGACCCGCGCCAGTCCTTCGGCGTGGCCACCAACATCGGCGTGCACTTCTTCGACATGCTGCACTTCGTCTTCGGCCGGCAGCTGGACAGCCGGGTGCACCTGTCGCTCGAGGACAAGGCGGCCGGCTTCCTCGAATACGAGCGCGCCCGGGTGCGCTGGTTCCTGTCCATCGATGCTGGGGACCTGCCCGACGAGGTGCGGGGCCGCAAGACCACCTTCCGCAGCATCGACATCTCGGGCGAGCAGCTGGAGTTCTCCGAGGGCTTCACCGACCTGCACACCGTGAGCTACCGCGAGATCCTTGCCGGGCGGGGCTACGGCCTGGCCGATGCGCGGCCCTGCGTGGCCACGGTCGAGGCCATCCGCCGGGCGCCGGTGGTGCCGGCCGGCGTCGATGCCCATCCCTTCGTCGCGCGCGCGCTGCGCGCGCGCGCATGACGGGCCCGGCCATGGCGACCGGCACCGACGCGCCGCTCATCCACCCCAGCGCCATCGTGGACGAGGGCGCCCAACTCGGCGCCGGCACGCGGGTGTGGCACTTCAGCCATGTGTGCGCCGGTGCGCGCATCGGCGCGGGCTGCTCGCTGGGCCAGAACGTGTTCGTGGCCAACGACGTGCAGATCGGCGCGGGCGTGAAGATCCAGAACAACGTCTCCGTGTACGACGCAGTGACGCTGGACGACGAGGTGTTCGTCGGCCCCAGCGTGGTGTTCACCAACGTGCTCAACCCGCGCGCTGCGGTGCCGCGCAAGGCCGAGTACCGGCGCACGCGCGTGCGGCGCGGCGCCTCGCTGGGTGCCAACTGCACGCTCGTGTGCGGTGTGACGGTGGGTGAATACGCGTTCGTCGCCGCCGGGGCGGTGGTCACGCGCGACGTGCCGGCCTTCGCGCTGGTGGCGGGCGTCCCCGCGCGCCACATGGGCTGGGTGAGCCGCCATGGCGAGCGCCTCGCCTTCGACGCCCAGGGCCAGGCCCGCTGCCCGGCCACTGGCGAAGCCTATCGCCTGGACAGCGACGGAGCCGTGCAGCCATGCAGTTCATCGACCTGAAGACCCCGTACGCGGCGCTCAAGCCGCAGATCGACGCCGCCATCCAGCGCGTGCTCGACCACGGCCAGTACATCCTGGGGCCCGAGGTGGCCGAGCTGGAGGCGGCCCTCGCCCAGCGCGCCGGCGTGCCCCACTGCATCACCGTGGCCAGCGGCACCGAGGCCCTGCTCATCGCCCTGATGGCGCTGGGCATCGGCCCGGGCGACGAGGTGATCACCACACCCTTCAGCTTCGCCGCCACCGCCGAGGTGGTGGTGCTGGCCGGCGCCACGCCGGTGTTCGTGGACGTGGAGCCCGACACCGGTCTCATCGACGTGGCGCAGGTCGAGGCGGCGGTCACACCGCGCACGCGGGCCATCATGCCGGTGAGCCTGTACGGCCAGGTGGCCGACATGGACGCGCTGCAGGCCGTCGCCGACCGCCACGGGCTGGCGGTGGTGGAGGACGCCGCGCAGAGCTTCGGCGCGCGCTACCGCGGCCGGCCGAGCACGGGGCTGTCCACCTTCGGCGCCACCAGCTTCTTCCCCAGCAAGCCGCTGGGCTGTTATGGCGACGGCGGCGCGCTGTTCACCGCCGATGCCGCCCTGGCGCAGGCGGCGCGCGAGATCCGCGTGCACGGGCAGAGCGCGCGCTACCACCACACGCGGGTGGGGGTGGGCGGTCGCATGGACACCCTGCAGTGCGCGATCGTGCTGGCCAAGCTGGCGCGCTTCGACTGGGAGCGGGAGCGCCGCGCGGAGCGCGCCGCCCGCTACGACGCGCTGCTGGCCGGCTCGGCGGCCCGGCCGATGGCCGTGCGCGGTGGCCGCGACAGCGCCTGGGCGCAGTACACCGTGCGGGTGGCCGACCGCCCCGCCGTGCAGGCGGCGCTGCAGGCCGAGGGCATTCCCACGGCCGTGCACTACCCGCGCGCCCTGCACCAGCAGCCCGCCTACGAGCGCTTCGCCCCGGCGCGCGGCTGCCCCGTGGCGGAGCGGCTGGCCGGCGAGGTGCTGTGCCTGCCCTTCAGCGCCGACCTCACCGAGACCGACCAGGACCGCGTGGCCGCCGCGCTGCGTGCGCTGCCCGGTGCCTGAGACACCCCCCGGCGCGCCACGCCCGGACCCGGCGCCCGCCGGCACCGCGGCCGGCCTGTGGCGTGCCAGCCTGGTGCTGCTGGCCGGCGGCACCCTGGCCCAGCTGCTCCCGCTGCTGCTGGGGCCGTGGCTGACGCGCCTGTACACGCCGCAGGAGTTCGGCCACTACCACCTCTTCGCTGCCGTCGCGGCCACGCTCGCGGTCGCCGCCTGCGGCCGCTACGAGTTTGCGCTGCCGATGGCCGCCGACGAGGGGCAGGCGCATGCGCTGCGCCGCCTGTGCCTGCGCCTGCTGGCGGCGGCCACGCTGCTGTCGGCCCTGGGCGGCCTGGGCTGGATGGCGGCAGGCGGCCCGCCCTGGGCGGCGGCCCTGCCGGTGGCGGTGGCGGCGCTGGGCACCGTGTCGCTCGCCACGCTCTGGGCCAACCGGGCACAGCGCTTCCGGGCCCTGGCCGGCGCGCGCGTGCTGCAGCATGGCGGCGGCGCGCTGGCGCAGGCGGCGGCCGGCTGGGCCGGCGCCGGCGTGGGTGGCCTGGTGGCGGGCCCGCTGGTGGCCGCGGCGGCCACGGTGGCCGCGCTGCGGCTGCCGTGGGGCCAGGGGCCGGCGGGGCAACCCGGGCTGCGCGACGTGGCGCGGCGCCACCGGGACTTCCCGCTGTGGAACACGCCCCATGCCTTCGCCGGCGCCCTGCAGGATGCCGTGGCGGTGGCCCTCGTGGCGGCCTGGGCCGGCCCCGCGGCGGCGGGGTTCTGGGGCCTGGCCCTGCGCTACCTGAAGGCGCCGGCCACGCTGGTGGGCAGTGCCGTGTCGCAGGCGCTGTACCCCCGGCTGGGCGGCGCGGGGCCCACCGTGGCCTCGCGCCAGGCCGTGCGGCGGGTCATGGGGCTGCTGGCGCTGCTGGCGCTGCCGCTGGTGGCGCTGCTGTGGGTGGCCGCCCCCTGGGCATTTGCGGTGGCCTTCGGCGAGGACTGGCGCGGCGCCGGCGAGCTGGCCCGGGCGCTGGCGCTCTACATCGGGCTGCACTTCGTGGCCAGCCCGCTGGGCGTGGTGACCATGGCCTGGCAGGCGCAGCGCTGGGCGCTGTCCGTGGCGCTGGTGGGGCAGGCCGTGTTCGTGGCGGCGCTGGCCGGCGGCCTGTGGGCCGGCGGGCTGGCCGGTGCCGGCTGGGCGGTGTCCGTCGCCATGGCGGCGTATTTCGGCGCGTACTTCTGGCGCCTGGCCACCTGGCCCGTGCCCGCACCCGGTGCGGTGGAACAATCGCGACCGTGACCTGCTCCTTCCTGCGCCGACGCGCGCGCCTGCCCTGATGCGTGCCACCCTGAACCGCTGGCGGCGGCGCCTGGCGCGCGCGCTGCTGTACCGCATGGTGTTCGGCGAGCGCTCGGCCGGCCGGTCGTTGCCGCACACCCGCATCTCGCCGGCCGCCTGCCTGGAGCACGAGGACCGCCTCGTGCTGGGCGACCATGTCTACATCGGGCCGTTCAACTTCATCGAGGCCAGCGGCGGCATCACGCTCGGCGACGGCGTGCAGGTCACCAGCCACTGCAGCCTGGTCACGCATGCGTCGCACCGTGCGCAGCGCCTGCTCGGCGAGGGCTACGTGAACTGGCCGGCGCATGTCGAGCGGCCGGGTTGGATCGCCGGGCCCATTGCCATCGGGGCCTACAGCTTCATCGGCCCGCACAGCCTGATCGAGGCCAACACCCGGCTGGGTCGCGGCACCCTGGTGTGCGCAGGCAGCTTCGTGCGCGGCGAGTACCCCGATTTCGCCATCCTCGAGGGCCGTCCCGCCCGCATCGTGGGGGACACGCGGCGCGCCGACGCGCGCCTGCTGGAGCGCTATCCGGCCGTGCAGCCGCTCTACCAGGCCTGGGCCGCGCAGGACGGGCCGGGCGGGCAGGGCGACGGGGGGCCAGGCCGCGCATGATCCGACTGGTGCTGATCGGCGACGGCGAGAGCCCGCACCTGCTGAAGTGGGCGCGCGCGCTCGCCGCTCCGGCGCTGGCCGGCCGGGTGGCGCTGTGGGTGGTCTCCTCGCGCGGCTTCCTGCCAGGCTTCGACGCCGTGCTGCCGGCCGATCGTCGCCTGGCGCTGCACACCCGCCCCCGCTTCGCCGGCGGCAACGTGGCGCTGCTGCGCACGCTGCCCCGCGTGGTGGGCTGGCTGCGCGCGGTGCGCCCCGACTGGCTGGCGCCGCACTACCTCAGCTCGCACGGCACGCTGGCCTGGGCCGCCGTGCGCCTGGGTGGCGTGCGCGCCCGCATCGCCGGCTCGGCCTGGGGCTCGGACATCCTCGTCGCGCCCGAGCGCAGCCGCGTGATGCGCTGGCTGACCCAGCGCGTGCTGCGTGCCTGCGCCGTGACGACGAGCGACTCGCGGCACATGGCCGACCGCATGCGCGCGCTCGGTGCGGCCGAGGTGATGGTGTTCCCCTTCGGGCTGGAGGCGCTGCCGCCCGAGCCGGTGGACAAGGACGAGGCGCTGTGCTTCGCCAACCGCGGGCTGGAGCCCATCTACCGCCCCGAGCGGGTGCTGGAGGTCTTCGCGGCGCTGGCCGCCGGCTGGCCCGAGGCACGGCTGGTGGTCGCCAACGATGGCTCGCTGCGGCCGGCACTGGAGGCGCGCGCCGCGCAGCCCGACCTCGCCGGTCGCGTGCAGTTCGTCGGCCGGCTGGACGCGGTGACGCAGGCCGGCTGGTACGCCCGCGCCCGCTGGTACCTCAGCCTGCCAGCGAGCGATTCGGTCTCGGTTTCGGTGCTGGAGGCCATGGCCCACGGCGCCATCCCGCTGCTGTCGGACCTGCCGGCCAACCGCGAGCTGGTGCGCGACGGCGACAACGGCCTCATCCTGGCCGAGGGCGAGCGGCCCGGCCGGGCGCGCCTGGCCCCGCTGGCCGCGCGGGCCGGGCAGATCGGCCGCGCGCAGCGCGAGTGGGTGGCTGCGCTCGCCTTGTTCCCGGCGGCGGTGGACAGCTACGTGGCGCGGCTGGAGGCGGGGCGGTGAACATCCTCTACCTGAACCACTACGCCGGCACGCCCGCGCTGGGCATGGAGTACCGGCCGTACTACCTGGCGCGCGAATGGGTGCGCGCCGGCCACCGGGTGCAGATGGTCGCGGCCAGCTTCTCGCATGTGCGCGCGCGCCAGCCGGCCCCTGGGCGCGAGGTGGTCGACGGCATCACCTACGACTGGCTGGCCACGCCGGCCTACCGCGGCAACGGCCTGGGCCGCGTGCGCAACATCGCCGTGTTCCTCGCCCGCGTGATGGCCCGGGCACGGGGCTGGGTGCGCGCCCAGCGGCCGGACGTGGTGATCGCCTCCAGCACCTACCCCATGGACATCTGGGTGGCACGCCACCTGGCCCGCCGGGCCGGCGCGCGGCTGGTGTTCGAGGTGCACGACCTGTGGCCGCTGTCGCCCATCGAGCTGTCCGGCATGTCGCCACGCCACCCGTTCGCCCTGCTGTGTGGCTGGGCCGAGAAGACGGCGTACCGCGAGGCGGACGTGGTGGTGTCCATGCTGCCCAAGGTGCACGCCCACATGGCCGGCCGCGGGCTGGACCTGCGCAAGCTGGTGATCGTGCCCAACGGCATCTCGCCCGACGACTGGGCCGCCGACCCGCCCGCCTTGCGGCCGGACGTGGCCGCCGCGCTGGCCACCGCCCGCGCCGCGGGCCATGCGGTGGTGGGCCATGCCGGCTCCATGGGCCTGCCCAATGCGCTGGACACGCTGCTGGACGCGGCCGGGCGCCTGCGCCAGGAGCCGGTGACGCTGCTGCTGGTGGGCGACGGCCATGAGCGCGAGCGCCTGGTGCAGCGCATCGCACGTGAGCAGCTGGCCCATGTGCACTGGCTGCCGCCCATCCCGAAGGCCCAGGTGCCGGCCTTCCTGCGCGCGCTGGACGTGGCCTACATCGGCTGGCAGCGTGTGCCCATCTACCGCTTCGGCATCGCGCCCAACAAGCTGATGGACTACATGATGGCCGGCTGCCCGGTGCTGCATTCCGTGGAGGCCGGCAACGACCCGGTGGCGGAGGCTGGCGCCGGCCTCACCGTGCCGCCCGAGGACGCCGCCGCGGTGGCCGACGGCCTGCGCCGGCTGCTCGCCCTGCCGGCCGGGCAGCGCCGCGCCATGGGCGAGCGCGGCCGCGCCTTCGTGCAGGCCGAGCACACCTACCCCGTGCTGGCCGAGCGCTTCGTCGCCGCCTGCCGCGGCGCCCGCCCGGGAGCCCTGGCATGAGCCGCCGCTGGCCCGCCGACCGCTACAGCCTGCTGCGTCCGGACGTGTGGCAGCTGGTGCAGGAGCGCCAGCGCGCCATCTACCAGGGCCTGCTCGCCCGCGGCTGGCACGAGCCGACGGCGCTGCACCTCACCGAAGTGGGCTGCGGCGCCGGCGGCAACCTGCTGGAGTTCCTGCGCCTGGGCTGCACCCCCGCCCACCTCACCGGCTGCGAGTTGCTGCCCGAGCGGCTGCAGATGGCGCGCGAGCGCCTGCCCGCCGCGGTGACGCTGCATGGCGGGGACGCGGCCGAGGCGCCCATCGCCCCGGCCAGCCAGGACATCGTGGCCCAGGTCACCGTGTTCTCGTCCGTCCTGGACACGGCGGTGCAGCAGCGCCTGGCCCAGGCGATGTGGCGCTGGGTGAAGCCGGGCGGCGCCGTGCTCTGGTACGACTTCACCGTGGACAATCCGCACAACGCGCAGGTGCGGGGCATGCCGCGCCACCGCCTGGCCGAGCTCTTTCCTGCCGGTCGGGTGCAGGCGCGGCGGCTGACGCTGGCGCCGCCCATCGCCCGCCGGGCGGCCGCCGTCCACCCGTCGCTGTACACCGTGTTCAACGCCGTGCCTGCGCTGCGCACGCACCTGCTGGCCTGGATCGACAAGCCGCTATGACCTCTCCGCCGCCCGTTCCCCCGTCCGCCGAGCCGCCCTTCCTGCCCTTTGCCCTGCCCGAGATCGGCGAGGCCGAGATCGCCGAGGTGGTGGACACCCTGCGCTCCGGCTGGGTGACCACCGGCCCGAAGGCGCGCCGTTTCGAGGCGGCGTTCACCGACTACCTGGGTGACGCGTCGCTGCAGTCCATTGCCGTGAACTCCGCCACCGCGGGCCTGCACCTCGCCCTCGAGGCCGTGGGCGTGGGCCCCGGTGACGAGGTGATCACCACCACGCACACCTTCACCGCCACGGCCGAGGTGGCCCGCTACCTGGGGGCGGACGTGAAGCTGGTGGACATCGACCCGGCCACGCTCAACCTCGACCCGGCCGCCGTGGAAGCGGCCATCACGCCGCGCACCAAGTGCCTCATCCCCGTGCACTACGCCGGCCTGGCCGCCGACATGACGGCGATCCTGGCCCTGGCGCGGCGCCATGGCCTGAAGGTGGTGGAGGACGCCGCCCACGCGCTGCCCACCACCCACCGCGGCGCGCGCATCGGCACGCTGGCCAGCGACGCCACGGTGTTCAGCTTCTACGCCAACAAGACCATCACCACCGGCGAGGGCGGCATGCTGGTCACGCGCGACGCCGCGCTGGCCGACCGGGCGCGGGTGATGCGCCTGCACGGCATGAGCCGCGACGCCTTCGACCGCTTCACCGCCAAGGTGCCCAGCTGGTACTACGAGATCGTGGCGCCGGGCTTCAAGTACAACCTCACCGACATCGCCGCCGCGCTGGGCCTGCACCAGCTGCAGCGCGCGGACGCCTTCCAGCGCCGGCGCGCCGAGCTGGCGGCCGCCTACGACGAGGCCCTGGCCGGCCTGCCGCTGGTGCGCCCGCCGCAGCCGCCGGCGGGCGACATGCACGCGTGGCACCTGTACGTGCTGCGCCTGGCCGATGGGGCGCCCCTCGGGCGGGACGCGCTGATCGAGCGGCTGTACGCCGACGGCATCGGCTGCAGCGTGCACTACATCCCGCTGCACCGCCACCCGTACTGGCGCGAGCGCTATGGCCTGCGCGACGAGGACTTCCCGCACAGCCAGCACGCCTACGAACGCACGCTCAGCCTGCCGCTGTACACCCGCATGACGGATGCCGACGTGCAGCGCGTGGCGGCCTCGCTGCGGCGCGCGCTGGCGGCATGACGTGCGGCAGGGCGTGGCCACGGTGGTGAGGCGGCCGGCACGGTGGGAATGACGCTGCACATGGCCAAGCGGCTGCTCGACATCCTGGGCTCGCTGGCGGGCCTGCTGCTGCTGGCGCTGCCCGGTGCGCTGGTGGCGCTGGCGATCCGCCTGGATTCGCCCGGCCCGGTGTTCTTCCGCCAGGAGCGCGTGGGCCGGCACGGCCGGCCGTTCCGCATCCACAAGTTCCGCACCATGCGGGTCGACGCCGAGCGGTCGGGCCAGCTCACCGTGGGCGAGGACCGGCGGGTGACGCGCGTCGGCCGTGTCCTGCGCGCCCACCGCCTGGACGAGCTGCCGCAGCTGATCGACGTGCTGCTCGGCGACATGAGCCTGGTGGGGCCGAGGCCCGAGGTGCCGCGCTACGTGGCCCTGTACCCGGCAGACCTGCGCCAGCGCGTGCTGGCCGTGCGCCCCGGCATCACCGACCCGGCGTCGCTGGCCTTCCGCGGCGAGGCCGAGCAGCTGGCCGCCGCGGCCGACCCCGAGCGCGAGTACGTGGAGGTGATCCTGCCGCGCAAGCTGGCCCTGGCCGCCGACTACGCCGACCGGGCCAGCCTGTGGACCGACCTCGCGCTCATCTGGCGCACCCTGGGGGTGCTGTGGACCCGCTGAGCCGCACGGCCGCCCCGGCCGCCGCCACGGCCTGGCACCGGCTCGACCGCGCGCTCGCCCGCCTGCGCCCGCACCGCGAGCCGCTGTCGCTGGCGGTGGACGCGGCCATGGTGGTGCTGGCCTGGAACGCCACCTACCTGTTCCGCCTGGGCTTCGAGCGCTGGTGGACGGCGCGCCCCGGCTACGACGGCTGGGTGCTGGCGGGGGTGGTGGCGGTGTACCTCGCGGCGTTCGCGCTGGCCAAGGTGCCGCAGAGCATGTGGCGCTTTTCCGGCTTCGGCGAGGTCAAGCGCCTCACCCTGGCCTGCCTGGCCGCCGGCACCGTGAGCGCAGTGGGCGTGCTGGGCCTGCAGCTGGTGCAGGTGCCGCGCGCGGTGCTGGCGCTGCACCCGCTGGTGGCGCTGATGGCGGTGTGCGGCGTGCGCGTTGGCTACCGCATGCTGTACGAGCATGCGCGTGCGCGCATCACCGGCAGCCAGGCCGAGGTGCGCCGGGCGCTGGTGCTGGGCGCCGGCGAGGCGGCGCGCCGCCTGCTGGCCGGCATCCACCAGCAGGGCTGGGTGGTGCTGGGCCTGCTCGACGACGACCCCGCCAAGCAGGGCGCACGCATCGCCGGCGTGCCGGTGCTGGGGCCGCTGGCCGACGTGCGCGACAAGGGCGTGCGCGGCGCGGCCACCCACCTCATCATCGCGCTGCCGGCGGCCAGCGCGGCGCAGCGCCGCCGGGCGGTGGAGCTCGCGGGCGCCAGCGGGCTGCCCGTGCTCACCGTGCCCTCGGCGGAAGAGCTGCGCCAGGGCAGCGGCGTGGAGCGCGTGCGTGACATCGAGCCCGAGGACCTGCTGGGGCGCGAGCCGGTGGTGCTGGACGAGGCGGGCATCGCCCAGTGCCTGGCGGGGCGCACGGTGCTTGTCACGGGCGCCGGCGGCAGCATCGGCAGCGAGCTGTGCCGGCAGGTGGCGCGCTTCGCACCAGCGCGGCTGGTGCTGTACGAGCTGTCGGAGTACGCGCTGTACAGCATCGAGCAGGACCTGCAGGGCGCCTTTCCGCACCTGGAGCTGGTGCGTGTGATCGGCGACGTGAAGGACCTGGCGCACCTGCGCGCCACGCTCGGCCACTGGCGGCCGCAGGTGGTGTTCCATGCCGCGGCCTTCAAGCACGTGCCGCTGATGGAAGAGGCGCACAACGCCGCCGCCGCGCTACGCAACAACACGCTGGGCACGTACCACGCCGCGCTCGCCGCCGCGGAGCACGGCGCCGAGCGCTTCGTGCTCATCAGCACCGACAAGGCGGTGAACCCCACCAACGTGATGGGCGCCACCAAGCGCGCGGCCGAGCTGGTGGTGTCGGCGCTGGCCGCCGAGCACCCGGCCACGCGCTTCATGGCCGTGCGCTTCGGCAACGTGCTGGGCTCCTCGGGCAGCGTGATCCCCAAGTTCAAGGCCCAGATCGCCGCTGGCGGGCCACTGACCGTCACCCACCCGGACATCATCCGCTACTTCATGACCATCCCCGAAGCCGCCCGTCTGGTGCTGCAGGCCGCCGCCATCGGCGAGACGGGCCAGGTGCTGGTGCTGGACATGGGCGAACCCGTGCGCATCGTGGACCTGGCCCGCACGATGATCCGCCTGGCCGGCCGCACGGAGCAGGACATCCCCATCGTCTTCACCGGCCTGCGGCCGGGGGAGAAGCTGTACGAGGAACTCCTGGCCGACGACGACGCCACGGTGCCCACGGCGGTGCCGCGGCTGCGGGTGGCGCGGCTGCGCGACGGCGTGCCCCTGGCCGGCCTGCGACAATCCCTGGTTGCGCTGCAGGCGGCCGACGGGCCGGCTCCGGCCGACGCGGTCCGCGCCTTCCTGGCGCACTGGGTGCCCGAGTACCGGCGCACCTGACGCGCCGGCCGCGCCCGCCTTCCGCCGCGCCGCCACCGCCGTCCGCCATGCAACCCATTCCCGTCCGCACCCCGTACCAGGTCCAAAAGGACGTCCTGTACGCCCTGCTGCTGCGCGAGTTCTCGGCGCGCTTCGGCCGCAGCCGGGTGGGCTTCTTCTGGGTGCTCATCGAGCCCATCGCCCACGTGGCGTTCCCGGTGCTGATGTTCGGGTTCATCCTGGACCGGCACGTCACCGGCTACGACTACCCCGTGTTCCTGCTGTACGGGCTGCTGCCGTACTTCCTCTTCCGCAGCATCTGCGTGCAGACCATGGAAGGGGTGAACACCAGCCGCGGCCTGCTGTCGTACCGGCCGGTGCACCTGATCGACGTCATCTTCACCAAGGCCATCTTCACCCTGTGCCTGGAGTCGATGCTGTTCCTCATCATCGGTGCCGGGCTGACCGTGTTCTTCGGCTACGCGCTGGTGCCGGTGCAGCCGGTCGAGTGGCTGCTGCTCATGCTGGGGCTGGTGGGCTTCGCCCTCGGACTGGGCATGATCTTCGCGGCGATGACCAGCTTCGCACCGGACGTGCGGGCAGTGATCCGGGTGTCCTTCCTGCCGCTGTACCTGGCCTCCGGCGTCATGCTGCCCGTGTCCCGCTTCCCGTCCGAATGGCTGGACGTGCTGGCCTGGAACCCGCTGCTGCACTGGGTGGAGGCCAGCCGGGCGCTGGGGTTGCCGCACTACCAGTCCATTGCGCAGCTGTCCTACCACGTGGTGTTCTTCAGCGCGGCCGTGACGCTGTTCTTCGGGCTGTCGCTGTACCGGCTGCGCCGGCTGAGCCGGGTGACGACATGATCCGCGTCGAACGCCTCACCAAAAGCTACCTCACCCTGCGCGGCCGCAAGACGGTCTTCCAGGACCTCAGCTTCGAGGTGCCGGGTGGGCGCAGCGTGGGCCTCATCGGCCGCAACGGCGCGGGCAAGTCCACCATGATGCGGCTGCTCGCCGGCGTGGACCTGCCCGACAAGGGGCGCATCATCACGCCCGAGCGGCTGTCCTGGCCGGTGGGCTTGTCGGGGGGCATGGTCACGTCGGCATCGGCGCGCGAGAACGTGCGTTTCGTCTGCCGCCTGTACGGCGTGCGGGGCGAGGCGATGAAGCGGGTCGAGGATTTCGTGGCCGACTTCGCCGAGATCGGCGAGTGGTTCGACCTGCCGGTGTCGGCATATTCCTCGGGCATGCGGGCCCGGGTCGCCTTCGGCACCAGCATGGCCTTCCAGTTCGACTACTACCTCATCGACGAGGTCATGGGCGTGGGCGACGCCCGCTTCAAGGCCAAGAGCCGTGCGCTGTTCGACGAGCGCATGAAGTCGTCCAAGCTCATCCTGGTGTCACACAGCATGAAACTCATCAAGTCCATGTGCGAGGTGGTGGTCCACCTCGACCGTGGCCGCGCCACCGTCTACGAGGACGTGGACGCCGGCATCGCCGCCTATGAGCGGCTGGGGGGAAAAGATTGAAGCGCCTGGTGAAGTTCCTGACGCGACGCAACCTGGCCTGGGGGCTCATCGCCCTGCCGGCCCTGTTAAGCGCGCTGTACCTGTACGTGCTCGCAGCCGACCGCTACGAGAGCGAGTCGGTCGTCACGGTCAAGCAGAGCGGCGACCAGCCCGTGGGCCTGGCGGGCCTGGCCTCCATCTTCCAGGTCAGCGGCGCCAGCGCCCATGCGGACCTGCTGCTGCTGCAGACGCACATCCAGTCGATGGACATGCTGCAGCATGTGGACAAGCAGGTGGGCCTGCGCCAGGCCTGGTCGGCCCCGCCGCGGGACTGGCTGCTGCGGCTGTCGGCCGACGCCAGCAACGACGACTTCCTCGCCTACTGGCGCCAGCGGGTGCAGCCCCGCTTCGACGACACCACCGGGCTGCTGACCGTGCGCACGCAGGGCTTCACCGCGGAGCAGGCCCAGCAGGTCAACCGCGCCGTCGTGCAGGCCAGCGAGGTCTTCATCAACCAGATCTCCCAGCGCCTGGCGCGCGAGCAGATGGGCTTTGCCGCCAAGGAGCTGGCGATGGCCTCGGAGAAGTTCCGCGACGCCAAGGCGAAGATGCTGGCGTTCCAGGAAAAGCACCGCATGCTCGACCCGGCCGCCCAGGCCCAGGCCACCACGGCGCTGACGCTGGAGCTGCAGAGCCGGCTGACCAAGCTGGAGGCCGACCTGCGGGCGGCGGAGTCCTACATGGACGCCAACTCGTTCCAGGTCCGGGCGATGCGGCAGCAGGCCGAGGCCCTGCGCCAGCAGATGGCCGCCGAGGCCGCCCGCGGCACCGCCGACACCAAGGCCGGCGCCCGGCTCAACACGCTCGCGGGGGACTTCCGGGAGCTGGAGTTCGAGGTCGGTTTCGCCGAGCAGGCCTACAAGTCGGCCACGCTGTCGATGGAAACCGCGCGCATGGAATCGATGCGCAAGATCAAGAGCCTGGTGCTGGTGGCCTCGCCGACGCTGCCCGAGGAAGCCGCCTACCCCAAACGGGGCTACGACCTGCTGGCCCTGGTGCTGGGCTTCGCGCTGGTGTTCGGCATCGTGCGCCTGCTGGTGGCCACGATCGAGGACCACCTCGACTGACCGGCGCCCACCACACGGAGAACGCAGGACGTGAACTGGCGCAAGGATCCATACTGGGCATCGGCCAGCCAGAAGGCCCTGGCGGCGGCGGAAGAGGCCGAGCTGGTGCTGGTGCCGTCGGAGTTTCTCGAACTCCACCCCCGCTTCGTGCCGCTGGAGTTCTCCTGGGGCATCGCCCACCAGGGCCGGCGCATCGCCTGGTGCTGCAGCAAGGACGACGCCCATCGGCTGGCGCCCTGGGTGCACGAGGACCACACCAACCGGCGCCGCTGCCGCTGGGCGAACGAGGTGTTCGTCCTGTGCGCGAACTTCGCCTGGACCGACAAGGCCAGCGGCGAGAGCGTGCGCCACTGGCAGGCCTGGCGCGAGCGCGTCGGCGGGCACCTCGGCGGTCACCTGGTGCCCGAGGGAAAGTTCCGCCCTGCGCCGGGCGCCAAGGCCGCGCAGGGGCCCCGCGTGCTCGTGGTGGGCGCCTCCGGCATGGGCAACGTGGGCGACGACCAGCTGTCGTTCGTGCTCGCCGAGATGCTGCGCCGCCGGGCCAAGGCCCGGGTGTGGTGGAGCCATTCCGACGTCGCGCCCGGCCACCTCAGCCGCTTCGATGCCGTGGTGGTGGGCGGTGGCGGGCTGGTCTATGCCAGCCGGGATGGCCGCAACGAGACGCAGAACCTGGCCAACTACCTGAAGTTCGGCCCCATGTGCGAGGCGGCCGGCCTGCCGGTGGCGCTGATCGGGGTGTCCGACCAGGACCACGCGGGCGGCATCTTCCGGGATGCCGTGACCGAGGAATTCGCCCGCACCTGCCTCGCCCGGTTCGGGCCGTCCACCACGCGTGACCCGGCCAGCGCCGAGCTGCTGCAGCGGCTCGGCCTGGCCCAGGTGTGGACCGGTCCCGACCTGCTGTTCGCCTGGGTGCAGCGGGCGCGCAAGGCGGTGCGGCCGACGCTGCCGCAGCCGGTGCGCGTGGCGCTGGCGGGCGAGCTGTTCGGCTCGCCGGCGCTGGCCGCCGCGCTCCAGGACCCCACCGGTCCGCTGGCCGCCGCGGTGGCCGGTCGCTCGGTGGACCTGCTGATGCTGTCCGACGACGACGTGGTGCACGCGCGGCGAGCGTCGCCGCTGCTCGAGCGCATGAGCGCCACGCCGTCGGTGCAGGACCTGCGCGGCCTGGCGTTCGAGCCGCTGGTCCACGCCGTCTCCAGTTACGGCGGCCTGGTCACGACGCGCTTCCACGGGCTGGTCATGGCGATGCTGTGCGGCGTGCCGGTGCTGGCGCTGGACCACCCGGACGGCAAGATCGCCCGCCTGCTGGCAGCGCTGCCGGACGGCCGCGCCCATCTGCTGGCCGCGGACCTGCCCGTGCCGCAGGCCGTCGAGCGGCTGGCCGCCGGCCTGGGCGGCGACCTGCGGGCGGTGCCCCCGGCCGCCGTGGAGCGCCTGGCCACGCGCATGATCGTGCACGGCCGTGCGCTGCGCGAGCTGCTGGCCCCCTGGCTGGCCCCCGACCAGGCCGACCTGAACGCCGAGCCGGACGTGCCGCATGGCCCCGACATCGTGCCGCTGCCACCCACGCCGCAGGCGGGCGAGCGCCACCGCGTGGCGGCACTGGTGCGCCACGCGCGCGATGCGCAGGGCAGCGTCGCCCTGTGCTGGGCCGCCTCCACGCGCGAGACGCACGGCTATGGCAACCTGGGCGACTCGCTGAGCGCCGTCATGGTGGCCGCCCTGTCGGGCCGGCGCGTGCACCATGTGGACTTCGGCCGCCCGGAAAGCAAGCTGGTGGCGGTGGGCAGCATCGCCCATGCCATCCATGGCGGCGAGGCCGTGATCTGGGGCAGCGGCGTGTCGATCCGGGGCGGCGTGCTGGCGCGCAACGTACCGCGCACCCACTACGACGTGCGGGCCATCCGCGGGCCCATCAGCGCACGCCACCTGCGCGACTTCGGCGTGCCGGTGCCCGAGATCTACGGCGATCCGGTGTGGCTGCTGCCGTCGATCTTCCAGGAGCCGGTGGAAAAGCGCTACGAGCTGGGCGTGATCCCGCACATCCAGGACGTCGAGGGCTTCGGGCCGGGTGCCCGCCCGCCCGCGGACTCGCTGCGCTACCGCATCGACGAGGCGGATGCCGGCTCGGTGCTGCTGATCAACACCTGGCACGAGCCGACCTGGGAGGGCATCTGCGCCACCTTGCGGCAGATCCTGTCGTGCAAGCGCATCGTGTCGCAGAGCTTCCATGGCGTCGTCATCGCGGAGGCCTACGGCATCCCCGTGCTGAACTACCGGCAGATGCCGCACGTGCCCAACGGCCCGCTGGCCGTCTCGCTGGTGGACGAGTGCACCACCGACCCGCGGGTATGGGAGTTCTACCGCGGCGGACGGCGCGACAGCTTCCAGATGTACGCGCAGCGGCGCGACCAGGCCACCGACTGGCAGGACGTGGTGCGCGCGATCGATGCGCGCTGGGAGCCGTTCGAGTACGACGCCGCGCCGCTGGTCGAGAGTTTTCCCCTGCCGCTGGCGTTCGATCCGCTGTCCGGGCGCATGGCGAACCCGGGGCGCCTAAACGAACTGCGGTTCTAGGAGTGCGCTGCATGTCCGATCGCCATGTCCCGGCCGCGGCCGACGGGGCGTCCTCCGCCCCCATGCGGCGCGCCGATGGCGCCGCGCCGCGCATCGTGCTGGATGGCTACAACCTCGCCATGGACAAGGGCACGGGCGTGGCGACCTACGCCCGCAACCTCAGCCACGCGCTCAAGGCCCTGGGGGCCGAGGTCGAGGTGCTGTACGGCGCGCCCATCCAGGCCGGCTACGACGACCTGCTCAAGGAAGTCATGTTCTTCGACGCGGCGCCGGCCGCGCAGCCCGGCCGGCTGCAGCAGCTGCTGCGCCCGCTGCGGTCGCTGCGGCCGGGCAACCGGCACCAGGCGTTCCGCGTGCCGGTCACCGGCGCGGTGGTCACGCGCGGGCTGGTCGGCCGGCTGCCGAGCTTCGATGCGCTGTGGAACGTGCACCGCCTGTTCGAGCGTGCGCACGTGAAGTTCGAGCTGCTGCGCAGCATCCAGAAGGTGCGCCTGCCCGGGCCGGCCGACCTGATGCACTGGACCTACCCGGTGCCCGTGCGCATACGCGGCATGCCCAACGTCTACACGCTACACGACCTGGTGCCGCTGCGGCTGCCCTACACGACGCTGGACCGCAAGGCCAGCTACCTGGCGCTCGTGAAGTGGGTGGCGCGCACGGCCGACCACATCGTCACCGTGTCCGAGGCCTCGCGCCGGGACATCATCGAGCTGCTCGGTGTGCCCGAAGACCGCGTCACCAACACCTACCAGGCGGTGCACATCCCGCGCGAGTTCGCCGAGATGAGCGACGCCGAGGTGGCCGACACGGTGGGCACCAATTTCGGCCTGGAGCCGCGCGGCTACTTCCTGTTCTTCGGCTCCATCGAGCCCAAGAAGAACGTGGGCCGCATCGTCGAGGCCTTCCTCTCCGCGGGCACCGGGTCGCAGCTGGTGATCGTCGGCGCCCGGGCCTGGCGTTCGGCCGAGGAGACCCGGCTGCTGGATGCGCTGCCCAGCGGCGACAACCGCGTGCGGCGCTTCGACTACGTGCCGTTTCCCATGCTCGTGCAGCTGATCCGCGGCGCGCGGGCGGTGGTGTTCCCGTCGCTGTACGAGGGTTTCGGCCTGCCGGTGCTGGAGGCCATGTCGCTCGGCACGCCGGTCATCGGCTCGACCACCAGCTCGGTGCCCGAGGTGGCGGGCGACGCCGCGCTGCTCGTGGACCCCTACCGCGCGCACGACATCGCCCAGGCGATCCGGCAGATCGACGCCGACGACGACCTGTGCTTCGAGCTGTCCAGGCGCGGGCGCCTGCAGGCCGAGCGGTTCTCGCCGGCGGCCTACGGGCAGCGGTTGCGCGAGGTCTATCGCGGCCTCGGCATCACGGCGTCCTGAGGCGGCGGTGCTGCGGCGGCTGTGGTCACGCTGGTCCGCGCGCGCGCCCTGGCGCGGCGGCGCGGCGCGCCGGCTGGCGGCGGCACGGGAGGGCATGCGGCAGGGCCGGGTCGACGAGGCCATGGCGGCGGCGGGGGCCGTCGTCGGCGTCGGCGGGCGCCTGGACGGCCGCGCCTGGTCCGAGCTGTGCCGCATCGCCCACGAGGCGGGGCGCCCGGACCAGGCCGCGGCGTGGGCCGATGCATGGGTGGCCCAGGGCAGTGCGGTGGGCGACGCCGACCGGCGTCTGATCGACGAGCTGCGGCGCCGGCGCGAGGTGCTGCAGCGGCTGCGGCAGCCTCGCGTGGGGCGCCCCGTGTCCGCGCCGGAGCCGGGCCGCGTGCTCAACCTGCTGGCCTACAGCCTGCCCTACACCAGCAATGGCTATGCGACGCGTTCGCACGGCCTGCTCACCGCCCTCCAGGCCGCGGGCTGGGACGTGCGTCCCGCCACCCGGCCCGGCTATCCGGGCGATGCCGACCGTGCCCACAAAGGCAGCGACCTGCCACCCATGGACCGGGTGGGCCGCCTGGACTACCGCCGCCTGCTGGCTAGCAGCCGCCGGCGGCTGGGCCACACGCCCTACCTGCTGGCCGCTGCCGACGAGATCGGCGAGCTGGTGCGCGTGCTGCGCCCGGGGCTGGTGCACGCGGCGTCCAACTACATGACGGCGCTGCCGGCGGCCATCGCCGCGCGCGAGGCGGGCCTGCCCTTCGTGTACGAGGTGCGCGGCTTCTGGGACGTCACCCGTGCGTCCTCGGACCCGGGCTTCATGCACACCGCGGAGTGCCGGCAGCTGCGCGCCTTCGAGCGCGAGCTGCTGCAGGTGGCGGACGCGCTGGTCACCCTGACCGGGCCGATGGCCGAGGAGCTGGTGCGGCGCGGCGCCCCGGCCGATCGCATCCGGGTGGCGCCCAACGCCGTGGACGGGCAGCTGTCGCCCCGGCCACGCCGGGCCGCACTGGCCCGGCAGCTGGGCATGCCGGACGGCGTGCCGGTGATCGGCTACATCGGCTCGTTCGTGGACTACGAAGGGCTGGACGACCTGGTGGCGGCGTGCGCGCTGCTGCGCGACCGGGGCCTGGCCTTCCACCTGCTGCTGGTGGGCGACGGGCTGGCACGCGATGCCGTGCTGGCGCAGGTGCAGGCCGCGGGGCTGCAGGACCGCACCTGCGCCGTGGGGCGGATCCCCCACGACGACGTGGCCGACCACTATGCGCTGGTGGACCTGTGTCCCTTCCCACGCAAGCCGTGGCCGGTGTGCGAGCTCGTCTCACCCCTGAAACCCCTCGAAGCCATGGCGCTGGGCAAGTGCGTGCTGGTCAGCAGCGTGGCCGCCATGGCCGACATGGTGCGCGAGGGCGACACCGGCGTCGTGGTGCCCAAGGGGGATGTCGTGGCCTGGGCCACGGCACTGGAAGCGCGGCTGCGCGCGGGCGACGCCGCGGCGTTCGGCGCGCGGGCCCGGGCCTGGGTCCGGGGGCACCGGACCTGGTCGCTCGCCGCGGCGCAGGTGGCAGATGCCTACACATTTGCTTTGCAGCAATGCATCGCTGACCTCACTCGAGTGAATCTAGGGGGGCGTGGGATACTGAGGTTTTAGAAGAATTCAGGGATGAAAGTACTCACCGTCTTTGGCACGCGGCCGGAGGCCATCAAGATGGCCCCCCTCGTGCGCCGCCTGCAGGCGGAGCCCGGCATCACCAGCCGGGTATGTGTCACGGCACAGCACCGTCAGATGCTCGACCAGGTGCTCGAGCTGTTCGAGATCCGTCCCGACCACGACCTGGACGTCATGCGGCCGGGGCAGGACCTGTTCACCATCACCGCCGAGATCCTGCAATCGATCCGGCAGGTGTACGAGCAGGAGCGCCCGGACATCGTGCTGGTGCATGGCGACACCACCACCACCTTCGCCGCGTCGCTGGCCGCGTTCTACCTGCGGATTCCCGTCGGGCACGTGGAGGCCGGGCTGCGCACCGGCAACCTCTACTCGCCCTGGCCAGAGGAGGCAAACCGCCGCCTCACGGGCGCACTGACGCGGCTGCATTTCGCGCCCACCGACACCGCGCGCGACAACCTGCGGCGCGAGAACACCCCCGAGGACCGCATCGTCGTCACCGGCAACACGGTGATCGACGCGCTGCTGGAGGTGCGCGAGCGCCTGCAGTCGTCGGACGCGCTGCGCGCCGCGCTGGCCGCCCGCTTCCCCTTCCTGCGCGGTGGCCGGATGCTGCTGATCACCGGGCACCGGCGCGAGAACTTCGGCGACGGCTTCGAGCGCATCTGCGAGGCGATCGCCGCGCTGGCGCGCCGCTACCCGGACATGGACCTGGTGTACCCCGTGCACCTGAATCCCAACGTGCGCGAGCCGGTGAACCGGCTGCTGTCGGGCATCGCCAACGTGCACCTGATCGAGCCGCAGGACTACCTGCCCTTCGTCTACCTCATGACGCAGTCCACGGTGATCCTCACCGATTCCGGCGGCATCCAGGAGGAAGCCCCCTCGCTGGGCAAGCCGGTGCTCGTCATGCGGGACACCACCGAGCGCCCGGAGGCCGTCGAGGCCGGCACGGTGCGCCTGGTGGGCACCGATGCCCGCGCCATCGTCGATGGCGTGGCCCTGCTGCTGGACGACCGCGCCGAGTACGAGCGCATGAGCTTCGCCCACAACCCCTACGGCGACGGCCGGGCCTGCGAGCGCATCGTCGATGCGCTGCGCGCCACCCTGTCCGCCTGACATCCCCCCGCTGCCACACCGGGCCCCGCCGGGGCCGGAGAACCGCATGACCCACACGCCCGCCTTCCCCACCGTGTCCATGATCGGCCTGGGCTACATCGGCCTGCCGACCGCCGCCATGTTCGCCGCCCGCCGCGTGCGGGTCATCGGCGTGGACATCAACCAGAACGCCGTGGACACCATCAACCGCGGCGAGATCCACATCGTCGAGCCGGAGCTCGACATGATCGTGCACAGCGCGGTCTCCGAGGGCTACCTGCGCGCCACCACGCGCCCGGAGCCGGCCGATGCCTTCCTCATCGCCGTGCCCACCCCGTTCAAGGGCGAGCACGAGCCCGACGTCAGCTATGTGCAGGCGGCCGCCGAGTCCATTGCGCCGGTGCTGCGGGCGGGCAACCTGGTGGTGCTCGAGTCCACCTCGCCCGTGGGCACCACCGAGCAGCTGGTGCAGTGGCTGGCCGCGGCCCGGCCGGACCTGCGCTTCCCCGGCGCGTCGGGCGCGGTGGACGCGGTGGACGTGCACGTGGCCTATTGCCCGGAGCGCGTGCTGCCGGGCCACGTGGTGCGCGAGCTGGTGGAGAACGACCGCATCATCGGCGGCCTCACGCCGGCCTGTTCCGAGCGTGCCGTGGCGCTATACCGCACCTTCGTGCAGGGCGAGCTGCTGGTCACCAACGCCCGCACCGCCGAGATGTGCAAGCTCACGGAGAACTCCTTCCGTGACGTCAACATCGCCTTCGCCAACGAGCTGTCCCTGATCTGCGACCGCATCGGTATCGACGTGTGGGAGCTGATCCGCCTGGCCAACCACCACCCGCGCGTGAACATCCTGCAGCCGGGCGCCGGCGTGGGCGGCCACTGCATCGCCGTGGACCCGTGGTTCATCGTCGACCGCACGCCCGAGCAGGCACGTCTCATCCGCACCGCACGCGAGGTGAACGATGGCAAGCCGCAGTGGGTGGCCGGGCGCATCCGGGCCGCCGTGCGCGAGTGCGCCACCGGCGCTCGCCGGGCCCGGGTGGCCGTGCTCGGGCTGGCGTTCAAGCCCAACATCGACGACCTGCGCGAGAGCCCCGCCCTGCACATCGCCGAGTCGCTGCACCAGGCCGGCGACATCGAGTGCCTGTTCGTCGAGCCCAACGTGACCGCCCTGCCGGCGTCACTGGCCGGCGGCCGCCTGGTGTCGCTGGACGAGGCGCTCGCGCAGGCCGACGTGGTGGCCGTGCTGGTGGCCCACCGGGAGTTCGCCGACCTGGCCGACCGGCTGCGGCCGGGGCAGGCCGCGGTCGACGCCGTCGGCGTGCTGCGTCCCCAGGCCTGACGCCCGGGGGGTTGCCGCGATGTCCGCTCTCCTCGATTCGACGCCCTCTGCGGACCCGGTCCACGAGGTGCACGCCCTGGGCGTGCACTACCGCATGGTCCTGCCGCAGGCGGCCAGCGACTACATCCAGAAGAAGATCGCCGACACCCACTCCCCGTACGAGCGGGAGATGCTCGAAGAGATGGCGGGCCGGCTGTCGCCGGGTGACCTGGTGGTGGACGTGGGCGCCAACGTGGGCAACCACACGCTGTTCCTGGCCGCCGTCGCCGGCTGCCGGGTGATCGCTCTGGAGCCCCACGCGGGGCTCAGCGACGCCATCGAGCACAGCGCCCGCCTGAACGGCCTGTCGGGCCGCGTCAGGGTGCACCGCCAGGGGGCGGGGGCCAGCCCGTCGCGCGCCACCCTGGCAGAAGACAACCCCGGCAACCTCGGGGCGCAGAAGCTGGTCCTGGGCGAGGGCGACGTCGAGGTGGTGGCGCTGGACTCCCTGTCAGTGGACGGGCCGGTGCGCGCGCTCAAGATCGACGTGGAAGGCATGGAGCTCGACGTGCTGCGCGGCGCCGAGGCGCTGGTGGCCCGTGACCGCCCGCTGATGTACGTGGAGTGCATCAACGACGCCGCGTTCCGCGCTCTGCTGCGCTGGCTGGAGCCGCGCGGGTACGTCTGCTGGGAGACCTTCAACGCCACGCCGACACACCTGTTCATGCCGATCGAGCGGGTGTCGATGGACCAGCGCCTGGCGCGGCTGCAGGACAAGGCGTTCCACGAAAGCTATCGCACGGCCGCGCTGCTCACCTCGGTGCGCACACGCCTGACCCACGCGGTGGAGCAGGAGCGCCGCGCACGCGACGAACTCGCCAGCGCGCGCGCCGCAGCCGCGACACTGGCCGGCAGGCTGTCTGCCGTCGAGCAGGAACTGCACGACGCGAGGCGGCGCCAGACCGACACGGCCGCCGCGTGGCGCGCCGCGCAGACGCGGGCGGGCGCCGAGGCGGCGCAGGCGGCCAGGCTGGACGAGCGGGCGCGTTCGCTCGTGGACGAGCATGCGCGGCTGCAGGCGCACCAGGATGACCTGCAGGCCCGCCTCGACGCCGCGCACGCGGCGCTGCGGCAGGCCGGGCAGCATCGCCAGGCGCTCGAGTCCGAGCTGCTCGCCCACGCGCAGCGGCTCGAGCAGGCCGTGGCCGAAGCCGCCGAACAGGCCCGGCGCGCGAGGGACGCCGAGGCCGCACAGGCCGCAGCGCAGGCCGCCTGGCGCCTGGCGGAGCAGCAGCGCGACGCGGCCGAGGCCGAGCTTCGTGTGCAGGCGCAGCGGCTGGATGCCGCCGCGGCCGAGGCCACCGGACAGGCCCGGCGCGCGGGCGACGCCGAAGCTGCACTCGCGGCCGCGCAGGCCGCGCTGCAGCGGGCAGAGGCCGAGCTTCGCGACCACGCGCAGCGGCTGGAGCGGGCCTCGGCCGAGGCCGCCGCACAGGCCCGCCGCGCGACGGAGGCCGAAGCCGCCAGGGCGGCCGTCCAGGCGACCCTGGCGCAGTCGGAATCGGCGCACACGGCCACCCGGGCCGCCCTGGCGTTGAGTGCGCAGGAGGCGCAGAAGCTGCGGGAGCGCGGCGCGCGTCTCGTGGAGGAGCAGCGGCGCCTGCGCGGGGCGGCGCTGGCCTCGCAACGCGCCCTGCGCGAGTTGCAGGAGGAGCACGGCCGGGTGCTGCGCAGCTGGCGGTTCCGGGTGGGCACGGTGCTGGCGGAAGCCCGCACGCCCGCCGGTCTGATGCGTCTGTCGGGCCGCCTGTGGCGGGCCTGGCGCCGGCGTGCGTCGGCGCCTGTGGTGGCCGCCCCGGCGGGTCCGGCCACGGCCCGGCCTGCCGAGCAGCCCGCGACCGCGCCTGCGCAAGCGCAAGCGCGAGCCCCGGCACCCGGCCCGGTCCCTGCCGCGGCGGCGCCGGCCCGGGCCCCTGTGCCCGGTGTCGCTGCCGCACCGCCGCCCCGACCCGTCGCGCCGACGACATACCGCCAGCTCGCCCCCGCCCACGTGCATGCGTGGCGCGTCGGCGGCCTGTGCACGCCGGAAGGGCAGGCCTTGTGGGCCCCCGAATGCCGGTGGGAAGGGCTGGACGCCGACACCCAGACCCTGCCGGACGTCGACACCCTGCTGCTGGACGCCGCCGTGCTGTGCGCGCTGGCGCCGGCGCAGGCGGCGCGGTGGGCCGCACTGCTGGCCCAGGCGGCCGAACGCGGCATCGCCAGGGTGTTGTGGACGGAGCACGGGCCCGACGCGGCGCCGGCGGCCCGGGCCTGGGCCGAGCGCGTGGACGCGGTGGTGTGCGGCGATGCGGACGGGGCGCTGCTGTGGCACACCCTGGTGCCCCAGACGCGCGTGGGCGTGTGGCCGACGGCGTTCCAGCCGCGCGCGATGTCGCCCTTCGCCGACCTGCCGCCCGCTCTCCCGGCGGTGGCCGAGATTCCCGTGGTCGACGACCAGCAGCAGTCGACCTGGTCGCCGCTGCTGTGGCAGGCGGTGGTCCGACGCCAGCTGCCGGTGGCGCGCTTCTCCCGCGCGCTGCAGCTGCTGTGGGGCGACCTGGTGGTGGCCAGCGACGCGCCGGCCCAGCGTGAGCGCGCAGTGCGCCACGCCACCGAAGAGAGGGCGATGCGCCGGCAGCGCGAGGCCGAGGCGATCGTCCATGCCTGGTCCGAGCACCGGGCGGAGCGCCGGCTGGCGTCGCTGCGCCAGTGGCTGTGGCCGTCGGCCGCGGTGGACACCTCGCCGCGTGTGGCGGTGGTGGTGCCCGCGCCCGACGCCCAGGCCCTGCAGCAGGCGGCCCGCCTGGTGCTCGCCCAGGGTGTGCCGGCCTGCCTGGTGGCCCTCGGTCCGGACGGCCTGCCGTCCTCAGCGGCCGGCGGGCTGCCGTGGCGCCGCGTCGGCTCGCCGGCCGAGCTGCCGACGGCCTGGGCCGGGCTGGGCATCACCCACGTGACCGTGCTGGATCCCGCGCGGCCCTGGCCGGCAGGCCACCTGCGGCGCCTGTGGGCGGCGGCCAGCTGGAGTGCGGCCGCCGGAGGGGCCGACGGCGCAGCGGCCACGGACGGCGCGGACGGCGCCGACGACCGGGACTGGCATTGCCGTGACGGCCAGGCCGCCGCGACCGACGCGCTGGTGCCCCGTGCGGTGGCCGAGGCCGCGTTCGCCGGCGCGGCGCTGCCGGTGTCCTCCTGGCAGGTGCAGGCGCGGCTGGCCTGGGTGCCCGCCGTCGTGCCGTCCCCCGCCATCGCGGCAGCACAGCCCGTCGCCGCGCTGGAGCAGGCCCTGGCCACCGCGGTGGCCAGCGCCGGATGTGAGCCACCCGCGCCGCCCGATGTGGCGCCGCCGGTGTCCCTGTCGGTGCAGCAGTGGGCGGCACTGCTGCCCGCGCAGCCGCCGGCCGGCGTGCAGTGGACGCTCGGCCCCGAGGGCCTGCAGTTCGAGGCCGACATCCTGGATGACCGGGTCGAGTACGCCTACCTGGACCGTCATTTCGACGTGGCCTCGCTCAAGGCGGGCCAGCCCTCCTTGATGCACGTGGCCGGCCGCCTGAAGGGCGATGTGCGTGCGGTACTCGTATTCCACGACGCCAAGGGGCGCAAGATCAGCCACCTCATGCACCCGGTGGGCACCGAGGGGACGATGGCGGTGCCCGCCGGCACCGCCTTCGCCCGGCTGGCGCTGCGCTTCCAGCGCCAGGCCAGCGGGTGCCTCGGCCCGCTGGAACTGGCCCGGCCGAAGCTGCCGCCGCGCCTGGTGGTGCCCACCTCGTCCGTGCTGCTCATCGCCAAGCAGTACCCGAGCTACGACGACCTCTACCGTTTCGGCTTCGTGCACTCCCGCGTGCGCGGCTACCGCGAGCGCGGGCAGCGCGTCGACGTGTTCCGCCTCGGCGGCGACGCCCGGGGCCGCTTCCGGGAGTTCGAAGACATCGGCGTGCAGGACGGTGAGGCGGTGCGCCTGCGCGCGGCACTGTCGGCCAGCTCCTGCCGCACGGTGCTCGTGCACTACATGGACCGGCATGTCTGGTCGGTGCTGCGCGAGCACCTGGACCACGTCCGCGTCGTCATCTGGGTGCACGGCGCGGAGATCCAGCCCTGGTGGCGCCGGGCCATCAACCACGCCACGGACACCGAGCGGGACAAGGCGCGGCGCGGCAGCGACGAGCGCCTGGCCATGTGGCGGGAGGTGCTGGGCACCGACAGCCCGAACCTGCGGCTGGTCTTCGTGTCAGCCAAGCAGGCTGGCGAAGCCTTCGCGGACCTGGGCGTCTTTCCCGAGCCCGCGCGCTACCGCGTCATCTCCAACTTCATCGACGGCTCCGTCTTCCCCTACCGGCCCAAGACGGCGGAGCACCGCCGCCGCATCCTGTCCATCCGGCCCTACGCCTCGCTGGTGTACGCCAACGACCTGATGGTGCGGGCGATCGAGCTGCTGTCCACCCATCCGGTGTTCCCTTCGCTGTCGTTCACCGTCATCGGCGACGGCCCGCTGTTCGACAGCACGGTCGAGCCGCTGCGCCGGTTCCCCAACGTGGCCCTGCAGCAAGGCTTCCTCACCCAGCACGAGATCGCCGAGGTGCACCGCGAGCACGGCATCTTCCTGGTGCCCTCGCGCATGGATTCGCAGGGCGTGTCGCGCGACGAGGCGATGTCGTCCGGCCTGGTGCCGGTGACGACGCGCGTGGCGGCGATCCCCGAGTTCGTCGACGACAGCTGCGCCTGCCTGGCCGAGCCGGAGGACGCGCAGGGCCTGGCCGACGCCATCCTGGCGCTGCAGGACGACCCCGAGCGGTTCCTGCGCCTGTCGGAGGCCGCGGCCGCACGGGTGCGCGAGCGCTCGGGCGCCGAGCAGACCGTGGGGCGCGAGCTGGCGCTGCTGCGCCAGCAGGAGAGCGATCCGCGATCGGACCGGGTGGTCGCGCCGCCGGCCGCGCCAATCGCGGTCTACGGCGACCTGAACCTCAACATCATGGATGGCTCGGCGATCTGGGCCGCCTCGCTGGCCGAGACGCTGTCCGGGCTGCCCGGCGTGGGCGTCACGCTGCTGTTCAAGGCGCGCATCCACCGCACCCAGGTGGTGGCACGGCTGCTCGACCGCACGCCCCAGGTGCGGTTCGTCGAACCGCCCTTCACCGACCGCAACCAGGGCCTGGACGTGCACGGCGCGGTGCGCACGCTGTGCGAGCTCGACGAGAGGCAGCATTTCCACGGCTTCGTGTTGCGCGGCTTCGACCTGTGCACCGCGGCCGCCGTCGAGCCACGGCTGCGCGGGCGCCTGTGGGCCTATCTCACCGACATCCCGCAGTCGGCCGAGCAGATCACGCCGGAGATCCAGGCGCGCATCGCCACCATCATCGGGGCCTGTCGTTTCCTGCTGTGCCAGACGCCCCAGTTCGAGGCCCACATGCTGGCCCACTGGCCCGAGGCGCGCGGCAAGACGGTGCTGCTGCCGCCCATGATCCCGCCGCCCGGGCAAGCCGGTGCGCTGCCGCGCGCCGACGCGGAGTTCCGCCTGTGCTACGCCGGCAAGTTCGCCCCGCGCTGGGGCATCCGGGATCTCTTCTCCGCCTTCGCCCGCCTGTCGCAGGCGGTGCCGTCGGCCCGGCTGCATGTGTACGGGGACAAGATCCACCACGTGCCGGACGAGCCCGGCTTCCGCGAGGAGATCCGGCAGCTGCTCGAGACCACGCCCGGTGTCGTCTGGCATGGCGCCGTCGACCGTGACGCGCTGATGCGTGCCGTGGCGTCGATGGACGCCTGCTGGGCGTTCCGCGACCCGGTCTTCGAGGCCGGGACGCACGAGCTGTCCACCAAGGTGCTCGAGTACGCGTCGACCGGCGTGCCGGTCGTCCTCGCGCGCAGCCCCGTGAACGAGTCGCTGCTGGGGGCCGACTATCCGCTGTTCGCACGCGACGCCATGCACGCGGCCGAGCTGCTGGGCCGGCTGGCGGCCGACCCGGGCTTCGCCGCCGAGGTGGGTGCGCGCCTGCGCAGCGTGGCCGACGACCACGCGTTCGAGGCGGTGGGTCGCCGTCTGCTGGCGCAGGGTGTGCTGGCCTGAAGGCGCCGCGGCATGCCGCTGACCGTGCACATCGGGCTGCCCAAGACCGGCACGACCTACCTGCAGAAGACGCTGGCCGCCGCGCGCCCGGCCCTCGGGCGGGCCGGCGTCGACTACCCCGACACCGGCTACTACAACCACCAGATCGCGCTGTACGAGCCGCTGGCCGGGCACCTGCCCTGGACGGCCCGACCGGGCCTGCCCGATCGCTGGGTGGCGCTGCGTGATGTGCTGTCGGCCGAGGACGGCCGCCACACGCTGCTGTCGGCGGAGGCGCTGTCGGCGTTGGACGAAGCGGGCGTGGAGCGCTTTGCCGGACTCGTCGCGGCCCGGCAGCTGGCACACCTGGTCATCACCTCGCGCAGCCTGGAGCGCCTGCTGCCGTCGCACTGGCAGCAGAACCTCAAGCAGGGCGCGGTGGACAGCCTGGAGGCGTTCTCCATCGCCACGCTGGCCCGGGTGGAGGAGGGCGCGCACCCGGGTGCGATGTACAGCGCCGGCCTGGCCCTGCACCGTTGGCGGCGCGTGTTTCCGTCGGTCCGCGTGACCGTGCTGGCCATGGGCGCCGACTTCGCCGCCAACCTGGCCGCCTTCGCCGGCGCCTGCAGCATCCCGCCTGCGGTGGACCTCGCCGCCGCCGTGCCACCGGCGTCGGAGCAGAACCTGTCGTTCTCCGTCGACGAATGCCGGCGCCTGCAGGTGCTGAACCACCGCATCGCCGCTGGCCGCGCCATCGAGCGTGACCGGCGCCGCACGATGGCCATCTTCTTTCGCCAGCGGGACGCGGGCCTGCCCTACGAGAAGCCCGTCCTGCCGCCGGCGCTCGTGGCCCGGGCGCGTGAACTGGACCGGTGGGCCGAGCGGGCCTGCGAGGACGACCCGGCCTGCGGGCTGGTGCGGATCGGCGCGTCGGCGGTGCCGGCGTCGGCGGGCTGATGGCCGCCCCTCGCCCGGGACCCACGGCCCGCCAGCGCGCGCGGGCCGATGCCCATCGCCTCATGGACGAGGAGACGCAGCCCGGCCAGGGCGCCCGGGCGGCCGGCCTCATCGCCTGCGACGACGGCTACGACGAGCTGGCGCACTGGCTGCTGTCGCGCCTGCCGACCGCGCCGCAGGACCTGCCGGTGCAGGTGGCGCGCCAGGTGCTCGCCTGGCGACGCGGCGAAGGCGGCCTGCTGCCTGCCGTGACGGCCGCCCTGGCCATCGCCCCGGCCGACGCTGCCGACGCGGCGGTGCGGCGGCTGCTCGAGACGGCCTTCGCCTGCGCGCGGCCGCTGGAAGCGCTGGACCTGCTCGAGTGGCAGGCCGGCTCCCGGCCGGTCACCGTGCCGACGGCGCTGCCCGGGGGGGCCGGCGGCGCGGACAGCGCGCGGTGGCTGAGTGCGTTGCGGTCGATGGGTGAGGCGGTCCGCGGTCCCGGCGAGCCGCTGGCCGACGTGGCCATCGTTGGCCTGCCCGACGGCCATGCCCCCGAGCCGGACGACGCTACCGGCAGCGGGCGTGGTGCCGCGGCCTGGCGCCGGGCGCTCACGGCCCCTGCGTCACGGGCGTCGCCCTTCGCGCGGCTGCTCGCGCCGTGGCGCCGGCCCCGCCTGCCTTCTGTCCTGGAGGCCTGTGCCGGCCGACTGCCCGCTGCCGATCCGGCTCAGCTGGTGCTGCTTCCGGGCGGCGAACTCACGGTGCACACCGCACGCCATTGGCTCGCTGCCCTGACGCACTGGCCGGACGTGCGGATCTCCAGCCTGCGGGTGCACGACCCGGCAGCCGGTGAGCCGGCGCTGGTCGAGGCCCTGCGCCGTGCGGGGCCGGTGGGGGCCGCCGATGGCACCAGCGCCTGGGTGTTGCGCGAGTGGGGCGTGCCCTGCCTGCCGGACCCCCGCCCACCGGGGCTGGATGCCCACGCGCCCGATGGCCTGTGGGCCGCGCCGGACGAGGCGCCTGCCGGACGCAGCTGGGACGCGTTGGCCCGGGCCCTGGCCGGCGCACCCCGGGCAGGCGTCGGTGCGCCGGCCCTGCGCGAGGCCTGGGCCGCCTGGGCAGCGCGGGCCGGGCAGGCCACGCAGGTGGCCCGCCAGGCGGCGCCTGCACGGGCACCGTGGCCGGAGCCGGTGGACAGCGCCGCCCTGTGCGCCCCGGCGCGCACGCAGCAGGTGCTCGCCGCGGTCGGCGGCGCCGACGCCGCCGTGGTCGCGCTGGCCGTGGACGAACGCCTGGCGCGGCATGCCGAGGTGGTCATGCACAGCGCGCTGGCGTCGTCGAGTGTCCCGCTCACGTTTCACCTGCTCACGCGGGGCGTGCAGGCGCCCTGGCTGCAGCGCTGGGCACGGCTGCTGCAGGACCGCGCCGGCCTGGTGTGGCACCGCTTCGACGACGTGGCCTATCCCGGGCGGCTCAAGCTGCTGGCCCACACCAGCGTCTCCACCCTCGACCGCCTGCTGCTGCCGGAGCTGCTGCCGGCACAGCCGCGGGCCCTCTACCTGGACATCGACCTCGTCGTGCTGGGCGACCTCGCGCCGCTGTGGCAGATGGACCTGCGCGGCCAGCCGCTCGCCGCCCGCCCGAGCCACTCGCCCGGTACCCGCTGGGGCCTGCAGATGTTGTACCAGGCGCTGGCGGCGCTGCCGTTGCCGCAGGCGCTGGCATGGCGGCAGGCACTGCACCAGGCCGGCCCGATGGGCTTCCGGGCCTTCAATGCCGGGGTGCTGGTGCTGGACCTTGAGAGAATGCGCGCGGACCAGGCGGCCGCGCGCTGCATCGCCCTGGTGGAACGCTGCGCCATGAACGACCAGGACGCCCTCAATGCCTATGCCCGCGCCGCGTACCTGCCGCTGCCGACGGCCTGGAACGCCGCCCCGCGCCAGGACGTGACCGCAGGCGCCCACATCGTGCATTTCGTGGGGCCCGTGAAGCCCTGGGACGAACAGCTCTACGTCAGCCGGCGGCCGGCGTTCGAGCGGGTGCGGGCCGACATCCTTCACCGCCTGGGAGAGCCGCCCGATGCCTGAGCCGCACGACATGCCGGCACCGATGCTGGTGAGCTTCGCCTACGGCGACGCGTACTACCTGCAGGCGGCGGAGCGCCTCGCCGACGACTGCACCCGCCTGGGCGTTGCTTGCCACATCGAGCGCCCCGCGCTGCCCGCGGGCACCAGCTGGATCGACGCTTGCCGCCACAAGGTGCGCTTCCTGGCCGACTGCTGCGCGCGCTTCGACCGGCCGCTGTGGTGGGTGGACGTGGATTGCCGGCTGCTGCGCCCGCTGCCGCTGCTGGGGCCGGCGATCGACCTCGGGTTCTTCCTGCGGGGTTTCCGCGACCTGCGCCAGTACGACCCGGCCTTGCTGCCGCGCACCGCCCAGCCCTCCATCCTCTACCTGGGGGCGACACCGGCGGCACACGCCTTCGTCGCGCTCATGGCCGAGCGTGAGCAGGCCCATGTCGGTTCCGCCACGGACGACTGGTTCCTGCAGGAAGCCTGGACCGGCCTGCCGCAGATGCCCGCGGTCACCGTCTTCCCGCCCGGCTGGGTGCGCCTGGACGACGAGCCCGGCGCATCGACGTCGGCCGTGTTCGACTTCGGCCGCAGCGGCCACGCGGCCGAGTTCAAGGGCCAGGCGGCCCAGCACGAGGTGGAGCTGTTCACCCCGCCGCGCCGCAAGGCGCTGTTCATGCGCGAGGTGTCCGAAGCGCTGCGCGACGGCCGGGGCAGCGAGGCCACCTTCTTCCTGCGCAAGGCCCAGCAGGCCGACCCGGCGGACGAGGCGCTGGCCTGGCGCGTGGCCCGTGGCTGGCAGCGCGAGGGCCGCCTCGATGAGGCGGAGCGCGTGCTGCGCGCCCTGCCGGCCACGGCCCAAGGCAGCGACCACCTCACCCGCTTTCACCTCGACGTGGCGCTGGACGCGGGCCAGGACGTGCAGGCCGAATGGCTCGCCCAGCAGCTGCGCGCCGGAGAGTGCACCGCCGACCGGGCCTGGGCCGACAGCCGCCTGCTGCGCATTGGCCTGGCGCGTCGGGCCCGGCAGGCGCGGCTGCGGCCGGCGCAGCGGCCGCAGCTGTGGTGGATGGAAGGGCCGTACCCGGGCAACTTCGGTGACATCCTCAACCCCTATCTGGTGGAAAGGCTCACCGGGCTGCCACCGCTGCACAGCCCCAAGGGCACCGGCGTGCTGGCCATCGGCTCGACCGTCCGCTTTGCCCGCGAGGGCACGGTCGTGTGGGGCGCGGGGACACCACGGATGAGCGACCGGCTCGACCCGCGCGCCCGCTACCTGGCCGTGCGCGGCCCGCTCACGGCGGAGCTGGTGCGGCAGTGCGGCGGGCAGGCCCCCGAGGTGCTGGGCGATCCGGCCTGCCTGCTGCCGCGCGTCTACACGCCGCGGCCGGCCGCGACCCGGCACCGGCTGGGCGTGGTGCTGCACCATGCCCACGAGGGGCGCGTGCAGGTCACCGGCGACGCCGTGGCCATCGGCGTGCTGCGCGCCGGGTACGAGGGCATCGAGGCCTTCGTCGACGAGCTGTGCGCCTGCGACCGCGTGCTGACCTCGTCCCTGCACGGCCTGATCGTCGCCCATGCCTACGGCATCCCGGCGCAATGGTTCACGGTGCTGGACGCCCCCGATGCGGTGCCCGGCGACGGCACCAAGTTCCGGGACTATCTGCTCTCGGTGGGCCTGCCGGACGCGCCGCCGCTGGTGGTGGCCGCCGGCAGCCGCATCGACCCCACCATGGCCGCCGGTGCCGTGCTGCCGCCCCGCCCGCTGGACGGCGACCGGCTGCTCGCCGTGGCCCCCTGGCGGCTGGCCAAGGGCTGGCGCCGGTGACGGGGCGGCCCACCGGGCGGCCGAAGCCGCCGCGCGTGCTGGTGTTCAACTTCTTCGCCGGGTTGAAGGCGCGCGGCATCCCCGTCTACGCGGCCGAGCTGGAAGAGTGCTTCGGCCGGCTGGGCATCGAGCACCGCGAACTGCGCGCACCCGCATGGCTGGCGCGTGCGCCGGCGGCGCTGCAGAACGTCTGCTACGTGCTGTACGAGCAGGTGGTCGCACCGCTGGCCGGGCGCTGGTGGCGCACCGGCCTGACGGTCTATCCCTACAACGCCGGCAGCCTGCTCGACGCCTGGAGCGGACGCGCCGTGATGGTGGTGCACGACCTCATTCCGAACCGGCGCGACAGCGGCGGGCTGGCGGCCCGCTACATCCGCACGTGCCAGGCGTGGCACGCGCGGCTGGGCCGGCCGGTGGCCACCGTGTCGCGCCACACCCAGCGCCAGCTGCGGCGCATCGAGCGCTATCGCCGCTGCCCCCTGTACCTGTGGGCCAACCCGTTCTATGCCTTCGAGACGGCGCTGCAGCGCACGGCGGCCCCGCCGTCCGCCGTGCCGCACGCGCCCGCCGCGCCGGCGCAGCCGGTGCGCGTGCTGCTGTGCAGCGGCATGGGGGCCAACAAGGACTACCGCGGCGCGCTGCGCCTGCTGCGGCAGCTGCCGGGGGACTTGCCGGTGGTGCTGCGCGTGCTGGGGTTCGGTGATGACGCCGCCCTGGCCGAGCGTGCGCTGGCCGGCTTGCCCGCGGAGCGGCGGGCGCAGGCCCGCGTGCTGCCTCGTCTGACGCTCGATGGCATCGTCGACGAGTTCCGCGCGGCCGATGTGGTGTGGGTGCACTCGCGGGCCGAGGGCTTCGGCCGGCCGGTGGTGGAGGCGCGCATGGCCGGCCGCCCGGTCGTCGCCACGGACATCGGCGCCTTCCGCCCGCTGCGGCGGCTGGGTCATGTGCATCTCTACAAGGACGCCGACTTCGTCGCCGCCTTCCAGGCGGCGCTCGGCGAGGCACGCCACCACCAGGTGGCTGCGGCGTCTGCCCAGTCCTTCAACCGCCAGCTCGAGGCGGAAGTGATGCGCCTGCTGCGCCACGCGGGCCGGCCCGACCCGGCCTGACGGCCGGACAGCCGCCGCCCGGCGCGGTCGTCAGCGCGCGGTGCCCACCCGCACCCGGCGGGACTCGGCACCCAGTGCGTTCATGCTGCCCGACAGGCGCTCGGCGGCGCCCTCGAAGCGGCCCTCCGCCACCCGCGGCGCCGTGCCGCCGACGAAGTTCTGCCCCCCCCGGGCCTGCAGCCGGCTGAAGCGGAACGGGCCGCCCGGCTGCGTGGGCAGGTCGAGGTGGATGAAGTCGCCGCGGTGGTCGGTGGAGCGGATGTCGCTGCCTTCGATGGCACCCACGGGCGACCGGCGGCCGGCACCGAGCAGCTCGGTGATGTACACCGCCGAGCGAGCGGCCCGGCGCACCTCGATGTTCTGCAGGCGCCCGCGCTCGCAGGCGGCCAGGTAGACGCCGTCGTGGCCGGCAGCGGCCGACTTCTCCGCCGCGGCGAGCACGTTTTCCACCACGAAGTCCTCCACCACCTCCAGCCGCACCGCGTCCTCGTTCACCGAGATCTTGCCGCGGTAGCCGCAATCGAACACCTGCAGGTTGCGCAGGGTGGCCCCCTGCACCGCCGCATCGGCGACATCCTCGGCCTTGCCGGCGGACCAGAACTTCACGCCGCACTTGCCGGGCCGGTGGATGACGCCGTCGGTGATGCGGATGTTGCGGTTGGGTGCCTCGTGCGGGTTGGTCGAGCCGCCGATGCGGATGGCATGCTCGCCGCAGTCGTCGATGCGGAAGCGGCGCAGCTCCAGGTCCTGGGAGCGCGCGGCCAGCACGGCGTTGTGCCCCGGGTCGGTGCGGGCATTCGCGCTCTTGTCCTGCGCCACCAGCCCTTCGACCACGCAACGCTGGGTGTTGCGCAACAGCAGCCCGCAGACGAAGCCGCGCAGGCGCAGGTCGGTGAGGCGCACGTCGACCAGGGCGGCCATCTCGCCTTCGCGGGCGCCGGCGCCGACCACCGCCATGGGCCGGTCCACGCCCTCGATGCTGCAGGCCGTCAGGCGCACCCGGCTGCCGCGCACCTGCAGGAGCCCGTCGCTGTTGTCGTTGCCGCCATTGGCCAGCTGCCGCTCCGCGACGATCTGCAGGCGGTCGGCCACGCAGTCGTCCTGCAGCACCAGCAGCCGGTCGCACTGCGCCGCGGCGCCCAGCGTCATGTCGAGACCCATCAACTCCGAGCGCGGGCCGAAGCGCAGCAGCACGCTGTTGCCGCTGATCTGGCCCTCGTAGCGCACGCGCGTCTTGCCGAAGTCCCAGCGCACCTCGCCGGGCAGGTCGATCTGGCGGCTGCCAGCCAGCGCCAGGGTGCGGGGGCCGCCCGGAAAGCGGACCACCTTGGGGCCCGGTGTGGCGCGCAGCTTCGCCGCCAGCGCCTCGAAGGCCTCGTCCTCCGGGCGGCCGTCGAGCCGGAGCAGGTCGGCCGCGTCGAGGGTGGCGGTGCGGGTGGCCGGCTGCGCGGCCGCGGGAGCGGCCAGCCAGGCCGGCACCAGGCCGGACAGCGAGGTGGTGCCGAGGCGGACGAGAAGGTCACGACGGTTCATCAGGTGTCCTGCGGTGGGGCCGTCTCAGGGGGCGGCGTCGAGGGAGGCCACCTCGGTCGTCGGATGGCCGGCCTGCAGCCGTGCGGGGTCGAAGCGGGCCAGGATGGCCCGCAGCATGACCGCGCCGAAGGCGGCGTTGGCGTGGTACAGATCGCGCCCGTTCTCCTGCCGGAAGGCGGGCAGCATGAAGCCGTGGGCATCCACAGCGCCCGGGTCGATCTCGACCACGGGAATGTCCGCCGAGCGCAGCTCGGCCAGGACGTGGTCGCGGTAGGCGTGGTGCAGGTGCTGCACGACGTCGCGCCCCAGCGCCGTCACCGCCGGGTGCCGCAGGAATGGCCACGGCGCCTCGAGCACGAAGACGGGCACATGGCGCTGCAGCGCCTTGGCAAACTCGATCGACTGCCGCGCGTCGCCTTCGATCGCAGCCCGCAGCAGGCTGCGCGACACCAGCGCGTGCGTCGGGGCCAGCGGATACGGCAGGCAGTTCTTGAAGTCGGGGTCGCGCCAGAGCCGGTTCGTGTTCAGTGGCCCGCAGATCCCGATCAGGTCGGGCAGCGGGCCGGGCGGCGGCAGCCGCTTGACGCGCTCGCGGTACTCGGGCTCGGTGATCTCGACGTGTGAGTCGCGGGCGGCGAAGAAGGGCGAGCGCAGCAGGAAGCCGCGGCCCAGCGCCTGGATCTCGATGCTGCTGGTGTCGGCGCCCTGCAGGCCTGGGTGGCCGGCCATCTGTGCCCGGCGCAGCCCGCCCAAATGGCTGTCGCCCGTGAGGAGGATCTTCATGCGCGCTCTCCAAAGACGGCGAGGAGCTCCTCGTCGCACACCACGTCGTCGGCGGCCGCCTCGGCGCCGGCTGCGGCCGGCGGGGCCGCGTCGGCCGCCTCGGCCTGCCTGGACGGCGTGGGGTGCTCCCGGAAGAACTGGCGCATCACGTGCTCGACGCCGGCCTCGACCACCGTGCGTCCGTCCGGGTTGTAGAAGCTGCCACGCATGAAGGGCGAGGAGATGATCTCGTAGGACGGGAAGTAGTCGACGTCGTCGCGCGAGTGGCTCAGGTAGCCGGCCACCGCGCGAAGGACGGACTTGGAATGCATGGTGGCCAGGCCAACATGCTCCGCGGTGGCCGTGGCCATGAGGGGCACCGGGCTGACCGTCAGCAGGAAGCGCATCTTCGTGTTGATGCTCTTGGCCCGTGCCAGGAACGCTTCCATGTCCTGCAGGACGTCCGGGTACTCCAGGTTCACGAAGGCGTGGCGGGACGCGTCGAACCGGCCGCCGCTGGTGCCGGGACACAGCGGATAGGCGGTGCCATCGCTGGTGGAGACCCACGTCTCCGTGAGACCCATGGTGAAGACGAACAGGTCGCAGGTCTCGAACAGCCGGCGCACCGCGCCGAGGTGGTTTTCCCTCAGCGCCCACACCTCGTCCATGGAAGCCATGGGCTCGGGCTCGATGGTCGGACGCAGCGCATCGACCCACCCGCCGTCGCGCCGCCATGCGAACTCCTCGGGCACGAACTCGCCGGTCGCCTGCTGCAGCAGCTGCAGCAGCTGCCGCGAGGTGTAGACGTTGCCATAGCGGGCGGAGTACATGCCATAGCCGTAGTCCAGGTGCCGCGGCGCAGGCAGGAAGGCAGGCGGCGGTTCCACGTCCACGAAGCGGAACCCGCTGTGGCGCAGCCGACGGCCGATGTGCTGGGCGAAGCAGCTGCCCGCCGTGGCGATGCGGTCATCGGCGATGCTCCACTTGCGGCGGTACCAGGGCTCGATCTCGAGAAAGTGGCGGTCGGCCACCGACTGGCGCCAGAAGGCCTGAGGCGGCTGCCTGCGGTAGGGGTGGTCGGCGTCGGACATGGGCGGTGGGAGTGGGGGGCGTCGGTCCGCGGGATGCTACTCCAGGGCGGTGGCCCGCTTGGCCGCCATAATGGACTTGGCCCTCGGCATGTGCAGGCGGCTCGAATCCATGACACCCATCGCATTCGCCTTGACCCCAGACGGGCTGGCGGCCAGGCTGCTGGCCGCGGACGCCAGCGCCGAACATGCGTTCCTGCTGTACCACGAGGGCCGCCACGTGGCGCGGGTCGACGCGGGGCAACGGGCGGATGTCCGCTTCACGCTGTCGCCGCTGCCGGGCGAGTACGAGGTGGCGGTCCTGCGCCGGGACGCGCCCGGGGCGGCCTGGCGCCGCGCCGGCGGGGCCGCCCTCACGGTGGGGTCCCCCGGGGCCTCGCCTGCGCCCGCCACCAGGCGCACCGCCGGGCGCGCGCCTGCGCCACGCCCGGCGCGGCCCCGGCCATCGCACCCGCCGGCCCCGGCCGCTCCGCCTGCCGTGGCCCCGGGCGCCGCGGTGCTGCTGCACATCGGCCTGCCCAAGACCGGCACCACCTACCTGCAACGCACGTTCCACGCGGCCTGGGCCGGCCAGGCGTGCCCACCGGTGGACTATCCCGAGGCCGGCTTCTACAACCACCAGGTGGCGCTGTACGAACCCCTGGCCCGCTTCCTGCCCTGGACGGCGCGGCGGGGCCATCCCGACCGCTGGCGGGAGCTGCAGGCAGCGATGCAGCGCGACACCGGCGGCGTGGCGACCCTGCTGTCCGCGGAGGCCCTCTCGGCGCTGAGCGACGAGGGCGTGGCCAGCTTCCGCGACCTGCTGGGCGGGCGGCCGGTCGGGCGGATCATCATCACCGTGCGGCCCCTCGCGTCGCTGCTGCCTTCGCATTGGCAGCAGAACATGAAGCAGGGCGGGCGGGGCGACTTGGGCGGCTATGCTGCACGCATGCTCGAGCTCATCGAGCGGGGCGAACACCCCGCCCCGATGTTCAGCTACCGCCATACCGTGCAGGCCTGGCGCCGGGTCTTCCCGCACGCCTGCATCACCGTGCTGGCCATGGACGGCAGCCACACCCAGAACCTGCTGTCGTTCGCGCGGCTGTGCGGCCTGGGCAGCGAGCACGATGCCCGCCTGCTGGCCAGCGTGCCGACCGCGGCGGAGCAGAACCTGTCGTTCTCGGTGCAGGAGTGTTCCCAGCTGCTCGAGATCAACGAGCAGATCGCCCGCGGCGAGCTCCCGGTGTCCGCGCGCCGGCTTGCCATGGATCGCTTCTTCCAGGCCCGCGAGGCGGGCGGCCAGTACGAGCGTCCGACCTTGTCGCCGGCGCACCGCGAGCAGGCCGATGCGCTCGACCAGGTGGCCCGCGAGTGGCTGCGGGTGCAGCCGGAGTGCGAGCTGGTGCATGGGCGCAACGAGCCGGTGGTCACCCCCGAGGCGGCCGCCGCCTGAGGCGGCGGTGGGCGCGCCGCGCGGCTGCGCGGGCGTGCCGGCGGGTCACGGCCGGCGCTGGCGTGTCGGCGGCTGCAGCAGGCGGTCCACCGACTCGGTGAGCGGGCGCAGCGCGTGGCCCCAGCCGTGCCGCTCGGCCACGGCCCGACCCGCCTGGGCCAGGGCGGTGGCCGCCGCGCCGTCGGTGAGCAGCCGCACGGTCTGCCGGACCCACTCGTGCGCATCGGCCGCCACGAGCAGGTCCCGGCCCGGCTGGGCATCCAGGCCTTCCAGTCCGACCGGCGAGGTGACGGCGGCGCAGCCGTGTGCTAGGTAGTCCAGCAGCTTGTTCTGCATGCCGGCGCCGAAGCGCACCGGGCATACGCCCACCCGCACCTCGCCCAGCACGTCGGACAGGCGGGGCACCACCCCATGCAGCACCACGCCGGGCAGCGTCCGCAGCGCGCCGAGGTCGCGGTCGGCCACGCGGCCGATCACGTGCAGACGGGCCTGCGGCACCGCCGTGCGCACACCCGGCCAGACCTCACGCACGAAGAACCACAGGGCGTCGCGGTTGGCCAGCGAATCCATGCGGCCGAGCAGGGCGACCGTGGCCGGCCGGGCCCCGGCCGGCAGGCCCGACGACGCCGGCAGCGTCACCCCGTTCGGGGCGACCACCAGGGCGGACCGATCCACCACGCCGCCCGCCTCCAGCTGCCCGGCGTCCACAGGAGAGACCAGCGACACCAGGTCCGCACGGGCGGCCACCGACCGCTCGAAAGCCCGCATGCGGCGGGCCTCCAGCGCGTACAGCAGCGCGCGCGGCGGGTGCCGCGCCCGGGCGACCCCGGCCGCGCGCTGCATGGTGAGGGACACGGCGTCGGTCAGCTCCACCCAGCACGGCAGGCCCTGGCCGAGGCCATAGGGCGCCATGCGGGCCAGGTGACAGGCCACCAGGTGCTGGCCGGGCAGCAGCTGCTGTACGGCACGACGGACGTGGCGGCTGCGGTAGTAGGCCACCTGCAGCGGCAGGCCGGGCCGCAGGAGCGCCGCCGCCATGTTCCACCAGGAGCGCCAGCGCGGCAGCCGCACGCGGTGGATGGCGACGAACGGGGCGTCCGCCGGCACCGGGGCGGCCATCTCCGCCGATGTCTGGCACACCGCCAGCAGGCACAGGTCGTGGTTCGGGGCCAGGGCCTGCGCCAGGCGCAACAGCCGCAGCCGGTCGCCGCCGTCGGCGGGCCAGGGCCAGCGTGGCGTCAGCACCAGGATGCGCCCGCGCCGCTGCGCACCGGGGCCTACAGCCATGTGGGGGCCCGGAACCGCACGATGCTGCGGTACAGCGCCAGGTAGGCGATCACGAAGACGGCGAGGAAGCCGAGCAGTGCCCAGAAGTGGCCGTAGAAGAACACCGCCGGCACGACCGAACCCAGGCACAGGCCCCACAGGTAGGGCGTGGTGCCCGCATTGCGGTGGTGGTCGCTACCGCTCAGGCGCCGGCTGAGCCGCGAATCGAGGCGGCGGAACAACAGGCTGTGCAGGTGCCCGCGGTCGGGCCGGCTCACCGGCTTGCGCTTGAGCCCTCGCCGGTAGATGGAGAACACCGTCTCCGCGATCGGGTAGATGCACAGCAGCAGCGGGAACATCGGCGACACCGTGTCGGGATGCCGCGAGATGAGCAGCAGGCCGAGCGTGCACACGATGAAGCCGCACAGGTAGGCGCCGCCGTCGCCCAGGAAGATGAAGCCCGCCGGGTAGTTCCAGATGAAGAAGCCGCCGATCGCACCCAGCGAGACGGCCGCCAGGGCGGCCACCCAGAGGTCACCTTCCAGGAAGGCCACGTAGCCGATGGCGGCCAGGATGATCATGGCGCAGGCGGAGGCCAGGCCATTGAGTCCGTCGATGATGTTGAAGGCGTTGGTCAGGCCGGTGATGACGAAGGCCGTGACCAGCACGGACACCGACCACGAGGCGGTGACCAGCGCGTCCAGCGCGGGAATGTCGGTGTGCACGATGCGCACGCCTTCGATGGTGGCGCCCAGCAGGGCCGCGACGCCGACCCAGACCAGGCGCAGGCGCACCGACACCGAGCCGGTGAGGTCCTCACCGAGCCCGATGGCCGCAGCGGCCAGCGCCGTGGCGAGCAGCCAGCCGTGCGGGCCGGCGGGACGCGGGCCGTTGACATGGATGTAGGCCACACCAATGGCCAGCGCCACTGCGATGCCGACGCTGCCCAGGCGTGGCACCGGGTGCGCGTGCAGGGCCTGGGGGTCGTTCAGCGAGCTGTGGTTGCGCCACAGGCGGTGGTCGCCGAACAACCGCAGCACGAGGAAGGTGCCGATGGCCGACAGCAGGAACGGCAGGACGAGGAAGCGCATTCAGCGTCCTCCCGGCGGACGCCTGGTCACCGCGGCCCGCATCGTCAAGCGCGCCCTGCGTAGTTGCGTGCCACCCATTCGCGGTACGCCCCGCTCTGCACCTCGGCCACCCAGTCGCCGTGCTGCAGGTACCACTGCACGGTCTTGCGGATGCCGGTGTCGAAGGTTTCCGCCGGGCGCCAGCCCAGTTCGCGCTCGATCTTGCGCGCATCGATGGCGTACCGGCGGTCATGCCCCGGCCGGTCGCTCACATGGGTGATCAGCCGGGCGTAGGGGCCGGCGGGGTCGGGCTTCAGCTCGTCGAGCAGCGCGCACACCCGGTGCACGATGTCGATGTTGGCCTGCTCGTTCCAGCCGCCGATGTTGTAGGTCTGGCCCACCCGGCCGCGCGCCAGCACGGCGCGGATGCCGCTGCAATGGTCCTTCACGTACAGCCAGTCGCGGATCTGCCGGCCGTCGCCGTACACCGGCAGCGGCTTGCCCGCCAGCGCGTTGACGATCATCAGCGGGATCAGCTTCTCCGGGAAATGGAACGGCCCGTAGTTGTTCGAGCAGTTGGTGGTGAGCACCGGCAGGCCGTAGGTGTGGTGCCAGGCGCGCACCAGGTGATCGCTGGCGGCCTTGCTGGCCGAGTACGGGCTGTTGGGCTCGTAGGGGTGGTCCTCGGTGAAGGCGGGCGCATCGGGCGCCAGGCTGCCGTAGACCTCGTCAGTGGACACATGCAGGAAGCGGAAGGCGTCGCGCTCGGCGCCGGGCAGGCCGGCCCAGTGGGCGCGCGCGGCCTCCAGCAGGGTGAAGCTGCCCTGCACATTGGTGCGGATGAACTCGCCCGGGCCGTGGATGCTGCGGTCCACGTGGCTCTCGGCGGCGAAGTGCACGATGGCGCGCGGGCGGTGCTCGGCGAGCAGCCGGTCCACCAGGCCGCGGTCGGTGATGTCGCCGTGCACGAAGGTGTGGCGTGCGTCACCGGCCAGCGAGGCGAGGTTGCGCAGGTTGCCCGCGTAGGTGAGGGCGTCGAGGTTGACGACCGGCTCGTCGCGGGTGGCCGCATCGGCCAGCCAGTCGAGCACGAAGTTGCTGCCGATGAAGCCGGCGCCGCCGGTGACGAGGATCATGCGTGTGGGGTGCTGGGCGATGCAGGCGCGCAGATGGCGCCGGATGGCAGCGAAATGGCCCCTGAATCGCCGGGAAATGCGAAAGTGTAGTCGCCCCGATCACCGGCGATAATGGGGGGTGATGACCTCCGACTCCCAGGTGGCCGCGGCGGACGCCGCCCCCACCCCGCCTCCCGCCCGATTCGACACCCTGCCGCTGGACGCCAAGCTCCTGCGCGCGGTGGCCGACCAGGGATACGCCTTCATGACGCCCATCCAGGCCAAGGCGATTCCCATCGTTCTGTCGGGGCGCGACGTCATGGGCGCCGCGCAGACCGGCACCGGCAAGACGGCGGCGTTCTCCATCCCGCTGCTGCAGAAGATGCTGCGGCACGAGAACGCCAGCGCCTCGCCTGCCCGCCACCCGGTGCGCGCCCTGGTGCTCGCCCCCACCCGCGAGCTGGCCGACCAGGTGGCCCAGAACGTGAAGGCCTACGCCAAGCACTCCAACCTCCGCTCGGCGGTGGTGTTCGGCGGCATCGACATGAAGCCGCAGACGGCCCAGCTCAAGGCAGGGGTGGAGATCCTCATCGCCACGCCGGGCCGCCTGCTCGACCACATCGAGGCGAAGAACGCGGTGCTGAACCAGGTCGAGTACGTGGTGCTCGACGAGGCGGACCGCATGCTCGACATCGGTTTCCTGCCCGACCTGCAGCGCATCCTCAGCTACCTGCCCAAGCAGCGCCAGACGCTGCTGTTCTCGGCCACCTTCTCGCCCGAGATCAAGAAGCTGGCCGGCAGCTACCTGCAGGATCCGGTGCTGGTGGAGGTCGCCCGCCCGAACGCGACCGCGTCCACCGTGGAGCAGCGCTTCTTCAGCGTCGAGGACGACGACAAGCGCGCCGCGGTGCGGCAGCTCCTGCGCGAGCGCGCCATCACCCAGGCGATCGTGTTCGTGAACTCCAAGCTCGGTTGCGCCCGCCTGGCGCGCAGCTTCGAGCGCGACGGGCTGCGCACCTCGGCGCTGCACGGCGACAAGTCGCAGGACGAGCGCCTGAAGTCGCTGGCCGCGTTCAAGGCCGGCGAAGTGGACCTGCTCGTGGCCACCGACGTGGCCGCCCGCGGCCTGGACATCGCCGACCTGCCGGCGGTGTTCAATTTCGATGTGCCTTTCAACGCCGAGGACTACGTGCACCGCATCGGCCGCACCGGCCGCGCCGGGGCGTCGGGCCTGGCCTTCACCCTGGTCGCGCGCGGTGATGCCCGGCTGGTGGGCGACATCGAGAAGCTGATCAAGAAGAAGATCGACCTGGAGCCGCTGGAGCTGGACGACGACCGCCCGCGTCGGCGCGCCCGCGAGGACGACCGGTCCGCCCCCCTCACCGCTCCCGCCGCGGGCCCGGCCCGTGAGCCGCGCGAGGCGCGCGAGCCCCGGGAAGGCCGCCGTGCCGAGCCGCGCCAGCCGTCGCGCGACCCGTTCTTCGACCGCCCCTACGAGCCCGCCCCCGGGGACACTCCCGCGGCGTGGGAGAAGTCCGCTCCGGCCACCCCGGCGCCCACCCGCCTGTCGCCCAACATCCGTCCCAAGCGGAAGGTGGCGGCCCTGCTGGGCGGCGGCGCCAAGGCCTGACGCACCGTGGCGCTCGCCGCGCCGCGCGCCGGGCGGGCCCGGCTGGCCTGGCGGGCGCTGCTCGCCGGCCTGATGGCCGTGATCCTCATGCTGGCATTGCTGCCCGGCAGTGGCCAGCCCGCTTTCGGCCATGTCGACAAGCTGCAGCATGCCGTGGCCTTTCTCGTGCTGTGGGCGGTCGGCCGCCGTGCCGGGCTCGGGCCGGCGTGGATGCTGCCTGTGCTGCTGCTGGGCTTCGGCGTCGCCATCGAACTGGCCCAGGCGGGCTGGACGACGACGCGCGACCCGTCCCTGGGTGACGTGCTGGCCGATGCCGCCGGCATCGCCGTCGGCCGCTGGCTGCTGGGCAGCCCCTGAGGCCTGGCGGGTGAGGGGTCTGCCGGCGGCGGGTCAAGTCGCCAGCCAGAGAAAGACCGCCGGGAGATCCCCGGTCATGGCGGGGCGGTCCGTCGCGGCCAGGTCCTGTCGCCACAGGGCGACCGCCTGGCTGCGACAGCCGCCGCCCGGCGAGGTCAGCCCCCAGGCGACCGCGAGGAGGGTCTCCGGCTGCAGCTGGCGCACCAGAGCCTGCAGCAAGGCCTCGTTGCGGTAGGGTGTCTCGATGACCAGCTGCGTCTGCTGTTCGCGGCGCGAGCGCTGTTCCAGTTCACGCACGCGTGCATCCCGTTCCGCGGCGCCCTGGGGCAGGTAGCCCTCGAACGCGAAACGCTGACCGTTCAGCCCGCTAGCGGCCAGCGCCAGCGTGAGCGAGCTGCCGCCGCACAGGACCTCCACCGTCACGCCCGCGCGGTGGGCGGCGGCGACCACGCCCGCACCGGGGTCGGCCACCGCCGGCAGGCCGGCATCGGACAGCAGGCCCACGTCATGGCCCGCGCGCGCCGGCGCCAGCAGCGAATCCCAGGCCGCCGCGGCCACCGATTCGCCACTGCCCTTGCGCGCACGGGGCAGCTCCTGCATGGCCATCTGCTGCAAGGGCTGCACCAGCGGCACCACCGCGTCCACCCGTTTAAGGAAGGCGCGCGCCACCTTGGCGCTCTCCACCACCCAGTGCGTCAGGCCGGCCGCCCGGCGCAGCGCGGCGGCGGGCAGGAGCTCGTCGATTGGTTGGGGGGCGGTGCCCAGGTCCAGGCTGTTGGGCACCAGCACCAGGCGTCCGGTGGGGCGGGCGGCGGGGCTCACGGGAGCCCTTTCGGGCTGCGCCCTGCGGCCCTCGCCCTTGGGACGGCGCGGCGGCTCATGCCTGCGCCGCCCGGCGGATGGGGTCCAGCCCCGCGGCGCGCAGCAGCTCGCAGGTGCGGATCAGCGGCAGGCCGACGAGCGCGGTGGGGTCGTCGGACTCGATGGCCGACAGCAGGGCGATGCCGAGCGTTTCCGATTTGGCGCTGCCGGCGCAGTCGTAGGGCTGCTCCAGGCGCAGGTAGGTCTCGATCTCCTCGTCGTGCAGGTCGCGAAAGCGCACATGCACCGGGGCCAGCAGCGTCTGGGCGAACCCGGTGGCTGGCCTCACCACGGCCACGGCGGTCTGGAAGGTGACCGTGCGGCCCCGCATGCGCTGCAGCTGTGCCACGGCGTTCGCATGGTGCCCCGGCTTGCCCAGCGGTTCGCCGTCGACGTCGGCGACCTGGTCGGAGCCGATGACCACGACGTCGCCGTGCTCCGCGCGGGCGACGGCCCACGCCTTGTCCCCTGCCAGTCGCAGGGCCAGCGCCGCGGGCGCCTCGGCCGGGCGGGGGGTCTCGTCGACCTGCGGCGAGCGCACGTCGAAGGGCATGCGCAACCGTTCCAGCAGCTCACGGCGGTAGCGGGAAGTGGAGCCCAGGACGAGCCGCGGAGCGCCTGGCAGGGCAGGGGATGGGGTCATCGCGGGATTCTCCCATCCAGCCCGTGGCAGTGCGGGCCGCCCCTTACACTGACGCCATGAGTGCACGCCCCCTCGACCCGACCCGGCTGGACGTGGCCGCCTTCGCGGCCGCGGGCGGTGAGTCGTCCGGCCATTGGCCCCTGGCCACGCTGCCTCGGCTGGCCGGCTCGGTGCTGGCAGAGGAAACGCCCGAAGCGGCGGTGCACTGGCAGGCCGAAGGCGAGCAGCGCCCGGTGACCGGCGGCGAGCCGGAGATCTGGCTGCACCTGACCGCCCAGGCCTGCCTGTCCATGCGCTGCCAGCGCTGCCTGGCGCCGATGCCCGTGGGCCTGGACGTGGACCGCTGGATCCGCTTCGTGCGCGGCAGCGCGGCCGCCGAGGCGCTCGACGCGGACCTGGAAGAAGATGTGCTGGAGTTGCCGCGGCTGCTGGACCTGCGTGAGCTGGTGGAAGACGAGCTGCTGCTCGACCTGCCCATCGTGCCGCGCCACGAGACCTGCCCCGAGCCGCTGCCCATGGGCAGCGCACCCGAGCCCGACGGCGCCGGGGAACCCTCGGCCGAGTCGCGTCCTCACCCGTTCGCCGCGCTGGCGCAGCTCAAGAAGAAGCCGGGCGGCTGAGCCGGGGCGGCGGGCGCCTCTGCCCACCGGCGCGCAGGGCTGCTATACTATCGGGCTTTCCCGGCGCAGGGTGCCTTGTGGCGCGCTCGTCCGGTCTTCGTTTTCAACGTGCTGACCACCGCGTCGGCCCCGCGTCCCAAGCCGCGGGAGCCCGTCGGAGGTCGGCAGCCTGCACCGGCAATGTCTTCCGCTGGTGCCCCAGGAGCACTCCATGGCCGTCCAGCAGAACAAGAAGTCGCCGTCCAAGCGCGGCATGCACCGCTCGCACAATGCGCTGTCCCAGCCGGGCACCGCCGTCGAGCCGACCACCGGCGAGATTCACCTGCGCCACCACATCAGCCCGACCGGCTTCTACCGCGGCCGCAAGGTCCTGAAGACCAAGGCCGAGGCCTGATTCCGGCGTGGCGCGCAGGGTCGGCCGGGTGGCCGGCCGCCCTGCTGGCGCGCTGGCGCCCCTGTGATTCCACACAATGCCGCAGCCATGACTGCGGCATTTGCTTTGGCGAAACGTGTCGCACCATCACACCCTGACGCCACTTGAGACGGTACGGGTCGCCGTCGACTGCATGGGCGGCGACCACGGTCCCGCGGTCACCCTGCCGGCCTGCCAGGCCTTCCTCGCGGACCACCCCCACGCCGAACTGCTGCTGGTGGGCTCGGCGGAGGCGCTGGCCGCCGCCGCCGTCTGGCCGCGTACCACCGTCGTGCCGGCCAGCGAGGTGGTGGCCATGGACGACCCGGTCGAGGTCGCCCTGCGCCGCAAGAAGGACTCGTCCATGCGCGTGGCCGTCAACCTGCTCAAGCGGGGCGAGGACGGCCAGTCGCGGGCCGATGTCGTGGTCTCTGCCGGCAACACCGGTGCCTTGATGGCCATCTCGCGCTATGTGCTGAAGACCATCGACGGCATCGACCGGCCGGCCATCGCCACCGTGCTGCCCAACGAGCACGGCTTCACCACCATGCTCGACCTGGGCGCCAACGTCGACTGCACCGCCGAGCATCTGCTGCAGTTCGCCGTGATGGGCAGCGCGCTGGTGTCGGCGGTCGAGGGCAAGTCGGACCCGAGCGTGGGACTGCTGAACGTGGGCTCCGAGGTCATCAAGGGCAGCGAGACCATCAAGCGCGCGGGCGAGCTGCTGCGCGCGGCCGCCGACGACGGCCAGCTCAACTACCACGGCAACGTGGAAGGCGACGACATCTTCAAGGGCACCGTCGACATCGTCGTGTGCGACGGCTTCGTGGGCAACGTGGCCCTGAAGACCAGCGAAGGCCTGGCGCACATGCTGGGCGGCTTCCTGAAGAGCGAGTTCAAGCGCCACTGGTTCGCCAAGCTCGGTGCGCTGGTGGCCCTGCCCGTGCTGCGCCGCTTCCGCAACCACTTCGACCCGCGGGGCTACAACGGCGCCGCGCTGCTCGGCCTCCAGGGCCTGGTGTTCAAGAGCCATGGCTCTGCCGATGCCTTTGCATTCGGCCGGGCGCTGGCACGGGCTTATGATGCGGCCCGCCACCGCCTGCCTGAACAGGTGCACGAGCGCATCGTCGACACGCTGCGGGCCACGGCCACCGCGTCGGCCGACGAGCCGGTGCGCCCCGCCGCATGAAGCCTTCCCCCGCCGTCTCGTCTTCTCCCCGATACGCCCGCATCACCGGCACCGGCAGCATGCTGCCGCCGCGCCGCGTGAGCAACGCCGAACTCGCGCAGGAACTCGCCGGCCGCGGGCTGGAGACGTCCGACCAATGGATCGTGGAGCGCACCGGCATCCGTGCCCGTCGCTTTGCCGATCCGCAGGTGCAGGCGAGCGACCTCGGCGTGGCCGCCGCCCGCCATGCGCTGGAGGCTGCGGGACGCCGGCCGGAGGACGTGGACCTGATCATCGTGGCCACCTCCACGCCGGACATGGTGTTCCCGTCGACGGCCACCATCATCCAGCGCAAGCTCGGCATCGACGGCTGCCCGGCCTTCGACCTGCAGGCCGTGTGCTCGGGCTTCGTGTATGGGCTGTCCGTCGCCGACGCGATGATCCGCGCCGGCACGGCCAACTGCGCCCTGGTCATCGGCAGCGAGATCTTCTCCCGCATCCTCGACTTCAACGACCGCACCACCTGCGTGCTGTTCGGTGACGGCGCCGGCGCGGTGGTCCTGGAGTCGTCGGCCGAGCCGGGCATCCTGGCGTCGCGCCTGCACGCGGACGGCCGGCACATGGAGATCCTGTGCACGCCCGGCACGGTCGCCGGCGGCCAGGTGGTGGGCGATCCGCTGCTGAAGATGGACGGCCAGGCCGTGTTCAAGCTGGCCGTCAAGGTGCTCGAGGAGGTGGCGCGCGAGGTGCTCGAGGCGGCTGGCCGGCAGCCGGAGGACATCGACTGGCTCATCCCTCACCAGGCGAACATCCGCATCATGCAGGGCACCGCGCGCAAGCTGAAGCTGCCGCCCGAGCGGGTCGTCGTCACGGTGGACGAGCACGGCAATACCTCGGCCGCGTCCATTCCGCTGGCGCTCGATCACGCCGTGCGGGCCGGCCAGATCCAGCGGGGCCAGACCCTCATGCTCGAAGGCGTGGGCGGCGGCTTCACCTGGGGTGCCGTGCTGCTCGACTTCTGACATCGCTATCGACACCGGTGGCACGCGGCTTGCGGTGCCTTCCTTGCCTGTTCCGATGACCTCATGACTTCCTTCGCATTCGTCTTCCCCGGCCAAGGCTCCCAGGCCGTCGGCATGCTCGACGCCTGGGGCGACCACCCCGCCGTGCGCCACACCCTGGCCGAAGCCTCCGACGCGCTGGGCCAGGACATCGGCGCCCTGATCCACGCAGGCCCCAAGGACCAGCTGGACCTCACCACCCATACCCAGCCCGTCATGCTCACGGCCGGCATCGCGTGCTACCGCGCCTGGCGCGCGGAAGGCGGATCGGCGCCGGCGGCGGTGGCCGGGCACTCGCTGGGCGAGTACACCGCCCTGGTGGCCGCTGGCAGCCTGTCGCTGGCCGACGCACTGCCGCTGGTGCGGCTGCGGGCCCAGGCCATGCAGGAAGCGGTCCCCGTGGGGCAGGGCGCCATGGCGGCGATCCTCGGGCTCGACGCGGCCGCCGTGCGCGCCGGCTGCGCCGAGGCGGCCGCCGGCAGCGGCGAGGTGGTCGAGGCCGTCAACTTCAATGACCCCAGGCAGACCGTGATCGCAGGCACCCAGGCCGGCGTGGCCCGTGCCTGCGAGCTGCTCAAGGCCGCGGGTGCCAAGCGCGCGCTGCCGCTTCCGGTGTCGGCGCCTTTCCATTCGAGCCTCATGAAGCCTGCCGCCGAGCGGCTGAAGGCGCGCCTGGCCGAGGTGGCCATCGGCTCGCCGGCCATGCCGCTGGTCAACAACATCGACGTGGCGGTGGTGGCGGACCCGGACGCCATCCGTGACGCCCTGTACCGCCAGGCCTTCGGGCCGGTGCGCTGGGTGGAGGTCGTGCAGGCGCTGCGCGCGCGCGGGCTCACGCACGTCATCGAGTGCGGGCCGGGCAAGGTCCTGGCCGGCATGGTCAAGCGCATCGATGCCGATGCGATCAGCGCAACCGTGTTCGACCCGGCCTCGCTGGCCGAGGTGAAGGAAATGCTGGCATGAGCCAAGACACGACGACGATGCAGGGCCAGGTCGCCCTGGTGACGGGCGCCTCGCGCGGCATCGGCCGCGCCATCGCACTGGAGCTGGCCGGCCGCGGCATGGTGGTCGTGGGCACCGCCACCAGCGATGCCGGCGCCGCTGCCATCTCCGATGCACTGGCCGCCTTCCCCGGCAGCCGCGGCGTGAACCTCAACGTCAATGACGCGGCGGGCGTCGACGCGCTCGTGGAGTCGCTCGTCAAGGCCCACGGCGCGCTGCACGTGCTCGTCAACAACGCCGGCATCACGCGGGACACGCTGGCCATGCGCATGAAGGACGAGGACTGGGACGCGGTGGTCGACACCAATCTCAAGGCCGTCTTCCGCCTGTCCCGGGCGGTGTTGCGCCCCATGATGAAACAGCGCTACGGCCGCATCGTGAGCATCACCTCGGTGGTGGGTGCCTCGGGCAATCCGGGCCAGGCCAACTACGCTGCCGCGAAGGCGGGCGTGGCGGGCATGACCCGCGCGCTGGCGCGCGAACTGGGCAGCCGGGCGATCACCGTCAACTGCGTGGCCCCGGGCTTCATCTCCACCGACATGACCGAGGCGCTGCCCGAGGCCCAGAGGACCGCCCTGCTGCAGCAGATCCCGCTGCAGCGCCTGGGCCAGCCGGGGGAGATCGCCCACGCGGTGGCCTTCCTCGCCTCGCCCCAGGCGGGCTACATCACCGGCACCGAACTGCACGTCAACGGCGGCATGTTCATGTGCTGAACAACCCTGGGCGCCACCCGGCGCCCACCCTTGCCGGGGGCTGGCGGACCGCCAGCGTAGAATCCGGCCCGTTTTTTCCCCACCCTCCCGGAGGAGTCATGAGCGATATCGAAGCACGCGTCAAGAAGATCATTGCCGAGCAACTGGGCGTTCCCGAAGGCGACGTCACCAACGAGAAGGCTTTCGTGGCCGACCTGGGCGCCGACTCCCTGGACACCGTCGAGCTGGTGATGGCCCTCGAGGACGAGTTCGGCATCGAGATCCCCGACGAAGAGGCCGAGAAGATCACCACCGTGCAACTGGCGATCGACTACGCCAAGTCGCACGCCAAGGCCTGAGGCCTTTTTCTTCCGCTTGCCGCTGCACGCATGACCCGTCGCGTCGTCGTCACCGGCCTGGGCCTCGTGAGCCCGGTCGGCAACACCGTTTCCGAAGCCTGGTCCAACGTGTTGGCCGGACGCTCGGGCATCGGCCCGATCACCCGGTTCGATGCCTCGAGCCTGGCCTGCCAGTTCGCCGGTGAGGTGAAGGGCTTCAATGTCGAGGAGTACATCCCCGGCAAGGAAGCCAAGCACATGGATACCTTCATCCACTTCGGGATGGCAGCGGGTATCCAGGCCGTGCAGGATGCCGGCCTGCCGACGGGTGACCAGCTCACCGAGGACGCGGCCGAACGCATTGGCTGCATGATCGGCTCGGGCATCGGGGGACTGCCCGAGATCGAGGCCACCACGCGCGTGGTGGTCGAGCGCGGCGCTCGCCGTATCTCGCCCTTCTTCGTACCGGCCTCGATCATCAACATGATCTCGGGCCACCTGTCGATCCGCTTCGGGTTCACCGGCCCGAACCTGGCGGTGGTCACCGCGTGCACCACCGGCCTGCATTGCATCGGTCAGGCGGCGCGCATGATCGAGTACGGCGACGCGGACGTCATGGTCGCTGGTGGCGCCGAAGCCACGGTGTCCACCCTGGGCGTGGGTGGCTTCGCTGCCGCGCGCGCCCTGTCCACCCGCAACGACGACCCCGCGACCGCGTCCCGCCCGTGGGACAAGGACCGCGATGGCTTCGTGCTGGGTGAAGGCGCCGGCGTGATGGTGCTCGAGGAATACGAGCATGCCAAGCGCCGTGGCGCCAAGATCTACGCCGAGGTGCGCGGGTTCGGGATGGGCGGCGACGCCTTCCACATGACGGCGCCCAACGTCGACGGCCCCAAGCGATCGATGAAGGCGGCGCTGCGCAACGCCCGCATAAACCCCGACCAGGTGCAGTACGTGAACGCGCACGGCACCTCCACGCCGCTGGGCGACCTGAACGAGACGAACGCCATCAAGCTGGCATTCGGCGACCATGCACGGCGACTCGTCTTGAACTCCACGAAGTCCATGACCGGCCACCTGCTCGGTGGCGCGGGGGGCATCGAATCGGTCTTCACGGTGCTGGCCCTGCGGGACCAGGTCTCGCCCCCCACCATCAACATCTTCAACCAGGACCCGGAATGCGACCTGGACTACTGCGCCAACCAGGCGCGGGAGATGAAGATCGACCTGGCGGTGAAAAACAACTTCGGCTTCGGCGGCACCAACGGCACGCTGGTGTTCGGCCGGGTCTGATGCCCCTGTCCACGCCCGAACAGGGCGTGCCCCATGCGCACCCCGCCGGCCATCGACGTGCCGGTCGGTGACGGTGCGTGCTGGCGGGTGGCAGCGGCGCTGCTGGCTGCTGCGGCCGCCGGCGTGCCGCTCGCCTGGGCCGGCTGGCACCTGCAGGCGGCCGGGTGGCCGGGCGGCCTGCCGATGCCGGCCCTGGCCGGCCTCGCGGCCGCGGGGGCCGCGGCCGCCTCCTGGCGCGCCCGCCTCCCACGCGCCAGACTGCGCTGGACCGGCACCTGCTGGCACTGGCTGCCGTCCGGCGGGCCCCCGCGTCCGTTCGTGTCCTTGCGTGTGAGCCTGGATCTCGGCGGCGCGCTGCTGCTGCATGCCCGTGAAGAGACCGGAGCCGGCCGCTGGCTGGCGCTGGATCGTCGCAGCGCCGGCCCGGCCTGGCACCCGTTGCGCGTGGCGGTGATGGCCGGAGGCCGCGCATGACGGCCGCCGGGCCGGATGTCGACGCCGCGCTGGTCGAGCGCGTGCGCCAGGGCGATGCCCGCGCCTTCGAGATGCTGGTCGTGAAGTACCAGCGCCGCATCGAGCGGCTGATCGGACGCATGGTCCGGGACAGCGACCTGGTGGCCGACATCGCGCAGGAGACCTTCATCCGCGCCTACCGCGCCTTGCCGCAGTTCCGGGGCGACAGCGCGTTCTACACCTGGCTCTACCGCATCGCCGTCAACACCGCCAAGAAAGCGCTGGTCGATCTCAAGCGCGACCCTCTGGTCACCGAGGCTTCGCTGGCGGGACCTGACGACGACGACGAAACTTCGCGGCGCGGGATGGAACCAACCGACATGGCGACGCCCGATGCCCTGCTGGCCAGCAAGGAAATCGCGGCGACGGTGAACGCAGCGATCGACGCGCTGTCGGAGGATCTTCGGCAGGCGATCACCCTGCGGGAGATCGAAGGCCTCAGTTACGAAGAGATTGCGGACGTGATGAACTGCCCGATCGGTACCGTGCGGTCGCGGATCTTCCGTGCCCGCGAGGCGATCGCACAGCGACTGCGACCGCTGCTGGATACGCGCGACGGCGAGCGCTGGTGACCTTTCGCCGATCCCGGAGTTGACCATGACCCCTGCTTCCGACCCCTCCTCCGACGACGTCCGCCTGGCGGCGCTGTCGGCCCTGTGCGATGGCGAGGCGACGCCCGGCGAGGCGCGGCAGTGCTTCGAGGACTGGCGACAGGACGACGCCGCCCGGGCACGGTGGCACGGCTACCAGTGGATCGGCGACGTGATGCGGTCGGAAGACCTCGCCTCCGATCCGTCTCACGACGAGGCCTTCCTCCAGCGGCTGCGCGCGCGCATGGCGGACGAACCGGTGGTGCTGGCGCCGGTGGCGACGCCGGCCCAGTCGCCAAAGCTGGCCACGGCAGGGCGGCCCCTGCCGATCGCGGTCCGCCGCGCCCGCTGGGGGGCGCCCGCGGCCATGGCGGCCGGGGTGATGGTCGTCAGCGGCGCCTTGCTGGTGCTGCGCAGCGAGGGGCCGGCCGTTCCTGCCGGCTCCACGGTGGTGGCCGGGGGCGGAGCGGACGTGCCTGTCGTGGCCGTGTCCGCGCAGGCGCCGGCCGCCGCAAGCGCGGTGCCCCTGCTGCCCGAAGCGGCGCCCATGCTGCGCAACGCGGAGATCGACCGCTACCTCAGCGCCCACCGGCAGTACGTGGCCAGCCCGAGCCTCGCGCTGCCGGGCGGTGTGCGCCAAGTGGCCGTCGGGGCAGAAGGCCGCTGAACCCGTGCCCGTGCTGCGCGTGCCCTTGAAGCCGTCCGTGCACGGCAGGGACTGGCCGGCGGGCCGCCCGGGCGCTGCCCGCTGGGCCGCCGCGGCGTCGCTGGGCCTGGGGCTGGCCGTGGCTGCCCCGGCGCTGGCGCAGCCGGCGGGGCCAGTGCCGGCGACGTCCAGCCCCGTGTCCGCGCCGGTGTCCGACGCGCGAGCCTGGCTGCAGCGCGTGAACGACGCGGCGCGCTTGCGCAGCTACGAGGGCACCCTGGTGTCCAGCGACGCGCGCTCGATGATGGTGTGGCGTGTGGCGCACTATGCCGATGGCGGCCAACAGGCCGAGCGCATCGACGCGTTGGGCGGCGAGCCGCTCACGGTGCTGCGCTACAACGATGTCGTGCACAAGGTGTGGCTGCGTACGCGGGTGGCCGAGGTCGAGCAGCGCGACGCGCGTGCGCGCTTTCCGGCGCTGCCCGCCGCGGGCAGTGAGCAGCAGGTGTTCGAGTGGTACGAGTGGCAGCCCAAGGGCGCGGCCCGCGTGGCCGGCCACGAAGCCGAGGTCGTGCTGCTCAAGGCGCGCGACGCCGCACGCTTCAGCCAGCGGCTGTGGGCCGAGCGCGGCAGCGGCCTGCTGCTGCGGGTGGACATCCTCGGCCCGGGCGAGCAGCTGCTCGAGTGGGCCGCCTTCTCCGACATCCTCATCGGCGTGCGCCCCCGCATGCACGCCGTGACGGACCAACTCCGGCGCCTGGACGGCTACCGCGTGCTGCGGCCCGCGGTGCTGCCCACCAGCCTGGACAACGAAGGCTGGCAGCTGCAGGCGCCGCCGCCGGGCTTCCGGCCGGTGCAGTGTGCCAAGCGTTCGCTCGACCCCGCCGGAGCGGCCGGTGCGCCGGTCGTCCTGCAGGCCATCTATTCCGATGGCCTCACGCATGTCTCGCTGTTCATCGAACCTTTCGATGCGAAGCGGCACCAAGCGGAGGTCGCCGGCTCCATCGGCGCGACGCACACCTACATGGCGCGGCGCGACGACCAATGGGTCACTGTCATGGGCGACGTGCCGATGGAGACGCTCAAGCGTTTCGCGTCGGCACTGCAGAAGAAGCGCTAGCCTTGTTCCGGAAGGAGAACACATGCCCCGTTCCGCCATTGCGATGGCTCCCCGCCGCGCGCCGCGCGGCCTGATCGCCGCTGCGGCCCTGTCCCTGGCCGCCGCCTTCACGGCGCTGCCGCCGCTGCCGGCGTCCGCCCAGACCCGGGTGCTGCCGGACTTCACCGAGCTGGTCGACCAGGTCGGCCCGTCCGTGGTCAACATCCGCACCACCGAACGGGTGCGCGGCATGGGTCCGCGCGGCGGCCAGGTCGACCCCGGCCTGGAGGAGTTCTTCCGTCGCTTCGGCATTCCCCTGCCCAACGGGCGGGGTGGCCCCCGCGGCGGCAACGAGGACGAGGACGACGACCGGCCGCAGCGACGCGGCGTCGGGTCGGGCTTCATCGTGAGCACCGATGGCTACGTGATGACGAACGCGCACGTGGTCGAAGGGGCCGACGAGCTCATCGTCACCCTGACCGACAAGCGCGAGTTCAAGGCCAAGGTCATCGGCGCCGACGCGCGCACCGACGTGGCCGTGGTGAAGATCGAGGCGACGGGTCTGCCCGCCGTGAAGATCGGCGACATCAACCGCCTCAAGGTGGGCGAGTGGGTGATGGCCATCGGCTCGCCCTTCGGCCTGGACAACACGGTGACGGCCGGCATCGTCAGCGCCAAGCAGCGCGACACCGGCGACTTCCTGCCCTTCATCCAGACCGACGTGGCCATCAACCCCGGCAATTCGGGCGGGCCGCTGATCAACCTGCGTGGCGAGGTGGTGGGCATCAACTCGCAGATCTACAGCCCCTCGGGCGGCTACGCCGGCATCTCCTTCGCCATCCCGATCGACGAGGCGATCCGCGTGTCGGAGCAGCTGCGTGCCAGCGGCCGCGTGATCCGTGGCCGCATCGGTGTGCGCATCGCGCCGGTCACGAAGGAAGTGGCCGAGTCCATCGGGCTGGGCAAGCCGGTGGGCGCGCTCGTGCAGGGCGTCGAGCCCGGCACGCCGGCCGAAAAGGCGGGCATCGAGGCGGGCGACATCATCGTCAAGGTGGATGGACGCCCGGTGGAACGTTCTGGCGACCTGCCGCGTGTCATTGGTGGCACCAAGCCCGGCACGAAGACCACGCTGCAGGTCTTCCGCCGTGGCACCTACAAGGACGTGGTGGTGACCGTGGCCGAACTCGAGGCCGACAAGCCCCGCACCCCCACGCCGGTGCCGCCTGCGGATGCCCCGTCGTCCGCCGCCGCCAAGGCGCACCTCGGCCTGGTCGTGAGCGACCTCACCGAGGCCCAGCGCAAGGAGTTGCGCGTGCGTGGCGGCGTGCGGGTCAGCGAGGCCGAAGGCCCTGCCGCACGCGCCGGCCTGCGCGAGGGCGACGTGGTGCTGTCGGTGAACAACGTCGAAGTCACCGACGTGAAGCAGTTCGGCGCATTGGCCGCCAAGCTGGACAAGGCCAAGCCTGCCACGCTGCTGGTGCGGCGCGGCGAGTGGGTGAACTACGTGGTCATCCGGCCCGCGCGTTGACCCCCAAGGCGGCCCCTGCCGCCCCGTTCCGAGGACCCGCTGCCCCACCGGGACGGCGGGTCTTTTCACGTCATGGGATCTGTGCCCTCCGCCTGCAGTGGGTGCAAAAGTGTGTGGGCACTGACCTACCGAGTCGCTTCCCGGGATTGCGCGCTCGAACGCGTACAATCGGGCCAGACGACGCGGCTTTGATGAGCGACGCCGGCATGGCGGAGGGTGCACACCGGCATCCGGCCAGCGCGCGACGGCATCTGTGGATAACTTGTGGATGAATTCCCTTGTTGGCACCCCGCAACGTGGCCGGGCCGGCTCACGGCGGGGGTTGCGGCGGGGGGCTTTTGGCTACAATGAAGGCCCAACAAGCAGTTGCCATACGTTTTGTTGGAAGGCGCGTCTCCTCTTTGGACGTGCCTTTTTTTTAGCCTCCGTACGGGGCCGCCCGCCCGGGCCCTGCGCCCCCTGACACCCTGGCCCACGCCGGTGTCGCGAGGGCCTACACGACTTGCGCCGGCCGAGCCGACGTTCCCATGGACCACATCCGCAACTTCTCCATCATTGCCCACATCGACCACGGCAAGAGCACGCTGGCCGACCGCCTCATCCAGCGCTGCGGCGGGTTGAGCGACCGCGAGATGGAAGCGCAAGTGCTCGACTCGATGGACATCGAGCGCGAGCGCGGCATCACGATCAAGGCGCAGACCGCGGCGCTGCAGTACACCGCGCGCGATGGCCGGACCTACAACCTCAACCTCATCGACACCCCGGGCCACGTCGACTTCTCGTACGAGGTGAGCCGCTCGCTGTCGGCGTGCGAGGGCGCGCTGCTGGTGGTCGATGCCAGCCAGGGCGTGGAGGCCCAGACGGTGGCCAACTGCTACACCGCGCTCGACCTCGGCGTCGAAGTGGTGCCGGTGTTGAACAAGATGGACTTGCCGCAGGCAGACCCGGACAACGCCAAGGCCGAGATCGAGGACGTGATCGGCATCGACGCTTCCGACGCCATTCCGTGCTCGGCCAAGACCGGCATGGGCATCGACGACATCCTCGAGGCGGTGATCACGCGCATGCCACCGCCCAAGGGCAACCCCGCCGGCGCACCGCGGGCGATGATCATCGACGCCTGGTTCGACAACTATGTGGGCGTCGTGATGCTCGTGCGCGTGGTCGACGGCCAGCTCGCCAAGGGCGAGCGCATCCGCATGATGGCGACCAACACGGTCTATCCCATCGAGCACCTGGGCGTGTTCACGCCCAAGAGCGAGAACCGCGACGTGCTGAAGGCCGGCGAGGTGGGCTTCATCATCGCGGGCATCAAGGAGCTGGCCGCGGCGAAGGTGGGCGACACCGTCACGCTCGAGAAGAAGCTGCCCAACAACGCCGGCCCGGCCACCGAGCCGCTGCCGGGCTTCAAGGAAATCCAGCCGCAGGTCTTCGCGGGGCTGTACCCCACCGAGGCCAGCGAGTACGACCAGCTGCGCGACGCGCTGGAAAAGCTCAAGCTCAACGACAGCTCGCTGCGCTTCGAGCCCGAGGTGTCCCAGGCGCTGGGCTTCGGCTTCCGATGCGGCTTCCTCGGCCTGCTGCACATGGAGATCGTGCAGGAGCGGCTCGAGCGCGAGTTCGACCAGGACCTGGTCACCACCGCCCCCAGCGTGGTGTACGAGGTCGAGCTGAACGACGGCACCGTGCTGGAGGTGGAGAACCCCAGCAAGATGCCCGACCTGGGCCGCATCCGGGAGATCCGCGAGCCCATCGTCACCGTGCACCTGTACATGCCGCAGGACTACGTGGGCGTGGTCATGACGCTGTGCAACCACAAGCGGGGCGTGCAGCTGAACATGGCCTACCACGGCAAGCAGGTCATGCTCACGTACGAGCTGCCGCTGGCCGAGATCGTGCTCGACTTCTTCGACAAGCTGAAGTCCGCCTCACGCGGCTATGCCTCGATGGACTACGAGTTCAAGGAGTACCGGGCGGCCGACGTGGTGAAGGTGGACATCCTCATCAACGGTGATCGCGTCGACCCGCTGGCGATGATCGTCCACCGCTCGCAGAGCCAGTACCGCGGCCGCGCCGTGGCCGCCAAGATGCGCGAGCAGATCCCCCGCCAGATGTACGACGTGGCGATCCAGGCCGCCATCGGCGCCAACATCATCGCGCGCGAGAACATCAAGGCGCTGCGCAAGAACGTGCTGGCAAAATGCTACGGCGGCGACATCACCCGCAAGCGCAAGCTGCTCGAGAAGCAGAAGGCCGGCAAGAAGCGGATGAAGCAGATCGGCTCGGTCGAGGTGCCGCAGGAGGCCTTCCTGGCCATCCTGCAGGTGGACGACTGACACGGCTGCTTGACCGCGGCGGCCTGCCATTCGGCAGCCCTTCATTTCCAACGCGCCCACGAGGCACCCCCTACCCGATGAGCATCCTCACCGCGGCCCTGTACGCCGTCCTGATCATCTACCTCGGCGGCTGGTACATGGACAAGTGGGTGGGCAACTTCTCGTTGCTGCTGTTCCTGCTGTCGGTCGTCACGTTCTTCTACTGGCTGGCCGAGCGCTTCCACTTCCGCCCTCGGCGCGAGGCCGCCGCCCGCACGCTGGAGCAGCAGGACATGGCACGCCGTGCGCAGCTGGCCGCCCAGGGCATCACCCAGGTCGACGGCAACGTGGAGGAAGCCCGGGCGCGCCTGCTGATGCAGCCCTGGTGGCTGGACTGGACCGCGGGGCTCTTCCCCGTGATCATCGTCGTGTTCGTGCTGCGCTCGTTCCTCTTCGAGCCGTTCAAGATTCCTTCGGGATCGATGATCCCGACGCTGGAGGTGGGCGACCTGATCCTCGTGAACAAGTTTCACTATGGCGTGCGCCTGCCCGTGATCAACAAGAAGATCATCGACAACCACTCGCCGAAGCGCGGCGACGTGGTGGTCTTCCGTTATCCGCTGGACACCCGCATCGACTACATCAAGCGCGTGGTGGCGGTGCCCGGGGACGTGGTGAGCTACGGCAACCACCAGCTCAAGCTGAACGGGCAGCCGGTGCCGCTGACGCCCCAGGGTGACGGCTACGACGAGGAGAGCATCCGCTACATGGCCGTGTTCGCCGAGAAGCTGGGCGAGGTCGAGCACCGCATCCAGCACGAGAAGGGCGCGGGCCAGTCGTTCCACCCGATCACGGTGTTCCCCTACCGCGAGGCCTGCAGCTACAGCGCGGAGGGCGTGTCCTGCACCGTGCCCCCGGGCCACTACTTCGTCATGGGCGACAACCGTGACAATTCCCAGGATTCACGCTACTGGGGCTTCGTGCCGGAGCAGAACCTGGTCGGCCGGGCCTTCTTCATCTGGATGAATTTCGGTAACCTCGGCCGGATCGGTGGCTTTCATTGACGTGCCGCCGCCGTCCTGACAGGAGCAACCCGACCATGAGCCGTCCCATGATGCCCGCACCCGCCAGCCGCCGTGCCCAACGAGGCCTGAGCGTGATCGGGCTGCTGTTCTGGGCCATCGTGGTGGGCGCGCTGGCGGTCTTCGCGATCAAGGTGTACCCCTCGGTGCAGAAGTACATCACCACGCGCCAGGCACTCGACCGCGTCATGCGGGCCGATCCGCCGCCCAACTCCGTGCCCGCCATCCGCACCGCCTTCGACCGCCAGCGCGACATCGAGTACATCCAGGACATGCTGCGCGGTGCCGACCTCGAGATCGAGGCCGTGGGCTCCGGATTCAGTGTGGGCTTTTCGTATGACGACGAGGTCGAGATCGCGGATCCGGTCTACTTGCTGATCAAGTACCGCTACACCGCTCCGTCCACGCGCTGACGCATGGCGCGGTGTGGAACCGACGACCGACACCGCCTGCCCGATGGATACCCGCCACGACGCGCTGCAGCAGCGCCTGGACTACCGTTTTCGACAGCCCGAGCTCCTGCAGCGGGCGCTGACGCACCGCAGCTTCGGCGCGGGCCACAACGAGCGCCTGGAGTTCCTGGGCGATTCGGTGCTCAACCTCGGCGTTTCGCGCCTGCTCTTCGACCGCTTCGGTGACTCGGACGAGGGCGACCTCACGCGCATCCGCGCCCACCTCGTCCGCGAGGACACCCTGCACCGACTCGCCCTGGCCCTGCGGCTGGCCGAGGTGCTGCGCATGTCCGAGGGCGAGGCCCGCGGCGGCGGGGCCCAGCGCCCTTCCATCCTCGCCGATGCGATGGAGGCCGTCATCGGCGCGGTCTACCTCGACGGCGGTGCCGAGGCCGCGCACGCGCTGGTGGCCCGCCTGTTCGGCGAGATGATCGCCGGCACCGGCGTGGACGCCTGGCGCAAGGACCCCAAGACCGAGCTGCAGGAGTGGCTGCAGGCGCGCCGCATCGCGGTGCCCGCCTACCGGATCGTGGCCACGCGCGGCCAGGCGCACGCCCAGACCTTCGAGGTCGAAGCCGCGGTGCCCAGCCTGGAGCGTGCCGCGCGCGGCGAAGGGCGCTCGCGCCGGGCGGCCGAGCAGGAGGCCGCGCAGGCGTTGCTCGAGCAGCTGCAGCAGGCCGAGCCACCGCGCCCCTGAGACCCCGCTGCCGCACCGGCCGCCGTGTGCGGGACAATCGACCCGTGGACACCAACCCCCAGACGCCCGAGGCCGCGCCGCAACGCTGCGGCCTCATCGCCATCGTCGGCCGCCCCAACGTGGGCAAGTCGACGCTCATGAACGCCCTGGTCGGCCAGAAGATCAGCATCACCTCGGCCAAGGCGCAGACCACGCGCCACCGCATCACCGGCGTGCGCACGGTGGGGCCGGCGCAGTTCGTGTTCGTCGACACGCCCGGCTTCCAGACCAAGCACTCGGCCGCGCTGAACCGCTCGCTCAACCGCGCCGTGGTGGGCACGCTGGCGGACGTGGACGTGGTGATCTTCGTCGTCGAGGCCGGCCGCTTCGGCATGGACGACGCCAAGGTGCTCGCGCTGCTGCAAGGCGAATCGCTCAAGCACAAGCCGGTGGTGCTGGTGGCCAACAAGCTGGATGCCGTGCAGCGTCGCACCGACCTGCTGCCCTGGCTCAAGGGCATGCAGGACCGCCACACGTTTGCCGAGTACGTGCCCATGTCGGCGCACAAGGCGGCCGACGTCGACCGGCTGTTCGGCATCCTCCAGGCCTACCTGCCCGAGCAGCCCTGGTACTACGACGAGGACATGCTCACCGACCGCAGCGAGAAGTTCCTCGCCAGCGAGATCATCCGCGAGAAGCTCTTCCGCCTCACGGGCGACGAGCTGCCCTACACCTCCACCGTGGTCATCGACAAGTGGGAGGAAGGGGATGACAGCCCCGAAGACGCTGCGCCCGCCGGCGAGGTCCGCGTGCCGGCCTTCGCCGGCCGCCGGTGCCGCATCAGCGCCTCCATCGTGGTGGAGCGCGACGCGCACAAGGGCATGATCATCGGCGCCCAGGGCGAGCGGCTCAAGCGCATCGGCAGCGAGGCGCGCCAGGAGCTCGAGCGCCTGATGGACGCCAAGGTGTTCCTGGAGCTGTGGGTGAAGGTGCGCTCCGGCTGGGCCGACAGCGAGGAGCACCTGCGCAGCTACGGCTACGAGTAGCCGCGCCGCCATGGCTGCCCGCCACCCGGCCGCCAGCGCGGCCTATGTGCTGCATCGCTGGGACTGGAGCGAGAGCAGCCTGATCCTGGACGTGTTCACGCGCGACCAGGGGCGGCTCACCGTGGTGGCCAAGGGGGCCAAGCGGCCCTACTCGCAGCTGCGTGCGGCCCTGCTGCCGTTCCAGCGCATCAGCGTGTCCGTGGGCCGGCCGCGCGAGGAGGCGGCCGAGATCCACACCCTGCGCGGCGCGGAGTGGGCGGGCGGCGGGCCCATGCTCGGCGGGGCCGCCCTGTTCTCGGGCTTCTACCTCAACGAGCTGCTGATGAAGCTGCTCGCCCGGCACGACGCCCATCCGCGCCTGTTCGACGCCTACGCCGCCACGCTGCCCGCGCTGGCGGCCGGCCACGATGCGCTGTCGCAGGCGGCCTTGCGGGCGTTCGAGCTGGTGCTGCTGCAGGAGATCGGCCTGCTGCCGCAGCTCGACCTGCACACCGCCACCCTGCAGCCCGTCGGCGACGACGAGGCCTGCGCCCTGCGCCCCGAGTCCGGTGTCGGCCTGGCGAACGACGGCGAACTGCCGCTGCGCGGCGCGCTGCTGCAGCGCCTGCAGGCGGCGCTCGATGCGGGCGACATGCCGGCCTTGCAGGCGGTGTGCGCCGAGGCCCTCGCGCCGCTCAAGCAATGGCTGCGTGCGCTGCTTCACTATCATCTGGGCAGCCCGAGGCTGCGCACTCGCGAGGTCATGATCGACGCGCAGCAGCTGCTCGAGGGCGCCGCCCGCGGGGCGCCCACCCCTGCCACCCCCACCACGCCAGCGCCTGCGCCCGGCGTGGGCTCGGCCGCCGTGCCGGTCCGCCCATGAACCCACTCGTCGCCCCCGAAGCCGGCCACCGGCCCCACGCCGGCCGCACCGCCCTGTCGGTCAACCTCAACAAGGTGGCCTTGCTGCGCAACACGCGCCACCTGGCCATCCCCAGCGTCACCCGGGCGGCCGAGCAGGTGCTGCAGGCCGGCGCGGACGGCATCACCGTGCATCCGCGTCCGGACGAGCGCCACATCCGCGCCAACGATGTGCATGAGCTGGCCGCGCTGCTCAAGGCCTGGCCCGAGGCGGAGTACAACATCGAGGGCAACCCGCTGCACAACCTGATGGACTTCGTGCGTACCGTGCGGCCGCACCAGGCCACCTTCGTGCCGGACACCGTGGGCCAGTTCACCTCCGACCACGGCTGGGACCTCCGGCACGATGCCGAGCGCATCCGCCCGCTGATCGCGGAGTGCCAGGCGCTGGGCGTGCGCGTGAGCCTGTTCATGGACCCGGTGCCCGAGGCCATGGCCGCCGCCCGTGCCGTGGGCGCCGACCGGGTCGAGCTCTACACCGAGGCCTATGCCCGGGCCTTCGGCACGCCCGACGAGGCGGCCGTGCGCGCCCGCTACGCGGCAGCCGCTTCGGCGGCGCTGGCCGCCGGCCTGGGCGTGAATGCGGGGCACGACCTCAACCGCGACAACCTCAGCGCCTTCCTGCGTGAGGTGCCCGGCGTGGCCGAGGTGTCCATCGGCCATGCGCTCATCGCCGATGCGCTGGAGCTGGGCTACACCGACACCGTGCGCGCCTACCTGCGCGCCATCGCGCTGGCCCACGGGCCGGCCACCGCCTCGGCATGATCTTCGGCACCGGCACCGACATCTGCGACCTGCGGCGCATCGCCGAGACGCTCGCGCGCCGCGGCGACCGCTTCGCGCAGAAGGTGCTCGGCCCGGCGGAACTGCAGGTGTTCCACGCCCGCCGCGCGCGCGCCGAATCGCGCGGCCTGGCCTACCTGGGCACGCGCTTTTCCTGCAAGGAAGCGTTTTCCAAGGCCATCGGGATGGGCATGCACATGCCCATGACCTGGCGCGCCTGCGAGACGCTCAACCACCCGAGCGGCCAGCCGTACATCCGCCTGCATGGCGCGCTGGCCGAGTGGTTCGCCGCGCGGCGCCTGCGTGCGCACGTCACCCTCAGCGACGAGAGCGACTACGCCGTGAGCTTCGTCGTCGTCGAGCACGACCCCGACGCCCTCCACCATTCCCTTTCCCCGATCGCCCCATGAGCACCCACGCGCCCGTCATCCTCGACACCGCCGGCCCGGCCCTGTCTGCCGACGACCGCCGGCGGCTGAAGCACCCGCTCACCGGCGGCCTCATCCTCTTCGCCCGCCACTTCGACAGCCGTGCGCAGCTGACCGCCTACGTGGCCGAGGCCAAGGCCGTGCGGCCCGACCTGCTGGTGTGCGTGGACCATGAAGGCGGCCGCGTGCAGCGCTTTCGCACCGACGGCTTCACCCACCTGCCGCCCATGCGCGCGCTGGGCGAGCTGTGGATGCGCGACGCCATGGCCGCCACGGCCGCGGCCACGGCGGCCGGCTTCGTGCTCGCGGCCGAGTTGCGCGCCTGCGGTGTCGATTTCAGCTTCACCCCCGTGCTGGACCTGGACCACGGCCACAGCGCGGTGATCGGCGACCGCGCCTTCCACCGCGATGCCCGCGTCACCACGCTGCTGGCCAAGAGCCTGATGCACGGCCTGATGCAGGCCGGCATGGCCAGCTGCGGCAAGCACTTCCCCGGCCACGGCTTCGTGGAGGCCGACAGCCACGTGGCGGCGCCCGTGGACCGGCGCGGCAAGCGCGCCATCCTGGGCGACGACGCGCTTCCCTACGGCTGGCTGGGTACCGTGCTGCACAGCGTGATGCCCGCGCACGTGACCTACCCACGCGTGGACAGCCGGCCGGCCGGCTTCTCGCGCGTGTGGCTGCAGGACATCCTGCGCGGCCAGCTGGGCTTCACCGGCGCCGTGTTCAGCGACGATCTCAGCATGGAAGGCGCGCGGGTGCTCGACGGCCATGCCGTGAGCGCCACCCAGGCGGGCATCGCCGCGCTGGAGGCCGGCTGCGACCTGGTGCTGCTGTGCAACCAGAGCCAGGTCGATGGCGGCGCGGCGGTGGATGCCTTGCTCGACGGCCTGGCCATGGCCGCCGAGCGTGGCCAATGGCAGCCGAGCGACGACAGCGAGGCGCGCCGCGTGGCGCTGCTGCCGCAGACCGACCCGCTGCCCTGGGACGAGCTGATGCACGACGCGCGCTACCAGCACGCGCTGGAGGCCATCGCGTTCTGACGGGCGCGGCGCCCCTCCGGAGGACCGGCATGTTCGTGGTCTGTGGCGAGGCCTTGTTCGACGTGTTCGCGGGCGACCGCACGCCCGCCGGGCTGGCCCTGGACGCCCGCATCGGCGGATCGCCGTTCAACGTGGCGATGGGGCTGGCGCGCCTCGGGCAGCCGGTGTCGCTGTGTGCCGGCATCGCGCGGGGTGCACTGGGCGACCGGCTGATGCAGGCCCTGGCCGAGGAGCGCATCGGCACGGGCCTCGTGCGGCGGCTCGACGCCCCGGCCACGCTGAGCCTGGTGGGCCTGGACAACCAGGGCGTGGCCAGCTACAGCTTCTACGGCCACGGGGCGGCGGACCGCCTGCTGCCGGCCGAGGTGGTGGACGCCGTGCCCGAGGACACGGCCGCCGTGCACGTCGGCTCGTACACGATGGTCGTGGAGCCGGTGGCCAGCGTGCACCGGGCGCTCGTGCAGCGGTGGCAGGGGCGCGCCCTGGTCAGCCACGACGTCAACGTGCGGCTGAACGTCGAGCCGTCCATCGATCGCTGGCGGGCCGCGGTCGACTGGATGGCCGGGCGCGCCGACCTGCTCAAGCTGAGCGACGAGGACGCCGCGCTGCTGTACCCGGGCGAGGCGGCCGACGCGCTGGCCGCCGGCTGGCGCGCGCGCGGCACCGGCGTGGTCGTCATGACCCGCGGCGCGCAGGGCGCGCGCGCCTGGCTGGCCGGCGGCCCGCTGGACGTGCCCCCCGTGCCGACGCCGCTGGTGGACACCGTGGGGGCCGGCGACACCTTCCAGGCCGCGATGCTCGCCGGCCTGGCGGAGCGCGGCCTGCTCGGCCCGGCTGCCATGCGCGCGGCACCCCGGGCGGCCTGGGAGGCCGTGCTGGGCTGGGCGGCCCGCGCCGCGGCACTCACCTGCGCCCGCCGCGGCGCCGACCTGCCGCGCCGTCCCGACCTGCCGTGACGGCGACCCGCCGCCTCAGGCGGTGCCGGGCGGCCCGCCGTCCGTGCGCGCAGGCAGCGGCCCGGGCCGCGCGGCCCACAGCTGCACCAGCGTGAGCCCCACGGCCAGCATGGGCGGGCCGATGAAGATGCCGATGAAGCCGAAGGCGACGATGCCGCCGAACACGCCCAGCACGATGAGCAGCAGGGGCAGGGCGGCGCTGCGGCTGATCAGGTAGGGCTTGACGATGTTGTCGATGCTGCTGATGCCGAACAGGCCCCACAGCAGCATGAACACGCCCCAGCCCACCCGCCCCTGGCCGAACAGCCAGATCGTGGCACCGCCCCAGATCACGGGCGGCCCCACGGGCACCAGCGAGAACAGGAAGGTGAGCGCGCCCAGCGCCAGCGCGCCCGGCACGCCCGCGATGAAGAAGCCGATGGTGGCCACGGCTGCCTGCGCCAGCGCCGTGCCGAAGATGCCGTTGACCACGCCGGTGACGGTGCTGGCGGTGGTGGCGAGCAGTTCGTCGCCCAGGCCGTGGCCGGCCAGCTTGTGCAGGATGCGGCGGGCCACCTGCACCATGTGCTCGCCGTCGCGGTAGAAGAAGAAGACGACGAAGGCGGCGAAGGTCAGCTGCAGCAGGCTGGCCGCCAGTGCCTTGCCCACCGCCACGGCCACCGTGCGGGCCGGGTCCATCAGCGAACGCAGCAGCCCCACGAACTCCTCGCGGCTGGCGGCCATGCGGTGCCAGTAGTCGTCCAGCAGGCCGCCCACCAGCGGGATGTCACGCAGCCAGGCCGGCGGCATCACGGGTCCGTCGTCGAGCAGGTGGCGCAACCGGTCGACGAGCCCGGCCAGGTCGTCGGCCAGGGTGAAGCCCAGGGCGGTGACGGGCCCGATCACCAGCACCACCAGCAGGGCCGTCATGACCAGGGCCGCGGGGCCCGCCTGGCCATGCAGCGACCGCCGCAGCCGCAGGTTCAGCGGCCAGCTGGCCAGGCCGGCCACCGCGGCGAACAGGATGGCCGGCACGAAGGGCCGCAGCACGGCCCAGCAGCCGACCACCAGGATCACGACGGCGGCCAGCTGGGCATAGTGGTGGAGTTGCTGTCTCACGCGCGTCCCGCGGAAGTGGTGACGGCGCTATTGCAGCACAGGGGCCGCACGGAGCCGCGCGGTGTCGGCCCTCAGCGGCGGAAGGCGCCGTCCTCGCCCACGATGGACAGGTCCGCGTAGTCCAGGCCACTGTGGTCGGTGGGGGTGAAGGTCACCTCCAGCCCGCCGATGTCATGGCGGCGGAAGGTTTCCAGCGCGGTCTTCAGCTTCTCGCGGGTGGCGCCCGGCGAGGCGCGGCGCAGGCCCTCCACCAGCACCTTGGCGGCGGCATAGCCTTCCAGCATGGCCGGCGTGACGTCGCCGCGGCCGCCGGCCTTGGCGATGTCCATGGCCTCCTTGACGATGGGCGTGGCCAGCGAGCGCTCGTACGGAAAGATCTGGCTGACCACCGTGCCGCGGGCATGGGGCCCGAGGGACTTCACGAAGCCCGACGAGGCGTTGTTCGACAAGGTGACCAGCTGGGCGCGCGAGCCGGCCGCGCGCAGCTGCCGCACGCCGTCGGCCACGGCGCCGCCCGCGCCGATGAACAGCACCGCCTGGGCGTCGGCCTTCACGATCTTGGGCACGATGGTGCTGAAGTCGGGCTTGGTGCGGTCGAATTTCTCGTGCGCCACCGGCTGCTTGCCTACGCCCGCGAAGCCCTTGAGCGCGCCGGCGGCCGCGTCGTCGCCGAAGCTGTCCTCGGGCTGCAGCACCGCGATGCGGTCCATGCCGATCAGGCTGAGGTGGCGCACGGCGCGCTCGGCCTCGCGCTGGTAGGTGGCGCGCACGTTGAACACCCACGGGTGGACCGGCTGGTGCAGCACCATGGCCCCGGTGGACGGCGCCACCAGCGGCACGCGGTGCTGGGCCAGCAGCGGCATCACGGCCTGGGTGTGCGGCGTGCCACGCGTGAGGAACAGCGCCACCACGCCCTGGTCGATCAGCTTCTTCGCGTTGTCCGCGGCGAGCGCCGGCTCGAACTTGTCGTCCAGCGACACCAGCTCGATGCTCTGGCCGCCCACCCCGCCCGCCTTGTTCACGTGGTCGAGGTACAGCCGGGCACCGTCGGTGACCTCCTTCACCCCGGCGGCCACGGGCCCGGAAAAGCCGGCGGTCTGGCCGATGCGGATCTGGGCCACCGCCGGTGCGCCCAGCAGCAGGCCGGCGCCACAGGTGGCCACCCAGGCCACCGATTGCAGGACACGGAACATCGCTCTCCCCAAGGGTTCGTCAACGAGATGGCGCGCATTCTGCGCAGCGGTCGTGACGTCCATGCGGGCCTGCCCCATGCCAGCGGGCGGTGCAGCGCCATTCCGTCACGCTTTTCCTGCTGACGGCATCGGTTGGCGCGACATGCCAACATACCCGGTTCCGCACGCTCCACGCCCCTGCCATGTCCTCCGGCACCATCCACATCCGCGGCGCCCGCCAGCACAACCTGAAGAACCTGGACCTGGACATCCGGACGGGGGAACTCACCGTGGTCACCGGCCCGTCCGGCTCCGGCAAGTCCAGCCTGGTGTTCGACACCCTCTACGCCGAGGGGCAGCGCCGCTACGTGGAGACCTTCTCCGCCTACGCGCGCCAGTTCCTGGACCGCATGGACCGTCCCGCGGTGGACCGGGTGGACGGCGTGCCGCCGGCGATCGCCATCGACCAGACCAACCCGGTGCGCACGAGCCGGTCGACGGTGGGCACCATGACGGAGCTCAACGACCACCTCAAGCTGCTGTTCGCGCGCGCCGCCGACCTGTTCGACCGCCAGACCGCGCTGCGCGTGCGCCACGACACGCCCGAGACCATCCTCGCGGACCTGCAGGCCAGGGCGGCGGCGTCCGGGGACCCGCGGCTGGTCGTCACCTTCCCGGTGGAGCTGCCGGCCGACACCAGCACCGAGCAGATCGAGCAGTGGCTCGCTGCGGCGGGCTTCACCCGCGTGCAGGCCGAGCGTGTGGCCGACGGCCGCAAGGTGCTCGACGTGGTGGCCGACCGCTTCCGCCTCGCCGGCGCGGAGCGCGTGCGGGTGATGGAGGCCATCGAGCTCGGCCTCAAGCGCGGCAGTGGCCGCTTGTCGGTGTACGCGCTGCGCGAGGAAGGCGAGCCCGAGCTCTGGCGCTACTCCACCGGCCTGCACTGCCCGGAAAGCGACCTGCGCTACGGCGACCCGCAGCCGGCGCTGTTCTCGTTCAACTCCGCCTACGGCGCCTGCGACACCTGCCGCGGCTTCGGCCGGGTGATCGGCGTGGATTTCGGCCTGGTGATCCCGGACGAGCGCAAGACGCTGCGCGGCGGCGCCATCAAGCCCATGCAGACACCGGCCTGGAAGGAATGTCAGGATGACCTGATGCGTTATGCCGGCGAGGCCGGCATCCCGCGCGACACGCCCTGGAGCCAGCTCACGCCCGCCCAGCGCGACTGGGTGATCGACGGCTCGCCGCACTGGAACGGCAACTGGAACAAGCAGTGGTACGGCGTGCGCCGCTTCTTCGAGTACCTGGAGAGCAAGGCGTACAAGATGCACATCCGGGTGCTGCTGTCCAAGTACCGCAGCTACACCCCGTGCCCCACCTGCGGCGGCGCCCGGCTCAAGCTCGAGTCGCTGCTGTGGCGCGCGGGCTCGAAGGGCGACGCCGACGCGGTGCTGCCGCCGGCGCAGCGCTTCCTGCCCGTGGGCGCGGCCTGGTCGCGCGAGCAGCTGGAGGCGCTGCCGGGCCTGCACCTGCACGACCTGATGCTGCTGCCCATCGAGCGCATGCGGCGCTTCTTCGATGGCCTCACGCTGCCCGATGCGCTGCGAGATGAAGCACTCAAGCTCCTGCTGGACGAGGTGCGCAACCGGCTGAAGTACCTGTGCGACGTCGGGCTGGGCTACCTCACGCTCGACCGGCAGAGCCGCACGCTCTCGGGCGGCGAGGTGCAGCGCATCAACCTGACCACGGCGCTCGGCACCTCGCTGGTGAACACGCTGTTCGTGCTCGACGAGCCCTCCATCGGCCTGCACCCGCGCGACATGAACCGCATCGTGCAGGCCATGCAGCGCCTGCGCGACGCCGGCAACACGCTGGTGGTGGTGGAGCACGACCCGGCGGTGATGCTCGCCGCCGACCGGCTCATCGACATGGGCCCCGGCCCGGGCGAGCGCGGCGGGCAGATCGTGTTCGACGGCACGCCCGACGCCGCGCGCCAGGCCGACACGCTCACCGGTGCCTACCTGGGGGCGCGCAAGACGGTGGGCATGGGCGTGCGGCGCCATGTGGACGCCGGCACGCCGCGCCTGATCCTGGAGGGCGCGCGCGAGCACAACCTGCGCAACGTGTCGGTGGATGTTCCGTTGCAGCGGCTGACGGTGGTCACCGGCGTGTCCGGCTCGGGCAAGTCCACCCTGGTGCAGGACGTGCTGGTGCCGGCGCTGGCGCGCCACTTCGGCCAGGCCACCGAAACACCCGGTGCGCACGACCGGTTGCTCGGCATGGACCACCTGGCCGGCGCGGTGTTCGTCGACCAGAGCCCCATCGGCAAGACGGCGCGCTCCAACCCGGCCAGCTACGTGGGCGCCTTCGACGAGGTGCGCAAGCTCTTCGCCGTGGCGCCGCTGGCGGTGGAGCGGGGGTACACGGCCGGCATGTTCAGCTTCAACGCGGGTGACGGGCGCTGCCCCACCTGCGGCGGCTCGGGCTTCGAGCATGTGGAGATGCAGTTCCTGTCGGACGTGTACCTGCGCTGCCCCGATTGTGATGGCCGCCGGTACCGCGCCGAGATCCTGGACGTCACCATCGAGCGTGCAGAGCGGCGCCTCTCGATCGCGGACGTGCTGGACCTGACGGTCAGCGAGGCGGTGCGACTGTTCGCCGGCGACCGCGACGTGCTGCGCACGCTGCAGCCCATCGTGGACGTGGGCCTGGACTACGTGCGCCTGGGCCAGCCGGTACCCACGCTCTCCGGCGGCGAGGCGCAGCGGCTCAAGCTGGCCGGCTTCCTGGCCGAGGCGGCGGCCAGCCCGCGGCAGGCCGTGGCGAAGAAGGGCCAGCTGTTCATCTTCGACGAGCCCACCACCGGCCTGCATTTCGACGACATCGCGAAGCTCATGCGGGCGCTGCGCAAGCTGCTGGATGCGGGGCACTCGCTGCTGGTCATCGAGCACAACCTGGACGTCATCCGGGCGGCCGACTGGCTGATCGACCTGGGCCCCGAGGGCGGCGACGCGGGCGGCGAGGTGGTGGCGGTGGGCACGCCGGAGGACCTGCGCGCCCACCCCAGCTCCCACACCGGCCGCGCCCTGCGCGAATACGACACGGCGCTGGGCGTGCACGAGGCGGCGGCCGGGGCCTACCTCGGCCGCGTGGTGCGCGAGCGCCGTCCCGAGGACGACGCCATCCGCATCGTCAACGCGCGCGAGCACAACCTGAAGTCGCTCAGCGTGGACATCCCGCGCGGCAAGTTCACCGTGGTCACGGGGGTGTCGGGTTCGGGCAAGTCCACCCTGGCCTTCGACATCCTGTTCAACGAGGGCCAGCGGCGCTACCTCGAATCGCTCAACGCCTACGCCCGCAGCATCGTGCAGCCCGCGGGCCGGCCCGAGGTGGACGCGGTCTGGGGCATCCCGCCCACCGTGGCCATCGAGCAGCGCCTGTCGCGCGGCGGGCGCAAGTCCACCGTGGCCACCACCACCGAGGTCTGGCACTTCCTGCGCCTGCTGTGGGTGAAGCTCGGCCTGCAGCACTGCGTGCACGACGGCGCGCCGGTGATGCCGCAAAGCCCCGAGAGCATCGCCGCGCAGATCCTGCGTGACCATGCCGGCCGCCACGTGGGGCTGCTGGCGCCACTGGTGGTGAACCGCAAGGGCGTCTACACCGACCAGGCCAAGTGGGCCAAGGCCCGCGGCCACAGCCACCTGCGGGTGGACGGCGAGTTCGTCACCGTGGACCCGTGGCCCAGGCTGGACCGCTTCAAGGAGCACACGCTGGAGCTGCCGGTGGGCGACGTGGTGGTGAGCCCGGCCCACGAGGCCGAGCTGCGCCGCCTGCTGGCCGAGGCGCTGGACATCGGCAAGGGCGTGCTGCACGTGCTGCACCCGCTGGACGGCCTGGCCGAGGCGCTGGAGGACGGCCAGGCCACGGCCGGCATCGGCCGCGTCACCGTGTTCTCCACCCGCCGGGCCTGCCCCGTGTGCGGCACCAGCTACCCCGAGCTGGACCCGCGCATGTTCAGCTACAACAGCAAGCACGGCTGGTGCACCGGCTGCGTGGGCACCGGCCTGAACCTCAGCCGCGAGCAGCGCCAGGCCTTCGACGACAGCCGCCGCGACGGCGACGACAAGGGCCGCGAGCAAAGCTTCCCGAGTGAGGAGCCGGACGTCGAAGGCGTGGCCGGCGAACCCTGCGACGACTGCGGCGGGGCGCGGCTGAACCCGGTGTCCCGGGCCGTCACCTTCGCCGGCCGGGGCATCCACGACGTCGCGCAGTGGTCGGTGCGCGACACACGCGCCTGGGTGGACGCCCTGGAGCTGCAGGGCCGCGAGGCAGGCATCGCGCGCGACGTGGTCACCGAAATCCGCAGCCGGCTCGCCTTCCTGGAGGAGGTGGGCCTGGGCTACCTGACGCTGGACCGGGCGGCGCCCACGCTGTCGGGCGGCGAGGCCCAGCGCATCCGCCTGGCGGCCCAGTTGGGCAGCCACCTGCAGGGCGTGTGCTACGTGCTGGACGAGCCCACCATCGGCCTGCACCCGCGCGACAACGGCATCCTGCTCAACGCCCTGCACCAGCTGGGCGACAAAGGCAACACGCTGGTGGTGGTGGAGCACGACGAGGACACCATCCGCCGCGCCGACCACATCATCGACATCGGCCCGGGCGCCGGCAAGCGCGGCGGCCAGGTGATCGCCCAGGGCTCGGCCGCCGAGCTGGCGCGCCACCCCGAGTCGCTCACCGGCCGCTTCCTGGCCCGGCCGCTGAAGCACCCGCTGCACGCGCGGCGGGCCGTCACCGCCACCACGCCGCAGCTGGCGCTGCGCGGCGCGCACCTGCACAACCTGCAGCAGGTGGACGTGGACGTGCCGCTGCATCGCCTGGTGGCGGTGACGGGCGTGTCCGGCTCCGGCAAGAGCACGCTGGCGCGCGACGTGCTGCTGGCCAACGTGGCGGCGCTGGTGGCGGCCAAGGGCCGCGGCGCGCCGCGCGAGACCGTGCTCACCGGCTGCCGCGCCCTGGAGGGGTGGGGCGGCGTCGACCGCGTGCTGGAGGTGGACCAGACCCCCATCGGCAAGACGCCGCGGTCCTGCCCCGCCACCTACATCGGCTTCTGGGACGCCATCCGCCGGCTGTTCACCGAGACGCTGGAGGCCAAGGCGCGCGGCTACGCGGCGGCGCGCTTCTCCTTCAACACGGGCCACGGGCGCTGCCCGGCCTGCGAAGGCCAGGGCATGCGCACCATCGAGATGAGCTTCCTGCCGGACGTGAAGGTGCCCTGCGACGTCTGCCACGGCCAGCGCTTCAACACCGAGACGCTGGCCGTCACCTGGCGCGGCAGGAACATCGGCGACGTGCTGCGCATGGAGGTGGACGAGGCGGTGGAGTTCTTCGCCAGCATGCCCGCCATTGCCCACCCGCTGCAGCTGTTGAAGGACGTGGGCCTGGGCTACCTCACGCTGGGCCAGCCCTCGCCCACGCTCAGCGGCGGCGAGGCGCAGCGCATCAAGCTGGTCACCGAGCTCAGCAAGGTGCGCGACGACGTCACCCGCCGCGGCCAGAAGCCGCCGCACACCCTGTACGTGCTGGACGAACCGACGGTGGGCCTGCACATGGCCGATGTCGAACGGCTCATCCACGTGCTGCACCGCCTGGTGCAGGGCGGCCACAGCGTGGTGGTCATCGAGCACGACCTGGACGTCATCGCCGAAGCCGACTGGGTGATCGACCTGGGCCCCGACGGCGGCACGGGCGGCGGCCGCATCGCCTGCGCCGGCACGCCGGAACAGGTGGTGGCGGCGGGCACCCACACCGGGGTGGCGCTGGCGCCGGTGCTGGCGCGCTGAGGCGACCGCGCCGCCGCGTGCCTCATCCGTGGGCCGTGGCGGCCGGCGGCGCGGCGGGGGCCTGCGCCGCCTCCCTGATGTCCGTGGTGGGGCCGGGCGGGGCGGCCACCGCATCGGTCACGTCGGATGCGCCCGGGCCGGCGGCATGCCGGCGCCGGACGAACGTGCGCGCCACGCGCGTCGACCGTTGCATGTAGGCGATCCACACCGCGGTCAAGAGCACGTCGCGCAGGGCGGTGCTGCCGGCCTTCGTGGATTCGGCGTCGCCACCGGTGGCAGGCAGCACCTGCGCCGCAGCCATGTCCAGCAGCGACAGCACGATCACGGTGGCGGCGTAGGCGCTGTACAGCCGCGGCAGGCTGCTGCGGCGCTGGTAGAACAGCACGGTGACGAGCACGGCACCGATGATGGCGATGCTGTGCACCCCCAGTTCGGCCAGGAGAATCGGCTGGTACGCGGGGTGGTAGGCAGGATGGTCCGGTGTCGTCAGCGATGCCCAGGTCGCCGGTGAATAGGCGGCCAGCGACTCGGCGAAGTTCTTGCCGTGGATCAGCACGGAGGCAGGCAGGCCCAGCGCCGGCAGCAGCAGCCAGCCGCCGATGCCCTCGGGCGGACCCGCGGACGGCGGCCCACCCGCCGGCACGGGGTCCCACCGGTACAGGCGCCACGCGAGTGCGCCCACGGCCAGCACGGCCAGCGTCAGCACCACGGCCGGCAGGGCGTGCATGCCTCCTGCGGTGCTGGCGGCGCCGGGCGTGTGGTACAGGGTGAAGCTGGATTCGTGGCGCGCCTTGGCGAGGTTCTCCGCGTACTGCGCCATCCGCTCCGCGGGCACATGGTCGGCCAGGGTGACGTAGTGGTCCGTGAAGGTGACGGTCCGCGTGGCGGCATCCCATTGGGTGTCGCGCTCGAAGCGGAAGGCCGGGTCCACCACCTTCACGCGACCGGTCTGCAGCCGCCAGGCCATGGGCAGCTTGACCTCGGTCACCGAGCTGAGGTCGACCGGATGGGCGATGGCCAGCGGAGACTTCCTGACCACCTGGGACGGCTGGCGCAGGTAGTCGAGCAGTTCGGGCACGAACACCTCCGCCTCGCGCTGCCCGTTGGCCTGGGCCGTCTGCCAGAAGCGGCCGATCTCGTAGCGTTCGGTGACCCACAGTTCGTTGGCCGCGGGATCGTCGGCCACCACGTAGGGCGCGACCGGTCGCACGTCGCCGAAACGGCCGGCGTAGTAGTTGAGGTACTGCTTCTCCAGCGTGTCACGGCTCTGATGGCCGAAGGCCTGGCGCATCGAGTCCGCCGCCATGCCGCGGGTGGTGGTCTGGACGGTGTAGCGCGCGGGCTTGCCGACGCCGTCGGAGGCGTCGATCACGGTCTTCAGCTCGCGCCGGTGCGTCACGGCGCTCGGCCCGGCCATGGTCACCAGGCCGGTGGCGCCTTCGGTCAGCCACAGCGCCCGGCCGAAATCGGCCTGGGTGAGCGTGGTGGCGCCGCCGGTCTGGGGCAGCCGGGTGGGGTCCAGCCAGTAGACGCGGTGGCCGGCCTCGGCCCGCACGAGCACATGGTTGAAGGGCGCGGGCGAGGGCAGCCACTGCGCCACTGCGCCCCGCTGGCTGGTGTGGACGAGCGCGGCGTCGGCCTTCAGCCCGAGCCGCCTCAGCAGGCTGACGAGCAGCAGCGTCTTGTCCTTGCAGTCGCCGTAGCGGCGCTGCAGCACCAGATCCGGCGCATGCGGCTCGTGGGAGTGGGCGCCGACCTCGATGCCAAGGTAGCGGATGTCCGACTGCACCAGCCTCAGCGCCGCGATCAGGCGCTGGTCCGGGTCGGCGTGCTGGCCGGCGATGCGGGCGGCCACCGCCTGCACGCGCGGCCCCGGCTCGGTGGGCGGTTGGTACATCGGCCGGGCCCAGGCCGCCACGTCCGCCCAGTCGGCGAACTCGCTCCAGCTCACCGTGGGGTACGGGTCGAACCACGCGGGCGCGTCGGACTCCACCGGACGCGCCGGCACCCCGGTGGCCTCCCATTCATGCAGGTCCATGTCGCCCAGGCGGGCGGACCGCACCGACGGCGGCGCGTGGTCCTCCTTCCAGTGGATGGCCCGTCCGTGCGGCCAGAGCAGGCGTGCGCGGATGCGGTCCACCGGGACGCCGTACTGGAACACGAAGCCGCCGAAGTGCCGCCCGCGAAACACCGTGTTGGCGCCCTGGACGCTGTAGGCGTACTCCACGACGTCGCCCACGTGCACGTCCTCGAGCACCAGGTGGGCCGTGCGCCGGCCATCGAACATGAGCGACTCCAGGCCCTGCTCGCGCTGCAGGATGCGGACCTGCGCCGTCGCCAGCTTGGGAATCAGCCGGGGGCCCCGGCGCACCTGCACCCAGTGCAGGGTGAGCCGCTGGAACGAGGGATCGAAGCCGATGTCGAGGTTGGCGGCGCTGCTGAGACCCTGCTCGTTGACGGGCTGGACCGCGACATGGCGGTAGGACTGGCGGTCGGCGCCCTGCACGCGCACCTGCTGGTCCACCAGCAGGTAGCGCAGGCCCTCGGCCGCCTGGTGGCCGTCCGGCGCCGCCGCGGGCGCGGCCACCGGGATGACGTCCACCCACGCCGGGGCGGGGCCCACATGGTGGCGCACGGACGGGCCGGGCGCCGCGGTGGCTGCCCCGCCGGCGAGCACGGCGGCGGCCAGGCCGAACAGGCGCATGGCCCGACCCACCGATTGCCCGATGGTGCGCTTCATGGGTCCCTCCCTCGTTGCGACTGCTGTCGCTATGGCCGGGATTATCCGGCCCCGCGCGCCGGGCACGGCGGACGCCGCGCCGCCGCCGGCGCGTCCGATGTCACGCGGCCCCTGCCGACGCCGTTCGTCGGCCGGGCTGGCGAACCGTCGCCGGGGTGCGGCCGGCGCGCGGGCGGCCGCCTAGAGTGCGCCGCACACCACTGCACCTGCCGAAGAGGGACCCCCGCATGGCCACCTTGATCCCGCGTCCGACCGCCGCCGCACCGGCGCCCACCCTGCACCCGTGCACGCCGGCGGCCAGCCTCGACGCCCACCGCGCCGCGTTCGCCTCCCGCCGCTTCCTCGCCATGCCGCTGGCCGGCACCCTGGCCTGGGTCGTGGTGGGCATCGGGGGTGCCACCTTGTCCACCTACTGGGCCAGCATGCTGCTGTACGCCGCCACCGGGGGCATCGCCTACCTGGGCATCGCGCTGTCGCACGTCACGGGCGAGCGCTTCCTGGACAAGACACGGCCCGCCAATCCGTTCGACCGGCTGTTCTTCGCCGGCGTGGGGCAGGCGGTGCTGGTGTATGCGGTGGCGATCCCCTTCGCGCTGAAGGAGCCGACGGCGCTGCCGCTGGGCGTGGGGGTGCTGGCCGGCCTGATGTGGCTGCCGTTCTCCTGGATCGTGCAGCACTGGATCGGCGCGGCCCATGCCATCGGCCGCACGCTGCTGCTGGTGGCCGGGCACTACGCCTTTCCGGACCATCGCTTCGTCGTCATTCCGGCCTTGGTGGTGCTGTGCTATGCGTTCACCATCCCCGTGCTGGAACGGCGCTGGCGGCGCCTGCAGCAGCCAATTGGTTGACACCTGAAAGCTTCACACTTAAAGTAATTGCCACCCCGCCGGCTCAGGCGCCGGCCTCTCCTTCGCGGTGGCTGTCATGAACATCGTCTGCATCGGCGGCGGCCCCGCCGGCCTGTACTTCGCGCTGCTGATGAAGCAGCAGCAGCCTGCCCACGAGATCACGGTCGTCGAGCGCAACCGCCCGTACGACACCTTCGGCTGGGGCGTGGTGTTCTCCGACGCCACCATGGCGCACATGCAGCGGTGGGACCCGGTCACCGCCGGGCAGATCACCGAGGCCTTCAACCACTGGGACGACATCGAGCTGCACATCCACGGCCGGGTCATCCGCTCGGGCGGGCACGGCTTCGTGGGCATCGGCCGCAAGCGCCTGCTCAACATCCTGCAGGCGCGTTGCGAGGCGCTGGGGGTGAAGCTGGTGTTCGAGACGGAGGCCGAGTCCGACGCCGACTACCCCGACGCGGATCTCATCATCGCCAGCGACGGCATCCATTCCCGCGTGCGCGCCCGCCACGAGGCCGTGTTCCAGCCCGAGATCGTCAGCCGCCCCAACCGCTACATCTGGCTGGGCACGAAGCGGCAGTACGACGCCTTCACCTTCCTGTTCGAGAAGACCGAGCACGGCTGGTTCCAGGCCCACATCTACAAGTTCGACGAGACCACCTCCACCTTCATCGTGGAGTGCCCGGAATCGGTGTGGCTGGCCCATGGCCTGGACCGCGCCTCGCCGGAGGACTCGGTGGCCTTCTGCGAGCGGCTGTTCGCGTCCAACCTGCAGGGCGAGCGGCTCATGACCAACGCGCGCCACCTGCGCGGCTCGGCCTGGCTCAATTTCCAGCAGGTGCGCTGCGCGCAGTGGTCGCTGTTCAACGGGCGCAGCCACGTGGTGCTGATGGGCGACGCGGTGCACACCGCGCACTTCGCCATCGGCTCGGGCACCAAGCTCGCGCTGGAAGACGCGATCGAGCTGACGCGCCAGTTCCGCGACCACGGCAACCCGGTGCAGGCCGATGCCGCGATGATCGGCGACGTGCTGGCCCGCTACCAGGCCGAGCGCCGGGTGGACGTGCTGCGCCTGCAGAACGCCGCCTGGAACGCCATGGAATGGTTCGAGGTGTGCGGCGAGCGCTACTGCGATGCGCTCGAGCCGGAGCAGTTCATGTACTCGCTGCTCACGCGCAGCCAGCGCATCAGCCACGAGAACCTGCGCCTGCGCGACAAGGCCTGGCTCGAGGGCTATGAATGCTGGTTCGCGCAGCGCAGCGGCCAGGCCGAGGCCGCTGCGTCGGCACGCGTGGCGCCGCCCATGTTCACGCCCTGGTCCGTGCGCGGGCTGCGCCTGAAGAACCGCGTGGTCGTCTCCCCCATGGCGCAGTACAGCGCCGTGGACGGCGTGCCGGGCGACTACCACCTGGTGCACCTGGGCGCCCGCGCGCTGGGCGGCGCGGGGCTGGTGTTCGCCGAGATGACCTGCCCCAGCCCGGACGCGCGCATCACCCCGGGCTGCCCCGGGCTGTGGAACGACACCCAGCGCGACGCCTGGCGCCGCATCGTCGATTTCGTGCATGGCCACAGCGACGCGAAGATCGCGCTGCAGCTCGGCCACGCCGGCCCCAAGGGCTCCACCCAGCGGCCCTGGGAAGGCGAGGGCGCCGACCGGCCGCTGGCCGAGGGGAACTGGCCCTTGCTGTCCGCGTCGGCGCTGGCCTACGAGCCGGGCGTCACCGCGCTGCCACGGGCCATGACGCGCGCCGACATGGACCGTGTGCGCGACGAGTTCGTGGCCGCCACGCGGCGCGCCGACGAGGCGGGCTTCGACTGGCTGGAGCTGCACTGCGCGCACGGCTACCTGCTGTCGGCCTTTCTCTCGCCGCTCACCAACCGGCGGGCGGACGAGTATGGCGGTGCGCTGGCGAACCGCCTGCGCTACCCGCTGGAGGTGTTCGCCGCCATGCGCGCGGCCTGGCCGGCGCACAAGCCCATGTCCGTGCGCATCTCGGCGCACGACTGGGTGCCCGGCGGCACCACGCCGGCGGACGCGGTGGAGATGGCCCGCGCCTTCCGGGAGGCCGGGGCGGACATGATCGACTGCTCGTCCGGCCAGGTGAGCCCCGAGCAGAAGCCCACCTATGGCCGCATGTACCAGACGCCCTTCGCCGACCGCGTGCGCAACGAGGCCGGCATCGCCACGCTGGCCGTGGGCGCCATCAGCGAGGCCGACCACGTCAACAGCATCATCGCGGCCGGACGGGCCGACCTGTGCGCCGTCGCCCGCCCGCACCTGGCCAACCCGGCCTGGACGCTCACCGAGGCGGCGCGCATCGGCTACACCGCCATCGAGTGGCCGGCGCCCTACCGCTCGGGCAAGCCGCAGCTGGAATCGCTGATGCAGCGGGCCGCCACCGCGGGGCAGGGTGGCCAGGGGTGAGCGCAGCCGCCTCCATTCGCCCGCACGCGCTGGTCACCGGCGCCAGCCGCGGCATCGGCGCGTCCATCGCGCGCCGCCTGGCGGCCGACGGCTGGGCCCTCACGCTCACCGGCCGCCAGCCCCCCACGGCGCTCGCCGCCGAACTGGGCGGCACGGCCGTGGCCATGGAGCTCACCCGGGCCGATTCGGTGGCCGACGCGGTGGCGGCGGCGCGCGCCGCCCACGGCCCGGTGGTGGCCCTGGTCAACAACGCCGGCGCGGTGGAGACCGCGCCCTTCGGCCGCACCTCGCCCGCGCTGTGGCAGCGCATGATGGACGTGAACCTCACCGGCCCCTTCCTGTGCTGCCAGGCCGTGCTGGCCGACGTGCGGGCGGCGGGCCCGCGCGGGCGCATCGTCAACGTGGCCAGCACCGCGGCGCTCAAGGGCTACGCCTATGTCTCGGCCTACACCGCGGCCAAGCACGGCCTGCTGGGCCTCACGCGCAGCCTGGCGCTGGAGCTGGCGGCCGAGGGCCCCACGGTGAACGCGGTGTGCCCCGGCTACACCGACACCGACATCGTGCGCGACGGCGTGGCCCGCATCGCCGAGCGCACCGGCCGCTCGGCGGACGAGGCCCGGGCGCACTTCACCCAGGCCAATCCGCAGGGCCGGCTGGTGCAGCCCGACGAGGTGGCCGCGGCCGTAGCGTGGCTGTGCTCGCCGGCGGCCGGCGCGGTGAACGGCCAGGCCATCGCCCTGTGCGGCGGGGAGACGATGTGAAGAAGACCGCCGTCCCCGCGACGCTGGACGACCACCAGATCGGCCTGGAGGCGCGCGTGGCCGATGCCGACCACCAGGCGCTGAAGGTCTGGCTGCGCCTGCTGGCCTGCAGCACCCAGATCGAGACCGAGATCCGCCGCCGCCTGCGGCGCGAGTTCGGCATGACGCTGGCACGCTTCGACTACCTGGCCCAGCTGCACCGCCACCCGGACGGCCTGCGCATGAGCGCGCTGTCGCGCTACCTCATGGTCACCGGCGGCAACGTCACCGCGCTCACCGACGACCTCTCGGCCGAAGGCCTGGTGCGGCGCGAGACGGACGCCGAGGACCGGCGCTCGTTCCGCGTCGCGCTCACGCCCGCGGGCCGCCGCGCCTTCGAGCGCGTGGCGCAGGCGCACGAGGCCTGGGTGGTGGAGCTCTTCGCCGGCCTGGGCGCCACCGACAAGCACCTGCTGCACGAGCTGCTGGGCCGCCTGCGCCTGCACCTCGCCCAGCCCACCCCTCCGGAGACCGCATGAACACCCCCGCTTCCCCCGACATGGATGCCCCCGGCCGCGTGGACCCCGCCCTGCAGGCCGGCAACCGCCGGTCCATGGCGGGCCATGTGATGCAGCATGTGGGTTATGCCGTGGCCCATGGCGTGGCCACCGTCACGCTCAACCGCCCGGAGCGCAAGAACCCGCTCACCTTCGATTCCTACGCCGAGCTGCGCGACCTGTTCCACGCGCTGAAGCTGGCCGACGATGTGCACGCCGTGGTGCTGCAGGGCGCGGGCGACAACTTCTGCTCCGGTGGTGACGTGCACGAGATCATCGGCCCGCTGGTGCGCCTGAAGGCGCCCGAGCTGCTGATGTTCACCCGCATGACCGGCGAGCTGGTGAAGGCCATGCGCGCCTGCCCGCAGCCCATCGTGGCGGCGGTGGACGGCGTGTGCGCCGGCGCCGGCGCCATCCTGTCCATGGCGTCCGATCTGCGGCTGGGCACGGCCCGCTCGAAGACGGCCTTCCTCTTCAACCGGGTGGGGCTGGCCGGCTGCGACATGGGCGCGTGCGCCCTGCTGCCGCGCATCATCGGCCAGGGCCGGGCCAGCGAGCTGCTCTACACCGGGCGGGTGATGGGCGGCGAGGAGGCCGAGCGCTGGGGCTTCTTCAACCGCCTGGTGGCTCCGGACGCGCTGGCGGCCGAGGCGCGCGCGCTGGCGGCGCAGCTGGTGGACGGCCCCACCTTCGCCAACGGCATCACCAAGACCATGCTGCACCAGGAGTGGAACATGTCCATCGACCAGGCCATCGAGGCGGAGGCCCAGGCCCAGGCGCTGTGCATGCTGACCGAGGACTTCCACCGCGCCTACCACGCCTTCGTGGCGCGGCAGTCGCCGGTGTTCGTGGGCCGCTGATCCGGCAGGAGCCACGCATGGACCGCACCGACTGGCCCTTCTTCGAGCCGGCGCACCGCGCCTTTGCCGCCGAGCTGGACGCCTGGGCCGCGGCCCACGTGCGCGACGTGCACGGCGACCACGACCTGGACGCCACCTGCCGCCGCCTGGTGCGCCAGCTGGGCGACGCCGGCTGGCTGGCGCCCGCGGTGGCCGGTCGCGCCTATGGCGGTGCGGGCGAGGCCATCGACACCCGCGCCATCTGCCTGGCCCGCGAGACCCTGGCACGCCACAGTGGCCTGGCGGACTTTGCCTTCGCCATGCAGGGCCTGGGGTCTGGCGCGGTGTCGCTGGCCGGTACGCCGGATCAGCGCGCGCGCTGGCTGCCGCCCGTGGTGCGCGGCGAGGCCCTGGCGGCGTTCGCCCTGTCGGAGCCTGATGCCGGCTCCGACGTCGCGGCCCTGCAGTGCGCGGCGCGCATCGACGGCGAGCACGCCGTGATCGATGGCGAAAAGACCTGGATCTCCAACGGCGGCATCGCCGACCTGTACGTGGTGTTCGTGCGCACGGGCGAGGCGCCCGGCGCGCGCGGCCTCTCGGCCTTCGTGGTGGAGGCCGGCACGCCCGGCTTCGAGATCGCCGAGCGCATCGACGTGATCGCGCCCCACCCGCTGGCGCGGCTGCGCTTCACCGGCTGCCGGGTGCCGCTGTCGCAGCGCATCGGCGCGCCGGGCGAGGGCTTCAAGGTGGCCATGCGCACGCTGGACGTGTTCCGCACCAGCGTGGCGGCGGCCGCGCTGGGCTTCGGCCGGCGCGCGCTGGACGAGGGCCTGGCCCGGGCACGTTCGCGGGCCATGTTCGGCGGCGTGCTGGGCGATTTCCAGCTCAGCCAGGCCAGGCTGGCCGAGATGGCCACCACGCTGGATGCGGCGGCCCTGCTGGTCTACCGCGCCGCCTGGCAGCGCGACCAGGGCCAGGCCGTCACGCGCGAGGCGGCGATGGCCAAGCTGTTCGCCACCGAGGGCGCGCAGCGTGTCATCGACGCGGCGGTGCAGCTCTGGGGTGGCCTGGGCGTGACCAGCGGCCACCCGGTGGAGCGGCTGTACCGCGAGATCCGCGCCCTGCGCATCTACGAAGGCGCCACCGAGGTGCAGCAGCTCATCATCGGCAAGGACGTGCTGCGCCACGGCTGAGCGCCGGGCCGGCCGGCGGCGAGGGCTTTCGGGGGCCCGCCGACGGCGAGCGGGCTCAGCGGTGCGCGCCCGCGGCCAGGTGGCAGGCGTGGTGGGTGTTGCCGCGCTCCACCTGCAGCGTCGCGTGGTGGATGGCGAAGCGCTCGCGCAGGCCCGCCGCCCACGCGTCCACCACCGCGTCGTCCGGTGCACCTTCGGGCACCACCACGTGGACCGTGAGCGCCGTCTCGGTGGTGGAGATGGCCCAGATGTGCAGGTCGTGCACCTCCTGCACACCGGGCTGGGCGGCGAGGTAGGCGCGCACCTGGTCCAGGTCCACATGGCGCGGCACCGCGGACAGGGCCAGCTCCAGCGATTCGCGCAGCAGCCCCCAGGTGCCCCAGAGGATCACCACCACGATCACCAGGCTCAGCAGCGGGTCCACCACGAACCAGCCGGTCTGGCGCATGACCAGGCCACCGACCACCACCGCGAGGGACACCCCGGCGTCCGCCAGCAGGTGCAGGAAGGCGCCGCGCACGTTGATGTCGTGGGCGCTGTCCCTGGCGAACAGCCAGGCCGACAGGCCGTTGATCACCAGGCCGATGGCGGCCACGGCGATGACCATGTCGCTGGCCACGGCCGGTGGCGCACCGAAGCGGCGCAGCGCCTCCCAGCCGATGCCGCCGCAGGCCACCAGCAGCAGCGTGCCGTTGGCCAGCGCGGCCAGGATGGAGCTGCCGCCCAGGCCGAAGGTGTAGCGCCCGCTGGCCGCCCGCTGGCCCAGCCGCGCGGCCATCCAAGCCAGCGCCAGGCCCAACACGTCCGACAGGTTGTGGCCCGCATCGGCCATCAGCGCGGTGGAGTTCGACCACACGCCGGCCACGAACTCCACCGCCACGAACGCCAGGTTCAGGCCGATGGCCAGGGCGAAGGCCCGGCCGGCGCGGGCCGGGTCGCCGTGGGCGTGTCCGACGTGGCCGTGGCCGTGCCCGTGGCCATGGCCATGGTGGTGGCCGGGGTCGTGAGCGTGATCGTTGGCGTGAGCGTGAGCGTGGTCGTGGTCGTGGTGGGCGGACATGGCCCGTTCAGTGTCCCACGCCGCGCGCCGGGCCCGCCACTGCGGCGCGTTGTCGTCGCTGCCGCTGCCGCTGCCACAGCCGCCAGCCCAGCAGCAGGGCCAGGACGGCGGCGTACACCGCCACCTCGCCGTACAGCCGCTTGCCCGAGCGCATCCAGAAGAAGTGCAGGATCGCCAGGCCGCCGATGGCATACACCGCGCGGTGCAAGGCCTGCCACCGCCGGCCCCCCAGCGCGCGAATGGCCGCGTTGAACGAGGTGGCCGCCAGGGGCAGCAGCAGCAGCCAGGCCAGCGTGCCCACCAGGATGAAGGGCCGCTTGGCCACGTCGGCCACGATGGCGCCCCAGGCCCAGCCCTGGTCCAGCCACGCATAGGCCGCCCAGTGCAGCGTGGCGTAGGCGAAGGTGGCCACGCCCAGGGCGCGCCGGTGGCGCAGCAGCTGGTGCCAGCCGGTCCACTGGCGCAGCGGCGTCACGGCCAGCGTCAGCAGCAGCAGCCGCAGCGTCCAGTCGCCCAGGCCGCGCACCAGCGCCTCGGCCGGGTTCGCGCCCAGCGCATCGGCCATCGCGCGGCCCACCAGCCAGGCGAGCGGCCCGGCGAGCGCCAGCCACAGCACTGGCTTCGCCGCGCGGTGGGCCAGCAGGCGGTTGGCGTCCAGCGCCATGCGTCAGTAGTGCTTCTTGAGGTCCATGCCCGCGTACAGCGAGGCCACCTGCGCCTCGTAGCCGTTGAAGGGCAGGGTGGGGCGGCGCTTGGCGAACAGGCCGCCCTCGCCGATGCGGCGCTCGGTGGCCTGGCTCCAGCGCGGGTGGTCCACGGCCGGGTTCACGTTGGAATAGAAGCCGTATTCCTCGGGCGCCGAGCGCTGCCAGCTGGACACCGGCTGCTTCTCCACGAAGCGGATGCGCACGAGCGACTTGGCGCTCTTGAAGCCATACTTCCACGGCACCACCAGGCGCACCGGCGCGCCGTTCTGCGGCGGCAGCAGCTCGCCATACAGGCCGAAGGCCAGCAGCGTGAGCGGGTGCATGGCCTCGTCCATGCGCAGGCCTTCCACATACGGCCAGTCGAGCACCGACGAGCGCAGGCCCGGCATCTGCGCCCTGTCCGCCAGGGTGGTGAACTCGACGAACTTCGCGTTGCCGGTGGGCTCCACGCGGCGGACCAGCTCGGCCAGCGAGAAGCCCACCCAGGGCACCACCATGGACCAGCCTTCGACGCAGCGCAGCCGGTAGATGCGCTCTTCCATCGGCGCCAGCTTGAGCAGGTCGTCGATGCCCAGCACCTGGGCCCGCTTGACCTCACCCTCGATGCTGACGGTCCACGGCCGCGTCTTCAACGAGCCGGCGGTGCGGGCGGGGTCGGCCTTGTCGGTGCCGAACTCGTAGAAGTTGTTGTAGCTCGCCACGTCGTCGAAGGGCGTGGGCTTGTCCATCACCATGGCGCCAGCCACGGCGCTGCGGGCGGCCGGCAGCGCCGCGCGCTGGCCCGGGCGCGGCACACCCTGGGCGAAGGCCTCGCGACTCGCCCAGGCCGCCAGCCCGGCCCCGGCCAAGCCGGCGGCGGCCTGCTGCAGCCACTGGCGGCGCCCGTGGTAGAGCGCCGCGGGCGTGATCTCGGAGGGGACGGGGCGGTCGACGCCGCGGTCACGCCGCACGAGCGGCGACAGCGGGCGGAACGGGGGGCGGGGCGGCTGCGTCATGGGGGGCTCGTCGTGGGAAGGGCAGGGCGGGGCGCCTGTTCCACACAGTCGCCCATCCCCCCTGCGACCTTACACGCGCGCCGCCGGTTCCGCCGCGCCGCTCAGAGTTCCCCGTACGAGTGCAGGCCTGACAGGAACATGTTGACGCCCAGGAAGGCGAAGGTGGTGACCACCAGGCCGGCCAGCGACCACCAGGCCGCGGCCGTGCCGCGCAGGCCCTTCATCAGCCGCATGTGCAGCCAGGCGGCGTAGTTGAGCCACACGATCAGCGCCCAGGTCTCCTTCGGGTCCCAGCTCCAGTAGCCGCCCCAGGCCTCGGCGGCCCAGAAGGCGCCCAGCACGGTGGCGATGGTGAAGAAGGCGAAGCCGACGGCGATGGCCTTGTACATCACGTCGTCCATCAGCTCCAGCGACGGCGTGCGGGCGTTGATGGCGCCGCGCAGGGCGATCATCACCGCGAAGAACGCGGCCGTGCCGCCCAGCAGGCGGGCGGCCTTGACGACCGCGCCCTGCATCTCCGCGTCGGGCGAACCCAGCACCGCGTAGGCGCCCATGAGCACCAGCACCGCGCCCGGCAGGGCGACCAGCCCCGTCCACAGCGAGCGCGCGGGCGAGGTCTTGAGCAGCACCGCCAGCGCCACCATGGCCGCCAGCGCGAAGGTGCCGTAGCCGATGAAGTTGGCCGGCACGTGCACCTTCATCCACCAGCTCTGCAGCGCGGGCACCAGCGGCTGGATCTCCTGCGCGCCGCGCGCCACCGTGTACCAGAGCAGGAAGCCCACCGCGGCGCTCACCACCAGCATCACGAAGGGGCCCAGCGCGCGGGTGCGATAGCGCTCCTCGTAGTAGAGGTAGAACACGGTGGTGAGCCAGCAGAACAGCACGAACACCTCGTAGAGGTTGCTCACCGGGATGTGGCCGATCATGGGGCCGATCTGGTGGCTCTCGTACCAGCGCACCATGGTGCCGGTGAGTGCCATGAAGACGGCCGCCCAGGCCAGGCGCGAGCCGATGCGCAGGCCCGCGGGCTCGGCGCCCGCGGCCGCCTGCGTGGCGCCGCGGCTGGCGAAGCCGATCCAGTAGAACAGCGTGCTCATGAAGAACAGCACGCCCATCCAGAGAATGGCGCTCTGGCTGGACAGCAGGTACTTCAGCAGGAACACCTGCGAGCCCGCGACCAGATCGGCGCCGAAGTCGTCGGGCGTGCGGGCGTACAGCGAGATGGCCAGCAGGCTGGCCGCGCCCACGGCGAGCGACAGCACGCGCAGCGGGCCCCAGAACCAGCCCAGCGCGATCAGCGACGGCACGGCACCCACGAGGATGCCCTTCTCGTAGCCGTCCATGGCCGCGCCGTAGCGCGCAAAGGCGTACGCGGCGCCCGCCACCACCAGCGCCGCGAAGGCCCAGTCGAAGGCGCTGCGCGTGGCCAGCCGCGACGGCCGGGTGAGGTCCAGCGTGGTGGTCGTCGTGGTGGTGGTCGTGGTGGCGGTGGTGTTCATGGGGCGGTGCCTCCGGCCGGGGCGCTGAGCTCCCGGCGCAAGGTGTCGAACTCGGTGTCGATGTCCAGCGTGCGGCGCGGCGTGGAAAGCGCCATCTGCAGCCGGGTGCCGCCGTGCGCGGCATCGTCGGCCAGCCAGACCCACAGGCGGCGTTCGCGCACGTACAGCATGGCGAAGATGCCCACGATGAGCAGCACCGCGCCCAAGTACACCAGCGCCTTGCCGGGCGCCCGCGCCACTTGGAAGACGCTGGCCTGGACGGGGGTGAAGTCGGTGAGCTGCAGCAGCACGGGGGCCGGGTAGAGGAAGCTGTCGGACAGCGACAGCACGGCCTGCGTCATGAAGGCCTCGGTCGCCGGACCGGGTTCGAGCGGTTTCAGGCCGGCTTGTTCCCGTGCCATCTGGTTCAGGTCGAACAGCGCGCCGTTCAGGATGCGCAGCATCACCTCGGCGATGCGCGAGCGGTCGGCCGGCGGCACGCTGACCTCGATGAACTGGCTCAGCGCCGCCAGCCCGCCCAGGGTGGTGCCGGGCGGCAAGGCCGGCGCGGAGGCGCCCGCGGCGGGCGCCGGCACGTTCTCCAGCCCCGCGAAGAGCGTCAGCGCCCGGGCGGCGGTCAGGCGCAGCTGCTCGTGCATCTCGGCCTTGCCCTCGGGCGTGGCCTGGTCGGCGTAGCGGCGGGCGGCCTTGTCGCGCATGTCCGGGTCGAGCAGGGCGGCGCGCATGCGCAGCCAGCCGTCCAGGCTGCTGTTCTCGTCGGCCGGCATGCGCAGGTAGCGGAACGCCTCGGCCGTGCTGTCGCGCACGCCGGCCAGGAACACGCGCTTTCCGTCCAGCTCCACCGGCAGCATGTAGTGGTGGTATTCCCGCGCCTGGCCGGCGCTGTCGCGCAGGCGGAAGGTGACGGCCGGGCCGATGTTGCGCAGCGCCTTGGCCTTGTCCGGGTTGATGCCCGCGCCCAGGTGCTTGTCCAGCGTGCCCCGCAGGTCCACGGCGCGCACGTCGGTGCCCGGGGCATCGGCGGCGCTGGCCTCGGCCAGGTTCTCCACGTTGATGACCTTCAGGCCCGTCAGTTCCAGGCGCAGCGGGTCGCCGCCCTGGTTGTTCACCAGCTGGGTGCTCTCGCCCACGCGCATGGCGAGCTCGAAGGGCTTGCCACCGGGCGTGAGCGGCTCGGCGCGCAGCTTCACCGCGGAGCCGCCGTCCTCGAAGCTGCTCTGGTAGATCAGGATGCCGCGGTGCTCGGCCGGCTCGTTCACCTTCACGGTGGCCGGGATCGCCTGGCCGCTCTCGCGGTCGTGGATGACGATGTCGCTGGCGAACAGCCGGGGCATGCCGGTGTCGTAGTACTCGACGATGAACTTCTTCAGCTCCACGTCGAACGGCAGCTCCTGCAGCACGGTGCCATTGGGCATGCTGAGCAGGGCCACGCCGGCACGCTGGCCCTCGGGCACCAGCAGGTTGCCGCGGAAGGTGGGGTTGCTGGCCGGCAGCCGGTGCTCGGCCGGCACCTGGCTGATGAACTGGAAGCCGCCGTCGAAGCTGGACACGCCACGCAGCGCCATCTGCAGCCGCACCATCAGGTCGCCATCGGCCAGTCCGCCCACGCACACCAGCACCACGGCGGAGTGGGCTGCGAGGTAGCCCAGCTTGTTGGCCCGGCCGGCGCGCGCGGCCACCATGGTGCCGTGCTCGCGCACCTGGGCGCGCGCCTGCCAGCCGTGGCGCCCCAGGACGGCGGCGACATGGTCGAGCGCAGGCTGCCGCGCGAGCGGCACGCGCGCCTCGGCCTTGTGGTGGAAGGCGGCCAGCGACTGCTCGCGCACGTGCTCCTTGAAGCTGCGCAGGTCGGCCAGGATCTTGGGCGTGTTGCGGGCGATGCACAGGCTGGTGGACACCACCAGGAAGGCCAGGATCACCAGGAACCAGCCGGCCGAGTACACGTTGAACAGCTGGAAGCGCGCGAAGACCTCGGCCCAGAACGGGCCGAACTTGTTGATGTAGTCGTTGACCGGCTGGTTCTGCTGCACCACCGTGCCGATGACCGAGGCAATGCAGATCACCGACAGCAGGGTGATCGCGAAGCGCATCGACGACAGCAGCTCGTAGGCCTCGCGCCAGCGCCGGGCGGCCGCGGTGGGGGCGCCCGGGGCGCCGTTGATCTCGGTCATGGGCGGCATTATGGGAAGCGCGACGTCAGGCGCGCCTGTCAAAAAGCAAAAGGCCGGTCGCTCGGACCGGCCTTCGCAGCGGGCAGCCGGTCGCCCGGACCGGCCTTCGTGGCAGACGGCCGGTCACGGCGACCGGCCTTCGTCAGGGCAGCCGGCGCGGTGCCGCCGGTGCCGCGCAGCGCTCAGCGCAGGCCGCCGATGTAGTCGGCCACCGCCGCGATCTCCGCGTCGTTCATGCGGGCCGCCACGGCCTGCATCTGGGCGCTGTTGGCGCGCTTGTTGTCGCGGAACAGCTTCATCTGCGCGTCGATGTAGTCCGTGTGCTGGCTGGCCAGGCGCGGGTACTGTGCCGGGATGCCGGCGCCCGCCGGGCCGTGGCAGCCCGCGCAGGCCGGCACCTGCTTGTCGGCGATGCCGGCGCGGTAGATCTTCTCGCCCAGGGCGATGGTTGCCTTGTTCTTGGAGAAGCCGGTCTTGGCTTCCTTGGTGGCGTAGAAGGCCGCCACGTTCTTCATGTCGGCCTCGCTCAGCGGCGCGGCCATGCCCTGCATGATGGCGTTCACGCGCTTGCCGGCCTTGAACTCGGCCAGCTGCTTGGCCAGGTACTCGGGGTGCTGGCCCTGCAGGATGGGGTTGGCGGGGGCGCCGCGGCTGCCATCGAAGGTGTGGCAGGCCACGCAGACGCCGGCGGCGATCTCCTGGCCGCGGGCCAGATCGGGCTTGGTGCTCTTGGCCGGCTCGGCGGCCAGGGCGGGCAACGCCAGCGTGGTGGCCAGTGCGGTGCCGGCCACCAGGCGGGCGACGAGGTGGCTCGCGCGGTGGCTCACGTGGGCGGCGAAGGTCTTCATCTCGGCGTGCCTTGGGGTTGTTCAGAACAAAACCGGCGGATTTTACAATGCTCCATGACCGCTTCCACCCGCGCACCGTCCGCGACAGTGCCCAACGTGTCGCCTGCCACCCGCACCGCCCTCGCCTGGGCGCACGGCGCACGCTTCCTCACCACCGCCAGCCAGCTCGACCAGCTGCCCGCCGGCGACCTGCCGGAGTTCGCCTTCGTCGGCCGCAGCAACGCTGGCAAGTCCACCGCCATCAACGCCCTGGCCCAGCGGCGCCAGCTGGCGTTCGCCTCCAAGACGCCGGGCCGCACGCAGCACATCAACCTGTTCGCGCTGGGGCCCAAGGACTCGCCCGACGCCTACTGGGCCGACCTGCCCGGCTATGGCTACGCCACCGTGGAACGCACCGCCAAGCTGCGCTGGCAGCAGGTGATGGCCGATTACCTGAAGGTGCGGCGCAACCTGGGCGGCGTGGTGCTGCTGGTGGACAGCCGGCTCGGCTTCACGCTACTGGACCGGCAGCTGCTGGAGTTCGTGGCGCCCCGCGTGGTGACCGGCGAGGTGAAGCTGCTGGCCGTGCTGACCAAGGCCGACAAGCTCAGCAAGAAGGAGCAGGCCGCGGCGCTGGCGGTGGCGCAGGAGAGTCTTGCCGACCTGGCCACCGAGGCGGCCGACGTGGGCGTGCTGCTGTTCTCGGCCCCCAAGCAGATCGGCCTGGGCGACCTGGCCGAGGCGGTGTGGGGCTGGGCCCATCCGGACGCGCTGCAGCCCTGACCACGTCTGACGTGGCGACGCCCCTGCCGCCAGGAGGCGACGCGGGGCGTCGAGGGGCGTCGGGGGGGCGCGGCCGGGTGCCGCGGCGGCCGACCGTCAGAACGGGATGTCGTCGTCCATGTCGTCCAGCCCGGCGCTGCTGGAGGCGCGCGGCGCGGGGCGCTGGGCCGGGGCGCGGGGCGCGGGCGCCGGGCGGCTGCCGCCGCCACCGCCACCACCGGCCTCGCTGTCGCGGCTGTAGCCGCCGTCGTCGCCCATGCCACCGCCGCCGCCTTCCCGGCCGCCCAGCAGCTGCATCGTCTCCGCCACGATCTCGGTGGTGTAGCGGTCGTTGCCGTCCTTGTCCTGCCACTTGCGGGTCTTCAGGCGGCCTTCGATGTACACGGGGCGGCCCTTCTTCAGGTACTCGCCGGCGATCTCGGCCTGACGGTCGTACAGCACCACGGAGTGCCATTCGGTCTCTTCCTGCCGCTCGCCGCTGTCGCGGTTCTTCCAGTTGCGCGTGGTGGCCAGGCGCAGGCTGCACACCGCGGAGCCGCTGGTGGTGTAGCGCACCTCGGGGTCGCGGCCCAGGTTGCCGATGAGGATGACTTTGTTGACGGATGCCATGTGTGGCGCTCCCTGTGCTGGAGGACGGTTCGACGAACGGGAAAGGGGGCTGTGATTGTGCCCCATGGGCCAAGGCCCACCGCCGTGGTGTCACACTCGGCCGCATCGCGGCGCATGCCGCGCCTTGACCCGGTGACACCCGGTGCCCTCCGATGACCGACCTCGTCCGATTTCGCCTTCGCCGTGCCGCATCCAGCGTCGTCGTGGCCGCCTTCGGCAGCCTGTGGCTGGCCGCCTGCGCCCAGCCACAGGCTCCGCCGCCGCCCGCCAGCGTGCCCGCGGCCGACACGCAGGCGCTGTTCCGCCAGATCCGCGACGAGATCGGCGAGCCCACCTGCAGCAGTGCCGCCCAGTGCCGCAGCACGCCGGTCGGGCACAAGGCCTGTGGTGGCCCCGAGGCCTATGTGGTCTGGTCCACCACCGTCAGCGACGGCACGCGGCTGCGCCAGCTGATCGACGCCTACACGCGTGCCCGCCAGGAGGACAACCAGCGCAGCGGCCGCATCTCGGACTGCTCGATGGTGACGGATCCGGGTGCCCGCTGCGAGGCCGGCCGCTGCGTGGCCGGGCCGGCAGTGCGCCCGGTGATGTGAGCCGACCATGAAAAACGCCACCCGGAGGTGGCGTTGTTGGCTTGGCCGGCCGGCGCTCAGCGTGCGGCGGGCGTGTCGAAGGGCAGGGTGATCTGGCTGAGGTCCTTGCGGGTCTCCACCAGCACCAGCGGGCCTTCATCGACCACCACCACGGGCGGGCGCTCACGCGGCACGCGCACCGGCTGCGGCTCGGCGGCGATGGCGGCCTGGGCGGCGCGGATCTTCTCCTCGTCGGAGTTGACCCAGGTGAGGCCCGCGGATTCGGCGATGCGCTGCAGGTCGTCGAGCGCGAGCACGTAGGGCTCCACCCGCGCCGGGCGCGGTGCGGGCGCGGTGACCGGCGCGGCCACGGCGACGGGCGCGGCGGGCGCCGCAGGCACGGCGGCGGGAGCGTCGTCGTCGCCGGGAACCTCGGCGAAGGTGGGCGCCGCGGGCACGTCGGCGGCAGCCGGTTCGCCGGCCGGACGGCGCTCGGCACGCTCCCCGCGCTCGCCGCGTTCACCGCGTTCACGCCGCTCGCGGCGCGGGCGCTCGGACGGGGGGGTGCCGGCCGTGTCGGCCGACGCGGCCCCGGGCTCGGCCAACGGTTCGCCACCGTGATCGGCCACCGGCGCCACGGCCGGCGTGGCCTCGCCTTCCGGCGTGTCGTCGGCCGCCACGGTGCCGTCCGTGCCGGCTTCACCCATGCCCTCGGCACGGCCACCGCGGCCGCGGCGGCGGCGGCGGCGGCGGCCTTCACCTTCGCCTCGCTCGCCCTCGGGACGCTCCGTGTCGCCGTCCGGCGCCAGCAGGGCCTCGTCGCCCGCCACGGCGGACGCATCGGCCGGCGTCGTCGCGTCGACCGCCGCCGGGCGCGGCGTGCGCGGCGGCCGCGCCGGCGCGCCCTCGTCGCTGCGCGGCGCGGCGGCCAGGGCGGCCGTGTCGCTCAGCTCGGCATCGGCCACCTGCGGCGTGCGGCGGGCATCGCCCCGGCGCTCGTCGCGTCCGTCGCGGCGCTCACCGCGGCCGCCACGGCTGTCCTGGCGGCCTTCCTGCCGACCCTCTGGCCGACCCTCGGGGCGCCCACCGCCCTGGCGGGTGTCGTCGCCGCGCTCGGCGCGCTCGCCGCGCCCGCGGCCTTCACCGCCACGGCCGCGATCGCTGCGCTCGCCGCGATCGCCGCGCTCGCCACGTCGGCCGTCGCGGCCGCCGCCCTTGCGCTCGCCGCGGCCGCCTTCACGGGCCGGCTCGGTGCGTGCGGCGGGCTGCGCCGCCGGGGCGGCGGCCGGAGCGGGCGTGGGCGCCGGCGTGTCGCCGATGCCGAACATCTTCTTCAGCCAGCCCATGAAGCCGCCGCTGGCCGGCTGGGCGGCCGGCGTGCTGGCCCACTGGGGCTGGGCCGGGGCGGCGGCCACGGGCGCCGGGGCCGGGGCCACCGGCGCGGGCGCCGGGGCGGGCGGCGGGGCCACGGGGGCCGGCTGGTCGGGCAGCACACCCTTGATCACCGGCTCCTGCTTGGGCTTGCTCTTCTCACGCCGGGAGATGGCGACCTCGTCGTCCGGCTCCTCGATCATGGTGTAGCTGGCCTGCAGGTTCTCCAGGCGGGGGTCGTCGTGGCGCAGCCGCTCGAGCTTGTAGTTCGGCGTCTCCAGGTGCTTGTTGGGCACCAGCAGCACGGTGGTGCGCTGCTTCAGCTCGATCTTGGTGATCTCGGTGCGCTTCTCGTTGAGCAGGAAGCTCGTCACCTCCACCGGCACCTGCACGTGCACGGCGGCGGTGTTCTCCTTCATCGCCTCTTCCTGGATGATGCGCAGGATCTGCAGGGCGGACGATTCCGTGTCGCGGATGTGGCCGGTGCCGTTGCAGCGCGGGCAGGTGATGTGGCTGCCTTCGCTGAGCGCCGGGCGCAGGCGCTGGCGGCTCAGCTCCAGCAGGCCGAACTTGCTGATCGAGCTGAACTGCACGCGGGCCCGGTCCTGGCGCAGGGCGTCGCGCAGGCGCTGCTCCACTTCGCGGCGGTTCTTGGACTCCTCCATGTCGATGAAGTCAACGACGATCAGGCCGCCCAGGTCGCGCAGCCGGGCCTGGCGCGCGATCTCGTCCGCGGCCTCCAGGTTCGTGCGCAGCGCGGTTTCCTCGATGTCGCCGCCGCGTGTGGCGCGCGCCGAGTTCACGTCCACGGCCACCAGGGCCTCGGTGTGGTCGATCACGATGGCGCCGCCCGAGGGCAGGTTCACCGTGCGGGCGAACGCCGTCTCGATCTGGTGCTCGATCTGGAAGCGCGAGAACAGCGGCGCGTCGTCGCGGTAGCGCTTCACGCGATGCGCCGACTCGGGCATCACGTGGTTCATGAACTGGTGCGCCTGATCGTAGATGTCGTCGGTATCGATCAGGATCTCGCCCACATCCGACGTGAAGTAGTCGCGGATGGCGCGGATGACGAGCGACGACTCCTGGTAGATCAGGAACGCGCCCTTGCCCGCCTTGGAGGCGCCGTCGATGGCGTCCCAGAGCTTGAGCATGTAGTTGAGGTCCCACTGCAGCTCCGCCGCCGAGCGGCCGATGCCGGCCGTGCGGGCGATCAGGCTCATGCCCTTGGGGTACTGCAGCTGGTCGAGGTTCTCCTTCAGTTCCTCGCGGTCCTCGCCCTCGATGCGGCGGCTGACGCCACCGCCGCGCGGGTTGTTGGGCATCAGCACGAGGTAGCGGCCGGCCAGCGAGACGAAGGTGGTCAGCGCCGCGCCCTTGTTGCCGCGCTCTTCCTTTTCCACCTGGACCAGCAGTTCCTGGCCATTGGAGATGACGTCCTGGATCTTCGCGTCGCGGACGCCCACGCCTTCCTTGAAGTACTGGCGGGAGATTTCCTTGAAGGGCAGGAAGCCATGGCGGTCCTCGCCGTAGTCGACGAAGCAGGCCTCCAGGGAGGGCTCCACGCGGGTGACGACCGCCTTGTAGATGTTGCCCTTGCGTTGTTCGCGGCCCTCGATCTCGGTCTCGAAGTCGAGCAGTTTCTGGCCGTCGACGATTGCGAGGCGCCGTTCTTCCGGCTGCGTCGCGTTGATGAGCATGCGCTTCATGTGCACTCCTTGTCAGGTGCCGGACCTGCCCTCAGGCTGGCCAGGCACCACCATGGAGGCTGCAGCGCGACGGCCCGGGGGCCAGCGCGCTGCCGCCTCGAACGATGCACGGGAAACAGCAGCGGACGTGGCCGGGAGAAGGAATCGCCCTGGACTGCCTCAGGCCGCGGTGAGCGGCATGACAGAGGCAGCGTTGGCGCGTGCGGCGACAGGCAGGCGACCGTGCGGCATGCTCGGCCCGGCCCCGACGGGCCCGGCAGCGCCGGGCACGGGCACGCCGGCCCGGGGCGGCCGCACCGACGCACGAGCGCCGGGGCCGTCGGGGGCAGCGAGCCAGGAGGGGAGGGGAGTGGGCATGCGCGTCGATGGGCGCTTGTTGTTGTCGTCGCTGGCGGTTCCGGCGCAGGGCAGCGGGTCACGCGCTCCGGCCGGAGGCCAAAAACCTTGGTGGATCCCCAGCGCACAGGCGCTGGAGGCGGCACATCCGAATGTTTCTCTTCCACGCCCGCCGTCACGGCCGGCCGGCCACTTTGGGGCAGGCCATTCCGCGCCGGAATACCGGGTGTGTTGCATCACCTTGACGATCGGCAGGCGAAAAACACCACCTGCCGCCACGCCTGGAAACCCCCGTGCCCGGGTAAACTCTGAAAAATCAAGCACTTACGGCTTCAACGTGGCGCAGACCATTATAAAGGCCAAAAACGCGCCCCTGCCGGCCGTGCGCCAGCTGACCGTGGACGACGGCTCCGCAGGCCAGCGGCTGGACAACTTCCTGATGCGTGAGCTCAAGGGCGTGCCCAAGACGCACGTCTACCGCATCATCCGTTCCGGCGAGGTCCGGGTGAACCGCGGGCGCGCGGCGGCCGATACCCGCCTGGCGGTGGGCGACCAGGTGCGCGTGCCGCCGGTGCGGGTGGCGGCCCCGGCGGCGCAGGCCCCGGCCGACGCGGTCCCGCCGCGCGAGTTTCCTGTGCTGCTCGAGGACGAGCACCTGCTGGTGATCGACAAGCCCGCGGGCGTGGCCGTGCATGGCGGCAGCGGCGTGAGCTTCGGCGTCATCGAGCAGCTGCGCCGCGCCCGGCCCGAGGCCCGCTTCCTGGAGCTGGTGCACCGCCTGGACAAGGAGACGTCGGGGCTGCTGCTGCTGGCCAAGAAGCGCAGCGCCCTGAACCACCTGCAGCAGCAGTTCCGCGACCGCCAGACCGGCAAGACCTACGCGGCCCTGGTGGCCGGCGCCTGGCCGGCCGCCAGGAAGGTGGTCGACGTGGCGCTGCACAAGTACCTGGACGCCCAGGGCGAGCGGCGGGTGCGCGCCGTGGCCGACGACGACGCGGACGGCCGGCGCTCCATCTCGCTGGTGCGGGTGGTGCAGGCCTTTGCCGGCCCGGCGCCGGGCTTCAGCCTGCTGGACGTGACCATCAAGACCGGCCGCACGCACCAGATCCGCGTGCACCTGGCCCACGCGGGCCATCCCATCGCCGGGGACGAGAAATACGGCCAGTTCGCGCTGAACAAGGCGCTGGCCGCCGGCAAGGCGGTGCCCGGCTGCCGCTTCGACCGCATGTTCCTGCACGCCCGGCGCCTGGCCTTCGACCACCCGGCCAGCGCCGAGCGCATCACCCTCGAGGCGCCGCTGCCGGCCGAATGCGCCACACTGCTGTCGGCGCTGTCCTCTCCCGTTCCATGACCCGCACCCGCCGTTTCGACCTCATCGCCTTCGACTGGGATGGCACCCTGTTCGACTCCACCGCCCTCATCGTGCGCAGCATCCAGGCCGCCTGTGCCGACCTCGGGGTGGACGTGCCCAGCGCCGAGCGCGCCGCCTATGTCATCGGCCTGGGCCTGCGTGATGCGCTGGAATACGCCGTGCCTGGCCTGCCGCACGACCGCTATGCCGAGCTCGGCGCCAGCTACCGCCGCCACTATTTCGCCAGCCAGCACGAGATCAGCCTGTTCCCCGGCACGCTGCCCATGCTGCACGCACTGAAGGCGCGCCAGCACTTCCTGGCCGTGGCCACCGGCAAGTCGCGCCGTGGGCTGGACGAGGCGCTGGCGAGCACCGAGCTGCGTGGCCTGTTCGACGCCAGCCGCACGGCCGACGAGACGCAGTCCAAGCCGCATCCGCGCATGCTCCAGGAGCTCATGGCCGAGCTGGGCGTGGCGCCCGAGCGCACGCTGATGATCGGCGACACCACCCATGACCTGCAGCTGGCACGCCATGCCGGCACGCCGTCGGTGGGCGTGGCCTTCGGCGCCCACGACCACGAGACCTTCGCGGCCCTGGAGCCGCTGTTCGTGGCGCACTCCACGGCCGAGTTGCACGACTGGCTGGTGCAGCATGGCTGAGCCCCTGGCACCTGTCGCGCCGCAGCGCGTGTGCGCCAGCGCCGATCTGCACGAGCGCGGCCTGGCGGTGGTGTTCGACGTCACCCTGTGGGGCCAGCCCGCGCGCGCCTTCGCGCTGCGCTTCGACGGCCGGGTGGTGGCCTACATGAACCGCTGCGCCCATGTCCCCACCGAGCTCGACTGGCAGCCCGGCGAGTTCCTCGACCTGGACAAGCGCTGGATCATCTGCTCGATCCACGGCGCCACCTACGAGCCCGCCGACGGCCAGTGCGTGGCCGGCCCCTGCCTCGGTGAATCCCTCATCGCCCTCGATGTCGCGGAGCGTGACGGCGAGGTGTATTGGTATCCTAGTCCGGACATCCGGCCCATCCTCTTCGACTGAGGCGCCCGCGTGCCGCCCTCGGTTCCCGCCGCCGTACCCCCTGCCCCATGAGCCTGCCGAACGACCCCGTCGACCCCTCGGCCGAGCGCCCCGCGCCGGTCCCTGGCCCCGCTGCCGAGCCCGCGCCGGCGCCCGCGCCCGCCGCCGCCGAGGCGGCGGCACCCGCGGCGGCTGCCGCGCCGGCCGACACGGCGCATGCCCTGGCCAGCATGCAGGCGCTGCTCGCGCAGGTGTCGGGCGAGATGCTGCGCGAGCGCCGCCATGCGCGCCGCTGGAACCTCGCCTTGCGCCTGGGCTGGTTCGGCCTGGTGCTGGCGCTGGTGTGGGGGCTGTCCACCCAGCGCGACGGCCACCCCGGTGCGCCCACGGGCGCGCACACGGCCCTGGTGGAGGTGCGTGGCGAGATTGCCGTGGACAGCGAGGCCAGTGCCGAGCTGCTGGTGAGCTCGCTGCGCTCCGCCTTCGAGGACGAGAATGCCAAGGCGGTGGTGCTGCGCATCAACTCGCCGGGCGGCAGCCCGGTGCAGGCCGGCATCGTCAACGACGAGATCGCGCGCCTGAAGGCCAAGCACAAGAAGAAGGTGTATGCCGTGGTCGAGGAGGTGTGCGCCTCCGGGGCCTACTACATCGCGGTGGCGGCCGACCAGATCTACGTGGACAAGGCGAGCCTGGTGGGCTCCATCGGCGTGCTGATGGACGGCTTCGGCTTCACCGGCCTGATGGAGAAGATGGGCATCGAGCGCCGCCTGCTCACCGCCGGCGAGCACAAGGGCATGCTGGACCCCTTCTCGCCGGCCGATCCCCAGGAGACCGCCTACGCCAAGGCCATGCTCGACCAGATCCACCGGCAGTTCGTCGACGTGGTGCGCGAAGGCCGCGGCGAGCGCCTGAAGGAGACGCCAGAGACCTTCTCCGGCCTGTTCTGGAACGGCGAGGAAGCCGTCAAGCAGGGCCTCGCCGACGACTTCGGCAACCTCGACTACGTGGCCCGCGAGGTGGTGGGCGCCGAGGACGTCGTGGACTACACGCCGCAGGAGAACGTGGCGGAGCGCCTGGCCAAGCGCTTCGGCGCGTCCATCGGCGAAGGCGCCGTGCGCGCCATGCGCCAGATCGCGCCCCTGCGCTGACCGCGCGCCGCCGCCTCGCTGGCCCTGGCGCGCCCGCCCACCGATGAACGACCCGCTGACCGCCGCACCGGGCCCGGACGAGGGCCAGGCGGTGCAGCGGCTCATCGGGCGCGTCCGCGCCTGGCAGCACCGCCAGCCCCTGGCTGGGCGCATCGAGCCCGCCCAGGTGGGCGGATGGGGCGTGGTGGCCCTGCCGTTCGCACCCGCGGGCACGCCGGCCGGCCGGCCCACCGCACTGTTCCACCAGCCGGCGCTGCTGCCCGGCCTGTCCCACCGGGCGCTCGTGGAGTTCGCCCTGGCCCATGGCGTGGCCGAGCGCCCCGGGCCGGCCAGCTGGCCGCAGCGCGACGTGGAGCGCGCCGACGCGGCCCCCGAGCCGGCGCCGCTCACCCTGCACCTGCTCACCGCGGCCATCCAGGACCTGCCCGACCGGCTGGGTGCGCCGCCGCGTGCGCCGCGCCGCCTGCTGCTGGCCCCGGCCCATCCGGCGGTGTGGGGCCCCCGCCCGCTGAGCCCTCGGCGCGTGGCGCTGGCCGCGGCCGGGGCCGCCGCGCTGCTGCTGCTGGCCATCGCCGGCTGGCGCGCGCCGCCGGGGCCTGCGCCGGCCGCCGCCACGGGCCCGTCGCCCGGGGCATCGTCGGCCCCGGCCGCCTCGGCGACGGTCTCGGCGCCCGCCTCGGTACCCGCCTCGGCACCCGCGTCTGCCGCGGTGCCCGCCCCGGCGATCGCCTCCGCACCGGCTTCCGCCGGATCCGCTGGGGCGGTGCGGCTGTCCGCCGTCGCTCCCGCCTCGGCGCCGGCCGCTTCGGCCGCCTCAGCCGCCTCCGCCGCCTCCGCCGTACCACCGCGCGCGTTGCCGCCCGGCCCGCATTTCGCGCTGGTGTCCGTGCCCGTCAAGCAGAACGCGGCGGCGGAGTTCACGCTGCAACGCGTGCAGCAGGTGCTGGGGCCGGCGCAGGGGGAGATGCAGGTACAGATCATGCCGACCCCCCAGGGGTACGTGGTGACGCTGTGGCCGCTGCCCAGCCAGGCCGACGCCGAGCGGGTGGCCGAGGTGCTGGCGCGGCGCGGCGTGCCCATGAAGTGGATGGAGTTCTGAGCGCCGCGCCGCATGGCGGCCCAGGGACCTGCCCATGACCACCACTGCCGTCGCCCCGCCCGCCACCCGCCGCGCCAGCCGCGCGGGCGTGGCGCGCGAGCGTGCGGCCAAGCGCCGCCGCCTGGCGGGCGGCGACGCGGTCTCCCGCTTCGGGCCCGTCACCCGTCTGCCGGCCGCCCATGCGTCGGCGTCGCTGCGCCGGCGCCTGGCCTCGCAGGTGGTGGCCTGGCACAACGGCCACGCGCTGGCCCGGCGCATCCGCCGGCGCGACCTGGGTGGCTGCGGCGTGATCGCGCTGCCGTTCTCCGCCCCGCCCCCCGACAGCGACCCCGCCGGCCTGGCGGGGCGGCTGCCGCTGTTCGACGAGCTGCCCATCGCGCCGCCGCTGTCGCGCGACAAGGTGGTGGCGCTGGCGCTGTCGCGCGGCTGGCTGCAGCGGCCCGATGGCGGCGAGTGGCCGCTGCGGCGGGTGGCCGTGGGCACGGGCTGGCGCGAGGACGATGCGCAGCCGGTCTACCTGCTCACCGTGGCCCTGCGCCGGGGCCGCGGGCGGCCGCCGGCGCGCCTGCTGGCCGGCCGCGAGGTCACGGCGCCGGCGCACGACCCGGCCAGCGTGGTCGGCCACCGTCAGCTCAGCCGCCCGCGCCTGGCGCTGGGTGCGGGCCTGGTGTCGGTGCCGGCCTTGCTGGTGGCCGGCTGGATCGCCTGGGCGGCCTGGCCCGCGGGGCGCCTGCCGGCGGAGGCGGCGGCCGTCGCGCCGCGCCCGGCCGAGCGGGCCGCGGCGCCACCGGGCCCCTTGCGCCCGGGCGTCGCGCCGCCGACCGGGCCCTCCGCCGGACCGGCCGGCACGGCGCCCGACCTGCCTGCGACGGCGACGGCGACGGTGGACGCGCCCCTGCCAGCCCCCGCGGGCCGACGTGCGGCTGCCGCCCCGAAGGTGGGCGCGGGCGTGCCGGCCGATGTGGGCGACACGCGGGGGGCGGTGCCGAGCCGGTTCCGGCTGGTGGGCCCCGCCCAGAGCGACCCGGCCGTGTTGCGCTCGCAGGCGCAGCAGCTGGAGTCCACCCTGCGCAGCATGGGGCAGACGGGCAGCCGGCTGCGTGTGGACGTCGTGGGCACGCACGAGGGCGATGCGCTGTCGGTCGGGCCGCTGGCCGACCAGGCGGAGGCCGAGCAGGTGGCGCGGCGCCTGGCCGCCCGGGGCATCGCGTGGCAGATCGTGGAGCAATGAGTCCCGGCTGACCGGCCGCCGCGGCCTTGTGCCGGCCGGCGGAGCGCGTCAGCCGATGCAGGCAGAATGGCGCCCCTGCTGCGGCGCAGCATCCTGCATCCTGCGCGTCGCCGCGCCCCGCCACGAGCCATTCCACCGAGTGCCGACCATGAGCGTGCATCCTTCGACGTCCGAGGCCCCCCCGGCCGCCCGCCCGGCGGTGACCCTGCCGCGCCTGCGCGAGGCGGCGGCACGGGGCGAGAAGCTGGCCATGCTGACCTGCTACGACGCCACCTTCGCGCGCGTGCTCGACGACGCGGGCGCCGATGTGCTGCTGGTGGGCGATTCGCTGGGCAATGTGATCCAGGGCCAGAGCAGCACGCTGCCGGTCACGCTGGAGCACATGGCCTACCACACCGAGGCGGTGGCCCGTGGCAAGCGCCTGGCCTTCCTCGTGGCGGACCTGCCCTTCGGCAGCTACGAGTCCAGCCCGCAGCAGGCCCTGGCCTCGGCCGGCGCCCTGATGCGCGCGGGGGCGCAGATGGTCAAGCTCGAGGGCGGTGGCTACACGGCCGAGACCGTGCGCTTCCTGGTCGAGCGGGGCGTGCCGGTGTGCGCGCACCTGGGCCTGACGCCGCAGCGCGTGCACGCCATCGGCGGCTACCGTGTGCAGGGCCGTGACGAGGCGGCCGCCAGCCAGCTGCTCGCCGACGCCACGGCGCTGGCCGAGGCGGGGGCCTCCATGCTGGTGCTGGAGCTGGTGCCCTCGGCCCTGGCACGCCGCATCACCGGGCAGCTGCCGCAGCTCATGACCATCGGCATCGGCGCCGGCGCGGGCACCACCGGCCAGGTGCTGGTGCTGCACGACATGCTGGGCCTGACGCCCGGCAAGCGCCCCCGCTTCGTGCGCGACTTCACCCGCGTGCCGGGCAGTGCCGCGGACGCGCCGGGTCTTTCGGTGGCCCAGGCCGTGGCGGCCTACGTGGCCGCGGTCAAGGACGGCAGCTTCCCCGACGAAGCCGTGCACGGATACTGACATGAGGCCCCCACGCCCCCCTGCCAGGGGGCTGCCCCCCGAGGGGGCTCGCGCAGCGGACCGGGAGATACTGGGGCCCCCACGCCCCCCTGCCAGGGGGCTGCCCCCAGAGGGGGCTCGCGCAGCGGACCGGCACAGCCGGATCCGCGCACGCCACTGGATGGGCGGCGGCGGCTGCGCCGCGCCTTGAGTTGATATGCAGGTCATTCATTCGATCACCGAGTTGCGTCACAGGCTGGCCGGGCAGGAACAGACGGCCTTCGTGCCCACCATGGGCAACCTGCACGAGGGGCACCTGTCGCTCGTGCGCGAGGCGCGGCAACGCGGCGGCCCGGTGGTGGCCAGCATCTTCGTCAACCGGCTGCAGTTCCTGCCGCACGAGGACTTCGACCGCTACCCGCGCACGCTGGCGCGCGACGTGGAGCTGCTCACCGGCGCCGGCTGCGACCTCGTCTTCGCGCCCGACGAGGCCGAGCTCTACCCCGAGCCGCAGGCCTACAAGGTGCAGCCGCCCCCGGCGCTGGCCGACATCCTCGAAGGCGAGTTCCGCCCCGGCTTCTTTACCGGCGTGTGCACGGTGGTGATGAAGCTGTTCCAGTGCGTGCAGCCGCGCGTGGCGGTGTTCGGTCAGAAGGACTACCAGCAGCTGAAGGTGATCGCCGGCATGGCGCGCCAGTTCGCGCTGCCGGTGCAGGTGGTGGGCGCGCCCACCGTGCGCGCCGACGACGGCCTGGCGCTGTCCTCGCGCAACGGCTATCTGGGCCAGACCGAGCGCCACGAGGCCATCGCGCTGCCCCAGGCGCTGCAGGCCCTGGCCGCGCGCGCCCGCGACGGCCAGGCCCCGCGCGAGGCGCTGGAAGCCGAGGCCATGGCCGCGCTGGCCGCCCGCGGCTGGGCGCCCGACTACCTCACGCTGCGCCGCCGCAGCGACCTGCTGCCGCCCACCGAAGGCGAGCGCCTGGCCGGCGAACCGCTGGTGGCGCTGGGCGCCGCCCGCCTGGGCGCCACGCGCCTGATCGACAACATCGAGTGCTGAACCCACCATGACGCAAGACCTCACCACCGAACAGCCCATCCGCCTGCACCGTGCCCCGGCCGCGCCGGACGCCGCACCGAACGCCCGCTGGAAGGTGGCCGACATCGAGGCGCTGTTCGCGCTGCCGCTGACCGAGCTGGTGTTCCGCGCCCAGACCGTGCACCGCGAACACTTCGACCCCGCCGAGGTGGAGCTGGCGACGCTGCTGTCCATCAAGACCGGCGGCTGTCCCGAGGACTGCGGCTACTGCCCGCAGTCGGTGCACTACGACACCGGCGTGGAAGCCGGCAAGCTGATGGACGGCGATGCCGTGCGCCAGGCCGCCGAGGCCGCCAAGGCGGCGGGCGCCACCCGCTTCTGCATGGGCGCCGCCTGGCGCGCGCCCAAGGACCGCGACATCGAGAAGGTGGCCGAGCTGGTGCGCGAGGTGAAGTCCATCGGCCTGGAGGCGTGCTGCACGCTGGGCATGCTCAGCGAGCAGCAGGCGCTCACGCTGAAGGACGCCGGCCTGGACTACTACAACCACAACCTGGACACCGCGCCCGAGGCCTATGGCCGCATCATCACCACGCGCGACTACCAGGACCGCCTGGACACGCTGGACCATGTGCGCAAGGCCGGCATGTCGGTGTGCTGTGGCGGCATCGTCGGCATGGGCGAGAGCCGCGCCGAGCGCGCGGCGCTGATCGGCCAGCTGGCCAACCTGGACCCGTACCCCGAGTCGGTGCCCATCAACGAGCTGGTGCAGGTGGAGGGCACGCCGCTGGCCGGCACGGAGAAGATCGACCCCTTCGAGTTCGTGCGCACCATCGCCGTGGCCCGCATCACCATGCCCACCGCGCGCGTGCGCCTGTCGGCCGGGCGGCAGCAGATGGACGAGGCGCTGCAGGCGCTGTGCTTCGTCGCCGGCGCCAACTCCATCTTCTACGGCGAGAAGCTGCTGACCACCGGCAACCCCGACGTGGAGCGCGACCGCGCCCTGCTCATGCGCCTGGGCATGAAGGCGCGCCACTCGCTGCAGGGCTGACAGCCCGCCGGACCCCGCTGCGCCGCACGACCCATGTTCCGCACCTTCCTGCACGCCAAGATCCACCGCGCCACGGTCACCCACTGCGAGCTGCACTACGAGGGCTCCTGCGGCATCGACCAGAACCTGCTCGACGCCAGCGGCATCCGCCCCAACGAGCAGGTGCACATCTGGAACGTGAGCAACGGCGAGCGTTTCATCACCTACGCGATCGCCTCGCCGCGCGGCTCCGGCGTCATCTCGCTCAATGGCTCGGCCGCACGACGGGCGTCGGTGGGTGACCTGGTGATCATCGCCTCGTTCGCCTCGGTGCACGACGACCGCATCGACGCCCATGTGCCCACGCTGGTGTTCGTGGACGGCGACAACCGGGTCAAGGAGATCCGCCACGAGCCCTCGGGCCCGCAGGCCGGCTGATCGAGTCACTCCCGCGCATGAGCCTGAACGACGACTGGCGGCGCCGCAGCCTGGCGGCCGTCTGGCACCCGTGCACGCAGATGAAGCTGCATGCACGCGACGAGCGGCCCCAGCCGCTGATCCCCGTGGCCCGCGCCCAGGGCGTGTGGCTGCACGACCACGAGGGCGCCCGGGTGCTCGATGGCATCAGCTCGTGGTGGGTCAACCTCTTCGGCCACGGCCACCCCGCCATCCGCGAGGCCCTGGTGGACCAGTTGCACACGCTGGACCACGTCATGCTCGCCGGCTTCACGCATGCCCCCGTGGTGGAGCTGTCCGAGCGCCTGTCCGCCCTCACTGGGCTGGGGCACGCGTTCTACGGCAGCGACGGCGCCAGCGCCACCGAGATCGCGTTGAAGATGAGCGCGCACTTCTGGCGCAACGCGGGCCGGCCGGCCAAGAGCCGTTTCGTGGGCATCGCCGGCGGCTACCACGGCGAGACGGTGGGCGCGCTGGCCGTGACCGACATCGCGCTGTTCCGCGAGGCCTATGCACCCCTGGTGCGGCTGGCGGCCACCGTGGACAGCCCGGATGCGCGCCAGGCGGCGCCGGGCGAGGCGCCCGCCGACGTGGCCGAGCGCGCGGCCGCCGCGCTGGACGCCTGGCTCACCGAGCACGCGCACGAGACCGCGGCCGTGATCGCCGAGCCGCTGGTGCAGTGCGCGGCCGGCATGGCCATGCACGACCCGCGGTACCTGCAGCGCCTGCGCGCGCTGTGCGACCGGCACGCCGTGCACCTGGTGCTCGACGAGATCGCCGTGGGCTTCGGCCGCACCGGCACGCTGTTCGCGCACCAGCACCCGCAGGCGGCCATCCGCCCCGATTTCCTCTGCCTGTCCAAGGGCCTCACCGGCGGCACGCTGCCGCTGTCGGCGGTGCTCACCACCGATGCGGTGTACGAGGCCTTCTGGGACGACGAGGTGGCGCGCGGCTTCCTGCACTCGCACAGCTACACCGGCAACCCCCTGGCCTGCCGCGCCGCACTGGCCACGCTGGACTTGATCGAGCAGACCGGCATCGTCGAGGCCAACCGCGCCACGGCCGACCGGCTGTGGGCCCAGTTCGCCCCGCTCACCGCCCACCCCGCCGTGCGCCACGCACGCCGCCAGGGAATGATCTTCGCGTGGGACGTGGCCAGCCGCGCCCCCGACTTCTCCCGCCGCTTCGCGTCGCACGCGCTGGCGCAGGGCGTGCTGCTGCGGCCCATCGGGCACACGGTGTACGCCATGCCGCCCTACGTGATCAGCGAGGACGAGGGCGCCTTCCTGGCCGCCGGCGCGCTGGTGGCGCTGCAGGCCACGCTGGCGGAGGAGCCGGCCGAGGGCCGCGCCGTCGCCACCGGAGGCGTCGATGGCGTCTGACCACGTGGCCCTCCCCGGCGCCTGCCGCACCCTGTTCGTCACCGGCACCGACACGGGCGTGGGCAAGACGCTGGTCAGCGCCACGGTGCTGCATGCGCTGGCCCGCCACCACCGGCGCGTGGTGGGCATGAAGCCCGTGGCCTCCGGCCTGGTGCCGCATGCCGGCACGCCGGGCGGCTGGGCCAGCGAGGACGTGCTGCAGCTGCGCGCCGCGTCCACGCTGGCGGTGGCGCCCGAGCTGGACAACCCCGTGGCGCTGCCCGACCCGCTGTCGCCCCACCTGGCCGCGCGCCGGGCCGGCCGCCGCGTCACCGTGGCCGACCTGCTGGCGCCCGCGCGCTCGCTGCAGGCCCAGGCCGACGCGCTGGTGGTCGAAGGTGCCGGCGGCTGGCGTGTGCCCGTGAACGACGACGAGCTGCTGTCCGACCTGGCGCGGGCGTTGGCGGCGCCGGTGCTGCTGGTGGTGGGCCTGCGCCTGGGCTGCCTCAACCACGCCATGCTCACCGCCGAGGCTATCCGCGCCGACGGCCTCGAGCTCGCCGGCTGGGTCGGCAACGTCGTGGACCCCCACATGGCCTGCCTCGTCGAGAACCTGGACACGCTGCGCCAGCGCCTGCCGGCGCCGTGCTGGGGCGTGCTGCCGTGGCAGGCCGGGCTGCCCGAGCCGCCGGCGCTGGCGGCGCGGCTGGACCTGGCGCCTTTTCTGCACTGACCCTCTCCCTGCCGGGCCGGTGCGGCCGCGGCCTCTTGCATGACCTGGCTCGACGATTTCGACACCCGCCTGGCCGAGCGCCAGGCCGCCCACCTCATCCGCCGCCGTCGTGTGGTGGAGCCCGCCGCCGGGGCACGGCTGCAGGTGGATGGCCGCGAGCTGCTGGCCTTCTGCAGCAACGACTACCTGGGCCTGGCCAGCCACCCGGCGCTGCGTGACGCGGTGCACGCCGCGGTGGAGCGCTACGGCGTGGGCTCGGGCGCCTCGCCCATGGTCAGCGGCCACAGCGCGGCCAACGCCGCGCTGGAGCAGGAGCTGGCGGCCTTCGTGCAGCTGCCCCGGGCGCTGTACTTCTACGCCGGCTACGCCACCAACGCCAGCATCGTGCCCGCGCTGGTGGGGCCGGGCGATGCCATCTTCTCCGATGCGCTCAACCATGCCTGCCTGATCGACGGCGCACGCCTGTCCAAGGCGGCGATCCGCCGCTACGACCATGCCGACCTGGCCGCCCTGGACGCGGCGCTCGCCGCCGAGCCGGCGCGCCGCAAGCTGATCCTCAGCGACGCGGTGTTCAGCATGGACGGCGACATCGCCGACATCCCCGCGCTGATCGCGCTGGCCGAGCGCCATGACGCGCTGTTGCTCATCGACGATGCCCACGGCTTCGGTGTGCTGGGGCCGCAGGGCCGCGGCGCGCTGGCGGCGGTGGGCCGCATGGGCGCCGGCGCCTCGGAACGCGTGATCTACATGGCCACCCTCGGCAAGGCGCTGGGCGTGGCGGGTGCCTTCGTGGCGGGCCCGCAGCGCCTGGTCGAGTGGCTGCTGCAGGCCACGCGCAGCTACACCTTCGCCACCGCCGCGCCCGCCCTGCTGGCCGAGGCGCTGCGCGCGTCCCTGAAGGTGGTGGCGGGCGAGGAGGGCGACCGCCGGCGCGCCCACCTGCACGCGCTGGTGGCACGCCTGCGCGACGGCCTGGCGCCCGGCGCCGACGCGGCCGTGGACGCGGCCAGCTGGCGGCTGCTGCCGTCGGACACACCGGTGCAGCCGCTGGTCATCGGCGAGAACGCGCCGGCGCTGGCCGTGATGCAGCAACTGCACGATGCCGGCCTGTGGGTGCCGGCGATCCGCCCGCCCACCGTGGCGCCGGGCACGGCGCGGCTGCGCATCGCGCTGTCGGCGGCGCACACGCTGGCCGATGTGGATCGGCTGGTGGCGGCCTTGGGGCGGGCGGCTCGGGGCGGCTGACGGCCCACGCGAGGGGCCGCACGCCAAGGTTGGAGCGCGGCACCCCCGACACCCGCCCCGCCGGGCTCATTCGTCCGCGCCCTCGGCCTGGCGGCCGAGGGTCCGCTGTGATGCTCGGCCGGCCGGCACGCCGCCGAACTCGCTGCGCTCACTGGCGTTCGCTGCGCTCAGACACCGGACGGCGAGTCAGAAGACGAGGCGCGCCGCTCCGGCTCGCTGCCGGCCGTCCTGTGCTTCTCGCCGCTCCCCAAATCGCCCGGCGGGGCGGGTGCCGGGGGTGCCGGAGTGACCGCGGAAGCGGCGGCAAGGAAGGGCCCCGTCAGAGTAAGAAGCGCTCGCGAGCCCGCGCCGGTGCCTGCCCCGGGTGGCGATGTGGGCAGCGCCGAGAAGCGCAGGCCGCGGGTCGGCGCGCGTCAGCGCGCTTCGTGGTCTGACTCGCGGCGACTGGCCGAGCGCAGTGAGCGCAGCGAACGAAGCGAGTTGAGCCGCGCGACCCGGGGCCGAGCATCGCAGGGAACCTTCGGCCGCGAGGCCGAGGGCGCGGACGCATGAGCCGCCCGGGGTGGGCGCGGGCGCGGGCTGGCACCTGCCTGTGCATGCCAGGGCCTTCGACGGGCTCAGGCCGAACGGGGAGCGATGCGGGCCTTCGACGGGGGCGGGCCGAACGGGGAGCGATGCGGGCCTTCGACAGGCTCAGGCCGAACGGGGAGCGATGCGGGCCTTCGACAGGCTCAGGCCGAACGGGCGCCGGCCGATCCCCTGCCGGCTCTCAGAACCCCACCGCGGCCCGCAAGCCCACCGCCAGGAAGTCCGGCGCATCGGCGTCGCCGCCCGCGCGGCGGATCCACTGCAGGTCCGGGGTGAGCTCCAGGTGCTCGCTGAGCTTCCAGCGGTAGTACGCCTCCACGATCTGCTCGTTGCCGCGGGCGGCAAAGCCCACCAGGCTGGTGTCCAGGCGGGTCGCCGCGGCCCATTCGCCGCTGGTGCGCACCCAGCCCACGGCCAGGCCGGCGGCGTCCGTGCCGCGTCCCCAGGCGCGGCCACCGTGCTCGAAGCCGGCGGTCAGCGCGCGGTCGAAGGCGCCGTCGCCGGCCGTGCGCTGGCCCCAGCGGCCGAACACGTTCCATTCCCGCCCGATCTTCTGGTCGATCGAGAGCCCGTAGCCGCTGTGGCGCTGGCGGGCCTCGCCGGCCAGGTCGGTGGTTTCGCCGTTGGTCCAGGCATACACCCGGTAGTTGCCGCGCGGCTCGCCGTTGATCTGCTTGGGCGAGAACTCCAGCTGGCCGATGACCAGCGGGCGGCGCGGGCCGGTGCCGAAGTTCGCCGCCGTGCCCGCGCCGAAGACGCCCAGCGAGGCGCCCCAGCCCCAGCCGCGGTCCTCGCCCTCGTCCACGTAGGCCAGCCGGGCGCCCGGCGCGAAGCCGTAGGCATCGGCCGCGATGTCGCCGCCCGAATCCAGCAGCGGGTTGTGCACGAACACGTTGTTGAGGAACTGGGCGCCCTCGTCGCCGGCCACCTCGTTCTGGTCGAAGAAGCCGAAGATGTCGATCTTGCCGAGCGTGAGCTCCACCCGGTTGCCCGGCAGGTCGTTGAAGCCCAGGCCGCCCAGCTGCCAGCTCAGCTGGCCCCAGGCCTGCGCGACGATGGCGTAGGTCTCGTCCGAGCCGGAGCCGGCCTCGAAGGGCACCGAGTTGACCGTGGCGGTGTGCGTGGGGCGCAGCGACACGCCGCTGCCCTGGCCGAAGCGCAGGTGGCCGAAGCCGGTGAAGCGCGCCTCGCCGAGCGCCGGCACGGTGCCCAGCGGCAGCGTCACCTCGACGTCGCCGCGGTAGTTCAGCCGGCCCTGGTCACGGCCCGTGTCGCTGCCGCGGCCGCCCACCTGCTGGGCCACGGCCACCAGACCCCCTTCGACGGTGAGTTCCTCGCCGCTTTCGGCCTCCAGGGGGCGGGCCAGTGCCTTCACCTGCTGCTCCAGCGCGGCCAGCCGCGGTTCGCCCCAGCCGCCGGCGGGGGCGGCTGCGGCGGAGGGCGGAGCCGTGGCCGTGGCCGTGGCCGTGGCCGTGGCCGGGGCCCGCAGCGCCTGCACCTGGCGCTCCAGCTCGCCGTTGCGCTGCTCCAGCGCCTGCACACGCTGCATGAGCTTGTCCAGGCGCTCCAGGATGGCCGGGTCGGTGCCCGCGGGTGCAGCCACCGCGGCACTCAGGCCGCCGGCCGCGAGGGCGGCCACCAGGGCCCGCAGGGCAGGGCGGTGATAAGACGGGCAAGGGGTCACGGGCAGCCTCTCCTCAAGTCCATTTTCTAATGCAAATGCGATTTGTTCGCGTTTATGATACGGGGAAACGCGGCACACGGCGAGGGGCCGCGCCCGCAACAGAGTGCATGGCGCCGGCCCACCGGCATCCGCAAAAAGACAGGAGAAGCAATGACTTGTTCGACGAAGTGGCCGGCGGCCCGTCAACTGTGGGCCGTGGCGGCCCTGGCCACGGGGCTCGGCGGGGCCGCCCTGCCGGTGCAGGCGCAGGCGCAAGCCGCGGCCGCCCCGGTGCAGCCCGCGGCGGCCGCCGTCACGCCCGAGGCCGTGGTGCGCCACTACGCCGCGGGCGTGGCGGCCGGTTACGAGGACACCCTGGCCGCGGCGCTGCAGATGCAGCAGGTGATCAACGCCTTCGTGGCCCAGCCCAGCGCCGAGCGCCTGGAGGCCGCCCGCACCGCCTGGCGGCAGGCCCGCGAGTGGTACGGGCCCACCGAGGCGTTCCGCTTCTACGCCGGCCCCATCGACGCGGACGACGGCCCCGAGGGCCGCATCAACGCCTGGCCGCTGGACGAGTCGTACATCGACACCGTGCGGGGCAAGCGCGCCGGTGGCATCGTGGCCAACCGCAAGATCGCCCTGACCAAGGCCTCGCTGGCCGGCTTGAACGAGAAGGGCGGCGAGGAGAACATCGCCGCCGGCTGGCACGCCATCGAGTTCCTGCTGTGGGGCCAGGACGTCAACGCCGACGGCCCGGGCAACCGCTCGTTCGAGGACTTCGTGGACGGCAAGGCGCCCAACGCCGACCGCCGGCGCCAGTACCTCACGGCCGTCACCGAGCTGCTCATCGACGACCTGCGCTACCTGGTGGGCGCCTGGGCGCCCGGGGCGAGCAACTACCGCGCGCGCTTCGAGGCCGAGGGCCTGGAGGCCGTGCGCAAGATCATCGTGGGCATCGGCTCGCTGTCGCGCGGCGAGCTGGCCGGCGAGCGGCTCGAAGTCGCCATGAACACCCAGGACCAGGAGGACGAGCACTCCTGCTTCTCCGACAACACCCACCGCGACGTGGTCGCCAATGCCACCGGCATCCAGAACGTGTGGCTGGGCCGTTATGTCCGCCGCGACGGCAGCGTGCTGCAGGGCCCGTCGCTGCAGCAGCTGGTCGCGCAGGCCAACGCCGCGCTGGCCGACAAGACCACGCGCGACATCGCCGCCTCGGTCGCCGCCGCACAGGCCATCCAGGCGCCGTTCGACCGCGAGATCGTCGGTGGCGCCGATGCCCCCGGCCGCCGCCGCGTGCAGGCCACCATCGACGCGCTCATCGTGCAGTCGAAGGATCTGCCCCAGGCCGCCGCCGCCGTCGGCATCACGCGGCTGACCCGCACGCAGTGACCGGACCCTCCATGCGCCCAATGCACCGTCCCCCGGCCGCCGCGGGGGCTGCCCTGATCGTGGTGGCCGCCGTGGCCGCCAGCCTGGCCGGCACCGGCCTGCTGAGCCCCACCGAGGCCGTGGCCGACGAGAAGCCCGCACCGGCCGACCCGCTCGGCGAGCAGACCGGCGGGGCCACCACCGTGCCCGCCGCCGGCCGCAACGCCTTTTCCTTTCCCTTCGCCAACCTGGACGACGATGAGCGCCAGCGCTTCGCGGTGGGCAACTCGTTCTTCCGCCGCAACTGGGTGGAGGCACCCGCGTCCACCACCGCGCGCGACGGCCTGGGGCCGCACTTCATTGCCCGGTCCTGCGGCGCTTGCCACGACCAGGACGGCCGCGGTGCGCCGCCGGATTTCCGCCGCGGCCTCAGCGCCGAGCAGCCCACCGGGCTGCTGCTGCGCCTGTCCGTGCCTGTGCGCGGTGGCGACGACCCGCTGGCCACCACGCCCGAGCCCGTGTACGGCGACCAGTTCAACAACCGCGCCATCGGTGACGTGAAGCCCGAGGGGCAGGTGCAGATCCGCCGCACCCCTGTGCCGGGCCGCTTCGCCGACGGCACGCGCTACACGCTGCAGGCGCCGCACTACCGCTTCAGCGACCTGGCCTACGGGCCCATGCGGCGCGACGTGCGGGTCAGCCCGCGCGTGGCGCCGCAGCTGGCGGGCGTCGGCCTGCTCGAGGCCATCGCCGAGAGCGACATCCTCGCCAACGAGCGCGCCCAGGCCGAAGCCGGCGGTCCCATCCGCGGCCGCGCCAACCGCGTGCTCGACGCCTGGTCGGGCGAGCAGCGCGTGGGCCGCTTCGGCTGGAAGGCCAACGTGCCGACGCTGGCCCACCAGACGGCAGGCGCCTTCCTCGGCGACATCGGCATCACCTCCCGCGTGTTCCCCAAGGAGGCCTGCACGGACGCCCAGCGCGACTGCCTGGCGGCGCCGCGCGGCGCCAAGGGGGAAGGCCCGGAGATCGACGACACCACGCTGGGCCACGTGGTCTTCTACCAGGCCACGCTCGCGCCCGCCGCCCGGCGCTCTCCCACCGACGAGCAGGTGCTGCGCGGCCAGGCGCTGTTCCATGCCGCGCAGTGCGCCGTGTGCCACCGGCCGAGCTACGTCACCGCCGGTGCCCCGTTTCCCGCGCTGTCCAGCCCCAAGGTGGCCGGCCAGACCATCTGGCCCTACACCGACCTGCTGGTGCACGACATGGGCCCGGCGCTCGCCGACGGCCGCCCGGACGGCCAGGCCAACGGCCGCCAGTGGAAGACGCCGCCGCTGTGGGGCGTGGGCCTGATCCGCGACGTCAACGGCCACCAGCGCCTGCTGCACGATGGCCGCGCCGACGGCGTGCTGGAGGCGGTGCTCTGGCACGGCGGCGAGGCGGAGGCCGCGAAGCAGCGTGTGCTGAAGATGTCCGCCGCCGAGCGCGCGGCGCTGGTCAAGTTCGTGGAGTCCCTGTGAGGCGCGGCATGCGGACGATGAGCCGTCTTTCATCGGTTCTGGTGGGCGGCCTCGCCCTCGCCGCTGCCGCCGCGCAGGCCGGCCCGGCCGAGCCGGCTTCGGCGGCTTCGGCACCGTCTGCCCCCGCCCGCCTGGCGCTGGCCGATCCGGCGACCGGCGTGTTCGTCGACCGCCTGCTGCGCCATGCCTATGCGCCCGACGCCCAGCGCTTCGCCGACGCCGCTGGCCGCCTGGTGGAACGCAGCCGCGTGCTGTGCGCGGCCGGGGCCCCCGGCGGTGCACCGCTGCCCGCCGCGCGCCAGGCCTGGGTGGACAGCATGCTGGCCTGGACGCGCCTGTCGGCAGTGACCACCGGGCCCCTGCTCACGCGCCGCAGCGAGCCGCGGGTGGACTTCAACGCCTTCCGGCCCCAGGCCCTGGACAAGGCGGTCGCCCAGCCCCATGCCACCGATCCGGCGGCAGACGCGGTGGCCGGGCGCTGGACCTGGCAGCTCGACCGCGTGGGCGCGCCGGCCAAGGGCCTGCCGGCCCTGGAGCACCTGCTGTGGAAGCAGCCGCCCGCCCCGCGCACGGCGGCCTGCGCCTACCTGCAGGCCTTGGCGGGTGACGTGCACGACGAGGCCCGCGGCCTGGCCGACGCGTTCCAGGCCGAGGCAGCCGCCACGCGCAGCCCCGCGCAGGCGGCGGAATGGTTCAACGGCTGGGCCAACCAGTGGCTGTCCGCCGTGTCGCGGCTGCGCTGGCGCGAGATCGAGATGCCGCTCAAGAGCTGGGGCATGGGCCAGGCGCCGCGTGCCAGCAGCGGCCAGACGGCCGCCGCCTGGGCGGCCCGCTGGGCCGCGCTGCGCCAGCAGACCGTGGGCGGCCCCGGCACGCCCGAGGGCCTGCAGCCGCTGGCGGCCTACCTGCGCGCGCGCGGCCTCGCCGCCCCGGCCGATGCCCTGGTGCGCGAGGCCGCCGCGGTGGACGCCGCGTTCGCGGGCGCCACGCCGGCCACCCCGGCCGAGCGCCTGCTGGCCGCGTCGGCGCGCATGGACGTGCTGGCCCACGTGCTGGACCGCCAGGTGGCCGAGCAGCTCGCGTTCCAGCTCGAGTTCAGCTCCGACGACGGCGACTGAGCCGCGTCGGCTGACCAGGCCAGGCATGGACACGGCACGACGCCGCTGGATGGTGGCGCTGGCGGGCGCCGCGGCCTGGCCGGCGCACGCCTGGGCGCAGTCCGCGCCCGCCGGGCTGGCCCTGGCGTGGGACGAGCCCGACGGCCCGGCGCGCGCGGCGCGGCGCTGCATCGGCGTGTGGCGCCCCTCGGGCGATGCGCTGGAGGTGGCCAGCCGGCTGGTGGTGCCCACCCGGGCCCATGGCGTCGCGCGGCTGGCCGTGCCCGGCGCCGGCGAGCAGCTCGTCGCCGTGGCGCGGCGGCCCGGGCTGTGGATGCGGCGCTGGTCGGCCGACGGCCGCGTGCTGCACGAGGCCTGGGCCGAGCCGGGCCGCCAGTTCAACGGCCATGTCTGGCACGACGCGGCGCAGGGTGTGCTGTTCAGCACCGAGCAGCGCCATGAGGACGGCGCGGGCGTGCTTGTCCTGCGCGACCCGCTGACCCTGGCGCGGCGCGCCGAGTGGCCCACCGGCGGCACCGACCCGCATGCGCTGCTGGCGGTGGACGACATGCTGTTCGTTGCCAACGGCGGCGTGCCCACCCGGCCCGAGAGCGGCCGGACCCGCGACGACACGCTCGCGCTGGACTCCTCGCTGGTCGCGTTCGACCGGCGCAGCGGGCAGCTGCGGGGGCGCTGGCGCCTGCCCGACCCCCAGCTGTCCCTGCGCCACCTGGCCTGGCACCCGGGCAGCCGCACCCTGGGCATCGCCCTGCAGGCCGAGCACGCCGACCGGGCGGCACGCGCGACGGCGCCGCTGCTCGCGGTGCTGGACCGCACCGGCCTGCGCGCCGTCCCGCTGCCACCGGCGGCCGAGGGTGGCGGGGACTGGGCGGGTTATGCCGGCGACATCGTGGCCACGCCGGGCGGCTTCCGCCTGGGCGCCACGCGCGCGGATGCGCTGCTCGGCTGGTCGGCGGCGTCCGGCTGGGCGCCGGCATTGCCGCTGGTGCAGGCGGGCGCGCAGGTGGCGTCCGACGGGCCGGCGGACGGCGGGGCCAGCTGGAGCCTCGGCGCCGCCGGGGCGCTGTGCGTGTCCCCCGCGGCGGCGCGGGCCCTGGCCCTGCCGCCAGGCTGCCTGCCCGACAACCATGCCGTGTGGCTGCCGCACGCGGCTTGATGCACCGCAGTGCCCTGCTGCCAGCCACGACGTTATGATGCGCGGCTGTTGGTGCTCGCGCCGCCCGCTCGGGGTGGCGCAGTTCAACGGGAAGCAGGGCGGGTCGTGCCCACGGCGACGACCCCAACCTGCGCTGCCCCCGCAACGGTAAGCGGACGAGGACGCGGCCACCACGGCCGGGCCCTCTGCTCGTGGCACACACCCACTGGGCGCGTCGAACGCGCCTGGGAAGGGACCACGGGTCGCCTCCGCCAGCCCGGATACCGGCCAACGAGGTGGCGCGCCGCAATGCCGTGGCAGCGCCGTGAGGTGCCCGCCGGCGGGGAATCCGGCATGGCACGTGTGCTGTCTCGTCCGTTCATGTCTTCCTCCTTCCTGCGGCTGCATGCCGCCCAGGCGCCTGCCCGCGTCTGCGCCCTGGCGCTCGCCTGCGTCGCGGCGTGCCTGCCCGTCTCCCTCGCCCATGCTCAGGCCGCCCCGGCGGCCGCGGTGCAGCCCGCCGCGGCCCCGGACCCCGAGCGCATCGTCATCACCGGCACCCGCGAGCCGGTGGCTGCCGGCCGCCTGGCCGGCGACCTGGTGGTCATCGACGAGGAGCAGATCCGCGCCTCCACCGCCGACTCGGTGGAGGACCTGCTGCGCCGCGAGGCCGGCCTGCAGCTGTCGCGCAACGGCGGCCCGGGTTCCAGCGCCGGCCTGTTCATGCGCGGCGCCGGCGTGGGCAACACGCTGGTGCTGGTCGACGGCGTGCGCATCGGCTCGGCCACGCTCGGCCAGGTCGAGTTCGAGGGCCTCAGCCTGGCCATGATCGAGCGCATCGAGGTGCTGCGCGGCCCCGGCTCCAGCCTGTACGGCGCCGACGGCGCCGGCGGCGTGATCCAGATCTTCACCCGCCGGGGCGACGGCAGCACCCGCGTGGGCGCGGCGCTCGCCGCCGGCCAGTACGGCGCGGCCGAGGGCTCGGTGCACGCCAGCGGCCGCTTCGGTGCCGTGGACGCGGCGGCGTCGCTGTCGCACGAGCGGCTGGACGGCGTGTCGGCCGTGCGGCCCGGCGACCAGTGGGGCAACCACCACCCCGACCGGGACGGCTTCGAGCGCAGCACCGCCCACGCGCAGTTCGGCTGGCGCGTGGCGCCAGGCCACCGCCTGGGCGTGAGCGCGGTGCGCAGCGAGCTGGACGCGCAGTACGACAGCAGCGAGTACCTGCCGCCCGATTTCGCCGCCGACGCCAGCCCGGATTTCCGCAACCGGCTGGACAACCAGGTGCTGGCGCTCGAGCACCGCGCCGACTGGAGCAGCGCCTGGGCGACCACGCTGCGCACGTCCTGGCAGGAAAGTGACCTGACCAGCGGCGGCACGCAAACCAGTCGCTTCCGCACCCGCCGCCAGCAGGTGGAGGCCCAGGCCACCTGGAAGCCCGCGGCCGGCCAGCGCCTGACCGTCGCCTTCGACGGCCTGAGCGAGGAGGCCGACACGCCCGCCTACCAGAAGGAGCGCGACAACCAGGCGCTGGTGCTGGCCTGGCTGGGGGAGCTCGGGGGTGCCGGCGGCCGGCCGGGCGTGCAGCTGCAGGCCGACCTGCGGCACGATGACAACTCCGCCTACGGCGACGTGACCACCGGCCGCCTCGGCGCGGCCTACGAGTTCACCAAGGGCTGGCGCGTGCGCGCGCTGGCCGGCACCTCGTTCCGCGCCCCCAGCTTCAACGAGACCGACTACCCCGGCTACGGCGTGCCCGGGCTGGACCCGGAGCGCGGCCGCAGCGTGGAGCTGGGCTTGAGCGGCCGCGTCGGCGGCGTCGAGCTGACCGCCACCGCGTGGCACAACCGCATGCGCGACCTCATCGTCTACACGCCGGACCCGGCCGATTGCCCCGACGACCCGTCCTACGCCTTCGGTTGCGCAGCCAACGTGAGCGACGCGAAGCTGCAGGGCCTCACCCTGGGCGGCAGCGCCGAGCTGGGCGCCTGGTCGCTGCGCGCGCAGGTGGATGTCGTCGACGCCAAGGACGCCGACACCGGCGCCCGCCTGAACCGCCGCGCCGCCCACCAGGCCTCGTTCGGCGCGGACTACACCTGGGGCGACTGGCGATTCGGGGCGGCCGTGCTGCAGGTGGGCGAGCGCTCCGACAGCGGCTGGCGGCTGCCGCAGGAGACCACGCTGGACCTCAAGGCGCGCTGGCAGCTTGCCCGCGACTGGGCGCTGGAGGCCAAGGTGCTCAACGCCACCGACGTGGACCTGACGCCGGCGCGCGACTACCAGGGCCTGGGCCGCCAGGCCTGGCTGGGCGTGCGCTACGACTTCGGCGGCCGCTGAGCGCCGCGCCCGGCCGACGCCATGCACGAACTCATCCTCGGCGGACAGAAGAGCGGCAAGTCGCGCTGTGCCGAGCAGCGCGCCGCCGACTGGATGGCGCGTTCGTCCGGCCATGAAGCCTGGCTGCTCGCCACCGCCCTGCCGGCGGACGAGGAGATGGTCGCCCGCATCGCACGCCACCGCGCGGCGCGGTCCGCCCGTGCGCCTGGCTTGCACGTGCGCGAAGTGAACCAGGACCTGCCCTCGGCGATCGAGGCGCACGCCACCCCCAGCCGCCTGCTGGTGGTGGACTGCCTCACCCTGTGGCTCACCCAGGAGCTGATGCCTCCCGGCGAGCCGCCGCTGGAATCGGCCGCGTGGCTGCCGCGCGTGGACGGCACCGCGGATGCGCTGTGCGCGGCGCTGGCGCGGGCGGACGGGCCGGTGGTGCTGGTGTCCAACGAGATCGGCCAGGGCGTGGTGCCGCTGGCCCGCGAGGCGCGCGCCTTCGTGGACGCGCTGGGCACCCTGCACCAGCGCGTCGCGGCCGCCTGTGCACAGGTCACGCTCATGGTCGCCGGCATCGAGATGCCGGTGAAGCGGCCATGAGGCGCGCGCTGCTGCTGGCCGCGCTGCTGGCGCTGGCCACGGTGCGTGCCGGCGCCACCGTGGTGCTGCGCGACGACGGCGGGCACACGCACCGGCTGGCGGCGCCGCCGCAGCGCATCGTGAGCCTGCTGCCCTCGCTCACCGAAAGCGTGTGTGCGCTCGGCGCCTGCGACCGGCTCGTGGGCGTGGACCGCTACGCCAACTGGCCCGAGGCGGTGAACCGCCTGCCGCGGCTGGGCGGCCTGGAGGACGCGCAGGTCGAGCGCATCGTGGCGCTGCGGCCGGACGTCGTGCTGGCCGCGCGCTCGGCCCGCGTGGTCGACCGCCTGCGTGGCCTGGGCCTGGCGGTGGTGGTGCTCGATTCCGAGACCCATGCCGACGTGCGGCGCACGCTGCAGGGGCTCGCGCAGCTGCTGGGCCGCCCGGAGGCCGGCGACCGGCTGTGGGCGGCGATCGAAGCGGACCTGCATGCCGCCGCCGCGCGGGTGCCGGCGGGCTGGCGCGGCCGGCGCGTGTACTTCGAGGTCGCGTCCGACCCGTACGCAGCCGGCGCCGCGTCCTTCATCGGCCAGACGCTGGACCGGCTGGGGCTGGGCAACGTGGTGCCGGCGGCGCAGGGCCCGTTCCCCAAGCTCAACCCCGAGGCGGTGGTGCGAGCCCGGCCCGACGTGGTGATGGCGTCCGCCCGGGCCCTGCGCGACATGCCCGGGCGGCCCGGCTGGGACGGGCTCGCCGCGCTGCAGCCGGTGGCCGGGCGGCCCGGGCGCGCCTGTGGCTTCGAGCCGGCGGTGTACGAGCTGGTCATCCGCCCGGGGCCGCGCATGGGCGAGGCCGCGCACGCCATCGCCGCCTGCCTGGCCGGCCTGCCCCCGGCACCCTGACATGGCCGACACCGCCCGCCGCCGCCTGCTGCAGGCCCTGCTGCTGGCCAGCGTCGTGCTTGGCCTGGCCGGTCTGCTGGCCGGCCCGCAGGGGCTGACGCCCGCCGCCTGGGCCGCGCTGGCCGACGACTGGCACGCCGGGCAGGCAGGCCTGATCGTCGGCGAGATCCGCGCGCCGCGCACGCTGGGCGCCTGGACCGTGGGGGCGCTGCTGGGCCTGGCCGGCGCCCTGGCCCAGGGCCTGTTCCGCAACCCGCTGGCCGACCCCTACCTGCTCGGCACCGCGGCAGGCGCCGGACTGGCCGTGGTGGCGGTGCTGGCCACTGCCACGCTGGCCGCCGGCCATGGGGACGCGGCGGGGGCGGCGCCGCTGGGGCTGCTGCTCGTGTGGCTGGAGCGCCTGGGCGCCGTGCTGGCCGCCTTCCTCGGCGCCCTGGCCGGCCTGCTGCTCACGCTGGCGCTGGCGCGCGGCGCGCGGGAGCCGCTGCGCCTGCTGCTGGCCGGGGTGGTGGTCGGCGTGGTGCTCGGCGCGGCGAGCGACCTGATCACCACCGCGGCGCCCGAGGCGCTGCGCGGCAAGCAGAGCTTCCTGCTCGGCACCACGGGGTTCCTCGGCTGGCCGCAGGTGGCCGTGCTGGGGCTGGGCCTGGCCGGCCTGCTGCCGCTGGCCTGGCGGCATGCGCGCGCGCTGGACGCCCTGACGCTCGGCGACGACAGCGCCGCCAGCCTGGGCCTGGACCTGCCGCGACTGCGCCTGGTGATGGTCGTCCTGCTGGCGCTGGCCACCGGGCTGGCCGTGTCACAGGCCGGGCTGGTGGCCTTCGTCGGCCTGATCGCCCCGCACCTGGTGCGCCGCCACGCGCCCGGGCCGCACGGCTTCCTGCTGGTGGCCAGCGCCGCGGCGGGCGGCACGCTGCTGCTGGCGGCCGACGTGGCCGCGCGCACGCTGCTGGCGCCGCAGGAGCTGCCCGTGGGCGTGCTCACGGCGGTGCTGGGCGGCGGCTACCTCATGCACCTGCTGCGGCGCCACGGGGAGGCCGCATGACGGCGCCGGCGGCCCTGCGTGCCGCGCCGCCGCGGCTGCATGCGCGCGGGCTGCATGTGCAGCTCGCGGGCCGCGCGGTGCTGCACGGCGTGGACGCCGTGTTCGAGCCGGGCTGGACGGCCGTGGTGGGCCCGAACGGCGCCGGCAAGAGCACGCTGCTGCGCGCGCTGGCCGGCCTGGTGCCGGCGGCCGCGGGGCAGGTGACGCTGGACGGCCGCCGCCTGGGCACCATGCCGCTGCGCGAACGCGCCTGCCGCATCGCGTGGCTGGCGCAGGCCGGGCCGGTGAGCGGCGAGCTCACGGTGCTCGACACCGTGCGCCTGGGCCGCCTGGCCCCGCTGGGCCTGTTCGCCGAGCCGGATGCCCAGGACGAGGCCGCCGTGGCCCGCGCCATGCAGGCCACCGGCTGCGCCGACTGGGCCGGCCGGCGGCTGCACGGCCTGTCCGGCGGCGAGCGGCAGCGCGTGCTGCTGGCGCGGGCGCTGGCCACCGGCGCGCCGGTGCTGCTGCTGGACGAGCCCACCGCCCACCTGGACCCGCCGCACCAGGTCGCGCTGGTGCAGCTGCTGCGGCGGTTGGCCGCCACGCACACCGTGGTCAGCGTGCTGCACGAGCTGAACCTGGCGCTGTGCGCCGACCGCCTGCTGCTGCTGGAAGGCGGGCGCGGGACGGCCGCCGGCCGCAGCGACGACCCGGCCCTGCACGCCGCCGTGCAGGAAGCCTTCGACCACACCGTGCAGATCCAGCGGCATGCCGGCCGCTGGGCGGCGCTGCCGTGCCTGCCCGCCATCGAGACCCCCGAGGAGACCCCATGACCCGAGCCGCCATCAGCTGGAGCGCCGGCAAGGACGCCTGCCTGGCCCTTCTGCGCGCCCGCGCCGCCGGCCTGCCGGTGGACACCTTCCTCACCGTCATGGACGAGCCGGGCGAGCTGAGCCTGAGCCATGCCCTGCCAGCCGACCTGATGCACGCCCAGGTGCGGGCGCTGGGCGGCCAGTGGCGGCCGACACCCATCGCCAGCGCCGGCTATGCCCAGGGCTGGGCGGCGGCGCTGGTGGCGCTGCGCGACAGCGGCCACACGCACCTGGTGTTCGGCGACATCGACCTGCTGGCCCACCGCGCGTGGCTCGAGCCGGCCTGCGAGGCGGCCGGGCTGGAGGCGGTGTTCCCGCTGTGGGGGCAGCCGCGGGCCGCGCTGGCCGAGGAGATCGTGGCGCGCGGCATCCGCGCCCGGCTGGTGTGCGTGGACACGGCACGCCTGGACGCCGGCTTCTGTGGCGCCGAGTACGACGCCGACCTGCTGGCGCGCCTGCCCGCCGGCGTGTGCCCCTGCGGCGAGGACGGCGAGTTCCACACCTTCGTCTGGGACGGCCCCGGCTTCTCCGCGCCCCTGCCGCTGACGGCCGGGGTGCGCCGGCTGGTGCCGGCACGCCCGCCGCTGTCGCCCACCGTGCTGGCCTTCCAGGTGCCCGCGCTGGAACGGGCGGCGTGAACGCCTGCGCCGGCGCCGTGTGGAAGTCGCGGTTGTTACAGCTGTTGCACGCCGGGTGGCCCGAGTGGCGCAGAACCGTTGCCCGCGCGCCGATGCGCCGGTGGCCGGCAGCGGGCATGATGCCGGGCTCCGAGGTGCGGTGCAGTCCGCCGCGCCCGGCCACACGAGGATGACGTCGTTCCCATGAACCCACGAGCCATCATGGTCTGGGGCTGCTCCAGCGGGGCAGGCAAGAGCCTGCTGAGCACGGCGCTGTGCCGCTGGGCCGCCCGGCGCGGGATCTCCGTGGCGCCGTTCAAGGCGCAGAACATGAGCAACAACGCCCGCGTGGTCGCGGGCACGCACGGCCGCTTCGGCGAGATCGGCGCGGCGCAGTACTTCCAGGCCCTGGCCGCCCGGGTGGAGCCCACGGTGGACATGAACCCCGTGCTGCTCAAGCCCGAGGGCGAGACGGCCAGCCAGGTGGTGGTGCACGGCAAGGTGGCGCCCGGCCTGTCGCGCCTGCCCTGGCGCGAGCGCAGCGGCCACCTGGCACAGGCGGCGCGCGAGAGCTTCACCCGGCTGCGCGCCGCGCACGAGCTGCTGGTCATCGAAGGCGCGGGCTCGCCGGCCGAGATCAACCTCGCGGCGCAGGACTACGTGAACCTGGGCACGGCGCGCTGGGCGCGCGACAGCAGCCGCCTGCATGCCCTGCTGGTGGCCGACATCGACCGCGGCGGTGCCTTCGCCCACGCCTACGGCACCTGGGCCCTGCTGCCCGAGGACCTGCGCGGCTATCTCTCGGGCTTCGTGCTCAACAAGTTCCGCGGCGACGCGGGCCTGCTGGCCCCCGGCCCGAAGCAGCTCGAGGCGCTGACCGGCGTGCCGCTGGCGTCCGTGCTGCCCATGCACCGCGGCCACGGGCTGCCGGAGGAAGACGGGGTGTTCGACCCGCAGCCGACCCAGGCGCCCGCCGCGGCCACCCGCACCATGGCCATCGTGGCCTACCCGCAGGTGAGCAACCTCGACGAGTTCCAGCCGCTGCGCCAGGTGGGCAGCCTGCGCATCGTCTGGGCCCGCAGCGTGGCCGACCTGCAGGGGGCGGACTGGATCGTGCTGCCCGGCTCCAAGCAGGTCAGCGGCGACCTCGCCTGGCTGCGCGCCCAGGGCATGGACCGCATGCTGCGCCTGTACGCCGCCGCGGGCCGGCCGCTGCTGGGCATCTGCGGCGGCCTGCAGATGCTGGGCCAGACCCTGTCCGACCCCGACGGCGTGGACGGCGAGGCCGGCGCCTGGTCGGGCCTGGCGCTGCTGCCCCTGGCCACGCGCTACCAGGCGCCCAAGCGCGTGGGGCGGGTGCAGTCGCGCTTCGAGGGCCTCGCGGGGCCCTGGGCACCGCTGAACGGCACGCTGCTGTCGGGCTACGAGATCCGCCAGGGCCAGACCACCGCCATCGACCGCCAGCGCGCCGTGCCGGTGCTGCAGGGCACGGACGGCCATGCCGTGGCCTGGCAGGGCGGCTCGGTGCTCGCCACCGCGGTGCACGGGCTGTTCGAGTCGCCCGCGGTGCTCAAGGCGCTGTTCGGGGCGCAGGTGCCCAGCCTGGACGACCGCTTCGACGCGCTGGCCGATTTTATCGACGAGGGCTTCGTGCCCGGGCTGCTGGAGCGCCTGCTTGCCTGACCTGAACCATGCACCGACCGGGGACACGTTCGGCGCCCCGTCCGACGGCCCGCGCCGCATCGTCTGCCTGACCGAGGAAACCACCGAGTGGCTGTACCTGCTGGGCCAGCAGGACCGCATCGTCGGCATCTCGGGCTACACCGTGCGGCCGCGCCGCGCGCGCGAGGAGAAGCCGCGCGTCTCGGCCTTCCTCGACGGCAAGATCGACCGCATCGTGGCGCTGGAGCCGGATCTCGTGATCGGCTTTTCCGACATGCAGGCGGCGCTGGCCGACAAGCTCATCCGCGCCGGCCTGAACGTGCTGGTCACCAACCAGCGCAGCCTGGCCGAGATCACCGCCACGCTGCGCCTGGTGGCCGGCCTGGTGGGCGCCAGCGCCGCGGCCGAGGCCTGGATCGCCGAGCGCGAACAGGCCTTCGCCGCCATGGCGCGCACGGCGGCGGCCTGGCCACGCCGCCCGCGCGTGTACTTCGAGGAATGGGACGAGCCCATGATCAGCGCCATCCAGTGGGTGTCGCAGCTCATCGGCGTGGCCGGCGGCGACGACGTGTTCCCCGAGCTGGGCGCGCAGCGCATGGGCCGCGACCGCGTCATCGCCGATGCCACCGAGCCGGCGCGCCGTGCCCCCGACCTCATCGTCGGCTCGTGGTGCGGCAAGAAGTTCCGCCCCGAGAAGGTGGCCGCGCGCCCGGGCTGGCAGGACGTGCCGGCCGTGCGCGCCGGCCGCCTGCACGAGATCAAGTCCTGCGACATCCTGCAGCCCGGCCCGGCCGCGCTGACCGATGGCGTGGCCCAACTGCATCGCCTGTGCGCCGACTGGGCCGCGCAGGCGTCCTGAGCTTCCACCGCATGCACCTGTCCTTCGCCGATTTCCCGCTGGCCGATGCGCCCGCCCCCGACCTGCACATCGCGCCGCTGCCCGACGACGGCCTGGCCGCGCGCGTGCAGCACCGCCTGGACCACCTCACCAAGCCGCTGGGCTCGCTGGGCCGGCTGGAGACGCTGGCGCTGCGCCTGGCGCTCATCGTGGGCCGCGAGACGCCGCGCCTGCACGACCCGCAGCTGGTGGTGTTCGCCGCCGACCACGGCCTGGCCGCGCAGGGCGTGTCGGCCTACCCGTCGGACGTGACCTGGCAGATGGTGGACAACTTCCTGGCCGGTGGCGCGGCGGTCTCGGTGCTGGCGCGCCAGCACGGGCTGTCGCTCACCGTGGCCGACTGCGGCGTGTGCCACGACTTCGGCCCCGGCCGCCCCGGAGGCGTGGACGGCACCCGCTACGCCGACCTCAAGCTCGCCCGCGGCACGGCCGACAGCAGCCAGGGCCCGGCCATGACGCGCGGGCTGGCGGTGCAGGCCATGGCGCAGGGCGCGGCGCTGGTGCGGCGCCTGCCGGGCAACGTGCTGCTGCTGGGCGAGATGGGCATCGGCAACACCTCGGCCGCCAGCCTGCTGATGAGCCGCCTCACCGGCCAGCCGCTCACCGATTGCGTGGGCCGCGGCACGGGCCTGGACGACGCCGGCCTGGCGCGCAAGCTGGGCGTGCTGACGCAGGTGCTGCAGCGCCATGCGGGCGCGGTGGAGCCGCTGGACGCGCTGGCCGCGTTCGGCGGGCTGGAGATCGCCACCCTGGCTGGCGCCGTGCTGCAGGCCGCGGCCGAGCGGCGCGTGGTGGTGGTCGACGGCTTCATCACCACCGCCGGCGTCGCGGTGGCCGCGGCGCTGGCGCCGGCCGTGCTGCAGCGCTGCGTGTTCGCGCACGCCTCGGCCGAAAGCGGCCATGCCCGCTGGCTGGCGCACCTGGGCGCCGAGCCCCTGCTGGACCTGGGCCTGCGCCTGGGCGAGGGCTCGGGCGCGGCGCTGGCCTGGCCGCTGCTCGAATCCGCCTGCCGGGTGCTGGCCGAGATGGCCAGCTTCGCCTCCGCCGGCGTGAGCACCGCCTCGGCATGACGCCGCCGGCGCCTGGCGCACGCCGCCCGTCGCTCGGCGGCCGCCTCGGTGCGGCGCTGGTGCACGAGCTGCGCCTGGCCGCCGTGGCCCTGCAGTTCCTCACCCGCGTGCCGGTGCCGGCGCGCGTGGGCTTCGAGCCCGAGTGGCTGAACGCCTGCGTGCGCCACTTTCCGGCGGTGGGCGCGGTGGTGGGCGCGGTGGGCGGCGGGGTGCTCGCCGGTGCGGCCGCACTGTGGCCGCCCGCCGTCGCGGCGCTGCTGGCGCTGGCCGCCACCGTGGCGCTCACCGGCGCCTTCCACGAGGACGGCCTGGCCGACACCTTCGACGCGCTGGGCGGCGTGGTCCCGCGCGAGCGCGCGCTGGCCATCATGAAGGACTCGCGCATCGGCACCTACGGCGCGGCGGCCCTGGTGCTGAGCCTGGCCCTGCGGGCCGCGGCCATGGCCGCGCTGTGCGCGTGGCCCGCCGCCGCCATCGTGGCCGCCATGGTGCTCAGCCACCTGCTGGGCCGTACGGTGGCGGTGGCCGTGATGGCCGCGCTGCCCTATGCGGGCGACGCCGAGCACGCCAAGGCCAAGCCGCTGGCGCTGGCCGTGCGGCCGGTGCACTGGGCGCCCGCCGTGGCGCAGGCCGTCCTCGGCGTGGCGGCCTGCGTGGCCTGGGGCGGCGTGCCGATGGGGGCGGTGGCCGCGGCATGCGGGGCGGCGCTCATCGTGGCGGTGGGCATGCGCGGCTGGCTGCGGCGCCGGCTGGGCGGCTACACCGGCGACGGCCTGGGCGCCTCCGAGCAGCTGGCCGAGCTGGCGGTGCTGCTGGCGCTCACGGCGGCTTGGGGCATGGGCACCGCGTGAGCGTCTCCGACCGCGGCCCCTGCCTGGCCTGGCGCCACCCGCGGCCGGACGGTGCGGCGGGCCGCTGCGTGGGCGCGGGCACCGACCTGCCCGTGGACCCGCGCCGCGCCAAGCGCCTGGCGCACCGCATCCGCCGCACGGCGCGGCACGCCGGCCTGCCTCGCGTGGTGGCCACCTCGCCGCTGCACCGCTGCGCGGATGTGGGCCGCTGGCTGCGCCGCTGGGGCTGGCGGCACGTGGTGGACGCCGGGCTGCGCGAGGTGGACTTCGGCCGCTGGGATGGGCAACGCTGGGACACCGTCGGCCAGCCCGCCGTGGACGCCTGGTGCGCGGACTTCGCCCACCACGCCCCCGGCGGCGGCGAGAGCCTGCAGGCCCTGCTGCACCGCGTGCGCGCCTGGCACCCCCCGCCCGGCTGCCGCGTGCTCGTCACCCACGGCGGCTGGCTGCTGGCACGGCACTGGCTGGACACGCATGGGGCCGGCGAGCTGCCCACCGCGGCCACCTGGCCGGCGGCGCCGCCCTACGGCGCCTGCGTGGCGCTCGCCGAGCCGGTCGGCGCGGCGCCAGGCTGAACGCACCCGCCCGGCACGCACCGTGCCCCGTGCGGCCCATGTCGCCATCGGGTCCGGATCCCTTCGACCTGGAGCGCTTCGTGCGCGCCCAGTCGGCCCACTACGACACTGCGCTGGCGGAGCTGCAGCGCGGCCGCAAGCGCACGCACTGGAGCTGGTTCGTCTTTCCCCAGCTGCGGGGCCTGGGGCGCAGCGACATGGCGGTGCGCTACGCCATCTCGGGGCTGCCCGAAGCCGCCGCCTTCCTCGCCCATGCCACCCTGGGGCCCCGCCTGCGCGCGTGCGTGGCCGCCATGAACCGGCATGCGGGTGTGTCGGCCACCGCCATCCTGGGCGACATCGACGCCACCAAGTTCCATTCCTGCGTCACCTTGTTCGCGCAGGTGTCGCCGCCCGGCACCGTGTTCCATGAGGCCTTGGCCATCCACTTCGGCGGCCAGCCGGATGGGGCCACGTTGCGCTTGCTGGCCGATCAGCGTGGCGAGCGCGGCGGGCACAGGGGCTAGTTCGAGGGGAATGCCCGGTGGTAGCCCCGGGGGAACGCCCCGTCCTGGATGTCGAGTTCCACGCCCCCCGGCGTGAACTGGATGCGGAACGCGTTGCTCATCATCTCCCCGCAACGCGCGATGCCGGTGACGGGGGCCGCCTCGGTCCCGGCCAAGGAGAAACGTTCCGCCCTCACCGCAGGGTCGGTCCGCACCACGACCAGGCTGCACCCGTCGCGCGGTGTGCTGTCGACGAAGGCCAGCCTGTGCGAGTCCGCGGACCACACGAAGTGCGACAGGACCTGATGGGGGTTCTCCGCCAAGTCCAGAAGCAGGTTCTCGCGGGGCAGCCCGTCCGGCCCCAGGTCGGGCAGCAGCGGCATGCCGATGTCGGCGGTGCCCAGTTCATCGCCGGTGTCGTCGGCGTCGTCGGGCGGCGGGATCGGCTCGGCCCCCGTCACCCCGAGAGCGACGGCTGGCTGGTTCTGCTCCCTCGGCCTGTCCAGGTCGTAGAGGCGGTACTGGAACTCGATGCCCTCGACGAAGTGTTCCGGAAAGAAGCGTGCATAGGCCAGGAACCGCCCATCCGGCGACACCACCGGGCTCATGGCAATGAAGCGGTCCACCGGGCGTGACGCCAGCACGTCGAACACCAGCACCTCCCGGAGGGCGACGTGTCCGGTGCCACCGAGGACCACGAGGGTACGCCCACCATACAGGTGGGCCGACTCGATGGTGGCCATCACCGATTGCGGCAGCCGCCTGGGGGCGCGGCCTTGCGCGCCGGGGGTGAGCAGTTGCAGGCGCCCGGCGTCGCGGTTCAGCACGACGCGCAGGGGGCCGAGTCGGGTGTGCTCAAGTTCCACGGCCTGGATGCGCGGCCTGGCCTGCCCGGAAGTGCTGGCGTGCGGTGTGTGGGGTGCCAGCACCGCACACACCGCAGCCACCGCCAGGGCCCAGCGCGGCAGGGTGCGCACACGGGCGTGCGTCCCCGTGGTCAGCACCATCGCCCCCTCACCGCGGCGCGGCGTCCACGGGAACCAGGACGAACCCGCGCGTGGCCTTGCCGGTGTCGCCCGGCCGGTGGCCATGCGCCGTGACGTAGCCCTGGTCGTTGATGCGCATGCCCCAACTGGTGGAGCGCAGTTGGCTCAAAGTCCGACATGGTGGGGTCATCGGTCTTCAGCGGCACGGCGCCGGTGCTGCGCTTCCAGATGAAGGCGTGGCGCTCATCCGGTTCGTCCGACTGGGGCCGGTTGATGTGGCCGCCACGTGCCCCTTGTCGTCGATGGCAGTGGCCTGGCTGACACAGTCGCAGCGCTTGCGCTCGATGGCCGGCAGCGGATCGCATTTTGTTAGCCAATTCGCGGTAAATCACTGCTGCGGCACCAACACAAAGGTTCGGTGTGCAACATTGAATGGCGGCGGCTTATAGGAATTCAACCGTCCGGACACCATAATGAGTCCTCGATCGCTTATGCGAACATTTGCTCCGTTGTGCCAAAGAGTCACATCGGCCGTCAACGGGTCAGCGGGATCCAACAACGATTGTAAATCCACGACGCCACTTTCTTCATCCCAATAGAAGAAGCGCGGCGGAGTGCCCGCGCCATCATCGACATAGGAGAAGGTACCGACCACCTGACCGCGATTGTTGATGTCCAGCGCCGTCATGTCGCGCATCCGCCCATCTGCCGGCTCCAGCGTCCTTCGGCCGGTGTCAAGGCTCCACATGAAGGCAACACGCCCCTTTGGATTGTCATGACGGTGCGTTAGATACCCTGACCCGACTACTTGGCCCCTATTATTAATTCCATAGGCCCGACTCTCCCGGCCGCAGTGCACCCAACCAATGGGAGGCCCATCATCAAGCGCTGTGAATTCCTCGGTGTTCGAGTCGTAGACGAACGCGCGGACGCTGGGGCACATGTTTTGCGGCGATTCGCTATAGCCCACGACCTGACCCATATCATTCAGACGTTGAACATACAGTGTATAGGGGCCATTCACTATGGGTCTCACCCCCCTATCAGCCGACCATACCCAGGGCCACTTACTCTGCCCGAGAACTTGGTCAGAATTCGAAATGTCAATAATTGGAAAGTCGGCGAGGGAGTGGGCGGCCCATGTCCCCTTCAAGAAGGGCAACACAGTTCGGTCGCTCTTCACAAGAATGGCTGTTTGTTTTCTGGATACTTCCGTAATCAATGTTCCCGCCATGTTTCCGCGGTTGTTGATTGCATAAAGTGCTGACCAAGCGCGTCTTGGCTCCGGAAGATACGAAGCTCCCCTATTTCGCTTCCACCAAAGGTGGTTATCAGCAACACCAAGGGCCACATCGTGATCGTTCAAATCGAAGCCGACAGTTGCCCGTTTGCCATCACCCCAGAGGCCCCAGTCCATTGCTCGGTACAGTGGCGGAGAGGCGAGGCTACTGAAGCTTGCCGCGCACGACAGGACCGCTGCAATCAGGCGGACGAATTGCATTTCAAACTCCTACCTTGACCAATTCCACGGAGAGTCTTCTGATAATCCGCATGTCGTAGGGTCTACGGGAGGTCTGTCAACACCGGGGAACATATTGCGATATGTAAGCATCGCGGCGATCCGGTTTGTGTCTCCAGCATCGGTAATTGTCTTTGTGGCCGCGCCGCTTCACGGCGCAGGCTTCACCGGCACAAGGACGAATGCACGACCCGCCTTGCCGATGTCACCTGGCAAGTTGCCGTGGGCCGTGATGTAGCCCTGGTCGTTGATGCGCATGCCATACGAGGTGGAGCGCAGCTGCACCTGGGCGCTCAAGGGGTCGTTGGGGTCGAGCATGGTCTGCAGGTCCACGATGCCGGTGTGAGCGTCCCAGTAGAACAGCCGTCGTTGCGGCTTGGGGTCGCCCTTTTTGACGAAGGTGCCTACCACCTGATCCCGCTCGTTGATGTCCAGCGGTTCGAAGTCCGACATGGTGGGGTCATCGGTGTTCAGCGGCACGGCGCCGGTGCTGCGCTTCCAGATGAGGGCGTGGCGCTCGTCGGGGTCGTCAGACTTGGGCCGGTTGATGTGGCCGACCACGTGCCCCTTGTCGTTGATGGCAGTGGCCTGACTGAACCAGCCGCAATGCTTTCTGTCCACGGCGGGCGGCCCACCATCGATGGCGGTGTAGCGGCCGGTGCTGTCCTGGTAGATGAAGGCGCGGGTGCCCAGGCACCCCGGTGAGTTGTCATCTTCCTGAAGCTTGTAGCCGACCACCTGGCTGTGGTTGTTGACCCGCAGCACGTGGTAGTTGATGCCCGACACCTCCTGGAGCGCACGCAGGCCCTGGGTGGGTGACCACAGCCACGGGTACTCGCTGCTGCCGAGTACCTCGCCGTTGTCGGCCAGGTCACGAACGGGCTCATGCGGGTCGGGCGTGTCCCCCGCCCAAGTGCCTTCGAGGAAGCGATGGGGTTCCTCGCCGAGGCGAAGAAGAATGGGCGTGGAGATGGTGTCGCTGCGTTGGCTGGTTCTGCCTGCGAACTGGTTCGCGTTGTTCACTCGGCGCAGGTACAGCATGTCGGGACCGAAGCTGAAACGCCGCGCGCCTTCCTTCTCGGTCCACAGGATTTCAACGCCGCTTTCATAGCCAATCGCCAGCGCCAAGCCCTGGTCATTGATGTCCATGACCCTGATACGACCATCGCCAGGCAAGAGAGGCAGCTCTTCTGCACGCCACATCGGCGTGGCGGCCTGGGCCGTCGAAAAGCACAGGGCGGTGAGCAGCGCGGTGCACGCGAGCGTCGGACGAACGGTTGGCATCAAGGCCCCTCCTGGCGTGGGTGGAGCCGCGCAGTGTGGGGCCGCCCCGGGTCGGGGACCACCACTAGAACGCGGACAGCCGGGCCCAGGCGGGGCCGCCGCGGCCACGCGCTACCGGACGTCCGGCGCGCTCGCTCAGGTGCCGTCCGTGGGTGCGGGCGTCACCCGCCGCGAGTAGGCGAGGAACACGTCGTCGCGCACCCAGTCCATGGCGGTGTAGAGCGCCTGCGCGGTGGTGTTGGTGCGCGCGGTGGTCAGGTCCATGCGGTGCTTGCCGTCGGCGGCGGCGCGCGCCTCGGCCGCGGCCAGCAGCGCACGGCCCACGCCACCGCCACGCGCCTGTGGCGACACGAACAGGTCGTACAGCACGTAGATGGGCGCCGCCTCCACCGAGCAGAAGCTCGGGTAGAGCTGGCAGAAGCCGAGCAGGCACGGGCGACCGTCGCGGTCCTGTTCCGCCACCAGCACGACGGACTCGCCGCGCGCCATGCGCGCCTGCAGGAAGGCGTGCGCCCCATCCCGATCGGCCGGCTGCTCGTAGAACTGCCGGTAGGCGTCGAACAGGGCGGCGAGGGCGGGCAGGTCGTCGGGGGTGGCGGGGCGGAGGGTCATGCGGGCGATTGTGGCCCGCTGGCGGGCGGGGCCGGGGGCGCCCTGAACGCCTCGCACGGGTCCGGCCGCGGTTCGGGCTCGGTGCGGACCACCGCGTCGTAGCGGCCCGGTGCGTCCGCGTCGGCGTTGTCGCCGCCGCGCTCCAGCACGCCGATGGCGGCGATCTGATCGGGGGGCACGCCGGCGGCTTGCAGCAGCACCGGCACGCCCAGGTCGCGGCGCACGTGGCCGTTGCCGGCGATCAGCACCACGCGGTGGCCGGCGGGTGCGGCCAGCAGCGCGGCGGCCAGGCTGGCGTCGCGCACGCGCTGGGCCAACACCATGGGGGCCACCATCGTGGGCGGCAGCGCGCCGCAGTGGCCGTCGGTGATCTCCTGTGCCTGGGCCTGCTGCCGGGCAGGCGTCCACGCGGCGCCGGCCAGCAGGGGCTGCAGCGCGGCCGGCACGGCGGCCTCGCCCTGGCGCACCACGGCACGCACGGTGTCGCGCGGCAGGTTGCCGCCGGCCACGCGCGCGCCGCCGTCCAGGGCCGCCTGCAGCACGGGTCGGTGCAGCGGCCAGCGCCAGCCGCGTTCGTCCAGCCCGCCGGCGCGCGCCACGGCGTCGGGGTCGCCCGGCGCCGCGGCCTGGGCGCGGCGCAGGTCCTCGCCGCGCGCGGCGTCCATCTGCTCGAACACCACCACGGTGGGCCGGCCGTCGGCGAGCAGGCGGCGCAACCACTCTGCCCGCAGCGCGTGGTGGCGCGGGTTGTCGTGCACCTCGCCCAGCAGCACGACACGCGCGTCGCGCGCAGGGGCGGGCAGCGGCTCGGCCGGCCGGGTGGCGCAGGCGACGAGCAGGGCGGCCCACGCCAGGGCGGCCGATCCGAGGGCGCTGCGGGCGGCGCGGCGGGGGCGTGTCATCGGCGCGGCAGGGTGCGTCACGGCCAGGTCTCCATGCGGGGGTCAGCCAGTGTGCCGGGTGGTGCCGGGCACGCTGAGCGAGGGGGCGGTGCGAGAGGTGACCGCGTCCGGGGCGGGCGCGCGCGCAGGTGGGGCGCCACGCCGCCGCGGCACCACGCCCACCGCGCCGTCGGGCAGCCTCACGCCGTGCAGCCCCACGCCGTACAGCGCCTCCAGCGCGGGCAGGGCGGCCAGGCCCGCGCGGCGCGGCGGGCCGGCCAGGCGGCCGTCCTGCACCAGCCAGAGGGTGTCGAAATCCGACAGGGCCTGGCCCAGGTCGTGCAGCACGGCCACCAGAGCGTGGCCGCGCTCCCGGGCGTAGGCCTGCAGGGTGTCCATCAGCTCGCGTTGCAGGGCCGGGTCCAGCGCCGCAAGCGGCTCGTCCACCAGCAGCAGGCCGTGCGTCTGGTCCCACAGCTGGGCCAGCACGCGGGCCAGCTGCACGCGGGCCAGCTCGCCGCCGGAGAGCTGGTCGATGCGGCGGCCGGCGAGGTGCAGGGCGCAGGCGGCGCGCAGGGCCTCGTGCACGATGGCCTCGCGCGCCGGGTCGGGTTCGCGCGCCAGGCGGCCCAGCCCCACCACCAGCCGCACGGGCAGGCCGAAGGCGATGGCCGCCCCCGCGCCGCCCAGCTGCGGCAGCACGGCACGGCGGCATGCCAGCGCGGCGCGTGGCATCGCGGCGAGCAGGCCGCCGTCCAGCCGCACCTCGCCGCGCTGCGCGGCCAGCTCACCGGCCAGCAGGCGCAGCAAGGTGGACTTGCCCGCGCCGCTGGGCCCGAGCACGGCGATGCGCTCGCTGTGCTGCACGCAGGCGTCGAAGGGGCCGAAGGCGCGGCCGCCCTGGTGCGGCTGGGCGGCGGCCAGCTGCAGCAAGGGCGACGCGGACGCGGCGGTGGCGGCCGTCATGCGGCACCGCCCCGGCTCGCCTGGCGCAACAGGGCCAGGAACAGCGGCGCGCCCAGCAGGGCGGTGAAGATGCCCACCGGGATCTCGGCCGGGAGCGCCACGGTACGCGCCACCGTGTCGGCCACCAGCAGCAGCGCGGCGCCGAAGGCGGCGGACAGCGGCAGCACGCGCCGGTGGTCGGCGCCGGCCACCAGGCGCGCCAGGTGCGGCGCCATCAGGCCGATGAAGCCGATCACGCCGCACCAGGCCACGGCCAGGCCGCACAGCAGCGCCACCGCCACCACCACGCGGGTGCGCAGCCGCGCCACGTCCAGGCCCACATGGCCGGCCACGGCCTCGCCGAGCGCCAGCGCGTTCAGGCCGTCGGCCAGGCGGCGCGCCAGCGGCAGCGTCAGCGCCAGCACGGCCGCCAGCACGCCCACCACGGCCCACTCGCCGCCGGCCAGCGAGCCCAGCGTCCAGAAGCTCAGCGAGCGCAGCTGCTCGTCGGTGGCCAGGTAGGTGCACAGGCCCACCACGGCCATGGCCCCGGCGTTCAGCGCCAGGCCGGTGAGCAGCAGCCCGGCCACCGAGCCGGGCGTGAGCCAGCGCGCCAGGCGGTCCAGCGCCAGGCACACGGTGAGGCCGCCGGCCAGGGCGGACGCTGGCAGCACCCACGGGCGCCACGCGGCGGGCAGGGGGTGCGTGGCCCCGGAGAACACCGTGAGCACCAGCGCCGCCGCGCACGCCGCGCCGCTGGTGATGCCCAGCAGCCCGGGGTCGGCCAGCGGGTTGCGGAACAGCCCCTGCGCCAGGGCCCCGGCCAGCGCCAGGCAGGCGCCCACGGCGAGCGCCAGCAGCGCACGCGGCAGGCGCAGCTGCCACAGCACATGGGCGCCGCCGGCGCTGGCGGGGTCGGTGCCGGGGCGCCAGGGGGCCAGCCAGTCGGCCGCGGACACCGGCACCGCGCCGAACTGCACGGCGCCGGCCAGCAGCACCCCCAGCAGGGCCGCGGCCGCCAGCGCCGGGCGCAGCGCCGACCCCGCGCCGCCGTCGCGCGGGGGACGGCCGGCGCCGCGGAAGGCGCGGTGCCACGCCGCCAGCGTGTTCACGTGGCGGGCCCTCGGCCGTGCAGCCCCTGCGCCAGCGTGCGGATGGCCGAGGGCAGGCGCGGGCCGAAGCCGAGCAGCCACAGCGCGTCCAGGCTGAGCACGCGCCGCGCGCGCCCGGCCGGTGTGGCCGCGAGGCCGGGCGCACGCAGCAGCCCGTCGATGCCGCCGGCCGCCTGCAGCCCCTGGTCGGTGACGAGCAGCACCTCCGGCGCGGCGGCCAGGGCGGCCTCGGCGTTGAGCGGCACGTAGCCGGCGGTCGGCGCCAGCGCATTGCGCGCGCCGGCCAGCGTGAGCATGGCATCGGCCGCGGTGTCGCGGCCGGCCACGCGCACCGCGTTCATCGCATGGGCCAGCACGAACAGCACACGCGGCGCGGGGCGCCCGCCGGCCAGCCGCTGCGCCTCGGCGCGCGCGGCCTCGGCCTCGCGCTGCCATTGCACCGCGAGCGCCTGCCCCGCCTCGGCACGGCCCAGCAGGGTGGCGACGGCCCGGGTGCGCTGCGCCAGGCCCTCGATGCGGTGCTCGGCCGGCAGCATATGCACCGGCACGCGCGCCGCCTCCAGCTGCCGCAGCACGGCGGGCGGGCCGGCCTCGTCGCTGGCGAGGACGGCCGTGGGCGCGAGCGACAGCACGCCTTCGGCGGACAGGGCGCGCGCGTAGCCCACGCTGCGCAGCGCGCGGGCGGCCTCGGGGTACAGCGAGGTGGTGTCCACGCCCACCAGCGTGCCCGCAGCGCCCAGTGCGTACACGGTCTCGGTGATGGCGCCGCCGACGGCCACGATGCGTGGGCCGGTGGCCGCTGCCCGGGCGGCGTGGCCCAGACCCATGCTGCCGCCCAGGCCCAGCGCCGCCGCCTGCAGCACGCGGCGACGTGACGGCCGGTGCGGGCTCATGCCGCGCACCCCGAGGCCGCGCCCGAGGCCACGCCGGTGGCACTGGCCAGCAGCTCGCGCCAGTCGCAGCGCTCGGCCTGGCCGGGCTTGCGCTCGCCGAACAGCATGGCGATGGTGCGGCCCTCGGCGTCGAACAGCTCCAGCGAGCTCACCACGCCGTCGACGGTGGGCTTGTGCACCACCCAGGCGCGGTCGATGTGGTCCTCGCGCAGGTGCAGGTTGAAGCCGGGGTCCAGCACGTTCAGCCACGGGCCCATCACGGTCACGCGCCGCACCAGCCCGGTGTGGATCTGGATCATGCCGGGGTTGCCCACGAAGACCATGATCGACGTGCCCTGCTGCGCGGCGCGCGACAGCAGCTCCTGCGTGCAGGCGGGTTCCACCGGGCGGGCGAAATCCGGCGGCGCCAGGCGCAGGGCCTGCGTGCGGCTCAGGCGGTGGCGGCGCAGCAGGCCGAAGAAGTCGTGCGTGTCGCGCAGGGCGGCCCAGTCGGCGTGGAAGGCGGCCAGGTCCACCTCCGCGTCCGGCCGGTCGGGCGTCTCGGTCGGCGCGGCCACGGGGGGCAGTGCGGCCGGTGCCTGGTCGTCGTGCGCGAAGCGCTCCACCAGTGCCTCGTAGGCGGCCGGGTCGCTGCCCTCGCGCAGGAACACCTTGTGGATGGCCGTGCCCTGCGCGTCGAACCACTGCAGGCTGCGCTGCAGGCCGCGGTCGGTGGCCTCCTGCACCGCGAAGCCGTGGGCCCAGGCGGCGTAGAACACGCGCAGGTCGATGGCCTCGCCCAGCACCAGCCCCACGCCCCGCCCTTCGGGGCCGGACACGGAGACCTCGCGGTAGCGGCCCACCTTCTCGTGCACGCAGGACGCGTTGCGGGTGAGCGCGGTCACCTCGCCCAGCGATTCGAGCGCCGCCACGGCTGCCGGCCAGTCCCGCCGCAGGCGCAGGGCGCGCAGCGGCGATTCGCCGGCCGGCCAGGCGCCCACATGGGCGGCGATGAGCGCCGCCTCCGACACGCCGAGCGCCTCGGCGATGTCGCGGTGGCGGCGCGCCGGCGGCCGGCGCGCCTCGGCAAAGGCGCGGCGCAGGGCGGGGAGGGACGCGGGGGCGTCCGCAGTCGGGGCGATGAGGGGCAGGGCGCTCATGGGGGCTCTCCAGCGATGGCGTGAGGGGGCCGCGTCGGGCGGTGGGTCAGAAGTCCGCGCGCAGGGCGATCTGCACGCTGCGGCCGGGGGCGGTGTAGGCGGGCAGGGCCGGGTTGGCGCTGCCGTCGGCGGCGCTGGCCGACAGGCCACGCACGTCGGACCAGCGCCACCAGGTCTCGTCGAAGAGGTTGCGCACCGCGCCGCGCAGCGACCAGGTGCGGTCGATGCGCCAGGTGGCGAAGAGATCCACCACGTCGGCGGCCGGCGGCAGGAAGGCGCTCGCCCGGCTGTCGCCGGGCACGTCCTCGGCGGCCTTGCCGTCGTGGTGCTGCCACTGCGCCATCACGTTCCAGCGGCCGGCGTCGTGGCGCAGCGCCAGCAGCCAGCGCAGCGGCTGGATGGTCTCCAGCGGCTCGCGCACGCCGTCCACCTCGCTGGAGCCCTCGGCCTTGGCCAGCGCGGCGCGGGCGCTCCAGCCGCTGCCCAGCGTCGCGTCCAGGCGCAGCTCGCTGCCGCGGATGTGGGCATCGCTCAGGTTCACGTACTGGAACACCGCCGGGTCGGTGGGCGTGAAGCTGCCGCCCACCTGCTGCTGGCTGATGAAATCGCGGTAGCGGTTGTCGTAGACCGCCAGCTGCCAGGCCACGCCCGCGGCCAGCTCGCCGCGCGCGCCCAGCTCCACGCTGCGCGCATGCTCGGGCTTCAGGTCGGGGTTGCCGATGGAGACGTAGCCCGAGGCCGGGTTGGAGAAGCCGTTGTTGACCTGGTCGGGCTGCGGCGCGCGGAAGCCCAGCGACCACTGCGCGTAGGGCGCGAAGGCCGGCGACACGCGCCAGATCGCGCCCAGCCGCGGCGTGACCGCCTGGTCGCTGAGCGAGACGGCGGTGCCGCTGAAGCCCGCGGTGTCGCGCGGCGCGAGGCGGAAGCTGTCGAAGCGCAGGGCCGGAATGAGGGTCAGGCGCTTGGTGTCGATCTCGCTCTGCACGAAGGCGCCGGCCTGGGTGAAGCGCGTGTCGGGGAAGGGGTTCGAGGGGTAGGTCTCGCCGAAGGGCGGCACGGTGCCGTCGCGCTCGGCCGAGAGCTCGCTGCGGCTGGCGTCCAGCCCGACGCTCAGGCGCTGCGGCAGCGCGCCGCGCAGCCTGGCCGTGCCCTGGGTGCTCAGGCCCACGACGCGCTCGCGGTAGCGGTTGTCGCGGGTGCGGTCGGCGCTGAAGGCGCGGTCCTCGGCATGGAACTGGGTGGTCTCGGCACGCTGCGCGTAGACGGTGGTCTGCCAGCCGGTGAGGCCGGCCGCGCGCTCGTCGCGCCAGCGGTGGCCCACGGACACGCGCAGGCGCTCGCTCTCGTCCTTCGCCTCGAAGCCCAGCGTCTGGTTGGCGAAGGGGTTGCCCGGGCCGGGCACGGCCGGCTCGGCGGCGACGGCGGACCACATCGTCGCGTCCTGGCGCAGGCGCCGCCCCTCCACCGTGGCCTCCAGCGCATGGTGGTCGCCCAGGCGCCAGGCCAGGTTGCCCAGCACGCTGGTGGCGCGCGTGTCCAGCGGGTTGGGGGCGGTGCGGGTCTCGTTGCGGGCGGTGTGGTCGCCCTGGTTGTCCGTCTCGTGGCCCTGGCGGTGGCTGGCCAGCAGCAGCGCCTGCAGCGTGTCGCCGCCCCAGGCGACGGCCGCGGTGGCCACGGCGGAACGGTCCACCGAATCGCCGCCCAGCTTCACGAAGCCCGCGGTGGAACGCGCACCGGCGCTGCCGGGTTCGCCACCCAGCAGGTCGGCCGGGCGCAGCAGGCGCAGGCTGAGCGCGCCCGCCAGGCCGTCGCTGCCGAACTGCGACGAGCTGGGCCCGCGCAGCACCTCGGCGGTGGCCAGGGTGTCCGGGTCCACGGTGTCCAGCCGGCCGGTGCCGAACGGGCCGAAGCTGAAGGCGCTGGGCAGGCGCACACCGTCCACCAGCACCAGCACCTGGTTGCCCTCCAGGCCGCGGATATTCAGGCCTTCCTGGCCGGCGCGCCCGCTGCCGCTGCCGGTGGAGAAGCGCGCGGCCGGCGCGCGCACGGCCAGGTCGGGCTCGTCCTCCAGCAGGCGCTTGAGGTCGCCGGCCTGGCGCTCGGCCACGTCCGCCGCGGTGTGGGTGCTGACGGTGGCCGGCACCTCGTCGGCCGCGCGCTCGGTGCGCGTGGCACTCACCGTGATGGTGGGCAGGCGGGGTGGCTCGGCGGCCGGTGGCGTGGGTTCAGCCTGGGCGAAGCCGGCGGCGGGGTAGGCGAGGGACAGCGCGCAGGCGAGCGGCGCGAGGGAAAGGCAGCGCATGTAACGTCAGGTCGTGGCGGAAGGGGCACGGGGCTGGCGTCATGGCTGGCGGTGTGCGGGGCGGCGCGAGGCCGCGGGCAGGGGGAAAGGTCAGTGCAGGGTGGTGCCGGGCGGGCGGGCCTCGCAGGGGGCGCGGGCTGGCCGGGCCTCGTCGGGCGCCAGGGCGGGCCGCGCCTCGTCGGGCGCGGGGCGGTCCATGGCCTGCCACTGGGCGTGGGCATGCCGCAGCGCGGCGGCCATGGGCGGCGGCACGTCCGGGTGGTGCATGAGGAAGAACAGGTTGGACACGATCTTGCGCGCCAGCAGCGGCCGCAGCAGGCTGGCCTGCGCCTGGCCGCTGGTGCGCGCATCGGGCGGCAGCGCCGCCCAGCGGGTCATCAGGGCGAAGGTGGCCACCACCAGGGCGTTCGGGCAGGGGAAATCGGCGGTGTCGGCGGGCGAGGGGGTGTCGATGGGGGCAGGCATGGCGGTGGGCGGTGCAGCGGTGCAGTGGAGGGCGGGCTCACGCCTCGTCCGGCACGGGCGGTGCCCACTCGGCCAGCGCGCGCTTCAGGCTGGCCTGGCTGGGGTTCTCGACGAACAGGCAGCGCTTGCCGGTGCGCTTGCAGTGGTCCTTCACGCGCCAGTAGGCGTTGTGGCTGATGCAGCCGGTCTGGCAGATCACCAGGTCGGCCGCCTGCAGGGTGTCGTCCAGCCTCGCCACCTTGTCCTCCTCGCCGCCGTCGTGGTGCAGGAAGCGGCCGCCCACGTCCTCGATGACCCGGCGGTAGGCACTCAGGCTCGCGGCCCGCCCGCCCACGCACAGCACGGCGCGGTCGCCCAGCGGCGGCGGCACGGGCGCGGCCTCGTCGGCATCGCCGACGGGGCTGGCGGGGCCGTTGGCGCGGGTGGCGTGCAGCGCGGCCAGCGCCTCGCCGGCCCGGTGCCGTTCGCGCTCCAGCTCGTGGCGCGTGCGCAGGAGCGCGCGCTCCAGGTCCTGGATGCGCTCGATCTGGTGGGCGACCTGGCGGGTCAGCTCGTCGCGGCTGCGCAGGCTGGGCACGGCGGCTTCCAGGGCGCGCAGCTCGTCCTGCAGGCCGGCGACGAGCGTGTCGCGGCCGATCAGGTCGGCCCGGGCGCGCACGAGCTGGGCCTGGGTGGCCTCGAGCCGGCGCGCATGGTCGGCGGCCTGCTGCACGCAGCGTTGCTGCGCGGCGCCGAGTTCGCGCGCCAGGACCTCGTTCTCCTGCAGCAGCGTCTCCAGCCGGGCCAGGTCGGCCCGGTCGGCGGCGCCGTTCTGGTGCTGCAGCATGTGGATGTCGGCCAGCACCTGCTCTTCGAGGATGGCGTCGCAGCGCGGGTGGCTCAGCGTGGCCCACAGCGCGCCGGGCACGTCGCGGCCGTGGCGCTGGGCGGCCCACCAGTCGGCCAGGGCCACGGTGGTCTTCAGGCGCTGCGTCTGGCGCAGCGCGGCCGCGTAGCGCCGGTCCAGCTCCTTCTGCACCGCCTCGGCGATGGCGCCGCGCTCGCGGCATTCGGTGTTCACGCCGCAGTGCAGCTCGTAGTCGCTGGCCTGCGCCTGGCCGCCCAGCACCTTGTCCACCAGCTTGCGCACCACCGGGAGGGGCAGGCACACGCCGACGACCGGGCAGTGGGCATGGCGGCTCAGCTCCCACACGCGCCGGCGGCGCGAGCCGCGCGGCGGGTCGGGCGGGAACGGCGCGGCCGTGCAGCCACAGGCCAGGGCGAGCGGTGCACCCATCGGCGGGTGCTGCATCGGCGCCTCCAGCGGCCCGGGGCTGGCCGCGTCCGAGGGCGTGCGCATCAGGGCGGGGGATGGGAGGGTCATTTCGTCAGGATGAGCTTGCCGGTGCCCGTGCGGCGCAGGCGGTAGACCTGGTCGCCATGGACGATCAGGGCCTCGTCCCCGCCGGCGAGCAGCGCATCGCTGGGCCAGCGCGGCAGGCCGGCACCGGGCGGCGGCGGCAGGGCGGTGGGGGAGGCGGGCGGCGCGCCGGCAGACGGCGTCGGCAGGGAGGGCGGGCTGGTCAACATCGTCCGCATCGTAATGCGAGTGATTCGCATTACGACATCAACCCTGTGGAAAGCGGGCTAGGCCTTGTGAATGCGAACTATTCCCATTAACATCGCACGTTCGCCCGGCCAGCCGTCGCCAGCCCGTGCTCCGCGTCCCGTCTTCGCACGGCGCGGTCCGTCTTCCCGAGAGCCACCGAGGAGCCCCCGCCATGCGCGCCTGGCTTGTCCGCATTCACCGCTGGTTCGGCCTGGCCGCCGCGGCGTTCCTGTTCATCGCCGGCCTGACCGGCGCCATCATCTCGTGGGACCACGAGCTGGATGCCGCGCTCAACCCCGCGCTGTACGACGCCCGCACGCCGGGTGCACCGCTGCCGGTGGCCGACCTCGTCGCGCGCATCGAGGCGTCGGATCCGCGCGTGCGGGTCACCTACCACCCGCTCGCGGTGGAGCCGGGCCACACCTTCAGCGCCTTCGTGGCGCCACGGGTGGACGCGTCCACCGGCGCCCCGTTCGCTGTCACCTACAACCAGGTGGCGCTGGACCCGGCCACCGGCGAGGTGCAGGGCCGGCGCATGTGGGGCGCGGTCTCGCTGGAACGCGAGAACCTGCTGCCCTTCCTGTACAAGCTGCACTACTCGATGCACCTGCCGGCCTCCGACAGCGGCCTCGAGTGGGGCATCTGGCTCATGGGCCTGATCGCCATCGCCTGGGTGATCGACACGCTCGTCGCGCTGTGGATCTCCTTCCCCAACCTGGCGCAGTGGCGCCGCTCCTTCGCCTTCCGCTGGGCGGCGGGCGGCCACCGGCTGGTGTTCGACCTGCACCGCTCGGGCGGCGTGTGGCTGTTCCTGCTGGTGCTGATGGTCGCGGTCACGTCCGTGTCGATGAACCTGCAGCGCGAGGTGATGCGGCCGGTCGTCTCGTGGTTCTCCACCCTCACGCCCACGCCCTTCGACAGCCGCACGCCGTCGGCCACGCCGGCCGAGCCGGTGGTCACGCGCGAGGCGGTGGTGGCGCGCGCCACGGCCGATGCCCGCGAGCGCGGCATCACCGAGCCCGCGGGCGGCCTGCTGCTGTCGCCCGAGTTCGGCGTCTGGGGCGTGGGCTTCTTCCAGCCGGGCAACGACCACGGCGACGTCGGCCTGGGCAACGCCTGGCTCTACTACGACATGGCCAGCGGCCAGCCCGCCGGGGCGGTGGTGCCCGGCACCGGCAGCGCGGGCGACCTGTTCATGCAGAGCATGTTCCCGTTGCACTCCGGGCGCATCATCGGCCTGCCCGGCCGGGTGCTCATGAGCCTGCTCGGCCTGGCGATTGCCGCGTTCAGCGTGACGGGCGTGTGGCTCTGGTGGAAGAAGCGGGTGGGGCGCGCCCGCGCTGCGGCCACCGTGCGCACCCCGGCGGCCGGCACGGGCGACCCCATGCCCACGGTTTGATCGGGGGCGGGGCGGTTCGTCAGCCTGCCCGGGCACAATGGCAGGTTGCTCTTGCACACCGGACCGACCCATGCCACCCAGCGATTCCGCCACCGCCCCCGCCCGCCCGGCCAGCCAGCGCGAACAGGGCCGCCACAGCTACACCCGTGACGAGCTGCTTGCCTGCGGCCGCGGCGAGCTGTTCGGCCCGGGCAATGCCCGCCTGCCGCTGCCCAACATGCTGATGATGGACCGCATCGTGCGCATCGACGACACGGGCGGCGCACACGGCAAGGGCTTCATCGAGGCCGAGCTCGACATCCACCCCGACCTCTGGTTCTTCGCCTGCCATTTCGAGGGCGACCCGGTGATGCCGGGCTGCCTGGGCCTGGACGCGCTGTGGCAGCTGGTGGGCTTCTGGCTCGGCTGGCGCGGCAACCCCGGCCGCGGCCGCGCGCTCGGTTCGGGCGAGGTCAAGTTCTATGGCCAGGTCTTGCCCACGGTCAAGAAAGTGACCTACCAGCTCGAACTCAAGCGCGTGATCGAGCGGAAACTCGTCATGGGCATTGCCGATGGCAAGGTCTTTGCCGATGGCCGGGAGATCTACTCCGCCACCGACCTCAAGGTCGGCCTGTTCACCTCCACCGAAGATTTCTGAGTCACCTGCAATGCGTCGTGTCGTCGTCACCGGCTATGGGATCGTGTCGAGCCTGGGCAACCACCGCGAGGAAGTTGCCCACAGCCTGCGCGAAGGCATCTGTGGCCTGAAGTTCAACCCGACCTATGCCGAGCGCGGCATGCGTTCGCAGGTCAGCGGCCGTCCCGCGCTGGAGCTGGAATCGGTGATCGACCGGCGCACGCTGCGCTTCATGGGCGACGCCGCGGCGTACTCGTACCTGTCCATGCAGCAGGCCATCGAGCATGCGCGCCTCACGCCCGAGCAGGTGTCGCACCCGCGCACGGGGCTGGTGGCCGGCTCGGGCGGCGCCTCCAGCGCCAACCAGGTGTGGGCCGCCGACACGCTGCGCGACAAGGGCATCAAGCGCGTCGGGCCCTTCATGGTCACCCGCACCATGGGCAGCACCGTGTCGGCCTGCCTGGCCACGCCCTTCCACATCAAGGGCGTCAACTACTCCATCACCTCGGCCTGCGCCACCAGCGCGCACTGCATCGGCCACGCCGCGCAGCTCATCGCCTGGGGCCAGCAGGACGTCATGTTCGCCGGCGGCGGCGAGGAGGAGAGCTGGGAGCTGTCGCTGCTGTTCGACGCCATGGGCGCCATGAGCAGCGGCTACAACGACCGGCCCGAGCAGGCCTCGCGGGCCTTCGACGTGGGCCGCGACGGCTTCGTCATCGCCGGCGGCGGCGGCATGCTCGTGCTGGAGTCGCTGGAGCACGCCCAGGCGCGCGGCGCCACCATCCTGGCCGAGCTGGTGGGCTTCGGCGCCACCTCCGACGGCCACGACATGGTGGCCCCCAGCGGCGAGGGCGCGGTGCGCTGCATGGAGCAGGCGATGGCCACGGTGAAGACGCCGGTGGACTACATCAACGCCCACGGCACGTCCACGCCCGTGGGTGACCTGGCCGAGCTCAAGGCGGTGCGGCAGGTGTTCGGCGACCAGGTGCCGATGATCAGCTCCACCAAGTCGCTGTCCGGCCACTCGCTGGGCGCGGCCGGCGCGCAGGAGGCGATCTACAGCCTCATCATGCTGGAGCAGGGCTTCGCCGCCGCTTCCGCCCACATCGAGCAGCTCGACCCGCTGGCCGAGGGCCTGCCCATCCTGCGCGAGCGCCACGACGGGCCGCTGCACACCGTGATGAGCAACAGCTTCGGCTTCGGCGGCACCAACGCCACGCTGGTGTTCAGCCGCTTCGGCGGCTGAGGCCGGGGCCGGCCGCGCGGCGGCTGCCGCGCGCGGCGCTCAGCGGCGCCCGCCGCCGCCGCGGCCGCGCCGCTGCGCCAGCGGGCGCTTGCCCTTGAGCTGGCGCTCGATGCCGTCGTTGAGCTCGCTGCGCAGGGCGAGCACCTCGTCCACGTGGCCGTAGACATCGGGGAAGCGCAGGTCCAGCCACAGCCACAGTGAACACGCGCGCAGGGCCTGCTCCATGGCGTCCAGCCGGCTGTGGCCGCTCACGGCGCCCAGGAACCACGGGTCCTTCACGTGGCCGGTGTGGGCGTGCTGCCAGGCCCAGTCGAGGTACTCCTGCACGCCGCCTTCGGTGCGCGTGTCCACGGGCGCCTGGGCGTAGACGAAACGCTCGCGCAGGCTCAGCGAGCCGGCGTGCCGGTCCAGCTGCTCGGCCAGCTCCAGCATGGTGTCCAGCTCGGCGACGGCGAAGTGGGCGTCGTCCAGCCTGAGCTGCTCGACGAACACGCCCAGCACCTCGCGCAGCTTCGTCTTGTGCAGCCGCAGCGCGATGGTCTGCACGTGCCAGAGGTTGGGCGCCACCGGGGCCTTGAAGTCGCGCGGCGCGCGGGGCGGGCGCGGCAGCAGCTCCTTCAGCGCCCGGGCGGCGGTGGGCTCGGCTTCCTTCAGCACGCCCACGAACCCTTCCTCGTGGATGCCGTAGCGGCCGGCGCGCCCGGCGATCTGGTGCACCTCGGATTCGTTCAGCTCGCGGTCGGCCACGCCGTCGAACTTGTTCATGGTGGAGAACAGCACGCGCTGGATGGGCAGGTTCAGGCCCATGCCGATGGCGTCGGTGGCCACCAGGATGTGCGAGGCGCCGGTGGCGAAGCGCTCGGCCTCGCGCCGGCGCACCTCGGGCGGCAGCGCCCCGTAGATCACCGACACCGGGTGGCCGTTGGCGGCGATCTGGTCGCGCAGCATGAGCACGTCGCGCCGGCTGAAGGCCACGACCGCGTCGCCCATCTTCAGCGCGGCGATGGGCACCGGGTGCGCGAGGCGCTCCACGTGCTGCTTGCGCTCGAAGCGGCGCACCTCGCAGCGCTCGCCGCACAGGCCCAGCAGCTTCTCGATGGCGGCCACGGCGTAGGCCGAGCAGATGATGATGACCTCGTTGGCCGGCACCGCCACGATGGCCTGCGTCCAGGCCCAGCCGCGCGAGTTGTCGAAGATCATCTGGGCTTCGTCGATCACCGCCACGTCGATCGGCGTGTTGGTGTCCACCATCTCGATGGTGCTGGACACCGCGCGGGCGCCCGGCGCCGGCACGTTCTCCTCGCCCGTCAGCAGCGAGCAGGGCACGCCCCGGGCCACCAGCCGGTCACGGCCCTCCAGGGCCAGCAGGCGCAGCGGGGCCAGGTAGGCGCCATCCACCGCCTGCGCCAGGCGCTCGAAGGCGGCGTAGGTCTTGCCGCTGTTGGGCGGGCCCACGTAGAGCGTCACCTGGCGGTGCGCGCGGCGCGCCTTGTCGAAGGTGTCCGGGTAGCCGCGGAAGGCCAGCTCGTCGTTCAGGTTGGCCAGCGCATCGGCCTCGGTGACCTGCTGTTCCCAGCGTTCCTGCGCGCGGTCGGCGGCCTTCTTCAGCTCGTCCAGGCCGGCGCCGGCCACGTCGGCCCGCACCGGGTGGGCGGCCAGCTCGGCCTGCAGGCGCGGCAGCAGCGAGTCCACGCGCGCCTCGGCCAGCTGGCGGCTGCGCTCGACCGTGCCCTCCAGGTGCTCCACCAGGGCGGCCGCGGCGGGGTAGGGCTGGGGCACGCCGAGCGCCGCATGCAGGGCCGGTTCGTCGCCGGTGCGGAAGAAGGCCCAGACCACGTCCTCGGCCACCGGCACGCGGAACAGCACCGGCACACGCCAGTCGGCCCGGGGCAGGCGCAGGGTGTGGCGCACCAGGCGGGTCCATTCGCCGCGGTGCCGGGAGACGGCCGCCGCCTCCAGCGCGGTGAAGCGCTCCAGCATGGTGGCGCGCGCGTCGGTGCCGGTGCCCACCGCCTGGATCTGAGCCAGCGCCACGGCGATGTGGCTCGGGTGGATCCAGCGGCTGGCGCGCTGGCCGGCGGCGGCCTTCTGCAGCATCACGAAGCCCAGGCGGTCCATCTCGGCCTCGCCGTGGGTGTCGTTCTCCACATCGACCTGGTCGGACGGCTTCACCACCTGGGGCAGCGAGTGGCCGTGCGCGCGCAGGCGGTTGAAATCGGTGGCGGTGAACCCCGCGGGCAGGCGCTCCGCGTGGCGGGGGTCGGGCAGCTTGGGGGGCCGGGGCGTGCCGGCAGGGGCGGTCTTGTGGGTCATGCGTGGGCGGCAGGGTAACCGCTCACGCCGGATCCGGGAAACCCTGCAGCTCCGCGCGCACCCGCGGCAGCGCGTCCGGGTGCTCGCGCGCGATGAACGCGATCAGCTGCTCGCGCAGCTCGCAGCGCAGGTCGAAGGCGGCGCCGGAGTCGCGGGCGCTGATGAGCACGCGCAGCTGCATGGCGCGCTCGCTCACCTCCGTCACCTGCACCAGGCACACGCGCCGGTCCCACAGCGGCGAGGCCTCGCACAGGCGCTGCGCCTCGGCGCGCACCGCGTCCACCGGCAGGCGCGGGTCCACCCACAGGAACACCGTGCCGAGCAGCGCGGCGCTGGTGCGCGTCCAGTTCTGGAAGGGGTGGTCGATGAACCAGCTCAGCGGGATGATCAGGCGCCGGTCGTCCCAGATGCGCAGCACCACGTAGGTGGCGGTGATCTCCTCCACGCGGCCCCATTCGCCCTCGACGATCAGCACGTCGTCGATGCGCATGGGCTGCGCCAGGGCGATCTGGAGGCCGGCCAGCAGGTTGCTGAACACCGACTTGGCCGCCAGGCCCACCACCAGGCCCGCCACCCCCGCCGAGGCCAGCAGGCTGGCACCGAACTGGCGCGCCGTGGGAAAGGTCATCAGGATCAGCGCCAGGCCGGCCACCATCACCGCGCCGGACGCGGTGCGGGCCAGCACGTTGGTCTGGGTGCGGATGCGCCGGGCGTTGAGGTTGTCCTCCACGTTGTCGGGGTGGCGCTGCATCACGCCGTCGGCCACGCCGCGGATGGCGCGGGTGCCCAGCCAGGTCAGCGCCACCAGCAGCAGCACGCTGTTCAGGTGGCTGACCACCGCCCGGCCCGGCAAGGTGTCGGGCGCGCCCTGCCAGACCACCTGCAGCGCGGCCAGCGGCAGCAGCCACTGCACGGGCCCGTCCAGCCGGCGCACCAGGGCGCTGAGCACCACCGACCAGGCGGCCATGCGGCGCACCACCGGGCGCAGCAGGCGATGCGCAAGCTGGGCCGCGAGCACGATGCCCGCGGCCAGCAGCAGCAGTTCGGTCCAGGGGCCCAGGGCGCGGGTGAGGTCCGTCCAATCCATCGTGCCGGTGTGAGCTGCCAAACCCCGCGGGCAGCAATCGGCATGCCTCCGGGACCCGGGGGGGGCCCGCGGCTCAGCCGCCGGGCAGCTGCTCGCTGGCGCGCGCGGTGATGGCCGCCACGCAGGGGTGCGTGATGCGGCGTTCCACGCTGACGGCGTAGAACTCCTCCACCAGCTCCTCCGTGCGACCCACCACGCGCACGCCGTACTGGGCGGCGGTTTCGGACTCCAGCACCGTGGGTGTCATGAACACCCCGCGCCCCTCGCCGCCGAAGGCCTTCATGAGCGCGGCGTCGTCGAACTCGCCGATGACGCGCGGCCGCAGCTTGTGCGCGGCGAGCCAGAAGTCGAAGCGCTGCCGCATGGCCGACGTGCTGCCCTGCAGCAGCATCGGCGCCCCGTCCAGGCACTGGGGGAACGGCCCCTCGAGGGTGCGCTTGAGCGTGGGCGCGGCGAAGAAGCTCATGGCGGTGGAGCCCAGCAGGTGGTTGAAGGCCTTCACGCTGACCTGCCGGCCCATGGGCTCGTCGGCGATCACCAGGTCCAGGCGGTGCACGGCGAGCTGCCCCAGCAGGTCGGCGAAGCGGCCCTCGTGGCAGATCAGCCGCACCTCGTCGGACACGGCGAGCGCGGGCTCGATCAGGCGGTAGGCCACGGCCTTGGGCACCGAGTCGGCGATGCCGACGTGGAAGACGAGCGCCTGCTCGCCCGCACGGGCCTGGCCCAGGCGCGCCTCGAGCTCGGCGCCCAGGGCGAAGATCTGGTCGGCGTAGGCCAGGGCGGTGCGCCCCTCGTCGGTGAGCTCCAGCCCGCGGCCGGCCTTGCGGAACAGCGCGCAGCCGAGCCGGTCCTCCAGCAGCTTGATCTGTCCCGACAGCGTCTGGGGCGACACGTGCAGCTGCTCCCCGGCACGCACGATGCCCCCGGCCTTGGCGGCCGCCCAGAAGTAGTGCAGGTGCTTGAAGTTCATGGCTGCGGCCGCAACGATGCGTTTTATTCGAATGATCGAGGGGGTTGATTCGAATTTACACGAATCGACCTTGTTCCCTACACTTTCCCGTTTCGCCCGCCTGGACCACCATGGACTTCCTCCTGGACCCCAACCTCTGGATCGCCTTCGCGATGCTCACCACGCTGGAAATCGTGCTGGGCATCGACAACATCATCTTCATCTCCATCCTGGTGGGACGCCTGCCGGCCGACCAGCGCGACCGCGCCCGCCGCATGGGCCTGGGCTTCGCCATGGTCACACGCGTGCTGCTGCTGCTGTCGCTGAGCTGGGTGATGGGCCTCACGGCCGACCTGTTCGAGTTCGCCGGCCAGGGCATCAGCGGCCGCGACCTGGTGCTGTTCGCCGGGGGCGTGTTCCTGCTGTGGAAGGCCTCGCGCGAGATCTTCATCCAGGTCGAGGCGCGCGAGGAGCACTCGCCCGACGAGACGGCCGAGCCCTCGGCGGCGGCCAAGCGCGGCCTGTTCTGGGGCATCATCGGCCAGATCGCGATCATCGACATCGTCTTCTCGCTCGACTCGGTGATCACCGCGGTGGGCATGGTCGACAACGTCGCCGTGATGATCGCCGCCGTGCTGGCGGCCGTGGGCGTGATGATGTTCGCGGCCAAGCCCATCGGCGAGTTCGTCGACCGCCATCCGTCGGTCAAGGTGCTGGCGCTGGCCTTCCTGGTGATGGTGGGCATGGCGCTCACGGCCGAGGCCTTCGACGTGCACGTGCCCAAGGGCTACATCTACGCGGCCATGGCCTTCTCGCTGGCGGTCGAGGCGCTCAACATCCGGGCGCGCAACAAGCGCCTGGCCAAGGCCGCCAACGACACGCTCAGCATCGAGTGAGCCGCCCCGCGCGGCTCATGCTTCGGTTTAGTTGGATCGAGACTACGAGACTTTCGACTTTTCTCGAATGAACCGCCGGCGTAGATTCCGGTCACATCGATCACTGTCTTTCTTGCCAAGGACCCACCATGAACCTGCAACCCGTTCGCGCCGATGGCGCCTTCGCTGGCGGCCACGGCACCAGCGTCGCGCAGCGCAACCGCGTCCTGCGCAATACCTACTGGCTGCTGGCGCTGAGCATGGTGCCCACCGTGCTGGGCGCCTGGCTGGGCGTGGCCACCGGCCTGGCCCGGGCCATGTCGCCGGGCGTCAGCCTGATGGTCTTCCTGGTCGGCTCGTTCGGCCTGATGTTCGCCATCGAGCGCACCAAGAACTCGGCGGCCGGCGTGCCGGTGCTGCTGGCCTTCACCTTCTTCATGGGCCTGATGCTGTCGCGCCTGGTGGGCGTGGTGCTGGGCCTGGGCAACGGCGCCTCGCTCATCATGATGGCCTTCGCCGGCACGGGCGCCATCTTCCTGGGCATGGCGATGCTGTCCAGCGTCATCAAGCGTGACCTGTCCTCCATGGGCAAGTGGCTGTTCATCGGCGCGATCATGCTGCTGGTGGCTGGCATCGCGAACTTCTTCCTGAAGTCGCCCGCGCTCATGATCACCCTGTCGGTGCTGGCCATCGGCATCTTCTCCGCCTTCATCCTGCACGACCTCAAGCGTGTGCAGGACGGGTATGAGACGAACTACATCACCGCCACCCTGGGCGTGTACTTGAGCATCTACAACGTGTTCCAGTCGCTGCTGGCGCTGTTCGGCATCTTCGGCGGCCAGGACGAGTGAGACCCGCCATGCACGCCAGCCTGCCCCACGCCATCGACCGCTCGCCGGGCGGTTGGCTCGGCCAACTCGGCCGCACCCTGCTGGCCGTGTGGCTGCTGGCCATGGGGGTGGCGATCGGCCTGCTGGTGATGGCCGTGCTGGGCGTCACCTGGCTGGTGGCGCGGTTGACCGGGCGGCGCCGGCCCTTGCCGAGGCCCGTGTTCGTGGCGCGCGGCTGGGCCAGCCACCGCGCCAGTCGCCCGGCGGCGCCCGCCACGGGCATGGCCGACGTGGTCGACATCGAGGCGCGAGAGATCACGCCACGTTGAATCACCTGGCGGCGGCTACGCGCCGCCGCCAGGCCTTTTCAGCCTCCACGGCCAGCGCCACCGCAGCGGCCGCGGCCACGCTGAGGGCGAGGTCCGCGGGCGCCAGCGCCTCGGTGCGGAACACCGCCTGCAGCGCCGGCAGGTAGACGACGGCCAGCTGCAGGACCACCGTGAGCGCCACCGCGGCGAGCAGTGGCCGATTGCCACCCAGACCGCGCCAGACGGGGTCGTGTTCACTGCGGATGGCCAGCAGGTGGGCCATCTGCGCGAAGGTGAGGGTGGTGAAGACGAGCGTCTGCGCCCGCGCTGTGCCGCCCGGGTCGCCCTGCAGCGCCCAGGCTTGCAGCGCAAGGCACAGCCCGCCCATGAGCAGCCCCACCCACAGCGCGTGCTGCCACAGGCCGCCGGCCAGCACGCTCTCGTCGGGCGCACGCGGCGGCCGTCGCATCACGCCGCCCTCGGCCGGCTCGGTGGCCAGGGCCAGGCCGGGCAGGCCGTCGGTCACCAGGTTCACCCACAGGATGTGCAGCGGGGCCAGCGGCATGGGCAGGCCCACCAGCGGCGCGAGGAACAGCACCCAGATCTCGCCGGAGTTGCCGGTGAGCGCGTAGCGCACGAACTTGCGGATGTTGTCGAAGATGCGGCGGCCCTCGCGCACCGCGCCCACGATGGTGGCGAAGTGGTCGTCCAGCAGCACGAGGCTGGCGGCCTCGCGGGCGACGTCGGTGCCCCCCAGGCCCATGGCGACGCCGATGTCGGCCTGGCGCAGCGCGGGCGCGTCGTTCACCCCGTCGCCGGTCATGGCCACGAACTGCCCCTGCGCCTGCAGGGCCTGCACGATGCGGATCTTCTGCGCCGGGTCGGTGCGCGCATAGACGGCCACCTCGCGCACCGCGGCGGCGAGCGCCGTGTCGTCCAGCGTCGCCAGCTCCGGGCCGGTGACGACGCGGGCGCTGCCCGTCTGCGCCACGATGCCCAGCTCGCGCGCGATGGCCAGGGCGGTGGCAGGGTGGTCCCCGGTGATCATCACCGGCCGGATGCCGGCGGCGCGGCATTCCGCCACGGCGGCGCGCGCTTCCGGGCGCGGCGGATCCATCAACCCGACCAGCCCCACCAGCTCGAGCACCTGCTCCGCCTGGTCGGCGTCCCAGGTGGTGGCGACCCTGAGGTCGTCGACGCGGCGGCGTGCCAGCGCCAGCACGCGCAGGCCCTCGGCGGCCCAGGCGTCCGACGTGGATTGCGCGAGCGCCAGCGCGCCGGGGTCGTCCCCGGCCAGGCGGCAGCGCGGCAGCACCGTCTCCGGTGCACCCTTCACCCACAGTACACCCCCGCCACCCGGCGCGTCGTGCAGCGTGGCCATGCGCTTGCGCTCGGCGTCGAAGGGCCACTCGTGTCGCCGGGGCTGTCGGCCTTGCTGCCCGGCCACGTCCACGCCAGCGGCTTCGGCCGCCTGCAGCAGGGCGGTCTCGGTGGGGTCGCCCACCCAGTCGCTGCCGCCCGCGCGCGCGTCGTTGCACAGCACGGCTGCCGTCCACAGCGCCTGCGGCTCGGGCACGAAGACGGCGTGGGTGCGCAGCTGCATGCGGTTCTGCGTCAGCGTGCCGGTCTTGTCCGAGCAGATCACCGTGACCGAGCCGAGCGTCTCCACGCTGGGCAGGCGGCGCACCAGCGCCTGCACGGCCACCAGCCGGCGCGCGCCCAGCGCCAGCAGCACGGTCACGACGGCCGGCAGCGCCTCGGGGATGGCCGCCACCGCCAGGCTGATGGCCGTGAGCGCCATGCGCAGCACCGGCTCACCACGCAGCACGCCCAGCGCGAAGACCAGCGCACAAATGGCGAGCACCACCCAGGCGATGCGCCGGCCGAACGCGGCCAGGCGCTGCTGCAGCGGGGTGAGGCGGCGCTCGGTGCGCTGCAGCAGCGCCGCCACCCGGCCCAGCTCGGTGTGGCCGCCGGTGGCCACCACCAGGCCCTCCGCATGGCCGTGCGTGACGAGCGTGCCCTGCCAGGCCATGTTGTGCCGGTCGCCGAGGGCGGGCTCGCCAGCGGGCAGCGTGGCGGTGGTCTTCTCCACCGTCACGGACTCGCCGGTGAGCGCGGATTCGTCCACCTTCAGCCGCGCCACCTGGTGCAGGCGCAGGTCAGCGGGCACACGCTGCCCCGCCTCCAGCAGCACCACGTCGCCAGGCACCAGCTCGTCGCTGGCCACTTGGCGCAGCTGGCCGCCGGCACGGCGCACGGTGGCCTGCGGCGCGGCCATGCGGCCCAGCGCCTGCAGCGCGCGGTCGGCCTGCCACTCCTGCCACAGCCCGATGCCGGCGTTGAGCAGCACGATCACCAGGATGGCCACCGTGTCGGCCAGCTCGCCGATCGCCCCGGAGATCAGCGCGGCCGCCAGCAGCACCATCACCATGACGTCGCGAAAGGGATCGAGCAGCCGCAGCCACAGCGGCCTCGGTGGTGCCTCGGGCAACCGGTTGGGCCCGTGGCTGGCCCGCCGCGCCGCCACGTCGTCGTCGGCGAGCCCGTGGTCCAGGCGCACGCCCAGGCCGTCGGCCAACGTGGTGGCGGGGTGCGCGTGGGGCTCGGAGATGGGGCGGGCAGACGATGCAGCCATGGGGCTTGTGGGGTGGCGTGGTGCGGGCAAGGCTAGCGCAGCACGCGGACGGGCACGTGTCCGGCGTCAAGGCGGCCTCAGGCACCGCACGTACAGTGCGCGTGCATGGACCTGTGGCGCATCTGGATCGAGTTTGGCTTGTGCCTTGCGCTGATCGGCGTGGCGGGCACGCGGCTCATCCGCCAAGCCGACACCATCGCATCGCTGACCGGCATGTCGCGCCACTGGATCGGCATGACGCTGGTGGCCACGGTGACCTCGCTGCCCGAGCTCGTCACCGGTGCCACGGCCGTGCTGGGCGCCCAGGCGCCCGCGTTGGCGACGGGCGACGCGCTCGGCAGCTGTGTGCTGAATCTGGCCTTGCTGGCCGTGCTGGAGCCCCTCGACCGACGCGGTGCATTGTTCGCGTCGGCCGCGCCCGCGCACCGCGTGTCGGCGATGGTCGGCTCGGCCTTGCTGGGCCTGGTGGCGCTGGAGATCGCCGGCGCGGTGCCGCGCCTGGCAAGCGGTGCGGCGTGGGGCATGGCCAGTGGCATCACGGTGCTCGCTTATGCTGCCGTGCTCGCGGTGGGGCGCCGCGGTGCAGCCATGGCGGCGGGGCCGGAAGGCGCGGCGCCGGCCGTCGTGCCGCCAGGGGCGCTGCGCCAGGCCATGGGCTGGGCGGCCGTGTCTTCGGTCGTGATCGTGGCCGCTGGCGCCCGCCTGCCCTTCGTGGGAGTGGCCCTGGGGGACGCCATGGGCTGGTCCACGTCATTTGTAGGCAGCCTGTTCATCGCCACGGCCACCTCGGCCCCCGAGATGGTGACGACCTGGGCGGCGTGGCGCGCGGGCGCGCTCGACATGGCCATCGGCAACCTGCTGGGCAGCAACCTCTTCGACCTGCTGGTGCTGGCCTTCGACGATCTGCTCTGGACGCATGGTCCCATCCTGCATGCCGTGCCCGGCGCGCAGGCGGCCACGGCGCTCACGGCGGCCGCGATGAGCGCGCTCGTGGCTTTCGCGGTGGGCCGCCGGTGTCGGCCCCTCCTCGGCGGTGCCAGCGCGGTGGGGGTGGGGTTGGGGCTGCTGTACGTGCTGCACCTCGCCACCCTGGCCGGCTGGGGCACCTGACCCCGACGCTGGCAGGCGCACCGCCGCTTGGTGATACTGGCCGCTTCACCTGAAGGAGGCACCACACATGTCAGCGCACGACACGACAGGGCAGAGCATCGAGTTCAAGCGCCCGGACGGCCGCACGGCGACGGGCTACCTGGTGGAGGCCGACGAGCCGCTGGGCTCGGTGGTGGTCATCCAGGAATGGTGGGGCGTGAACGACCAGATCCGCGGGGTGGCGCAGCGCCTGGCGGCCGCCGGCTTCACGGCCCTGGTGCCCGACCTGTACCGCGGCCAGAGCACGCTGGACAAGGAGGAGGCCCACCACCTGATGACGGGGCTGGATTTCGCCGACGCCGCCACCCAGGACGTGCGCGGCGCCGTCACCCTGCTCAAGGCGCGCGGCGCCGGCACGGGCAAGGTGGGCGTGACCGGCTTCTGCATGGGCGGCGCGCTCACCTGGCTGGCCATGGTGCATGTGCCGGAGGCGGACGCCGGCGTGGTCTGGTACGGCTACCCGCCGCTCGAGTACATCGACGCCGGCAAGGTGGACAAGCCGGTGATGGCCCACTGGGCCACGCAGGACAAGGCCTTCGACATCGCCGGCGTGGACACGCTGGAAGCCAGGCTGCGCGAGGCGAAGGTGGACTACGAAGGCCACCGCTACCTGGCCCACCATGCCTTCGCCAACGAGACGGCGCAGGGCCCGGGCCGCATCGAGATCACCCAGTACGACGAGCGCTGGGCGCAGCTCGCCTGGGACCGCACGATGCGGTTCTTCGGCCGGCACCTGGCCTGCTGAGGCCGGGCGGGCCGCTGACCCGTCGGGCGCGCGGTCAGCCGCCCGGGCGCAGCTCGCCGTGCTCGCCCATGTGCTTGGGCGGCTCGCCGGTGACCGCAGCCTTGAGCATCTTGGCGATCTGCACCGGCTTGCTGTCCTTCACTTCCCAGTAATCGGCGTGGCTGATGTGCACGCCCACCAGGGCGAGGTCGGGGTCCTGCGCGCCCTGCGGGAACCAGGCCTCGGCCATGGGCGACCACAGCTGCTTCACCTTGGCCGGGTCGTCGACCAGGCGGGCCTGGCCGGCGATCGAGACGTAGCGGTCCTTGTCCATGTCGGCGAAGGACAGGTTCACCTGCGCGTCGCGTGCCAGGTCGGCCACGGGCTCGCTGCGGCGCGACATGAAGAACCACAGGGTGTCCTCGCTGCCGTCGTCGAGCTTGGGGTTCTGCACGGTCATCGGCCGGCCATGCAGGTGGCCGTTGCCGTGGCGGGTGATGAAGAGGCAGAAGCGCATCGGGCCGATCAGGTCGGCCAGGTGCTGGCGGTCGATCTCGCTGGAGGCGGTCATGGGGGGCTCCTTGGTGGGATGGCAGGGGTTGCCGCCCCCCACGGCAAGCCACATACCGGCACCCGCGGGGCCGTGACCGCGCGGGCGCGCCTCACATGCGCTGGTTACATGCGCTGGTCGTGCTGCGCGCCGCCGGACAGGTCCACCATCTCGGGCTTGATCTCGGCGAACTTCAGCACCCGGCCGCCGTGGTCGCCCGCGAACCGGCGCGCGTCCGCCTCCTGCGCGAAGCTGGCGATGGTGGGACCCATGGAGCCGTGCTTCTGGCTGCCCAGCACGTACCAGCCGTCCTGCGCCAGGATCCAGTGGCCCTGCGGGTGGCTCCAGTCGGCCCGCCCCATGTCCTGCACGTAGGCGGCGGTCACGGGGCGCACCTGCTCGGGCTTGAGCAGCATGCTGAACAGCTCCACCGTGTCGCAGAAGAACTCCGGCGCGGGGGCGCCCTGGTAGTGGATCTGCGCCTTGGGGCCCGGGTAGTCGGCCAGCAGCATGCCGTCCAGCGAGCAGGTCGTGCCGGGCTGGATCTCGGCGGCCACGCGCGCGGCTGCCGCGTCGTCGCGGCCGCAGCCGGCCAGCGCCAGGCCCAGGACAAGCGCGGCGGACAGGCGGGCGATGGCGGGAAGCAGGGCAGTGCGGGTCATCGGAATCTCCAGCTCGCCACGGCCAGCGGCGCCACGATCCAGCCCAGCATCGCGCTGCCCATCAGCCAGGGGTTGGCCAGGGCGGGCGGCACGATGCTGCCCAGGCCGTACAGCGTGCGCAGGTCCTCCAGCGAGAACACGTTGAGGATGCGGAACACGTCCGCGGGGTTGAGCAGCAGCAGGTAGGGGAAGGCCTCGGCGCCCAGCGCGCCCAGCCGCGCGCCGCCCAGCACCAGCAGGCCCAGCAGCAGCAGGTCGAACACCAGCACGAACAGGAACCACAGGCTGATGGCCAGGCCGGACGCCCGGGTGCGGTCGCGTGCGAACACCGACAGCATGACGGCCAGGCTGAGGAAAGCCAGCCCCAGCAGCACCGAGCTGGCCATGAAGCCGAGGTAGTGGTACAGGCCGTTGGCGCCCAGTTGGCGGCCCATCTGCACGGCCACCAGCGCGAAGCCGGCCAGCGTGGACAGCGTGAGCGCGGCGGCCAGCCCGAGGTACTTGCCGAGCAGCAGCTCGCCGCGCGTGATGGGCAGGGCCAGCAGCAGGTCGAGCGAGCCGCGCTCGCGCTCGCCCACCACGGCGTCGAAGCCCAGCAGCAGCGAGATCAGCGGAATGAGGTAGATGACCAGGCTGACCAGGCTGGCGATGGTGGCTTCCGCCGAGCGCAGGCCCACCGCGCCCTGCTGGGCGCCGCCGAGGTAGGCGATGGCCAGCGAGAACACGGTGAACACCACGGCGACGGCCAGCACCCAGCGGTTGCGGATGCGGTCGCGGAACTCCTTGGCGGCGATGGCGGCGACCTGCCGGATTTCGGGCAGGTGGGCGGCGAGGGAGGTGCTCATGCGCGGGCCTTCAGGCGGCAGCGGCCGGGCGCTGGGCCAGGCCGACGAACAGGTCTTCCAGGGTGGGCTCGGCGAAGTGCACGTCCTGCACGGCGGCGCCCAGGGTGGCCAGCGCGCGCAGCAGGGCCATCTTGGCCGCGCGCGGGCACTCGGCCCGCCAGCCGCCCGCCACGGCCTGCGGCGCCGCGGCCGCACGCGCGGTGGCCAGGGTGGCCGCCAGCACCTGGCCGACGGCGGCATGGTCGGCCTCGGACGCACGCACGGTCACGCCCAGCGGCAAATCGTGCTGCTCGCGCAGCGACTGCACCGTGCCCAGCGCATGCACGCGGCCGGCCGACAGGATGGCCAGGCGGTCCACCCGCTCCTGCAGCTCGGCCAGGATGTGCGAGGTGAGCACGATGGTCACGCCACTGTCGCGCAGGGCCCGCAGCGTGGCATGGAACTCGCGGATGGCCATCGGGTCCAGGCCGGTGGTGGGCTCGTCGAGGAACAGCACTTCCGGGCGGCCCAGCAGCGCCTGCGCGAAGCCCAGCCGCTGGCGCATGCCCTTGGAGTACTCGCGCACCGGGCGGTGCACGGCATCCGCGCCGAGTCCCACGCGCGCCAGCAGCGGTGCGCACTCAGTGGCGTCCACCTGCTTGAGCCGCGCGAAGAAGCGCAGGGTTTCCAGGCCGCTCAGGTTGTCCCAGAGCACCACGTTCTCGGGCAGGTAGCCCAGGCGGCGGCGCGCGGCGCGAAACCCGCGGCCGGCCACGTCCGCGCCGGCCACGCTGAGCGAGCCGGCGGTGGGCGGCACCAGGCCGAGCATCATCTTGAACAGCGTGCTCTTGCCGGCGCCGTTGTGGCCGATGAGGCCGAACAGCTCGCCGGGCGCGATGTCCAGGTCCACGCCGTCCACGGCATGCACGGCACCGTAGTGCTTGTGCACGCCGCGCAGCACGATGGCACCCGGGTGGGGGGAGGGGGTCGAGGCAGACATGGGTCAGGGCGCGGCAGTGGGCGCAGGTGCGGGGCCGAGGGCGCGTTCGCGTGCGGCCACCCAGCGCTGCCAGCGTGCGGCGTCGGGCGACATGCGGGGGTGCGGGTCGACCACGCTGGGGACACGCAGCACGGGGAACTGGCGGCTGACCAGGCGCAGCGCCTGCACCGAGGGGCTGGCCAGCAGCAGCTTCATCGAGGGATGCTGCCAGGACAGGCGGTCCACCAGGTCGTTGGCCTCGTAGGGCAGGTCGCCCACGCCGTCGCCGTCGCGGTCCCAGCCGAGGTAGTTGCTGAAGTGGTTGCCACGGCCGGGCCGGGCGGCGCCCCAGGGCTCGTCGCGGGCGCCGACGTAGCGCACCTGCTCGCGGTTGCCCACGAAGTCGTTGTGCTCGACCTGGTTGCGGGTGGAGCCGGCCGACAGGTGCACGCCCACCTCGTTGTCCACCACCAGGTTGCCGCGCAGGGTGGCGTACTCCACGTCGTAGATGAAGAAGCCGCGGCCGTTGGCGGCGACGATGTTGTTCTCCACCACCGAGTCCTGCAGGGTGCGCAGCATGATGCCGTGGTCGCTGTTGCCCCAGGCGATGTTGTGGCGCACCACCTGGTCGCGCACTTCCATCAGCGCCAGCCCGCCCCGGTTGCGGTAGGTCTCGTTGCCTTCCCACAGGTTGCGGTAGGAGTTCATGTAGTGCGTGCCGTAGCGGCTGTGGTGCAGCTTGTTGCGCAGGAACTGCGCGTCGTGCGAGACGTCCACGTACAGCGCATCGCGCACGAAGCTGATCTCGTTGCCGACGATGCGCGCGCCGCGCGTGTTGTACAGCTGCACGCCGTTGCCGCGCCGCGCCGAATCGAGCGCACGCATGCCGGTGATGTTGTTGTGTTCCACCCGCACGTCGTTGGCCTTCTCGATCCACAGGCCGAACAGGTTGTGCGCCAGGTCGCTGCGGCGCACCACCGCGCGGTGGGCGCCGGGCTGGATGTAGATGCCGGCGTTCTGCTCGAGCAGGCTGTCGCCCGAGTCGCGCACGATCACGCCTTCGATGGTGACGTCGGTGGCGGTGACGCGGATGGTGTCGCCCCGGCCGCCGCCGGCGATCGTGGGCCGGCCGATGCCGCGCAGGGTGAGCGGGCGCTCGATGCGCAGGTTGCCGGTGTACAGGCCGCGGTGCACTTCCACCACGTCGCCGGGCTGCGCGCGGTCCAGCACGGGCTGGATCGCCTCGCCCGGCCGCACCGTGTGCGTGGCCGCGGCGGCCAGGCCGGCCGCCGCCAGCAGGGCGGCAGCCCCGGCCAGGCGCACGAGGCGGGTCAGCACCGGCGGCCCCTCACTGCGGCAGCCAGCCGGCCGCCTTGAGCACGAGGAACAGCGTGGCGCCGATGAGCAGGTTCTTGAAGCCCACGTAGGACAGCATGTCCATCACGTTGGCCGCGCGGTAGCGCCGGCCCCACCACGGGCCGTCCTTCACATGCGGCTTGGCCGCCAGGCGGATGAGGGCCTCGTACACGCTCCACCCGAACCACCAGGCAATCACCGCGCCGGACGACACGCGCCCGGTGGCGGCCAGGGCCCACGCGAGCGTGGCCGCCACGGCCAGCGCGGCACCCGCGGCGCGCCAGGCCACCGGGCGGCCCGTGAGCCGCGCGCGGTCCCAGGGCCAGAGGTGGTCGCGCAGCTCGCCGGCCAGCCAGGCCAGCAGCGGGCGGGAACCATCGGCGGTGGGCAGGGCGTAGGGCGGGGTCACGGGGTCGGTGGGCACGCGGGGGTCGGGACGGCCCTTCAGGTCACCCTGCTCGGCCGTGGTGTCCAGCGTATCGGCGCGGGGCAGGGCCTGTACAGGCACGATGGGGATGTAGTAGCCCGCCCGATTGATGGCGGTCAAGGGCAGCCCATCGCGCTGGCGCTGCTTGCGCTCCCTGGCCAGCGGCGGGCAGCCCGTGCTGTCCGTGTACAGCACCATGCAGTCCAGGCAGTGCAGGCATTCGCGGTGGTCGATGCGGCCGTCCGCGTCGATGGCCTGCGCGCCGCAGCCCACGGCGCAGGCCTTGCAGCGGTTGCAGTCCGGCTTGCGGCGCAGGCCGAACCAGCGGAAGGTGCTGGGCATGGCCAGCGCCCCGCCCAGCGGGCACAGGTACTTGCAGAACGGCCGCTCGATGAAGATGGACAGGCCCAGGATCACCGCCAGGAACAGCGTGTAGGGCCAGGCGCGGTTGAGCGGGCCCACCAAGAAGGTGGTCTTGAACGGCTCCACCTCGGCCAGCATCTCGGCGGTGGTCATCGAGAAGGCCGACACCGCCAGCAGGCCGAAGAAGACCGCGTACTTCACCCACTTGAGGCGGTCGTGCCAGCGCTGGGGCAGCTTGAACTGCCAGCGCTTGAGGCCCACGGCGCCGGCCACCTTGTGGATGATCTCCTGCAGCGACCCGAACGGGCACATCCAGCCGCAGAACAGCCCGCGCCCCCACACGAAGGTGGTGGTGATGATGAAGATCCAGAACAGGAAGATGAACGGGTCGGACAGGAACAGCGACCACTGCCACGAGAACAGCAGGGCGTGGAACCACGTGAGCACCTGCGTGATCGAGGGCTGGGCCATGGCGCCGAAGCCCACCAGCCCCACCGAGATGACCCAGAAGGTGTACTTGAAGCCGTTCACCGGCCACTTGTTCTTGTGGGTGGACAGCCGGGTGAGGCGCTCGCGGAAGGCGTACACCGCCGTCACGGCCAGCAGCAGGGCGACGAACGCGGCGATGGCCGGCGCGCGCGCCTTCCACACCTTCTGCCAGGCGGCCTCGGCCTCCACGATGGCCGGGTGGCCGCCGTCCAGGTAGGCCTCGGGCAGCCAGTAGCCGGTGTCGAAGTTGGCGAAGCTGCGCGTGCCGGTGGCGCGGTCCACCCGGTTGCCCAGGAAGTTCAGCTTCCACGGGTAGGCCGCTGAGAAGGAGGACGACCGGATGATGAAGATCGCCGATTCGTCGTAGGCCGGCGCACCGGCGGCCTCCAGGCCGTAGAGGTTGAGCGCGTCGGTGTCGCGGAAGCTGAAGGTGTCGCTGCCCTGGCGCACCGAGACGCGGTCGTAGATCCCACCGCGCACGAAGCCCGAGCCCTTGAACGACTCGGCCCCGGCCGTGCGGATGATGAAGAGGGCGTTGTCCTGCGGGCCGATCTGCGCCATCAGGTTGCGCCAGCTGCGCTCGCCCAGCAGGGCCGGGCCCAGCACAGGGGAGTTGAGCGAGCCGAACCAGAGCTCGATGAACGGCGTGTCGCTGCGCTCGAGTCCCACCTGCTCGGGCTTCACGCGCAGGCGCTGCACGGCCTTCTGCTCGACGAGCGTGGCCCAGCTCAGTGCCGCGCTGCCGGCCGGCAGGGCGGTGGTATAGCGGGCCGGCTCACGCACCGTGGGCGCGATCAGGCCCACCTGGCGGGCGACGGCCTGCGCCGAGGTCATCATGACCTGGTTCTGGGCGATGACGGTGACCGTCGCGCCCGAGATGGCGTCGACGCCCAGCACGCCTTCGTCGGGGCGCGAGGGGCCCACCTCGATGGTGTCGGTGACGGCCTTGCCCGTGTACTGGTCGTTGAAGGCGACCAGGGCGGATTCGGGGATGCCCAGCAGCAGGATGGGCTCGGAGTGCTTGAGCACCTTCACGCCGGCAAAGCGGCCGGCGGCGTCCATGCCGATGAGCGTGACCACCGGCTTGCCGGAGTAGGCGGGGATGTCGGTGATGTCGGTGGACAGCATCACGTAGCCCACCAGGCGCTGGGCGTCGCCCTCGCCCGCGTAGCCCTCGACATAGGGCGGCTGGCCCTTGCGGGGCGAGAAGCGCGTCGCCCCCGGCAGCACGTCGGCGCAGGGCACGCGCGCGCACAGGTCGGGCGTGGTGGCCAGGTCGTCGGGCAGCGTGGCCTCGTAGGCGCCGGCGTGGGCCAGCACGGGAACGAGCAGGAGGGCCAGCCACAGCCGGCGCAGGAATCGCAGGGTGAGATCCGTCATGGGTGTCGTGCGGCCTCGGCCCGGAAAGAAAAACGGCGCGCCGCCCGAGGCGGCGGCGCGCCGAACGTCACGAGGACTGCCGGTATCAGGCCTCGACGATCATGCGGCTGCGCATCTCGAGGTGCAGCGCATGGCAGAAGTGGGTGCAGTAGCACCAGAACACCCCCGCCTTGTCGGCCGTGAAGGTGACCGACTTGGTTTCCTGCGGGTTCACGATGAAGTTGACGCCGTGGTTGGCGATCGCGAAGCCGTGCGTCAGGTCCTCCACCTTGTCCAGGTTGGTCAGGATGAGGGTGACCTCGTCACCCTTCTTCACCGTGAACTCGGGCAGCGAGAAGGCCGGGGCCTGCGAGGTCATCTTCACCGTGACCTTCCGGCCATTGCGCGTGACGCCGCTTTCCTTGGGGTCCTTCACCGCGTTGGGGAAGTCGCTCAGTTCGTAGATCGGCTTCGGACGCAGCAGGTCGCGCTTGAAGATGATGAAGTCGTGCGGCTCGCCGCGCACCGGGTGGTCGGCGGCCAGCACCATCTTCTCGCCGGAGATGTCGATGATCTGCTCGTTCTCGGCGTGCAGCGGGCCCACCGGCAGGAAGCGGTCCTTGGAGAACTTGCAGCCCACCGCGAGCCACTTGCCGTCGGCGAAGCGGGTCTCGGACTGCGAGGCGTTCACGTGGCCCGGCTGGTACTGCAGGTCCAGGCGGTCGACCACGTACTTGACGCTCTTGTCGCCGGCGTGGAACTTGATCGCGCCTTCCACGTTCCACTTGACCAGCTGGCTGTCGAGGAACAGGGTGGTGTAGGCGTTGCCGCGGCCGTCGAAGGCGGTGTGCAAGGGGCCCAGGCCCAGCTCCACCTCGGCGACGATGGCGCCGTCGATCTTCTCCAGCTTGCCGTCGAACCACTCCAGCACCTTGGCCAGCTCGATCACCGTGGCGGTGGGCGACAGCTTGCCGGCGCAGATGAAGTACTTGCCGTCCGGCGAGGCGTTCACGCCGTGCGGGTTCTTGGGCACGCTGACATAGGCCGACAGGGCGGTCTTGGGGTCGGCGTTGGCCTTGCGGGTGGCGTCGACCACCGGCACCTTCGAGTCGCCGTAGGTCTTGAACTTGCCGTCCTTGACCGCCTGCTCGACGCGGGCGATGTGGAAGAACACGCAGGCGTCGCGTTCGGCCGACATCATCTCGGGGTAGTGCGCACCACCCTCGATGTTGTACTGGTTGGCCGCCGCCAGCTTGCCGTCGTACGAGGTCGCCACCAGGTCGCAGTTGCCGTCGATCAGGGCCTGCCAGCGCACTTCCATCGTCTCGGCGTCCACGCAGGTGAACAGCGAGTGGTAGCTCTCGGCCTTGGCGGCGTCCGGGCCGGTGTTGGGCAGCGGGATGCCGAACTCGGCGCCGCAGAACACGCGGGTGGTGTAGTTGACGTTCGGGTCGACCGGGTCGGCCTTGTCCGGGAAGATGCCGTGGAAGCCCTGGACGTTGGGGATCTGCGTGATCTTGTCGCAGACGAAGTAGTCCAGCCGGATGCGGGCGATGCGGCTGTTGATCTTGTCGTTGATCCAGGCGTAGCGGCCGTCGTAGTTGCCGTCCTTGTAGGAGGCGTGGGTGTGGTGCGTGTCGGCGCAGGGGAACTTCAGGCTGCCGTCGGGCTTGGTGCCCATGATGGCCTTGGATTCATTGGTCTGGCCCCAGCCCACCAGCGCGTCCGGCACGAAGCACGGGATGCGGTGCAGCTCGCGGCCCGAGGGCATGCCCAGCACGCGCATGTCGCCCGTGTGGCCACCGCTCCACAGGCCGTAGTAGGTGTCGAGTTCGCCCGGCTTCGGGTGCACGCCGGCGGACGCCGTGCCCACGTGGCCGGCCGCCGAGGCGGCGGGGGCGGCCGCAGCGGGCGCGCCCTTGTCGTTGCAGGCCGCCAGGCCGACGCCGGCCAGGCCGGCTGCCGCGGCGGTGTTCAGGAACTTGCGGCGCGACGGCGCTTCCGAGGCGCGTTCACGGGAGTCGCTCATGGGGATTCCTTGTCGTGTGAGCACTGTTTGAAACAGGGCTGCATGATCCGTGGGCGCGGAATCCGGATCCTTGATCTGCGACATTTTTTTCGAGTCGGGTTCCGGATTCCAATTCGTTCCGCGGGGGGCCGTGGCTTTCTCTTGAATTGGATATTCCCATGAAGACATCATTGGTATTTACCCTGGTTTCTCTGTCGCTGGCGGCTGGCCTGGCGGCGTGCGGCAAGCAGGAGCCCGCCGCGCCGGCATCGGCGCCGGCGCCTGTCACCACCCCGGCCCCCGCACCGGCGCCCGCGGCGGAGCCGGCCACCCCGGCGCCCACGGCGGCGGCCAACCCGGTGGGGGCGTCCGTGTATGCCAAGACCTGCGCGCTGTGCCATGCCGCGGGCGTGGGCGGTGCGCCCAAGCCGGGCGACAAGGCCGACTGGGGCCCGCGCATCGCCCAGGGCGAAGAGGTGCTGTTCAAGCATGCCCTCGAGGGCTTTACCGGCGCCAAGGGCATGATGCCCGCCAAGGGAGGAGCCGCCAGCCTGAGCGACGAAGACGTGAAGGCAGCGGTCACTCACATGGTGTCGCTGTCACGCTGAGGGCCGCTCGCCATGCGCGCTCCCGATTCCACCCGCCGGGCCCTGCTCGGCGCCCTGGCCGGGGCATCGGCCGCCTGGTTGACGGCGCCGGCGCTGGCCGGCCCGGCGCCCGCGCTGCGCGACCGCCGGGCCTTGATGGGCACCTGGGTGGACCTGACCCTGGACGGTGCGCCGGCGGCCACGCTGGCGGCCGCACGCGACGCCGCCTGGGCCGAGATGGAGCGCCTGGCCGCGATGATGTCGCGCTACGTGCCCGGCAATCCGCTCGACCGCGTGCAGCAGGCGGCGGGCCGCGAGCCGGTGGCCGTGCCGCGCGAGATGCTGCGCGTCATGCAGGCGGCCCAGGCGCTGGCCAAATCCACGCAAGGCGCCTTCGATATCACCGTCGGTGCGCTGGGTTGGCAATTTGACGAAACTCAGAGATTCAAACTCCCGACCGCGCGCCAGATTCAATCGGAATTGCGATTTGTCAATTACCGGGACCTGGTGCTGAACCATTGCGAGTGCAGCGCCTGGCTCAAGCGCGCAGGCATGAAGCTGGACCTGGGCGGCGTCGCCAAGCTGCCTATCCTGGCCGCCGGCCTGGCGGCCGCCGTGCAGGCGGGCGCGCCCGCGGCCATGGTCAACGGCGGCGGCGACGTGCTGGTGCGCAGCGCGCCGGGAGGGCGCGAATGGCGCATCGGCATCCGCGATCCCCTGGCGCCGGATCGGCTGCTGGCCGTGCTGCCGCTGCGGCAGGGCGTCGTCGCGTCCTCCGGCGACTATGAACGCGGCGTCACGCTGGACGGCCGGCGCTGGCACCATGTGCTGGACCCCGCCACGGGCTACCCCACGGCGGGCGTGCGCGGCGTGACGCTGGTGGGCGAGGGCGTCGATGCCGTCAACGGCCTCGGCACCGCGGCCATGGTCATGGGCCCGCAGCGCGGCGCCGACCTGCTGGCCGGCACGCCCGCGCGCCAGGCGCTGCTGGTGCGCGCGGACGGCGGCCTGTGGGCCAGCCCGGGCCTGGCCGCGCGGCTGCAACCACCGCCCGGCGCGCGCCGCGTCCGCGGCCTCGCCTGACGCGCCGCGCCGCGCCGCGCCGCGCCGCGCCGCGCCCGCGCGGTCCGCACCGGATTGCACGTCTTTGCAAACGCGAATGAGTCGCACTACAATGCT
>NZ_JAYRUN010000009.1:0-191618 GCF_041918995.1 Ideonella sp. | reverse complement strand
CGCGGGGGGGGGGGGGGCGGCGGGGCGCGGGGGGCCGGGGGGGGGGGCGGGGGCCGCCGGCCCGCCCACGGTGGGGGATGCCTGCTTCCCTCGGCAAGGGGCATGCCGCGCGACAATCGGCCCCGGGGCACCGGCCAGGCGCATGCAACGGCGCAGCGCGCACCCGGTGGCCGTGGATGCGGGGTGAGCGCATGGGCAGGGGGACGGGAGACGCGGCGCGGGGTGGCCGACGGCGGCGCGTGGGCGCGCTGCCGTGCGGGCTGCCGAGCGCGCTGCTGAGCGTGCTGCAGCGGGGACTGCAGTGGGGACTGCTGTGCGCGTCGCTGGCGCTGCCCCCGGGGCGGCGCAGGCCCTCACGCTGGCGGTGGTCGCCTACCGGCCCAAGGACGTGATCGAGCAGCGCTATCGGCCCCTGGCCGCGCACCTGTCCGCCCAGCTGGACGGCGAGCCCGTGCAGCTGCGGGTGCTGGACCAGGCCCAGATGGAGCAGGCCCTGGCCGCCGGCCAGGTGGACCTGCTGATCACCAACCCCAGCCACTACACGCTGCTGCGCACGCGCAACCCGCTCACCGGCGCCCTGGCCACGCTGGTCAGCATGGAAGACGGCGTGGCCACCTCCCAGCTGGGTGGCGTGGTGATCGCGCGGCAGGCGCGCGCGCAAGGGGATGGCCTGGCGCAGCTGCGTGGCCAGCGCATCGGCGTGCCGGGCACCCGCTTCCTGGGCGGCTACCAGGCGCAGGCGCTGGAGCTGCTCGAGCGCGGCATCGAGCTGCCGCGCGACGCCGAGCTGGAGGTGCTGGGCAGCCACGACCAGGTGGTGCATGCCGTGCTGGCGGGCCGCGTGGACTACGGCTTCGTGCGCACCGGCGTGCTGGAGGAGCTGGCGCGCCAGGGCGCGGTGGACCTGCGGCCGCTCGTGGTGCTGAACCCGCAGCACCCGCCGCACTTCCCGTACAAGGTGTCCACGCGGCTGTACCCCGAGTGGGCCGTGGTGGCGCTGCCCCATGTGGACCAGCGCCAGGTGCGCCGGATCGCCAGCAGCCTGATGGCGCTGGACGAGCACTCGGCCGTGGCGCGCGCGGCGGGCATCGGCGGCTTCGCCCCGCCGGGCGACTACCTGCCGGTGGAGAACCTGGCGCGCACGCTCGGCCTGCCGCCCTTCGACGCACCGCGCACGCTGCGCCTGCGCGACGTGTGGGCGCGCTGGCAGGCGCTGTGGCTGCTGCTCATCGGCGCGGTGACCACCGCCTCCATGGCGGCGGCCTGGCAGCTGCGGCGGCGCAACCAGGCCCTGCTCGTGCTGCAGCAGGCGCAGCTGCGCGACAGCGAGCTGCATTTCCGCCAGCTGGCCAATGGCGGCGCCGCCCTGCTGTGGACGTCCGACGCGCAGGGCCGGCTCGACTACTTCAACGAACCCTGGCTGCGCTTCACCGGCCGGTCGGCGGCCGAGGAAGCCGGCGACGGCTGGCAGCACGGCCTGCACCCCGACGACCGGGCGGCCTGCCTGGCCGCCTGGGCAGGCGGTTTCGCGCAGCGACAGCCGTTCGAGGCCGAGTTCCGGCTGCGCCGGGCGGACGGCGGCTACCGGTGGCTGCACATGGACAGCCGGCCGCGCACCGACAGCGCAGGCCGCTTCATCGGCTTCATCGGCCAGTGCTACGACGTGAGCGAGCGCCGCGAGTCGGAGCGGCGCCTGTCGCTGGCCGCCAGCGTGTTCACCCGTGCGCGGGAGGGCATTCTCATCACCGACCCGGCCGGCACCATCGTGGAGGTGAACCACGCCTTCTGCGAGGTGACGGGCTATGCCCCCGAGGAGGTGGTGGGCCGCAATGCGCGGCTGCTGCAATCGGGGCGGCAGGGGCCGGAGTTCTACGCCCGCATGTGGGCCGACCTGTCCGCGCACGGCCACTGGACCGGCGAGATCTGGAACCGGCGCCGCAGCGGCGAGTACTACGCGGAGAGCCTCACCATCACCGCCGTGACCGGCCCGGACGGGCAGGTGCAGCACTACGTCGGCCTGTTCACCGACATCACGCCGCAGAAGGAGCAGCAGCGGCAGCTGGAGCGCCTGGCGCACTACGACGCGCTCACGGGCCTGCCCAACCGCGTGCTCCTGGCCGACCGCCTGGAGCAGGCCATGGCGCGGTCGCGGCGCACGGGCACCCGGCTGGTGGTGGCGCTCATCGACCTGGACGGCTTCAAGGCCGTCAATGACCGCCATGGCCACCTGGCGGGCGACGACCTGCTGGTGGCGCTGGCCGCCCGCATGCGCGAGGCCCTGCGGCAATCCGACACCATTGCGCGTGTCGGCGGCGACGAGTTCGTGGCGGTGATCACCGACCTCGAGCGCGACCACGACTGCCTGCCCATGGTGCAGCGGCTGCTGGCGGCCGCCGCGGGGCCGGTGGCCCACGCCGGGCAGGTGCTGCAGGTGTCGGGCAGCATCGGCTTCACCTTCTACCCCCAGGGCGAGCCGATCGAGGCGGACCAGCTGCTGCGCCAGGCCGACCAGGCCATGTACCAGGCCAAGCTGGCCGGCCGCAACCGCTACCAGGTGTTCGACGCCGAGCTGGACCGCGACGTGCGCAGCCGCCACGAGAGCGTGGAGGACCTGCGCCGCGGGCTGGCCGCCGGCGAGTTCGAGCTGCACTACCAGCCGCAGGTCAACATGCGCAGTGGCGCGGTGGTGGGCATGGAGGCCCTGCTGCGCTGGCGCCACCCGCAGCGCGGCCTGCTGCGCCCGGATGCGTTCCTGCCGGCCATCGAGCGCCACCCGCTGGAGCTCGACGTCGGGCGCTGGGTCATCGGCACCGCGCTGCGCCAGGTGCAGGCGTGGTCCGCCCTGGGGCTGGACGTGAAGGTCAGCGTGAACATCTCGGCGCCCCACCTGCAGCATCCGGGCTTCGTGGCCGAGCTCCAGGCGCAGCTGCGGGCGCGGCCCGGGGTGCCGGCCGGCCGCCTGACGCTGGAGGTGCTGGAGACGAGCGCGCTGGCCGACATCGCGGGCGTGTCGCGCGTCATCGCCGACTGCGGGGCACTCGGCGTGGGCGTGTCGCTCGACGACTTCGGCACGGGCTACGCGTCGCTCACCTACCTGAAGCACCTGCCGGTGCGAGAGATCAAGATCGACCGCAGCTTCGTGCGCGACATGCTGCACGACCCCGACGACCTGGCCATCCTGCTCGGCGTGCAGGGCCTGGCGCGCGCCTTCCGCAAGGAGGTGGTGGCCGAAGGGGTGGAGACCGAGCCGCACGGCACGCTGCTGCTGCGGCTGGGCTGCGAGCTGGGCCAGGGCTACGGCATCGCCCGGCCCATGCCCGCGGCGCAGGTACCGGGCTGGGTGGCGACCTGGCAGCCGCCGACCGCCTGGGCGCACACGCGCCCGCTCGCCGGGGAGGCCATGCCGTTCCTGTACGCCAGCGTGGATCACCTCGCCTGGCTGCGCGCGCTGGACGGGTTCCTGGACGGGGAGCGGCACGAGCCGCCGCCCATGTCGCATGTCGACTGCCGCTTCGGCGTGTGGCTGCAGGGCGCCCGTGCCGGCGCTCCCGACGCCGTGCTGGAGAACGGCCTGGACGAGCTGGACGGCCTGCACCGCGCGCTGCATGAGCAGGCGGCCGCCCTGCTGCGACAGCACCGCCACGGGGACCGGGACGGCGTGGCCGACGCGCGGCAGCGCGTGCATGCCCACAGCCTGCGGCTGGTGCAGCGGCTGCATGCCGTGGGCGGCATCCAGCACACCGTCGAGGCGCCGGGGTAGCAGCCGGGGGCAGCGCGCAGCGGCGCGGAACGGCCGGGCGTCGCCGGCCGCGTCAGCGCTGCCGGTTGCGCGGGTGGTCGCCGGCCGTGCGCTCGTTGCCGCGCTTGTAGTTGCCGGTGAGCCGTGCCATCAGTTGCTGGGCCGCCGCGGCGTCGCCGTCGGCCACGGCCTGCATCAGCTCGTCGGCGTCCCGGCCACGCAGCGTGGCCGCGAGCCGGCCGTGGTGCAGCACCTCCACGTCACCGTTCTTGCGGCGGCGGGGGGTGAACCCGAGGTCGTGGTCGTCCATGGCATGCGGTGCGCGTGGCAAGGCGCGCAGTATGCACGCGGGCGGCGGGCTCAGCGTGGGGCGTCGGGCGCGCACGGCGGCGGCCCGTCGCGCACCGGCCCCAGGACCACCAGCGCCAGCCAGGCGCTCGCGCCCAGCCCGGCGGACACCACCCAGGCACCCGCGCCCAGGCCATCCAGCGCCAGCCCGAACAGCCACGGCGCCAGCGCCTGGGCGGCGCGAGCCGGCACCATCAGCCAGCCTTGCCGGCGGCCGTATCCGGCCGACCCGAACAGCACCAGCGGCAGCGTGCCCTTGGCGATGGTAAGGATGCCGTTGCCCGCGCCGTGCAGCACCCCGAACGCCGGGGCCGCCACCGGGCCCGCCACGCCCAGCAGCAGCGCCCCGGCCGGGTGCAGGGCCGCGGCCACGCGGGCCGACTGAAGCGGGTGCAGCCGGCGCAGCAGGCCGAACTCCAGCAGCCGCGCCGCCACCTGGGCCGGCCCGATCAGGGCGCCCACCCACAGCGCCGTGGCGGCCGTCGCGCCGGTGGCCTGCATCAGGCGGGGCAGGTGGGCCGCCATGGCGGTGGAGATGAACCAGGTGGCCGCGAACACGTAGGACAGCAGCAGCAGCGGCCTCCAGGCCACCTCGGGCGGCGGGGCCCGCGGCCCTGGCGGGGTGGGCGGCGACGCCCCCGCCAGGGCCGACACGGGCGAGCCGGCGCGCGGCAGCCAGGCATTCAGCGGCGCGCCCAGCAGCAGGTGCAGCGCCGCCCAGGTGAAGCAGGCCTGGCGCCAGCCGTGATGCGACTCGAGCCAGGCGGACAGCGGCCAGCCCACCGTGCTGGCGAAGCCGGCGATGAGCGTGATGCCGGTGATGCTGGGGCGCGCCTCGGGGCCATGCAGGCGCACCAGGGTGGCGAAGGCCGCCTCGTACAGGCCGCTGCCCATGCCGAGCCCGAGCAGCAGCCAGGCCAGCACCAGACTGGCCGGGCCTTGCGCCAGGCCCAGCGCGGCCAGGCCGAGCGCGAACAGCGCGCTGCTGGCCAGCAGCACCGGCCGGCCGCCGTGCCGGTCGATCAGCCCGCCGGCATGCGGCCCCACCACCGCGGACACCACCAGCGCCGCACTGAAGGCGGCGAACACGGTGGCGGCGGTGGTGCCCAGCTCGCGCGCCATGGGCTCGGCGAGGATGGCCGGCAGGTAGTAGGTGGAGGCCCAGGCCAGCGTCTGGGCCGTGCCCAGCGCCACCACCGTGGCGGCGCGCCCCGCGCTCATCCGCAGCAGGCGGTGCGTGCGCGGGCCGGGGCGGGCGTGGGCGCGGCGGTGGCCGCCACCGCCGGGGCCGCCGCCGACGGCCCGCAACCGCAGCCCACCCCGCCCTGCGCACGCTGCTGCTCGTCCAGCGCACAGCAGGCCTGGGTGTCCTGCACGGCCGGGCCGCCGCAGCAGCCCGCGTCCGCGCCGGTGGCCAGCCCCTCCGTGGCGCTGCCGCCCACGCTGCACACGCCGGTTTCCGGCAGGTCGAGTTCCACGCGGTCGGCCGCCGCCTCGTCGCCCGCCAGCGCCGCCACCACCGAGCGGGCCTGCTCGAAGCCCGTGGCCATGAGGAACGTGGGCGCGCGGCCGTAGCTCTTCACGCCCAGCGTGTAGAAGCCCGGCTCGGGGTGGCCGAGCTCACGGTGGCCATGGGGACGCACGGTGCCGCAGCTGTGCAGGTTGGGGTCGATCAGCGGGCCCAGCGCCTCGGTGGATTCCAGCCAGGGGTCGAGCCGCACGCGCAGCTCGCGGGTGAGCGACAGGTCGGGGCGCTGGCCGGTGGCGCAGATGATCTCGTCGATGCCCGCCAGGTGCAGGGGCTCGCCGCTGGCGCCGATGCCGTGCACGTCCAGGCGGCCCGCCACGCGGACGACGCGGGTGATGCGCAGGCCGGCGTGGAACGCCATGCCGCCGGCGTCGCGCAGCTGGCGCAAGGCGGTGCCGAGCGCGCCGCGCGCGGGCAGGGCGTCGGCCGATCCGCCGCCGAACACGCGCGTCAGCACGGGTGAGCGCACGGCCCACACCAGTTGCGTGCCCGGCGCCTCGCGTGCCAGCTCGGCCAGCGCCAGCAGCGCGTTGGCCGCGGAATGGCCGGCGCCCACCACCAGCGTGCGCCGCCCCGCATGGCGCGCGCGCGCCGTGCCCAGCACGTCGGGGATGCCATAGGCGATGTGCGCCGCGGCCTCGGCCTCGCCGTGGGCCGGCAGGCCGCCCGCGCCCAGCGGGTTGGGCTGGCTCCAGGTGCCGGTGGCGTCGATCACGGCGCGCGCACGGATCTCGACGGGCTCGCCGTCGTGCACCGCTCGCACCACGAAGGCGGCCTGCGCGCGGCCCGCGCTCTTGACCTTGTCGACGCCCTCGCGGCTGATCGCCTGCACCCGGGTGTTCAGGCGCAGCGCGCCGGCCACCGCGGGCAGGGCCGCAAAGGGTTCCAGCACCTGCTCCACCACCTCGCGCGCCAGCGGGATGCCGTCCGGCGCCGGCGCCTGCCAGCCGGTGGGCGCGAGCAGCCGGGCCACGGCGGGGTCGATGTTGTAGCGCCAGGGCGAGAACAGGCGCACATGGCCGTAGTCCAGCAGGTGGGCCCCCACGCGGCCGGCCGCCTCCAGGATCACGAAGGGCATCTGCCGCTCGATCAGCTGTGCCGCCGCCGCCAGGCCCACCGGGCCCGCGCCGAGGATCGCCACGGGCAGCCCGTCCAGCGCCGTGGCGGCCGGCCGCGGGAAGTCCAGCGCCATGAGCTGCGCGCTCGCCGGGCAGGCGCCCTGCAGCTCGGCCGAGCCCTGCAGCGCCGCCGGGGCGGACGCCCTCGGCAGCCGGCGGAAGCCGAGCCGCTCGAAGTACCCGGCCGCCGTGGTCGTGAGCAGGAACACCGAGCGGAACTGGCGCCGACGGGCTTCTTCGAGCACGAGCGACACCATCTGCCCACCCACGCCCTGGTGCTGGCGGCCCGGGGCGACGGCCACCGAGCGCAGCAGGGCCATGTCACCGTGCGGCTCGACGCCGGCGCAGCCGACGAGCGCCGCGCCCTCGGTGGCGACGAGGAAGGTGGACAGGTGCTCGCGCGCCCCTTCCAGCGGCAGCTGGTGCGCCTGCAGCAAGGCGGCGATGGCCGGCCAGTCGGCCGGGTGGGCGGGGCGCAGGGACAGGCTCGAGCAGGACATGGGATCTCCTGAAATGGGCAGTGAGGTGGGGTGGCTTCAGCAGCCGCAGCGGTCGTCGGACAGCGCCGGGGCGGTGTCCGCAGGGGACACGCCGGCGGCGCCCGCCGGGCCGGCGCAGCAGCTGTCGGTCAGGTAGGCCAGCAGTTCGTTCATGCGGGCGTAGCCCGCGCGGTACAGCACGTAGCGCCCCGCCTGCGCAGGCACCACGAGACCCGCGGTGGCCAGCTCCTTGAGGTGGAAGGCCAGGTTGGTGGGGCCGACGCCCAGCGCCTCCGCCAGGGCTTTCTGCGGCAGGCCTTCGGGCCCGGCCACGACCAGGGCGCGGAAGGCCTGCAGCCGGACGGGATGGGCCAGGGCCGCCAACGCTTGAACAACGAGGTGTGAATCCATGAATTCAAGAATACTTGAACTAATGGGGGCGTGCAAGCGGGTGCGACATGGATGTCACACGGGCGTCATGGTGAAATCAAACAATTCACGAAACGTTTGAATAAGGCGGGCCGCCATGGCGGATGCGACGAGCGACGGGAACGCGGCCCAGGGCATGGCCGATCAGATGGCCGATCAGATGGACGAAGCCGAGGTGGCACGCGCGCTGGGCGCCTTGTCCCAGGTGCACCGGCTGCGCGCCTTCCGCGCCCTGGTGGTGGCCGGCGAGCACGGCCTCACGCCCGGCGTGCTGAGCGAGCGGCTCGGCATCTCGCCCGCCTCCATGTCCTTCCACCTGAAGGAGCTGCTGGGCGCCGGCCTGGTGGCCCCCGCGCGCGACGGGCGCCACATCGTCTACCGCGCCCGCTTCGCCCGCATGAATGGTCTGCTGGGCTTCCTCACCGCCCACTGCTGCGAGGGCCAGCCCTGCGCCCTCGACACGCCCGCCTGTGCCTGCCCCTGAGAGACCCGCTCCATGACCACCCACATCCTCATCCTCTGCACCCACAACTCCGCGCGCAGCGTGCTGGCCGAAGGCATGCTCAACCACCTGGCCGGCCGGCTGGGCCGGGACGTGCGGGCGCACAGCGCGGGCAGTGCGCCCAGCGGCCGCCTCAACCCCTTCGCCCTGGAGGTGCTGCGCGATGCCGGCGTGGACACGGCCGGCTACCGCAGCAAGAGCTGGGACGAATTCACCCGGGACGGCGCGCCGCCGCTGTCGGTGGTGGTCACCGTGTGCGACAGCGCGGCTGCCGAGTCCTGCCCCGTCTTCTTCGGCGGCACCGGCGGCCAGCCGGTGAAGGTGCACTGGGGCTACCCCGACCCATCCCTGGCCGACGGCGGCGACGCGGGCAAGCGCCGCGCGTTCGAGCTGACGCGGCAGGCCCTAGGCTACCGCCTGCTGCAGCTGCTGGCGCTGCCGCTGGCCACCATGGACCGCCCCGCGCTGCAGGCGGCGCTCGACGAGATCGGCCGGAGCTGAACCCATGTCCACCCCCCTCCTGACCCCCTCCACGCCGGCCGACACCCCGGCGCCCATGAACCTGTTCGAGCGTTACCTCACCGTGTGGGTGGCGCTGTGCATCGTCGCCGGCATCGCCCTCGGGCAGTGGCTGCCCGGGCCGTTCCAGGCCATCGGCCGCATGGAGGTGGCGCGGGTCAACCTGCCCGTGGGCGTGCTGATCTGGGTGATGGTCATCCCCATGCTGCTGAAGGTGGACTTCCGCGCCCTGCACGAGGTGCGCCGGCACTGGCGCGGCATCGGCGTCACGCTGTTCGTCAACTGGGCGGTGAAGCCGTTCTCCATGGCGCTGCTGGGCTGGCTGTTCGTGCGCCAGCTCTTCTCGCCGTGGTTGCCCGCCGACCAGCTGGACAGCTACATCGCCGGGCTCATCCTGCTGGCCGCCGCCCCGTGCACCGCCATGGTGTTCGTCTGGAGCCGGCTCACCCACGGCGACCCGCTGTTCACGCTCAGCCAGGTGGCGCTGAACGACACCATCATGGTGTTCGCCTTCGCCCCCATCGTGGCGCTGCTGCTGGGCCTGTCGTCCATCACCGTGCCGTGGGACACGCTGCTCACCTCGGTGGGGCTGTACATCGTCATCCCCGTCATCGTGGCCCAGGTGCTGCGCCGGGCGCTGCTCCAGCGCGGCCCGGCCGCGTTCGACGCCGCGCTGGCGCGCATCGGCCCGTGGTCCATGGCGGCGCTGCTGGCCACGCTGGTGCTGCTGTTCGCCTTCCAGGGCGAGGCGATCCTGCAGCAGCCGCTCGTCATCGCCATGCTGGCGGTGCCCATCCTCATCCAGGTCGTGTTCAACTCGGGCCTGGCCTACTGGCTGAACCGGCGCGCCGGCGAGTCCCATGCCGTGGCCTGCCCGTCGGCCCTCATCGGCGCCAGCAACTTCTTCGAGCTGGCGGTGGCGGCGGCCATCAGCCTGTTCGGCTTCCAGTCGGGTGCGGCGCTGGCCACCGTGGTGGGCGTGCTGATCGAGGTGCCGGTGATGCTGCTGGTGGTGCGCGTGGTCAACCGCAGCAAGGGCTGGTACGAAGCGGGCGCAAGGAGTCGGACATGACGGACACGGGATGGGGCCACCTGCTGCAGCAGGCACCGCGCACACTGTTCTTCACCGGCAAGGGCGGCGTGGGCAAGACCTCGCTGGCCTGCGCGGTGGCCCTGGCGCTGGCCGGCCGCGGCCGGCGGGTGCTGTTGGTCAGCACCGACCCGGCGTCCAACCTGGACGAGATGCTGCAGTGCCCGCTGAGCGACACGGCGGTGCCGGTGCCCGGCGCGCCGGGCCTGCACGCCATGAACATCGATCCCGACCATGCGGCCGAGGCCTACCGGCAGCGCGTGCTGGCGCAGATGCCGGGCGAGGCGTCGGACGACGAACGGGCCACGGTACGCGAGCAGCTGTCGGGCGCCTGCACCACCGAGATCGCGGCCTTCGACGAATTCGCCGGCCTGCTCGCCGGCGAGGCGGCCGGCTTCGACCACGTGGTGTTCGACACCGCGCCCACCGGCCACACCCTGCGCCTGCTGAGCCTGCCCAAGGCCTGGACCGGCTTCCTGGAAGGCAACGACCGGGGGGCCTCCTGCCTGGGCCCGCACTCGGGGCTGAAGATGCAGGAGGCCCGCTTCCGCCAGGCGATGCAGGCCCTGGCCGACCCGGGGCACACGCGCGTGGTGCTGGTCACCCGGCCGGACGCCCCGGCGCTGCGCGAAGCCGACCGTACCCACCGCGAGCTGCTCGGCATGGGCCTGGCGAACCAATGGCTGGCGGTCAACGGCGTGTTCACCGAGCCGCCCGGCGACGACGCCGTGGCCGCCGCCCTGCAGGCCCAGCAGCAGGCGGCCCTGGCCGCCATGCCGGACGCCCTGCGCCTGCTTCCGCGCACCGAGGTGCCGCTGCGCAGCTTCGACATGGTGGGCCTGGCGGCGCTGCGGGCGCTGGCCGACGGGACCGCACCGGTGCCGCCGCCGGCCGCCGACCCCGGCCCCGCGGCCGCGCCCGTGCCCGGGCTGCACGCCCTGGTCGAGCAGCTGGCGCAGCAGGACCGCGGGCTGGTGATGGTGATGGGCAAGGGCGGCGTGGGCAAGACCACCGTCGCCGCCGCCCTCGCGCTGGCGCTGGTGGACCGCGGCAAGACCGTGCACCTGTCCACCACCGACCCGGCCGCGCACCTGGACGCCACGCTGGACGGCAGCGTGCCCGGCCTGCGCGTGGACCGCATCGACCCGCAGGCCGAGACCCAGCGCTACGTCGACAAGGTGATGGCCACCAAGGGCCGCGGGCTGGACGACGCCGCGCGCGCCCTGATGCTCGAGGACCTGCGCTCGCCCTGCACCGAGGAGGTGGCGGTGTTCCACGCCTTCTCGCGTGTCGTGTCCGAGGCACGCAGCGGGTTCGTCATCCTGGACACCGCGCCCACCGGCCACACGCTGCTGCTGCTGGACGCCACCGGCGCCTACCACCGGCAGATGGCCCGCGACGTGGGGGACTCGGGCACGCGCTTCGTCACGCCGCTGATGCGGCTGCAGGACCCGGCCACCACGCGCATCGTGCTCGTCACGCTGCCCGAGACCACGCCCGTATCCGAGGCCGCCGCGCTGCAGGACGACCTGCGCCGCGCCCGCATCGAGCCCTACGCCTGGGTGATCAACCGCAGCCTGGTCGCCTCGGGCACCCGCTCGCCGGTGCTGGCCGCCCGCATGGCCGGCGAACGGCGGCAGATCGACCGGGTGGCGGGCGGCCTGGCGGCGCGCTGCTTCCTGGTGCCCTGGTGCGCGCAGCCGCCGGTGGGCGTGGCGGCACTGCGCGCGCTGGCGCGCGTGATATAGCGCGCTATATTGCGTGGATGACCACGCCGCCCCGCCGCCCACGGTGCCCCGCCCGCGCGGCGGCGTCGCGGCGCAGGGCGGCCGCGCGGTGCGCCGCCGCGCTCGCCGCCGCCGCCGCCGCGTTCGCCGCGCCCCGTGCCCAGGCGGCGGAGGTGCTGGTGGCGGTGGCCGCCAACTTCGCCGGGCCGCTGGCCCGGATCGGCGAGGCGTTCAGCGCCGCCACCGGCCACACGCTGAAGGTGTCGTCCGGCGCCACCGGCAAGTTCTACACGCAGGTGGCGGCGGGCGGCGCGCCGTTCGAGGTGCTGCTGGCCGCGGACGACGAGACACCCCGCCGGCTGCTGGCCGAAGGCCATGCCGTGCCCGGCAGCGCATTCACCTACGCCATCGGCCAGCTCGTGCTGTGGAGCCGCACGCCTGGCCTGGTGGACGGCGACGGCGCCGTGCTGGCGTCGCCCCGCTTTCGCCGCCTGGCCATCGCGAACCCCAAGGTGGCGCCCTACGGCGCGGCGGCCCTGCAGGTGCTGCAGGCGCGCGGGCTGCACGCGGCGGTGGCCGACCGGCTGGTGACCGGCGAGAGCATCGCCCAGGCCCACCAGTTCGCGCTCACCGGCAACGCCGACCTCGCCTTCGTGGCCCTGTCGCAGGTGGCCGTGCCCGGCCGGGCGCCGGAGGGCTCCCTGTGGCGCGTGCCACCGGCGCTGTACCGCGAGATCCGCCAGGACGCCGTGCTGCTGAAGGCAGGCGCGCACAACCCGGCCGCCCGTGCCCTGCTCGACCACCTGCGCGGCCCGGCCGCGCGGGCGCTGATCGAGGCGCACGGCTACGCGCTGCCGCGATGACCCCATGAGCCCGGCGGACTGGACGGCCGTGGGCCTCACCGCGCGCCTGGCCGCGGTGAGCACCGTGCTGCTGCTGCTGCTGGGCACGCCGCTGGCGTGGTGGCTGGCGCGCACCCGCTCGCGCGCCAGGCCCCTGGCCGCCGCCCTGGTGGCCATGCCGCTCGTGCTGCCACCCACCGTGCTGGGCTTCTACCTGCTGCTGCTGATGGGGCCGGACGGGCCGGTGGGCCGGCTCACCGAGTCGCTCGGCTGGGGGCGGCTGCCCTTCACCTTCGCCGGCTTGGTGGTGGCTTCGGTCATCTACTCGTTGCCCTTCGTGGTGCAGCCACTGCAGCAGGCCTTCGAGGCCGTGCCCGAGCGCCTGCTGGAGGCCGCGGCCACGCTGCGCGCCAGCCCGCTGGACCGCTTCTTCAGCGTGGCCGTGCCGCTGGCGCGGCCGGGCTTCCTGACCGCCACGGTGCTGGGATTCGCGCACACGGTGGGCGAGTTCGGCGTGGTGCTCATGGTGGGCGGCAACATCCCGGGCGCCACGCGCGTGCTGTCGGTGGCGCTGTACGACCACGTCGAGGCGGCCGAGTTCGCCAGCGCGCACCGGCTCGCCGCCGGGCTGGTGGGCTTCGCCCTGGCCACGCTGCTGCTGCTGCACCTGGCCAACCGCCGGCCGCGGGAGCGCGCCACATGAGCGGCGCCGGCATCCAGGCACGGCTGCAACTGGCGCGCCCGGGCGGCTTTTCGCTCGACGTGGCGCTGGCGCTGCCGGGCTCCGGTGTCAGCGTGCTGTTCGGCCCCTCGGGCTGCGGCAAGACCACCGTGCTGCGGGCGCTGGCCGGCATCGAGCGCACCGAGGGCACGGTGCGGGTGCGCGGCGAGCCGTGGCAGGACGACGCGCGCGGCGAGTTCCTGCCCGCGCACCGCCGGCCCATCGGCTACGTGATCCAGGAGGCCGCGCTGTTCCCCCACCTCAGCGTGGCGGACAACATCGCCTACGGCCAGCGCCGCCGCGCCGCGGCGGGCCCCGCCGCCCCCCCCGTCGGCGCCCTGGTCGACCTGCTGGGCGTGGCGGCGCTGATGCACCGGCGCCCCGGCACCCTGTCCGGGGGCGAGCGCCAGCGCGTGGCCATCGCCCGGGCGCTGGCCAGCGGGCCGCAGCTGCTGCTGATGGACGAGCCGCTGGCGGCGCTGGACGCCGCACGCAAGGCCGAGCTGCTGCCGTACCTGGAGCGCCTTGGCCGCGAGGGCGCCGTGCCCATCGTCTACGTCACCCACGACTGGCACGAGATGGCCCGCCTGGCCGACCACCTGGTGCTGATGGACGGCGGCCGGGTGCGCGCCGCCGGCCCGGCTGCCGAGCTGCTGTCGCGCACCGATCTGCCCCTGGCGCGCGCCGACGACGCCGGCGTGGTGATCGACGCCACCGTGCTCGCGCACGACGAGGGCTACGGCCTGGTGCGGTTGGGGTTTCCCGGCGGCCAGCTGTGGGCCGGCGCCGGGCCCGCCCGGGTGGGTGACGCCGTGCGTGCCCGCGTGGCGGCGCGCGACGTGAGCGTGAGCCGCCAGTGCCCTGCCGAGACCAGCATCCTCAACGTGCTGCCGGCCACGCTGCAGGCCATGCAGCCCGAGCCGCACAGCGTGCTGCTGCGCCTGGCGGTGGGCGAGCGGCACCTGCTCGCGCGCATCACCCGCAGGAGCGCCGACACCCTCCGCCTGGCGCCCGGCGACCGGCTGTACGCCCAGGTCAAGGGGGTGGCGCTGATGGCCTGACGCGCCGCCGTCGGCCCAGCGGGCAGGCCGCGAAGCACGCCCAGGTCTTGCCGTGGGTGGTGAGCTGCTCCAGCTCCCTGGGGATCTGCTCGGCCAGCCACTGCATGAGCAGCCGCACGCGCGCATTGCCCCGCACGTCGGGGTGGTGCAGCAGCCACAGGCCCATGGCCTGGCCCTCGATCGGGTCGCTGATGCGCACCAGCCGCGCCTCCTGCGCCGCGGCGAACATGGGCAGCGCCGCGGCGCCGATGCCGGCCGCCGCGGCCTTCATCATGGCGGGCAGTGAATCGGCCTTCAGGCGCGGCCGCACGTCCGGCAGCGCGCGGCCGAACCACTGGGCGATGCCGGTGTGCGCCAGCCGGTCGTCGAAGCCCACCCAGGGCAGCGCCTGCAGCACCGGCGTGCCGCCGCGGCGCGGCAGCAGGCAGCGCGCCGCGTAGAAGGCGTAGCGCAGTTCGCCCACCTGGCGGCCCACCATGGATTCAGGCGGGCGCGCGGTGGCGCGCAGCGCCAGGTCGGCCTCGCGCCGGGTCAGGTCCACCGCGCGGTTGGACACGTCGGCCTCCAGCTCGATGCCGGGGTGCTCGGCCAGGAACCGGTGCAGCAGCGGCGGCAGCAGGTCGCCGGCCAGCATCTCGCTGGTGGCCAGGCGGATGACCCCCTCGACGCGCGCGTCCGCGCCGCTGATGGCGCGCTCGGCGGCCAGGGCGGACGCCTCCATCTCCGCCGCGGCCGCCGCCACCGCGTCGCCCTGCACATTGGTGCGCCAGCCGGTGCGCGAGCGCTCGAACAGGCGGGCGCCGATGCGCGCCTCGGCCTCCTCGATGCGGCGGAACACCGTGGAGTGCTGCAGGCCCAGCTCACGCGCGGCGCCGTTGAGGCTGCCCGCGCGCGCCACGGCCAGCACCGTGCGCAGGTCGTTCCAGTCGAGGTTTCCTGTGCGTGAATGCAAGTTCTTCTTGCTCATCTTGCGAATGTTCTTGTGCAAATCGACTGCCTATCGTAGGGCCTCCCGGTCGCCGCGGCGGCCTTCATCCCAAGGACCTGAACATGTCACGTTTCGCCCACAAGACCGTGCTCGTCACCGGCGGCACCAGCGGCATCGGCCTGGCCACCGCGCGCCGGCTGGCCGACGAAGGCGCGCGCGTCGTCGTCACCGGCTCGCGCAGCGCCTCGCTGCAGGCCGCCCGCGCCGTGCTCGGCGACCACGCCGACTATGTGCAGAACGACGCCGCCGACCCGCAGGCGGCGGACGTGCTGGCGGACGCCGTGCGCCAGCGGGTTCCCCGGCTCGACGGCGTGTTCTTCAACGCGGGCTTCGGCCGCTTCCAGCCGCTGGAGGCGGTGACGGCCGAGGAGTTCGACGCGCAGTTCGCCGTGAACGTGCGCGGCCCGCTGCTGCAGGCGCGCGCGCTGTCGCCGCTGCTGGCACCCGGTGGGGCGCTGGTGCTCAACACCTCGGTGGCGCACGAGAAGGGCTTCGGCACCATGGCCATCTACTCGTCCACCAAGGGCGCACTGCGCACGCTCACCCGGGTGCTGGCACGCGAACTGGCGCCGCGCGGCATCCGCGTCAATGCGGTGAGCCCTGGCCCCATCGAGACGGCGTTCTTCGACCGCTCCGGCATGCCCGCGTCGGCCGTGGCCGAGTTCGGCCAGGCGGTGCTGCAACAGGTGCCGCTGGGCCGCTTCGGACGGCCCGAGGAGGTGGCGGCCGTCGCCGCCTTCCTGCTGTCGCCGGATGCGTCCTTCGTGACCGGGGCGGAGTACGCGGTGGACGGCGGGATCGCGCAGATGTGAGTGTCGGCGCGGCCGGGGCGTCAGACCCTGGCCGCCTTCCAGCCCCCGCGCGTGAACAGCCACAGCGTGAACAGGCCCACCGACGTCTCGGAGACGAACACCGCCCAGAACACGCCGGTCGCCTGCCAGTCCAGGTGCAGCGCCAGCAGCCAGGCCAGCGGGATCTGGATGAGCCAGAAGAACACGAGGTTGATCTTGGTGGGCGTCACCGTGTCGCCTGCGCCGTTGAAGGCCTGCACGGCCACCATCCACCAGCCGTACACGAAGTACGAGTACGACAGGATGCGCAGCCACCGGGCGCCGATGTCGACCACGGCGCGCTCGTCCGTGAACAGCCCCATCAGCTCGCGGGGGAACAGGAAGAACACCACCGACACCGCGACGGTGAACACCATGTTGTACCAGCCGATGCGCCACACCGCGGCCTCCGCGCGCGCCGGCTCGCCCGCGCCGAGGTTCTGGCCCACGAGGGTGGCCGCCGCGTTGGACATGCCCCAGGCCGGCATCAGCGTGAACATCATCAGTCGGATGGCGATGGTGGCGCCGGCCACCGCCTCGCTGCCGACCTCGGCCAGCACGCGCATGAGGAAGATCCAGGCCGTCATGCCCACGATCATCTGGCCGATGCCGCCCAGCGAGGTGCGCACCAGGTGCCACAAGGTGGCGGCCTGCAGGCCGAGCTGCGCCGCCGCCAGCCGGATGTGCGGGCTGCCGCGCAGCAGGATCCATAGCTGCATCAGCACGCCCGTGCCGCGGCCGATGACGGTGGCGATGGCCGCGCCCTCCACGCCCATGGCCGGCACCGGGCCGAAGCCGAAGATGAGGATCGGGTCCAGCACGATGTTCAGGCCGTTGGCCACCCACAGCACGCGCATGGCCACGGCCGCGTCGCCCGCGCCGCGGAAGATCGCGTTGCAGACGAACAGCAGCATGATCACCACGTTGCTGCCGAGCATCCACTGCAGGTAGCCCACGCCGTGGGTCAGCGTCCAGTCGTCCGCGCCCATGAGCTGCAGCAGCTCGCGCGCGTAGACGATGCCCACCACGGCAAACGGCACCGAGGCCAGCACCGCGACCCAGATCGCCTGGGCCGCGCTCACGGCGGCGGCGTCGCGGTCGCCCTCGCCGGTGCGCCGCGCCACCACGGCCGTGACCGCCATGGCCAGCCCGATGCCCACGGCATACAGCAGGAAGAGGAAGGTCTCGGTGAGGCCCACCGTGGCCACGGCGGACGCACCCAGCCGGGCGACGAACCAGATGTCCACCACCGCGAAGGTGGACTCGAGCACCAGCTCGAGCACCATGGGCACGGCCAGCAGGAACACCGCGCGGCGCAGCGGGATGCGGGTGTAGTCGGCCCCGGTGCCGCGCATCGCGTCGCGCACGTCCCGCCACAGCGAGGACCGGGCGGGAGGCGGCGCGACGGCGGCGGTCGCGGCGGGGGAGGGGTCGGTCGGGCTCATCGGGACTCCAGGGGGGGCGGCATGCCGTACGACACGTCGACGAACGGCACCCGGTGGATTCGACAGGGGCGGCGCCGGCGGGTGGCGGCCTGCGGGTGGACGGTGGCTGGCAGGGGCGGGCGGTCCATGGTGGCGACGACGCGGGGTGGGGCAGTGTCAGGGGGTGCCGTTGCCGCCGTGCAGGCGATAGCCGGTGCGCTGGCCGAGCCGCTCGACATAGGCGGCCACGGCCGGCAGCTCCGCGTGCGCCATGGGCGTCATGAGCCAGCGGTTCACCGACAGGCCGATCACGATGTCCGCCAGGGTGAAGTCGGGCCCGGCCATGAAGTGGCCGGTCTTGTCGAGCTGGGCGTCGATGATCTGCATGTGGCGGTTCCACGCCTGGACACTGTCGCGGACCGCGGTGCGGTCGGTGTGCGCAGGGCTGTGCCGCACGAGGGCCATGAAGGCATACCGCCAGGCGGTGTTGAGCTCGGTGGCTTGCCAGTCCATCCACTGCTCGATGCGCGCGCGCGGTGCCGGCGCGCGCGGCAGCAGGTCGTCGCGCTGCTCGCGGCTGGCGAGGTAGCGGCAGATGGTGTTGGACTCCCACAGCACGAGCTCGCCGTCCCGCAGCACGGGCACGAGCCCGTTCGGGTTCAGGGCACGGAACTCGGCGGTGTCGGTGGGCTGGTGGCCGGCGCCGTAGGGGACCTGCAGATGCGGCAGGGCCAGCTCGTGCAGGAGCCACCGCACCTTGCGGACATTGATCGACGAGGGTTGGCCGAGCAGCTGGATCATGGGTGGGCGGCATGGTGGGGCGTGGGCCCGCTTCTGTCCATCCGCGGCTTGGGGGGCGCATGTCGGCCTTGTCCTACGCCATGCGGGTGCGGTGGCCGACTGCGTGGCCGCGCCGGACACCGCACAGTGGCCCCATCGCACAGGAGACCGATCATGTGGAAACGACTCTGCCTCGTGGCTGCCAGCGCGGTGGCCCTCTCGACCCTCAGCGCCTGCGTGGTGGCCCCCGCCCGCCCGGGCTACGTGCACGACGCCGACCGTGACGGCGTGCCCAACACCTACGACCGCGACCGCGACAACGATGGGGCGCCCAATCGCTACGACGACCGGCCGCGCAACCCCTATCGCCGCTGACGGGCAGGCCTCGCCTAGCCGAAACCGACCAGCACCAGCTGGTCGCCGTCGAACATGCCGTGCACCGGCTCGCCCACGGCGAGCCCCGCGGCGTCGCCGCGGGGCAGCACCGCACTGAGCTCGCGCCCGCTGCCCAGGCGCAGGGTGACGCCGGTGTGGTGCTCGCCGGGGCGCAGCGCCGCCACGGTGCCCCGCAGCACGTTGCGCCCCGGGGCACGACGCGGCGGCTGGCGCTGCACCCGCACGCCCGGCGCCTTCAACAGCACGAACACCTCGCTGCCGGGGCAGGGCCATGCCGGCGGCCGATTCCGGCGTGATGACGGCCACCACCGTCTCGGCGGCCGACGTGGGCTCGCCCAGGTCGCCGAGCGCGAGCTGCACGTCCACCAGGCCGCCGCGGTCGGCCAGCGACTGCACCCGCGCGGGCCATTGGTTGCGGGCGCTGCTGCGCAGCGCTGCACGGCGCACGCGGGTGCGCGCGGCTTCGCCCGGCGGGCCGGGCGGCAGGCCGGGCAGCCGGTCCAGCAGGCTCTGCTGTCGCCGGGCCATCTCGCGGTACATCGCCACCAGCTGACGCCCGTGGGCCGTCAGGCGCGTGCCGCCGCCCCCCGCGCCGCCCGTGGCGCGCTGCACCAGGGGCTCGGGCGCCAGCGCCTGCAGGGCCTGCAGCGCGTCCCACGCGCCCTTGTACGACAGCGGCACGGCGCGCGCGGCGCGTGTGAGCGAGCCGCATTCGCCGATGGCCTCCAGCAGCCGCACCCGCTTCTCGTCCAGCAGTGCGCCCAGCGGCGTCTGCAGCACCAGCCGGCTCGTCATCGGCGGCTCGGCGGCGGGCGGGCGTCGGCGGGCGGCGGGCATGGCCGGCAGTGTAGGGGCCCCGGGGGACCCACCCCTGCACCCGCGCCTGCCGCGACCGGCTCGGTACGTGGCTTGCTCTCGGGCGGCACCCAGGCAACAAGGGATCGGCGGTGGAGACGACGCTGTGGGTGGCAGGAACGGTACTGGCCGTGGCGACGCTGCTGCCGCTGTGGCGCCAGACGAGCTGGTGGGTGCGGGTGTTCGACTTCCCCCGCCTGCAGCTGGCCGCCGGCCTGCTGGCGGTGCTGGTGGGCCATGCGGCGATGGGCGGCGGCGGCGCGGCCCCGCATGCGTTTCGCGGGCTGCTGCTGGCGTGCCTGGTGCTGCAGGTGCGGCGCATCCTGCCCTACACGCGCCTGGCGCGGGTGCAGGTGCAGCACAGCCGGCTGGCCGATGGGCCGGGCCACTTGCGCCTGCTGTTCGCCAACGTCCTGCAGAGCAACCGCCACGCCGACGGCCTGCTGGCCGCGGTGCGGCGATGCCAGCCCGACGTGGTGCTGGCCCTCGAGGTGGACGACGCCTGGATCGAGGCACTGGGCGAGCTGCGGCACAGCCACCCCCACACGCTGCTGCGGCCCCAGGACAACACCTACGGCATGGCGCTGTACTCACGCCTGCCGCTCATCGCGCCGGAGGTGGCGTTCCTGGTGCAGCCGGATGTGCCGTCCATCCACCTGCGCGTGCGCCTGGGCACGGGGGCGGAGGTGACGCTACATTGCCTGCACCCGCGGCCACCGGCGCCCGGCGAGGCCGCCAGCTCCGCGCAGCGGGACGCCGAGCTCGTGCTCGTGGGCCGGCAGGTCAAGCGACAGCCCGGACCGGTGGTGGTGATGGGCGACATGAACGACGTGGCCTGGTCCCACACCAGCGCGCTGTTCCGCAAGATCAGCGGCCTGCTCGATCCGCGCGTGGGGCGCGGCATGTTCAACACCTTCAACGCCAAGCACCGCTTCGTGCGCTTTCCGCTGGACCACTTCTTCCATTCCAACGACTTCCGGCTGGTGGAGTTCCGCCGCCTGCCGTTCTTCGGCTCGGACCACTTCCCCGTGTACATCCACCTGAGCCACGAGCCCGAGGCCGAGGCCGCGCAACCCGAGCCCCACGCCGACGCGCCGGCGCAGGCCGAGGCCGACGAGAAGCTGGCCGAGGCGCGGCCATGAGCCCGCCCCAGGACCCCGAGCTGCTGCGCCGGCTGCTGCGCGCGCGCGACCGCATGGATGCGGCCTCGCACGAAGCCTGGCCGGTCGAACGCCTGGCGGCCGTGGGCGGCGTGTCCGAGGCGCACTTCGCGCGCGCCTTCAAGCAGGCCTTCGGCACGCCGCCGCACCGCTACCTGCTCACGCGCCGCATCGAGCGCGCGAAGGCGCTGCTGCGCGACACCGACCTGCCCGTCACCGACATCGCGTTCCAGACGGGCTGGGAGAGCCTGGGCAGCTTCGGGCGCACCTTCCGCGACATCACGGGGCACAGCCCGAGCGAGCACCGGGCCCGCGGCCGAGCGCCGGTGCCGTCGCTGGCCGCCATGCCGGACTGCTTCGTCCGGGCGGCCGAGCGCCCGCCACTGGCCACCGCAGTTTCGGAGAAGCGCCGCCGCGAGGCGGCCGCTACAAAGGCGCCTTCGTAATGAATCGGAGGTTCCATGGCACACGGTGTCGAGGTGGTCGGGCTCTATGTGCGCGACCAGGATGAAGCGCTGGCGTTCTATGTCGAGAAGCTGGGGTTCCGCGTGCACACCGACGTGCGCAACGGCCCGTTCCGCTGGCTGACCGTGCAGCACCCGGCCCAGCCCGGGTTCCAGCTCGGCCTGTTCGAGCCCGGCCCGCCGCTGCAGGACGAGGACACCGCACAGGCCCTGCGCGCGCTCGTGGCCAAGGGCGCGATGCCGCCCCTGGTGCTGGCGGTGGACGACTGCCAGGCGGCCTACAACCGGATGCTGGGCCTGGGCGTCGAGTTCACGCAGGCGCCCGTGGAGCGCTTCGGCCGCGTGGACGCGGGCTTTCGCGACCCCTCGGGCAACGGCTGGAAGATGATCGGCACGCACCGGCACTGAGCCGGCCGCGTCGGACTCAGGCGGCGGCGACCAGCGCCCGCACCGCCGTGCGCAGCACCGCCGTGGCCTCCGCGGGCCGCAGCCAGGGTGAGCTCACGAACGCGCCATTGACCACCAGCGTGAGCTGGGCCGCCAGGCGGTCGGGCTGGGCGGCGCCCAGCCGCGTGGCGATCTGGCGCAGGCGCGCGCGCAACGCCTGCATGTGGGCCTGTGCCACCGCCCGCGCCGGGTGCCCGGGCTCGGCGAACTCCGCGGCCACGTTGATCTGCGGGCAGCCGCGGTAGTGCGAGCGCGCCAGGCGCTCGCCGATCCAGCCCATGTGCGCGTCGAGTTCGGCCGCCGGGTCTTGCGCATGGCGTGCCGCCACGGCGTCCCAGGTGGCCCAGAAGTCCCGGTCCTCGCGCTCCAGGAAGGCGACGATGAGGTCGTCCTTGGTGGGGAAATGCCGGTACAGGCTGGCCTTGGCCACCTGCGCCTGCTGCACCACGAGATCCACGCCCACGGCGCGCACGCCGCGCTCGTAGAACAGCGTGGAGGCGGTGTCGAGGATGCGCTCGCGCACCTCGGGCGGGGGTTCGGCGGCGGCGGGTGAGGCGGAGGCGGGTGCGGCGGAGGCGGGTGAGGCGTAGGCGGGTGCGGCGGCGGGTGGGCGGCGGCGCGTGGCGGTGGGGGGCATGGCTTGACAGCATACAGACAGGTCTGTACCGTTCGCAAGAACAGACAGGTCTGTCTACTTGCTCGCCACTTTCCCGGAGGCCCTGCGATGTCCACTTTCCCGACCCTGGCGGTTTACGGCGCGTCCGGCCACACCGGCCGATTCGTGGTGCAGGAGGCGCAGCGGCGCGGCCTGGCGGTGGTGGCGGTGGGCCGCGACGCGGCCCGGCTCGCCGCGGCGGCCCCTGGCGCCGTCGCCAGGCGCGAGGCGGGGCTGGACGAGCCCGAGCGGCTGGCCCAGGCCTTTGCCGGGTGCGACGTGGTCATCCACACGGCCGGCCCCTTCATGGACACGGCGGAGCCCGTGGCGCTCGCGGCGCTGCGCGCGGGCTGCCACTGCATCGACGTGACGGCCGAGCAGCCCAGCGCGCTGGCCACGCTCGCCCACCTGGACGCGCCGGCCCGCGCCGCGGGGCGGGTGGTCCTGCCGGCGGCCGGGTTCTACGGCGGCCTGGCCGATCTGCTGGCCACGGCCGTGGTGCAACCCGGCGCCCCGGTGGACGAGGTCACCGTGGCCACGGCGCTGGACCACTGGTGGCCGACCGAAGGCACCCGGCTCACCGGCGCGCGCAACACCGCGCCGCGCCAGGTGGTGGAGCAGGGGCGGCTCGTGCCGCTCGGCGCCGCCGCCGGCGCCGCCGCCGGCGCCGCCGCCGACGCCGCCGCCGACGCCGACGCGCCGGACTGGCTGTTCGGCGAGCCGCTGGGCCACCAGCCCATGGTGGCGCTGCCCTTCAGCGAGGTGGTCACGCTGCACCATCACCTGCCGGTGCGCCGCATCCGCTCGCTGCTCAACCGCGCGGCGCTTGACGACGTGCGCCGCCCCGACACCCCGGCGCCCGCCGCGGTGGACGCGTCCGGCCGCTCGGCCCAGCGCTTCGAAATGGTGGTGCAGGTCAGGCAGGGGGGCGGCGTGCAAGAGGCGCGCGCCCGCGGGCAGGACATCTACGCCGTCACCGCGCCCCTGGTGGTGGAGGCGGCGCAGCGCCTGCTGGCCGCGCGGCCCGTGCCGGGCGGCGCGCGGGTGCTGGGCCAGGTCGTCGACGCCCGCGCCATGCTGCAGGCGCTGCACGGCGCACGGGCGCTGGAGGTGGCCCTGTGAAGGGGCCGGCGGCCGGCGCGCTCCGCGCCGATCAGGGCTTGTGCGTGCGCGACTGCGTCTGGTTGCCCGAGCCGACGTGCGCCTCACGGTCGTGCCGGCTCTGCGGGCTGCGCTGGCCCTGATTGAGCTGGGTGGGTGCGGTGTCGCCCAGCTGGTTGCGGTCGTTCTCGACCTTGCCGGACTGCTCCTGCTGCTTGTCGCGCGGGTTCTGGCGGTGCGTCATGGGGGGCTCCTTCGGGCGTGCCGGGTGGAAGACACCCCAGTCTGAGCGCGCCGCTGCGCCTCGCGTGTCGGACGACGGCGCGTTCGGCGCCGCGCCGCCCCCGCCTGGGGTCACACCACCTTCGAGAAGCGCGCCCGGTCCTGGCTGGCGCGCAGGTGGCGGTCGAACACCATCGCGATGGCGCGCACCAGGTACCAGCCCGCGGCCGTGACCTCCAGCCCCTGGGGCTGCAGCCGCACCAGGCCCGCACCGGCCATGGCCTGCAGCTCGGCCAGCTCGGTGGCGAAGGTGGCGGCGAAGTCGATGCCGTGGCGCGCCTCGACGGCGGCGTAGTCCACCCGGCCCTGGCACATCACGGCCATGATCACCTCGCGGCGCAGGCGGTCGTCGGCGGTGGTGGCGTAGCCGCGCACCACCGGCAGGCGGCCCGCCTGCAGCGCCTCGTAGTAGCCGGGCAGCGTCTTGTCGTTCTGGTAGAACTGGCCGGCCACCTGGCCGATGGACGACACGCCGAGCGCCACCAGGTCGCGGTCGGACTGCGTGCTGTAGCCCTGGAAATTGCGGTGCAGCCGGCCCTCGCGCTTGGCCACCGCCAGCGCGTCGTCGGGCAGGGCGAAGTGGTCCATGCCGATGTAGTCGTAGCCGCTGGTCTGCAACGCGGCCAGGGCACCGCCCAGCATGGCGATGCGGTCGCCCGGCGGCGGCAGCTCCGCGTCGTGGATGCGGCGCTGCGGCTTGAAGCGCGTGGGCAGGTGCGCGTAGGCGTACATGGCCAGCCGGTCGGGCCGCAGCTCCACCATCTGCGCGATGGTGCGCGTGAAGCTCTCGGGCGTCTGCCTGGGCAGGCCGTAGATCAGGTCGGCGTTGATGCTCACGTAGCCCAGCTCGCGCGCCGCCACCATCAGGCCGCGCACCATGTCCAGCGACTGCACGCGGTGCACGGCCTGCTGCACGTCGGCGTCGAAATCCTGCACGCCGAAGCTCAGCCGGTTGAAGCCCAGCGTGCGAAAGTGCGCCAGCCGCGCGGCCGTCACCGTGCGCGGGTCCACCTCGATCGACACCTCGGCGTCGGGCTGCAGGGTGAACACGCCGCGCAGCGCCGCCATCACGCGGGCGAGTTCGTCGTCCGACAGGAAGGTGGGCGAGCCGCCGCCGAAGTGCAGCTGGCTCACCGGCCGGCCATGGCCGATGCGCGCCCCCACCAGGCCCAGCTCGATCTCCAGGTGGTCCAGGTACTCGGCCGCGCGCTCGTGGTGCTTGGTGATGATCTTGTTGCAGGCGCAGTAGTAGCAGAGCTGCTCGCAAAAAGGGATGTGCACGTACACCGACACCGGCTGGGCCATTGCGGGGTCGGAGGCGGCCAGCGCGTCCAGCGCCGTGGCCGCGTCGCCGGGGCCGAAGGCGCTGCCGAAGCGGTCCGCCGTGGGGTACGACGTGTAGCGTGGGCCGGGCGCGTCGAACTGCCGCAGCAGCGCCTCGGTGAGCTCGGCCGGTGCGGCGGGGCGCACGGGCGCGACAGCGGGGGAGGCAGGGGGGCAGGCGACGGGGCAGGCGGTGGCTTCCATGGCGTGATGCTGCATTTGCGCCGCACCTTTGCGCTTGACGGCGGTCAAGCGGCGGCCCGCCAGGTGCACTTTCCGGCGGGCTCGGCTAGGATGGCCGCCGTGCAGGAGAGCGAGCCCCCGCCACCCGCGGGGCGCTTCCACCGAAGGCGCAATCTCCCATGAACGCTCAGGTTCCGTACTGCACCCCATCACACGCCGTCTGGAGAGCCTTCACCCACGGGTGAAGCACCGAAGGAGCAAGGCGCACGGCCGGGTGGCCGGCGCTGAATCTCTCAGGTTCCCGGGACAGAGGGAGCGGCATCACACGGGCAGCCCGAGCCGGGCTGCACCGTGCCGTTCCCTCTGGAGAAACCCCTGTGAAAGTCATCGTTCTGGGCGCCGGCCTGCTCGGCGTCACGTCGGCGTGGTTCCTGCGCGAGCTGGGCCACGAGGTCGAGGTCATCGACCGCCAGGCCGCCTGCGCGGCCGAAACCAGCTTCGCCAACGGCGGGCAGGTGTCGGTGAGCCATGCCGAGCCGTGGGCCAACCCGGGCGCGCCGCTGAAGCTGCTGAAGTGGCTGGGCCGCGAGGACGCGCCGCTGCTGTTCCGCCTGCGCGCCGATGCGCGCCAATGGGCCTGGGGCCTGCAGTTTCTGCGTGAGTGCACCCCGGCGCGCACGCGCCACAACATCCGCCAGATCGTGCAGCTGGGCACCTACAGCCGCCAGGTGCTGCGTGCGCTGCGCCAGGAGCTGGGCCTGCACTACGACCAGCGCACGCAGGGCATCCTGCACTTCTACACCAGCGAGCGCGAGTTCGAGGCGGCCCACGCGCCCGCGGCGCAGATGCGCGAGCTGGGCTGCGACCGCCGCGTGCTCTCGGCCGCCGAGGCCGTGGCCATCGAGCCCGCGCTGCGCGGCGCGCAGCACCAGTTGGCGGGCGCCACCTACACGCCCGAGGACGAATCCGGCGATGCGCAGCGCTTCGTCACCGAGCTGGCGCGGCAGGGCGCCGCGCGCGGCGTGGGCTTCCGCCTGTCGCACCAGGTCACCGCCCTGCATGCGGCCGGCGGGCGGCTCGACCATGTGGAGGTGATCGACCCGCAGGGCCGCTACCAGCGCCTGCAGGCCGACGCGGTGGTGGTGGCGCTGGGTGCGTTCAGCCCCGCGCTGCTGCAGCCGCTGGGCATCCGCCTGCCCATCTACCCGGCCAAGGGCTACTCGGTGACCATGCCGGTGCGCGACCCCGGGCGCGCGCACCAGGTCTCGCTCACCGACGACGAGTACAAGCTCGTGTTCTCGCGCCTGGGCGACCGCCTGCGCATCGCCGGCACGGCCGAGCTCAATGGCTTCGAGCGCCAGCTCAACCGCGTGCGCTGCCAAGCCATCGTGCGCCGCGTGGAAGAGCTGTTCCCCGGCGCGGGCGACCTGGAGCGTGCCCAGTTCTGGTCGGGCCTGCGCCCGGCCACGCCGAGTAACGTGCCGCTCATCGGCGGCACCGCGCTGCCCAACCTCTTCCTCAACACCGGCCACGGCACGCTGGGCTGGACGCACGCCTGCGGCTCGGGCCGCAGCATCGCGCGCATCGTCAGCGGCCTGGCGCCGGAGGTGGATTTCGCCTTCACCGGCGCGGCGAGCCGCCGCCCGGGGCATGCGGCGGGCCCGAGGCGGCCGGCCGCTGCCCCCATCTCAGGGGCCTGACAAGCCGGCGCGCCCGCGTGACCATGGCGCCTTCATTCCGGTGGAGGCCATCATGTCCCAACCTGTGCGTCGCGTGCTCGGGCTCACGCTGTTGTCATTGGCTGTCGGGCTGGCGTTGGGCGCGGCGGCCGGCGCCCATGCCGCGCCGGTCTTCCGGCTCACGCTGGTGAGCGGCGCGCCGGGCCAGCCGCCCTGCCAGATCGAGGCGCTGAACGACCTGGGCCACGTGGCCGGCCGCTGCGGGCTGGAGGGTTTCGTCTGGACGCCCGACGGCGGCGGCCAGCGCCTGGTGGACCCGGCGCACCCGCAGGCCGCGCTGTACCCCACGTCCATCAACACCGCCGGCCAGGTGGCGGGCACCCGCAGCTCGCCCGACTACGCGGTCACGCGCGGCTTCGTGTGGAGCCCCAGCTCGGGCTTCACCTACTTCGGCAACGCGGACCGCCGGATCGACGTGCGCGCCCTGAACGACGCCGGCGTGGCCGCGGGCCACACGGCACGCGCCGACGACTTCGAGTTCGCGTGGAAGGCGTTCCGCTGGCAGGCCGACACGGGCCTGGACTATGCCAAGCCGAGCCGCAACCGGCGCCTGGTCAGCATGGACATCAACGAGGCCGGGCAGATCGCGGGCACGCTCGACTGGCTGTCCGGTGGCCGCACGCACGCGGTGCGCATGGAGGTGGGCGGCGGCCACACGCAGCTGGTGGACAGCCACCGCACCTCGCAGGCGCGGGCGATCAACGACGCGGGCGACGTGGCCGGCGCGCTGGCGACCACCATCGACCGTTTCCAGGCCTTCGTGTGGCGCGCATCCACCGGCGCGGTGGTGATCGACCCGCGCACCGGCAGCGGCGACGACAGCTTCCCGGAAGGCATCAATGCCGCCCGGCAGGTGGTGGGCTCGTGGCTGGGCTCGGTGAACGGCCAGTGGCGCGAGGGCCTGTTCTACTGGGACGAGGGCAGCGGCTGGGCAGACCTGATGTCGCTGATCGACCCGAACGACCCGCTGCGTCCCCGCGTGGGCGAGCTGACGGCCGGCGTGGTGCGCATCAATGCGGCCGGCCAGGTGGCGGCCAACGCCTACGACCCGGTCGCCGACCAGCGGCTGATGCTGCTGTTCACGCCCGTGTCGCCGCCGTGACGGGCTGCCCGCCCTGGGCCACCCGGTAGGTGCCCGGCGTCATGCCGGTGGCCGTGCGGAACGCGCGGTACAGCGCGGCGTCGCTGCCGAAGCCCAGCTCGGCGGCAATGGCTTTCACCGGCCGCCTGCCCTGGCGCAGCGCCTCGGCGGCCTGGTCCAGCTTCACGCGGCGCAGCCATGCGCCCGCTGACAGGCCGGTGTGCGCCTGCACATGGCGGCACAGGCTGCGCGGCGACACATGCAGCAGCCGCGCCGCGGCCTGCAGCGACAAGGCATGCGCCGGCTGGCGCTGTGCCCAGGCCCACAGCGTGCGCAGGCGCTCGTCCCCGAGCGCCATGGGGGCGACGGGCAGGAAAGCGGGGTGGCGCGTGCGCGGCTGCGGCAGCATGAGCAGCTCCGCCACGTCACGGAGCACGTCCGCGGGGTACAGGGTGGCCAGCCGGTCGGCCATGAGCGGCAGGTGGCCCGCCGGGCCGGCTGCGGTGGCGTGGTGCCGCCCGGTCACCAGCGCCTGCTCGAAGCGCCAGCGCACCCAACCGAAGCGGTCCGCCAGGTGGGGGCCCAGCCACCACGTGGCGGTCGCGGCCACGCCGTCCAGCCGGCCCGCTGCCGCGGCCAGCGCGACCCCCGCGCAATAGCTCCACACCGCCGTGCGGGCGGGCAGGCGGCGCAGCGCGTCCACCAGCCCGGCGTGGGCCTGCACCGCGCGCTCCAGCGCCGCCGGCGAGTCCAGCCACAGCCCCGGCAGCAGCAGGGCATCGCAGCGCGCGGTGGCCAGGCGCTCCTGGGGTCGCAGTGCCGGCCCGTCGTGGGTGCCCACCTCGGCCCCGTCCACGGCCACCCAGGTGGTGCTCAGCCGGGCGCGCCCGTGGCGCAGCGCACAGGCGCGCACCAGGTCCGCGGTGGCGAACAGGCCCGCCGGCATGCAGCCGGGGAACAGCACCAGCCCCAGGCGAAGCGGCGGCCGGTCCGGCGAGGGCGGGTCCAGGCGGCTTGGCAAGATGTGTCAGTCCATTGGCAGAAGCTGCCATTCTGGCTGGCCTGGCCGGCCGCGACACTGGAGCCAGTGAAACAGCGGAGTCAGGCATGCGGGTCGACGCGGCGGGGTGCCAGGTGCACGTGGTGGACCAGGGGCCGGAGGGGGACCGGGACCGCAGCGACGGCGTGCCCACGCTGTTCCTGCACGGCAACCCCGATTCCTCGGAGGTGTGGGCGGGGGTGCTGCCCGCGCTCGCCGCCCATGGCCGTTGCCTGGCGCCCGACCTGCCGGGCTTCGGGCGCTCCAGCGCGCCGCCGGACCTCGACTGCTCCCTGGAGGGCATGGCGCACTTCGTGGAGGCGCTGCTGCAGGCGCTGGGCGTGGGCGGCCCCGTGAACCTCGTGGTGCACGACATCGGCGGCCCCCATGGCCTGGCGTGGGCGGTGCGGCACCCCCAGCGGGTGCACCGCCTGGTGATCATGAACACCGTGTTCCATGCCGACTACCGCTGGCACCGCCTGGGCCGGCTATGGCGCACGCCGGTGGTGGGCGAGCTGGTGCAGGCACTCACCACGCGATCGGGTTTCGTGCGCGAGATGCGCCGCGGCTCCCGCCGGCTGAGCGCGGCGCAGATGCACCGCACCTACGACCTCGTCACGCCGGCCACGAAACGCATGGTGCTGCGCTGGTACCGGGCGACGGACCCCCGGCATTTCGCCGGGTGGCAGGAGGCGATGCAGGCGCTGACGGCCCGCGTGCCCTCGCTGGTGATGTGGGGCGAGCACGACCCCTACATTCCCCGCCGGTATGCCGGGCGCTTCGGCCAGGCGCAGGTGCTGCACTTTCCCGGCGTCGGGCACTGGCTGCCCGCCGAGGCGCCGGCCGAGGTGGCGCAGCGCCTGCGGGAGTTCCTGTACCCCGCCCCGATCAGCGCGGGGTGAGCACCACGCCCTCCAGCCGCAATTCGGCCGCCTGCAGCGACACCTGCGGCGCGCCGTCGGCGGCCAAGTGCACGCGGGCGCTGAGGCGGCCATGCAGCGCGGTGGCGCTGAGGCGGGCGCCGGGCAGGTCCAGCGCCAGATCCGCCGCCCGCAGGTGCGCCAGGGTGACGGACAGGCCCTGACCGACGGCCTGGGCCTGCAGGCCCACGGCGTTGTGGCCCTCACCGCGCCCGGTCAGGCGCAGCCGCAGCCCGGGGCCGCCCAGCTCGCCGTCGCCGAGCTGCAGGTCGCCGCGCAGCGCCGTGCGGCCCAGCAGCTGGCGCGCCTGCTCGGTGGGCCCGTGGCCGGCGCGCAGGCGGGCCGTCTGGCGCAGCAGGCTCTCGGCAAAGGGTTGCAGCGCCAGCCGCCCGCGGTCGGCCACCCAGGCGCCCAGCAGGCTGCTGCGCTGCTCCAGCTGCACGCCCGCCAGCGTGGGCTGCTCGAACTGGAATAAGTAGGTGCGGCCGTTGGGCGCATCCACGTAGATGCCCAGGCGGCTCACGCCCATGCGCGAATCGGGCCCCACGTGCGCCACCGCCACGTCGTCGAAGTCCACCGCGCCGTCGCGCACCGGCACCGTCACGTCGGCGTCGAACAGCCAGTGGGCGTCGGTGATGCGTGCATGCAGGGTGCCGGCCAGGGTGGCCAGCGGCGCCAGCGTCCAGTCCGCGCAGGCGGTGGTGAGCGGCAGGCCGCCTTGCACGGCCAGGTCGCCCAGCTCCACCGCGTCGGCGACGAGCGCGGCGGCCGTGTCGGCCGCTTCAGCGCCTGTCCCAGCACCTGTCCCACCGCCATCGGGCGGCTCGAAGCGAGCGCCCGCCAACAACACGCGGCCGGCCCGCAGGCCCCAGCGGCCGGCCAGCGCCGCCCAGGTGGACAGGGGGGAATCGGAGGGACCCATCGGCGGTTCTGTCAAGGGTGGGGCAGGCGAATCGGCCTGCAAGGCAAGCCGCATGCCTGCGCCGGATGTCCACTGCCTCAAGAAGAGGCAGCCTGAGGCAAGCCCGCGCCACACCACGCCTTTTTCGCTCCGGCCACGGCCAATCCACGGAGTTGTCCACAGAAGCTGTGGATGCCCTGCCGGGCCCTCGGCTTGCCCAAGAGCGCGCATGCCCCGCCCCGCCCCCTCGCCCCGACCGCTGCCTGCCGCGGGGCGCCGGCTGTTGCACGAGGTCTTCGGCCTCAAGTCCCTGCGTCCCGGGCAGCCGGCGGTGATCGAGCGGGTGCTCGCTGGTGAATCCACGCTGGCGGTGATGCCCACCGGCGCGGGCAAGTCTCTGTGCTACCAGCTGCCCGCGCTGCTGCTGCCCGGGCGCACGCTGGTGGTCTCGCCCCTCATCGCGCTGATGAAGGACCAGGCCGATGCGCTGGTGGCGCTGGGCGTGCCGGCCGTGGCCCTGCACAGCGCCCAGGGTGCCGCCGAGGGCCAGGAGGCCGAGGCCGCGGTGGCCGATGGCAGCGCGCGCATCGTGTTCCTCACGCCCGAGCGGCTGGCCGACCCGGCCGAGCAGGCCGCGCTGCAGGCCGCGCCGCTGTCGCTGCTGGTGGTGGACGAGGCGCACTGCGTGTCGCAGTGGGGGCACGACTTCCGCCCCGATTTCCTGGAGATCGGCGCCGCCCGCCAGCGCCTGGGCGCGCCGCCCGTGCTGGCGCTCACCGCCACCGCCACGCCGGACGTGGCACGGGACATCGCCGCGCAGCTCGGCATCCCCGAGGAGGGCGTGCTGCGCCAGGGCAGCTACCGGCCCAACCTGCAGTACCGGGTGGACCTGCTCTCGGCCGAGGCCGACAAGCTGCCGCGGCTGCTGGCGCTGGTGCGTGGGCAGGCGGGCAGCGGCATCGTCTACACCGCCACCGTCAAGGCCGCCGAGGCGGTGCACGAGGCGCTGGTGCAGGCGGGCGAATCCGCCGGGCTGTACCACGGGCGCCTGGCCGCCGCTCGCCGCGCCGAGGCGCAGGACGCCTTCATGCACGGCCGCCTGCGCGTGATGGTGGCCACCAATGCCTTCGGCCTGGGCATCGACAAGCCCGACGTGCGCTTTGTGCTGCACTGGCAGATGCCGGGCGGGCTGGACGCGTACTACCAGGAGTCGGGCCGCGCCGGGCGCGACGGCGAGCCCGCGCTGTGCACGCTGCTGTACCTGCGCGCCGACAAGGCGGTGCAGCAGTTCTTCCTGGCCGGGCGCTACCCCGGCGAGGAGGAGCTGGCCGCGGTGGTGGACCGGCTGCGTGCCGAGCCGCCGGCCGAGGCGGGCGCCTGGACGCTGGCGGCGCTGCAGCAGGCCCTGCAACGGCCGCGCACCAAGCTGCAGGTGGCGCTGGCGATGCTGCGCAGCCAGCGCGTGGTGGCGCAGGACCGCGCGGGCCGGCTGCGCCTGCGCCGCACCGACCTGCCGCCCGCGCGGCTGCGCGAATTCGCCGCCCGCTACGCCGCCCGCCGCGCCGACGACCAGGCGCAGCTCGAGCAGATGGTGTTCTATGCCCAGTCCGGCTGGTGCCGCTGGCGCGTGTTGCTGGAGCACCTGGCCGCCTTGCCGGCGGGCTTCGACCGCTGCGGGCACTGCGACAACTGCGTGCGCCTGGCGGCGCACCTCGAGGCCGAGGCCAGCGAGGCGGGCGAGGAAGCGAGCCATGACGCAGTCGGTGACGCCCCCGGCGACATGGCGACCCGGCTGCCCCACGCCGTGGGCGATGAGGTGCGCGTGCGCCGCTACGGCCGCGGCCGTGTGGTGGCGGCCGATGCGGTATCCGTCGACGTGGAGTTCCCCAGCGGCGAGCGGCGCTGTTTCCTGCCGGATTGGGTGAGCGCCGTCGGCCGACACACGAGGTCGGCGACGTAGCTATCGCCTGGAACTACCGCGTGAGCCGCCGCCCCTGTTGCACTTCTTCAATGCTCTCCGGCGATGAGCCGCCACGCTGCGCTTTTCAATCCTCAGAGGAGTTGCACATGCTCGTCCCGATCGTTCACCAGACCACGGCGTCCGGCCGTGCCATCGAGCTGGAAGCGGCGGCCCTGCGCCAACTGGTCGCCCATGCCAGCACAAAAGTCGGCGTTCCCTTCTACGGCGCTGCGAAGCTGCAGCAGCAGCCTGACACGTTCATGCTGTGTGAGTACTACGCCGACCGCGCCGCCTTCGACAACCATCTGGCGCAGCCGGCCGTGAAGGTGCTGCTGAGGTCCTTCGATTCGCTGATCGCGTCTACGCCACAGCTGACCTTCTGCGACTCGCCAGGGTGCAGTGGTCTGTCACGGGGCCACTGAAGACGCGCCTGGACACCCCCACGAAGTGGCCGTGCGCGCCTTGTTCATCCGACGGCCGCATCGTGGCCGCCGCGCGATGCCTATGCATCGGTGTCCTGACGCCGCCGGGGTGGACCGCGGTCAGAGCGACAGCCTGTGACCCACCACGATGACGAACGGGCCGGTGCTCGCTTGCGCCGCCGCCACGGCGGTCGCATGTTGGCCAGACGCCTGCGAGACGACCTGTCGGTCCTGCGTATCGGCCAGGGCACCCACTCCACCCAGCAGGGCGGTCGTGGTCAGTGCGGCGAGGACGAGGGCGACCGGTTGAAAGCGGGACATGGTGGGCTCCGTGGTGCGGTTGGTTGGCTGCCACTCTAGGATCGGACAGCCCGCCGGACCAGCGCCCTGCGACGGCCGGCAGCGCGGTCCGATGCACTGCAGCTGCCGGGGGACGACCGGCAAGCCGCCAGCGTGCGGAGTGGCCCTCCCCGTCGATCTCAAAGATTCTTTCAACAGATCGAAACGACGCCCTTCCCCGCAAGGCTACTTGGGCCTCCACGGCGCCCATGGCGTCATAGAAGCGCTTGGCGCGCTCGGGGCCCGCGGACGTGCAGCCATGCATCAGGCGCACGAGGACACCGAACGAACGGTATGTGCCGGACTACCTCCGGTGGCGGATGGCCATCCACACCACCGCGATCAGCCCGGCGAGCCACAGGGCAGCGGCCGCTGGGGCCGGCAGGCCACCGTCCGCGCCGGCAGCGTTGTCCGTATCCACGACGGGCGCAGCCCGGGTCGCCGCCCGGCCGGAAATGCCATCGACGAGCGACTGTGTGCGCGCGGGGTCAGGGTCCCCCTGGGGTTCCAGCCGGTACGAATCCGCTGTGACACCGTCGTGCACATCGATGCGGAAATCGTCGACGGCGAGCGGTTCGGGCACAGGCGGCGGCGGGACGGTGACCATGGCGGCATCCAGCCCGCGCGTGCCGGCGGCCAGGTGAAGGGCGGGCATGGCGGGCAGCAACGACCAGGCCTGCCATGCCACCAGCCACAGCAGGAGAGGAAGGAACTTGGGGATCACGGCGTGCTTTCCGCGCCCATGAGGGCGCATGGCTGGGAGTGGCGGCATGTGGGAAGTCTGGTGCCGACCAGGGTCCTCCGTCGGTGCGCTGGAACACGCAGGGACCCCCGCGCGTTCTTCCTGCCCGCACGTCGGACCTTCCGGTGCTGCACCCGTATCGGTGCGGCACCGCACAGACACCCATGTCCAGGGCGCAACAATGCCCAAGGCGCCGACCCCCTCCTTTGGCGGGGCCCGGTGAGCCCGGCAGGAAGGACGCCCCATGCCACCGCAACCCATCGCGCTTCACGCAGGCCACGCTGAGCCGATGGAGGCGCGCCACGACGGCGGAGGCGGCATTGCCGACGGGATGGCCCGACTGCTTCAGGAAATCCTGCACCACACGGGGTCAGAGGCGGCTCGAGTGCCATCGCTCGTGCGCTCTGAGTACACCCATACGCTGGCCCTGGACTGCGCCGCTGCACTGCAGCTGCTGGAAGCCGCCATGGCTGCAGATCAAACGCAACTGCGCCGGCTCGAAAGCGAGCTGCACGATGCCCGGCGTTCCCTGTCACGTGCCCACCGTGACTTCGCGGACAGCCATGCAGGGGAGCTGCAGGCCCGCCACCTTGCCCTGCACGACGATCTGACCGCCCTGCCGAATCGGCGCCATTGCCATGATCGGATCGAAGAGGCCCTGCGGCTGGCCGATGGTCGCCAGGCCACGGCAGCGCTCATGTTTCTGGACCTGGACAAGTTCAAGGTGATCAACGACGAACATGGTCACGACGCGGGCGATGAAGTGCTGCGCATCGTGGCGGCCCGGCTGGCCCGCACGGTGCGTGCAGGCGACATGGTCTGTCGCCTTGGAGGAGACGAGTTCGTCTGCCTTCCGTCGGGCCATCTGGAAAGTGCCCAGCTCGACCAGCTGGCCCGGAAACTGTTCGACGCGGTGGCCGCCCCGTTGACCATCGGCGTCTTGACACTTCAAGTCTCGCCGAGCATCGGTGTGGCCGTGTTCCCTACCGATGCGCACACTTCCGAAGCGCTGCTGAGGGCCGCTGACGCAGCCATGTACCGCGCGAAGCGTCACCACACGGGCGTCGTGTTCGCTTCGCCCCCGGCCGGACTTGCGTGACGTGCGCCGCACGCACCGAACCGGCGGAGATCCCACCCACCGCTGTGGACCTCAATCGAACCAACGCGCGTAGGCGCGCTTGTCCGCCGCATAGCAGCTGCATGCCACGGCCTCCAGGCCTCGGCGATCCAGGATCTCGATGTCGCCGCGTCGGTAGGCCACGAGTGCGGCACGCTGAAGGGCTCCGGCGGCTTCCGTCACCCCCACCCTTCGCACGCCCAGCATGCGTGCAAGCAGCTCTTGCGTCACACGGAAGCGGTCGGCCCGGACGCGGTCCTGGATCATCAACAGTGCCCGGGCGAGACGCGCGCCGACGAGGTGATGACGCAGGCAGGCGGCGGCGGAAGAGACCTGGACGAGGCTCAGGTACACGTGCCTCTGGAGGCTCTCCCGAAGGGCGGTGTTGTGCGTCAGCTCGCCTTGCAGATCGCCGCAGCGGATGCGCATGGCATGGCCGGACACCCTGACCAGCGCGCGCAGCGGTGCGGTGCGGACTCCCAGCGTCAGTGATGCACCCAGCACGCCTTCGCATCCCACCGTCCCCACGTCGATGCCGGGATGGCCGTCCACCGAGACGGTGAGCGAGATGGACCCTTCCAGGGGGAAGTACACATGGCGCATGACTTCGCCCGCGTCGCACAGCACGTCCGCCAACGTGAGCGGCGCGGGTTCACACATCGACAGCAGTCGATCTCGGTTGCGGTGCGGCAATCGTTCAAGCAGGCGGTTGTCGGAGTGGGGCACGTCGGCGTCCGAGGGGGCCGGCCCGGCGCGGTGGCAGGTGCGGCCGAAGGCTGGTTCTTGGGAAGGCGGCGCCTCGCATGTGCCCGGCGGTCAGCCCTGCGATTTGCGGGCCAGCACGTTGAAGCCGAAGACGCTGCGCAGGTCCTCGCCTGCGACGAGACGACGGCCATGGGCATCCTCGAACACATCGGGGTCGTCATCGAATCCGGCAGCGGCCAGCTCGCACCGCAACTCGCGCAGGGAGACGTAGTGCGCCACCAGGCGCCATCCCCCGGCGAAAAAGGGCGCCACGCTCCAGCCGCCGCCCGCTTCGGACAGGGCCCGCGAGTGCCAGTAGCGGGTCGTGTACACGGGGACTCGTGCCATTTCTCTCGCCCAAGCCAGCGCCTGCCGCACCCAGCGGGCCGGGCGAGGGGACGCCTGCAGCATCAACGGCCACCAGGGACGGTAGCGCGCCGCCGGACCCGCCACGTTCAGTGTGGAGAACCAGAACACCCCGCCAGGCTCCAGGACGCGGAACGCTTCGTCGAGCACGCGCCGACGGTCGTCATGGTCCACCGAGTCGATGCCGTGAAAGCTGAACACCACCAGCGCCTGACTGCCGTCTGCCACCCCCTTCAGGTCCCGTGCATCTCCCAGCCGGATGTCGGCCTGTGGATGGCGTTCGCGGGCGGCCGACACCATCGGAACCACGTAGTCCAGACCCACGTATCGCTCACTGATGGACCGCAGCAGTGGCACCGTGCGGCCGGGGCCCACGCCCAGATCGAGGATGCGACGGTCGCGCATCTCGCCAGCCAGCAGTTCGAAAGCCACCCGCTCGCCCTCGTCCGTGAAACCTTGCTGCATGGCCATGCCGGCCACGGAGCCTGGCGCGCCATAGCAGGCCCGGTTCATGCTGTCGAGTAAGGCGGTGCTCATGGGTGTGCCTGCGGTGTGCCAGTGGTCGGACCTGCCAGACTGGGCCGGTCGTTCGGGGCGAACACCGTTCAGGGCAGCACCACCACGGTATCCCGCAAGGACTGCAGCAGTCCGTGCGGTGGCGCACGCAGGACCGCGGGCGATTCGCGCGTTGTCAGCTCGCCGTGGAGCCGGGCAGCAAGCGGGCGTACTCCTTGCGCACGACCTCATAACACTCGCAGGTTCGCGCTTCCAGGCCGGGACGATCGAGCACCTGGATGTGGCCCCGCGCATAGCGGATCAGCCCTTGCTTCTGCAGCTTGAGCGCCGCCTCGGTCACGCCCTCCCGGCGCACGCCGAGCATGTTGGCGATCAGCTCCTGCGTCATCACCAGTTCCGTGCCGTCCAGCCGGTCCAGGCTGAGCAGGAGCCAGCGGCACAGCTGCTGATCGAGCGAGTGGTGCCGGTTGCACACCGCCGTCTGCGACATCTGGGTGATGAGCGCCTGCGTGTAGCGCAGCAGCAGGTGCATGGCCGGTCCGGCCCGGTTGAACTCCTCCTTCATCGCGCGGGCGGACAGCTTGTACCCCTCGCCCTCGCTTTGCACCACCGCACGGCTGGGCGTCGATTCACCACCCATGAAGAGGGAGACGCCCACGATGCCCTCGTTGCCGACGACCGCGATCTCGGCTGATGCACCGTCTTCCAGCACATACAGGAGAGACACGATGGCCGTCGTCGGAAAGTAGACGTGACTCAGCGGTCGCCCGGATTCGTAGAGCACCTGGCCCAGTGCCAGCCGCGTCCACTCCAGATGCGCAGCCCAACGCTGGGACTCGGCCGCGGGGAGCGCAGCGAGGAGTCGGTTCTGACGCGGCGACGACGGGGCGTTCACGTGTTGTTCAGGTTCTGTCGGCGTGGTTCACCCAGGGCTGAACCGTGGCAGGGATGCTGCGAGCGGTGCGGGCACCGATGAGGTCCAGCCTACTCCATATGTCCGCTACCGGACATTTCCATGCCCCTGCCCCGCGCAGGGACCAATGACGCGAGCGCCCTCCCGCATGCGCCACTCGCGTAGCCAGCTCGGGCCCGCGGTTCCGCCAGCACGGCCGTCAGTATTCGTTGTGCTGCTCCCTTGCCGGCAGCAGGCTGGATCGGCGCTCCCGCGCGAGACGGCCTGCGAAGGCAAGCCGGTGAGGGCGCCTTCCTGTGCCTATCGGTGAAGGGCGACCGGGTGAAAGCGAGACATGGTGGGTCCGTCGTGCGGGCAGATGCGGCCACCTGAGGATCGGGTACCCCGCCGGACCCAACGGCGACTCGCGTGGTGTGCCGCAGCACCGACCTCGCCGGGATGAGCCGAGTCCCGGCGCTCGCCGACGGCCCTCTTCAGCCCGACGGACTCCGACCGAGCCATGCCGCTCCGTCGTGAAGTGGGCGGTGGTTGACGCCCAAGGCCTCGTCGATGTCCTCAACCGATCCAACGCATTGCCGAATGCGGTTGCCTGCGGCGGCCCGGGCCGCCTCGCGTAACAAGCACCCCCCTGGTGCCGCTTTTCGGGCCATCGGCCGCGGGTGATCCGGCCGATGCTCTGGGCTGTTGCGAGATGCCACTTCCCAGGCGCCCCTCATGCCCATCAGCCCCACCTCCGGCCCGCTTCTCTACGTCATCGATGTCGCCCTGCGACTGCACCGCATGGAATGCGGCCAGCAGCGCATGGACCCGGTGGCCTACCGGCTCTTTGCCCGCCGCCTGCGCCAAGCGCTGGCCGCCTGCCCCATGGACGAGCTGCCGCTGCACGACGTGCAGCCGGCCGCGCTGCGCGAGGCCATCGAGGACCGCCACTTCCTGGAGCACGGCCACTTCCTCGGCCAGCCCGGCCTGGCGGACGTGGCGCTGCTGACCATCGCCCGCTGCCGCGCCTGAGGCGCGGCGGCCCCGCGGCTGCCCGCCGCGGAACCGTCGTCTGCCCGCGGCCGATCAGGCCGGGGCGGTCGGTCCGCGCTCGGCGGGGACCACGCCCCGCATGGACCCGAACCGGCGGGCATAGGCCCAGGTGAGCTCGGCGCCGAGCAGGAACACCTGCGCGGACCAGTACACCCAGACCATCAGCACCACCAGCGAGGCGGCTGCGCCGAAGCCGGAGGTGACGTTGCTGTGGCCGAGGTACAGGCCGATGAGCCACTTGCCCACGTTGAACAGCAGGGCGGTGGCGGCCGCGCCGATCCACACGTCGTGCCAGCGCACCTTGGCGTAGGGCACCCACTTGTAGAGCATCGCGAACATCACGGTCACCAGGCCGAAGCCCAGCGCGAAGTCCAGCGCCTTGGCCAGCAGGGCCGCCGCGCCGAAGAACGGTGTCCACCACGCACTGAACGCCGACAGCGCGGCGTTGAAGAGCAGCGACACCATCGACAGGAAACCCAGCCCGAGGATGATGCCGAGCGACAGCAGGCGGGTGCGAACGAAGGCCCACACGCCGGCCAGCCCGCCCACCGAGGCCTCGGCCACCGCCGGGCCGCGCCAGATGCGGTTGAGCGCGTTCTGCAGCTCGGCGAAGACGCTGGTGGCGCCCACCAGCAGCGCGGCCAGCCCCAGGCCGGCGGCCAGGGGCTTGTCGCGCTGGAAATGCACCTTGGCCAGCATCTGCTCGATGGCCTGGGCGCTCTCGGTGCCCACCAGGCCGGCCAGCTGGCCCATGATCTCGCCGCGGGCCGCCTCCTCGCCGAACACCAGCCCGGCCAGCGCGATGACCATCAGCATCATCGGCGCGATGGAAAACAGCGTGTAGTAGGCGAGCGCCGCGCCCATGCTCGGCGCGGCGTCGTCCAGCCAGCCGTTCACCGCCTGTTTCAACAGGCTGCCCAGCTCGGCGGGGTGCAGCGCGTGCCGGGGCATGGCCAGCGGCGCCCGCGTCAGCGCGTGCGGGAGCCGGCGCGCAGGGGCGGGCGCGCCACCGGCCGCGCCAGGTGGCCGGCCACCACGCGCAGCACGTCGGGGTTCCAGCCCAGGCCGCAGTGGCTGCCCTGCACCTCGATGTTCTCCACGTCGCGGCGGCGGCTGCGCTGCACGCAGGCCTGCCAGGCCACCACGCCGTCGGTGCGGCTGTAGATGGAGGTGGTGGGCACGGGCGGGGCCTTGGCCAGGCGCTGCTGCAGCGTCGGCTCGATGTGCGGGTGGGCGCCATTGAGCAGGCGGTAGAGCAGCCCGGCGTTGGTGTGCTCCGGGCGTCCGGCGAAGGGCGTGCCGATGGTGATCACGCGCCGGGCGCGGGACGGGCCCAGCACCCGGGCCACCTCGCGCGCGTAGATGCCGCCCAGGCTCCATCCCACCAGGCTGACGGGCTCGCCCGCGCGGTCGGCGTGCGCGGCCACCTCGTCGGCCAGTGACTGCAGCCAGTCGTCCACGTCGCCCTCGGGGCCGGTGTTCATGCCGCGCCCCCAGTCGTGCGCGTCGTAGCCCAGGCGCAGGCACAGGTTCTTCAGCGGCCCCAGGGTGCGCTCGTCCAGGGCCAGCCCCGGGAACAGCAGCACCGGGTGGCCGTCGCCCGCAGGCAGGTCGTCGTGGCTCATCCAGTGGACGCTGGCGTACTCGCAGGCCGCCCGCAGCGGCTCGGCGCCCAGCAGCAGCCAGGACGGCGCGCGGGCGCGCCGCGACGAGGCGGCCAGCAGGGACAAAGGGGAGGCGGTCATGTGGGCTTTCGGTGAGAGGGATGGGTGCCCATCTTCCCGGGCCACCGCGTTCGCGGGGAGTCGACAAGCGGCGGTTTGCCCGTGCGGCTTGTCCTACGCAGGGCGGGCGCCGCCGCGGGCGGCGGCGCCACGCCCAGCCGCTCGGCCAGGCGCTGCGCATCGAAGGGCGCATGCACCTTGATGTCGTTGTCGAAGTAGCAGTAGATGTCGCGTGCCGGCGCATGCGGTGCCGGCTCGTCCGGGGCGGCCAGCCGCGCGTCGTCGACCTGCCGGCCGCGGCGCCAGGCGGTGATGCGCCGCGCCCAGTGGTCCAGCGCACCGTCGTCGTAGCCGCTGGCGTAGAGCTCCTCGGCGCCGTGCAGGCGCAGGTACATGAAGTCCGTGCAGAGGTCTTCCAGCCAGGGCCAGCGGCCCGCCGTGTCAGCCACCACCAGCGCAATGCCGTGGCGCCTCAACTGCGCCACGAAGGCCGGGTCGACGAAGCTGGGGTGCCGCACCTCCACGGCGTGGCGCAGCGCGCGGGGCTCGTCCACGCGCCAGTCGCTGCGGCCGTCGACACGGCCATCGTGGTGGCGCTGCGCGAACGCGGCGGCGGCCCCGGTGTCGCGCGGCAGCAGGGCGAAGAAGGCCTCGAAGCGCTCGGCGTCCCAGCGCATCTGCGGCGGGAACTGCCACAGCAGCGGGCCCAGGCGCGCGCCCAGCGTGAGCACGCCGGAGGCCAGGAAATTGGCCAGGGGCGCCTGCACGTCCTTCAGGCGTCGCAGGTGCGTGAGGTAGCGCGGCCCCTTCACCGAGAACACGAAGCCCGGCGGTGTCGCCTCCGCCCACGCCTCCCAGGCGGCGGGCCGCTGCAGCGAATAGAAGGACCCGTTGAGCTCGATGCTGGCCATCCGGCCGGCCGCGTACGCCAGCTCGTCGCGCTGGCGCAGCCCCGGCGGGTAGAACACGCCGCGCCAGGGCGCGTAGCGCCAGCCGGAGATGCCGATGCGGACGGTGCCGCGGGGTGCGAGGGCCATGGCGACGACCGGCAAGCGACGCGCCGCCTTCCTCCATTTTGCGGGACGCAAGATTCCAGTAAACTGGACGGCATGGACCTGAACCAACGCATCGGCCAGCGCGTGAAGCAGCTGCGTGACACGTCCGGGCTCTCGCTGGAGGCCCTGGCCGAGTCCAGCGGCGTGAGCCGCAGCAACATCTCGCTCATCGAGCGCGGCCAGAGCAGCCCCACGGCCGTGGTGCTGGACAGGCTCTCGGGTGCGCTGGGCGTCACCGTGGCCTCGCTGTTCGAGCCGGCCCAGCCGGCGGCGGTGCCGTCGCCGCTGCTGCGCGTGCACGAGCAGCCGCTCTGGCAGGACCCCGCCACGGGCTATGTGCGGCGCAACGTGTCGCCGGTCGTGGGCGCGCCGCTTCAGCTGGTGGACGTGCTGTTCCCCGCCGGCCAGCGCATCGCCTACGACCAGCTCGCCCGGCCGGCGCCGGTGCGCCAGCAGGTCTGGATGATCGACGGCCGCATGGACATCCGCATGGGCGACGCGCTGTGGCGGCTGGAGCCCGGCGACTGCCTGGCGATGACGCTGGACCATGCCATCGTCTTCCACAACCCCGGCCCGGGCACGGCGCGCTACCTCGTGGCGCTGGTCACGCTGCCGGCCGCTTCGCGAAAGGCCGGCGCATGAACGCCCTGCATCCGCTGTCGATCGAGATCCGGCGCGCCGATGCGCTGAAGGCCCGCGCCTGGCGCGACGACCTGGCCGACGTGCTGCTGGACTGCGTGGCCGGGGGCGCCTCGGTCAGCTTCATGGCGGGGCTGAGCCGCGCGCAGGCGCTGGCGTTCTGGGAGGGCGTGGCGCAGGGCGTGACACGCGGCGAGCGTGTCCTGCTGGTGGCGGTCGAGGGCGCCACCGGCGCCGTGGTGGGCACGGCGCAGCTGGTGCTGGCCATGCCGGACAACCAGCCCCATCGTGCCGAGGTGGCCAAGGTGCTGGTGCACCGGCGCGCCCGGCGCCAAGGCGTGGCCGAGGGCCTGATGCGGGCGGTGGAGCAGGCGGCCACGCAAGCGGGGCGCGATGTGCTGGTGCTGGACACCGTCACCGGCGGTGATGCGGAGCGCCTCTACGCACGCTGCGGATGGCAGCGAGTGGGCGAGGTGCCGCGCTACGCCTTACTGCCCGACGGCCGCGTCTGCGGCACCACCTTCTTCTTCAAGCAGCTGTGACACCAGCGGCCCCACCAGCTCGTCGGCCACGGCCGGCGAGCTGGCATTGAACGCATCGGCTTCCGCCGGCTGCACCAGGGTCATGGCCACGCTGAGCAGCGTGACGACGACGTAGAACGTGGCGGGCAGGCGTCGCATGGTGGTTCTCCCGGGGGCGCTGGGTCAGGCGGGCGTTCAGCGGCCCAGCTGCAGCTGGTTGTCCACGCCCTTCACGCCTTCGACGGCCTGGGCGAGCTCGGTGGCGCGGTCACGCGCCTGCGCGTCGGGGGCGGTGCCGCTCAGGCTGACGCGGCCCTGCTCGGTGTCCACGTCGATCTTCATGGCGCTGAGCTTGGGGTCGCCCGCGAACGCAGCATTGACCTTGGCGGTGATGCCGGCGTCGTCCATGGTGTTGGCCATGTTCGCGGTGGCGTTCTCCACCTTGTCGCCGGCCCGGTCCATGGCGGCGGAAGCGTCGGCACGCGCCTCGGCCGTCTCCTGCTTGGTCTCGGCGACGGCGGCGTCCAGCTTCTCGCCGGCGGTGCGGTCGTCACGGCTGTCGCAGCCGACGATCATGAAGGCGCTCAGGGCGGCCGCCATCCAGCAGGCGGTGGTGCGGTGGGTGGTGTTCATGGCAGGTCCTCTCGTGGTTGTGGGCAGGTGGGCCGGCGGGGCAGGGCCCCGCGGCGGTCAGTAGGGGGGGTGCTGGCGCGAACGCGACAGCCAGCCGGCCAGCAGCGCGACGGCGGCGCCGGCGGCGACGGCGATCAGCAGCGACTTCACCGGCTCATGGGCCACGTAGCCCAGCGTGCGGTCGCGCGCCAGGTGGGCGCTGTCGCTCACCCGGTGGCCAGCCTCGCGGGCGCGGTCCACACCACGGCGGGTGATGGCCTCCATCTGCGCCGCGGCGCGGCTGAAGGCGTTGGGCGCGGCGTGCAGCAGGTCGTCCGCGCCGTGGTGCAGCGTGTCGACCGCGGCGTGCATGCGCTCGCGGGCATGGTCGGCGCGCTCGGCCAGCCGGTCGGCCACGGCCTGGGCGGTGTCATGGGCGGAAGCGGTCTTTTGCATGGTGGTTCCTTTTTCTGTGGGCGAACGGTGGAGGAGGAGCGGTCGCGCTCAGGGACGGCGCAGCCGGCCCCACAGGAACGACGCCACGGCCATCACCACGAAGACGATGGCGAGCACCTTGGCGATGCTGGCGGCGCCGGCGGCCAGGCCGCCGAAACCGAGCAGCGCCGCGATCAGCGCGATGACGAGAAAGACGACGGCGTAATGCAGCATGAACGGGCTCCTCAGTGGTGACACGGCATCTGGCGTGCCGCGATGGAAGCCACTGTAGGAAGGCCATCGCCCGGCCGACAGCGGCACACGGCGCGGCTCGCTGTAGTCGGCGCGGGCACCCTGCCGTAGGACGCGGCCTACGCCGCGCCCTGGGCGGCGCCGTCGGCCGGCGCGTCGGTGGCATCGGTGGCGGCCGGCGGGGCGTCCGGGGCGTCCAGCGGCAGCCAGGCCGTGAGCGTGGTGCCCTCGCCGGGCGTGGAGGCCACGTCCAGCCGGCCGCGCTCGGCCTCGACGCGAAAGCGCATGCCCAACAGGCCGTGGCTGCCGCGCAGCGTGCGGCTCACCCGAAAACCCACGCCGTCGTCGGCCACCTGCACACGCGCCTCGTCGCCCTCCGCGCCGAGTTGCACGCGCACCTGCTTCGCCTGCGCGTACTTGGCGATGTTGGTGAGCGATTCCTGCACCAGGCGGAACACGACCAGGTCGGCCCCCGGCGGCAGCCGCACCGGCGCCAGCTCGGTGTGGATGGGCACGCCCATGCGCTCGGCCGACTCGCTGCACAGGATCTCCAGCGCCGGCACCAGGCCCAGGCTGTTCAGCGTGGAGGGCCGCAGGTCCTCGATGATGCGGCGCTTCAGCGCGATGCCGCTGTTCAGCGCCTCCACCAGGTGCGCCAGCCGCGGCTGCAGGTCGGGCGCGGCCTGCAACAGCCGCGGTCGGATGCGCGCCACGTCCAGCTTGGCGGCGGTGAGCAAGGCGCCCAGCTCGTCGTGCAGCTCGCGCGCCAGGCGGGCGCGCTCGTCCTCGCGCGCGGTCTGCAGGTGGCGGGCCAGTTCGGTGAGGTCGGCGGTGCGTTCGCTCACCTCGCGTTCCAGGCGGTCGCGCTCGGCCTGCACCTCGGCCTGGCGTTCGGCCAGCTGGCGGTCGAGCTGGCGCTCCTTGCGCAGAAAGGCCGCCAGCACGATGAGGCCGAGGCCGGTGAGGCCCGCCACACCCAGGCGGTGCCAGAGCAGGGTGTCGTACACGCCGGCCTGCGCCTCGGCGCTGGCCAGGGTCTGCTCACGCAGCAGTGCATCGACCTCGCGCCGCAGCTGGTCCATCTGGTCGCGGCCGATGCCGGTGCGCACCATCTCCAGCGCGGTCTCGCGCGCGCCGCTGGCGTCCAGCCGCAGCACCTCCTCCATCTCGCTCATCTTGGCGATCACCAGCGCGGAGATGCGGCGGCGGTGCACCTCGGCGCCGCTGTCGCCGCTCTCGCGGTAAAGCGTCTCCAGCCGCGCCAGGCCGTCGAACACGTCGGCGCGGGCCGACTGGTAGGGCGCCAGGTACTCGGGCCCGCGCGTGAGCAGGTAGCCGCGCTCGCCGGATTCGGCATCCGTCACGCGGCGCAGCACGCGCAGCAGCTCGAAGCGTGCCTGGTCCATGGACGACAGGCGGGCGAGCCGCGAGCTGGCGCCGTGGTAGGCCAGCTCGCTCACCGCAATGAGCAGGCCGGCCACCAGGGCGGCCAGGGGCAGGGCAAGCACCTTGTAGCGGCGGCGCTCGAGCCAGGAGGGAATGCGACGTGCCATGCCGGGCGCCCACGGCAATCGGCGGGCCTGCCCGGGCACGGCACTTGCCGACGCAGGCGCTGCTTCCGGCCAACGCACAAGGCTTCCCATGATCAGAATCGGCATCGTCGACGACCACGTCATCGTCCGCACGGGGCTCCGTCAGTTCTTCTCCGAGCAGGTGGACCTGCGGGTCACCGGGGAGGCGGCCAACGGCCGCGAGGCCCTGGACCTGGTGCGCAAGGGCGAGGTCGACGTGCTGGTGATGGACCTGTCCATGCCCGACCAGAGCGGCGTCGATGCCCTGGCGGCGATCAAGGCGCGCGAGCCCGACCTGCCGGTGCTCATCCTCTCGGGCTTTCCCGAGGCGCACTACGCGACGACGCTGCTGCGCCAGGGCGCCAGCGGCTACCTGAACAAGGAGTGCGACCCGGAGGAGATCGTCAGCGCCATCCGCACGGTGTACCGCGGCCGCAAGTACATCACCCCCGCGGTGGCCGAGCTCCTGGCCGACACGCTGGGCGGCAACCCCGACAAGCTGCCGCACGAGCAGCTGTCGGAGCGCGAGTTCCAGGTGTTCCTGCGCCTGGCCAAGGGCGAGACCATCGGCCACATGGCGGACTCGATGGCGCTGTCGGTGAAGACCGTGAGCACCTACCGCACGCGCGTGATGGAGAAGATGAAGCTCAGCTCGAACAGCGACCTGACCTACTACGCGCTGAAGAACGGCCTCATCCAGTGAGGCCGGTGGGGCCCGTGCCCAGGGTCTCGCAGTAGGCGATCAGCTCCTCCAGCTCGGCCGACTTGTCGAACACACGGTCCGCGCCCAGCTCGGCGCAGCGCTTGCGCATGTCCGGCGTGGCGTAGTTGGTCAGCACGACGAGCCGGGTGCCCGGGCGCAGCTGCCGCGCCTGGCGCAGCACCTCCAGGCCCGTGCCCTGGCGCAGGAAGATGTCGATGATCATGAGGTCGCACGCGGCGCCTTCCTGGCGCAGCCACTGCACGGCGCTGCGTTCGTCCTCGGCCGTGCCCACCACGTCCACCGCCAGCAGCTCCTCCAGCGTGGCCACGAGGTTCTGCCGGATCACCGGGCTGTCCTCGACCAGGAAGCAGCGCAGCGTCGCCGCCGCCGTCTGGGGCGGCGCCAGGGCGGCGATGTCGACGCGGACGGGCGGAGTCGAGGACATGGGCGGTGGGCGTCGCAGCGGCGAGGGGGTGCGATCGATTATCGGCATGGTGCACAGGTGTGAGGCGTGCGTGCAAGAGTGGGATTGCTGTCGGACACGTCCTACACGGCGCCGCGTCAGGTGCCGCGCGCCGGTGGCCGGGGGGGTGGCGGCCGGCGCGGCGGCGCCGCCGGACGGCGGGGCGCCCAGCCGGGACATGAGGGCGCGGCAGCCCGCGGCGCGCTGGTCCGCGGCGTCGCTGCCCGTGTCCACCAGGGGCAGCAGGGCGGCCAGGGGGTTCACCAGGCCGAGCAGCAGCGAGGGCACCAGGCGCCGCGCCAGCGGCCCCTTGTCCAGCGACAGCTGCGGGTCGCCCAGCGTGCCGCGCACATGCACGGGGGTGCGCAGCGCCAGCGGGCTCACGTCCTTGGGGGCGGAGCGCAGGGTGAGGTCCATCGCCTCGGTGGCCAGCGACAGCTGGCCGGTGCCCCACAGCGTGGAGTCGGGCGTGTCCACGACCAGCAGGTTGGGCACCACCACCCCCCGCTGCACGCGCAGGTCGGCCGCGCCGCAGCGCACGGGCAGCCCCTGGTCGCCGCGCAGCAGCACGCCCACGGCCTGGGCCACGTCGATGCCGGCGCCTTCGACCACCAGGTGCGACAGCGTGCCGCGCGTCCACACCAGCCGTGCGTCGCCCTGCGCCTGCGACAGCAGCTGGGCGATCGAGCGGCCAGGGCCCTGCAGGGCCACCTTGGCGTCCAGCTCGCCCGTCACGTAGGGCGGCTGGCCGTCGTCGCGCGGCTGGGCGATCCACTCTTCCAGGCGCAGGTCGCGCGCATGCAGGTCCATGGTCCAGTGGGCCTGGGCCGGCCGGCTGTCGAGCGTGATGCGGCCGGTCACGCGGCCGCGCGCCAGCGTGGCGTCCAGGTCCTCCAGCGTCAGCACGCGGTCGACCAGCCGCAGGCGGCCGCGCACCGGCTGCAGCGCCTGCAGGCGCGGATGGCCGAGCTCCAGCCGACCCAGCGCGATGCGCACGTCCGCCTCCATGGCCGCCAGCGAGGGCAGGTCGAGCGGCCGGTCGGGCAGCACGCGTCCACCGTCGGCATCCGTCGCCTCGCGCGCGGCCGCCGCGCCGACCGGCCGGGGCGCGGGCGGCGCGCCCGGCGCGGCGGTGGTGCCGATGGCGGGCCCCAGGTCCTGCAGCACCAGGGCGGGGCCGCGCAGCTCGCCCGTCAGCACCGGCACCGCGCCCGCGCGGCGCTCGAACACGAACTCACCGGCCAGCTGGCTGCGCCCGATGCGTGCGTTCTCCACGGCCGTGGTCCAGCGCTCGCCGCGGCGCACCAGCTCACCGCTCATCGTGAACGAGGGGGTGGTGGGCAAGGTGACGCCCAGCGGCTCGCCCACCGCGGCCAGCGAGGGCCCGCTGAGCTTGTAGCGCCCCTGCAACGCACCCAGCGAAGGCAGGCGGTCCACCTGTCCTTCGAAGCGCAGGGCCGCCTGGCCGGCGCTGCCCTCCAGCCGCAGGGGCACGGGCGGCAGCTGGCTCGGGTCCAGCTCGGCCATGACCGGGCCGGTGGTCATCTGCACGGTCAGCGGCGCGTCGCGGTAGCGGCCGCGGGCCTCCGCGCGCCAGCCCGGCTGGCCTTTCCAGGTGTCGGGCAGGTAGGCGAATCGGCCTTCCAGCTGCACCGCGGCGGCGGCATCGGCCAGGCGCAATTGGCCGTCGCGCACCTGCAGCGACTCGAACTGCACGCCCGCGATGGCCGGCGCGCCACTGTCCGCGCCGCGGCTGCCTTCCCCCAGGTGCCAGCTGGCGCGGCCATCGGCCCGGCGCTCCAGCGCCAGGCGCAGACCATCGGCGCGCAGGTCCGCCACGCGCAGCATGCGGCCATCGCGCGCGGCCAGCAGGTCACGCCAGCGCAGGTGCAGCACCACCTGGCGGGCCTGCATCACCGGCCCCATGCGGCTCCAGTCGGCGTTCGCCACTTCCAGCGCATCCACGCGCAGGCGCAGGCCGCCCAGCAGGCGCAGGTGGAAGCCGGCGGAGGCCGGCGCCGCCGCCTCACCCGCGCCGAACTGCACGGTGCGCTCCAGCCGGCCGGTCAGCCACCGCTCGGCGGGGGCCGCCAGGAACGGCCAGCCACGCCATTCGGCCAGGCCGAAGGCGGCCACCAGCAGCCCGGCGGCGCCGAGCGCCAGCGCTGCGCCGCGCTTCAGGCGTGCCATGGCCGGCCCCGGACCGTCAGCGGCCCACGTTGGGATGGCGGTCGTGGCGGTTGTTCACGCCGTCGCCGTCGCGGTCACGGTCCCAGGCGTTGTTCACGCCGTCGCCGTCCTTGTCGTGGCGCGCCCAGCGGCCGGCGGTGAACACCCATTGGCCGTCGCGCTGCACCCAGCGCGGCTGCTGGTAGACATGCCCGGCGCGCACGGGCTGGAAGCTGCCGGCGACCCACACGTGCTGGTTGCCACGCCAGGCCCAGTAGCCGGGCGCCCAGACGTGGCCCGGGCGCGGGGGCGGCACGGGCTCCACGCGCGGGGCGGGCGGCGGCACGCGCAGCACCAGGTCCACGTCCACCTGTGCGGCGGCCGGCAGGCTCAGGCCCATCAGGGGGGCGGCCACGGCCAGGGCCAGGGGCAGGGCAAGCAGTCGGGTGCGGGTCATGGCGGTCCTTTCGCTGCCCGCGGACACGCGGGCCATGCCGCCATGCTCGCCGTGCCGGGTGGTGCGGCCCATCGGACGCGCGAGCATCGCCGTGTAGGCGGATGCCTGCACGCGGTGCGCCCGCGCCTCAGCCGGCCTCGTCGAACTGCGCGCGGTGCAGGCGCGCATAGTGGCCGCCGTGCGCGAGCAGCTCGGCATGGCGCCCCTGCTCGACGATGCGGCCCTGGTCCATCACGACGATGAGGTCGGCATGCTCGATCGTGGACATGCGGTGCGCGATGACCAGCGTGGTGCGGCCGCGCACGAGGGTGCGCAGCGCCTGCTGCACCTGGCGCTCGCTCTCGTTGTCGAGCGCGGAGGTGGCCTCGTCCAGGATGAGCAGCGGTGCGTCCTTGAGGAAGGCGCGTGCGATGGCGATGCGCTGGCGCTGGCCGCCGGAGAGCGACACGCCGTTCTCGCCGCAGGGGGTGTCCAGCCCCTGCGGCGTGCGCTCGATGAACTCCCAGGCGTGCGCGGCGCGGGCGGCCTGCTCGATGGCCTCGCGCGGCACGTCGGGCCGGCCATAGGCGATGTTGGCGGCCAGCGTGTCGTCGAACAGCACCACCTGCTGGCCCACGAGTGCGAGGTGGGCCCGCCAGTCGGCCAGCGGGAGGGCGTCGATCGGCGTGTCGCCCCAGAGGATCTGGCCCTCGCCCGGCGCGTAGAAGCGCGCCAGCAGGTGCGTGACGGTGGTCTTGCCGCTGCCCGACGCGCCCACCAGCGCCACCGTGGCGCCGGCCGGGACCACGAGATCGAAGTCCGCCAGGGCCGCACGCTCCTGGCCAGGGTAGTGGAACCCCACCTGGCGGAACCGCAGCGGGCGCGGCTCGCGGGCCGCCGCGCGCGCCGGCGCGGGCGCGGCGCCGGCCGCGCTGGACGAGGTGTCGGGCTCCAGCGGCTCGTCGAGCAGGCCGAAGATGCTCTCGGCCGAGGCCAGGCCGGCCTGGATGGTGCCGTTCACGTTGGTGAGCCGGCGGATCGGCTCGAACAGCATGGACATGGCGGTCACGAAGCCGAAGAACTCGCCCGGCGTGAGCAGGTTGCGCGAGGACAGCGTGGTGACGAACAGGATCATCCCGGACACCGCCACGGCGGCCAGCACCTGCACCAGCGGCACGTTGGCCGCCTGGACGCGGATGGTGCGCATGGTGGCGCGGCGCAGGCGTTCGGCCAGGGCGTTGAAGCGCTCGGCCTCGTAGCGGCGCGCGCCGAAGACCTTGATCTCCTTCACGCCCACCAGCGACGACTCCACCTGGCCGGTCATCAGCCCGGCCAGCTGCTGCATCTCGCGGTTGGAGCCGCGCAGCTTGCGGCTGGCCACCCGGATGACCACGGCCACCAGCGGCCCCACCACCACCAGCATCAGCGCCAGCTGCCAGGCGGTGTAGAGCAGGTAGCCCACCAGGCCGACGACGAACAGCGAATCGCGCACCACCACGATCCACGCGCTGGAGATGGACTGGCCCACCTGCGGGATGTCGTACAGCACGCGCGAGAGCATGCGGCCGTGGGTCTGTGCCTGGTGGGCGGCCAGCGGCAGGCCCGTCTGGTGGTCGAACACCTGCTGCCGCAGGTCGGCGATGGCGCGCTGCGCCACCCACTGGCTGGCCACGCTGGCGGCGTACTCGGCGACGCCCTTGCCCAGGAACACGGCCATCATGAGCAAGGGCACCTGCCAGCCGGCGGTGGGGTCCTTGCCGATGAGGGCCTCGTCGGTCAGCCGCTTCAGCAGCGCCGGCAGCATGGGCTCCAGCACGGCGGCCGTCACCATGGCCAGCAGCGACACCGCGACCACGCGGCGGTACGGCCGGGCATAGCCCAGCAGGCGGCGGTAGGTGCCCCAGGCGGCCTTCATTCGCGGTGCAGCAGCTTGTCGATGATCCAGTCGCCCACGCCGTTCTCGCGCCGCTGGCGGTTGAAGGCCTGGTGCAGCGTGCGCTTGTCGTAGCGTTGGCGCACCCAGTCGATGAACGGGATCGGCTCGCGCGCGTTGTCCTGCAGGTAGCGGTCGAAGAAGTAGTCCAGCACCGCCGTCTTGCCGAAGTTGAAGTGGCCGAAGCGCCAGTTCAGCTCGCGCCTGGCCTCAGCGATGGGCACGCCCATGCGGAAGTGGCGGTACAGCACGCTGGCGATGCCCGCGCGGTCGGCGCCGGACTTGCAGTGCAGCAGGGCCGGGTACTCGATGCTGTCGAACAGCTGCCGCGTGGCCTCCACCGTCTCGGGCGAGGGCGGCTGGCGCGAGAACATGCGGTGGTCGACCAGCCGGATGCCCAGCTCGCGGCAGGTCTCCACCTCCATCGGGTAGGAACCGTAGCCGTGGTCGCCACGCAGGTTGACGATGGTGCGGATGCCCAGCCGCCGGTGGTAGGCGCGGATCTGCGCAGGGCTCGGCTGCGAGAGCCGGTACATGCCGCCGCCCAGGTCGTGGAAGTTGTTGTAGACCGCCCGCACGAAGCCGTGGTCCACCAGGTGCATGTCCAGCCAGGCCCACAGGCGGCCGAGGCGGGAGGAGAGGTCGTGCGGCATCGGCGCGGGGCCCGGGCGATCAAACCCCGCATTTTAGGTGCCGACGGCCGCCGGCGCCTCGCGGCGGCGGCGGCCCGGAAGGCGCGGCGAAGGCCTTAGTTGCGGTCCGCACGCGGGGCCAGCGAGCCGTCCGCGCTCGTGTCGGCGCTGGTCGTGGCGCTGCCCGTGGTGGCGGAACCGGTCAGGCTGGCGTCGCGGTCGGCCTGCGGCGAGGTGGTCACGTCCATGGCGCCGTTCGAGGCGTTGCGGCCTGCGTCGGCGTCCACGCCCGGCACGCCCTGGGCGCGTTCGGTGTTGGCCCGGTTCACGTCGATGGCGCCGTCGGCGTTGCGGCCGACGTTCACGTCCACATCGGGCACGCCCTTGTCCATTTCGGACTGGGTCGTCGTGGTGGTCGTGGAGGTGGTCGAGCTGTCCGTGGTGGACTGGGCGTACAGGCCCACGGTACCGGCGGCGAGGGCGGCGGCCAGGGCGGCTTGCAGGGTGCGCTTGTTCATGTGGAATCTCCTTGTCGGGTGGATCGGTTGTCGGGCCGCTGCGGGCCTCATCGACGGGATCCATGGTGCGCGCCCGGGCGGCCGCCGCGTGTCGGACAGGACCGACGGCGCGCGTCGGCCGGCGCCGGTCAATGCAGCTTCAGCCGCCCCGACACGCGCCGCTGCAGCAGCCGCGCCATCGCCAGCACGAAGGTGCCGCCCACGCCCAGGATGGCGCGGTGGTGCATCAGGTGCAGCGACATGTACATCCACTTGGCGATCAGGCCCTCGACGAAGAAGTTGCGGCCGGCCAGGCCGCCCATGAGGTTGCCCACGCCCTTGTTGTCGCCCAGCGAGACCAGCGAGCCGAAGTCGCGGTAGGTGAACGGCCGCTCGGCCGGCGCACGTTCGTGCAGCAGGGCCAGCAGGCGCGTGGCGAGGTAGTCCGCCTGCTGGTGCGCGGCCTGGGCGCGCGCAGGCACGGTCTTGTCGGCGCTCCAGGGGCAGGCCGCGCAGTCGCCGAGGGCGTACACGCCCTCGGCGGAGGTGGCCAGCCGGTCGTCCACCACGAACTGGTTGGCCCGGTTCGTGGCCAGCCCCAGCGAGGGGTTGTTCGGCGCGGCCTGGATGCCGGCGGCCCAGACGATGAGGTCCGCCAGGATGTCGCCCTGCGACTCGGTGACCAGGCGGTCCGGCTGCACCGCCTGCACGCGGGTGCGCGTGAGCACGCGCACCTGCTTGCGCTGCAAGGCCGTCTGCGCCTGGGCCGAGATGCGCTCCGGCAGGCCGGCCAGGATGCGCGGGGCGGCTTCCACCAGCGTCAGGTCGAGCCGGAAGGCCTGCTCAGGGTCCAGGCTGGCCAGGGTCTCCTGGTGCGCCTCGATGAGCTCGGCCGCCAGCTCCACGCCGGTGGCGCCGCCGCCCACGATGGCGATGCCCAGGCGCTTGTCGGCGGCGAAGGCGCTGCGCGTGAAGGCCGCCTGCAGGTGGCGGCGGAAGCGCTCCGCGTCGGCCGCCTGCTCCAGCACGTAGGCATGCTCGGCGCCCGGCGTGCCGAAGAAGTTCGAGCCGCTGCCCATGGCCAGCACCAGCCAGCGGTAGCTCAGCGTGCGCTCGGGCACCAGCAGGCGGCCCTGCTCGTCGTGGATGGCGCCCAGGCGCAGGGTGCGTGCCTGCGGGTCCAGGGCGCGCAGCTCGCCCAGCGTGAAGCCGAAGTGGTTGCGCCGGGCCAGCACGGTGTAGCTCAGGCCCTCCTGGTGCGCGTCCAGCGTGCCCGCGGCCACCTCGTGCAGCGTGGGCTTCCAGATGTGGAACACCGAGCGGTCCACCAGTAGCACGCGCCGCGGGCCGTGCCGCCGCCCGAGGCGCCGCCCCAGCCGCGCGGCCAGCTCCAGGCCGCCCGCGCCGCCCCCCACCACCACCACGTCATGGTGCATACCGTGTCCTCGTCCCGTCTGCCTCCGCGGGATCCTACCCTGCGGCTTCGGGTTTGCCCGGAGGCGGCTCGCGCGGCAGGCTAGTGCCAGGACAGCGGGTGGACGGCGTAGTAGCGGGCCAGCTCGCCGTACAGCGCGGGGTGCTCGCGCGCCAGGTCCTGCGGGCGCTCGAAGAACACCTCGCTGGCCACCGCGAAGAACTCGGCCGGCTCGGTGGCGGCGTAGGGCGACAGCAGCCCCGCCTCGCCCGACGCCAGCCGTGCGCGCAGCGCGGCGAACTCGCGGCCCATCACCGCCGCCCAGCGGGCGTAGCGCCGGTGGTCGCCCAGGTAGGGCGCGCCGGTGGCGCGGCCGCGCGCCTGGTCCAGCTGGTGCGCGAACTCGTGGATGACGAGGTTGTCGCCGTCGGCCGGGTCGGCGGCCCCGGCCAGGACGTCCGGCCAGGACAGGATGACCTGGCCCTGCACCCAGGACTCCCCGGCGCGGGCCTCGCGGCGCTCGTGCTGCACCCCGGTGCCGTCCGCCTCGCGGCGGTCCACCCAGTAGGCGCTGGGGTACAGCAGGATCTGGCGCAGCCCGGCGAAATGCTCGCCGGGCCGGTTCAGCGTGAGCAGGCAGGCCTGTGCGGCCACCAGCACGCGCATCTCGTCGGTCACCACCAGGCCATGGCAGCCGATGAAGGGCTTCTCCGCCAGGAACACCAGGATGCGCCGCTTGAGCTGCAGCTGCAGGTCGGGCGGCAGCGCCTGCATCAGCGGCATGCGCCGGCGCAGCACGCTGCGCCAGGCGGCCGGGAACGGCCGCGCGGCGATGCGGCGGCGCCGCCAGGCGCGCCAGGCGGTGGGCGCCCACAGGCCGGCGGCCAGCAGGCTGGCGAACGCCAGGAGGCCCAGCGTCAGCGAGAGCGCATCGGGTGCGGTGGGCAAGCGGCCCCTTTCGTCACGCGCCCGTGACGCGGGCGGATCGGCCGCAGGTGGGGCCGGTGCGGCCGATTTCAACGCGCCGCGGCCAGGGGGCCTCTAGCCTGCCGGGGCCACGCTCAGCACGCGGCGGATCTCGTCGGTCTTGAAGCCCAGCGCCATGGGCCGGCGCACGCCCGGCAGCGCGACCACGTCGTAAAGCTCTTCCACCACGCCCTCGAAGCGCAGCCAGTGCACCACGTCGCCACTGCGCAGGTCCACCACCTGGACGCCGCAGCGCGCCTGAGCGCCGTGGCGGGCCAGCCGCTCGTCCAGCGGCAGGCCGCTGAAGGTCTTGTTGTCCCGCGGGCGCGACAGGCCGACAAGGGCGTGGTCGCCCACCAGGTGCAGGCCACGCAGGTAGCCGGGGCAGAAGGCCACCGGGACGAAGCGGCCCGTGTCCAGCTCGACGTGGCCGAACTCGCCGGTGCCGGAATTCAGCAGCCACAGCCGCCCGCCGTGCCAGCGCGGCGAGTGCGGCATGCTCAGGCCCGTGGCCACCACCTCGTGGCGGGCGACGTCCACCACCACGCCGCCGCTGCGGCGATGCTCGCGCCAGCCGTCCACCACGTCGGACGTGCTGGCGGCCGTGACGTAGGCGGGCGCACCGTCCTTCATGGCCAGGCCGTTGAGGTGGCAGCGGTCCTCCGCGGCCAGGCGGCTGATGAACGGCGGGCGCCACAGCGGCTGGAAGCTGTGCGTGTCGCTCAGCGTGGCCAGGCAGCCGAACAGCGTGTTCACGAAGACCAGCCGCCCCTGGCCGTCGACGGCCATGTCGTGGATGTCCAGGTCGCCCGTCGTGTGGCCGACGCGGGGCACGTACAGCCGGTCGTGTCCGTCGGGCTGCGCCTGCCCCGGTGCGAGCGCGTTGGTGAAGCGCCAGACCTGGTACAGGCTGCTGAGGTAGAAGCCGCCGTCGGCCGGGCACAGGCCCATGCAGCGGTTGAAGCTGCGCTCGTGCACGCTGAGCCGCCCCTCGGGCGTCAGCCCGAGCAGGAACAGCTTGCCGATCTGGTAGGTGGTGAGCGCCAGCGACAGCCGCTGCTGCGCCATCCAGGCCAGCATCTGCCGCGAGGCGCTGATCTCCAGCGCGGGCGCGGCCGGCCCGTTCATCGGGCCGCGTCGCGCGGGGCCAGGGCCGGCGCCACCTGCTGGTTCAGCAGCACCTGCGCCCGGCCGCTGCGGCTGTTCCACACCGTGTACGCCTGCGTGCCGCGCATCACCGTGCCGGCATCGCGCCAGGCGCCGGACAGCCACACGGTGTCGTCGCCGTCGCCATCCACCACCAGCTGGTGCCGGCGCACCGTGGCGGGAAACGCATAGGTGCCGGCGCTCCAGCCGCGTGCCAGGTGGTTGCCGGCGTTGAGCAGGTTCATGCCGGTCATGTCGTGCACGTCCGCCACCTCCAGCCGCAGCTGGTTCGCGCCGCTGCCCTGCAGGTCGATGCGCTCGATGGATGCGATGCGCGAGACGCTGCCGGGCAGCCCCATGCCGAGGTGGGCCACCTGCCGCAGGTTCAGCGAGACGCCTGCGCCGGCCACGGCCAGCGTGTCCATGCCGCTGCCGCCCTCCAGGCGCGCCAGCTGCCTCCGGTTCCCGCCGCTGCCGAGCGGCGAGCGCAGCGCGCGCCACTGGCCACCGTCCACGCGCAGCAGGTCGTCGCCGGGGCCGCCCGCCAGCACGTCCGCGCCACCCTGGCCGCCCAGGATGTCGGGGCCGGCGCCGCCGGCGAGGCTGTCCGCGGCGGGGTCGCCCGGCAGGGTGTCGGGGCCCGGGCCACCGAGCGCGTCGATCGCGACCGGCAGGAAGGCGCCGGTGGGCGCGCCGTGGACCACGTAGGCGCGCCCGGAGCGGTCCCCCGCGGGCAGGTCGCGCTGCGGTGCGCCCAGGATGAGGTCGCCCAGGCCGTCGCCGTTCACGTCGCCAGCGGCCGACACGCTGGTGCCGAGGGCGCCGTAGTCGCCCTCGCTCATGAAGGTGGCCCCGGCCGCCAGGGCCGCGGTCACCGACCGCAGCGCCACGGGCGAGGTGTCGGCCTTGCCGTAGACCAGGTAGCTGCGTCCGCCGTAGTACACCTCGCGGTCGGTCAGGCCGTCGGCGCCCGGGGCGCCGATGAGCACGTCCGCCAGGCCGTCGCCGTTGATGTCGCCGGCGCCCGCCACGCTGGTGCCGCTGAAGTCGTAGCGGATGCCCTCGCCGGCGATGACGAAGCCGGCCTCCGTGCCCAGTTCCACGTCCCGCAGGGCGACCGGTGCGGTGCCGGTGCGGCCAAAGACGACGTAGGTGAAGCCCTTGCTCCACTCGCGCCCATAGCGCCAGTACGTGCCCGGCGCGCCCACCAGCACGTCCGCCAGGCCGTCGCCGTTCACGTCGCCGGCCGCGGCCACGGACGTGCCACTGCCGTCCCAGACGTCCCAGCCGTCGAGCCGGAAGCCGCCGCTGCCTGCGGCCACGGCGGCCAAGTCCACCGGGGCGGTGCCGGGCCGGCCGAAGACGACGTAGCTGCGGCCGGCGCCGTTGAGCTGGCCCGGCACGCCGATCACCAGGTCGGCCAGGCCGTCGCCGTTCACGTCGCCCGCGCCGGCGGGCTGGCTCACGGGGTGGTAGCCGGGCTCGCCGTCGATCACCACGCCACCCCGGCCCTGCGCCACCTGGGCCAGCTCCACCGTCCGGGTGCCCGTCTGGCCGAACACCACGTAGCTGCGACCCCGGTCCGTGAGGCTGTCGCGCGCGTACCGCACGCCCACGGCCAGGTCCGCCAGGCCGTCGCCATCGAAGTCGCCCGCCGCCGCCACCTCGAAGCCGCGGATGGCCGGGTCGGCGGCCTGCACCGCGAAGCCGCCGGTGCCGGCCGACACGGCCTGCAGCTCCACCGGCGCGTTGTCGGCCTTGCCGAAGACGATGTAGCTGCGCTGCGCGGCCTGCGGGCCGTACAGGCTGCCCACGCCGATGGCCAGGTCGTCCAGGCCGTCGCCGTTGACATCGCCCACGCCCGCGACGGACCGGCCGCTGCCCAGGCCCGCGGCCTCGCCGCGGATGACGAACCCGCCGGTCCCGCCGGCCTGCAGTGCGGCCAGGTCCACCGGGTCGTTGCCAGGCTTGCCGAAGACCACGTAGCTGGCGCCAGGGCGGGCATTGGAGGGGCCGCCGCCGTCCTGCGGGGCGCCGACGATCAGGTCGGCCAGCCCGTCGCCGTTGACGTCGCCCGCCGCCGACACGCTCTGGCCAGCCCGTGAGGAGGCCGTGCCCTCGAGCACGAAGCCGCCCTGGCCGGCGACCACGTCCGCCAGGTCCACCGGCAGGTCGGCGGCGCGCCCCGGCGGCGGGCTGCCCGGCCGCCGCGCGGCCGCCGCGGGCAGGCACAGCAGGGCCGCGGCGATGGCCACCGCGGTCAGGGCCGCGGGCCGCGGGGGGCTCGGGATGTGCATGGGCGTCTCCCTGGCGCGGCCGGGCGCCACGCAGGCTGGCAAGCTAGCACCCGCCCTGGCGCGTGGCGCGTGGGTTAACCCAGCACCCCCCTAGCCACGGTCGTGGGACAGCGTGCAGGCACGGCGATTGACCGCCGCCGGCACGCGCCATCCGCGTGCCTACCAGCGCTCGCGCAGGCGCCGCGCCAGGTCGAGCACCGCGCCGGTGGGCGGCGTGGGCGGGCCGGGGGCCCAGTGCGGGGTGGCGGGCCCGACGGAGTCGAAGTGCTGCGCCACCTCCGGCGGGATGAAGCGGGTGAGCCCGGCGTACAGGTGGCGGTCGCCGAAGCGGCGCTGCTGGGTGACGTGGAAGCGCTGCGGCACCACCAGCGCCAGGTGGTGGCGCGCGCGTGTCATGGCCACGTAGAGCAGGCGGCGCTCCTCTTCCAGCTGGGCCGGCGTGGCGGTGGCCAGGTCGCCGGGGATGCAGCCGTCGACCACGTTGAGCACCGTCACCGCCGACCACTCCTGGCCCTTGGCCGCATGGATGGTGGACAGGATGCAGTAGTCCTCGTCCAGCATGGGGTCGCCGGCCTCGTCGCTGGTGGCCTGGGGCGGGTCGAGCGTGAGCTCGGTGAGAAAGCGCTCGCGGGTGGCGTGGCCGGCGGCCAGGCGCTGCAGCTGCTCGATGTCGGCGCGGCGCGGGCCGGGGTGGTCGTGCAGGCGCTCCATGTGCGGCAGGTACCACCCGGCCACCTCGGCCAGCTCGGCGGGCCACTGCGGTGCCTCGGCCAGGTGCTGCAGCAGGGCCGCCAGCGCGGCCCAGTCGCCCGCCGCCGCGGCGGGCGGCTGCCAGGCCTGCAGCGCGGCGTGCGGGTCCGCGGCGGCGTCCATGGCGTCCTGCAGCCGGCGTGCGCTGGCCGGGCCGATGCCCGGCACCAGCTGCGCCACGCGGAAGCCGGCCAGGCGCAGGCGCGGGTTGCCGGCCCAGCGCAGCAGCGCGAGCAGGTCCTTCACGTGCGCGGCTTCCAGGAACTTGAGGCCGCCGTACTTGACGAAGGGAATGCGGCGGCGCGCCAGCTCCAGCTCCAGCCCGGCGCTGTGGCTGGAGGTGCGGAACAGCACCGCCTGGGACTTGAGCTTCAGCCCGCCTTCGCGGCGCTCGAGCAGGCGCTCGCACACCCAGCGGGCCTGCGCCAGCTCGTCCTCCACCGCCACCAGCTGCGGCCGCTCGCTGCCGGGGCGGTCGGTCCACAGGCGCTTGGTGAAGCGCTCCGGCGCCAGGCCGATCACCGCGTTGGCCGCGTCGAGCAGGGGCTGGGTGGCGCGGTAGTTGCGCTCCAGGGTCACCACCCGGGCCGGCGGATCGAAGGCGCGCGGGAAGTCCAGGATGTTGCGCACCTCGGCGGCGCGGAAGGCGTAGATCGCCTGGGCGTCGTCGCCCACCACCGTGACGCCGCGGCCGCTGGGCTTGAGCGCATGCAGGATGGCCGACTGCAAGCGGTTGGTGTCCTGGTACTCGTCCACCAGCACATGGGTGAAGCGGTCGCCCAGCCAGGCGGCGATGTCGGGCTCGCGCAGCATCTCGGCCCACCACAGCAGCAGGTCGTCGTAGTCCAGCGCCTGCTGCTCGCGCTTGGCGTCCTCGTAGGCGCGGCACAGCGTGCGCAGGGCGCCCTCGTGCTCGGCGCACCACGGGAAGGCCTCGCGCAGCACCTCGGCCAGGGGCGCCTGGCTGTTCACGGCACGCGAGTAGATGGCCAGGCAGGTGCCCTTCAGCGGGAAGCGCCGGCCGTCCGCCTGCGACGCCAGGCCCAGCCCGTCGCGCACCCAGCCCATCAGGTCCTCCGCGTCACCGCGGTCGAGGATGGAGAACTCGGGCGACAGGCCCAGGCGACCGGCCTGCTCGCGCAGCAGCCGGGCCCCGATGGCGTGGAAGGTGCCGGCCCATGGCAGCGTGGGCGGGGCACTGCCCGGCGGCAGGCCCAGCGCCTCGCGCAGCAGGGCGGCCACGCGGTGCTGCATCTCCACCGCCGCACGGCGCGAGAAGGTCAGCAGCAGCAGGCGCTGCGGGTCGGCGCCGCCCGCCACGAGGCGCGCCACGCGCGCGGCGAGCGTCATGGTCTTGCCCGTGCCGGCCCCGGCGATGACCAGCAGCGGCGTGTCGCCGTGCGCCATGGCCTCGCGCTGGGCGTCGTTCAGCGCGTGGGTGAGCCGGTCCAGGACGGGCTCGGCAAGGAAGGCAGTCGGGGCGGTCACGCCCGTCAGGATACTGGATGGATGACCAGTAGGGTGTCGGCCGCCGCCGGCCCGGCCGTGCGCCGGACCGCGTCGGCCCACCAGGCCTCGAAGTCCACCGCGACCATGGGGCGGCCGAACAGGAAACCCTGGGCGAGGTGGCAGCCCAGCGCCACCAGGGCCGCGGCCTGCTCCTCCGTCTCCACGCCTTCGGCGACCACCCGCAGGTGCAGCGCGTCGGCCACCTGCACCGTGGAGTGCACGAGGGCACGCTGGTAGCGGCTGTCCACCACCTTGGCCACAAAGGCGCGGTCCACCTTCACGGTGTCGATGGGCAGCTGGTCCAGCGACGCCAGCGAGGAGTAGCCGGTGCCGAAGTCGTCCAGCGCCAGGGCCACCCCCATGGTGCGCAGCTCGGCGAACACCTGCTCCGCGTCCTCCACCTTCATCGCCAGCGTCTCGGTGATCTCCAGCCGCAGCGCCGATGCGGGCACGCCGGCATCGGCCAGGGCCGAGCGCACGGTGGCCGCCAGGCGGCCAGGGCGCAGCTGGGCCCGGCTGAGGTTGACCGACACGTTGCGCGGCGCGGCGTCGCCGAGGTGGCGCTGCCACGCGGCCAGGTCCAGGCAGGCCCGGCGCAGGACCCGCTCGCCCAGCTGCTCCACCAGGCCCGCTTCCTCGGCCAGCGGCACGAACTCGGCGGGCGAAACCAGGCGGCCGTCGGCCGGGTGGCGCCAGCGCACCAGCGCTTCCAGCGCGACGGGGCGGCCGTGGGGCAGCGACACGATGGGCTGGTAGGCGACGAAGATCTGGTCCTCGCTGAGCAGGGCCTGGCGCAGGTCGCCCTCCAGCTCCATCGCATGGCGGATGCGGCGGTGCATCTCGGGCTGGAACACCGCATAGCGGCCGCGGCCCAGGCGCTTGGCCTCGTACATGGCGGTGTCGGCGTCACGCAGCACCGATTCGACGCTGGCGGACGAGACGTCGCTGGTGACGATGCCGATGCTGACGCTGGACTGCACCTGGCGACCGCCGATCTCGTAGGGCTCGCCCAGCGCGTCCAGCAGCCGGCGGGCCACGCGCATGGCGTCGGCGGGCGCATGCAGGTGTTCCAGCAGCACCACGAACTCGTCGCCGCCCAGGCGGCCGGCCACGTCGGGCTGGCCGGCCGGCAGGCCGCGGGCCTCGAGCTCGCTGACGCGCGCCACGTCGTCGCCCGGGCGCAGTGCGTGGCGCAGGCGCTCGGCGATCTGCCGCAGCAGCTCGTCGCCGGCCTCGTGGCCGAGGCTGTCGTTGACCAGCTTGAAGCGGTCGAAATCCATGAACAGCACGGCGAAGGTGTCGTCCGGCCGCTCGTGCACGCGCTCCACGCAGCGCGCGAGCGCATGCTGGATGCCGGCGCGGTTGGGCAGCTGGGTCAGCGCGTCGGTGAGCGCGGCGTCGCTGAGTGCCTGCTCCAGGCGCTTGCGGGCGTCGATGTCCACGTGCACGCCGGCCATGCGTCGGCCGCGGCCGTCCGGCCCGCGCTCGATGACGGCGCCGGCGGCCATCACCCACATCCAGCCGCCGCTGCGGTGCTGCACCCGGAACTCCGTCCGGTAGGGCACGGTCGGGTCGGCCAGGTGGTCCACCACGGCGCGGCGCGCGGCCTGTGCGTCCTCGGGGTGCATCAGGGCGAGCCAGTCGTCCACCGTGCGGGGCGGGTTGTCGGGCCCGCCGAAGCCGAACATGCGCAGCCAGCGGTCGTTGAAATCGACACGGCCGGTCTGCATGTCCCAGTCCCAGGTGCCGACGCCGGCGCCGTCGATGGTGGTCTGCAGCAGGTGGCGCTGGGCACGCACCTCGGTCTCGTCGAGGAAGCAGGAGATCACGCCCTGCACGGCGCCGTCCGGCGCGGGCAGCAGCTGCGTGTTGATGCGCAGCCAGCGGCGCTCGCCGTCGGGCAGGCAGACGGCGATGGGCAGGCCCTCCTGCGGCTGGCCGTGCCGCAGCGTGGACAGCCCGGGCAGATCCTCGGCGGACAGCGGCGACCCGTCCGGCCGGGTGGCCGACCAGCCCGGCGGCAGGCCCGGCTGCCCGAGCAGCAGCTCGCGCGGCGCGCCGATGAGCTGCTCGGCCTTCACGTTCACGTCCACCACGCGGCCGTCGGCGTCGCGCACCATCAGGCCCGCGGGCAGGGCGCGCAGCACCGCGTCCAGGTACTCGCGCCGCTCCACCTGGGCGCTGATGTCCGTCTCGACGTGGATGAAGCCGGTGAGCCGGCCCGCCTCGTCGCGCATCGGCTGCACGCTCAGGTCGGCCCAGTAGCTGCGCCCGTGCCGGCCGCGGTGCAGGATCTCCACCCGCACCGGCAGCGCGCCATCGCGGGCGCGCGCCACGGCGGCGCGCGTGGCCGCCGCGGTGCCCTCGAACTGCAGCAGCGCGTCGGGCGTGCGGCCACGGGCCTCGTCGGCCGCGTAGCCGGTGATGGCGGTGAAGGCCGCATTCGTCCAGACGATGGCGCCGTGCGTGTCGGTGATCGCCACCGCGTTGGGGGTGCGGTCGGCCACCACGGCCAGGCGTTCCAGCTCCTGGGCCTGGGCGTGCAGCTGGTCGTGGTGACGCTGGATGCGGCGGGCCAGCGGCTCGCCCAGGCCGAGCAGCAGGGCGCCCACGCCCAGCGCCAGCAGGCCGACCAGCCGGGCGTGCGCCTCGCGCGTGTCCTGCTGGCGCTGCTCGGCCAGGCGCTGCAGCGCGGTGGTGGCCAGCTCCATCTCGTCGATGAACTGGCGCGCCTCGTTGCGCACCCGCGTGACGTACGGGCCCAGGTCGGACTCGCCGCGCTCGCGGGCCATCAGCAGCGACTGCACCGTGCCCCAGACGCGCTCGCGGTGGTCGGTCCAGGTCAGGCCGTCGCCGTCGGCCTCGGACCAGACGCCGCTCAGCTCGTTCAGGCGGGTGGCCTCGGCCAGCATGCGGGCCAGGGTGTCCTCCAGCGGCCGCGCGGTGTCCGCCCCCGCGCCCACGTCCATGGCGCCCGTGGCCAGGCGTTCGGCCAGGAAGCTCTGGCGGCCCGCGAGCTTGAGTGCCTCGGCGTCGCCCTGGCTGGCCACCGCGAGCCCGGCGGTCACCTGCACGAAGCCCCAGGCGGCGACCATCAGCACCACGCCCACCAGCGCCAGCAGGGTGCGCAGCCAGGTGGCCGCGTGCGCACTGGCCGGGCGCCCGGGGCTGTCGGGCGGCAGGCCGCCGTCGGCCTGGGGCGGGCCGGCAGTGTCGAAGGCGGAAGGAGACGTCATGGGCGCAAAGGGGCCGGCGCAAGGCGCCCGGCGGTCGGATCGTTATCGGCCGGGCGCGGGCCGCCTGAAGCCGCGGCGGCGCCCATCCGGCGCGCGCCGTGGAAAAAGCGGTGGCGGCACGGCGCGTGGCGGCCGCCCGCCGCTACGCGCTGGCGGGCGGCGCAGGGGCGGGCGGCGCGGCGTCCTCGCGTGACAGTTCGGCCAGGCAGCCCAGGCACAGGCAGCCCGTGTAGCGGCCACGCAGGGCCTCCCGCACCGACTCGGGCACCACCAGGCCCGCGCAGGCGCAGGGCCCGGGGCCCGCGGCGCCGCAGTCGAAAGCCCGCTGGCAGCGTGGGCAGATGGCCCGCGCGGCATCATCGGCGGCCCCACCGGCTGGCCGCGGTGTCGGATTTCTAATAGCGTGTTTCAATCTGGTTTATCGTATCAATCAATCACACAAATGCGTGCCGGCCACTAAGATTTGACCATTCCGTTCAACCCCTGCCCCCTCAAGGAGACCCCATGTCGCTGATCAACACCCAAGTCGCCCCGTTCAAGGCCCAGGCCTTCCACAACGGCAAGTTCATCGAGGTCACGGAAGAGAGCCTGAAGGGCAAGTGGTCCGTGCTGATCTTCATGCCGGCGGCCTTCACCTTCAACTGCCCGACCGAGGTGGAAGACGCGGCCGACAACTACGCCGAGTTCCAGAAGCTGGGCGCCGAGGTCTACATCGTCACCACCGACACGCACTTCTCGCACAAGGTGTGGCACGAGACCTCGCCGGCCGTGGGCAAGGCCCAGTTCCCGCTGGTGGGCGACCCCACCCACGCGCTGACCAACGCCTTCGGCGTGCACATCCCCGAGGAGGGCCTGGCCCTGCGCGGCACCTTCGTGATCGACCCGCAAGGCGTGATCAAGACCCTGGAAGTGCACGACAACGCCATTGCGCGTGACGTGAAGGAAACGCTGCGCAAGCTGAAGGCGGCCCAGTACGTCGCCAGCCACCCCGGCCAGGTCTGCCCGGCCAAGTGGAACGACGGCGCGAAGACGCTGACGCCGTCTCTCGACCTGGTCGGCAAGATCTGACGACGTAGCGCGCTTTCCTGCTGCGCCCATCGATCCCTTGCCTGCGCTGCTCGCCGTACGGGTGTACGGCTGCGCTGCCCGGGCGGCGGCCTCGATGGGCCCGCAACGGGAATCGAGCCACTTCGTGACGTGCGCTCGGTTCCCGCCCCTTTCTCCCCCTTGACCCACCTCACCGACCGGGCTTGCGCCGGCCGGCAGGATGGCCTGTTGCCTTTCGCTGACTGACCCCCCGGACGACCCAAGGAGACCGCCATGTTGGACGCCGCCACCAAGACCCAGCTTGCCGCCTACCTGGAGCGCATCCGCCAGCCCATCGAGCTGGTGGCCAGCCTGGATGACCGCCCCGCCTCGGCCGAGATGCGCGAGCTGCTGGAGGCCGTCGCGTCCGCCGGGCCGGACAAGATCACCGTGCGCTACGACGGCCAGGATGCGCGCCGGCCCAGCTTCTCCATCAGCGCCGTGGGCGCCGACATGGGCGTGCGCTTCGCGGCCATCCCCATGGGCCACGAGTTCACCTCGCTGGTGCTGGCCCTGCTGCAGGCCGGCGGCCACCCGCCCAAGGTGGAGGCCGACGTCATCGAGCAGATCCAGGCGCTCGACGGCGAGATGGTCTTCGAGACCTACATGTCCCTGACCTGCCACAACTGCCCGGACGTGGTGCAGGCGCTGAACCTGATGGCGGTGCTCAACCCCAAGGTGCGCCACGTGGCCATCGACGGCGGGCTGTACCAGGACGAGGTCGAGGCGCGGCAGATCATGGGCGTGCCCACCGTGTTCCTCAACGGCCAGCCCTTCGGGTCGGGCCGCATGGAGCTGGCCGAGATCCTGGCCAAGGTGGACACCAACGCGGCCGCGCGTGACGCGGCCAAGCTGGGCGCGAAGCCGCCCTTCGACGTGCTCATCGTGGGCGGTGGCCCCGCCGGCGCCGCCGCGGCCGTGTACGCCGCCCGCAAGGGCATCCGCACCGGCATCGTGGCCGAGCGTTTCGGCGGCCAGGTGCTGGACACGCTGGCGATCGAGAACTACGTGTCCATCCAGGAAACGGAAGGGCCGAAGTTCGCCGCCGCGCTGGAGCAGCACGTGCGCACCTACGACGTCGAGATCATGAACAACCAGCGCGCGGAGAAGATCATCCCCGCCGCGCAGCCCGGCGGCCTGGTCGGCGTGCAGCTGGCCAACGGCGCGGTGCTGCAGGGCCGCTCCGTGATCCTGTCCACCGGCGCACGCTGGCGCAACGTGAACGTGCCCGGCGAGCAGGAGTACAGGAACAAGGGCGTGGCCTACTGCCCGCACTGTGACGGCCCGCTGTTCAAGGGCAAGCGCACGGCGGTGATCGGCGGCGGCAACTCCGGCGTGGAGGCCGCCATCGACCTGGCGGGCATCGTCGAGCACGTCACGCTGGTGGAGTTCGCCGAACAGCTGAAGGCCGATGCCGTGCTGGTGAAGAAGCTGAAGTCGCTGCCCAACGTGACGGTGCACGTGAACGCCCAGACCACCGAGATCACCGGCGACGGCCAGAAGGTGAACGGCCTCAGCTTCAAGGACCGCGTGAGCGGCCAGACGCAGCATGTGCCGCTGGAAGGCGTGTTCGTGCAGATCGGCCTGGTGCCCAACACCGAGTGGCTCAAGGGAACGCTCGAGCTCTCGCGCTTCGGCGAGATCGAGGTGGATGCCAAGGGCGCCACCAGCGTGCCGGGCGTCTACGCCGCGGGCGACGCCACGACGGTGCCGTTCAAGCAGATCATCATCGCCGCGGGCGATGGCGCGAAGGCGGCGCTGGGTGCCTTCGACTACCTGATCCGGCACAGCACGGCCTCCGCGGCCTGAGGCGGCTAGGGGGGCGGCTCCCGCGAACGCAGGGGCGCTCCCCCTGCCAGGCGCAGGGTGCTGCGCGACGGGCTGGGTTCGAACAATGGCGTCACCGGGGGCCACACGGACCGCCGGGTGACGCCGCGCTGCCTTCAGAGGGCGATGGCGTCGGTCATTTCACCTGCCATATCCCCAGGAGGCACCATGTCCCGTTCGATCCAGCTCGCGCTCGCCGCCGCCGCGGCCGCCATCGCCCTCGGCGCCCAGGCCGCCGGCGAACCCCCCGGCCTGAAGTCCCAGCCGCGCCAGGGCACGGAGGCCATCAGCACCGCCCACAAGCTGCTGAAGACCTACTTCGACACCGACAGCACCTCGATGTCGCTGAGCCCGGGCATGAACACGGTGGGCACCACGCTCACGGTCAACTGCACCAACACGGCAGGCTGCACCATCGCCGGCAACTTCAACGCGCAGATCGCGGCGGCGGCCGCGGAGAACGCCGCGGCCATCTGCCTGATGGTGGACGGCGGCTCCGTCAACTGCCCGTTCAACGGCATCGTGCGCGCCGGCGGCGGCTACCAGGTCATGAACTACCAGACCTTCACCAGCGTGGCCTACGGCACGCACACGGTGCAGATGCAGGTCTACTCCAGCCAGGCGACCACGCTGCACCGCTGGAACAAGGAGATCAAGCTCTACAAGCCCTGAAACAGGGCCCCCACGCCCCTCCCGGGGGCTGCCCCCCGAGGGGGCTCGCGCAGCGGGCCGGCGGAGCCGGACCCGCGCACGCCGCTTGAAGGGGCGGGCGCGCTGCGCGCGGCCCGCCCTCTGAAGGTCACCAGATCCGGATGCGCTCTTCAGCCGGCTTGTACATCTTGTCGCCGGGCTTGGTGTCGAAGGCGCGGTGGAAGCCGTCGTGGTTCACCGCGGCGCCGTTGGCCCGGAATTCCGGCGGCGAGTGCGGGTCCATGGTCAGCAGCTGCAGGGCGCGCTCCTCGCGCACCTTCTCGCGCCAGGCCTGCGACCAGCCCAGGAAGAAGCGCTGCTCGCCGTTGAAGCCGTCGATCACCGGCGCCGGCTTGCCGCCCAGCGAACGCACGTAGGCCTTGTAGGCGATCTGCAGGCCGGACAGGTCGGCGATGTTCTCGCCCAGCGTCAGCTTGCCGTTGAGCTTCTTGCCCGGGATGGGCTCGTAGGTCTCGTACTGGGCCACCAGCTTGGCGCCCACCGAGTCGAAGGCCTTGCGGTCCTCGTCGGTCCACCAGTTGCGCAGCACACCGTCGCCGTCGAACTGGCTGCCCTGGTCGTCGAAGCCGTGGCTGATCTCGTGGCCGATCACCGCGCCGATGGCACCGTAGTTCACCGCGTCGTCGGCCTGCATGTCGAAGAACGGCGGCTGCAGGATGGCGGCCGGGAACACGATCTCGTTGAGCGTCGGGTTGTAGTAGGCGTTCACCGTCTGCGGCGTCATGCCCCACTCGGCGCGGTCCACCGGCTTGCCCACCTTGGCCGCCACGCGCTGCCACTCGAAGCGGCCCGAGCGCTGGGCATTGCCCAGGGCGTCGCCGGCGCGCACCTCGAGCCTGCCGTAGTCGCGCCAGGTGTCGGGGTAGCCGATCTTGGTCATGTACTTGGCCAGCTTGTCCTGCGCCTGCGCCTTGGTGGCGGGCGTCATCCAGCTCAGGCCGTCGATCGACTCCTTGTAGGCGGCCAGCAGGTTGCCCACCAGCGTCTGCATGCGGGCCTTGGCCTCGGGCGGGAAGTGCTTGGCCACGTAGAGCTGGCCCACGGCCTCGCCCAGCGAGCCATTGACCTCGGTGATGGCCTGCTGCCAGCGCGGCTTGGGCTCCTTGGCGCCGGTCAGAGCGGTGCCGCGGAAGGCGAAGCGGGCGTCGCGGAAGTCCTTGGGCAGCAGGTTGGCCGCGGCGTCCAGGCTGCGCAGCTTGAAGTAGACCTTCCAGTCGGCCAGCGGCACCTCGGCGAACAGCTTGGCGATGCCGGTCACGGCGCTGGGCTGCGACACCGACAGGCGCTCCACGCTGCCCAGCTGCGCCGCCTTCAGGTAGGTGGCCCAGTCGATGCCCGGGGCGACCTTGGCGAGCTCGGCCACCGTCATGGGGTTGTAGATCTTCACCGGGTTGCGGTTGTCCACCTTGTCCCAGTGCACCTCGGCGATGCGCTGCTCGATCGCCATCACCGTCTTGGCGGCCGCGGCCGGGTCCTTGATGCCCGACAGGCGGGCCAGGGTGGTGAGGTAGCCGACGTAGGCGGCGCGGGCCTTGGCCAGGCGCTCGTCGTCCTGCTTCAGGTAGTAGTCGCGGTCGGGCAGGCCCAGGCCGCCTTGCCAGGTGAGCGCCTGGTTCACCGTGGGGTTCTTGAAGTCGGCCATCACCCACAGCAGCACGGGCGCCTCGACCATGCCCTGCATGCTGCCCATCCACTGGGCCAGGTCCTTCGGGGTGCGGATGGCGTCGATGGCGGCCAGGTGCGGCTGCACCGGCTTGAGCCCGAGCTTGTCGATGGTGGCGGTGTCCACGAACGAGCCGTAGAACGCACCGACCTTCTGCTCCACGCTGCCGGCCGCGGCCTTCTGGCGCGCCAGGCCCTCGACGATCTCGCGCACGCGCTGGTCGGACAGGTCGCGCAGCTGGATGAAGGTGCCGTACTCCGGCTTGTCCGCCGGGATCTCGGTGGCCTTGAGCCAGCCCCCGTTGGCGGCATGGAACAGGTCGTCCTGCACGCGCACCGAGGGGTCGAAACCGGGCCGGTCGAGGCCGGAGGCGAGCGGGGCGGCACCGGCGGCCATCGTGGCCGTGGCCAGGTGGACGAGGACGGCCAGGGTCGACAGTCTGAGGGTTTTCATGGGCTCCAAGCGCTTTCCATCAAGCAAATGGCGCCGCGGTGGCGGCGCCAGGGCTGGGGTGGCCGCGCGGGCCGGTCGGCCGCACGCGTGCTCGCACGAGGATAGCCGGGCGCCCCGGGGGCACGGGCGGGCCTTGCGACGAACCGCCCGTTCGGCGCGACCGACGGGCGGATTGCCGGCGCCAAACCCGGCCGCCGCCGGGCCGGCCGTCAGGCGGTGGCCGGCTCGGCCACGCGCTGCGCGAGGTGGGCCAGGGCCTCTTCCACCTGGTCCACCAGGATCAGGCACAGGTCGCCGGGCTGCAGGCGCGACAGCGCGGTGTCGATGGCCACGAACTCGCCGGTGATCTCGTCCACATGGCGCGTGCGGGCCGCGCCCGCCAGGCCCTGGCGCAGCAGGGCGATCACCTCGCCGTCGGCCCGGCCGCGCTGGCAGGCGTCCTGGTAGAGGATCACCTCGTCGAACGCGGTGCCCAGGATCTGGGTCTGCTCGCGGATGTCCTCGTCGCGCCGGTCGCCGGCGCCGGAGATGACGACCGAGCGGCGCCGGGCCGGCATGCCCTCGATGGCCGCCACCAGCGCACGCATGGCGTCCGGGTTGTGGCCGTAGTCGGCGATGAGCGTGGCGCCGCGGTAGTCCATGACGTTGAAGCGGCCCGGCGCGTTGTCGGCGTCGTTCACGAAGCTGGCCAGGCCGGAGCGGATGGCGTCCCAGTGCAGGCCCACGCCCCAGCCGGCGGCCACGGCGGCCATGGCGTTCTCCACCTGGAAGCCGATGCTGCCGCCCCGGGTGAGCGGGATGTCGCGCAGGGCCACGAACTCGCGCCAGTTGCCTTCGGCGGCCACGATCTGGTCGCCTTCGACGAACACGCTGCGCTGCCCCTGGGCGCGGTGGGTGGCCAGCACGGGGTGGTGGCGGTCGTGGGCGAAGTAGATGATGCCGCCGGGGCAGGTGGGCGCCATGCCCACGCACTGCGGGTCGGCCGCGTTGAGCACCGCGTAGCCGCCGGGCGCCACGTTCTGCACGATCACGCGCTTGACGGCCGCCAGCTCCTCCACCGTGGTGATGAAGTTCAGGCCCAGGTGGTCGCCCGCGCCGATGTTGGTCACCACCGCCACCTGGCACCGGTCGAAGCCCAGGCCCTCGCGCAGGATGCCGCCGCGTGCCGTCTCGAACACCGCGGCGTCCACCTCGGGGTTCATCAGCACGTTGCGCGCGCTGCGCGGGCCGGAGCAGTCGCCGGAGTCGATCTGCCGGCCGTTCACGTGCACGCCGTCGGTGTTGGTCATGCCCACGCGCAGGCCGGTGGACGCGAACAGGTGCGCGACCAGCCGGGCCGTGGTGGTCTTGCCGTTGGTGCCCGTGACCGCCACCACCGGGATGCGGCCGTCGTCACCCGCGGCGTACAGGTGGTTGATGATCGCCTCGCCGACCGCCCGGCCCTTGCCGTAGGACGGCGACAGGTGCATGCGCAGGCCCGGCGCGGCGTTCACCTCGACGATGCCGCCGTGCTGCTCCTCCAGCGGGCGCAGCACGGACTCGCACACCACGTCCACGCCGCAGATGTCCAGGCCCACCATGCGGGCGGCCGCCACGGCGCGCGCCGCGACCTCCGGGTGCACGTCGTCGGTCACGTCGGTGGCGGTGCCCCCGGTGGACAGGTTGGCGTTGTTGCGCAGGATGACGCGCCGGCCCTTCTCCGGCACCGACTCCGGCGTCAGCCCCTGCAGCGCCAGCCGGGCCACCGCGATGTCGTCGAAGCGGATCTTGGTGAGCGAGGTGGCGTGGCCGTCGCCCCGCTTGGGGTCGGCATTGACCTGCTCGACGAGCTGGCGCACGGTGTGGATGCCGTCGCCGCTGACCTGCGGCGGATCGCGGCGCGCCGCCGCCACCAGCTTGTGGCCCACCACCAGCATGCGGAAGTCGCAGCCGGGCAGGAACTTCTCGACCATGGGCGTGCCGATCTCGGCGGCGGCCTGGTAGGCCCCGGCCATGCCGGCGGCGTCGGTGACGTTCACCGTCACGCCCTTGCCCTGGTTGCCGTCCTGCGGCTTGCACACCACCGGCCAGCCGATCTCCTCGGCCGCGGCCACCGCGTCCTCGACGCTGCCGACCGGCCGGCCCAGCGGCACCGGCACGCCGGCGGCGCGCAGCAGGGTCTTGCACAGGTCCTTGTCCTGGGCGATGGACTCGGACACGGCGCTGGTGGAATCGACCTCGGCGGCCCAGATGCGACGCTGGCGCGAGCCCCAGCCGAACTGCACCAGGCTGCCGCTGGTCAGGCGGCGGTAGGGGATGCCGCGCGCCACCGCGGCGTTCACGATGGAGCCGGTGGAGGGCCCCAGGCGGATGTCCTCGTCCAGCTCGCGCAGCGACTTCACGGTGGCGTCGCAGTCGAACAGCGTCCCGTTCTCGCCGAGCGCGCTGCGGATCAGGGCCTCGGCGGCCTCCAGCGCCTGGCGGCCCACCTTTTCCTCGCTGTACTCGACGACGACCTGGTAGACGCCGCGCTCATGGGTGGCGGCGGTGCGGCTGAAGGTGACGGGGCAGCCGGCGTGGGTCTGCAGCGCCAGGGTGGCCGCCTCGAGCACGTGCGCCAGGGAGGATTCCTCGGCCCGTGCGCGCAGCGAGCCGAGACCGGGGAACAGGGCGCGCAGCCGGGCCTCGAAGCCGGGCAGGTGCGCGAGGGCGTCGCACTCCTGTTCGGTGCAGGTGACGACGGCCTCGACGGCGGTGTGGCGGCTCCACAGGTTGGGGCCGCGCAGGGCGCGGATGCGGGAGATGTCCATGGATGGGCGACGGCGGACGGGAAGAAGGGGGCGGGATGCGGGCGGGGGGCTCAGGCGGCGGCGCGCGGCGGCTCGAAGGTCTCGATGCCGGCGGCGATGAGCTCGGGCGAGATGCCATGCGCCCAGGCCGCGGCCACGGCGGCCAGCAGCGCCTGCGACAGCGCGGCCACCTGGGCCGGCTCCGTGATGTCGTGTCGGCGCAGCGCCGCGTGCAGGTCGGGCCCCGGCTGCTCGCTGGCGCCGGTGAGCAGCAGCACGCGGCCGGCGCGCAGCACGGCAGCCCGGCCGCCTTCCTGGCAGTGGTCGCGCAGCACGGGCGGGTCGCCCTCGGGCCCCTCGGCGGCGTAGAACACCACCTCGCCGTCGCACAGCTCGGCCAGCTCGGCCACGCGCGCGTCCATGGCGTTGAGCACGCCCACACCGTCGGCGAGCACCACGTCGATCTGCGTGCGCATCACCTTGTACAGCTGCTCGGCCTCGGTCACGTCGTGCCGCTCCAGGCCCGGCGCGCCGTCGAAGTCGGTCACCACGCCCACGTGGCAGCGGTCGTAGGGCAGGCCTTCGTCCAGGATGAGCGCGGGGCCGTTCTCGAACACGGCCGCATGGGCGTCCCGGTTCATCAGCAGGCGGTGGCCGGCCTCCCAGTAGGCGCTGCTGCGGGCCATGTCGGCCCGCTCGATGCGGCGCTGGCCCACGAACAGGCCGTCGCGGCAGGCCAGGGCGGTGTGCTTGCCCGACAGGTGCATCAGCCAGGCGATGGCGCGCGCCACGACCTGGGTGTCGCGCGTGCCGGCCACGCCGACGATGGGAATGCGGCCGGGGTGCGGGTCGTGTTCCTCGCTCGGGAACAGCTGCTCGACGATGGCCTGGCCCACCGGGCGCGGCTTGCCCACGGCCGGCTTCAGGTGCATCAGCAGGCCCGGGCCCGCGTTCACCTCCACCACGGCGCCCCCCTGTGCCTGCAGCGGGCGCGAGATGTCCTCGGCCACCACGTCCACGCCGGCGATGTCCAGGCCCACCACCTTGGCGGCCAGGCTGACGCTGTGGGCCACCTCGGGGTGCACGTCGTCGGTGCAGTCGATGGCCACGTTGCCGTTGCGCTGCACCAGCACCCGGTGGCCGGCCGGCGGCACGCTGTCGGGCGGGAAGCCCTGGCGCTGCAGGTCCAGCAGGATCACCGGGTCCTCGCGCACGTCCAGCCGGTTCAGCGGGTGGTCCTCGGTGGTGCCGCGGCGCGGGTCGGTGTTGATCTGCAGGTCGATGAGCTGCACCACGGTGTGCTGGCCGTCGCCGGTGATCCAGGCGGATTCGCCGCGCGCAGCGGCCACCACCTTGCCGCCCACGACGAGCAGCCGGTGCTCGCCGCCCGGGATGCAGCGCTCCACCATCACCTCGCTGCCTTCCTCGGCAGCCAGGCGGTAGGCCGCCTCGATGTCGTCCTTCTTCGTCAGGTCGAGCGTGACGCCGCGGCCGTGGTTGCCGTCCGTGGGCTTGATGGCCACGGCACCGCCCATGTCCTGGGCCGCCGTCCAGGCGGCCTCGGCGCTGTCGACGATCTCGCCCTCGGGCACCGGCACGCCGCAGCTCTGCAGCAGCGACTTGGTGAGGTCCTTGTCGCAGGCGATGGTCTCGGCGATGGCGCCGGTGAGGTCGGTCTCGGCGGTCCAGATGCGGCGCTGCTTGGCGCCGTAGCCCAGCTGCACCAGGTTGCCGTCGTTGAGCCGGATGTGCGGGATGCGCCGGTCGGTGGCCGCGGCCACGATGCAGGCGGTGGACGGGCCCAGGTAGCAGTCGTCGATGGCCTCGCGCACCTGCGCCACCGCCGCCGTCACGTCGAAGGGCTGGTCGTTGATGGCGGCCATCAGCAGCGCATGGCCCTGCGCCAGCGCCACGCGGCCGACCTGCTCGTTGCGGGCCCGGAAGACCATGCGGTAGACGCCGGGCTGGCGGGTGCTGCGCGTCTGGCCGAAGCCGGTGGGCATGCCGCCCAGGTTGAGCAGCTCGATGACGCAGTGCTCGAGGATGTGGCCGGCCCAGGTGCCTTCGCGCAGGCGCTGCAGGAAGCCCCCGCGCTCGCCCACGCCGCAGTGGTGCTCCGCCAGCGCGGGCAGCAGCGCCAGCAGCCGGTCGGTGAAGCCGGGCAGCTTGTCGGAGGGATAACCCTCCAGCTCGCCGAGGTCCAGCCAGACCTCGAGCACCGGTCGGTAGGTCCAGATGTTGGGGCCGCGCAGGTAGGTGATGCGCTGCAGGGTGATGTCGTTCTTGCGGTCGGTCATGGAGCGCATGCGTGGGCGGCCGGGCCGCCCGGACGGCGTCAGGGGCTGTGCGAGGCTAGGATTGTGCGCCGTGTCCGGGCAGCCCGCCTGCCCGGGCGCACCCGGGGCGGCCACCGCCGGCGCCATCAGGGAAAATCGTCGATTCAGATGCAAGCCACCCACCACCTTGCGGCCGCCGAGGCCGACGACCACCCCCCTCTCGATGGCGGGGACAACGTCCTCGCCACGCTGCAGGTTGACCTGGACGAGCAGCTGCGCTTCGCGCCGGGCCGCCTGGTGCTCAGCGAGCGCGCCCTGTGGGCCCGCCTGGATGGCGGGCCATGGCAGCGCCATGGGCTCTCGCCGGGCATGTCGCTTCGGCACCACGACCATGCCGGCGTCGGCACGCTGAGCCTGGTCGACGAGGCGCCCGGCAGCGCGCGGCTGACGGCCACCTGGCGCTTCACCCTCGGTGCCAACGTGCAGGCGCTGCGGCTGGTGAAACGCTTCGAGCAGGTGCAGGCGGCGCATGCGCGCGGCGTGGTGCCCGAGGGCGACGACCCCACCCGCTGCCCCAGCTGCCGCGCCCTGCTGCCGCCCGACAGCGACGAGTGCGTGGTGTGCAGCCGGGAGCACAACGAGCCGCCGTCCACCTGGGTGCTGCTAAGGCTGGGGCGTTTCGCCCGGCCCTACCGCAAGGAGCTCATTGGCGGCTTCATGCTCACGCTGGCCTCCACCGGCGCCACGCTGGTGCCGCCCTACCTCACCATCCCGCTCATGGACGAGGTGCTGATCCCGTTCCAGAACGGCCAGTCGATCGACCGCGGCTACGTCATGCTGCTGCTGTCGGGCCTGCTGGGCGCCGGGCTGCTCGCCTGGGCGCTGGGCTGGGCGCGCACCTGGCTGCTCGCGCTGGTGTCCGAGCGCATCGCCGCGGACCTGCGCGTGACGGCCTTCGAGCACCTGCTGGGCCTGTCGCTCGACTATTTCGGCGCCAAGCGCACCGGCGACCTGATGGCCCGCATCGGCTCGGAGACCGACCGCATCTCGGTGTTCCTGTCGCTGCACGCGCTGGACTTCGCCACCGACGTGCTGCTGCTGGTCATGACCTCGGTGATCCTGTTCTCGATCAACCCCTGGCTGGCGCTGGTCACGCTGATTCCGCTGCCCTTCATCGGCTGGATGATCCACCGGGTGCGCGACCGCCTGCGCACCGGCTTCGAGAAGATCGACCGCGTCTGGGGCGACGTGACCAACGTGCTGGCCGACACCATCCCCGGCATCCGGGTGGTGAAGGCCTTCGCCCAGGAGTCGCGCGAGGCCAACCGCTTCCGCGACGCCAACCAGGCCAACCTGGCGGTGAACGACCGGCTCAACAAGACCTGGAGCCTGTTCACCCCGACCGTGACGCTGCTCACCGACATCGGCCTGCTGGTGGTGTGGGCCTTCGGCATCTGGCAGGTCAGCCGGGGCGAGATCACGGTGGGCGTGCTCACCGCCTTCCTGGCCTACATCGGGCGCTTCTACGGCCGGCTCGATTCCATGAGCCGCATCGTGTCGGTCACGCAGAAGGCGGCGGCCGGCGCCAAGCGCATCTTCGACATCCTCGACCACGTGTCCAACGTGCCGGAGCCGGCGCAGCCCGTGCCCGCCGGGCAGCTGCAGGGCGGCGTGCGGCTGGACGGCATCGGCTTCCGCTACGGCAACCGCTCGGTCATCCGCGGCCTGGAGCTGGACATCCGGCCGGGCGAGATGATCGGCCTGGTGGGCCACAGCGGCTCGGGCAAGAGCACGCTGGTCAACCTGATCTGCCGCTTCTACGACGTGACCGACGGCCGCATCCTGGTCGACGGCACCGACATCCGCCGCTTCGCCGTGGCCGACTACCGGCGCCACATCGGCCTGGTGCTGCAGGAGCCCTTCCTGTTCTTCGGCACGGTGGCGGAGAACATCGCCTACGGCAAGCCCGGCGCGACGCGCGACGAGATCGTCGCGGCCGCCCGCGCCGCGCACGCGCACGAGTTCATCCTGCGCCTGCCGCAGGGCTACGACTCGCTGGTGGGCGAGCGCGGCCAGGGCCTGTCGGGCGGCGAGCGCCAGCGCATCTCCATCGCCCGGGCACTGCTCATCGACCCCAAGATCCTCATCCTCGACGAGGCCACCTCGGCGGTGGACACCGAGACCGAGAAGGAGATCCAGAAGGCGCTGGACAACCTCGTGCAGGGCCGCACCACCATCGCCATCGCCCACCGCCTGTCCACCCTGCGCAAGGCCGACCGCCTGGTCGTGATGGACCGCGGCGAGATCGTCGAGGTGGGACCGCACGATGAGCTGATGGCCCGTCAGGGCGCCTACTGGCGCCTGTACGAAGCCCAGGCGCGCAAGGCCGAGGCCGACGGCAAGGACCACGACGCCGTGCTCATCGCCCATGCCCTGCCGCAGCCGTCGGCGCACGATGTGGTGAGCCAATGAGCGCCATGACCCTTCCCGATTTCCGCCTCGCGCGCAACGCGCTGGGCCAGCTCGTGTTCATCGCCGCGGACGGCACGGAGCATGTGGGCGTGACGCCGGTGCGCGCCTTTCCGGTGGCCGCGCCGGACGAGGGCCTGTCGCTGGTGAGTGCCGCGGGCCGCGAGCTGGCCTGGGTGCCGCGCCTGTCGGCCCTGCCGGCCGGCCCGCGCGAGATGCTGCAGGAGGAGCTCACGCAGCGCGAGTTCACGCCGGTCATCCAGCGCCTGCTGCAGGTGTCCACCTTCTCCACGCCCAGCACCTGGACGGTGGAGACCGACCGCGGCCCGACCCAGTTCGTGCTCAAGGGCGAGGAGGACATCCGCCGCCTGCCCGGCAACCGCGCCGCGCTGCTGATCACCAGCAGCCACGGCATCGTCTTCAAGGTGGCGGACCTGCTGGCCATGGACAAGCACTCGAAGCGGCTGCTGGAACGCTTTCTGTAGCGCGCGCGCACCGGCGCTCTTGCGCCGGCGGGCAGGGGCCGGGAAAATCCGGCCACAAAAAGAGTTCAGGGAGAAAAGTGTGGATCTGGCGTCGTTGAGGCTCCGGCTTCGCCGGGGCTTCATCGTGGCGCCGCGCAAGTACCGGATGCCGGAGCTTGCCTGGCAGGGTGGCATCGACTACGGCGCGCTGGAGTCGGCGCCCGAGTCCTACAAGTGGTGGCTCAACTGCTTCGGCTACCTGCGCTGCCTGTTGCGCGGCGACTTCGCCGCGGCAGACCGGGCGATCGTGCGCGCCATCGTGTCCGACTGGATGGCGAAGAACCCGCGGGGCGCCCCCGCGTCGGGCCGCGCCTGGGACGGCCACGCCGTGGCGCTGCGCGCCAGGGTGCTTGGCGAGGTGTTCCTCCGTGGCGAGGACTGGCTGCGTCCGCTGCTGGCCGAACACGCCGCGTTCCTGGCGGCCGACGAGAACTACCAGGGCCACTGGAACCACGGTGTGGACCAGTCCATCGCGTTGGTCGACGTGGCCCAGGCGCTGGGGCTGCCCGAGTGCGCGCGCATCGGCGCGGACCGGCTCGCTGGCGCACTGACCACCGTGGTGGACGAGCAGGGCGCCACGATCGAGCAGGCGATCAGCTACCAGCTCTACAGCTACAAGCAGTTGGCGACCGCGGTCGACCGCCTGCGGGCGGTCGGCGTGGATGCCGACGTGACGGACCGATGGAACCGCATGCCGCTGTTCCTGGCCCATGCCACGCGGCCGGACGGGACCTATTTCTGCCTGGGTGACACGGAGGTCCAGGCGGCCACGGCGATCCCGGGCACGGCGGCGGAGTACGCCGCCACCCAGGGCCGCGAGGGCATTGAACCCGCGCACAGCGTGGCCGTGTATGAGCGCGCGGGCTACGTGTTCGGCCGCTCCGGCTGGGGGCGCCGCCGCCCGTTCGCCGAGGAAACCGCATTCGCGCTGCGCTTCGGCCCGCCCCGCGCCATCCACGGCCACCTTGACCACACGTCCCTCACCTACTTCAGTCGCGGCACCGAGATCCTGCGCGACGGCGGCTTCCACGGCTACACCGACGACGCCGTGCGGGCCCACCTGCGCGCACCCGCTGCCCACAACGTGGCGATGTGCACCGATCCGGCGCGACGAGCGCTCAACCCGCACACCACCCTCAGCCGGCAGTCGCTGGACCCGCGCTTCTGCCATCTGCGCATGGAGGACGAGCCCAGCATCGGGGTGCGGCGGCGCCGCGACGTGGTCGTGTTCTTCGAGCCGGAGTGTGTCGTCGTGATGGACCGCCTGGATGCCGCGACGCCGGTCCGCTTCCAGCAGGTGTGGCACTTCGGCGACCAGTGCGAACTCGTCCCGATGGACGACACCAGCTACCGCGACGAGCGCCTGGGCTTCACGGTGCGCCAGCTGTGGCCCCTGGACGACCTGGAGCACCTGCCGGCCGGCTCGGGGCGGCAGGTGGCGCTGTGTGCGGGCGCAGCCATGTACGACACGTGTTTTGCGCCCACCCTCGTGGCCACCCGGCACGGCCGGCAGGCGAAGTTCCTCACCGTGTTCACGTTCGATGAAGCCGGCATACCGCTGCACGTCCACAGCGACCTGGTGAGGTCGGGCGGCGTGCGACGCCAGTTGCAGGTGTCTTCCCCGGCCTGGGTGGGCCGGGTGACCCAGTTCGAGGACGGCGAACTGGCGTGCGAGGTGGCCGAGGCGGGCTGATCAGGCGCTGCCGGGGGCGGCGCGCCGGCTGTCGGCGGCGCCTGGCGCCCACACCGTGACGTCGCCGTCGGATTCCGCCACGCACGGCAGCACCCAGCCCTCGGCCCGTTCCTCGGCCAGCAGCCCCGGCCACTCGACCCGGTAGCTCACCGTGCCGGCCAGCAGCCGGCAGCGGCAGGCGCGGCAGGTGCCGTTGCGGCAGGAGCGCGGCAGGCGGATGCCGGCGGCCTGGGCGGCCTCGAGCAGGCTCTGGCCAGGGGCCACCGCCACCTGCCAGCCGGCGGGCTGGATGTGCAGCAGGCGAGTCATGCCGGCGATGCTAGCCTGCGGGCTGCAGAACGGCGATCACGAGGAGACAGTCGGCATGGGACCCTTGCATGGCATGCGGGTGGTGGAACTGGCGAGCATCGGGCCCGGGCCGATGTGCGCGATGCTGCTGGCGGACCTGGGCGCCGAGGTCTGGCGAATCGACCGCACGGAGCCCAGCGGCCTGGGCGTGCCCGTGGCCGCCCGCTTCGACATCCCCGGCCGCAGCCGGCGCTCCGTCGCGCTGGACCTGAAGCAGCCCGCCGGCGTGGAGGCCGCGCGCCGGCTGATCGACCGGGCCGACGTGCTGATCGAGGGCTGGCGGCCCGGCGTGGCCGAGCGCCTGGGCCTCGGTCCGGCCGACTGCCATGCGCGCCACCCCGGCCTGGTCTACGGCCGCATGACGGGCTATGGCCAGTCCGGGCCCATGGCCCACACGGCCGGCCACGACATCAACTACATCGCCCTGGCCGGTGCGCTGCACGCCATCGGGCCGCAGGGCGCCGCCGCCGAGGGGCCGGGCGGCGCCGCGCCGGTGCCGCCGCTGAACCTGGTGGGCGACTACGGGGGCGGCGCGCTGTACCTCGCCGTGGGCATCCTCGCAGCCCTGTGGGAGCGCCAGCGCTCGGGCCGCGGCCAGGTGGTGGACGCGGCCATGGTGGACGGGGTGGGCTCGCTGCTGGCCATCTTCCACGGCCTGGCGGCGGCCGGCGCCTGGCACACCGCGCGGCGCGGCGCCAACCTGCTCGACGGCGGCGCGCCGTTCTACGCCACCTACCGCACGGCCGATGACCGCTGGTTGGCCGTGGGCGCGCTGGAACCCAAGTTCTTCGCCGAGTTCGCCCGGCGCGCCGGCCTGGAGCCCCGCTTCGTGGCCGGCCAGCACGACCGCGCCCTGTGGCCGGCGATGCGGGCCGAGATCGCCGCGCTCGTCGCCCGCCGCACGCGCGACGAGTGGTGTGACGTGTTCGAGGGCAGCGATGCCTGCGTCACGCCGGTGCTGACGCTGGAGGAGGCGGCCGCCCACCCGCTGGCGGCGGAACGCCAGGCCTTCGTGGACGTGGACGGCGTGCGCCACCCGGCGCCGGCGCCGCGCTTCGACCGCAGCGTGCCCGACGCGCCCCGGCCGCCGCCCGAGCCCGGCCAGGACACCGAGGCCCTGCTGGCCGAGGCGGGCTACACGCCGCCCGAGATCACCACGCTGCTGGCCAGCGGCGCCGCGCGCCGGACAATCGCCGCATGAGCACCCACCCCATGGCGTCCGCATCCGCGCCCCCTGCCTCTGCCCCCTCCGACGCGCCGGACGCCGATGCCGTGGGCGCCCGCCGTGCGGCCAGCCTCATCGTGTTGCGCGACGGCCCGGGCGGCACCCCGGAGGTGCTGCTGCTGCGCCGCGCCGAGCGCGACGGTGACATGCGCAGCGGCGTGTGGGTGTTCCCTGGCGGCGTGCTGGACCCGCAGGACGCGGGCCTGGCCGGCCTGTGCGACGGGGACACGGCGGCGGCCGCCGACGATCGCCTGGGCGTGCCGGACGCGCTGGCCTACACCGTGGCCGCCATCCGCGAGACCTTCGAGGAGGTGGGCCTGCTCTATGCCGGCGCCGACACCGCCCGTGCGGCCGCCCTGGGCGAGCGGGCGCTGGTGAATACCGGCGCCGATTTCGCCGCGCTGTGCCAGCGTCACGGCCTGCGGCTGGACGCCGCGGCCCTGGCCTACCACAGCCACTGGCTCACCCCACCCGGCATGCCCAAGCGCTTCGACACACGCTTTTTCGTCGCCCGCGCCCCGGTCGGCCAGGTGGCGGTGGTGGACGCCGGCGAGGCGCTGGAGCTGGCCTGGCTGACCCCCGCGCAGGCGCTGAAAAAGGAGCGTGCCCTCAAGCTGCTGCCGGTGACGCGCGAGACGCTGAAGGACCTGGGCCGCTTCGACTCGGTGGCGGCCATCCTGGCCGATGCCCGCACCCGGCGCCACCCGCCGCGCATGATGCCGCGCCTGGGTTGCGACGCCGCGGGCCGCGTACGCCCCGTGCTGCCCCGCGAATGGGCGTACGCGGAGATCGCGCGGCTCGACCCGGCCGGCCGCGGCGACGTGTGCTTCGAGCTGCCCGCCGACCGGCCGGTGAGGCTGTCCGACCGTGTCGTTCGCGTGACCTGCGGCAACGGCTCGGTGATGACCGGGCCGGGCACCAACACCTACCTGGTGCACGCGCCCGGCGGCGACGAGGTGACGGTGATCGACCCCGGCCCCGACGACGCGCACACCGAGGCGCATCTGGCGGCCGTCATGCAGGCCGCGGCGCCCCGCCGCATCGTGCGCATCGTGGCCACGCACACCCATGTGGACCACTCGCCCGCCGCGCGGCGCCTGGCCGAGCTGACGGGCGCACCCGTCGTGGGCTGCCAGCCGGCGCACCCCCAGTGGCAGGACCACGGCTTCGCCCCGGCCCACCAGCCGCAGGACGGCGAACGGCTGGTGCTGGGCACCGGCGCCACGCTGCGCGCCGTGGCCACGCCCGGCCACGCGTCCAACCATGTGTGCTGGCTGCTGGAGGAGGAGGGCCTGCTGTTCACCGGCGACCATGTGATGCAGGGCTCCACCGTCGTCATCAACCCGCCCGATGGCGACATGGCGGCTTACCTCGCCTCGCTCGACAAGCTGCTGCACCTGCCCGGGCTGCGCGCTTTCGCCCCCGGCCACGGCTTCCTGATGGTGGAGCCCCAGGCGGAGGTGCGGCGCCTGATCGCCCACCGCCTGGCGCGCGAGGCGAAGGTCGCCGCGGCGCTGCAGGCGGCCGGGCCCGCCACCGCCCACCGGCTGGTGCCGCAGGTCTACGGCGACGTGCCGGCCTCGCGCCACGGCATCGCCGAACGCTCGCTCACCGCCCACCTGCTCAAGCTGGTGGCCGACGGCCGGGCGCGGCGCGAAGGCGACACCTGGCACAGCCTGGAGGCCCCGGCCCTGGAGGCGTCGCGGTGAGCGGCGACGGGGTGCTCGACGGAGGCTGCGATTGCGGCCAGGTGCGCTACCGCCTGCAGGGCCCGCCGCTGGTCGTGCACGCCTGCCACTGCCGCTGGTGCCAGCGCGAGACCGGCGGCCCCTTCGCCTGGAACGCCATGATCGAGGCCGACCGCCTGCAGCCGCTGGTCGGCAAGGCCGTGGCCGTCGTCACGCCCAGCGACAGCGGCCTGGGCCAGCGCGTGCACCGCTGTCCACGCTGCTGGCTGGCCCTGTGGAGCCACTACGCGGGCTCCGGGCCCGCCGTGGCCTTCGTGCGCGTGGGCACGCTGGACGAGCCCGAGCGGCTGCCGCCGGACGTGCACATCTTCACCGCCTCGCGCCAGCCCTGGCTGCCCTGGCCCCCGGCGGCGCTGGCCGTGCCCGAGTACTACGAGCGCGACGAGGTCTGGCGGCCCGAATGCCTGGCGCGGCGCCAGGCGCTGCTGCCGCAGATCGAGCGCTGGCAGGCCGAGCGCGACGCGCACGTGGCGGCGGGCCGGCCGGTCTGGTGATGCGCCCCTCTTGAAACCGCCGCGGGCGGCCCCATCTGCCGCCGCAGCGCGCGCCGGCTGGCCGGCGTGCCCTTGAATCGACTTCCTCCTTCCAGACGACCATGAGCAAGCACACCCACGCCTTCCAGGCCGAAGTCAAGCAGATCCTGCACCTCGTCACCCACTCGCTGTACTCCAACAAGGAGATCTTCCTGCGCGAGCTGGTGTCCAACGCCTCCGACGCCTGCGACAAGCTGCGCTTCGAGGCGCTGGACAAGCCTGAGCTCTACGAGGACGCGCCCAACCTGGACATCCGCGTGCTGGTGGACGCCGAGGCGAAGACCATCACCATCCGCGACAACGGCGTGGGCATGAGCGCCGAGGAGGCGGCCCAGCACCTGGGCACCATCGCCAAGAGCGGCACGCGCGAGTTCATGTCGCGCCTGGAAGGCGACCAGAAGAAGGACGCCCAGCTCATCGGCCAGTTCGGCGTGGGCTTCTACTCCGGCTTCATCGTGGCCGACCGCATCACGGTCGAATCGCGCCGCGCCGGGCTGCCGGCCGCCGAGGGCGTGCGCTGGAGCTCAGAGGGCACGGGCGAGTACGAGATCGAGACGATCGACAAGCCCACCCGCGGCACCGACGTCATCCTGCACCTGCGCGAGGAGGAGGCCGAGTTCCTGGCCGCCTGGAAGCTGCGCTCCATCATCAGCAAGTACTCCGACCACATCTCGCTGCCCATCCTGATGCGCAAGGAGGAGTGGGACGCCGAGGCCGCCAAGTACGTGGCCAGGGACGAGTGGGAGACGGTGAACAAGGCGGCGGCGCTGTGGGCGCGCGCCAAGAGCGACGTCACCGACGCCGAGTACCAGGAGTTCTACAAGCAGCTCAGCTACGACCAGGCCGCACCGCTGGCCTACACCCACAACCGGGTGGAAGGCCGCAGCGAGTACACCCAGCTGCTGTACATCCCGGCCAAGGCGCCCTTCGACCTGTGGAACCGCGACAAGCGCGGTGGCGTGAAGCTGTACGTCAAGCGCGTGTTCATCATGGACGACGCCGAGGCGCTGATGCCGGTGTACCTGCGCTTCGTGAAAGGGGTGATCGATTCCGCCGACCTGCCGCTGAACGTGAGCCGCGAGCTGCTGCAGGAAAGCCGCGACGTGAAGGCCATCCGCGAAGGCTCCACCAGGCGGGTGCTGTCCATGCTGGAGGGCCTGGCCGACAGCGACAGCGCCGACGACAAGGCCAGGTACCTGGCGTTCTGGAAGGAGTTCGGCGCGGTGCTCAAGGAGGGCATCGGCGAGGACTTCGCCAACCGCGAGCGCCTGGCCAAGCTGTTCCGCTTCGCGTCCACCCATGCCGACGAGGGCGTGTCGCTGGCCGACTACGTGGCGCGCATGAAGGAGGGCCAGGAAGCGATCTACGTGATCACCGCCGACACGCTGGCCGCGGCCAAGTCCAGCCCGCAGTTGGAGCTGTTCCGCAAGAAGGGCCTGGAGGTGCTGCTGCTCACCGACCGTGTCGACGAGTGGATGCTGTCGCACCTGCACGAGTTCGAGGGCCACGCGCTGCAGAGCGTGGCCAAGGGCGCGGTGGACCTGGGCAAGCTGCAGGACGAGGAAGAGAAGAAGCAGGCCGAAAGCGCCGCCGAGGCCTTCAAGCCCGTGCTCGACAAGCTCAAGGACGCGCTGAAGGACCGCGCGAAGGACGTGCGCGTCACCACCCGCCTCGTCGAATCACCCGCGTGCATCGTGGTGGACGAGCAGGACATGAGCGCGCACCTGGCCCGCCTGCTCAAGCAGGCCGGACAGGACGCGCCGGCCGCCATGCCCATCCTCGAGGTGAACCCGGAGCACGCGCTGGTCAAGCGCCTGGCCGACGACCCGCGCTTCGACGACCTGGCGCAGATCCTGTTCGACCAGGCGCTGCTGGCCGAGGGCGGCCATCTGGAGAACCCCGCGGCCTATGTACAGCGGGTGACGAAGCTGCTGAGCGCCTGAGCGGGGGCGCATCGGCGGCGGCCGCCCGGCCTCAGCCGATGTCTGCCATGCGCTCGACCTGCTCGCGCAGGTCGGCCGCCTGCTGGCTCCAGTGGGCGGGGCTGGCGAACCACGGGAAGGCGATCGGGAAGGCCGGGTCGTTCCAGCGCTCGGCCAGCCAGGCGCTGTGGTGCAGCATGCGCAGCGTACGCAGCGGCTCGATGAGCAGCAGCTCGCGGTCGTCGAAATCGCGGAAGTCGCGGTAGCCGTCCATCAGGTGGTACAGGGCGGTCTCCACCGCACCGCGTTCACCCGGCAGCAGCATCCACAGGTCCTGCACGGCCGGTCCCATGCAGCAGTCGTCCAGGTCCACGAAATGGGGGCCGGTGTCCTCCCGCCACAGCAGGTTGCCGGCATGGCAGTCGCCGTGCAGGCGCAGCGCGTGCACCGGGCCGTGGCGGGCGAAGGCCGCGTCCACCGCTTCCAGCGCGGTGGCGCTGGCCCGGATCCAGCCCTGGTCGATTTCCGGGTCAACGAACCCGCCATCGAGCAGGCGCTGGCGTGCGCCGTGGCCGAAGGTGGCGGCGTCCAGCGTGCGCCGGTGGGTGAAGGGCTGGCGCTCGCCCACGCGGTGCATGCGCGCGAGCAGCCGGCCGCACCACGCCAGCGTGGCGGGCTCTTCCAGCTCCGGGGCGCGCCCGGCGCGGCGTTCACTCACCGCAAAGCGGAAGGCCTGTCCCGCCGCGGTGGTGAAGTGGGCGAGGGTGTCGGTGTGCGGATCGGGCGCCACGCGCGGGCCGGCCTGCAGCGACAAGGGCGGCACCACGGGCAGTTCCTCCGCGGCCAGTTCCAGCGCGAAGCGGTGCTCCTCGGCAATCTGCGCGTCCGTCCAGCGGCCGGGGCGGTAGAACTTGGCCACCACGACGCGGCCGTCCTCCAGCGGGGCCTGGAAGACGCGGTTCTCGTAGGAATTCAGCTGCAGCAGGCGGCCGTCGGCGCGCAGGCCGGCGCCCCACAGTGCATCCAGCACCTCGTCGGGCGTCAGGCCGGCGTACGGGGCGGGACTCGCCGTGTCGGGCGCTTCGGTGGAGGCAGGCATCGGCGCATGGTACGCGCCGGCCCGCCGCCCCCGGCGGTCATTCGATGACCGAGCTGCGCACCTTCTTGATGCCGGCCTTGATCTCGCCCACGATGCGGCGCAGCCCGTCCATGCGCTGGGCGTGGCTCTTGAGCTGGTAGTCCAGCTCGCCAGCCTGGTTCTCCACCAGTTCCTCCAGCACCGAGCCGAAGGTCTCGGCGGGCAGGCGCAGTCGCGCTTCCGATTCGCCGCCGTCGCGCTCGACCGTGGCGCCGGCGTTGCGCGCGATCTTCAGCATCGCGGCGTTTTCGCTCAGCGCGTGGATGATCATGGTGTCCACATGCCGGTTGCGCGCATGCAGCACGGCATGGTCGAACAGGCGGGCGCCGTAGCCCCGGCCGCGCACCTTGGGCAGCACCGACACGCCGAACTCGGCGGCATGGCGGGTCTGGGCCGAATCGGGCAGGTAGGCCAGGTGCGCCATCGCGATCAGCTCGAGCTTGCGGTTGAAGACGCCGAAGACCTCGTCGCGGTCGAAGTCGAGCAGGTCCACATAGCGGCGGATCTGCGCGTCGTTCGCGGCATAGCCGAAGCGCAGGTAGCGGTCCTCCGGGGCCAACGCCAGCAAGTGAGTGAGCACTTTCGCGCGGTGGCGCTGCGCGAGGGAGCGGATGGGAATCCAGCGGAAGGCCGTGCTGTCGGCCGGGCGGGCCGACGCAGGCGCCGCGCCCGGGGTGACCGGGGGGCGGGCTGTCGGCGGGGGAGCGGGTTGGGCCACGGTGGGGCCTCCGTCGGCTAAGTGATTTCCCTGAGTCTATCGGGTCGGGATGGAGTGCGTGCCCCAATCACGCGGGCATTGCGCACGCAGATGCGTTTTGTCAGAGCCAAGGCCTGTGCTAGACTCACCGGCTTTCCCGTTTTCGGCGGGGAGAGTGGGCTTTGCCTGCAGGAACAAGGGTCGTCATGTGCGGCGCGGTTCTGGCAGGCGAGGTGCCCGGTGCGCCTGAGAGGCCGCGTGTGAACAGCGGCGCCGATGGGACCAGGCCTGAGCCGCTCGCACAGCCGGATCTCCTTATCCAGAAGCCCCCTCATGAAGACCTTCAGCGCCAAGCCGGCCGAGGTGAAGCACGAGTGGCTTGTGATTGACGCCACCGACAAGGTGCTCGGACGTGTTGCCAGCGAAGTGGCACTCCGTTTGCGCGGCAAGCACAAGGCCATCTACACGCCTCACGTGGACACCGGCGATTACATCATCGTCCTGAACGCCGACAAGATCCGCGTCACCGGCAACAAGGCCAACGACAAGATCTACTACCGTCACTCGGGCTTCCCCGGCGGCATCTACGCCACGAAGTTCAAGGACATGCAAGCCAAGCACCCGGGCCGCGCCCTGGAGAAGGCCGTCAAGGGCATGCTGCCCAAGGGCCCGCTCGGCTACGCCATGATCAAGAAGCTGAAGGTGTACGCGGGCGACACGCATCCGCACACCGCCCAGCAGCCCAAGGCGCTGGAAATCTAAGGAGCGGTGATGATCGGTAATTGGAACTACGGCACCGGCCGCCGCAAGTCGTCGGTCGCTCGCGTCTTCATCAAGAAGGGCAGCGGCCAGATCATGGTGAACGGCAAGCCCGTCGACCAGTACTTCGGCCGCCAGACCTCCATCATGATCGTCAAGCAGCCCCTGCTGCTGACGGGCAATGGCGAGGCCTTCGACATCCAGGTGAACGTGCACGGCGGCGGCGAATCCGGCCAGGCCGGTGCGGTGCGCCACGGCATCACCCGCGCCCTGATCGACTACGACGCGGCGCTCAAGCCCGACCTGAGCCACGCCGGCTTCGTGACGCGTGACGCGCGTGAAGTCGAGCGCAAGAAGGTCGGTCTGCACGGCGCCCGCCGCCGCAAGCAGTTCTCGAAGCGCTAAGCTCGCCGCCTCGCGGCCAGCCAGCCCCCGAAAGGTCGCCATTGGCGGCCTTTCGTTTTTTCCGGCCCTCACTCACGCCCCGTCACATGCGCTTGAAGCTGTTGCGCCGCCGCTTGTCGATCAGCGCGCCGCGGGTCATCGTGCGCAGCCACCTGCCGTGGCCCCTGCGCTGGGCGGTGTTCGCCGTGGCGCTGGGTTTCTCGGCGGCGATCGCCCTGTGGGCCTTCGAGTTCGGCAAGGACATCGCCGGCCTGGACGGCGGCACGCGCGAGGAGCTGGCCCGGCTGCGCACCGAGCTGGCCGATCTGCGCGAGGAGGCCACGCGGGCGCAGGCCATCGCCGCCACCGCGGACAGCCTGCTCAAGGCGGAGCGGGCGGCGCAGGAGCGCCTGGCCTCGCAGCTGCGCCAGGCCGAGGCGGACAACCTGGCGCTGAAGGCGGACCTCGGCTTCTTCGAGCGCCTGCTGCCGGTGGCGGATGTCAGCGACGGCCTGGTGGTGCGCGGCTTCCAGGTGGAGCCCTTGTCGCCCGGCGAGCTGCGCTACCAGCTGCTGGTCATGCAGAACGGCAAGGCCAGCCGCCCGTTCGAGGGGCGCTACGAGCTCACCCTGGCCGGCACGCGCGATGGCCGTCCGTGGTCCGCCAGCCCGCTGGCCGAGGCGGCGCCGCTGCGCGTCAAGCAGTACGTGCGCCTGGAAGGGCGGGCGTCGGTGCCGGCAGGGGCCGTGGTAAAAACCGCCGAGGTGAGGGTGTTGAGCGCCGCCGGCGCCGTGTTGGCCACGCAGAAGGCCACGTTGTGATGCAGTTCTGAGGACACACCCCATGTGGTTCAAGTTTCGCAAGCAGCCTCCCATCCGCAGCCTGGTGGGAGAAGGCACCGTCGTGCAGGGCGAGCTGCGATTCACCGACGGCCTGCGCATCGATGGTGAGGTGCAGGGGGACGTCGTCGCCGTGGGGGACCGGCCCACGCTGCTGGTCATCAGCGAAAATGCCCGCATCATGGGCAAGGTGATCGCCGGACATGTGATCATCAATGGGCAGGTGATGGGCCCGGTGGAATCCGCCGAGCTGCTGGAGATCCAGCCCAAGGCCCGCATCCACGGCGAAGTGCGCTACGAGACCCTTGAAATGCACCAGGGTGCCACCATCGAGGGAGAACTGCGCCGCCGCTCCGGCGAAGGTGCGAAGCCTGCCCTGATGCTCGCGGCCGCGAACGACGCCTGACCCCTTTCTTCCCACCCATTCCAGTTCCGAGGAAGCCATGAACGCCCTGGCCGACACCCCCACCGCCGTCACCGGCGACATGCCCGCCCCCATCCTCTTCACCGACAGCGCGGCGGCGAAGGTGGCCGACCTGGTGGCCGAGGAAGGCAACCCCGACCTGAAGCTGCGCGTCTTCGTGCAGGGCGGCGGCTGCTCCGGCTTCCAGTACGGCTTCACCTTCGACGAGATCGTGAACGACGACGACACGCAGATGAGCAAGAACGGCGTCACCCTGCTGATCGACGCGATGAGCCTGCAGTACCTCATGGGCGCGGAGATCGACTACAAGGAAGACCTCCAGGGCGCCCAGTTCGTCATCAAGAACCCGAACGCCACGACGACCTGCGGCTGCGGGTCGTCGTTCTCGGCCGGCTGAGTCGCCTCGCCGCGCGCACAGGCTGCCTTTGGGCGGCCTTCTTCACACAGGCTGCCTTCGGGCGGCCTGTGTCATTCCGTCACTCCGGGATCACCGCCGTGACCTCGATCTCCACCTTCGCCCGCGACTCGATCAGCGCAGCCACCTGCACCGCGCTCATGGCGATGCCGTAGTGGCCGATCTCCTCGCGGAACACGGCACCGAGCTCACGGCCGCGCGCCAGGTACTCGGCGCGGTCCAGCAGGTACCAGGTCATGCGCACGATGTGCTGGGGCGCAGCGCCCGCTTCGTCCAGCACGGCGCGCACGTTGCGCAACGCCTGGCGCGTCTGCGCCACCAGGTCGTCGCTGTCGAAGGCACATTGCGCGTTCCAGCCGATCTGCCCGGCGACGAACACCTGCGTGCCGCGCGCGGCGACACCGTTGGCGTAGCCGCGGGGCGGCGCCCAGCCGGCAGGCTGCAGCACGCGGTGGGGGCGGGGAACGTCGTCGCGCTGCATCGTCACTCTCCCTGCCGCAGGCGGAAGCGCTGCAGCTTGCCGGTCTCGGTGCGCGGCAAGGCCGTGCGGAACTCCACCACGCGCGGGTACTTGTAGGGCGCGATGGTCTGCTTCACGTGGTCCTGCAGGGTGCGCACCAGTGCGTCGTCGCCCGTGTGGCCCGGCTTGAGCACCACGAAGGCCTTGACCACCTGGCCGCGCTCCTCGTCGGGCCAGCCCACCACGCCGCATTCGGCCACGGCGGGGTGCGCGAGGAGCGCGCTCTCCACCTCGGGGCCGGCGATGTTGTAGCCGCCGCTGATGATCATGTCGTCGGTGCGCGCCTGGTAGACAAAATGGCCGTCGGTGTCCACGAGGTAGGCGTCGCCGGTGAGGTTCCAGCCGCCGTGCTGCACGTACTGCGTCTGGCGTGGGTCATCCAGGTACTTGCAGCCGGTGGGGCCCTTGATGGCCAGCCGGCCCACCTGGCCCGCGGGCAGCTCGTGGCCTTCGTCGTCCAGGATGGCGGCGCGGTAGCCCGGCACCACCACGCCGGTGGCGCCGCCGCGTGCATGCGCCTCGTCGGCGGAGATGAAGATGTGCAGCAGCTCGGTGGACCCGATGCCGTCGATGATCTCGATGCCCGTGGCCTCGCGCCACAGTGCGCGGGTGGCGGCGGGCAGGGCCTCGCCGGCGGACACGCACTTGCGCAGCGGGCGCAGCTTCTCCCGGCGCGCCGGGTCGGCCTGGGCCGCCAGCGCCATCGCGCGGTAGGAGGTGGGTGCGGTGAAGCACACCGTGGCCCCGAAGCGGGCGATGGCGTCCGGCAGCGTGTCCGGCGTGGCCTTCTCCACCAGGGCGGCGCTGGCGCCGATGGCAAACGGGAACAGCAGCAGGCCACCCAGGCCGAAGGTGAAGGCCAGCGGCGGGCTGCCGATGAACACGTCGTCCGGCGTGGCGCGCAGCACATGCGCGGGCCAGCAGGCGCACGCGGCCATCACGTCGCGGTGGAAGTGCATGGTGGCCTTGGGCACACCCGTGGTGCCCGAGGTGAAGGCCATCAGGCAGACGTCGTCGGCGGCGGTGAGCAGGGCGGGCAGGCCGGGCTGGCGGCGGGCGGCGCGTGCCTCCAGGCCGTCCGGCGCGTCGGTGTGGAACAGGGCCACCTCGTGCAGGCTGGCCGCGCCGCCGTCGGCGCGTGCGCGCTGCAACTCGTCGGCCAGCCGGGCGTCGCACAGGGCATGGCTCACCTGCGCCTTGTCGATGATCTGCTGCAGCTCCCTGGCGCGCAGCAGCGGCATGGTGCCCACCGCGATGCCGCCCACCTTCACCACCGCCAGCCAGCAGGCAGCCAGCATGGGGCTGTTGGCGCCGCGCAGCAGCACGCGCTGGCCGCTGCGCAGGCCCATGCCGTCCACCAGTTCGCGGGCGATGCGGTCCACCTGCGATTGCAGCTCGGCGTAGGTCCAGCGCACGCCCTCGCCCTGCAGCGCCAGGCGCTCGCCTCGGCCCTCGGCCACATGGGCGTCCAGCAGGGCGGCCACGCAATTCAGCCGGTCGGGAAACTGCAGCTCGGGCAGCTCGTAGAGCAGCTCCGGCCATTGCGCGGGCGGGGGCAGGCGGTCGCGGGCGAAGGTATCGGCGTGGGCGCTGGGCAGCAGCGGCAGGGGCATGGTGTGCTCCGCGAAGGCCACGGGTTGCGGTGGGCGCAATCTAGGCGCGATTATTTCACCTGTCAACTATTCATACCTATACTATCTGCGCACCACGCTGCCACCCTGCTGGTCGATCTGGCCGGCGCCGGGGTGGTCCAATCCCGACATGCCCACCGCCCCTCCCCCCCGCCGCCTCTGGGACATCTCGCCGCCGGTGCACGCCGGCGCCCCGGTGTTCCCGGGCGACACGGCCTACCAGCAGGTCTGGGGCGCCACCCTCGGGCCCGGCTGCCCGGTGAACGTGTCCGCGCTCACGCTCTCGCCGCACGTGGGCGCCCATGCCGACGCGCCGCTGCACTACGAGGCCGGCGGCGCCCCCATCGGCCAGGTGGACCTGGCGCCCTACCTGGGCCGCTGCCGCGTCATCCATGCGATGGCCGCGCGGCCGCTGGTGCGTTGGGGCGACCTGGCCCATGCCGTGGACGACGCGCTGCCGCCGCGCGTGCTGGTGCGCACCTACCACCACATGCCGCAGGACCGCTTCGACACCGCGCTGCCGGCTTTCGACGCCGCCTGCATCGAGGCGCTGGCCGACCGCGGCGTGCAGCTGGTGGGCATCGACTCCGCCAGCGTCGACCCCGCCGACAGCAAGACGCTGCCCAGCCACCAGGTGCTGCGCCAGCGCGGCCTGCGCGTGCTGGAGAACCTGCTGCTCGACGACGTGCCCGAGGGCGACTACGAACTCATCGCCCTGCCCCTGAAGCTGACCACCGCCGACGCCTCCCCGGTGCGCGCGGTGCTGCGCGAACTGCTGCCATGACCACTGCCCCCCTGACCCGCGACGACTGCGCGGCGCTCGACGCCGCCGACCCCCTGGCGCGCCTGCGCGACCAGTTCACGCTGCCGCCCGGCGTGAACTACCTGGACGGCAACTCGCTGGGCGTGATGCCCGCCACCGCCCCGGCGCGGGCGCACGCCGTGGTGCAGCAGGAATGGGGCGAAGGCCTCATCCGCAGCTGGAACACCGCCGGGTGGATCACCCTGCCGCAGCGGGTGGGCGACAAGATCGCCCGCCTGGTGGGCGCGGCGCCGGGCGAAGTGGTGGTGGCCGACTCGACCTCGGTGAACCTGTTCAAGGTGCTCACTGCGGCGCTCGCGCGGGCCCGGCGCCAGGCCCCGGGTCGGCGCGTCATCCTGTCCGAGCGCAGCAACTTCCCCACCGACCTGTACATCGCCCAGTCCCTGGCGGCGCAGCACGGCGCGGAGCTCGAGCTGGTGGACGCCGAGCAGATCGACGCCCGCCTGGACGAGCGCGTGGCGGTGCTCATGCTCACCCAGGTGAACTACCGCACCGGCGCCGTGCACGACATGGCGGCGCTGACGGCGCGCGCGCATGCCGTGGGTGCGCTCACGGTCTGGGACCTGGCCCACTCGGCCGGTGCCATCCCTGTGGACCTCAACGGGGCAGGTGCCGATTTCGCCATCGGCTGCGGCTACAAGTACCTCAACGGCGGCCCCGGGGCGCCGGCCTTCGTCTGGGCCCATGCGCGCCATGCCGCCCACATCGAGCAGCCGCTGTCCGGCTGGATGGGCCACGCCAGCCCCTTCACCTTCGACACCGCCTACCGCCCGGCCGCCGGCATGGCGCGCTACCTCTGCGGCACGCCCTCGGTGATCGGCATGTCGGTGCTGGAATGCGGGGTGGACACCCTGCTGGCCGCCGAGCCGCTGGGCGGCATGGCCGCGCTGCGTGCCAAGTCGCTGGCGCTGACCGACCTGTTCCTGGCGCAGGTGGCGGCACGCTGCGCCGCGCACGGCCTGCGCAGCGTGACACCGTCCGAGCCGGCCCGCCGCGGCAGCCAGGTGTCGCTGGCCTGCCCGCCCGGGCTGGACGGCTACGCCGCCATGCAGGCGCTGATCGAGCAGGGCGTGATCGGCGACTTCCGCGCGGGGGACGGCACGCCCGAGCAGCCGCACCTGCTGCGTTTCGGCTTCACGCCGCTGTACACCCGCTTCGTCGATGTCCACGACGCGGTGACCGTGCTGGCCCAGGTGCTCGACACCGCGGCCTGGCGCGCGCCGCGCTTCCAGCACAAGGCCGCCGTCACATGAGCTGTCCGCACACCCCGTCGCCGCGCGGCGAGCACATCGTGCAGGAGGAGGGCGCCCAGCTCGACTTCTCGCGCGCCATGAGCTATGGCGACTACCTGCACCTGGACGAGGTGCTCAACGCGCAGCACCCGCTCTCGCCCGGCCACGACGAGATGTTGTTCATCGTGCAGCACCAGACCAGCGAGCTGTGGATGAAGCTCATGCTGCACGAGCTGCGCGCGGCCGTGGCGGCCATCGCCGACGACCGCCTGCCACCGGCGTTCAAGATGCTGGCGCGCGTGTCCAAGATCATGGAGCAGCTGGTCCACGCGTGGGACGTGCTGGCCACCATGACGCCGCCCGAGTACTCGGCCATCCGCCCCTACCTGGCGCAGTCCAGCGGTTTCCAGAGCTGGCAGTACCGCTGCATCGAGTTCATGCTGGGCAACAAGAACCCGGCGATGCTCAAGCCCCATGCCCACCGCGCCGACCTGCATGCCCTCGTCGAGACGGCCTGGCGCGCCCCCTCGCTGTACGACGAATCGCTGCGCCTGCTGGCCCGGCGCGGCATCGCCGTGCCCGCGAGCCACCTCGAGCGCGACTGGACGCAGCCTTACCCCGCCAGCGACGCCGTGGAGCAGGCCTGGCTCACCGTCTACCGCGACCCCGAGGCGCACTGGGACCTCTACCAGCTCGGCGAGGAGCTCACCGACCTGGAAGACGCCTTTCGGCTCTGGCGGTTCCGCCACGTCACCACGGTCGAGCGCGTCATCGGCTTCAAGCGCGGCACGGGTGGCACGGGAGGCGTGAGCTACCTGCGCAAGATGCTGGACACGGTGCTGTTCCCCGAGATCTGGAAGCTGCGCACCGACCTGTGAGCACGCCGCGCACCGCAGCGGCCCCGGGTGACCCCGGGGCGGGCTCGGTCACCCGGCGCTCCTAGAATCGCCGACAGCCGCGCGCCGAACGGGCGCGCGCCGCTTCCCCGGCCCCACCGCGCCCGACCGGCGCCGCGCGAGGCCCATTCCCCTCACGGAGACACCGCATGGACACCCGCACCGCCCCCGCCCGCCTTCGCATCGCCCGCCTGCGGGAGGCCATGGCGGCGCAGGGGGTCGATGCGGTGCTGGTGCCCTCCAGCGACCCGCACATCTCCGAATACCTGCCCGGCCGCTGGCAGGGCCGCGAGTGGTTCTCCGGCTTCACGGGCTCCATGGGCACGCTGGTGGTCACCGCCACCGAAGCCGCGCTGTTCGCCGACAGCCGCTACTGGACGCAGGCCGAGGCGGAGCTGGCCGGCAGCGGCATCGCGCTGGTGAAGATCCCCACCGGCTCTGCCACCTACCACCTGGACTGGATCGCCGAGCAGGTGGCGCGCGGCCAGGTGCTCGCCGTGGACGGCCAGGTGCTGGGGCTGGCCGCCGCGCAGCAGCTGCGCACGGTCACCGAGCGGGCCGGCATCCGCCTGCGCACCGACCTCGATGTGCTGGACGCCGCCTGGGCCGACCGGCCCACGCTGCCCACCGCCGGCATCTACGAGCACGTGGCGCCGCATGCGCCGGTGTCGCGCGCTGCCAAGCTGGCCCAGGTACGCGAGGGCATGGCGCGCCACGGCGCCAGCCACCACTTCGTCTCCACGGTGGACGACATCGCCTGGATCACCAACCTGCGCGGCGCCGACGTGGCCTACAACCCGGTGTTCCTGGCCCACCTGCTGATCGGCCCGGGCTCGGCCACGCTGTTCGTGGGCGCCGGCAAGGTGGACACGGCCCTGGCCGCGCGCCTGGCCGCCGACGGCATCGCCGTGGACGCCTACGAGCGCGCGCCGGCTGCCCTGGCGGCCCTGCCCGCCGACGCCCGCCTGCTGGTGGACCCGAAGCGCGTCACGCTCGGCCTGCGCGAGGCGGTGGCGGCCGGCGTGGCGGTGGTGGAGGCCATCAACCCCAGCACCCTGCTCAAGAGCCGCAAGACGGCCGAGGAGGCGGCCTTCGTGCGCCAGGCCATGGAAGAGGACGGCGCCGCCATGTGTGCGTTCTACGCCTGGTTCGAGCAGGCCCTGGCCCGCGGCGAGGCCATGACCGAGCTGACCATCGACGAGAAGCTCACCGCCGAGCGCGCCAAGCGCCCCGGCTTCGTGGGCCTGAGCTTCCCCACCATCGCCGGCTTCAACGCCAACGGCGCGATGCCGCACTACCGGGCCACGCCCGAGTCGCACGCCCGCATCGAGGGCGACGGCCTGCTGCTGATCGACTCCGGCGCGCAGTACCTGGGCGGCACCACCGACATCACCCGCGTGTGGCCCGTGGGCACGCTCTCGGCCGAGCACCGCCGCGACTACACGCTGGTGCTCAAGGGCACGCTGCAGCTCAGCCGCGCGCGCTTCCCGCGCGGCACGCCCAGCCCCATGCTGGATGCGCTGGCGCGCGCGCCGCTGTGGGCCGAGAGCCTGGAGTACGGCCACGGCACCGGCCACGGCGTGGGCTACTTCCTGGCGGTGCACGAAGGGCCGCAGACCATCAGCAAGGCGGTGGTCGAGCCGCAGATGGCCATGGAGCCCGGCATGATCACCTCGGTGGAGCCGGGCCTGTACCGGCCCGGCCGCTGGGGCGTGCGCATCGAGAACCTGGTGCTCAACGTGCCGGCGCCGTCCAGCGAGTTCGGCGAGTTCCTCGAGTTCGAGACGCTCACGCTGTGCCCCATCGACACCCGCTGCATCGACATGGGCCTGCTGCGCGCCGACGAGATCGCCTGGCTGAACCGCTACCACGCCGTCGTGCGCGAGCGCCTGGCGCCCAAGGTGAGTGGTGATGCCCTGGCCTGGCTGATGGCCCGCACCGAGCCGCTGGCCGGCTGAGCCGGCGGGGGTCCCGGGAAGGCCTGCCGCCCACCGGCCGGCCGCGGCTGCGGCACACTGCCGCCATGGACCTGCTCTTCGTTGCCGACCCGCTGGACGGGTTCAAGACCCACAAGGACTCCACCTTCGCCATGATGCGCGAGGCCGCGCGGCGCGGCCACGTGCTGTGGGCCACCGAGCCGGACGGGCTCAGCTGGCAGCGTGGCGGCGCGGTCCAGGCGCGGGCGCGGCGCATCGCGCTCACCGGGCGCTCGGGCGCTGGCGTGTACGACTGGTACACCGTGGAGGACTCCGCGACGCGCCCGCTGCGCGAGTTCGGCGCCGTGCTGATGCGCCAGGACCCGCCGTTCGACAGCGAGTACTTCTACGCCACCCACCTGCTGGAGCGGGCCGAGAAGCACGGCGCGAAGGTCTTCAACTCGCCGCGCGCGCTGCGCGACCACCCCGAGAAGCTCGCGATCCTGGAGTTCCCGGAGTTCATCGGCCCCACGCTGGTCACGCGCTCGGCCGACGACATCCGCGCCTTCCATGCCGAGCAGCGCGACATCATCCTCAAGCCGCTGGACGGCATGGGCGGCATGGGCATCTTCCGGGTCAAGGACGACGGCCTGAACCTGGGCAGCATCATCGAGACCCTCAACCGCGACGGCGCGCAGACCGTGATGGTGCAGCGCTACCTGCCGGCGATCAGCGCGGGCGACAAGCGCGTGCTGGTGATCGGCGGCGAGCCCGTGCCGTTCTCGCTGGCGCGCATCCCCCAGGGCAGCGAGGTACGCGGCAACCTGGCCGCCGGCGGCAAGGGCGTCGCACAGCCGCTCAGCGCGCGCGACCGCGAGATCGCCCAGGCCATCGGCCCCACGCTGGCGGCCCGCGGCCTGCTGCTCATCGGCCTGGACGTGATCGGCGATCACCTCACCGAGATCAACGTCACCAGCCCCACCTGCTTCCAGGAGATCACCGACCAGACCGGCTTCGACGTGGCGGGGATGTTCGTGGACGCGCTGGAGCGCATGACCGCCTGACCGGCAGGGCGCGGCGCTGGCCGCCAAGGGACAATCGCCCCATGGCCCTGCTCACCCTCACCCACGCCCACCTCGCCTTCGGCCATGTGCCCCTGCTCGACGGGGCGGATTTCTCGCTGGAGGCCGGCGAGCGCGTCGGCCTCATCGGCCGCAACGGCACCGGCAAGTCCTCGCTGCTGAAGATCCTGGCCGGGCTGGAGCGGCCCGACGACGGCAGCCTGCAGCTGCAGTCGGGCGTGCGCACCGTCTACGTGCCGCAGGAGCCGGTGTTCAGCGAGCGCGCCACCGTGTTCGACACCGTGGCCGAAGGCGTGGCCGAGGCGCGCGCGCTGCGCGAGCGCTTCGAGGCGCATGCGCCCGGCGACGACCTGGACGCGCTGCAGACGCGGCTGGAGGCGCTGGGCGGCTGGACCTGGGAGCAGCGCGTGGACGAGACGCTGCAGCGGCTGCGCCTGGACCCCGCCGCCGTGATGGGCAGCCTGTCCGGCGGCACGCGCAAGCGCGTGGCCCTGGCGCGCGCGCTGGCCGCCCAGCCCGACGTGCTGCTGCTGGACGAGCCCACCAACCACCTGGACCTGGAAGCCATCGACTGGCTGGCCGGCCTGCTGACCTCCTTCCGCGGCGCCCTCGTGCTCATCACCCACGACCGCGCCTTCCTGGACGCGGTGGCCACCCGCATCGTCGAGCTGGACCGCGGCGAGCTGCGCGGCTACCCCGGCAACTTCGCGGCCTTCGAGGCCGCCAAGCAGCGTGAGCTGGAGGCCGAGGCGCTGGCCAATGCGCGCTTCGACAAGCTGCTGGCCCAGGAAGAGGTGTGGATCCGCAAGGGCGTGGAGGCCCGCCGAACGCGCAGCGTGGCGCGCGTGGCGCGGCTGCACACGCTGCGCGAGGAGCACCGCGCGCGGCGCGAACAGCAAGGCCGCGTGCGCCTGGACGTCGACCGTGGCGCCGCCAGCGGCAAGCTGGTGGCCGAGCTGGAGGGCGTGACCAAGGCCTTCGGCGGCCGGCCGGTGGTGCAGGATTTCTCCGCCATCTTCCTGCGCGGCGACAAGGTGGGCCTGGTGGGCCCCAACGGTGCCGGCAAGACGACGCTGCTCAAGCTCATCCTCGGGCAGCTCGCGCCCGACAGCGGCCGGGTGCGCACCGGCGCCAACCTCACCATCGCCTACTTCGACCAGATGCGCGATGCGCTGGACCCGGACAAGACCCTGGCCGACACCATCAGCCCGGGCAGCGAGTGGATCGAGATCGGCAGCCAGCGCAAGCACGTGATGAGCTACCTGGGCGATTTCCTCTTCGCCCCGGCGCGCGCGAATTCGCCGGTGCGCAGCCTGTCCGGCGGCGAGCGCAACCGGCTGCTGCTGGCGCGCCTGTTCGCGCGGCCGGCCAACGTGCTGGTGCTGGACGAGCCCACCAACGACCTGGACATCGAGACGCTGGAGCTGCTGGAAGAGCTGCTGCAGGACTACGACGGCACGGTGTTCCTCGTCAGCCACGACCGCCGCTTCGTGGACAACGTGGTCACCAGCACCGTGGTGGCCGAGGGCGAGGGCCGCTGGCGCGAGTACGAAGGCGGCATCACCGACTGGCAGGCCCAGGCGGCGCGCAGCGCGGCGGCGGCCGAGGCGGCGCGACCGGCCGCCCCCGCCGCACCCGCGGCGGCCCCGGCGCCCACCGCCCCCCGCAGCACCGAGCCCCGCCGCAAGCTCAGCTACAAGGAGCAGCGCGAGCTGGACGAACTGCCCGCGCGCATCGAGGCCCTGGAGAAGGAGCAGGCCGAGCTCGCCGCGCTCATCGGCGGCACCACGCTCTACATCGAATCACCCCAGCGCATCACCGAGGTCACCACCCGCCACGCCGCCATCGAGGACGAGCTCATGGCCCTGCTGGAGCGCTGGGAAACCCTCTCACAGCGCGCCTAGAAAAGCAAAGGCCCGCAGAAGCGGGCCGTCCCATCCAGGGCGTGCGCGGGTCCGGCTTGGCCGGCCCGCTGCGCGAGCCCCCTCGGGGGGCAGCTCGCGCCAGCGAGCGTGGGGGCCCACAGCCCGGCGTGGGGGCCAACCATCAATCGGCGTACTGGCCGGCGGCCTTGATGACCGGGCCCCACTTGTTGATCTCGGCGTCCACGAACTTCTTGTGCTCGGCCGGGTTCACGCGCCCGTCGGTGACGATCACGGCACCCAGCGCGTCTTCACGCTTGATGAACTCGGCGTCCTTCAGGGCGGTCTTGAGGGCCGCGTTCACCTTATCCAGCACCGCCTTGGGCGTGCCCTTGGGGGCGTACAGGCCGTGCCAGATCGACACGTTGAAGCCCTTCAGGCCGGATTCGTCGAGCGTGGGCAGCTTGGCCAGCGCCGGGGTCGTCAGGCGCTTGGACGTGGTCACGGCGAAGGCCTTCACCTTGCCCGATTCGATCTGGCTGGTGGTGTTGGTCGTCTGGTCGCACATCAGGTCGACCTGGCCGCCGAGCAGGTCGGTCATGGCCGGCGCGGTGCCCTTGTAGGGCACGGTGGTCATGTCGATCTTGACGCTCTGCTGGAACAGCAGGCCGCACAGGTGCGAGGCGGAGCCCAGGCCGGCGTTGGCCAGGTTGATCTTGCCGCGATTGGCTTCCAGCCACTTGCCCAGCTCGGCATAGTTGTTGGCCGGCAGGGCGGTCTTGCCGATGAGCGTCATGGGCACTTCGTTGATGAGGCCCAGGTACTCGAAGTCGTCCAGCGTCTTGTACTGCAGCGTGCGGTACAGGGCGGGCGAGGTGGCCATGCCGATGTGGTGCAGCAGCAGCGTGTAGCCGTCCGGCGCGGCCTTGGCCACCTTGGTGGCGCCCAGCGTGCCGCCGGCGCCGCCGACGTTCTCGATCACGAGGGTGCCGCCCAGCGGCTTGCGCAGGGCTTCGGCCAGGTCGCGCGCGACCTTGTCGGTGGGGCCGCCGGCCGCGAAAGGCACGACGATGGTGACGGGCTTCTCGGGGTACTCGGCCAGGGCAGAGCCGGCAACGGCGAAGGCGGCGAGGGCAAGGGCAAGGCGTTTCATGGCGTGCTTCACGAGGGGGAGGCGCTGAGGTGGCCCATGCTAGCCAGCGGCCCGGCTGCGCCACATCGGGAACTACGTAAGGGGCCACCCTGAAGGGGCTAGCATGCCGTTCTTCACGCCACGCCTGCCTCGCGCCACGCCATGGACCAGCCCGCCCGCCCGCCCCGCGTCATCCGCTTCGACCCCGCGCCGGCCACGGCCCCGGTGATCGACCACCCGCGGCCGGAGCGCCGCGAGGTGGGCGACCCCGAGCGCCGCACCTGGGTGCTGCACGAGAGCGCCGAAGAAGGCCTGGCCGCCGGCATCTGGGAATGCGAGCCGGGCCGCTGGCGCATCGCCTTCGGCCCGCGCGAGCACGAGTACTTCATCGTGCTGGAGGGCGTGTGCCGCCTGCACGACGCCAGCGGCCACGTCGAGACCTTCGGCCCCGGTCAGGCGGTGGTGCTGCCGCCCGGCTTCGAGGGCTCGTTCGAGGTGCTCGAGCGGCTGCGCAAGCACTTCGTGATCATCGAGAAGTAGCCGACTCGGCCGCGATCTCGCGCAGGGCCTGCTCGTAGGCCTCGGGGGGCTGGCCGCCCTGGATGAGGTAGCGGTCGTTCACGATCACGGAGGGCACGGCCCGGATGCCTTCGGCCTGCCAGCGGGCCTCGGCCTCCCGGACGTCGTCGGCATGGGCGCCGCTGGCGATCACCTCGCGGGCGGCGGCCGGGTCCAGGCCCGCCTCCTCGGCGGCGCGCGCCAGCACCTCGGGGTCACCCGGGTTCTCGCCGCGGCCGTGGTAGGCACGCAGCAGGGCGTGCTTGAGCGCGCGCTGCGGGGCCTCGCCCTGCAGGCCGGCCCAGTGCAGCAGGCGGTGGGCATCGAAGGTGTTCCACACGCGCAGGCGGTCACCGAAGGTGAAGCCCACCGCGGCGCCGCGCTCGCGCAGCAGGGCACGGTTGCGCTCGAGCTGCTCGGCACTCAGGCGGTACTTGCGCTGCAGGTGCTCGGCCGCGTCCTCGCCCTCGGGCGCCATCTGCGGGTTGAGCTCGAAAGGGTGCACCTGCAGCTGCACGGTGATCTCGGGCCCCAGGCGCTCGAGCGCCCGCTCCAGCCCGTTCAGGCCCACGGCGCACCAGGGGCAGGCGATGTCCGAAACGAAATCGATCTTCATGGGGCCCCCACGCTCGCTGGCGCTCGCTGCCCCCCGGGGGGGCTCGCGCAGCGGACCGGCAGAGCCGGATCCGCGCACGCCCTGGACCATGCAGCCCGCGTGCGAGCGGCTGCGACTAGTCGTATTTTCGCGCGTCCTCGATGACCTTGCCGTCGTTGGGCAGGCTGCCGGGTGGCAGCAGCTCCACGGCGCCGCGCAGCTTGGTGACGTCGCGGATGGTGTCGGCGATGCGCTCGGCCAGGCCGGCGGGCGCGCCATCGGCCTCCACCTTCAGCGTCATGCGGTCGTTGGCCATCTCGCCTTCCACCACCAGGCGGCCGCGGCGCGCCTCGGGGTGGCGGCGCAGCACCTCGGCCACCTGGCCGGGGTGCACGAACATGCCGCGTACCTTGGCGGTCTGGTCGGCGCGGCCGAGCCAGCCGCGGATGCGCTGCTGGGTGCGGCCGGTGGGGCAGGGGCCGGGCAGGATGGCCGAGAGGTCGCCGGTGCCGAAGCGCACCAGCGGGTAATCCGGGTTCAGCGTGGTGACCACGACCTCGCCCACCTCGCCCTCGGGCACCGGGTCGCCGGTGCCGGGGCGCACGATCTCCACGATCACGCCTTCGTCCACCACCAGGCCTTCGCGGGCCGGCGTCTCGTAGGCGATCAGCCCCAGGTCGGCCGTGGCGTAGCACTGGAAGGCGGCGATGCCGCGCTCGGCGAACCACTGGCGCAGCGACGGCGGCAGCGCCTCGCCGCTGACCATGGCCTTGGTGAAGGACAGGCGCTGGCCGGTCTCCTCGGCCTTTTCCACCAGGATGCGCAGGAAGCTGGGCGTGCCGATGTAGCCGTGCGGCTTCAACTCGGCCACCGCCTGCAGCTGCAGCTCGGTGTTGCCGATGCCGCCCGGGAACACGGTGCAGCCCACCGCGTGGGCGCCGGTCTCCATCATCGAGCCGGCGGGGGTGAGGTGGTAGCTGAAACTGCAGTGCACCAGGTCGCCGGCACGGAAGCCCGCGGCATGGATGGCGCGCGCCATGCGCCAGTAGTCGGCGGCCGCACCTTCGGGCTCGTAGATGGGCCCGGGTGACTGGAACACGCGCCGCGCGCCGGTGGCGTGCGGCAGGCCGGCCCAGCCGATGGCGGCAAAGCCGCCGAAGGGGTCGTGCACCGGCGCGCTGCCGGCCGCGGCGCGGGCCGCCTGCTGGCGGGCGAGCAGCTCGCTCTTGCGCACCACGGGCAGGCGGGACAGGGCCTCGCGGCTGGCCACGGCGGCGGCGTCCACCTCGCGCAGCAGCTCGGCGTAGGCGCCGGCCCGGGCACGGGCGTGGCTCACCACGCCGGGCAGGGCCGCCATCAGCGCGGCTTCGCGCTCGGCCGCCGGGCGCGTCTCCAGGGCATCGTAGAAACTCATCACTCGTCCTCGCTCCAGCGCGCCAGGCGCTTCTTCAGCTCGTCGGTGAACCGGCGCACGGCGGCGCTGCTGTCCAGCGTGTGGCGGTCCCATTCGGGCACCTGGCGCGACGGCCGCTTCGCCAGCCGCGCCTCGATCGCGGTGTCCGTCAGCGCCAGCTCCACCACGCGCAGCCCCTTCCACTCGAAGCCGTCGCCGCGCTCGGCCAGCACCCGGGTGTCACGCAGGCTGCGCTGCAGGCCAAGCAGCGCCTCCGCCGGCTTGAAGGGCGGTGCGGCAAAACCAAACTCTTCTTCGTTCACAGGCAGACCTCTGCGACGGTATCAATCGCGCGCGGCACAGCCGCCACGCCGTCAAGCGGCCACCGCGGAACCGGCTATGCCGGGCCGCCAGTGGCGCCCCCTCGAGGGGGCGCGCCGAAGGCGCTTCGGGGGTGGTCCCATCACGCAAGCCAACGCTTCCGGCGCTTGTAGCTCTTCACGTCCTTGAAGCTCTTGCGGTCGCCGCCGCCCATGCCGAGGTAGAACTCCTTCACGTCCTCGTTCTCGCGCAGGGCCTTGGCCTCGCCGTCCATCACGATGCGGCCGTTCTCCAGGATGTAGCCATAGTCGGCGTACTTCAGCGCGATGTGGGTGTTCTGCTCGGCGAGCAGGAAGGTGACCTTCTCGCGGGTGTTCAGGTCCTTCACGATCTCGAACACCTCTTCCACGATCTGCGGCGCCAGGCCCATGCTGGGTTCGTCCAGCAGCACCATCTTCGGGTTGGCCATCAGCGCGCGCCCGATGGCGCACATCTGCTGCTCGCCGCCCGAGGTGTACGCGGCCTGGCTGGTGCGGCGTGTCTTCAGGCGCGGGAAGTAGGTGTAGACCTTCTCCAGCGTCTCGGCCACGGCCGCCTTGCCGTCGCGGCGCGTGTAGGCGCCGGTCATGAGGTTCTCCTCGATGGTGAGGTGGGCGAAGCAGTGCCGCCCCTCCATCACCTGGATGACCCCGCGCTCCACCATCTCGGCGGGGGTCAGGCGCTCGATGCGCTCGCCGCGCAGGTCGATCGAGCCCTTGGTGACGTCACCCCGCTCGCCGGCCAGCAGGTTGCTCACCGCCCGCAGCGTGGTGGTCTTGCCCGCGCCATTGCCACCCAGCAGCGCCACCACGCTGCCCTCGGGCACCTGCAGCGACACGCCCTTGAGCACGAGGATCACATGGTTGTAGATCACCTCGATGCCGTTGACGTTCAAAAGCACATTGCTCATCGTTGGCCTTTCTCTTCGAAGCACTGCGCGCAGTGCTTCGAAGAAGGCCCCGCCAAGGGGCCACCCCGCCTGGCGGGGTCTGGGGTGTCTCAGGCCCCTCCCGCCTGGCGGGAGGGGAAGGGGAGGGTGCGCCAAGGCCCTGGCAAGGCCAGAGCTGAGGCGCATTGGCGCCTCAGCTCTGGCAGTCCGCCGGCGCGCGGCGCGTCAGCTTCTTGTCGCCGGCGTACTTGTCCGCGGCGGCCTTGACCATCGGCTTGATGATCTGCTCGTCGGCCTGGTACCAATCCGACGAGAAGTCCCACTTGGCGCCGTCCCAGGTGTGCACGCGGGCCCAGGTGGAGCCCATGTGGTCCTGGCACGAGGTGCTCACCGGGCGGATCACGCCGGTCAGGCCCAGCTTGTCCAGTGCCTTGGCGTCGAGCGACAGGTTCTCCAGGCCCCAGCGCACCTGCTCGCCGGTCATGACCTTGCCCTTGCCGAAGCGCTCCTGGGCGCGGCGCACGGCCTCGATGGCCATGGCCTGGATGATCACGCCGCGGGTGTAGAGCACGGAGCCCACCTCGTCCTTCGGCCCGGTGCCCTGGCCCTTGTCGTGCACGAACTTCAGGATGTCCTGGATCACCTTGGGCTGCTGGCCCGAGGTGTTCAGCGCCAGCGCGTTGTAGCCCTTGGCGCCGGCGCCGACGTCCTTGACGTCCGGCTCGGCACCGGCCCACCACACGCCGTACATCTTCTCGCGCGGATAGCCGGTGGCCTGGGCTTCCTTCAGCGCGGTGGAGTTCATCACGCCCCAGCCCCACAGCAGCACGTAGTCGGGGCGCTGCTGGCGCACCTGCAGCCAGGCGGACTTCTGCTCGACGCCGGGCGCCGTGACGGGGATCTTCACCAGCTCGAAGCCGTGCATGCGCTGGCGCTCGTCCAGCAGCGGCATGGGCTCCTTGCCGAAGGGGCTGTCGTGGTAGACCAGCGCGATCTTCTTGCCCTTGAGCTTGTCCATCCCGCCCTCCTTCTTGCCGAGGTGCTGGATGAGGATGTCGGCGGCCGTCCAGTAGCTGCCCATCAGCGGGAAGTTCCACTTGAACACGCCGCCGTCGGCGCTGGCCGACAGGCCGTAGCCCAGCGTGATCAGGGGCACCTTGTCATTGGGCACCTTGTCGGTCAGCGCGAACGTGATGCCGGTGGCCTGGGGGTCGAACACGGTGGCGTTCTTGCCCTTCAGGCGCTCGTAGCACTCCACGCCCTTGTCGGTGGCGTAGCCCGTCTCGCACTCCTCGAAGGTGAGCTTGACGCCGTTCACGCCGCCGTCGCGGGCGTTGATCATCTTGATGTAGTCCTGCTTGCCGTTGGCCCACGGCGTGCCGTTGGGCGCGTAGGGGCCGGTGCGGTAGACCAGCAGGGGGAAGAACTGCTCCTTGGCCTGGGCGTGGGCCGCGGGTGCGGTGGCCAGCGCCGCGAGGCCCGAGACGGCCACGAGGGCGGCGGCGGTCAGGGTCTTCAACTTCGTCGTCATGTCTACCTCCAGGGGTGGGGACTCGAGAAGCAGGGTGCTTCGCCCTGCGGTGTGGGAAAGGGGTGCGGGGCGGGCGTCAGTGGGGGAAGGGCCACAGGCGCAGCTTCTCGCGGGCGGTGGACCACAGCCGCGCGATGCCGTGCGGCTCCACCACCAGGAAGAACACGATCAGCGCGCCGAAGATCATGTAGGTCAGGTGCGAGGCCAGGGCGGTGTCGATGGGAATGCCCAGCGCGGCGGGCAGCGCGTCCAGGAAGATCGGCAGCAGCACGATGAAGGCGGCGCCGAAGAAGCTGCCGGCGATGGAGCCCAGGCCGCCGATGATCACCATGAACAGCAGCTGGAACGAGCGGTCCACCGAGAAGGCCGCCGGCTCCCACGAGCCCAGGTGCACGAAGCCCCACAGCCCGCCGGCCACGCCCACGATGAAGGAGCTCACCGCGAAGGCACTGAGCTTGGCATAGACGGGGCGGATGCCGATCACGGCCGCGGCCACGTCCATGTCGCGCATGGCCATCCACTCGCGGCCGATGTGGCCGCGCACCAGGTTCTTGGCCATGAGGGCGAACACGGTGACGAAGGCCAGGCAGAACAGGTACTTCTGCACCGGCGTCTCGATGGGCATGCCGAACACGTTCAGGCCCGCCACGCTCACCGAGCCCGACGCCGAGTCGTTGGTGAACCAGCGGATGCGCAGGAAGGCCCAGTCGGTGAAGAACTGGGCGGCCAGCGTGGCCACCGCCAGGTACAGCCCGCGGATGCGCAGCGAGGGCACGCCGAACAGCACGCCCACCACCGTGGCGCACAGGCCGCCCAGCAGCAGCGCGGCGATCAGCGGCATGCCGTCGATGCGCACGAAGAAGTTGTAGGCCCCGTAGGCGCCGATCGCCATGAAGGCGCCCGTGCCCAGCGAGATCTGGCCGCAGTAGCCCACCAGGATGTTCAGCCCCAGCGCCGCCATGGCGAGGATGAGGAAGGGCACGAAGATGGCCCGCAGCATGTACTCGCTGGCCAGGAAGGGCACGGCCACGAAGGCCAGCGCGATGAGTGCCAGGATCACCACCTTGTCCTGCACGACCGGGAAGATCTGCTGGTCGGCGTGGTAGCTGGTCTTGAACTGGCCGTTCTCACGGTAGAGCATGTCTTTCTCCTGTTCCGCCGTGCGCGCTCAGACGCGGTCGATGATCTTTTCGCCGAACAGCCCCTGCGGCCGGAACAGCAGGAACACCAGCGCCAGCACGTAGGCGAACCAGATCTCGATGCCGCCGCCCAGGCTGGGGCCGATGTAGACCTCGCTGAGCTTCTCGCCCACGCCGATGATCAGGCCGCCGATGATGGCGCCGGGCACCGAGGTCAGGCCGCCCAGGATGACCACCGGCAGCGCCTTCAGCGCCACCTGCTGCAGCGAGAACTGCACGCCCAGCTTGCTGCCCCAGATGACGCCGGCCACCAGCGCGGCGAAGCCGGCCACCGACCACACGATCACCCAGATGCGCGACAGCGGGATGCCGATGGACTGCGCGGCCTGGTGGTCGTCCGCCACGGCGCGCAGCGCGCGGCCCGTGGCCGTCTTCTGGAAGAACAGCGACAGCCCCGCCACCAGCGCCGCGGCGATGAGCGCGGCGTACAGGTCTTCCTTGTTCAGCAGCACGCCGCCTTCGAAGGTGCCCTCGAACAGGAAGATCGGGTCCTTCGGCATGCCGATGTCGATCTTGTAGATGTCCGAGCCGAACAGCGTCTGGCCGAAGCCGTCCATGAAGTAGCTGATGCCGAGCGTGGCCATCAGCAGGGTGATGCCCTCCTGGTTGACCAGCTTGCCGAGCACGAAGCGCTCGATGGCCCAGGCCACCGCCACCATCAGCGCCATGGCCGCGGCGAAGGCCAGCAGGTTCGCCAGCACCGGGTTGTCGAAGCCCAGCCACTTGGGGAACCACTCGGAAAAGCGCGCCATGGCCAGCGCGGCGAACAGCACCATCGCGCCCTGCGCGAAATTGAAGACGCCCGAGGCCTTGAAGATGAGCACGAAGCCGAGCGCGATGAGCGAGTACAGCATGCCCGCCATCAGGCCGCCGAACAGCGTTTCAAGAAAGAATCCCATGGTCCGTCGCGTCCTTCAGTGGCTGGTGCCCAGGTAGGCGCTGATCACGTCGGGGTTGGTGCGCACCTCCTCGGGCGTGCCGTCACCGATCTTCTTGCCGTAGTCGAGCACCACCACGCGGTCGGAGATGTCCATCACCACGCCCATGTCGTGCTCGATCAGCACGATGGTGGTGCCGAACTCGTCGTTCACGTCGAGGATGAAGCGGCACATGTCCTGCTTCTCTTCCACGTTCATGCCGGCCATCGGCTCGTCCAGCAGCAGCACCTGCGGCTCCATGGCCAGCGCGCGGCCCAGGTCCACGCGCTTCTGCAGGCCGTAGGGCAGGCGGCCCACGGGCGTCTTGCGCCAGGCCTGGATCTCGAGGAAATCGATGATGCGCTCGACGAAGGCACGGTGCGCCACCTCCTCGCGTTCGGCGGCGCCCAACCGGATCGCCTGCTGGAGGATGTTCGTCCTCATCTTGAGGTTGCGGCCGGTCATGAGGTTGTCAATCACGCTCATGCCCTTGAACAGCGCCAGGTTCTGGAAGGTGCGCGCGACACCCATCTCGGCCACCTGGCGCGAGTTCATGTGGCTGAAGGTCTGGCCGCGGAAGGTGATCTTGCCCTCCTGCGGCGTGTAGACGCCGTTGATGCAGTTGAGCATCGAGCTCTTGCCGGCGCCGTTGGGGCCGATGATGGCCCGCACCTCGTGCTCGCGCACGTTGAAGCTGATGTCGGTGAGCGCCTTGACGCCGCCGAACCGCAGGCTGATGTTCTGCACGTCGAGGATCACGTCGCCGACGCGGCGCTGCTTGCCCTGGGGCGTCATGGCCCCTCCTTCCAAGGTGCCGTCGGCCCCTGCCGCGGCCATGCGCGTGTCCGCGCGGGTCATGGTGTCGACGCTCATGCGGCCCTCCGCACGGCGTCGAAGGTCTTCACGTCCTGGATCTTCAGCGTGGCGCTCACGCTGCCGCTGCGCCCGTCCTCGAACTTCACCGCCGTCTCGATGAACTGCTCGGGCCGGCCGGCGTACATGGCCTCGACCAGCACGCCGTACTTGTCGGCGATGTAGCCGCGCTTGACCTTGCGGGTGCGCGTCATCTCGCCGTCGTCGGCGTCCAGCTCCTTGTGCAGCACGAGGAAGCGGTGGATCTGGCTGCCCGCCAGCAGCTCATCGCGGGCCAGGTCGGCATTCACCTGCTCCACGCAGTCGCGGATGAGCGCGTACACCTCCGGCTTGCCCGCCAGGTCGGTGTAGCCGGCGTAGGGCAGACAGCGCTTCTCGGCCCAGTTGCCCACGGCCTCGAAGTCGATGTTGATGAAGGCGCAGACGCGGTCGCGCTTGTCACCGAAGGCCACCGCCTCCTTGATGTGCGGGAAGAACTTGAGCTTGTTCTCCACGTACTTGGGCGCGAACATCGCGCCGTCGTTGGCGCCGCCCATCAGCCGCCCCACGTCCTTGGCGCGGTCGATGATCTTCAGGTGGCCACCGGCGTCCAGGAAGCCGGCGTCGCCCGTGTGGTACCAGCCGTCGGCGGTGAGCACCTCGGCGGTGGCCTGCGGGTTCTTGTAGTACTCCTTGAGCAGGCCGGGCGACTTGACCAGCAGCTCGCCCGAGTCGGACAGCCTGATCTGCACGCCGTCCACCGGCACGCCCACGGTGTCGGCCTTGGCCTCGTGGTCGGGCTGCAGGCACACGAATACGGCCGTCTCGGTGGAGCCGTACAGCTGCTTCAGGTTCACGCCGATGGAGCGGTAGAAGCTGAACAGGTCGGGGCCGATGGCCTCGCCCGCGGTGTAGGCCACGCGCACCCGTGACAGCCCCAGCGTGTTGCGCAGCGGCCCGTAGACGGCCAGGTTGCCGATGGCGTAGCGCAGCCGGTCGAGCAGGCCCACCGGCTTGCCGTCCATCAGCGCGGGTCCCACGCGCTTGGCCAGGGCCATGAAGTGGTGGAACAGCGCGCGCTTCGGGCGAGCGGCGTCCTCCATGCGGATCATCACCGAGGTGAGCATGCCCTCGAAGATGCGCGGCGGCGCGAAGTAGTAGGTGGGGCCGATCTCCTTCAGGTCGATGGCCACCGTGGCGGCCGATTCGGGGCAGTTGACGATGTAGCCGCAGGCCAGCCACTGCGCGAAGCTGAAGATGTTCTGGCCGATCCACGCGGGCGGCAGGTACGCCAGCACCTCCTCGCCTTCCGTCAGGTGGTCGAAGTGCTTGCCCGCCGCGGCGCGGTCCAGCAGCGAGAAGTGCGTGTGCACCACGCCCTTCGGGTTGCCTGTGGTGCCCGAGGTGAAGAACATGGCCGCCACGTCGTCGGCCTGGCCGTGGGCCACCTCGTCGTCGAACAGGCGCGGATGCGCGTGGTCATGCGCGCGGCCGTCCTCGCGCAGCGCGTCGAGGGACGCCAGCCCGGGCTCCTGGTAGTTGCGCAGGCCGCGGGGGTCGTCGTACCAGATGCGCGACAGGGCGGGGCACTGCTCGCGGATCTCCAGCAGCTTGTCCACCTGCTCCTGGTCCTCCACCACCGCGAACGCCACCTCGGCGTTGTTCAGCGGGAAGACGAACTCGGCGGCGGCCGCATCCTGGTAGAGCGGCACCGGCACGGCCCCCAGCGCCTGGGCGGCGAGCATGGTGGCGGTCAGCCGCGGGCGGTTGTCGCCGATGACCACGATGTGCTGGCCGCGCTTCAGGCCCGCGGCCGCGAAGCCGCAGGCCAGGTGACGCACCAGCTGCGCCAGATCGCCCCAGGTGGTGGTCTGCCAGATGCCGTATTCCTTCTCGCGCAGCGCCGCCGCGTGGGGGCGGCGGGCGGCGTGCTCCAGCATGAGGCGCACAAAGGTGGTCTGCACGGCGGGTGTCTCCTTGTGGTGCACCGACGAGGGCATGCCTGCCGGTGTGCTGTGCATCGTAGGCCGAAGTTTGACGCTGTGTTGTCGGTTGGACGACAATTCGCCCACCCGCCACCCCCGGACTTTCCCCAGCCCGCGGCGGTGCCGCGTGTCAGCGATACGTCAATTTGACGCGTCAGGCACGCCGGGCACGGCGCGCAGGTCCACGCCGCCGGCGGCGGCACAGGCGGGCAGCCGCGCCAGGTCGGCCTCCGGCAGCGGCGCCTCACCCAGCGCCAGGACGACCTGGTTGCGCCCCTGGGCCTTGGCCAGGTACAGCGCGGCGTCGGCCTGGGCCAGCCAGGCGGCCCAGGGCTGGCCGCGGCCGGCGCGAAAGCTCACCCCCCCGGCCGAGGCGCGCACGGGCAGCGGCGTGCCGCCCGGCAGGTCCATGGGTGCGCTGCCCAGGGCGGCCAGCACCCGCTCGGCCACGGCGCGCAGGCCGGTGGCGTCGGTGCCTGGCAGCACGAGCAAGAACTCCTCGCCACCCCAACGCACGATGGCGTCGCCGTCGCGCAGCACCTCGGCCAGGCGGCGTGTCATCTCCACCAGCACCGCGTCGCCGGCGGCATGGCCGTGCGTGTCGTTGACCCGCTTGAAGTGGTCCACGTCCAGCAGCAGCAGCGACACGGCGCGTCGGCGCGCCGGGGGCAGGGCCGCGTTGTCCTGCTCCAGCCGCTGCAGCAGGCCCTCGCCGAAGCGGCGGTTGCAGGCGCCGGTCAGGGGGTCGTGCAACGATTCCGCGCTCAGGCGCGCCACGTCCTGGCGCGAGCGCGACAGCCGCTTCCAGGTGGCGAAGGCCAGCCAGGCGACCGCCAGCGCCGCCAGGGCCCAGGCGATCTCGCGCCATGTGCGCAGCTGCAGCTCGGCGTCCTGGCGCGCCTTGTCGGATTTCAGGTGCTCGATCTCGCGGGCGCGCTGCTGGGCAGCGAACTGCTCCTGCAGCCTGGCCACCGCCTGCTCGCGCTGGGTGGTGGTGAGCGCCTGGTCCAGCTTCACCCAGCGGCGCAGCGCCTGCAGCGCCTCCTGTGGGCGGCCGGCAGCCTCCAGCGCGGCCACCTGCTGCTCCACCAGGTCGGCCAGCTCGCGCTGGTTGCCGGTGCGCTCGGCGATCTCCACCGCCGTGCGCACCAGCGCCAGGCCTTCGTCGTGGCGGCCCAGGTGCACCCAGGCCACGCCGCGGTTGACCAAGGCGAACGCATGGCCGTTGGGGTCGACCTCGCGGTCGGCCAGGCGCTCGGCGCGGCGCGCGAACTCGGCGGCGCGTGCGTACTGCCCGGTGTCGTTGCCCAGCGCCGCCAGGTTGATCAGCGCGTTCATCTGCACCTGCTCCTGGCCCGGCCGGCGCTCGGCCAGGCGCAGCACCTCCTCCAGCACCTGGCGGCGCTCGCGGCTTTCCTTCTGGGCCGCGAGCGAGTAGCTCAGGTCCACCAGCAGACGCACCAGCGCGTGCTCGAAGCCGATCTCGCGGGCCAGCGCGATGCCCTCGCGCACATAGCCCACGGCGCGCGGCAGGTCGCGGCGGTTCGCGCTGACCACGGCCAGCGCACTGAGCGCCTCCACGCGGTCGGCGGGCAGGTGGTGCGAGGCGGCCACCTCGGTGGCGTGCACCGCGTCGGCGATGGCGCTGTCGTAGTCGCCCAGCATGGAGTGCGCCATCGCGCGCGCCAGGCGCCATTCCACCCGCAAGGCCGCATCCGCCGGCTCGGGCAGGGCGGACAGGCGGGCGAGCAGGTCGGCCCAGGGGGCGTTCTCGACCGATTCGTCCTGCTGCACCTGGCGCAGCAGCAAGGCGGCCCGGCAAGGGGCGCACGCCGGGTCGTCGGCCAGATGGCGAAGGCGCTGCATCGCCCCGGCGTGCACGGCCGGGTCGTTCACGCGCCAGGCCATGTCGGCCATGAGCGACGCCGCGCGCCAGCCCACGCGGTCCCAGGCGGTGCCCTCGGCATCGGCCGGCGCGGCCGCGCTGCGCAGCCGCTGCAGCGCGTCGGCGGGGGAGGCATAGCCGTGCTCGCGCAGCGCCTGCACCACCGTCGATGCGGTGCCGTCGACAGCAGCCGGCGCCGCCATGGGCAGGGCGGCGCCGAGGGCGAGGCAGAGGGCGAGGGCGACCGCACGGGGCCACGACGGGTGGCGCACGCAGGCAAGACGGGGCGGGCGGAACGGAACCACGGCGCGTTATCGGCCCGGTGGCGGCCGCCTTGACCCGGGCGCGGCCCGGTTTTGACGCCAAAGCCCATCTGTGATGACAATTCGGCGGCCGGTCACCTTGTCCGTCGCGCTGTTCGCCCCGCCCGCCACGATGCTGCTCGAATCCCGTCCCCTGCGCGACCGCGCCCGCTCGCTCAGCAGCGGCGAACTGGCCGGCATCGCCTGGCTGGCCCTGCTGGAGCCGGCCGACCGCGAGCGGGCGGCGGGCAGCCTCATGGTGGCGCACGCCGAGCCGGGGGAGCTCATCTGCCGCATCGGCCGGCCCGCCACCTTCTGGTTCGGCGTCATCGACGGCCTGCTGAAGATGAGCAACGAGCCCGGGGCCGGTGCGCCCATCACCTTCACCGGCGTGCCGCCAGGCGCCTGGTTCGGCGAAGGCACGCTGCTCAAGCGCGAGCCGTACCGCTACAACATCGAGACACTGCGCCGCAGCCGCGTGGCCGGCCTTCCCATCGAGACCTTCCACGACCTGCTCGCGCGCAGCATCCCCTTCAACCGCTTCGTGCTGAACCAGCTCAACGAACGCCTGGGCCAGTTCATCGCCGCGCGCGAGACGGACCGGCTGGGCGACCCCGACACGCGGGTCGCCCGCAACCTCGCGTCGCTGTTCCATCCCGTGCTGTACCCGGGCGTGGGCCAGCTGCTGCGCATCACCCAGCAGGAGCTGGCCTACCTGGTGGGCCTGTCGCGCCAGCGTGTGAACCAGGCGCTGCGCACCCTGCAGGCCGCCGGGCTCATCGCCATCGAGTACGGCGGCCTGCGTGTGCTGGACCTGCAGGGGCTGCGGCAGTTCGCGCCGGGCGTGGTGCCGGCCTGACGCCGCCCGAACGTTCCCCAGGCGAGCGAGACTTCTGCACGCCCGGGCGTGCGGATGCCGCTCCCCGGCCTGGTGGCAGCGCCTCTACAGTGGTTGGTTCCAATTCGTTACACCCTGAGGGAATCCCATGCACTTCCGCACCGCCCTGGCCTGGGCCGCACTGGCCGCCACCCTGTCCCTGCCCAGCCATGCCGCCCTGGAAACGCTGGTCGAGTACGACAGCTTCGTCTCGGTGGATGGGGACCTCGACCCCAACCTGTGGGGCCCGGCGTACGGCCCGGTGGAGCAGAAGCGCTACATCAACGCCGCCGGCCAGCTGGAACTCGGCCAGCGCGTGCTGGCCAAGAAGACCGACAACACCGGGCTGACCGCGGCGTCCTACGGCCTGGCCTTCTACGATCCGGCGAAGATCAAGGAGATCGCCGCGAACGTGGCGGTGCTGGGCATCGGCAGCGAGCCGTGTGCCGCGAACACCGAGATCGGCATCTCCACGGCGCGCCTGGCCGGCAGTTTCTTCAACAGCGGCGGCAAGACGGCGGGCAGCCAGCTGAACGACGTGATCGCCCAAGTGCGGTTCGAGCGCAGCGCGGCCAGCGTGGCGCCCGAGGGCTACAGCAACATCGTCGCCCGGGTGGACAAGTGCACGTCGGCCGACTGCTCGACGACCACCCAGCTGTTCCGCCAGCAGCTTGGCGCGAGCGTGGCGGCGAACACGTCGGTCCGGCTCTTCCTGCGCTGGGACCAGGCCGCCAAGACGTTCAGCTTCAAGCGCGGGGCCGACCCCTACGCGACCTACACCTATGCCATGGTGGACACGGTGGCGCCCGGCCTGCCGTTCAAGGCGCTGCAGATCCGCAACATCGTGGAGAACTGCACTGCGACGGGTGCCCTGCGCAGCGGCTGGGCCGCCGCGACCTTCGACACGGTCTACGTGAACGCCAGCGGCGACCGGCTGCCCACGCCCTGACGGGCCCGCCGCAGGGCCGCCAGCCGGCGGCCCTCGCGCGGCTCAGGCCCGCCAGCCCGCCGCGAGCGCGGCGGTGATGCCGGCCGCACCGCCCGTGGAGAGCCCGCGGTGGTGCTGGCCGGCCCACAGCGGCGTGAAGCCGCTGTCGCCGCGCGACTCGGCCCAGCTGCGCAGCGGGGCCATGGCGCCGGTGGCCAGCGGAAAGGCGGGCGCCAGCGGGCTCATGGGGCCCCACGCCCGCACCGCGTGGTTGACGATGCCACGTGCCGGACGCCCGGTGAACACGTTGGTCAGCGCGGTGGGGCCGCCGGCCTGCAGGGCGGCGCGGTGCAGCGGGGACGTGAGCGCCTCGTCGCACAGCAGGTAGGCCGTGCCCGCCTGCACGCCGTGCACGCCCAGCGCCCGGGCCGCGCGCACCGTGGCGGCGTCCACGACGCCGCCTGCGGCGATGACGGGCACACGCACGGCCCGCACCACCTGCGGCCAGAGCGCCAGGCTGCCCAGCTGCGTGGCGATCTCGTGGTCCAGGAACATGCCGCGGTGCCCGCCCGCCTCCAGGCCCTGGGCGATCACCGCGTCGGCGCCATGCGCCTCCAGCCAGCGCGCCTCGTCCACCGTCGTGGCGGACGACAGCACCTTCGACCCCCAGCCCTTCACGCGCGCCAGCAGGGCCGGCTCGGGCAGGCCGAAATGGAAGCTCACCACCGCAGGCCGGAACGGCTCCACCACGTCCGCCACCGCGTGGCTGAAGGGCTGCCGGCCGGCGCCCGCGGGGACCGTGGCGGGGTCGATGCCGGCCTGCGCGTAGGCCGGGGCCAGCGCGTCGCGCCAGCGCGCCAGCACCGCCTCGTCCGGCACGGGCGGCCGGTGGCAGAAGAAGTTCACGTTGAAGGGCGCGCTGGTGGCCTGGCGCAGCGCGTGCAGCTCGTCGGCCAGCTGCTCGGGCGTGAGCATGGCGGCCGGCAGCGCACCGAGGCCGCCGGCCCGGCACACGGCGGCGGCCAGCGCATGGCCCTGCACGCCGGCCATCGGCGCCTGCAGGACGGGGTGCTCGATGCCGAGCCAGCGGGCGAGGTCCATGGTGGTCTCCGGGGCAGGGGTGTCAGTCGACACGGCGCAGCTGGCGCGCCAGCCAGGGGCTGGCCAGCAGCAGCAGCGCACCCGCGCCGAGGGACGAGCCGAGCAGGAACGCGAACAGCGGGATGCCGCTGCCGGCCAGCAGGCCCTCCAGCGCGCCGGCCAGGTAGTTGGCCACGCCGATCGCGGCCATCCACAGCCCCATCAGCAGGCCCGCCAGCCGCGCCGGCGCGGCGGCGGACACCAGCGACAGGCCCACGGGCGACAGCATCAGCTCACCCATGGTGTGCAGCAGGTACACCATCGCCAGCCACTGCGGCCCCACCGTGCCCTGCACCTCGGCCCGCTGCTGGGCCATGACCATCACCACGAAGCCCAGGCCCAGCACCACCATGCCCCAGCCTTGCTTGGCCGGGTCGGACAGCGCGAAGCGCGAGCGATCCAGTGCCGTCCAGCCAGCGGAGAACAACGGCGCGAGCACGATGATGGCCAGCGGATTGATGGCCTGGAACCAGGAGGCGGGGATCTCCTGGCCGAACGCGTGACGGTCGGTCTGCGTGTCGGCGAACAAGGTCATCGACCCGCCGGCCTGCTCGAAGCCCATCCAGAAGAAGACGACGAAGAAGGCGACGATGCCGATGGCCACGAGCCGTCCGCGCTCCGCGGCGGTGAGTGGCGCGGCACCGGCCGGTGGCCGGGCGACGGCCGCGACTGCGGCGGCCAGCCCCGCCAGGCCCAGCACGGCTTGCCCCGCGGCCGGCAGCGCCTGCCAGCCGGCCTGCACCCAGGGCCAGACGGCCAGCACCGTGCCCACCCCCGCCACCGCCGCCACGCACAGCGCGACCATCAGCCGCGCGTCGGCCAGGCCGCCCAGCGGCGGCTGGCCGGGCCGCAGGCCGGCGTCACCCAGCCGATGCTGGCCACGCCACAGCACGACCGAGCCGATGGCCATGCCCACGCCCGCGCTGGCAAAGCCGTAGTGCCAGCCCAGGCGCTCGCCCAGGGTGCCGGCCACCAGCGGCGCGAGGAAGGCGCCCAGGTTCACGCCCATGTAGAAGATGGTGTAGCCACCGGCCCGCCGCGGGTCGCCCGGCGCGTAGAGCATGCCCACCATCGACGTGCTGTTGGGCTTGAAGAAGCCGTTGCCCACGATGAGCAGGCCCAGCGCCAGGTGCAGCAGCGGCTCGAAGGCCATCGCGAAATGGCCCAGCATCATGATGAGGGCGCCGGCCACCGCGGCGCGGCGCGCGCCGAGCCAGCGGTCGGCCAGCGCGCCGCCGATGAGCGGCGTCACGTACACCAGCCCGGTGTACAGCCCGTACAGTGCCAGCGCGTCCGCGCGCGGCATGCCCAGCGCATTGACCAGGTACAGCACCAGCAGGGCGCGCATGCCGTAGTAGCTGAAGCGCTCCCACATCTCGGTGAAGAAGATCACCCGCAGACCGGGCGGGTGACGGGGCAGGGTGTCGCTCATGGTGAAGGGGGGTTGCGCACGCCGGCGGCCACCCAGCCGGCCGGCACATGCGGGGCGGCGTTGTCGATGTGGCCGGTCTGGTCGTCGAAGAAGAAGTCGGGCTCGAACTCGCGCAGGAACGGGCCCTTGGGCAGGCCGCCGAGGAAGATGGCCTCGTCCACCTCGATCTGCCAGTCCATCAGGGTGCGGATGGCGCGCTCGTGCGCCGGCGCGCTGCGGGCGGTGACCAGCGCCGTGCGGATGCGCACGCCGTCGCCGTTGTCGTCGCTGCGCTGCAGGCGGTGCAGGGCCTCCAGCAGCGGCTTGAACGGCCCGGGCGGCAGCGGGGTGGCGGCGCGGCTCACCTCGTGGCGCTGGAAGGCGTCGAGCCCCTGGTCCTGGAAGATGCGCTCGGCTTCGTCCGAGAACAGCACCGCGTCGCCGTCGAAGGCGATGCGCAGCTCGTCCGGATGGGCCTCGGAGGCGCGGGCCGAATGCGGGTACACCTGTGCGGCGGGCACGCCGGCATCGAGCGCCTGGCGCACGTCCGGCAGGTGGGCCGAGAGGAACAGCGTGGCGCCCAGCGGCCTGAGGTAACGCCACGGCGAGGCGCCGCGGGTGAACGCGCCGCGCTCGATGGCCAGGCCGTAGTGCTTGGCCGAGCGGAACACGCGCAGCCCCGAGGCCGGGTCGTTGCGCGAGAGGATGACCACCTCCACGCGCGGCGCATCGGGCCGGGTGTTGAAGGCCAGCAGCTTGCGCGCGAGCGAGAACGCCACGCCGGGTTGAGCGGGCAGCTCCAGGCGCTGCAGCTGCAGCTGCATGTAGGCGCGGTCGTCGCCCGCCTCGAACAGGCGGTTCTCCTCCTCGAAGTCGAACAGCGCGCGAGAGGACAGGGCAACGACCAGGCGGCCGTCCAGGGTGGCAGGCATCGAGGGATGTTAGCCCCCACGCCCCCTGCCGGGGGCGTCTTGCAGACCGCGCCGGGGCAGTGGCCCGGCCCCTCGGCAGGCGTGAAGAGTCCACTCGACTCTCCACGTCCGGCCTCGGCCCCCCGAGGGGGCTCGCGCAGCGGACCGGCCAAGCCGGATCCGCGCACGCCGCTTGACGGGCGGCTTGGCTGCGCTCGCCTGGCTCAGTGCATGAAGCCGATGCCGGCTTTCTTGCCGGTGGGGGCGGGCAGGTCATCGGGGGTGACCTTGTCGCGGGCGGCGAGGCGGGCATTGCCGAAGCCGGTCATCCAGGCGCGGCGCATCTCGCGCGGGGGCATCTCGGCCAGCCGGGCGAGCGTGTCCTCTTCGGGCGCGGGATCGAAATGGCGTCCCCAGTCGTGCTCGCCGCGGATGCCCTGGTACAGGCGCACGGCGATGGCGCGCGCCGCGTCCGCGTCGGGCATGTCGATCTCGAAGACGTTGCAGCGGTTGAGGATGGGGTCGGGAATGCTGCGCTCGTCGTTGGCGGTGGCCACCCAGATGACCTGGCTGGCGTCGATGGGCACCTCGGCGAACTCGTCGGTGAAGGCGCCGGCGGTGTCGTGCTCGAGCAGGCTGTACAACGAGCCGAGCGGGTCGTAGGCGTGCTCGCCGCGCGCCTTGTCGATCTCGTCGACCACCATCACGGGGTTGGCGTAGGGCCCGTCGATGAGCGTCTCGAACACCTTGCCCGGGCGGGCGCCCTTCCACTGGCTGGACGCGCCAGACAGCACCCAGCCCGCCGTCAGCGAGCTCATCGACACGAAGCCCATGCCGGTGCCCAGCAGGCGCGCCACCTCGCGCGCGAAGTGCGTCTTGCCCACGCCGGGCGGGCCCAGCAGCAGCATGGGCGTGAGCTCCAGCGCGTCCTGGCTGTCCTGGCACAGCGCCAGCTGGCGCCTGAGGTCGTCCAGCACCTCGTGGAAGTTAGGCAGCTCGTCGTAGAGGTGGTCCATGGCGGGCAGGCCGCCCGGCTTGACCTGGAAGCGCTCGGGGCCACGTTCGAGCATGCGCTCGTACGTGGCGCGCAGCGATTCGTGCTCGCGCGGCGGCAGCTTCTGCAGCCGCTTTTCCACGTCCTCCGGGCGGAAGAGGTGGCGCAGGCGCGCGATCGGCAGGACACCCCCGAGGGCGGGCAGGCGTTGGGCGGATGTGGACATGCGAACCTCCGTCGACATCGGTCACCGGCGCGGGCACCGTCAGGACAAAGATACCGCACGCCGGCCGGTGGCCCATTCAAGCAAGTCCGTTGCCTGCCTGAAGCGAAGAACAAGCGGCGAGCGCGGCCGCAGTTGTGCAGGCGGCGTTCCGGGTCGGTGCAAGCGGTAACGAACGGTGGAGTCCCGGCGTGCACCGACCGCGTGCGAAAGCCTCACGCCGACCGCGAGCTGGCCTTCGGGCCGTGACATTGTTGGCGGACGGTTGGCGTGCCCGCCTGCGGCCGGTGTTTCGAATGCATACACATCGACGGACACCGCTCACGATCGCCCCGATGCGGCGCGGGGTTGTCGCCGTTACATTTCCACCGCGCCATCGCGGGCTTTGCCGGCGGGGCTGTCCGCCGTACCCCCGCCCATGCTGTCCGCCCTGTCCGCCCTGCGTTCCCGTCTGTCTGCCCGCGCCGTTCCCGGCCTGGCCGGCCAGCGCAGCGCCGCCTCCGGCGCGTGGCACCGGCGGGAAGAGGCCATCATGGGCACGGCGGTCTCCGTGGAGCTGTGGGCGGACGACGCACGGCGCGCCGGCGCCGCCATGGACGCCGTGATGGCGGAGATGCACCGCATCGACCGCACCATGAGCCCCCACCGCGCCGACTCCGAGCTGTCCCGCATCAACCGCGAGGCCGGCGACCGGCCCGTGCCGCTGTCGGCCGAGATGGCCGAGCTGGTGGCCCGGGCGATCGACTTCTCGCGCTGGTCCGACGGCGCGTTCGACATCAGCTATGCCAGCGCGGGCCAGCACTACGACTACCGCGCCGGGGTGGCACCCGACGAGACCACGCTGGCCCAGGCCCGTGCGGCCATCGGCTGGCAGCACCTGTGGCTGGACCGCCGGGCCGGCACGCTGCGCTTCGGCCTGCCCGGCATGCGCATCGACCTCGGCGGCTTCGCCAAGGGCCATGCGGTGGACCGCTGCATCGCGTTGCTGCGCCAGCGCGGCATCGGGCATGCCATCGTCAGCGCCGGCGGCGACAGCCATGTGCTGGGCGACCGGCGCGGGCGGCCGTGGATGGTGGCGGTGCGCGACCCGCGCCGCGCGGGCGCATCGGTCGCGGTGCTGCCGCTGCAGGACGCGGCCGTGTCCACCTCGGGCGACTACGAGCGCTACTTCGAGCGCGCCGGCGTGCGCCACCACCACCTGCTGGACCCGCGCACCGGCCGTTCACCGGGCGGTGTCCGCAGCGTCACCATCGTGGCCGACGACGGCCTCACCGCCGAGGCGCTGTCCAAGACCGTGTTCGTGCTGGGACGGGAGCGGGGGCTCGCCCTCGTCAACGGGCTGCCCGGCGTGGATGCGGTGATCGTGGACGCCGCCGGCGGCCTGCACCACTCCGCCGGCCTGCTGCCCCAGTGAGCCTTCCTCCGTCTCCGACCGAACGCCCCCAGAAGCGAAAGGACTCCCCCATGGCACTCCTGCACCTGATCGCCCGTGCCGCGCGGGCCCTGCCCGCCCTCCTGGGCGGCGCGGCGCTCGCCACGCTGGCCGCCTGCTCGGGCTCCGGCTCGTCCAGCCAGGAAGACGAGCTGAGCAGCGAGGGGGCCGTGCCCATCGCGTTCGTCAAGCGCGTGAACACCATCGCGCTGAACCCCACCAACGGCGCACCCAGCGCGCCGGGCGGCGACCTCATCGTCAAGGCCCTGTCCTCGCCCAGCGCCACCGAGTACAACGTCACCGCCGCCATCACGCAGGGGCAGGGCGATGCCTCCGACCCGGAGGTCTCGTACGACGGCGGGCGCATCATCTTCGCGCTGCGCTGCCCGGCCAGCAACACCTCGCAGGTGGACGGGCAGCGCGCCTGCACCGGCCGCTGGAACATCTGGGAGTACGACGTGCGCGGCACCTCGCTCGACAAGGGCAAGCTGCGCCGCCTCACGGCGTCCACCGAGGACGACGACGTGGACCCGGCTTACCTGCCGGGCGGCCGCGGCTTCGTGTTCTCGTCCAACCGCCAGGCCAAGAGCAAGCTCAACCAGGCGCTCGGCCGCAGCTACTTCGCGCTGGACGAGTACGAGCGCGAGCGCGTGTTCAACCTGCACACCATGAACCTGCAGGGTGAGAACGTCCAGCAGATCACGTTCAACCAGAGCCACGACCGCAACCCGGTGGTGCGGCCCAACGGCGACATCATGTTCTCGCGCTGGGACCACGTGGGCGGGCGCAACCACTTCAAGATCTTCCGCGTGAAGCCCGATGGCACCGACCTGTTCGTGCTGTACGGCGCGCATAGCGAGGGCAACAGCTTCCTGCACCCGCGCGACATGGACCCGCAGGGCCAGTACGCCGGCTTCGTGGCGTCGTCCGTGATGCCGCTGCAGCGCACGAACGAGGGCGGTGCGCTGATGTTCGTGGACGTGGCCAACTACTCCGAGCAGAACACGCCGGCCAATGCCGACGTGCCGCAGGAGGGCGGCCAGGTGCATGCCACCGCCGAGCCGCTCAACACCGAGCGCGGCCTGTCCCGCTTCGGCCGCGTCACCACCCCGTACCCGCTGTGGGACGGCACCGACCGCCTGCTGGTGGCCTACCGCCCCTGCGAAGTGCGCCGCGGCGCGGACATCGTGTCCTGTGCCACGCTCACCGAGGACGAGATCGCCCGCCTGTCCGACGAGAACCGCTCGGAAGGCGAGGTCGAGGGTGACGAGCTGCAGGACAACGTGCCGCCGCCGTACGCGATCTACATGTTCGACCCGGCCAAGCAGACCTGGCTGAACGTGGCCGCGCCGCCCGAGGGTTTCATGTACACCGACCCGGTGGCGCTGATGGCGCGCCCCATCCCGAACGTGGTGGACCCCACCTCGGTGGACGCCGACCTGGCCCGCCAGGGCCTGGGCCTGCTGGAGGTGCGCAGCGTCTACGACACCGACGGCCTGGGCCGCATGGGTGACGCGGTGCTCGTCGCCGCCGACCGGCCCGAGGGTTGCAGCGAATCCATTCCCAAGACGGCGCCGAGCGACCGGCTGGACACGCGCGCCCAGGTGGCCGACATCCTGCGCCTGAAGAACCCGGCCGACCCGGCCTACCGCTGCGGCCCGGCGCGCTTCGTGCGGGCGGTGCGCGGCGTGCCGCCGCCGTCGAACATGATGGGCCTGCGCGAGGCCATCGGCGAGACCGACTTCGAGCCGCAGCAGATCCTGGGCTACGCGCCCATCGAGCCGGACGGCTCCTTCAAGCTGCATGTGCCGGCCGACACGCCCGTGCTGCTGTCGGTGGTGGATGCCCAGGGCCGGGCCTTCCAGACCCACACCAACTGGATCCAGGTGCGCCCGGGTGAACGCCGCACCTGCGACGGCTGCCACAGCCCGCGCCGGGGCGGTGCGCTCAACTCCGGCCTGGTGGCCGACACCATGCCCAGCGCCCTGCGCGCCGCGCTGGCGGGCCAGCACCAGTCGGGCGAGACCATGGCCTCCACGCGCACCCGGCTGGACGCGAATGCGCTGAAGCTGGTACGCGACATGCTTTTCACCGACGACTGGGCCGACACGGCGCAGCCCGGCGTGGTGGCGCGCAGCGCGGTCGCGATCCGCTATGACGGCAACGCGAACCCGGCCGATGACCTGGCCACGCCGGTGCCGGCCGACGGCATCATCAATTACCGCGAGCACATCCAGCCGCTGTGGACCCGGCCGCGCGGCGCGAACACCTGCACCACATGCCACAACGCCTCGTCCGCCACGCTCGACCTGTCCGCCACCGTCTCGGGCACCGGCCGTGTCGTGTCCTACGAGAGCCTCATGCTGGGCCGTCCGCTGCTGGATGCCAACGGCCGGCCGGTCACGGTGATCGAGCGCGGTGTGCCGGTGCTGCAGCGTGAGCCCGCCCTGGTGCAGACCATGGCCAGCGAAGGCAGTGCACTCGGCCTGGCGCGGCAGAGCCGGCTCGTGGAGATCCTGTCGGGCCAGACGCTGCAGGCGGGTGAGGCCGCGCGCACGGCCCATCCCACGCCACCGGCCCCCGCGCCCGACCACAGCAGCCTGCTCAACGCCGCCGAGAAGCGGCTCGTGGCGGAGTGGATCGACCTCGGCGGCCAGTACTACAACAACCCGTTCAACGGGCCCAACGTGCGGGTGGTCAACGGGCTGAGCGAGGCCACCTTCGCCGCGCGCGTGCAGCCCATCCTCACGGCGCGCTGTGCCAGCTGCCACCAGGCAGGGGGCAGTTCGCCCGGCGGCACCGACGGCTTCGCGCACAACCGCTTCGTGCTCACAGGCGACGCGGAGGGCGACTATGGCGTCACCCTGACCATGATCTCCGACACCTGCTCGCCGCCGTCCAACTACCTGCTGTCGCGGCCCTCGACGATCCCGCACCCCGCGGGCGCCACGGGCCAGGCACGCGCCGTGCTCCCGGCGGCGTCCGCCGACTACACCACCATCGCCGACTGGATCGCCAGCGGCTGCCCGACCCGATGAAACGACCTGCCCCGCTTCCCTGGCGCGCGGCTGCCGCCCTGCTGTGCGCCGCGCTGGCCGGCTGCGGCGGCGGCAGCAACCCGCTCGACAACCCGCCCGACATCGTCAACCCGCCCGGGGCCGACGGCCGCAAGCTGTCGTTCGCCTATTTCCAGCGCTGCGTGTACCCCGTGCTGCTGGCCGAGCTGCCCATCGACCAGAATGGCCAGATCTCGATCAACACCTGCGCGGGCAGCGGTTGCCACGACGACGTCACCGGCACGGGCGGCGCCTTGCGCGTGGTGCGCAGCGCCGTGGTGATCGACCTGCTCGACCCGGCCAACACGCCCGACGTCATTCGCGCGACCGACATGTACCGCAACTACTATTCGGCCCAGGGCGTCACCATCCCGGGCGACCCCACCCACAGCCGGCTGCTGGCCAAGCCGCTGCTGCTGAACATGCTGCATGGCGGCGGGCTCGTCTTCGAGAGCGACGAGGACCCCAACGCCAGGCTGTTCCGCTACTGGATCGAGCACCCCGTGCCCAGCAGCCAGGACGAGTTCAGCACGGCCAGCTACGGCATGTTCTCGCCGCCCAATCCCAACACCGGCAGCTGCAAGACCGAATGACCCACCTCGACCGCGCGCAGCGACACGTCGTGCCCCGCCGCTGCCTCGGCCTGGCGCTGGCCGCCGCCGCTTGCGCCGCGCAGGCGCAGACGCCGCCGCCTTCGCTGCCGCCCGGCAGCCTGCAGGAGGCGGCCCCGGCCACCGCCAGCGTCGCCCCCACCGCGCCGTCGGCCACCCAGCGTGTCGCCCGCGTGCAGGTGGTCGGCCCCTACGTGGACATGCGCAGCGGCCCGGGCCGCGGCTACCCCGTCTTCTACGCCGCCGAGCGCGAGGAGTGGCTGGTCATCGAGCTGCGACACACCGACTGGTTCAAGGTGCGCACGCCGCGCGGCGTGTCCGGCTGGGTCTCGCGCGCGCAGATGCGCCACACCGTCACCGAGGACGGCGTGCCCTTCGACCTGGCCGACCCGACGCTGCAGGACTACCTGAACCGCCGCTTCGACCTCGGCATCGGCTATGGCGCGACGGCCAAGACGGCGTTCACCCGCGCCTGGGCGGGCTGGCGCTTCTCCGACACGCTGAGCGTGGACGTCAACTTCGCGGACGTGGCCCGGCAGACCTCCAGCACGACGATCTGGACCGCCAGCCTGCTGGCCGAGCCCTGGTCCGACCGCCGCCTGTCGCCCTTCGTCGGCGTGGGCGTGGGCCGCTTCAACCACACGCCCAACGAGAGCCTCGTCAACAACCAGCCGTACGACGGCAACATGGGCGTGCTCACCCTGGGCGCGCGCTACCACCTCAGCGGCCGCGTGTCGCTGCGGGTGGACTACTCCCGCTACGCCGTGTTCGTCGATGACGACGACTCGCGGCTGTACCAGGCCGGCACCGTCGGCCTGTCGATCCACTTCTGAGCCACCTGCTGCCCATGCGACCCGCATTCCGCCTGCCTGCCGTCCTCGTTTCCGCGCTGTGTGCCGCGCTGCTCGCCGGCGGGCCGGCCGCGGCCGCCGACCTGAAGGACGCCGCCGTGGTGCCCGAGGTGGACCGCCGCGACGTGAAGCTGCCGAAATTCCCCTCGAGCGACTTCGAGGTGGGCCTCTACGGCGGCCTGTACTCGACGCAGAATTTCGGCTCGAGCATGGCCGGTGGCGCCCGCATGGCGTACCACATCACCGAGGACTTCTTCGTCGAGGCCTCCGCCGGCCAGACGACCGTCAGCGACGAGGCCTTCCGCCGCATCCTGCCCGGAGGCATCTTCACCGGCGACACCGAGAAGCTCATCTACTCCAACCTCAACGTGGGCTGGAACGTGCTGCCGGGCGAGATCTTCATCGGCTCGCGCTACGCGATGCCCTCGCAGGTGTACCTGGTGGCCGGTGGCGGCACCACGCGGTTCAACGGCCAGCGCATGTCCACCTGGGACATCGGCGTGGGCGTGAAGGTCTACCTCACCGACTTCTGGGCGCTGCGCATCGACATGCGCGACAACGTCTACCAGCTCGACCTGCTGGGCAAGCGCGACACCACCCACAACGTCGAGCTGAACGCCGGCGTGTCCTTCCTGTTCTGACGCCCGCCATGGCCGACCGACTCCGCTCCGTCCTGCGCACCTGCCTGGCCGCGCTGGCCACCCTGGCCGGTGCCGCCGTGCTGCCTGCTGCCGCCGCCATCGCGCCGTCCGCGCCCGCGCCCGACTTCACCCTCAAGGCCCTGTCCGGCCCCAACGTGCGCCTGCAGGAACTGCGCGGCCAGGTGGTGATGGTGAACTTCTGGGCCACTTGGTGCGCGCCCTGCCGCGAGGAGATGCCCGAGCTCAACAAGCTGCACGCCAAGTACCAGGCCTCGGGCTTCACGCTGCTGGGCGTGAACATCGACGAGGACAGCCGCAACGCCGCCGGCATCGCCGCGCAGCTGGGGGTGAAGTTCCCCGTGCTGCTGGACGCCGACAAGCGCGTGAGCAAGCTCTACGACCTCAGCGCCATGCCGTCCACGGTGCTGATCGACCGCGACGGCAAGGTGCGCTTCGTCCACCGCGGCTACCGCAGCGGCACCGAGGCCGAGTACGAGCGCCAGATCCGCGCGCTGCTGAAGGAGTGATGCCGTGCGACGCCTCTGCCTGACCCTGGCCGTGCTGGCCGGCGCCGTGGCGGCCTCCGGCTGCGCCTCGGTGGAACCGTGGGTGAAGCCGTACGAACGCGAGCGGCTGTCCGACCCCATCATGCAGCTGGCCCGCGACGGGCTGGCCGAGCGCCACCGCGACCACGTGTTCACGGTGCGCGAGGGCGCGCGTGGCGCCACCGGCGTGCAGGGGGGCGGCTGTGGCTGCAACTGACCCGATCCGCCGTGCCCTGCGGGCCGCTGGCCGCGCGCTCGCGCGCATCCTGGGCCTGTCGGGCAGCGTGGTGGGCGCCGCGCACGCGGTGGACCTCCCGGCCGACCGCGCCGAGCTGATGTACCACCTCTACGACGGCGGCGGCGTGCAGGCCTCGGGCCCCGCGCTGCTGGTGCGCAAGAGCCTGTTCGACAAGGTCTCGCTCTCGGCCGGCTACTACGTCGACGCGGTGAGCAACGCGTCCATCGATGTGGTCACCACCGCCAGCCCCTACAGCGAGTCGCGCAGCCAGTACGACGTGGGCGTGGACTACGTGGTGCGTGACTCGTCCATCCGCGTGTTCGGCAGCCAGGGCGAGGAGCCCGACTACACCGCCGACACCTGGGGCGTGGACGTCACGCAGGAGATGTTCGGCGGCATGACCAGCGTGAGCCTGGGCTACACCGAGGGCTTCGACCAGGTGGGGCAGAAGGGGCTGGACGGCTGGCTGGACCAGGCCCGCCACTGGAACTACCGCGTCGGCGTCACCCAGATCCTCACGCCACGATGGCTGGCCAGCCTGAACATGGAGGCGATCGCGGACGAGGGCTTCCTGGGCAGCCCCTACCGCGTGGCGCGTGTGTTCGGCGCCGCCGTGCCCGAACGTGTGCCGCGCACGCGGGGCGGCCGGGCCATCAAGCTGCGCGCACTGGGCGACGTGAGCGACTGGTTCACCGGCACGCGCTGGGGCGACGGGCAGCGCCATGCGGTGCATGCCGACTACCGCTACTACTGGGACAACTGGGGCATCCGTGCCCACACGGTGGAAGGCGGCTACAGCCGCTACTGGGGCGACCGCTGGCTGGTGGACGGCTGGCTGCGCTTCAACCGCCAGGGCGAGGCGCTGTTCTACAGCGACAACGCCGAGACCGAGACGCTCTACGTCAGCCGCAACCGCCAGCTCGCCGCCTTCAGCAGCACCAGCCTGGGCGGGCGCGTCACCTACAGCTGGACCAAGGTGCCCGGCCAGTACGAGATCAAGGCGCATGCCTCGCTGGAGTTCGTGCGCTTCGACTACGACAACTTCACCGACATCCGCACCGGGCGGCCCTACGCCTTCAACGGCACCCTGCTGCAGCTCTACCTCACGGCCGCCTTCTGATGGCTTCGTCGATCCACGTCCACCTTGCGCACACCGGCATGCACCTCCTGACCTTCCGGCGCCTCGGCGCCTCCGCCCTGCTCGCCACCGCGTGGCTCGCCGCCGCCTGCCTGGGCGTGCCGGCCGCTGCCCAGGCCCAGCCGGCCGCGGTGCCTCCCGCGCCCGCGGCCTCGGCCACGGCCCCCGCGGCCGCGGCGGCGTCCGCCCCGGCACCGGCGGCTTCCGGCGCCGCGCTGGACCAGCGCGTGCAGGACCTGAAGTCCGAGGTGATCAACCTCAACCGCGACCTGCTCGTGCTGGAGGAGGAGCTGCTCTACCCCGCCAGCACCCAGGTGGCGGTGTTCGTCTCCATGGACGTGGGCAAGCTGTTCTCGCTGGAATCGGTGGAGATCAAGTTCGACGAGAAGACCGTCGCCCACTACCTCTACACGCCGGCCGAGGTGGCTGCGCTGCACCGCGGCGGCGTGCAGCGCCTGTACGTGGGCAACCTGCGCGCGGGCGCCCACGAGATCACCGCGTTCTTCACCGGCCAGGGCCCGCACACGCGCGACTACAAGCGCGCCACCACGCTGAAGTTCGACAAGGGCGGCGAGCCCAAGTACATCGAGCTGCAGATCAAGGACGCCACGGCCAACCTGCAGCCGCAGTTCGAGGTCAAGGTCTGGTGATGCGCGGCTCCTTCGCCTTCTCGCGCCGGCCGCGCGCGGGGCACGCCCTGCGGGCGGCGGCCGCGCTGCTGTGTGCGGCCGCCGCCGGGTCGGGCGTGTCCGCGCAGCCGGCGCCCGCGCCGGCGCGCACCGTGCAGGCGCCGCACTACGGCGACGTGCTGTTCCAGTTCTTCCAGGACAAGCCCTTTCCCGCGTTGACCTCGCTGATGGTCTCGCAGCACTTCCAGCGCATGCCGCGCCACGAAGACGAGGCCGAGATCCTGCGCGGCGGCCTGCTGCTGGGCTACGGCCTCACCCGCGAAGCCGGCGAGATCTTCGAGCGGCTGGCCGGGTCCGCCTCGCCGGCGGTGCGCGACCGCGCGTGGTTCTTCCTGGCGCGCCTGCGCTACCAGCGCGGCGAGGCCGAGGCCGCCGACGCGGCCCTGGGCCGCATCGGCGCCCCGCTGCCCGGCCTGCTGGAGGAGGAACGCCTGCTGCTGGCCGGCCAGGTGCGCCTGGCACTGGGCGACACCGGGGGCGCGGCCGAGGCGCTGCGTGCCTTGCTGGCGCGCCCGCCGCAGCCGCTGCCCGCCGAGGGCACGGAGCCGGGTGCGCCCCCGCCGCCCAAGCGCTCGATCTTCGCGCGTGTGGGCGGCTGGCTCGCCGACGCCTTCACCCTGCGCTGGTTCCGCAGCGTGCCCGTGCGCACCAGCAACGCGCCGCACTACGCCCGCTACAACCTGGGCATCGCCCTGATCCGTGGCGGTGACGTCGACGGCGGCCGCGCGGTGCTCGACGAGCTCGGTCGCACCCCCATGCACGACGAGGAGGGCCGCAGCCTGCGCGACCAGGCCAACGTGGCGCTGGGCTATGCGGCGCTGGCCGACGAGGACCCCGAGGCCGCGGCCGTGGCGCTGGAACGCGTGCGGCTGCAGGGCAGCCACTCCAACAAGGCGCTGCTGGGCTTCGGCTGGGCCGCCGCGGCGCAGGACGAGCCCGAGCAGGCGCTGGTCCCCTGGATGGAGCTCGCCGGCCGCGACCCGTCCGATCCCGCCGTGCTGGAGGCCCGCATCGCCGTGCCGTATGCGCTGGCCGAGGCCGGGGCCCATGGCCAGGCACTGACGCGCTACGAGGAAGCGCTCGCCGTCTACGCCGCCGAACGCCGGGCGCTCGACGACTCCATCGCCAGCATCCGCGGCGGCGAGTTCGTCGACGCGCTGCTGCAGGAGAACCCGCCCGCGGAACTGGGCTGGGCACGCCCGCTGGCCCGGCTGCCCGAGGTGCCGCACCGCACCCACCTGGCGCCGGTGCTGGCCAGCCACGCCTTCCAGGAGGCCTTCAAGAACCACCGCGACCTCGTGTTCCTGGGCGCCAACCTGGACGCCTGGCAGGAGCGGCTCGCGGTGTACGGCGACATGCTGACGCACCGCCAGCGCGGCTTCACCGAGCGGCTGCCCCAGGTGCGCGAACGGGCCTCCGGGCTGCAGGTGGATGGCCTGCAGGCGCAGCGGGATGCCCTCGCTGCCGAGCTGGCCGCGGCCCGCGGGGCGGCCGACGGCGTGGCGTTCGCCAGCGCGGCCGAGCGCACGCAGCTGCAGAAGCTCGAGCGTGCCCGCCGCCTGCTGGACGAGCAGGGCGCGGCCTTGGGCGCCGAGGTGGACCTGCCCGCCGTGCGCGAGCGCCTGCGCCGCCTGGAGGGCGCCCTCACCTGGCAGCTGGCGCAATCCCTGCCCCAGCGCCGGTGGGACGCCGACAAGGGCCTGCAGCGCGTGGACGAGGCCCTGGGCGTGGCCCGCGGGCGTGATGCCTCGCTGGCCGCCGCCCAGCGCGACGAGCCGGTGCGTTTCCAGCGCTTTGCCGAGCGCCTGGCCGCCCTGGCCGAGCGCATCCGCGCGCTGCAGCCCCGCCTGGCGGCGCTCACGGCCGAGCAGCGCGTGGCCCTGCAGACCGAAGCCGTGGCCGCGCTGCAGACCCAGCAGCAGCGTCTCGACAGTTATGCCGACCAGGCACGCTATGCCGTGGCCCAGCTCTACGACCGTGCGACCCAACCGGCGCCGCAGCCCAAGGAAGGCGACCGTGGCCAGCCCTGACGTCCTCCTGTCCCGCGCCCCGGCCTTCGTGGGGCGCCTGTCCGTCCTGGCGGCGGCCGCCGTGCTGGCCGCCTGCGGCAGCACGCCCGACACCGCGCCGGGCGACAACGCGCCCACGCTCAAGACGCTGGCGGGCAAGCGCTACGCCATCGCCGCCGACCCGGGCATCCCTGCCGACGAAGAGCGGGCCATCCAGGCCTACCGCCAGTTCCTCGAGGCCGCGCCCAACGCCCCGCAGCGCCCGCAGGCCATGCGCCGCCTCGGCGACCTGGCCATGGAATCCGCGGACAACCGCGCGGCCACCGCCAGCGGCAACGCGCCGGCCGACCCCGACTACGCCAGGGCCATCGCGCGCTACCAGGACTACCTCAAGGCCTACCCCGACGCCGCCGACACCGACCGCGTGCTGTACCAGCTGGCCCGCGCGCAGGAGCAGGGCGGCCAGCTGGAGACCGCGCTCAAGACGCTGGATCGCCTGGTGGCCGAGCACCCGCGCACGCGCTACCTCGACGAGGCCCAGTTCCGGCGTGGCGAGCTGCTGTTCACCGCGCGCCAGTACCCGGCCGCCGAGAAGGCCTACGAGACCGTGCTGGCCACGCCCGACAGCGTGTTCCGCGAGCGGGCCCTGTACATGCACGGCTGGTCGGTCTTCAAGCAGGCCAAGCTGGAGGAGGCGCTGCATTCCTTCTTCGCCGTGCTCGACCTGAAGCTCGGCCCGCTGGACACCGACGCGCCGCTGGACGAGGTGGAGTCCCTCAGCCGCGCCGACCGCGAGCTGATCGAGGACACCTTCCGGGTCACCAGCCTGTCGCTCGAGAACCTGCAGGGGGCGGCGTCCATTCCGGCCTACGTCACGAGCGACGTGCGGCGCGGCTACGAGTTCCGGGTCTACCGCGAGCTCGCCGGCCTGTACCTCAAGCAGGACCGCCCCAAGGACGCGGCCGACACCCTCACGGCCTTCGCGCGGCGCCAGCCCCGGCACGCCCAGGCGCCGGCCATGCAGGCGCAGGTGATCGAGATCCACCAGCAGGCGGGCTTCGCCACGCTGGCGCTCGATGCCAAGCGCGAGTACGTGGCCCGCTACGGCGCCGACAGCGACTACCGCCGCGCCAACCCCGAGGCCTGGGAGCGCAGCCAGCCGCTGCTCAAGACCCACCTCACCGAGCTGGCCACCCACCACCACGCCGCCGCCCAGAAGACGCGCAGCCCCGCCGAGGTGCAGGAGGCGGTGCGCTGGTACCGGGCCTGGCTGGCCGCCTTCCCGCAGGCGGCCGAGGCGCCGAAGCAGCACTTCCTGCTCGCCGAGCTGCTGTTCGAGGACAAGCAGTTCGCCGCCGCGGCGGCCGAGTACGAGACCTCGGCCTACCGCTTCCCGGCGCACCCGCAGAGCGCGGACGCCGGCTACGCGGCCCTGCTGTCCTACGTGGAGCAGGACAAGCGCGCCCAGGCCGAGAACCGCCCGGCCGAGCACACGGCGCTGCAGGCCACGCAGGTGGACAGCGGCCTGCGCTTCGCCGAGCGTTTCCCGACGGACACCCGCACGCCCGCCGTGCTGACGAACGCCGCCGAACGCCTGTACAACCTGGGCCAGGGCGAGCGCGCCGCCGCCGCGGCGCAGCAGGTGATCGCGCTGCAGCCGCCGGCGGACGCCGGGCTGCGCCGCGTGGCCTGGACGGTGGTGGCCCATACCGCCTTCGAGGCCGGCGCGCACGAGCGCGCGGAGGCAGCCTACGGTGAGGTGCTGGCCCTCACGCCCGCCAATGATGGCGGCCGCGCGGCATTGAACGAGCGCCTGGCCGCGGCCATCTACAAGCAGGGCGAGCAGGCCCGCAGCGCCGGCCAGACGCAGGCGGCGGCGGGCCACTTCGCCCGGGTGGCCACCGCCGCCCCCGACAGCAGCGTGCGCACGGCGGCCCAGTTCGATGCCGCCGCGGCGCAGCTGGCGCTGAAGGACTGGGCCGGCGCCGCCGCGACGCTGGAGGACTTCCGTCGCCGCTTCCCGCGCCATGCGCTGGCCGAGCAGGTGCCGGCCCGCCTGGCGCTGGCCTACACCGAGCTGGGCCGCTGGCCCGAGGCGGCGGCCGAGTACGAGCGTGTGGCCGCCAGCCCCGCCACCGCGTCCGACCCGGCCCTGGCGCGGTCGGCGCAGTGGCAGGCGGCCGAGCTGTACGACAAGGCCGCGGCCCAGGGCTCGCCCACCGCCCGCGCCCAGGCGGCCAAGGCCTGGGAGCGCTACCTGCGCCAGCATCCGCGCCCACTGGAGCCGGCGCTGGAGGCCCGCCACCGCCTGGCGCAGATCGCCGAGGCCGACCGCCAGCCGGCGCAGGCCCTGGCCTGGCAGCGCGAGATCCTGGCCGCCGACCAGGCGGGCGGCAGCGAGCGCACCGGCCGCACCCGCACCCTGGCGGCGCTGGCCGCGCTGGCGCTGGCCGAGCCGGTGCGTGCCGGCTACGAGCAGGTGAAGCTGGTCGAGCCGCTGCAGCGCCAGCTCAAGCTCAAGAAGACCCGCATGGAGGAGGCGCTCAAGGCCTACGCCGTGGCCGCCGACTACGGCGTGGCCGAGGTGACCACCGCCGCCACCTTCCAGACCGCGTCCGTGTACCAGGACTTCGGCAAGTCGCTCATGGGCTCCGAGCGGCCGAAGAAGCTGAGCAAGCTCGAGCGCGAGCAGTACGACGTGCTGCTGGAGGAGCAGGCCTTCCCCTTCGAGGAAAAGGCCATCGAGCTGCACGAGCTGAACGCCAGCCGAGCCACCCAGGGCGTGTACGACGACTGGGTGAAGAAGAGCTTCGTGGCCCTGCGCAGCCTGCGCCCCGTGCGCTGGGGCAAGGTCGAGCGTGCCGACGACGGCGGCTCGTCCGCGGCCGGGCCACTGAACCGCCAGGCGGTGCAATGGCGCGAGCAGGGCGAGTTCGCCAAGGCGCGTGCCGCCTACGAGCAGGCCCTGGCCGCCGACCCTGGCCATGCACCGGCCACGCTCAACCTGGGCGTGCTGCACGACCTGTACCTCGGCCAGCCCGACCAGGCGCTGCCGCTGTACGAGAAGTACCTCGCCCTCACCCCCGGCGGCGACGCCACGGTGGCCAAGTGGGTCGCCGACCTGAAGAAGCGCCGGCCCGCTGCCCCACCGCCCGCCGCCCCGGCGCCCGCCGCTGCGCCCGCCGCTGCCCCGGCTGCGGGCACGGCGGCTGCTCCCGCGGCCGCCGCCCAGGAGAACCCACGATGAACCTCCGCCTTTCCGTCGGCCTGGTGTCGCTCGCGGCGCTGGCCTGCCTGGCCGCCCCCGCGCGCGCCCAGGACCGCATCGACATCGAGCGCGGTGCCCAGATCATCGGCAACCGCGAGCTGCCCAAGGTGCTCTACATCGTGCCGTGGAAGAAACCCCTGCCCGGCGAGATGAGCGGACGCCCCACGGTGAGCGTGCTCGACGAGGCGCTGGCGCCGGTGGACCGCGAGGTCTTCCGCCGCCAGCTCCAGTACGGCGCGCCGGCCGCGGCCGCGCCTGCGCCGCCACCGGCCGCGCGCTGAGGCGTCGGCCGCCCGATCCCGCTGTCCCGTCCCTGTCCTGTTCCTGTTCCCTTTCGCCCGTTTGCCTCTCGGAGACCTGTGATGAATGCCTTCCAGTTGGTCGTGAAGTTCTTTGTGGACTGCGGCTGGTTCATCTTCCCCAGCCTCGCGATCATGTCGCTCGGCATCGCCATCGCCATCGAGCGCTGGATCTTCCTGCGCCGTGCGCGTTCCCAGAACCGCGCCGAATGGGCGCAGATGCTGCCCGCGCTGCAGTCGGGCCAGCTCAAGGACGTGCTGGCCAAGGCCGCCAAGTCCGAATCGGCCATCGCCAACATCGTGACCCATGGCCTCACCCGGCTGCAGACCTCGCGCCGCCGCGAGGACCTGGATGCCGCCATGGAGGAGGGCATGATGGAGATCGTGCCGCGCCTGGAGAAGCGCACGCACTACATCGCCACCTTCGCCAACGTCATCACCCTGGTGGGCCTGCTGGGCACCATCATGGGCCTGATCAAGGCCTTCACGGCGGTGGCGCAGGTCAACCCCGCCGAGAAGGCCGAGCTGCTGTCCGCGTCCATCTCCATCGCGATGAACAACACCGCCTTCGCGCTGATGGTGGCCATCCCGTTCCTGCTGATCCACGCCTTCCTGCAGGCGCGCACCAGCGAGATCGTCGACGGCCTGGAAGCCGCCAAGATCAGCTTCCTGAACCTGATGCAGCGCATCGCGCCCGAGCAGCCGGCCGCGCGCTGAGCACGGAAGGTTCGCCATGCGTGTGCGACGCCTGAAGAAGCATCCAGCGGCGCTGGAGATCTCGGCCTTCCTGAACCTGATCGTGGTGCTGGTGCCGTTCCTGCTGTCCACCGCCGTGTTCACCCGCCTGGCGGTGGTGGACATGTCGCTGCCTGCGCAGAACGGCCCGGGCGCCGAGCAGCTGCAGGTCGACAAGCTGCAGCTCGAGGTGGTGATCCGCCCGGACGCGCTGGAGGTGGGTGACCGCATCGGCGGCCTCATCCAGCGCATCCCGAACACGGCCTCCGGCCCGGACGTGGCGGCGCTCAACCAGCTGGTGCGGCAGATCAAGCTGAAGTTCCCCGGGCAGCGCGACGCCAGCGTGCTGGCCGAGCCCGACACCTCCTACGACCGCCTGGTGAAGGTGATGGACGCCGTGCGCTCCGCCCACTCCATGGACGGCACGCAGCTGGTGCGCGCCGAGCTGTTCCCCGACATCGCGATCGGCGACGCGCCGGTGCGCCCGCGCTGACCCGCCGCGAAGGAAGCGACGATGAAACTCACCCCGCTGCAAAAGCGCGCCGCCCACAAGGCGCGCAACACGCAGCAGCTGGACCTGAACCTCACCGCCCTGGTCGACGTGTTCACCATCCTCATCTTCTTCCTGCTGTCGAACTCGACAGAGGTGGAGGTGCTGCCCGCGTCCAAGGCCGTGACGCTGCCTGAGTCCACCGCCGAGCAGGCCCCGAAGCCGACGCTCGTGGTGCTCGTCAGCGGCAGCGACATCGTGGTGGAAGGCCGCCGCGTGGCGACGGTGGCCGACGTGATGGCCGCCGCCGATGACGTGATCGCGCCGCTCAAGGCCGAGCTCGACGTGCTGGCCCAGCGCCAGGTGGTGCGCGAGGAGAACGCCGCCAGCGGCCGCACCATCACCATCATGGGCGACAAGGACATTCCCTACCAGCTGCTGCGCAAGGTGATGGTCACCTGCGCGCGCGCCAACTTCGCCGACGTGTCCTTCGCGGTGCGGCAGAAGGCGGAGGCGGCATGAGCGACGTCGCACGGCCGCCCGAAGGCGGCGCTCGGTCCCTCTCCGAGGGACACCACGGAGTGGAGGGTGCACGATGAGCGCGGCCGCCATCTCGTTTCGCCAGCCGGTGCTGGCGTGGTCGGTGCCGGAGGACGACGAGCGCCGCTTCCAGCGCATCGCCCAGGTGGCCATCGCCGCCTGCCTGGTGTTCGGCGTGGTGGTGCGCTTCGTGCCGCTGCCCGAGGTGACGCGCGAGCAGGCGGTGCAGCCGCTGCCGCCGCCGCTGGCCAAGCTGCTGACGGAGGAGGCCCGGCCCAAGCCGCCGGTGCCGCTGCCTCCCGTACCGGCGCGCCCGGCCGACACGCCGGCCGACAAGCCCGCGCCCGAGGCCAAGCGTGACCAACCGGCCCCCAAGCCCGAGCGCGACCGGCGCAACGCCCCGGTGCCCGAGGCGCGCGACCCGGTGCCCGGCAAGCCGCCGGGCGAGGCCATCGACGCGGCGCGGCGACGCGCCACCGGCGTCGGCCTGCTGGCCATGAAGGAGCAGCTCGCCGAGCTGCACGGCGCCCCGGTGGCGGTGCAGCTCAACAAGGAGGCCATCAAGCCCGGCCTCGGCGTGGGCACCGGCACGGGCGCCGGCGTGGGCGCGGGCACGCAGGAAGGCCTGCCGGCGCGCTCCATGATCACGTCCAACGCCACCGGCGGCTCGGGCGGCATCAACACCGCCGGCTACAGCCGCGACACCGGGGGCGGCGGCCTGGCCGGCCGCTCCACCACGCTGGTGCAGGGCGTGGCCGGCGGCGGTGGCGGCGGCGGGCCGGGGGGCGGCGGTGGCAAGGGCACCGGCGGCACGGGCACCGGCGCGGGCCCCGGCGGTGCGGGCGGCACGCTCACCAAGGGCGGCAGCGGCAAGGCCTCGCGCTCCATCGAGGACATCCGCCTCGTCTTCGAGCGCAACAAGGGCGCCATCTACGCCATCTACAACCGCGCGCTGCGCGAGGACCCCTCGCTGCAGGGCAAGGTGGTGGTGGAGCTGAAGATCGCCCCCAGCGGCCAGGTGCTGGACGTGCACCTGCGCAGCAGCGAGCTCAAGGCCCCCGAGCTGGAGCAGAAGCTGCTGGCGCGCATCCGCCAGTTCGACTTCGGCGCCAAGGACGTGGACACGCTGGTCACCACCTACCCGATCGACTTCCTGCCGTCGTGAGGATGGCAGGGGCGGGGCGCGTTCGCGATGGCGCGGACGCGTCCGCGCGTGCGGCGGCGAGTGCGCGCCACCGGCGATGAGCCACGCCCGCCGCCGCGGCCCTTCGACACGTCGCAGCCGGCACCTGGCAGGCCGCTTGCCCGCTGGGGTCGGCTTGGCGCAAAGGAGCAGCGGTGCACATTGTCATGGGCGTGACGGGTCATGTGGGTGCCTCGGTGGCGAACGCGCTGCGTGCGCTCGGACAGCCCGTGCTGGGGCTGAGCCACCGGTCTGCACCGGGTGGGTCGGGGCGCGCCCACGCCGATGTCAGGAGCGTCGAGTCCCTGCGATCGGCCTTCAGGCTGGGCCAGCGCGCATTCCTGCTCAATCCGCCGGGCGACGTCCGCCTGGACAGTGACCGGATCGAGCGCGACTCGGTGCGCAACATCCTCGAGGCCCTCGACGGCTCCGGCCTGGAGAAGGTGGTCGCCGCCTCCACGGGCGGCGCCCAGCCGGGAGACCATCTGGGCGATCTCAATGTGCTGTGGGAACTGGAGCAGGGGCTCGCCAGCCAGGCCGTGCCGGCCGCCATCAACCGCGGCGCGTACTACTACAGCAACTGGGACGACCAGATCGCCAGCGCCCGGGAGACGGGCCAACTGCTGAGCGTGTTCCCTGCCGACCTGCCCATCCCGATGGTCGCCCCACACGACCTGGGCATCGCCGCCGCGCAGCGGCTGGTGTCGGGCCTGGACGATGTGGGCATCGTCTCGGTCGAAGGCCCGGCGCGGCTCACCTCCGCCGAGGTGGCGCAGTGCTTCGAGGAGGTGCTGGGGCGGCGTGTCCGTCTCGAGGTGACGCCGTCACAACGACTCGAAGCGACCTTCGAATCCATTGGCTTCTCCGCGGCAGCCGCGCGGTCCTACGCACGGATGACGCGCACGATGATCGAGCAAGGGTTCGATGCGCCCGACGATCCCTGGCGCGGATCCACCACCTTCGACGCGTACCTGCGGGCCCAGGCGGCCATGGCGGGCCGCTAGGCCTGCACCGACTTGGAGAACAGGTGGATCACCGCCACCCCGGCGGCGATGAGCGCCATGCCGGCCAGTGCCGGCCCATCCAGCTTCTGGCCGTGCACCCACCAGGCGGCCAGCGAGATGAGCACCAGCCCCACGCCCGACCAGATGGCGTAGGCGATGCCGATGGACAGGGTGCGCAGCGTGAGCGACAGGAAGTAGAACGACACCGCATAGCCCAGCACCACCACGATGGAGGGGGCGAGCACGCGGAAGCCCTGGGTGGACTTCAGCGCGGTGGTGGCCGTGACTTCGGCCACGATGGCCAGCGCGAGGTAGACGAATTGCATGCGGCCATCATGCCGCGCCGCGCCGGAGCGGGCGAAAAAAAGCCCGCCAGGTCGGCGGGCCGAGGACGGTGCCGCGCGCCGCGGCGGCCGCCTGCTCAGAACTTGTAGGCCACGCCCACCGAATAGCTCCAGGGGTCCAGCGTGGCGTCCAGTGTCTGGCCGGTGGACAGCGTGGTGCGCGTCTTCAGCTTGGTCTTCAGCACCGCCGCGTCGATCGACCACCGGTCGGTGAAGGCGTAGGTCATGCCCAGCTGGGCCGTGACGGCCCACTTGGACTCCACCTCCAGCGTGGTGGGGTTGTCGGGCGAGCCGCCCGTCAGCCCCGACAGCGCGGCCGTGGCGCGCGAGTCGTAGAACTTCGCGTAGGTGGGGCCGATGCCCACGTAGGGCCGGAACGTGGAGGTCGGCTCCATGAAGCGGTACTGCAGCAGCAGCGTGACCGGCAGCGCCTTCACCTCGCCGATCTTGCCGACGCCGGCGATGGCGCCGTCGCCGGTGATCTCGTGGGTGAAGCCCGCCGCCAGCGGCAGGTCCACGCTGAAGTGGTCGGTCATCATCCAGGTGATGCCGGCGGTGGGCTGGGTGTCGCTGCCGATGTCGGCCTTGGTGCCGGTGAAGGCGGGCGGGCTCAGGTCGCCGCTGTCGACCTCGGGGCTGATCTGGGTGACCGAGACGCGGCCGATCAGGTCGCCGGCACGCTGGGCGTGGGCCAGCGGGGCGGCGAGCAGCAGGGCGGCGGCAGCGGCGGCCAGGGCGGTGTGACGGAATGCCATGCGGGAATCCTTCGGGGTGGTGGCGTCGTCCATCGTCAGAGCCAGCCGGCCTGGGCCAGCGAGCGCGAGATCAGCTGCGAGAGCAGCTGGTGGCCGTACGGGGTGGGGTGGAAGCCGTCCGAGAAGGCCCAGGTGTCGTACCAGCGGGTGCCGCTGACGCCGTCCGGCGGGTTCGCCTGCAGGTTGGCGTCGGTGCAGGTGGGGAAGCTGTACACCGGCAGGCCGTCGTCGCCGATGCCCACGGCCGGGCAGGCCGTGTCGCTCGCGTTGGTCAGCCCGTACTGTGCGGGGTTGGCCACCTGGCGCTGGAACTCGGTGTAGAAGTCCACCACCACCACGCGGGAGTCGCCAGCGAAGTTGGCGGCCAGCTGGGCGTTGAAGGCGGCCACCCAGCCCGAGAACAGCGCCTGCGCCTGGGCGCGTGCGGCGGCACCGGCGTCCCCGCCGCCATTGGCCAGGGCGATGCCGTCGAGCACGGCCTGGAAGCGCGGCGTGAGCGTGATGTCGGGGGCGTTCAGCACGGCCAGGCGCTGCGCGCCCTTGTCCAGCGCGCCGGTGGTCAGCGTGGCGCTGAACTGGTCGGCCAGGGCCACCATGTAGGTGCCCCCGATGGCCGCCAGGCCCTCGGCCCCGTTGGCCAGCGCGGCGTTGATCTCCTCGGCGCTCAGCAGGGAGCCGAGCAGCGTGGTGTAGGCGGCGATGTCGCCCTGGCCCGCGGCCAGGTAGGCGCCCACCAGCGAGGCGGCATCGTTGCCGCCGCCGTCCACGAGCAGCAGCTCGTCGGCGGCGAAGTTGCCGGCAGCGGTGGCCGTGGCCAGCTGCACGCCGATCGCGCGCGGGTCACCCGCGGTCAGGCCGCCGCTGGCGGGGTTGATGACGCCGCCGCCGATGGCGTAGTTGGTGCAGCCCGGGGTCGGGTTGGCCGCGAACGTGGTGCCGGTGAAGACGAAGAAGTTGCAGCCCGCGCCCAGGCCGTACAGGCCGGAGATGCGCTCGGGGTAGGTGAGGTTGGGGTTGTCGGCGCTCGGCTGGATGGTGAAGCGGATGCCGAAGGTGCCCACGTCGGCCAGGCTGTCGCCCATCACGCGCAGGCTGCTCACCTGGACCCGCGGGGTGGTATCGGCTTCTTCACCGCCGCCACAGGCGGCCAGCAGGGCAGCCAGCGCCAGGCTGGCGTAGGCGAATCGTCGGGCGAGGGGAGGTCGCATGCAGTCTCCTGGATCGAAGGGCACGGCCACGCAAAAAAAGCACGACCGTTCGATAAACCAGCCACCACTTTAGTGAGCCCCACCCTCCGCGCCACCGTGGGCTAACCCTGCTCCCCGAGAAAACCCCAGGGGGTTACTTCACCCACGTGTTCAATTGGATGATGGGCAGCATCACCGACAGCACGATGAGCATCACCACCACGCCCATGACCACGATGAGCAGGGGCTCCAGGATGGTGGCGATGGCGAGCGCGCGGCGCTGCACCTCGCTGCCCAGCTGGCGGGCGGCGCGGTCGAGCATCACCGGCAGCTTGCCCGTCTGCTCGCCCAGGCGGGCGAACATGGACAGCAGGCCGGGGAAGCGCTTCTTGGCGGCCATGGCCGAGGCCAGCGGGGCGCCCTCGCGCACCTGCACCAGCGCCGCCATGGCGTCGGCGCGCATGGCCCGGTTGCCCAGCGTCTCGGCCGCTGCCTGCAGCGCCTTGAGGATGGGCACGCCGGCGCCCGCCAGCATGGCGAGCGTGCCGGCGAAGCGCGCCGCGTTGTAGCCGCGCGCCAGGCGCCCGAACAGCGGCAGCTTCAGCACGCCCGCGTCGAAGCGCTCGCGGAAGGCTTCGTTGCGCAGCGACATGCCAAGCATCACGCCGCCGCCCACGAGCGCCACCAGCACGACCCAGCCGTAGCTGCGCACGAAGGCGCTGATCGCCAGCATCACCACGGTGAGCACCGGCAGCGCCCGCTTGCTGCTGGCGAACACCGAGGCGACCTGCGGCACCACGTAGGTGACCAGAAAGGTGACGATGACGATGGCGATCACCGACACGATGGCCGGGTAGAGCATGGCGCCGAAGACCTTGGCCTTGAGCGCCTGGCGCTCCTCCAGGTCGTCGGCCAGCTTTTCCAACACGGCGCCGAGCGCACCGCTCTGCTCGCCGGCCGCCACCACGGCCCGGTAGACATCGTCGAACTCGCGCGGGCTGGTGGCCAGCGCGCGGGCGAACGCGCTGCCGGCGTTCACCTCGCTGCGCAGGTGGGCCAGCAGCTCCCGCTGGCGCGGCTCCTCGGCCTCGTCGGCCAGGGCGGTGAGGGCGCGCTCCAGCGGCAGGCCCGAGGCGACCAGGCCCGCGAGCTGCCGCGTCCACACGGTGAGGCCGCTGGTGCTGAAGGCCCGCCGGCCGAAGGCCAGGCCGGTGCGGGCGCCGCCCGAGGCGCCCACGCCGGCGGCGTCGCCCTGGCCCATCACGGCGCTCACGGACAGCGGCACCAGCCCCTGGCCGCGCACCTGCGCACGCGCGGCCTTGGCGTTGTCGGCGTCCACCACGCCGGTGGCCGTCTTGCCGGCGGTGTCCAGGGCTTCGTACTTGAAGGCAGGCATCAGGCGGTGGGACGCAGGTTCATTCGCGGGTCACGCGCAACACCTCTTCCTGCGAGGTGATGCCCGCATCGATGAGGCGCTGGCCATCGTCGCGCATGGTGCGGAAGCCGGTGCCCTCGGCGGCCACGTACAGCTGGCTCTCGGCCGCGCGGTTGTGGATCAGCGCGCGCAGCGTGTCGTCCACCACCATCAGCTCGTACACGCCGGTGCGGCCCTTGTAGCCGGTCTGCGCGCACGCGGGGCAGCCCACGGGATGCCAGCGGCCCTGCTCGTCGGCGCGCCGGCACACGGGGCACAGCTTGCGCACCAGGCGCTGCGCCAGCACGCCCAGCAGGCTGGAGCTGAGCAGGAAGGGCTCCACGCCCATGTCGGTCAGGCGGGTGACGGCCGACAGCGCGTCGTTGGTGTGCAGCGTGGCCAGCACCAGGTGGCCGGTGAGCGAGGCCTGGATGGCGATCTGCGCGGTCTCGAAGTCGCGGATCTCGCCGATCATGATGACGTCGGGGTCCTGGCGCAGGATGGCGCGCAGCGCGGTGGCGAAGGTGAGGTCGATGGCCGGGTTCACCTGCGTCTGGCCGATGCCGGGCAGCTCGTACTCCACCGGGTTCTCCACCGTCAGCACGTTGGTGGTGGAGGTGTCCAGCCGCGCCATCGAGGCATACAGCGTGGTCGTCTTGCCCGAGCCGGTGGGGCCGGTGACCAGCACGATGCCGTGCGGCTGCTGCACCAGCTTGTGGAAGGCGGTGAGCACGTCGCCGCTCATGCCCAGGCTCTCCAGGCTGAACTTGGCCTCGGTCTTGTCCAGCAGGCGCAGCACGGCGCGTTCACCGTGGGCCGAGGGCAGGGTGGACACGCGCACATCGATGGCACGGCCGCCGATGCGCAGCGAGATGCGGCCGTCCTGCGGCAGGCGCTTCTCGGCGATGTCCAGCTCGGCCATGATCTTCAGGCGCGAGATCAGTGCCGCATGCAGCGCCTTGTTGGGCTGCACCACCTGGCGCAGCGTGCCGTCGACGCGGAAGCGCACGCTGGAGTTGCGCTCGTAGGGCTCGATGTGGATGTCGCTCGCGCCGTCCTTGGCCGCCTGCGTGAGCAGGGCGTTGAGCATGCGGATGATGGGCGCATCGTTGGCGGCCTCCAGCAGGTCCTCCACCGCCGGCAGCTCCTGCATCATGCGGGAGAGGTCCACCGCGCTCTCCACCTCGCCCACCACCGCCGCGGCGCTGGCCTCGCCGCCGGCGTAGGCCTCGGCCAGGCGCTTGTCCAGCGTGGACGCGGGCTCGGGCTCCATGCGGTCCACGGCGTAGCGGCGCAGCACCTCGGTCAGGGCGCTGCGCGGCGTCGTCTCGGCGTGGTGCAGCACGAGCTGTCGGCCATCATCCTCCAGCAGCAGCGAATTGGCCTTCGCGAAGGCGTAGGGCAGGGGGTGGCGTTGTCCCATGTCGGTCGGGCTCCCGGGGGCGGTCGCTCACTGGCCCGGCGTGGGCGCCGGGGTGGTGGCGGGCACGCCGGAGGCGGCCGCGGGCGGCACGATCACCTGCTGCGCCGGCATGGCGCCCGGCGGGCGCTCGGGCAGCACCAGCGAGCCGTCCACCGGCAGCAGCGTGGTGGGCTCGCGCTGGATGCTCTGCTGCACCGCGCGGATGGCGTCGTAGCGGTCCACCATCATCTGCTCGGCGGCCTGCGGCGTGCGCAGCACCACCGGGCGCAGGAACAGCATCAGGTTGCTCTTGCTGCGGCTGCGGCCCTCGCTCTTGAACAGGTTGCCCACGATGGGAATGCTGCCCAGGATGGGCACCTGGCTCTCGTTGTCGCCGTACTCGTCCTTCAGCAGGCCGCCCAGCACCATCATGCTGCCGTCGTCCACCACCACGGTGGTCTCGATGGAGCTCTTGTCGGTGATCTGGCTCACCCGGTCGCGCAGCGAGCTGTTCTCCTGGTAGATCGTCATGCGCACCGTGCCGCCTTCGCCGATCTGGCTCTTGATCTTGAGCGTGATGCCGACGTCCTTGCGCTCGATGGTCTGGAACGGGTTCACCGCGCCGTTGCCCGTGCCGGTGTTGGTGAACGAGCCGGTGGTGAAGGGCACGTTCGAGCCGACCACGATCTTGGCCTCCTCGTTGTCCAGCGCCACGAGGTTGGGCGTGGACAGCACGTTGGCGCCGGTGTTGGTCTCCAGGAAACGGGCCAGCGCACCGAGCGTGTAGATGCCGGCGATCTTGCGGAACACGCCGATGTTCAGGCCGTTGCCCAGCAGGCTGCTGCCGCCGGTGCCGGTGGTGCCGGTCGTGCCGCCGGTGCCGGCGCCGGAGAGCGACAGGTCGATGATGTTGCCCACCGAGCCGAAGTTGGTGCCGGCCACCGGCACCACCGACTGCTCGGTGCTGGGGTTGCCCAGCACGCTCTGCCACTGGAAGCCGAACTCGGCGGCCTTGGTCGCGTCGATCTTGACGATCAGCGTCTCCACGTACACCTGGGCGCGGCGCGTGTCGAGCTGGTCGATCACCTGGCGCATCTGCCGGTACACCGGCTCGGGCGCCGAGATGATGAGCGAGTTGGTCGCCGGGTCGGCCTGGATCTGGCCGCCCGTGGACGGGCTGGCGGTGGCGGACACCGGCGTGGTGGCCACGCTGCCCATGCCCGAGGACGTGCTGCCCGGGGCCGAGGGGCTCGTGCCCGCCACGTTGGTGGCCGGGCGCGGGGAGGCGCCGCCGCTGCTGCCGCTGAAGCTGCCCGCAGACGACGAACCCGTGCCGGCGCTGCTGGTGGCGGCGGTGCCGCTGGCGATGGCCGCGCGCAGCACCTCGGCCAGGCGCACCGCGTCGGCGTTCTTCAGGTAGACCACCCAGATGTTGCCGGCCGGGCCGCCGCCCGGCACGGGCCGGTCGAGCTTGTCGATGAGGGACTTCACCGCATTCATCCGCACCGGGTTGGCGGTGCGCACCAGCAGCGAGTTGGTGCGCGGCTCCACCACGATGGACGTGGCCGACGCCGCGGTGTTGGCACCGCCGGGCACGTTGGGCGCGGCGCCGCCTTCGGTCATGCGCTGCAGCAGCGGCGCCAGGTCGGCCGCCAGCGCGTGCTTGATCGGGATGACCTCGATCTCGCTGGCCGCGGGCTGGTCCAGCGCGCTGATGATCTTGGCCAGGCGCTGCAGGTTGTCGGCGTAGTCGGTGATGATCAGCGTGCCATTCGCCGGGTTGGCGTTGATGGTGTTGTTGGCGCTGATCAGCGGCCGCAGCACGGCCACGAGGTTGTTCGGGTTCTCATGGTTGAGGCGGAAGATCTGGGTGAGGATCTGGTCGCCCCGCACCGTGGGCTGGCCGATGGACACCGTGCCGGCCTGCAGCTTGGCCTCGGCCTCGGGCACCACCTTCAGCAGGCCGGCGTTCTCCACCACCGTGAAGCCCATGCCGCGCAGCGCGGCGAGGTAGCTGCGCCAGGCCTCCTGCGGCGGCTGCGGTTTCTCGCTGACCACGTTGATCTGGCCCTTCACGCGCGGGTCCACCACGATCTGCCGGTCGAGCATGGTGCCGATGGCGCGCGAGACGGCCTCGATCTCGGCGTTGACGAAGTTCAGCGTCACCGGGGCGCGCGCGCGCGTGGCGGGCATGGGCGGGTCGTCGGACTGGCCATGGGCCACCGGGGTGATGGCGATCAGCGCGGCCAGGGCCAGGGGCGCCCAGCGGCGGTCGGGGGTCTGGCGGGGGCGTTGGTGCAAGGTCATGGTCACCCGATCGAAATGACGGACGCCGCGCCGGCGCGGCGTCCGATGATGTTCAGCAAGTTGTTCAAGGCCGGCTCGAAGCCGGGCGCCGCCTGCGCCTGGCCCCGGAAGCGCAGCCCGCGCGGCCCCCACTGGCCGCTGCCCGACAGCTGCAGCGCGCCGTCGAGCGTCTGCAGGCCCAGCTGCGGCGCGGCGGCGCTGCCGCCCTCGGCGGGTGCCGAGAGCGTGATGCGGTAGCTGCCCAGCGACTCCAGCGTGGACAGCCGCGAGGACGCCTGCAGCCAGTCGAGCTCGGCCTGCCCGGCCAGCGACCAGGCGCCGCCCTGGGCGCGCAGCTCCAGTCCGTCGGTGCGCAGGTTCAGCCGCCCGCCGGGGCGCAGCGTGTTCCATGGTGCGCCCAGGCCCTCGAGCCAGGCGGCGGGCCAGTGGCCCACCCCACCGGCGGCCGGCACCACGCGCAGCGACATGCCACCCCAGCCCGGCCGCCACTCCAGCGTCAGCCCTGGCTCGATGCAGCAATCCTGCGCCAGCGACAGCCGCAAGCCGCCCAGGAAGGGCCGCACGGACCAGTCCAGGCGCGAGGGCAGCACGGCAGCGTCCTGGCTGCCTGGCCCGCCGGCCAGCACCGGCAGGGCACTGCCCTGCCAGAAGCTGCCCTGGGCCTCGGCCAGCAGAAGGCGGTCGCCGCTGGCGCTGGCCACGGCCTGTGCGAGCCACGCCGCGGGCGCGAAGGCCACCCCGGCCAGCAGCGCGCCGGCCAGGGCGCCGGCCCATGCCCAGCGGCCGCGCCGGCCCGACGCCGCCGCGGGCGTGCGGGCCGCCGGTGCACCGCGCACCGCGCGACGCATGCCCAGCAGGATGCTGTCGTCGAAGGTTGACAGGCTCCAGCGGGCGGACGGCTTGGGGCGGAGGGCCATGGGGTGCGGGCTTCTCAAGAGGCGCCGCCGAGCGCGACGACGATCTGGCCGGACAGGCCGTTCTCGCCGCGCGTCAGCTGCATGTCCAGGGGCCGGGCACGCGCGCCGCTGCGCGCGTCGGCCAGCCAGCTGCGCAGCTGCTCGGCGGTGACGCCGGTGAGCGTGAGGGTGGCGCGCTCGCCCAGCTGGCTGAGCTTGGCGTTGGCGCCCAGGCGCTCGGTGGCGGCCTTCAGGGCCTCGGTGGCCTGCGCGGCACTGACCGGCGGCTGCGCCTTGAGTTCGCGCGCTTCCGCGGCCAGGCGCTGCATGCGCAGGCGGTCGGCTTCCAGCGTGCGCACCTGGGCCGGGGCGGTGCGCCAGGTGGCCCACGCCGGCCGCAGGGCCACGTACCAGAGCAGCAGCGCGGCCACGGCCACGCCGGCCAGCGCCACGAGCCCGCGCTCGCGCGGGCTCATCGCGGCCCAGCGCCGCTGCAGATCCTGGGTGTCGAGACGGGTGGCCATCAGGGCGTGCAAGCAGAAGGACGGGAAGGGGGCCGGCGCGGCAGGGTCACTGCTCCACCGGTGGGTTCACGCGGCCGGGCGCGCCCAGCTGGTGCGGCTGTTCGCCCTCGGCGCCCGCGGGCCGCGGTGGGGGAGGCGAGGCCATGCCCGGCTCCAGGGGCGGCACGGGCCGTGCACCGGCCGGGGCCTGGGTGGGCGCACCGGTGGGCGCGGGGGACGTGGGCGGCGCGGCGGGCAGCGGGGGCACCGCGCGGGCGCCCGCCGGCAGCGTGGCATTGCCAGGCGACGGGGCGGCGGGGCGGGCCGGCGCGGCCGCCGGCGCGCCGTCCAGTGCGGGGGATGCGCCGGGCACGATGCTCAGGCGGCCGGCGGCGGCCTCGGCGTCGTAGCCCAGGGGGCGCAGCCGCGCACGGAAGCCGTCGATCTCCTGTGGGCTCCAGCCGGCGCTCGTGATGGTGAGCCGGCCCGGCTCGTACTTCAGGCCGTCGGCCGCGGCGCGGGACGGCGGCCAGGCCGCATCGGCCGCGGCCAGCAGCGGCTCCAGGTCGCCTTCGCCGGGGCGGCCGGCGCTGGCGCGCAGCAGGTCCATCTCCCGCTGCATCTGCAGGGCGGGGGAATCGGTGACGACGCGCACCTGCGGGAAGGTCTGCTGCAGCAGCGTGGCCATGGCCGCCTTCTGCTTCACCACGGCCTGGCGCTGCTGCCACGCCCAGACATTGGCGCCCACCAGGTTGAGCACCAGCAGGGCGGCCACGCCATAACGCGCCGGACGCCAGGTGGGGGACGTCCACACGCGGGTGAGCGCCTCGCGCGCCGCGCGGCTGCCCCGGCGGCTGGGCACGAGGTCGAACTGGCGCAGGTTCCACTCGCCGCGCGCGGCGGCGTAGATGAACTCGTGGCCCGACAGCGCCGCCACGCTGCCACCGGCCAGGCGCGTGGCCTCGGCCGCGCATTCGGGCTCGGCCGTCAGCCGCACGGGCAGGCCGCCGGTGTCGCGCGCCAGCAGGGCGCGGGCGGCATCGCTCTGGGCCGGCAGCACCAGGGGGCCGTCCGCATCCCGCCAGGCCAGCTGGGCACCGGGGTCGGTGCCGTCGGGCAACGGACTGCCGGGGAAGAAATGGCCGGCCGGCGCGTCCTCGGGGGGCCAGGCGGGCACCACGCGGTCCACCGGCTGGCCGCCGGACTCCAGCGCGTCGATCTGCGCCTTCAGCCAGCCGCGGTTGATGGCCGCCACCCACACCGGCTCGCCGGCCTTGGCCTGGGGCGCCAGGGCCAGGTGCAGCTCGCTGTCGTCCTCCAGCAGCTGGTCTTCCAGCACGCCGCCCAGGGCGGCACGCAGCTTGGCTGCCGGCGCCTTGGGCAGGGTGACGCGGTGCCAGCCCACGCCATGTGGCGGCAGCACCGCAGCCACCGCCTGTGCCTTGGGCAGTGCCGATGCGGGCGCACGCCCGGCCTGCAGCCGCGGGCCGCCATCGGCGCTGAAGACGTAGTCGTACTCGGCCGGCGGCTGCGCATCGCCCGCCGCCTGTTGCGACGACAGGCGGGGCGGCACGGGCAGGGCGACGATCAGCAGCGACATGGGCAGGCGTGTCCGGCAGGGGAAGGCTTATTGTGGCGTGTGGTCATGGCACGCCCGTGGGCGGCGATTGTGATTCATGGGGGAGCCGCTGGCGCCTCAGGACAACCACCTCCAGGTTCTGACGCCGGACCAGGGTGAGTTCACGCAGCAGGTAGTTCTGGTAGCGCAGCTCGCCGAGGATCTCGAAGTACTCGGACCTGATGCCCACGCGATTCGTGTCGTCCAGCTGGGCGTGGACGCGCTCCGGAAGCAGCGTCTCGACGTCGGCGATGGCACGCACGTCCAGCGTGACCCGGCGCTGCGCGAAGCGCTCTGCGCTGCCACGGTCCAGGCCCTCCAGCACGGCACTCAGCACCTCGGGCGGCGCGGTGAGCAGGTTCACCGGCGTGGGGGCCGGCAGGATCGTCACGTAGGGCTCCAGGCGGCGCACCGCCTCCGCGTCCAGGCCGAACCACGCGAGCTGGGCCACGCGCTGCGGCGGCAGCGGCGCGCCGGGGGCCACCCGCTCCTCGTCGCTCAGCTGCTCCTCGGCCAGGCTGGCGCCCTTCATGCCTTCCGCGATGCGCACGGCGGTCTCGGCCGACAGGCCCAGGGCGTCGCACAGGCGGCGCAGCGTGGCCAGCTCCTTCAGCGCCGCCTCTTCTTCATCATTGATCAAGTTCACCAGGTTGTAGCGCGCCTGGGCATCGGTGATCTGGCCGGAGAGGAAGGCCTCCAGGCCGGTGTCCTCGGTGTTGTTCTTGTCGGCGGCGAGGAAGTCCGACAGCTTCACTTCCTTCAGCGGCGTGTTCCACGGCTCGTTGAGGGAATCCACGCCGGGCCGCTCCTTGTCCTGGGCGTCGGTGCGCAGGATCAGGCGCGCCCAGTCGGTGGCGCCCTCGATCAGCCAGGCCGCCTGCGCCCGGGCGCGTTCGGCGCCTTCCACCTCGATGCCCCGCCATTGCTGCCAGACCATGGCCGCGGCCATCGTGGCCACGAGCGTGACGATGAGCATGGCCAGCAGGAGTGCGGCCCCCCGCTCGCCCTCGCGGGCGATCGACCCCCCGAGGGGGTGTCCGCCGGGCTTGGGGCGGCCCGGCGCCCGGCGGGGTGCGGCCCCCCGCTCGCCCTGGCGGTCGATCGAGCCCTGGCGGTGGGGGCTCATTGCGACGGCCTCACCATCACGTCGCGCGTCAGCGTGCCGCCCGGCAGCACGAGCACCACGCGCACGCCGGTGGGCAGCAGCTCGTTCTCGCCCCCGATGGGGGAGGAGGCGTTGGGCGCCGGGGCTTCGGCGAAGTCGCCCGTGGACTGCGCGTTGCTCCAGCTGGTGCCGCGGAAGAAGTACACCTGCTGGGTGTCCACCTCGGTGAGCATGGGCAGGGCGTCGGCGCGGATGGCGGACCACTGGAAGCTGCGCACCCACCAGTCCTGCAGGTCCTGGATGCGGGTCACGCTGGGCCCGGCCCAGCGGTACCAGGTGCGGTCCTGCAGCGTCCACACCACCATCTGGATGCCGCCCGGGCTGCGCCGCGTCATGCGCAGCGAGGCGCCGTCGAACTTGAGCCCCGGCGCCGCCGCGCTCTGCTGGATCTGCTGCAGGTCCTGCTCGAACTGGCTCAGCACCGTGCCCAGGCGCAAGGCGCCCTCGCTGGCCCGCTGGGCGCCTTCGCGCGCCCGCGCCATGCCGTCCACGCCCTGCCAGGCCATGGTGGCCAGCACCGCCATGATGACGAGGGCCACCATCACCTCCACCAGCGTGAAGCCGGCGGCAGGGCGGGGCGGACGGGCGGCGGGGTGCTGGCGCATCAGTAACGCGGCAGGATGACGTTGAGCCGCACGAGCGGGTAGCCGCGGCTGTCTTCCACGCGCGTGTCCACGATGCGGAAGTTGGGGTTGAACGAGGCACGCACGACGAGCGTGACCTTGAAGGTCTGGTTCAGTTCCATGCAGTCGAAGCGGGTTTCCCCCACGTCGGGGAACTGCTTGGCCAGCTTCATGTTGACCAGCCGGTTGTCGGCGCACCACTGGGCGAGCGTGACGTCGGACAGGCGCTGGGAGTTGTCGATCAGCGTGCCCGCGGCGCGGCTGCCGGCCGCCAGCGTGATGGCCACGATGGCCACCGCCACCAGCACCTCCACGAGCGTGAAGCCCAGCGCCTGCTGCCCAACGGGCGAGACAGGGCGCCGCGCGGCACCCGGGTGACGCAGGCGCCTCATGGCCGCTCCGGCTCGGGTGCGACCACGACGAACGGCCCCAGCCCGTCCGTGGCCAGCACCAGCTGCCGGTCCTCCAGGCGCAGCACCACGCGCTGCGCGCCGATCACCGGCTCGGGCCCCAGGCGCAGCACCGGCGCGCCGATGACCTCGGCTCGGGTGCGCTCGTCGAGGAAGCGGGTGGGGATCTGGGCGTCGGGTGGCAGCGCGGTGAAGCGGAAGCCCAGGCCGGTCTCGCGGTCGGGCTGCCAGAGCACCTCGGTGCCCTCGACCCGCGCGCGGGCCCGGGCGCCCTCGAACAGCGCGGCCAGCCGCGCGCCTTCCTCCTCGAGCTTGCTGGCGTTGGCGTCCCGCAGGGCCAGCGTCGCCATGCCGACGCTGATCGCCACGATGGCGGTCACGACCATCAGCTCGAGCAGGGTGAAGCCGCGCGCGGCGCGCGAGGCCATGACGGCGCGCATCAGGGACCGGTCGGACGCGCCGGCGCGGGCGTCACTGCCAGGAGCCGATGTCCGCGTCGCGGCCTTCGCCGCCGGCCTGCCCGTCGGCGCCCAGGCTGAAGACATCGATCTCACCCTTCACGCCGGGGTTGGCGTACTGGTAGGGGTGGCCCCAGGGGTCGGCCGGCAGCTTCTCCACGTAGGGGCGCCAGTTCGGCGGAATGGTGCCCACCGTGGGGCGCCGCACGAGGGCGTCCAGGCCCTGCTCCGCCGTGGGATAACGGCCGTTGTCGAGCTTGTAGAGCTTGAGCGCCTGCATGAGGTTGCCCACGTCGGCCTTGGCGGCGGTGGCCTTGGCGTCGTCGGCGCGGTCCAGCACCGCGGGGCCGATCAGCGCGGCGAGCACGCCGATGATCACGACGACCACCATGATCTCGATCAGCGTGAAACCGGCCTGGGCCCGGCGGCGGACAGAAGCGGAAAGGCGTGGCATGACAGTCCTGGTCGTGGCGAGCCGCACGGTGCATGACGCGGGTGCGGCCGATGAGGTGGCATGAATCATAATCGTCGCATGGCTTCGCGCTTGATGACCTTGGCCGTGTGGGCGCTGCTCGCGGCAAGCACCGTGTTCTGGGCAATGAAGATCCTTGCCCCGCGCACGGCCCTGCCGGCTCAGGCGCAGCTGCCCGCACGCGGCGTGGCGCTGGGCGGCGACTGGCACCGCCTGCTCGGCCAGCCGCTGCTCGAGGACGACGGCGAGTCCGAGCTCATCGACGAATCCGGCCGCTTCCAGCTGCTGGGCGTGGTGGCGCCGCGAGGGGCCGGCCATTCGCCGCAGGGCGTCGCGCTCATCGCCGTGGGGGACGAGCCGCCCAAGGCCTGGCGCACCGGCAGCGTGATCGAGGGCGAGACGGTGCTGCTGTCGGTGGGCCCGCGCTCGGTGCAGCTCGGTCCCCGCGGCGGGCCGGCCACGACCGAGCTCACCCTGCCCGAGCCGACCCCGGTCTCGGCGCCCACGCGCGTGGGCGGCGTGCCGCGGCCCGGCATGGCGCCCGGCGGCGTGCCCGGCCGAGGGGTGGTGTCCGGCCCCGGTGCGCAGCCGGTGCAGCGCGCCGACATGGCCGACGAGGAAGACGCCGGCGAAGGCGAAGAAGAGTAGGCCAGCCCGCCGCCGCGGTCAGGCGCCCCCAGGCGACGTCCCCACCGGGCCACCCCGCCAGGCTCACGCACGGTCGCGCCGGCGCTGAGGCTCCGACGCGCCGGGCGGCACGGCCTGCGGGGCGCAGCGCCGAGGCGCCTCGGGCACGAGGTCCCAGCCATAGGGCCCGTCGCGCAGTTGCAGTGCGCCTTGCGCCCCCTGGCCCGCACAGGCCGACGGCCCGTCCGGCCAGGTCCAGCCGAGGCGCACCGCCGCCTCGTCGGCGCGCCAGCCGCGCACCTCCCAGGTCAGGCCCGCCGGGGCCTCGAAGCGGTAGGGCATGGACCAACGGTCGCCCGCCCGCTCGTACAGGGCCAGCATGGCGCCGCTGGCCACGATGAAGTGGCGGCCCAGCGGGCCGGCCACGGGCAGCGCGTCCACGCGCAACGGGGGCTGCGCCCCTTCGCCCACCAGCCACCAGGCCGGCAGGCGCCCGGGCTGGGCCGCGCGCACCAGGTGCAGCGCCAGCCCGTCCAGGCGGCCGAGGTACAGGTGGGTGACCGGGGGCTGGTCGACGAAGCGGGCCGGGGCGTGGGCCCCGAACTGCAGGCGCAGCTCCGCACCCTGGCGTTGGGCGGCGGCGCCGGCCTGGCGCAGGGCGTCGCGCTCCAGGCCGGCCAGGCAAGCCGTGTCGTCGCCGCAGCGTGCCACACGCTCGGGGGCCGGGGCGCGGGCAGGCTCCTGGGCGGGCGCCGCGGCGATGCCGGCCCATGCCAGCCCTGCCAGGGCCAGGCGCGCCGTCCACCGGGCCCCGGCGTGCGGGGCCCGGCAAGGCGGCAACGACCGGGCGGGCATCATGGCGCTGCATTGTCACGCAGCGCCGGCCGCCCTCACTGGATCTTCAGGTAGGCGGCGCTCACCGGCCCCCAGTTGCCCGCCGCGTCGCGGCCCCGCACGTACAGCAGGTGCTTGCCCTTGGACAGGCTGCCCGTGGCCAGCGTGGTGGTCGCCTTCTCGGTCTTGGCATTGAAGGCCCCGTCCTTGGCGCCCAGGGCGATGGGCGTGGCGCCCGGCATCCACGGCGGCGTGTCGATGTACACCTCGCCGGCGGCGATGGCCTGGGTGGGCTCCGTGCCGTTGCTCTGGTTGAACTTGGTGTCGTCCAGCGTGGCCGTGAGGGTGACCGGCGTGCCGGCGCTCACGGCCTTGGCGCTGAGCTTGAGCGTGGTGACGTCGGGACCGGCAGGCGTGAGATAGGGCGTGCGCACCACGCGGGCGGCGTACCACAGCGCCTTCAGGTTGTTCGGCTTGATCGTGCTCTCGTAGCTGGTGCAGCTCTGGAAGAACGAGGTGCCCATCTCGAAGGTGTAGGCCGCCACGCCGAGCTCGCCGTAGCTGATGCTGTCGGACGTGCCGTCGGTGGGGTACAGGCCGATGGACTGCTCGGGCGTGTAGTTGTTGAACCAGGCGAACTTGCGGCCCAGCGTCTGCAGCGCCGTGCCGTTCGGCGCGGTCTGGTTGGTGAAGCCCCACGGCCACAGCACGAGCTGGCTGTAGCTGTGCATGTCCAGGTGGATGCCGCTGGTGTCCGCCGGGGCGGCGTCGCCCTGGTTGGGGCCGCGGCGGTCGGGCCACAGGCTGCGCACATAGCCCTCGATGGACTGGGTCTCGGGCTCCGAGGCCGCCGACGGGCCGCGGTAGGTCTCGGCGCAGGGGTTGCCGCTGGAGCCCTGGCCGTTGGTCTTGTTCCAGCTGAAGGTGAAGTTGCGGTTCAGGTCGGCGCCGCGGCTGTTGCTGTTGGCGCCGCAGTAGGCCTGGTTGGTGTTCTTGCGCCAGAGCAGCCCCGTCTCGGCCTTCTTGCGGCCGTCGGGGTTGAGCTGCAGCAGCAGGTGCACCTCATGGTGGTCGAGGATCCAGGTGGCGTCGGCGTTCTTGCCGTAGCCGGTGAGCAGCTCGCGCGCGAAGGCCAGCACCACCGGCGCCGTCACGTACTCGCGGGCGTGGATGGCCGCGTTGACGAACAGCTTGGGCTTGGGCTCGCCATTCGGGCCCGAGGTGTTCTTGTTGGTGAGCTTCAGCACGGCGATGTCGTAGCCGCCCAGGCCCTGCGTCTTCTGCCAGCTCTCGCCGATGGGCGTCCATGCCGCCAGCTGCGGGTAGGTGGTGGTGAAGCCCTGGGCCTCGGTGAAGGTCTCCTCCACCGTCTCGTAGCAGGGGTAGTTGGGGATGGCTTCGCCCGACTCGGCGGCCTGCATCGCGGCGCGTGCGCCGGCCTGGCCGAGGATGGTGGGGGCACCGGCGGCACGCAGGCGGCGCGTCATCTCGGCATGCCGGGCGGCGAAGGCCGCGTCCTTCTCGACGCGGAAGCGGAAGCCCTTCAGGGTGGCGATGTCGGCGTCGCTGAGCTGCAGCACGAGGTAGCCGCCCTTCCAGTTGGATTCCAGCAGCTGGCCGTGGAAGGTGACGGCGGCGCGGCGGCCGGTGGCGGCGTCGGGGAAGTAGGCGCGGTAGAAGTTGTCGGCCTGCTCCTGCTGGGCCAGCAGTTGCACGCCCTCGGCCGAGGCGCTCGCCTCGTGGGCGACGGCGGGCAGGGTGCAGAGCGCGGTGGCGGCCAGGGCGGCGGCCAGGGGAGTGCGGAGGAAGGGGCGGGTCACGCGGGGCATCACGAGGGTCTCCTGTGGCGTGGTCGTCAAGGCGGTCGCCGGTGGGCGATGCCTGGGGCTGGCCATTGTGGGAGCCGCTTCGCCGCCCCGCCACCGCTGCCGCCGGTTCTAGGGGTGCGAACCGTCAAGCTTCGTCATGACGGTGTCGTGAAGCAGCCGGCGAGCCGCTCGCGCAGCAGGTTCTTCTGCACCTTGCCCATGGTGTTGCGCGGCAGCTCGTCGACGACGAGCACCTGCTTGGGCACCTTGAAGGCCGCGATGCGTCCCCTCAATGTGGCGATCAGCGCGGCCGGCTCGGGCGGCACGGTGCCGGCACGCGGCACGACCACCGCCACCACGCCCTCGCCGAAGTCGGGGTGCGGCACGCCGATGACGGCACTCTCGGCCACGCCGGGCAGCTCGTTGAGGTAGCCCTCCACCTCGGCGGGGTAGACGTTGAAGCCCCCGCTGATGACGAGGTCCTTGCTGCGCCCGACGATGGTGACGTAGCCATCGGCGTCATGCCGGCCCACGTCGCCGGTACGGAACCAGCCGTCGGCGGTGAACTCCTCGCGCGTCTTCTCGGGCATGCGCCAGTAGCCGCGGAAGACGTTCGGCCCGCGCACCTCGATGCCACCGATCTCCCCCGTGGCCACGGGGCGGCCCTGGTCGTCGTGGATGCGCAGGCCCACGCCCGGCAGCGGCCGGCCCACGGTGCCCCCGCGGCGCTCGCCGTCCTCGGGCCGGCAGGGGTTGGACGTGAGCATCACGGTCTCGCTCATGCCGTAGCGCTCGAGGATGGTGTGGCCCGTGCGGGAGGCCCAGTCGCGAAAGGTCTCGATGAGCAGCGGCGCCGAGCCGCTGATGAACAGGCGCATGTGCCGGCACGCCTCGCGCGTGAGCCCCGGCTCGGCCAGCATGCGCACGTACAGCGTGGGCACGCCCATGAACACCGTGGCGTCCGGCAGGCGGTCCACCACCGCACGGGCGTCGAAGCGCGAGAACCACAGCATCGGGCTGCCGTTGAGCCAGGCGCCGTGCGTGGCGACGAACAGGCCGTGCACGTGGAACACCGGCAGCGCATGGATGAGCACGTCACCGGGGCGCCAGTCCCAGACGTCCTTCAGCGTGCGCGCATTCGACAGCAGGTTGCCGTGCGACAGCATGGCTCCCTTGCTGCGGCCCGTGGTGCCGCTGGTGTAGAGGATGGCGGCCAGGTCGTCGTCGGCGCGGTCGACGGGGTCGTGCGTGTCGGCGTGGAAGGCCGCGCGCTCCAGCAGCGTGCCGGTGCGGTCGTCGTCCAGCGTGAAGACGTGGCGCGTGCCCAGCGGGAAGGCGAGCCGGCTGACCCAGGTGAAGTGCCGCCGGGCGCACACCACGACGGCGGGCTCGGCATTGCCGATGAAGTACGCGATCTCGGCTTCCTGGTAGGCCGTGTTCAGCGGCAGGAACACGTGGCCGGCGCGCAGCACCGCCAGGTACAGCACCAGCGCCTCCACCGACTTGTCCACCTGCACGGCCACGCGGCTGGCCGGCGGCAGGCCCAGCGCGTCCAGCAGGTTGGCGATGCGGGCGCTGGCGCGGTCCAGGTCGCGCCAGGTGTGGAAGCGGCCGGCGTCGGGGCCATCGGCCAGCTCGATCGCACGGCTGTCCAGGTCGGCCGGGAAGGCGGCCCGCAGGGCGGTGAACAGGTTCATGGGGCAGGGGCAGGTGACGGCGCCGGCGGGGTGTCGCCGTCAGGGGCCGTGGCCGGCGTGGGGGAGGGGGCGGCGAAGCGGGCGGGGCGCCGCTCGTTGAACGCGGCCAGGCCCTCTCGGTGCTCGTCGGTGGGGGCGTAGGCGTAGTGCGGCGCACGCTGCTCCCAGCGGCTGCCCTGGGCGCGGCCGAACTCGCGCAGCGCGCGCTTGTTCAGGCGCAGCGCCTGCGGCGACAGCGCGGCCATGCGCTCGGCGGTGCGGCGCGCCTCGTCGGCCACCTGCCCGTCCGGCACGACGCGGTTGACGAGGCCGAGGCGTTGCGCCTCTTCGGCGGCCAGCACCCTGGCCTCGAGCAGCAGCTCGCGCAGCACGGCCTCGCCGACGACGCGGGCGACGATCTCCACCTCGAGCGGGGCCATGGGGAAGCCGAGCCGGGCGATCGGCACGCCGAAGCGGCTGCCCTGGCCGCAGACCCGGATGTCGCAGCAGGCGGCGATCTCCAGCCCGCCGCCGACGCAGGCGCCCTGGATCTCGGCCACCAGGGGCAGCTCGCAGTCCAGCAGGGCGTTCAGCGCCGGGGCCACCACCTCCTCGTGGTAGTGCGCCAGGGTGGCGGCGTCGAAGCGGAAATCGGGGAACTCCTCGATGTCGGCACCGGCGACGAACTGGCCGCCGTCGCCCTGGACGACGACCACGCGTGGTGCCTGTTCGGGCGGGGTGGCATTCAGCCGGTCGAGCAGGTCGCGCAGGTCGCGCCACATCTGCACCGACAGGGCGTTGAGCTTGCCGGGGTGGGAGAACTGCAGTCGGGCGATGCCCAGGGCATCGGGGGCGGTCAGGAGCACGTGGCCGGGCATGGGGCGGCAGATCGTCGGCGGGATGCCGACGATTTGACCACTGCCGGCGCCCGATTCAGTCGGCGCAGAGGTCGGTGCCGGGCTGCGCCTCGGTGCAGACGGTGGACTTCACCTGGAGGATGTCGAACATCAGCAGGGTGCGGTCGCCGGACGCGGCCAGCCGGCCGGCCCGAAAGGCATCGAACGACCACTCGTTCAGCCGCTTGGGCAGCGACAGCGAACGCAGGGCGTCGATCCGGCCGCCCTGGCTCATGAGCGACACGGAGAACTGGGTGCCGGCCTGCCACACCCCGTCCACCCAGGCGCCGCCCTGGGCCTGCACCTCGAACACGTCGCCGAAGGGCTGGTTCAGGTCGTTGTGCAGGACCACCTGGAAGTCCGCCGCGCGGGCCTGGTGGCCCTCGACGGTGACGCGGAAGCGGAAGGGGGCGCCGAACGCGTAGGCCGCGCGGCCCGAGCCGTCCTCGTTGCGTTGCATCTCGAAGGCCGGCTGGCGCGACTCGTAGCTCAGCTGCACCGTCACGCGGGAGCCCTCGGGCACGGTGGTGCCGTCGTCGAAGACGCCGCTCTGGGTGACCAGGCCCGTCATGCGGTACTTCACGAGCGCCGCGTCTGCACCTGCGCTGGCCGCGGCCAGCACCATGGCGACCGAGGCCGCCCCAACGATCCGTGTCCAGGCCATCCTGACCTCTCCTGTGTGCATCCCGTCCGAGACGACGTGCGGGGACACACATCGTCACCGCCATTACAACCAAGGCCCCGCCCGGGCGCCACCCCATGAAGTTGAGCCACGCAGTGGCGTCCGCCGTGCGGCAGTTCACGCCTGGGCAGGCGACCCGGGGGCCCGGGCAATCGGTGTGCGCGGCGCGGCAGGCGGGATGGCACGGGTGCCGCGGGCCGGCGGCGGCCGCTACAGTGCGGGCGGACCGCCGCCATGCCCGCCCCCCACCTGTCCCCCACCGCTGCCTTGCCGCAGGACGCCCAGCAGGTGCTGCAGCTGGCGGCGCACAGCCTGTTCGGCGTGTTCGCCGAGGCCGCGCTGGGCATGATGGTGGTGGACCGCGACCACCGGGTGGTCTGGATCAGCGAGGGCTACAAGGCCTTCCTGCCGGCGCTCGGCTTCGCCCGCGAGGAGGACTTCGTCGGCCGCCCGGTCGAGCAGGTGGTGCCGAACACGATGATGAACCAGGTCATCGAGGCGGGCCGGCCCATCGTGCTGGACCTGCTCACCAACCGGGCCGGCACCTTCCTCGTCAGCCGGCTGCCCCTGCGCGATGCCGCCGGCGAGGTGATCGGCGCGGTGGGCATGGTGTGGCTGAACGAATCGCCCGACCACCGCGGCGGCACCATGCAGCCGCTCATGGCCAAGTTCAGCCGGCTGCAGAAGGAGCTGGACGACACCCGGCGCGCCCTGGCCGCGGAGCGCCGGCCCAAGTACACCATCGCCAGCTTCGTGGGCAGCCACCCCAGCGTGGTGGAGCTCAAGCGCCAGGCGCGGCGCGTGGCGGGCACCGACTCCACGGTGCTGCTGCTGGGCGAGACGGGCACCGGCAAGGAGCTCATGGCGCAGGCCATCCACGCGGGCAGCCACCGCGCGGCCGGGCCCTTCGTGGGCGTGAACATCGCCGCCGTGCCCGACACCCTGCTGGAGGCCGAGTTCTTCGGGGTGGCCCCGGGCGCGTTCACCGGGGCGGACCGCAAGGCGCGCCCCGGCAAGTTCCAGCTGGCCGATGGCGGCACGCTGTTCCTCGACGAGATCGGCGACATGCCGCTGGCGCTGCAGGCCAAGCTGCTGCGGGTGCTGCAGGAGCAGGAGGTGGAGCCGCTCGGCAGCCAGCGCGTGCAGCCGGTGGACGTGCGGGTGATCGCGGCCACCAGCCGGGACCTGCCGCGCATGGTCGCCGAGGGCCAGTTCCGCGCCGACCTGTTCTACCGCCTCAATGTGCTGCCGCTGCGCCTGCCGGCGCTGCGCGAGCGCCTGTCCGACCTGGATGCGCTGGCCGACCACCTGCTGGACGACATCGGCCGGCGCAGTGGCCTCACCCACCGCAGCCTGGGCGCCGACGCGCTGGAATGCCTGGCCGCGCACGCCTGGCCGGGCAACATCCGCGAGCTGCGCAACCTGCTGGAGCAGGCCTGCCTGCTCGGCGACGAGCTGGTGATCGGCGCCGCGCAGGTGGCGCCGCTGCTGGCGGCGGCGGGCGGCCGGGTGCCGGCCGCGGACGGGCCCGTGCCGTCGCACCCGGGCGCCAGGGCCGGCACCGGCCTCGACGCCGGCCTGGCGTCGCCGGTGAGGTCGGCCGGCACCTCCGCGGCGGCCGTGGCGCCGCCGGCCATCACCCCGTTGCCCGTGGCCGTGGCCGCGCTGGAGGCCGAGTCCATCCGCGCGGCCCTCGCAGCCACGGGCGGCAACAAGCTGGCCGCGGCCCGGCTGCTGGGCATCTCCCGCGCGACGCTGTACGAAAAGCTGACAAGCGGCCGCGCATCGGCTGTCTGAAAGTCGGACGCGGGCGCGTCGCGCTGTCCGGAAGTTGAACATCCGTTCGGTGCGGACGGCGGCCATGGGCCCGCGCCTGCCCCACCGGGCGCCATGCAGCCGGTCGGCTGCCCGCCTCTGGTGCACGTTTCTCCGGACTTTCCCGTAGCGCCCCGACGGCGGCATGGGCCTTGCGCTCCCTGTCGCCCATCGCCGCCGCGCCGTCGGGCGCCGGCTTCCCCACCCGGAGACATCGCCCATGCCGCGTCGCACCGCCGTTCGCCCCGTGTCCCTCACCCGCCGTGCCCTGGGCCTGGCCGTGCCGCTGGCGGCCGCGATGGCCGTGCTGGCCGCCGCCCCCGTGCAGGCCGCGCCGGGCGAGATCCGCATCGCCCACATCTACAGCAAGACCGGGCCGCTGGAGGCCTATGGCAAGCAGACCGCGCTGGGCTTCCAGATGGGCCTGCAGTACGCCACCGGTGGCACCATGACCGTGGCCGGCAGGAAGCTGGTGGTCATCGAGAAGGACGACCAGGGCAAGCCGGACCAGGGCAAGAGCCTGCTGGCCGCCGCCTACGGCGACGACAAGGTGGACATCGCCGTGGGGCCCACGTCGTCCGGCGTGGCGCTGGCCATGCTGCCGGTGGCCGAGGAGTACAAGAAGATCCTGCTGGTGGAGCCGGCGGTGGCGGATTCGATCACCGGCGAGAAGTGGAACAAGTACATCTTCCGCACCGGCCGCAACAGCTCGCAGGACGCGATCAGCAACGCGGTGGCCCTGGACAAGTCGAACACCGTGATCGCCACGCTGGCGCAGGACTATGCCTTCGGCCGTGATGGCGTGAAGGCCTTCAAGGACGCGCTCAAGACCGCGAAGATCGTCCACGAGGAGTACCTGCCGCAGAACACCACCGACTTCACCGCCGGCATCCAGCGCGTGGTGGACGCGCTGAAGAACCAGCCCGGCCGCAAGGTGGTGGAGGTGATCTGGGCCGGCGGCACGCCACCCTACGCGGCGCTGGCTGCGCAGGAGCTGGGCAAGCGCCACGGCATCGAGGTGGCCAGCGGCGGCAACATCCTGCCCGCCATGGCCGCCTACAAGGCCTTCCCCGGCATGGAGGGCGCCACCTACTACTACTTCGGCATCCCCAAGAACCCGGTGAACGAATGGCTGGTGGCCAACCACTACCAGCAGTTCAAGGCGCCGCCCGACTTCTTCACCGCCGGCGGCATGACCGCGGCCATCGCGGTGGTGGAGGCGCTGAAGAAGACCGCGGGCGACACGACCACGAACAAGCTCATCGCCGCCATGGAAGGCATGGCCTTCGACTCGCCCAAGGGCCGCATGCACTTCCGCAAGGAGGACCACCAGGCGATGCAGGCGATGTACCACTTCCGCATCAAGGTGGACCCCGCCTTCGCCTGGGGCGTGCCGGAGCTGGTGCGCGAGATCAAGCCCGAGGAAATGAACGTGCCGATCCGCAACCGCCGCTGAACGCAGCGGGCGCGACATTCACCGGCGCACCATGCTCGAGACCCGGGAACTCACCGTGAACTTCGGCGGCCACGTGGCCGTCGACCGCGTGTCCTGCGCCTTCGCGCCCGGCACGCTCACGGCCATCGTGGGCCCCAACGGGGCGGGCAAGACCACGTACTTCAACCTGGTGTCGGGCCAGCTGGCCGCGACGGCCGGGCAGGTGTGGCTGGACGGCATGGACGTGACGCGCCTGCCCGCGCCGCTGCGCACGGCGCGCGGGCTGGGCCGCGCCTTCCAGCTCACCCAGCTGTTCCCGCGCCTGTCGGTGCTGGAGAACGTGCGCCTGGCGGTGCAGGCGCGCCATGGCGGCGGCATGAACCTGTGGCGTGTCTGGCTGGACCGGCAGGACTGGATCGAAGAGGCGCGCGAAATCCTGTCCACGGTGCGGCTGCTGGAGCGCCTGGACGCCCCCGCGGCCAGCCTGCCCCACGGCGACCAGCGCAAGCTGGAGGTGGCGCTGCTGATGGCGCTGGAGCCGCGCGTGTACATGTTCGACGAGCCCACGGCCGGCATGAGCGTGGACGAGGTGCCCGTGGTGCTGGACCTGATCCGCGCACTCAAGGCGCGGCGCGACGCCACCATCCTGCTGGTCGAGCACAAGATGGACGTGGTGCGCGAGCTGGCCGACCGCGTGGTGGTGCTGCACCAGGGCCGGCTGGTGGCGCAGGGCGACCCGGCCGAGGTGATGGCGTCCGACGTGGTGCAGCAGGCCTACCTGGGCACGGCGCCGGTGGAGCAGCCCGCATGACGGCCGCGCCGCTGCTGGAGCTGCGGGGCGTGCACACCCACATCGGGGCGTACCACATCCTGCACGGCGTGGACCTGGTGGTGCCGCGCGGCGAGGTGACCATGCTGCTGGGCCGCAACGGCGCCGGCAAGACGACGACGCTGCGCACGGTGATGGGCCTGTGGCCCGCGAGCCAGGGCGAGCTGCGCTTCGACGGCCAGGCCATCGGCGGCCCCGGCGTGCGCGCCGACACGCCGGAGATCGCGCGCCGCGGCATCGCCTACGTGCCCGAGAGCATGGGCATCTTCAGCGACCTGACGGTGCGCGACAACCTGCTGCTGGCGGCCCGCTCGGCCCGCCGCGAGGCGGAACTGGATCGCGCGCGCCTGGACTGGCTGTTCGGCCTGTTCCCGGCGCTGCACCGGTTCTGGCTCTACCCGGCCGGCAAGCTGAGCGGCGGCCAGAAGCAGATGCTGGCGGTGGCGCGCGCCCTGATCGAGCCGCGCGAGCTGCTGCTCATCGACGAGCCCAGCAAGGGCCTGGCGCCGGCCATCGTGCACAACCTGGTCAGCGCGCTGGCCGAACTGAAGCGGCAGCGCACGACCGTGCTGCTGGTGGAGCAGAACTTCATGGTGGCACGGGCGCTGGGCGACCGCGTGGCGGTGATGGACGACGGCCGCGTGGTGCACACCGGCGCCATGGCCGAGCTGGCCGAGGACGAGGCGCTGCAGCAGCGGCTGCTCGGCCTGTCGCTGGGGGCGCACCAATGACGGCCGCCGCGTCGCCCGCCCCCAGCGCCGGAGCGGCCGTGCCGCGCCAGCGCCTGGACACGCGCCCGCTGTGGGGCCTGGTGGCCCTGGCGGCGCTGGCATGGCCGCTGGTCGGCTCGGGGTCCACCTGGCTCACGCTGACGGTGGCCGGCCTGGCCATGGGGCTCATCATCTTCGTCATTGCCTCGGGCCTCACGCTGGTGTTCGGCCTGATGGACGTGCTGAACTTCGGCCACGGCGTGTTCATCGCCGTGGGGGCGTTCGTGGCCACCAGCGTCATGGCCGGCATGGCCGACTGGACGGGCAGCGCCTCGGCGCTGGCCCACCTGGGCGCGGTGTTCGCGGCGATGCTGGCCGCCATGGCGGTGGCCGGGGCACTGGGCTGGGCCTTCGAGCGCGTGGTGGTGCGCCCGGTGTACGGCCAGCACCTCAAGCAGATCCTCATCACCATGGGCGGCATGATCGTCGGCGAGGAGCTGATCAAGGTCATCTGGGGGCCGGCGCAGATCCCGCTGCCGCTGCCCGCCGCGCTGCAGGGCGCCTGGCTGTGGGGCGACGCGGCCATCGAGGTGTACCGCCTGTTCGCCGTGGGCATCGGCGCGCTGGTCTTCATCGCGCTGCTGCTCGTGCTCAACCGCACCAAGGTGGGCCTGCTCGTGCGTGCCGGCGTGCAGGACCGCGAGATGGTCGAGTCGCTGGGCTACCGCGTGCGGCGCCTGTTCGTGGGCGTGTTCGTGGCCGGCTCGGCGCTGGCCGGCCTGGGCGGCGTGCTGTGGGGCCTGTACCAGCAGAGCGTGGTGCCGCAGATCGGTGCGCAGGTGAACACGCTCATCTTCATCGTCATCATCATCGGCGGCCTGGGCTCCACGCTGGGCTGCTTCGTCGGCGCGCTGGCGGTGGGGCTGGTGGCCAACTACACCGGCTTTCTCGCGCCCAAGGTGGCGCTGTTCTCCACCATCGGGCTGATGGTCGCGGTGCTGCTGTGGCGGCCGCAGGGCCTGTACCCGGTGGCCAGCCGGTGAGGGGCGCGTGGCCATGCTGAACCGCCTGCTGTCCCACGACCTGCCGCGCAGCCGCTGGCTGGCCGCCGCGCTGCTGGCCATCGCGCTGCTGCTGTTGCTGCAGCCCTTTCTCTTCCCGGGTGCCAAGGCGCTGAACGTGGCGGCGCGCATGCTGGTGTTCGTGCTGCTGGTGGCCAGCTACGACCTGCTGCTGGGCTACACGGGCATCGTCAGCTTCGCGCACACCATGTTCTTCGGCATCGGCGCCTACGGGGTGGCCATCGCCTGCACGCGCCTGGCCGGGGAGGACGGCCCGGGCTTCGGCGCGGTGCTCCTGGGCCTGGGCGGCGCGCTGGCGGTGTCGCTGGGCTTGAGCCTGGTGATCGGGCTGTTCAGCCTGCGGGTGAAGGCGATCTTCTTCGCCATGATCACGCTGGCGGTCGCCGCGGCCTTCCAGACCCTGGCCTCGCAGCTGTCCGAGCTGACCGGCGGCGAAGACGGCCTCAGCTTCCGTGTGCCGGCGGCGCTGTCACCGTCGTTCGAGCCCTTCGAATCCCCGGTGTTCGGCCTGGTGATCGACGGCCGCACCCTGGCCTACTGGGGCCTGTATGGGGTGGTCGTGCTGGCCTTCCTGGCGCTGCTGCGCATCGTGAACTCGCCCTTCGGCCGGGTGCTGCAGGCCATCCGCGAGAACGACTTCCGGGCCGAGGCCATCGGCTACCGCACCGTGGCCTACCGCACGCTGGGCAACGTGCTGGCGGCCGGGTTCGCCACGCTGGCCGGGGCGCTGCTCGCGCTGTGGCTGCGCTACACCGGCCCCGAGACCACGCTGAGCTTCGAGGTCATGCTCGACGTGCTGCTCATCGTGGTCATCGGCGGCATGGGCACGCTCTACGGCGCCGTCATCGGCACGGTGCTGTTCGTCTTCGCGCAGAACTACCTGCAGGACGCCCTGCGCTGGGTGGGCGGCGATGGCGGCGCGCTGGCCGGCGTGCCGGTGCTGGGCGCGCTCGTCACGCCCGACCGCTGGCTGCTCTGGCTGGGCCTGGGCTTCGTGCTGTGCGTGTATTTCTTCCCGAGTGGCGTGGTCGGCCGGCTGCGCGCGCGGAACCCCAACGAACCGGCCTGAGGAGACTTCCCGTGACCCGTTCCCTGACCTGCGTGGCCACCGCCGCGCTACTGGCCGGCGCTCCGCTGCTGGCCCAGGCCGCGCCGCCCAACGTGCGCCCGGCCTTCCTGCGCGGACCCATCGCCGAAGCCGTGTACGACGGCGTGAGCGACGACCTGCTCACCGCGGGCCTGGGCAAGACCGGCCTGCTGGGCGCCGCCCCGGCGTTCGTGAACCCGCTCGCGCCCACGCCGGCGGAGCTGCGCCGCAACGCCATCCACACCAACTACCGCGCGCTGGTGGACTACACCGTCGCGGGCGGCTTCACGGTGTTCTACGGTCCCAACATCGACGCCCACGGGCACGACACGCTCGGCGAAGGCAAGGTGCCCGGCCGCGAGTACATCGCCTGGGACGATGACGGCAGCGGCCGGCAGAACGTGACGCTGATGGTGCAGGTGCCCGACAGCTTCAATCCGGCGGCCCCGTGCATCGTCACCGCCACCTCCTCCGGCTCGCGCGGCATCTACGGCGCCATCGGCACGGCGGGCGACTGGGGCCTCAAGCGCGGCTGCGCGGTGGCCTATGCCGACAAGGGCTCCGGCAACGGCGTGCACGACCTCATGGCCGATCTGGTCACCGCGCGCAACGGCACGCTGGCGGACGCCGATGCGCTGGGCACCGAGGCGCAGTTCCGCGCGGACGTGTCGGACGAGCAGCGCGCCGCGTTCAATGCCGCCACGCCGCACCGCGTGGCCTACAAGCATGCCCACTCGCAGCAGCACCCCGAGAAGGACTGGGGCCGCCACACGCTGGACGCCGTGCGCTTCGCCTTCTACGTGCTCAACGAGCGCTTCGGCAAGGTGGACGGCAAGGGCGTGCGCCGCGCCACGCTGCACGCGAAGAACACGCTGGTCATCGCCAGCAGCGTGTCCAACGGCGCCGGTGCCGCACTCGCGGCGGCCGAGGCCGACACCGAGGGGCTGATCGACGGCGTGGCCGTGACCGAACCGCACGTGCAGCCACGCGGCGCCAAGGACATCGTGATCCGCCAGGGCGGCCGCCCCCAGGCCGCCGTGGGCAAGCCACTGGTGGACTACTTCACCTTCGCCAACCTGTACCAGCCGTGTGCCGCGCTGTCGGCCGCGGCCGGGGGCGGCCTGGCGGTGCATGCGGCGTTCTGGCCGCCGGCCTACACCGCCTCGGCGCAGAACCGCTGCGCCGCCCTGGCCGCCAAGGGCCTGCTGCAGGGTGCCACGCTGGCCGAGCAGGCCGACGAGGCGCTGGCGAAGATGCAGGCCTACGGCTGGCTGCCCGAGGCGAACTTCCTGCACCAGTCGCACTTCCGCTTCGCCACCAACGCCATCGCCGTCACCTACACCAACACGATCGGCCGGTTCAGCGTGCTGGACAACCTGTGCGGCTTCAGCATGGCCAACACCGACGCCCTGGGCAACGTGGTGCCGCAGCTGGCCGCCTTGCAGGCCGGTCTGTTCTCCACCGGCAACGGCGTGCCGCCCACCACGGGCGTGAACATCGTCTACAACGACTCGGTGGGCGGCGCGCGGCTGGACTTCCTCGCCACGTCCCCCAGCACCGCGCTGGCCGACTTCGCGCTCGACGGCGCACTGTGCCAGCGTGCGCTGGTCACCGGGCGCGACGTGGTCACGGGCCAGCGGCTCACCGGCACGATGAAGGCCATGTCCGACCGCGTGCGCGCCGGCGTCAAGGAGGCCCAGCTCGGCGCGCGCGTGCATGGCAAGCCCACCCTGGTGGTGGCCGGCCGCAGCGACGCGCTGCTGCCCATCAACCACGCCTCGCGTGCCTGGTTCGCCAAGAACCAGGCCGACGCGGCAGGCAGCGACAAGGCGGCCAACGTGCGCTACATCGAGGTGACGAACGGCCAGCACTTCGACTCGTTCATCGCCCTCGGCCTGTTCCTGGGCTACGACACGCGCTACATCCCGCTGCACGTGTACTTCAACCGCGCCATGGACGCGATGTGGGACCACCTGACGCAAGGCACCCCGCTGCCGCCCAGCCAGGTGGTGCGCACGGTGCCGCGCGGCGGCGTCGCCGGCGCGGCGCCCGCGCTGACGGCCGCCAACGTGCCGCCCATCGCCATGGCGCCGGCCGCGGGTGACCTGATCACCGTCAGCGGCGGTGCCCTGGAGATCCCGGACTGACGACGCGCCCGAAGGAGACCCGCCCGTGGCCGAGCCCCGCTCCCGCTACCTGGTCTGCGAAGGCCGGGAGATCCACTTCACCGAGTGGGGCGCGGCCGACGCCCCGGCCGTCGTCGCCTGGCACGGCCTGGCGCGCACCGGCCGCGACATGGACGACCTGGCGGCCCACCTCGCGCCACGCTGGCGGGTGATCTGCCCGGACACGCTGGGCCGCGGGCTCTCGCAATGGAGCCCGCGGCCGGCCGAGGAGTACTGCCTGGCCTTCTACGTGAAGCTGGCGGTGGCGCTGGTGGGCCAGCTCGGCCTGGACCGCTTCCACTGGGTGGGCACGTCCATGGGCGGCGCCATCGGGCTGCGTGCCGCGGCCGGGCCGCTGCGCGGGCACATGCGCTCGCTGCTGCTCAACGACATCGGCCCGCGGCTGGCGGCGCCCGCGGTGGCGCGCATCCGCGCCTATGCCGGCCAGCCGCCGGCCTTTGCCACCGTCGGCGAACTGGAGACCTACTTCCGCACCGTCTACGCGCCCTATGGCTGGCTCAGCAACACCCAATGGCGCCGGCTCACCGAGACCTCGACGCGCCGGCTGCCCGACGGCCGCGTGACCCCGCACTACGACCCCGCGATGGTGCAGCAGTTCGTGCACCACCCGGCCGACTACGACCAGTGGGAGGCCTGGGACACGCTGGACCTGCCGGTGCTGTGCCTGCGCGGGCAGGCGAGCGACCTGCTGGAGCCCGAGACGGCGCAGGCCATGCGCGAGCGCGGCCCGCGCGCGCAGGTGATCGAGGTGCCGGGCTGCGGCCACGCGCCGGCGCTCAACGTGCCCGAGCACTTCGCCTGGGTGGACGGCTTCCTGGCGCGGGCGGGCGCCGCCGGCCGCTGAGCCGGCGCCGGCGGGCTCAGCCCGCCATGCGCTGGCCCAGGCGCACCGGCTTGCCCGGGGCCCAGCCGGCGTCGAACGCCGGCGCGCGGCCGTCCACCGCATCGCGCGGGAACAGCAGCACCACGGTGGATCCCAGCAGGAAGCGGCCCATCTCCTCGCCCTGGGCCAGGGTGATGTCGCGGTCGGCGTAGGTCCACTCGCGCACCTGGCCCGAGCGCGGCGGGTTGACCACGCCGTGCCACACGGTGGCCATGCTGCCCACGATGGTGGCGCCCACCAGCACCAGCACGAACGGGCCGCGCACGGCGCCCGTGCCCTCGAACACGCACACCACCCGCTCGTTGCGCGCGAACAGGCCGGGGACGCCGCGCGCGGTGGTGGGGTTCACCGAGAACAGCTCGCCGGGCACGTAGACCATGCGGGTGAGCCGTCCGGCGCAGGGCATGTGGATGCGGTGGTAGTCGCGCGGGCTGAGGTAGATGGTGGCGAACTGGCCGTCCTGGAAGCGGCGCGCCAGGTCGGCGTCGCCCCCCACGAGCGCGGTGGTGCCGTAGAAGTGGCCCTTGGCCTGCACCACCTGGTCACCCTGCACCGGCCCGAACTGGCTGATGGCGCCGTCCACCGGGCACACCAGCGGTGCATCGGCCAGCGGCCGGGCGCCGGGCTTCAGCGGCCGGGTGAAGAACTCGTTGAAGCTCTTGTAGGCGGCCGGGTCGGGCTCGGCGGCTTCGTCCATGTTCACGCCGTAGCGGGCGATGAAGCGCTGGATGGTCCAGGTGGTGGCGCCGCCCGATTCCCGCCGCGCGAGCGCGCCCATCAGCTGCGTGAGGGCCTGCTTGGGCAGGAGGTACTGGGGCAGCACACGCAGGCGGTCGGACACGGCAACAGGCTTTCTCGGTGGAGAGGCGGGCGATTCTAGGAGGCCTGCGCCGGCGCGCCGGCGAACTCCGCCGCGTGCTCGGCCAGCCAGTCCTCGAAGGCGCGGGGCGGGCGGCCGACGAGCGCGGCGAAGTCGCCGGTCACCTCGGCCAGGCCGCCCTGGGCCGTGTTGACGTCGATGGACGCGTAGACCTGCGCCACCGGCTCCGGCAAGCCGGCTGCCACCATGCCCTGCACCAGGGCGTCGACGGCCACCGGCACCACCTGCAGCGGCCGTCCCGTGGCCTGGCTGACGAGGGCGGCGATCTCCGCCGTGCTGTGGGCCCGGGCGCCGCCGAGGGTGAGGGTGGTGCGGCCGGTGCGCCCGGATGCCAGCGCGGTGGCCGCCGCGAGGGCCAGGTCGTCGCGGGCGATGTGGGCGATGCGCCCGTCGCCCGCCGCGCTGACCCACCGGCCGCTGGCCAGGGCCGGCGGCAGGCTGGCCAGCAGGTTCTCGAAATACCAGTGGTGGCGCAGGACGGTCCAGCCCGGCAGGCGGCTCGCGGCCAGCGCGGCCTCCGTCCCGGCGTGGTCGGGGGCGAAGAGCACGGCCGATCGATCGGGCTGCGGCATGGACGTGTAGACCACGTGGTCCACGCCGGCCGCTTCGGCGGCCCGCACGGCGGCGACGTGCTGCTGCAGGCGCTGGCCCGGCCCGGCCAGCGTGTCGGTGCTGATCAGCAGCAGGCGGTGGGCGCCCGCGAAGGCGGCGGCCAGGCCCTCGGGCCGGTCGAAGTCGGCGGCGCGCACCGCCACGCCGCGGGCCGCCCAGGCGGCCAGGCGGGCCGGTTCGCGGGTGGTGGCGATCAGCTGGTGCGCCGGCGCCTGCAGCGTGTCCAGCAGGTGGTGCAGGACGCGCTGGCCCAGCTGGCCGGCGGCGCCGGTGACGAGCAGGGGACCGCGCAGCAGGGGGGTCGATGCTTCCATTTCGGTACTCACTTCCTTTTTGAAACCGTGTGCGGCATGATGCCCACCCGGACACCGGCCCACAAGCAGGGAGCCGGGCGTCAGTCAGTTACCCGGAAGTCACCCCGCCATGTCGCTGCACAAGTCCACGGCGCACTTTGCCGACCGCTGCCCCATCCGCGATGTGCTCGACCGGCTGGGCGACCGGTGGACGACGCTGGTGCTGCTGACGCTGGAAGAAGGGGGCACGCTGCGTTTCTCGCAGCTCAAGGCCCGCATCGAGGACATCTCCCAGCGCATGCTGGCGCAGACGCTGCGCCGGCTGGAGCAGGACGGGCTGGTGTCGCGCACCGTCCATGCCACGGTGCCGCCCCGGGTGGACTACACGCTGACCCCGCTGGGTCAGTCGTTCATGGCGCCGGTCCACGGGCTGATCCGCTGGGCCGGGGACCACCACGAGCAGGTGCGCACCGCGCGCCAGGCCTACGTGGCGCCGGTGGCCATGGCGGCGAAGTGACGCCGACGCGTCAGGGCGTGCGCGGCCGCCGCATCAGCGCCGCCCAGCCCTCGGGCCCCAGCCGGCGCATGACGTCCATGTTGCGCTCGTAGATGGTTTCCGCCTCGGGGAAGGCCTCCACCGCGCGGTCGATGCTCGATTCGCGGATGAGGTGCAGCGTGGGGAACGGCGAGCGGTTGGTGGCGTTGGTGATGTCGTCGGACGGGGTGTCGGCGAACTGGAAATCGGGGTGGAAGGACGCGATCTGCAGCGTGCCTTCCAGGCCGAGTTCGGCCAGCAGGGCCTCTGCCACGCCGAGGAAATCGTTGTAGTCCAGGAAGTCCTGCAGCACGTGCGGGTGCACCAGCAGGGTGGTCTCGGTCTGCGCCTCGTCGACGGCGGACAGGTCGAGCAGCTCGCGGTGCAGGTCGGCCAGCAGGTCCTCGGGCGTGGTGGCCGTGCTCAGCGCCACGCGCACCTGGCCCTTGGCACGCGGCGCCTTGGCGAACGGGCACAGGTTCAGGCCGATCACGGCCGCGTCCAGCCAGTGCCAGGTGGCCGCCACGGGGTCGTCGGCGGGGGCGTCCCCGGGGGACGCGGTGGGCGGATCGGTGGGGTTCATCGGGGCATTGTCGCGCGGTGACAATGCCGGCATGGTCGATTCCGCACCCCCTGCCGTTCCTGCCGCCGCGGCGGCGCCCGATGTGGCCCACGAGGGCTTCAACCGCGTCACCCGGGCCCTGGCCGACCTGGGCCACCCGCACGCGCCGCGCTGGCTGGAGGTGCCCGCCCGCACCTGCCAGGAGGCCGCCGAGGCCCTGGGCCTGGCCACGGGCCAGATCGCCAAGAGCGTCATCTTCCGCCGCCGCGCCGACGAGGCCGCGGTGCTGGTCATCGCCTCGGGCGACAAGCGGGTGGACGAGCACAAGGTGGCCGCGCTGGTGGGCCCCATCGGCCGCGCCGACGCCGCCTTCGTCAAGGCCCGCACCGGCTATGCCATCGGCGGCGTCTCGCCGGTGGCCCACGCCACGGCGCCGGTCACGCTGATCGACCGGGAGCTGTTCCGCTTCGACGAGGTGTGGGCGGCCGCGGGCCACCCCAACGGCGTCTTCCGCGTCGCCCCGGCGGACCTGGAGCGGCTGACCGGCGCCCCCGTGGCGGATGTGGTGCAGGCGTGAGCACCGCCGCGTCGGCGGCCGGCGGCGTGCCGAGCCCCTGCACCAGCGTCTGCCGCATCGACCCGCGCACCGGCTGGTGCGCGGGCTGCGCCCGCACGCTCGACGAGATCGCGGCCTGGAGCCGCCTGGACGACGACGCCAAGCGCCGCGTCTGGGCATTGCTGCCGCAGCGGCGGGCCACCACCACCGGCACCGGGGCCCCCGGCCCCGCGCCCACCGATACGGAGCGACCATGACCCCCATCGTCTTCCACTTCGACGTCGTCTCGCCCTACGCCTTCCTCGCCTTCGAGGCGCTGCCCGGGGCGCTGGCCGGCATCAGCCATGCCGTGGAGTACCGGCCGGTGCTGTTCGCCGGGCTGCTCAAGGCCCACCAGCACAAGGGGCCGGTGGAGGTGCCCGGCAAGCGGGAGTGGACCTACCGCCAGGTCGACTGGCTCGCCGCCCGCCAGGGCGTGGCGGGCTGGCAGCGGCCTGAGCCGCACCCCTTCAACCCGCTGGCGCTGCTGCGACTGGGCCTGGCCAGCGGCCCGGCCGGCCGCATGCCCGGCCGGCACATCGTCGAGGCGCTGTTCCGCCATGCCTGGTGCGCCGGGGGCGCCGACCCCAACGACCCGCAGCGCCTGGCCGCCCTGCGCGCCACGCTGCAGCCCGTGCGCGACCCGGACAGCCCCGAGGTGAAGTCCGAGCTGCGCGCGCTCACCGACGCCGCCATCGGCCGCGGCCTGTTCGGCGTGCCGACCGTGGAGGCGCAGGGTGAGCTCTACTGGGGCCTGGACGCCCTGCCCATGCTGCGCGAGGACCTGCTGGCCGCGCAGGCCGGCGGCGCCGCGGGCGCGCACTGAGCGGCGCCGGGGCCGCCCCTCACTCCGGCAGCGCCCGCCACTGCGGCAGGCAGTGCGCGGCCAGCGCCGTCACCCAGGCCGGGTCCGCCGGGTCGAAGGCCAGGCCGAAGCGCGGGCTGACGACGAAGCCCGCGCGCTCGAAGGCGGCCGGGTCCTCGGCCCGCACGAAGGCCGCCAGGGCCGCAAACGGCACGGCCACGGCGCCCAGGTGCAGCACGGGCGCCTGCGTCGTCACCTCCTCCAGCCGGCCGCTGGCCTGGAAGCGGTAGACCACCCGGCCGTAATCCAGCTCGTCCAGGTCCACGGCATTGCGCCCTTCGCGGCCCGGCCGTCCATGGCGGGCGCGCAGCTGGTCGGGCGTCACGCTGAACGGCACGCCGTCGACCGCCTCGAAAGGCTGCAGCCGCATGGTCGGGCCGGAGGCCTCAGGGCAGCGTGTAGTCGAACTCGTACAGGTGCTGCCCGTCCACGATGCGCAGCCGGAACGTGCCCTGGATGCCGGCCAGCGCCCCGGTGCCCGACCCGGGCACCACGGTGATGGACAGCTGCTGGGCGCCGCGGTCCATGGTGCCGCTGTGCTGGAACACGAAGCTGCCGCTGCGCCCGTGCAGCGTGCCGGTGACGCGCTCGATGGCCACGTAGCCGGCCGAGCCCTTCTCGGGGGTGAGCGCCGTGAGCATCTCCCCCTGGCCGGTGGCGACCAGGTCGCCCTCGAAGCGCTTGGCCAGCGCCATGCGGCCGGTGCTGACGCCGTCCGCGGCCACGGGCTCGCCCTGCGGCGTCATCTGGACGGTGAACGAACCTCGGGCGGTGGTCGGCATGGGGGCTCCCTGGGCGGCGACGGACAGCGGCAGGATGGCCGCGAGGGCCAGCCAGCGGCGACGGTTGGCGAGGGCGGGCATCTCAGGCCTCGGCGGCGGTGTCGCGCGCGTCCGGCTCGGCGAACAGCGCCAGGTCCCGCACGTTCTTCTGCACCGCCACCGCGCCGAACAGGCTGAGCAGGAAGGACATGGCGTAGAAGCCCTTCTCGCTGGGCGCCAGGGTGGCATTCCACAGGCCCACGGTGAGCAGCAGGACGCACAGGCCCACCGAGACCCAGCACAGGCCGAAGTACATGCCGGTGACGCGGATGCCCTCGAGCCGGTCGCGCACCGACTTCTGCAGCGACACGGCGGAGAACAGGCCGTACATCAGCACGGTGAAGTAGTAGCCCTTCTCGTTCAGCGGCATCTGGGCGTTCCACAGGCCCACCAGGTAGGTGAGGGCGCCCACGCACAGGGCGGCCCACGAGGCCCCGATGAAGGCGCCGGTCGGACGGTGGGTGGATGCAGTGGCCATGGGCTCCCCGGAAGAGGTGGTTGGAATGGCCGGCGACTGTAGCAACGGCGCGCCGGGCAGGCGGGATGGCCCCTCGGGTCTTACCCGTAGCACCCGCCCATTTCCCGCATGGCGGAACGATGCCTCAGGGTTGCACCGGAGTTTGTCAGCCTCGCATCAGCAAGCCGTCAGAGACGGGTCAGAGCCGGGCCAAATAGTCGCGCCATGTGTCGCCGGGTGGCGGCGGCGCAGGCTTCAGGATTCAGGAGACTCCCCCCATGGCAACGACAGCGGCAGCCAACACGCCGATGACGAGCGAGGAAAAGAAGGTCATCTTCGCCTCGTCGCTCGGCACGGTGTTCGAGTGGTACGACTTCTACCTCTACGGCTCCCTCGCGGCGATCATCGCGAAGCAGTTCTTCGCGGGTCTGGACCCGACCTCGGCGTTCATCTTCGCGCTGCTGGCCTTCGCCGCCGGCTTCCTGGTGCGCCCCTTCGGCGCGCTGGTGTTCGGCCGCCTCGGCGACATGATCGGCCGGAAGTACACCTTCCTGGTCACCATCCTGATCATGGGCCTGTCGACGTTCATCGTCGGCGTGCTGCCCACCTACGCCTCCATCGGCGTGGCCGCCCCGATCATCCTGATCGTGCTGCGCCTGCTGCAGGGCCTGGCGCTCGGCGGTGAGTACGGCGGCGCGGCCACCTACGTGGCCGAGCACGCCCCGCACGGCAAGCGCGGCGCGTACACCTCCTGGATCCAGACCACCGCGACGCTGGGCCTGTTCCTGTCGCTGATGGTGATCCTGGGCACCCGCACGGCGCTCGGCGAGGCCGCCTTCGCCGACTGGGGCTGGCGCGTGCCGTTCCTGGTGTCGATCTTCCTGCTGGCGATCAGCGTGTGGATCCGGCTGTCCATGAACGAGTCGCCCGCCTTCAAGAAGATGAAGGAAGAGGGCAAGACCTCCAAGGCGCCGCTGACCGAGTCCTTCGGCCAGTGGAAGAACCTGAAGATCGTGATCCTGGCGCTCGTCGGCCTGACCGCCGGCCAGGCCGTGGTCTGGTACACGGGCCAGTTCTACGCGCTGTTCTTCCTGACGCAGGCGCTGAAGGTGGACGCCGCGACGGCCAACATCCTGATCGCGGTCTCGCTGCTGATCGGCACCCCGTTCTTCGTGGTGTTCGGCACGCTGTCGGACAGGATCGGCCGCAAGCCCATCATCATGGCGGGCTGCCTGCTGGCCGCGCTGACCTACTTCCCGCTGTTCGGCGCGCTGACCAAGGCCGCGAACCCGGACCTGGCCGCCGCGCAGGAGAAGACCCGCGTGGTGATCACCGCCGACCCGAAGGAGTGCTCGTTCCAGGGTAGCCCGATCGCCCGTGAGATCGACTTCCGCAGCTCGTGCGACATCGCCAAGCGCTTCCTGGCGCAGAGCTCGGTGAGCTACGAGAACGCCGTGGGCACCGGCCCGGCCACCATCACCATCGGCGAGAAGGTCATCAATTCGCCGGTCGGCAACGTGGTGAACTCCAAGTTCGACGAGGACAGCGTCAAGGCCATCGCCGCGTTCAAGAAGGACGTGGCCGACAGCCTGAAGGCCGCCGGCTACCCCGCCAAGGCCGACCCGGCCAAGGTGGACAAGGTCAAGGTCGTGGCCATCCTGACGCTGCTGGTCATCTACGTGACCATGGTGTACGGCCCGATCGCCGCGATGCTGGTGGAGATGTTCCCGACCCGCATCCGCTACACCTCCATGAGCCTGCCGTACCACATCGGCAACGGCTGGTTCGGCGGCCTGCTGCCCACCACCTCGTTCGCGATCGTGGCGGCCACCGGCAACATGTACAACGGCCTGTGGTACCCGATCATCATCGCCGCGGCCACCTTCGTGATCGGCATGCTGTTCGTGAAGGAAACCAAGGACGTGGACATCTACGCCAAGGACTGACGCACGGCCGGGCGCCCTGCGGCGCCTGTCCTGCCGTCACCGGCATCAGGCGGCCCCGCGGGGCCGCCTTTTCTTTGTGCCCGCGCGCCGCCAGGGCATGGCCCGCGCTGCGTAGGCACCGTGTCAGACTGCCCGCCTATCGTCCCCTCAAGGACCCACCCACCAGGAACCAACGATCATGTGGAAACTGCTGCTCGCTTTCGTCGTCTTCGCCGCCCTGGCCGTGTACATGCTCTCCAAGGGGGGCGACATCGACATGTCCGGCGAGAAGCACGGCATCGACAGCCACGCGCCGGCTGCCTCCGAGACGGCCTCTGCGCCGGCGGCCACCCCGGCCGCGTCGGAGCCGGTGGCTGCGCCCGCCGCCTCGGCCGCCTCGCAGTGAGCGCATGCATGGCGGCTTGACGCCACGCAAGCCGCCGCGGCGCGGCCGGCGTAGATTGCCGGCAAGCGACGCCCCGCCATGGATCGCAGGGCGCGCATCACCTGCCGAGGACGCGCCATGTACCAACACCTGCTGGTGCCGGTGGACGGTGGCGAGCTGAGCGAACGCGCGATGACCGAGAGCATCGCGCTGGCCCGCCGGCTGGACGCCGCCATCACCGGCTTCGTTGCCGAACCCGACCCCGTGCTGCCGGCCGTGGGGCGCCACCCTGCGGTGGTCCTGCGTGAGCAGGAGCAGGCCGAGGCGGCCGCCGCCAGCCACGCCCGCCAGATCCTCGACGCCTTCCGCGCCAAGGCCCAGGCCGCCGGCGTCGCCTTCTCGGGCCACTACGTGCGCACCACCCAGATCGACGACGCCATCGTGCAGGCGGCCGAGGAGCACGGCTGCGACATGATCGTCATGGCCACGCACGGGCGCGGCGCCCTGGGCGAGCTGCTGTTCGGCTCGCACACCAAGGCCGTGCTGGGCCGCTGCAAGCTGCCGCTGCTCGTCCTGCACTGACGGCGGCGCCGTCTGCCGCCGCGGCCCGCTCAGCGGGGGAGCCGGCGGGCCACCTCGTCGCCGATCGCCAGCGCGGCGGTCAGCCCCGGCGACTCGATGCCGAAGAGGTTCACCAGCCCGGACACGCCATGCTCGGCGGGCCCGTCGATGCGGAAGTCGGCCGCCGGCTCGCCCGGGCCGCTGATCTTGGGCCGCACCCCGGCGTAGGCCGGCTGCAGGGCGCCCGGCCCACGCTGGGCCAGCCCCGGCCAGTAGCGCTGCACCTCGGCGGCGAAGTGGGCGCCGTCGGCCGGGTCCACCCGGTAGTCGATGCTGTCCACCCAGCGGAAGCTGGGGCCGAAGCGCGCCTGGCCGGCCAGGTCCAGCGTCAGGTGCACGCCCAGGTGGCTGCTGGCCCCGGGCACCGGGTAGACCAGGTGGGAGAAGGGCGCGCGCCCGCTGAGGGCGAAGTAGGCACCCTGGGCGAAGTGCGGCACGGGCACCTGGCGGGGGTCGAGGCCGTCGATCGCGCGGGCCAGCGTGCAGGCCTGCAGGCCGGCCGCGTTCACCACGGCGCGCGCACGCAGGGTGCAGGCGGCGTCACCGCCCACGTCCAGCACGAAGCCGCCGGCCTGCGCGCGGGCGCGCAGCACAGGCGACTTCAGCGCCAGCGCGGCCCCGTGTGACTCGGCCTCGCCCAGCAGGGCCAGCATCAGGCCGTGGCTGTCCACGATGCCCGTGGAGGGCGACAGCAGCGCACCGTGGCAGGCGAGTTCCGGCTCCAGCGCCCGGGCCTGCTCGGCGCTGAGCGGCTGCAGGTCGTGCACCCCGTTGGCCTCGGCCTGCGCGCGCAGCCGGTCCAGCCACGGCAACTCGGCCGCGTCGGTGGCCACCACCAGCTTGCCGCAGCGACGGTGCGCCACGCCGCGCTCCGCGCAGTAGGCGTAGAGCATCTGCCTGCCCTGCACACACAGGCGCGCCCGCCAGGAGCCGGCCGGGTAGTACAGCCCGGCGTGGATCACCTCGCTGTTGCGGGCGCTCGTGGCGCTGCCGAAGGCCGGCTCACTCTCCAGCACGATCACTTCGCGGCCCATGCGGGCCAGCGAGCGGGCGCACGCCAGGCCCACGACGCCGGCACCCACCACCACCACATCGGTTTCTTCCATGGCGCGATTGTGGCGGCGGGAATCGGGGGTTAACCCCGGGGCATATCCACCGATATGTCCCTTGCGAATTCCCAACAATTAGTTCGCTAGATGTGCCGAGATAAGCACTGTTGTGGTGCGTTTGGCGATTCCAAGTCAAAACTCCGAGGTAGGAACACATGAACGACGGGACCCCGGCCAGCGACGGCCGAGACAGCTTCTTCGGGTACCACGGCTTCTGGGCCCCGGCGTGCGGCTGTTCCGCCGGCTGGGATTCCGGGCCAAGGCGCTGATCGTCAGCACCTGCTTCGTGGTGCCCCTGGCGGTGCTGGCGCTGGCCTGGTTCACCCAGCACAGCGAGTCCCGGGCCTTTTCCACCAAGGAGCAGCGCGGGCTGGCGTTTGCGCGCCAGGCCATGCCGGCGCTGACGCAGGTGCTGCACGAGCGCGCTGCGGGCCAGGCGCCCGATGCCACCGCCTGGCAGGCGCTGCTGGCGCGGCTGGACACCGCGCAGCAGGCCAGCGCCGACGAGTTCGGCACGGCGGCGGCCCTGGCGGCGCTGAAGCAGGCCGCGTCCGCGCCGCCCGCCACCGGCGACGCCCTGCGCGCGGCGCAGGAGCAGCTCGCCCTGGCCGCCATCGCCCTGGTGACGCAGGCCACCGACGGCTCCAACCTGACGCTCTACCCGGACATCGACACCTACTACCTCATGGACGGTGCGCTCATGCGCGTGCCGCAGTACCTGGCCGACGCCGGCCGGCTGGCCCTGCTCGCGGGCGCCGCCGAGACCGACGCCGTGGACGTCGCCCGGGCCCAGGCCTATGCTGCGCTGCTGCACAGCCAGCTCGAGACGGCGGTGGCCAAGGTCGACGCGGTCCATCCTGGCATGCGCGCGGCACTGGCCATGGACGGCGCCAGCGCGCGCTGGCAGGCGCTGCAGCAGGCGGTGCAGGCGCGCCAGTCCGCCGCGGTGGCGCCGGCGGGCCAGGCGCTGTCCGACAGCCTGCTGGTCACGCAGCAGCGCATGCTGGACGAGCTGGACCGGCTGATCGGCGAGCGGGTCGCCCGTGCGGACGCACGGGCCACCGCCGTGGCCGCCGTGCTGGTGCTGGGCCTGCTGATGGCCGCGTACTTCTTCGCCTCGTTCTTCCGCGTGATGGACGGCGGCCTGCAGGAGACGCGCCGCCACCTGATGGCCATGACCCGGGGCGACCTGACGACCCACCCCCGCCCGTGGGGCCGCGACGAGGCCGCCGAGCTGATGACGGCGCTGGGCGACATGCAGCGCGCGCTGCGTGCCATCGTGCGGGACGTGCGCGGCGGCAGCGACGAGATCCTGCACGCCAGCAGCGAGATCGCCTCGGGCGCCATGGACCTGTCCTCGCGCACCGAGCAGACGGCCGCCAACCTGCAGCAGACCGCGGCGTCGATGGAAGAGATCTCCGGCACGGTGCGCGCGACGGCCAAGCACGCCAATCAGGCCGCCGCCATCGCGCGCGAGAACGCCGATGCCGCCACGCAGGGCGGGCGTGCCATGGACGAGGTGGTGCGCACCATGGAGACCATCGGCCAGTCCTCCTCGCGCATCGGCGAGATCATCACGGTGATCGACGGCATTGCCTTCCAGACCAACATCCTCGCGCTCAACGCGGCGGTCGAGGCCGCGCGCGCCGGCGATGCCGGCCGCGGCTTCGCCGTGGTGGCCGGCGAGGTGCGCAGCCTCGCGCAGCGTTCGGCCGAGGCCGCACGCGAGATCAAGTCGCTCATCCAGACCAGCGTGGCGCAGGTGCAGGACGGCAGCCAGGTGGTGCAGCGTGCACAGGGGGCCATCGGCCAGGTCGTCGGCAGCGCGGAGCGCGTGGGTGAACTCATCGGCCAGATCGCCGTGGGCACCGCCGAGCAGTCCACGGGCGTGCAGCAGGTGGGCCAGGCCGCCCAGGAGCTCGACCGCACCACCCAGAGCAATGCGGCGCTCGTGGAGCAGACCGCCGCCGCGGCGGCCTCGCTGCGCGACCGCGCCTCGGCCCTGGCCGGGCGCGTGGCGGCGTTCCGCCTGCCGGACGCCGATGGCGTGGCCACGCTCGACGTGCCCCCCGCCCCGGCGACCGAGGCCTTCGATTTCGACAGCGCGGTGGAGGCCCACCGCGCCTGGAAGGTGAAGCTGCGCTCGGCGATCGCCCAGCACAGCCAGCTCGACGCCGACGCCCTGTGCCGCGACGACCGCTGCCCGCTGGGCCAGTGGCTGCACGGCGGCGGCAGGGGCCGGTGGGGGCACCACCCCGCGTTCGTGACGCTCGTGAACGAGCATGCGGGCTTCCACCGCGCGGCCGGCCAGGTGGCGCACGCGGTGAACCGGCGGGCCTACGCGGACGCGGAGCGCCTGCTGGGCGGCGGCTCGGCCTTCGCCCAGGCGTCCAACGCCACGGTGACGGCCATCCTGCGCGCCAAGCGCGACCTGCGCGGCTGACCGGGCGGCAGCGGCGCGGCGCCCCGGCCCGGGGCATGTCGCATACTCGGCCGCATGCCTGACCCGATCGCCATCCTCCCCGCGGGCCGACGCCCGCGGGCCGAGCCCAAGGGCCGCCAGGCCGACCCCGCCGTGCGCGCGCGGGTGCGTGCGCTGATCGGCGCGGCGCCGCACGCGGCCGACCGGCTCATCGAACACCTGCATACGCTGCAGGACGCGCTCGGTGCCCTGCACGAGGCCACGCTCGTCGCCCTGGCCGCCGAGATGGGACTGGCCATGGCCGAGGTGGTGGAGGTCGCGAGCTTCTACCACCACTTCCTGCTGCTGCCGGACGGCGAGGCAGCACCCACGCTGACCGTGCGGGTGTGCGACAGCCCCTCGTGCGCGCAGGCAGGCGGCACGGCGCTGCGGGGCCAGCTGGCGGGCGGCGTGCTGGGCCCGTCGGTGCGCGTGGTGGCGGCGCCCTGCGTGGGGCGCTGCGAGCAGGCGCCGGTGGCGGTGGTCGGCCAGCGCCCGGTGCCGCGTGCCACCGTGCCGGCCGTGGTGGACGGCGTGCGCGCCGGCGAGGTGCATCACCCGCTGCCGCCCGACGCGGCCACGCCCTTCGACCCGGTGGCGTGTGCGCCTGGCGAGCTGCCCGCGGGCGAAGGGATCATCCCGGCCGTCACCGGCTATGCGGCCTACCGCGCCGCCGGTGGCTACCAGCTGGCCGCCGCGCTGGTGCAGGGCGAGCGGGCCGCCGAGGACGTGCTGGCCGAGCTGGACGCCGCGGGCCTGCGCGGCCTGGGCGGCGCAGGCTTTCCCGCCGGCCGCAAGTGGCGCATCGTGCGCGAGCAGCCGGCCCCGCGCGTGCTGGCCGTCAACCTCGACGAGGGCGAGCCGGGCACCTTCAAGGACCGCAGCTTCCTGGAGCGCGACCCGCACCGCTTCCTCGAAGGCGTGCTGATCGCGGCGCAGGTGGTGGGCACCGAAACCGTCTACCTCTACCTGCGCGACGAGTACGCCGGCTGCCGGGCCCTGCTGCAGCGCGAGCTGGCGCTGCTGCACGCCGAGCCGCCGTGTCCGCTGCCGCACATCGAGCTGCGGCGCGGCGCGGGCGCCTACATCTGCGGCGAGGAATCCGCCCTGGTCGAGAGCATCGAGGGCCGGCGCGGCGAGCCGCGGCTGCGGCCGCCCTACATCGCCGAGCGCGGCGTGTTCGGCCGGCCCACGCTGGAGAACAACTTCGAGACGCTGTACTGGGTGCGCGACATCGTCGAGCGCGGCGGCGCCTGGTTCGCCGGCTTCGGCCGCCACGGCCGCCGGGGCTTGCGCGCGTTCTCGGTGAGCGGCCGGGTGCGCCGCCCGGGCGTCAAGCTGGCGCCGGCGGGCATCACCCTGCGCGAGCTGGTGGGCGAGTTCTGCGGCGGCATGGCCGAGGGCCACACCCTGTACGGCTACCTGCCAGGCGGGGCCTCGGGGGGCATCCTGCCGGCCTCGCTGGCCGATGTGCCGCTCGACTTCGACACCCTGCAGCCGCACGGCGCCTTCATCGGCTCGGCGGCCATCGTCGTGCTCTCGCAGCACGACCGGGCGCGCGACGTCGCCCTGAACGCCATGCGGTTCTTCGCCGACGAGAGCTGCGGCCAGTGCACGCCCTGCCGCGTGGGCACGGCCAAGGCCGCGGCGCTGATGGCCGAGCCCGCCTGGGACCTGGCCACCCTGGACGACCTGGCGCAGGTGATGGCCGACGCGTCCATCTGCGGCCTGGGCCAGGCGGCGCCCAACCCGCTGCGCTGCGTGCAGCGCCATTTCCCCCACGAGCTGGGCACCGACCCGGTCGGCGCGGAGGCGGCCCGATGAACGCGCCGCACACTCTCATCGAACCCGTGTCGTTCACGCTCGACGGCCAGCCCTGCCAGGCGCAGCCCGGTGAGACGCTGCTGCAGGCCGCGGACCGTGCCGGCGTCGCCATCCCGCGGCTGTGCCATGCGGACGGGCTGCGGCCCGACGGCAACTGCCGCTCGTGCGTGGTGGAGGTGCAGGGCGAACGCACCCTGGCCGCCTCCTGCTGCCGGGCCGTGCAGCCCGGCATGGTGGTGCACACCGACAGCGAACGCGCGCGGCGCAGCCAGCGCATGGTGGTGGAGCTGCTGCTGGCCGACCTGCCGGCCGACGGTGCGGCCTGGGTCGAAGGCGATGCCACCCGGCCGCACGGCGAGCTCTCGCAGTGGGCCGAGCGCCTGGGCGTGCGGCCGCGCCCGGCCCTGCAGGCGCTGCAGCGCCCGCAGCCCGCGCCCGACGACAGCCACCCCGCCATGCAGGTGAGGCTGGACGCCTGCATCCAGTGCACGCGCTGCGTGCGCGCCTGCCGCGAGTTGCAGGTGAACGACGTCATCGGCCTGCGCGGCCGCGGGGCGGCCACCCAGGTGGTGTTCGACCTGGGCGACCCGCTGGGCGCCAGCAGCTGCGTGGCCTGCGGGGAATGTGTGCAGGCCTGCCCCACGGGGGCCCTGAGCGCACGCACGCTCGTGGGCGACCGGCGGGTGGACCGCGAGGTGGATTCGGTCTGCCCCTACTGCGGGGTCGGCTGCCAGCTCACCTACCAGATCCGCGGTGAACGCATCGTCGCCGTGCAGGGGCGCGACGGCCCGGCCAATGCCAGCCGGCTGTGCGTGAAGGGCCGCTTCGGCTTCGACTACGTGGTGCACCCGCAGCGGCTGACCGTGCCGCTGGTGCGCCGCGAGGGCGTGGCCAAGGACGCCGGCGCTATCCACCCGCCCGGGCAGCCGCTGCGGGACTGGCGTGAGGTCTTCCGCGAGGCCAGCTGGGACGAGGCCCTGGCCCGGGCGGCGGGCGGCCTGCGGCGCCTGCGCGACACGCACGGCACGGCGGCCCTGGCCGGTTTCGGCTCGGCCAAGGGCAGCAACGAGGAGGCCTACCTGTTCCAGAAGCTGGTGCGCACGGCCTTCGGCAACCACAACGTGGACCACTGCACCCGCCTGTGCCATGCCAGCAGCGTGGCGGCGCTGCTGGAGGGCGTGGGCTCCGGCGCGGTGAGCAACCCCGTGGCCGACGTGCAGCACGCCGCCTTCGTGCTGGTGATCGGCGCCAACCCGACGCAGAACCACCCCGTGGCCGCCACCTGGATCAAGAACGCGGCCGAGCGCGGCACGCGGGTGGTGCTGGCCGACCCCCGCCGCACGGACCTGGCGCGGCACTGCTGGCGGGTGCTGAACTTCCGCCCCGACGCCGACGTGGCGCTGCTCAACGCGATGCTGCACACCCTCGTGGAGGAGGGCCTCACCGACCCGGCGTTCATCGCCGAGCGGGTGGATGAGTTCGAGGCGCTGCGCGCGCAGGTGCAGGCCTTCTCGCCCGAGGCGATGGAGCCGGTCACCGGCATCCCGGCGGCCACGCTGCGCGAGGTGGCGCGGGCCTATGCCACGAGCACGGCGTCCATGATCCTCTGGGGCATGGGCGTGAGCCAGCACGTGCACGGCACCGACAACGCACGCTGCCTCATCGCCCTGGCGGCCATCACCGGCCAGATCGGCCGCCCCGGCACCGGCCTGCACCCGCTGCGGGGCCAGAACAACGTGCAGGGCGCCAGCGACGCGGGCCTCATCCCCATGATGTTCCCGAGCTACCAGCGGGTGGCGGAGCCGGCCGTGCGCGAGTGGTTCGGCCGCTTCTGGGGCACGCCGCTGGCCGAGCAGCCCGGGCGCACGGTGGTGGAGATCCTGCACGATGCGCTGCGGCCGGCCGACGACCCGGCGCGCATCCGCGGGATGTACATCATGGGCGAGAACCCGGCCATGAGCGACCCGGACCTGGCGCATGCGCGCGCCGGCCTGGCGGCGCTGGACCACCTGGTGGTGCAGGACCTGTTCCTCACCGAGACGGCCTGGCTGGCGGACGTGGTGCTGCCGGCCGGCGCCTGGCCGGAGAAGACCGGCACGGTGACCAACACCGACCGCACGGTGCAGCTCGGCCGGCGCGCCATCGACCCGCCGGGCCAGGCGCGGCCCGACCTGTGGATCATCCAGCAGATGGCGCGCGGCCTGGGCCTGGGCTGGGACTACGCCGGCCCCGACGCCGGCGTGCAGGCGGTGTACGAGGAGATGCGCCAGGCCATGCGCGGCCCGCAGGCGCACGGGGTGCTCGATGGCGTGCCGTGGGAGCGCCTGGTGCACGACGGCGCGGTGACCTACCCGTGCGTGAGCGAGGACGATCCCGGCCAGCCGGTGATCTTCACCGAGCGCTTCCCCACGCCCAGCGGCCGCCTGCGCCTGGTGCCGGCGGCGCTGCGCCCGCCGGGCGAATCACCCGACCCCGACTGGCCCTTCGTGCTGATCACCGGCCGCCAGCTGGAGCACTGGCACACCGGCAGCATGACGCGCCGCAGCGAGGTGCTCGACGCGCTGGAGCCGGCGGCCACGGCCAGCCTGCATGGACAGGACCTGGCTCGGCTGGGCGTGGCCCCGGGCGGCTGGATCGAGGTGGCGTCGCGCCGCGGGCAGGTGAGCCTGCGCGCCCGGCGCGACGACGGCACGCCGCCCGGCGCGGTGTTCATCCCCTTCGCGTACGCGGAAGCCGCGGCCAACCTGCTCACCCACCCGGCGCTGGACCCGACGGCCAAGATCCCCGGCTTCAAGCACTGCGCCGTGCGCGTGCGGGCCGCCCCGCCGGACGAGCCCGGCGAGCAGCAGGCTCAGCCCGCCACGAACTGACCATGGAAGCCGTACGGCAGCGCGTACGGCAGCCAGGCCACCGCCACCGGGCCGTCGGCCAGGGCGCGGGCCTCGAACACGCTGGCGAAGCTGCGCCGGCGGGTGATGTCGTAGCCGGTGCCCAGCAGCCAGCCGTCGCCTTCGGCCGTGCTGCCGGGGCGCGGCACGAACACATGCTCCTCCACCACCGCCTGCGGGCCGAAGGTGAAGGCCTGCTGCGTGCCGCGCTCACGGTCCAGCGCCAGCAGGCTGTCGAAGCCGAAGCGGCGTTCGTAGCCCGCTGACAGTGCCGCCGGGCACCAGGTGTGGCGGTGGCGCCGGGCCACCACCCGGCGGTCCACCACCGGGAACTCGACCGAGGCCTCGCCCACGGTCCAGCGGTGGCCGCTGGTGCGCAGGTCCAGCTGCAGCAGCGCCGGGCGGGACGGCTCGCTGCCGTGGAACTCGCCGCGCGCCACGTCCTGCAGCCGCGCATCCAGGCGCGGGTAGTCGGCGGCGCGCACCAGGTCCAGCGTGATCAGGTCGCCGTCGTCCCAGCCGTTGGCGAAGTGGAACACCATGCAGGCGGGGACCTCCAGCACACGCTGGCGTTGGAAGTCCGCCTTGTCCACCACCAGCACGCGGGTGGCCTGCGGCCCGCCGGCGGGCTGCCAGCGCATCGCGTCGGTGAAGGCGGCGCCGCCGCGCACGGCCGCCATGTCCAGCGTGAGCGGCGCCAGCAGGAAGACGAGAAAGCGCGCCGTGACCACGAAGTCGTGCACCATGGCGCACGGCGGCATGGCCGTCACCGCGTGGCGCCGCAGTGCGCCCGCGGCGTCCAACTGGTACAGCACCAGCTTGTCGTGCGCGGTGCCGAAGTTCCACACCGTGCCGTCCGGCTCCACCTTCGGGTGGGCGGAGAACGGCATGCCGGTCAGCTCGGGCGCCCAGGCCACCGGGCCCCGGGTGGCCAGCGTGTCCGGGTCGAGGTCGTGCGCCGAGCCGCCCTCCCACAGCGCCAGCAGGCGGCCCGGCAGCGCCAGCACGCTGGTGTTGGCCACGTTCATGTCGTCCGGCCCGCGCAGCGGGCGTTTCGGGGCGATGGCCGTGCCGAAGGCGGGCACGAGGAACTCGCCGGCCGCCTGCTCGGCGCGGAACTTGGCCGTCTGCACGAAGCGCGCGCGGTGCGAGGCGCCGCCCTGGCCGTCGAAACGCCAGGCCTGCACCAGGCCGTCGCCGTCGAACCAGTGGCGGTAGCGCTGGCCGGCGCGCTCCATCAGGCCGGGTCCGTTGCGGTACAGCGTGCCACGCAGCCCGGCCGGCCAGCGGCCCACGATGGCCGGCGCCTCGCAGGCCATGTCCTGGCCGTGCAGGCCGCGCAGGGGCGCGAGCGCCGGGTGGTCGCCGAAGGGCGCGGCGGCCCGCCAGGCCGGGCTGGCCGCCCACGAGGGGATGGCCGGGCCGGCAGCGAGCGCGGCGCCGGCCGCGAGGAACCGGCGGCGAGAGAGCAGGGCAGCGGGGTGCATGGCCGGGCGCCTCAGGGCAGCTGGATGCGGATGTGCGCGGTGGTGCGCGGGTCCACGGCGGCCTGCTCGAAGCGCGGCGGCCCGAAGCTGCCGGCGGCGTCGTTCGAGAAGGCGAAGGGTTCAATGGGGATGCCCAGGGCATTGCTGTCCAGCCGCCCGTTGCCGTTTCGGTCGATGAACACCGACACGGCCACCGGCGTGTCGGGCAGGCCGGAGAACTCCACGCGCAGCGGTTCGCCGGCGGGCGGCAGGGGCCGGCGTGCGCCTTCGCGCGGCGTGCGCAGCCAGCGGGTGGGGTCGTCGAACAGGGCCACCATGAGCTCGCCCTCGCCGCCGGGCGAGGTGAGTTCGATCGTCAGCCGCTGCCCGTCGGCGGCCAGTGCGGGGGCGGTGCCCGCCACCAGCAGCACCGCGGCAGCCAGGGCGGATCGGGGACGCAGGAAGGAACCGGTCATGGCAGTCTCCAGGGGGAAGCGAAGTGGCCCCATGCTCGGCCGTCCCGACGGGCCGGGCCACCGCCGTGCGACCGACGGCGCCCGGCACGCGCCAACGGCAGCGGCATGGCGCCGACGGCGGGAGCGGGGCCCGCGATTCGACCGAGGGTTGACCCCGATCAATGGCGCGGGGCGTCGCTGTGGCTAGCCTGCCGAACCGCCCTGCGCATCGGTTTCCCCGGGCGCGGCGCCCACCTCCCGTTCCCCACCCCGCCGCCTGGCCGGCCGTCCGCCACCAGGCCCCGGGGACTTCCCGCTGCCGCGCCATGATCCCGCTTCAACCCGCTCCCGCCGGCCTGCCCTCCCGCAGCTTCGGCGGCCCCCGCCGCCGCGTCGACACCCGGGCCACGGGCTGGCACTGGCTGATGGCGGCGCCGCACCGCCTGGGGTTCTTCACCGGTGGCCTGGCGCTGGCGCTCACGGCGGCCTGGTGGGCGGCCATGCTCGTGGCCCGCCATGGCGGCCTGGCGGTGCCGTGGGCCGTCTCGCCCGCGGTCGCGCATGGCCTGGCGATGGGCCACGGCTTCATGCCGCTGTTCGTGCTGGGCTTCCTGTTCACCGCCGGCCCGCGCTGGCTGGGGGTGGAGGCGCTGCCCGTGCGCGCGCTGTTGCCCGGCGTGGGCCTCATCGCCGCGGGATGGGTCGTGGCGCTCGCCGGCTTTCATCTGTCCGCGCCGCTGGCGGGGCTGGGCCTGGGGGCGGTGTGCCTGGGCCTGATGCTGATGACCGCGCAGTTCGGTCTGCTGCTGGCCGCCAGCCCCGTGACCGACCGCGAGCACGCCCGTTTCATCCTGGTGGCCCTGGGCGTGGCGGCCCTGTCGCTGTGGGCGGCCGCACTGGCCGTGACGCTGGGCGCGGACGCGCCGGCGCGCGCCGCCACGCGGGCCGGCCTGTGGGGCGGCTTCGCCCTGCTGTTCGTCACGGTGGCGCACCGCATGATCCCCTTCTTCACCGCGGCAGCGCTGCCCGGCAATGCCGCCTGGCGTCCGCGTGCCGTGCTGCTGGCGCTGGCCGCCATGGTGCTGCTGCAGGTGCCGTTCTCCGTGGCCGAGGTGCTGGGGCGCCAGGCCGCGCCGCTCGCGCTGGTGCGCGGTGCGCTGGAGTGGCTGGCCGGCCTGCTGCTGTTCTGGCTGTCGGTGCGCTGGGGCCTGCGCCAGAGCCTGCGCATCCGGCTGCTCGCCATGCTGCACATGGGCTTCTTCTGGCTGGCGGTGGCGTTCACGCTGTCGGGCTGCTCGCATGTGCTGCAGGGCATGACCGACGGCGCCGTCACGTTGGGCCTGGCGCCGCTGCATGCCTTCACCATGGGCTACCTGGGCAGCACGCTGCTGGCCATGGCCACGCGCGTGGCGTGCGGCCACGGCGGCCGGGCGCTGGTGGCCGACCGCACCGTGTGGCTGCTGTTCTGGGTGCTGCAGCTGGCCGTGGCCGCCCGCGTGGCCGCGGCGCTGTGGCCGGCGGCCGGCACGCCGCTCACGCTGCTGGCCGCGCAGGCCTGGCTGGCCGCCATGGGCGCCTGGGCCTGGCGCTACGGCCGCTGGATGCTGGCGCCTCGCGCCGACGGCCGGCCGGGCTGACCCCCTGCGCCCCGCGGCCGTGGCCGCGTAAGCTGCGCGCATGAACGACGCCACGACCCCACGCCCCTTCGCCGCACCGTCGCCCGCGCCGGCCCCGGCCGCCCGCATCGCCCTGGTCACCGGCGCCGGCAGCGGCGTGGGCCGCGCCAGCGCGCTGGCCCTGGTGGCGGCCGGCTGGACGGTGGTGTTCTCGGGCCGGCGGCTCGCCGCGCTGGAAGACGCCTGCGCCGCCGCGACGGCGGTGTCCCGGGCGGTGGCGCTGCCGGCCGACGTGACCGACCCGGCCAGCGTCGCCGCGCTGTTCGCTGCGGTGCGCGAGCGCTTCGGGCGCCTGGACCTGCTGTTCAACAACGCGGGCGTGTTCACCGCCGGCGTGCCCATCGACGAGCTGCCGCTGGACGCCTGGCGTGCCGCCGTGGACACCAACCTGACGGGCGCCTTCCTGTGCACGCGCGAGGCGTTCCGGCTGATGAAGACCCAGCAGCCGCGCGGCGGCCGCATCATCAACAACGGCTCCATCTCGGCCCACGCGCCGCGGCCGAACTCGGCCCCCTACACGGCCACCAAGCATGCGATGACCGGCCTGACACGCGCCTGCGCGCTGGACGGGCGGGCCTTCGACATCGCCGTGGGCCAGATCGACATCGGCAATGTCGCGACGGACATGACCGTGGCCATGGCCGAGGGCATGCCGCAGGCCGATGGCAGCCGGCGCGCCGAGCCGCGCATGGACGTGCAGCATGTGGCCGACACGGTGGTGCACATGGCCTCGCTGCCCCTGGGCGCCAACGTGCTGTTCACCACCGTCATGGCCACCGCCATGCCCTTCGTGGGCCGCGGCTGAGCAGCGCGCCGCCGCGCCCCAGCTGGGGTCAGGCGTGGTTCACTGCGTCTTGCGGCGGATCACGGCCGCCTTCTTGGCGTCGTCGGCGTACACGTACTGCAGGGCGCCGCCGCGCCAGGTGGCCAGCCAGATCATGTTCAGCGTGAAGGCGTCGTGGTCGCGCGCGCTGAAGGGCTGGTCGTGCGTGGTGACCACGCCGGCGTAAGGCTGCGCCAGGTTCTCCAGGGCGGCCTTGAGCGCCGGGCCGCGTGTGTCGCCGCGCGTCTGGAACACCGCGCGCATCATCAGGTGCACCGCGTCGTAGGTCTGCGCAGCGGCCATGAGCGACGACACCGGCGCGTTGCCCGCCTGGCGCTTGAGCCGCGCGATGAACGAGCTGCGCCGCTCGTTGGACAGGTCGGGCACGATGGACTGCACCATCATGCCGCCCTCGACGGCCCCGCCGGACTTGTCCCACACGGTGCGGAACGACATGGGCCAGGGGCCGTACAGCGGGCCGGTGAAGCGCGCCTGCTGGCGGGCGGCGGCCAGCGTGGCGAGCTCGGGGCCCACGCTGTAGCCGATGATGGCGTCGGCGCCCGCGGCCTGCGCCGCCTTCACCTCCTCCACCAGGGAGCCCACGCCCAGGTCGAAGCGCGCCACGTAGGCCGGCTGCAGGTTCTGCTCGGCCAGGAAACGCTTCACGTCCGCCAGGCCGCCTTCGCCGTATGCGGTGCGGTCGGCGAACACGGCGATGCGCCGCAGGCCGCGCCGCCGCGTCGCGTCGCGCACCAGGAAGTCGGCCTGCAGCGTGTCGCGCGGGGACAGGCGGAAGATGAAGCTCTCCGGTGCCGGGAACTGCGCGGTCACCGCCGAGCCGGTGGCCACCGCCACCATGAGCAGGTGCTGGTGCTGCTGGAAGACGTCCAGCGATTTCAGCGCCACCCCGGTGTTGCAGTAGCCCACGGTGAAGGCCACCTTCTCCTTGAGCACCAGGTCCTCGGCGGCGCGCCGGCCCTCGTCGGGGGTGGCCTTGTCGTCGCGCGAGACGAGCGCCAGCGGCCGGCCCATGTAGCCGCCCACCTCGTTGATCTCCTGGATGGCCAGCTCGGCGCCGATCTGGGCGCTGCGGCCGAAATCGGCCGAGCCGCCGGACAGCGGGCACACGAAGCCGACGCGCAGCGGCTCGGTCGCCTGTGCCTGCGACACGCCGTGCAGGCCGGGGCCGAGGGTCAGGGCAAGGCTGAGCAGCAGGCGGGTTCTCATCGGCGTCTTTCGGCAGGTGGGCGTGGCGCGCGAGGCTAGGCAGCCCAGCTGAAAGCCAGCTTGCAGGCGGCGGCCACTGCGGGAAGGCCCGGAGGCCGCGCGGGCGCTGGCCGTGACGTGGCACACGAATCGTCCGGACGCAAAAAAGGGCCCACGCGGGGCCCAAGAGGAGTGGAGCGGAAACTCGGTGTTCGGCTCAGACGCGCGGCAGGCGCTTGGCCGTGACGTGCACGACCTGCGTCGGCCGGCTGTCCGCCGCGGCGGCGACGGCGTCGTCGTAGTGCTGGTCGGCCAGCTCGCCCACGCCGGCCAGCACCATCACCGTGAGCGCGACCGACAGGCCGGCGGCGATGCGGCGCGAGGCGTTCAGGGCGGTGACGAAACGGGGGGTGCGGTCGGTGGTCATGTGCGGCTCCTTCGGGGTCGTGTGCGGTGTGTCGATGGGTGGACTGTAGGCAGCCCCCCTGTCCAGCACCACGCACGTGCGACCGGCCGTCGCCGCCGCAGGATGAACCGCATGCGCGGCGGATGAACGGCGCGGCCGCGGACGAAACCGTCCAGGCGCCGACGAAATGGC
>NZ_JAYRUN010000008.1:0-194450 GCF_041918995.1 Ideonella sp. | reverse complement strand
GCCGGCGCGCCGGCGGCCACCGCGCAGGCCGGCCAGGCCACGGACGTGGCCGGCGAGGACGACGCCATCGGCGACAAGGCCGGCCCGCCGGACGCCGGCGAGGACGCACCCGCCGGCGACGCGCCGCGCAAGCGCCGCCGCCGCCGTCGCCGCCCGTCCGGCGGCCGCGGGCCGGACGGCGACGCGCCTCCCATGGCCTCCCCGGGCCACGATGCGGGTGACTGACCGCGCCTACGTGGGCCTGGGCGCCAACCTCGGCGACGCGCTCGCCCAGGTCCGCGCCGCGCTCGACGCCCTGGGGGAGGTGCCCCAGACCCGTCTCGTGGCGCGGTCGTCGCTCTACACGAGCGCACCGGTCGACGCCAGCGGGCCGGACTACGTCAACGCGGTCGCGGTGCTCGACACGGCCCTGGCACCGCACGCCTTGCTGGCCGAGCTGCAGGACATCGAGCGGCGCTTCGGGCGGGAGCGCCCCTACCACCACGCGCCACGCACGCTCGACCTCGACCTGCTGCTGCAGGGCGAGCACCGCCTGGACACGCCGGCGCTGCAGCTGCCGCACCCGCGCCTGCATGAGCGGGCCTTCGTGCTCGTGCCGCTCGACGAGGTGGCACCCGGTCTGCAGCTGCCGGGCCTGGGGCCGGTGCAGGCGCTGCTGGCCCGGGTAGCGGGCCAGCGGCTGCACCGGCTGACCGGGGGGGGCAGCCGCACATGAGCGCCCTCAGCTCGCTTCCCGTCTCGGTGCAGGCCTTCGGGCTGCTCGTGCTGTCGAACGTCTTCATGACCTTCGCCTGGTACGGCCACCTCAAGCACCAGGCCAGCCATGCCTGGTGGGTGGCGGCCCTGGTGAGCTGGGGCATCGCGCTGTTCGAGTACCTGCTGCAGGTGCCCGGCAACCGCATCGGCTACGCCGGGGGCCTGAGCCTGGCGCAGCTGAAGATCGGCCAGGAGGTCATCACGCTGGCGGTCTTCGTGCTGTTCGCCACCCTCTACATGGGCGAACCGCTGAAGCTGGACTACCTGTGGGCGGCCCTGTGCCTGGTGGGCGCCGTCTATTTCATCTTCCGGGCATGAGGCGGGCGGGGCGGGCTGCCTACAATACGCGGTTGACCCACCGATGACGCTTCGGTGACACATTTGTGACGGCGCGGACCGCGCGCCGCACCACGAGGAGATCCCGAATGCTATTCGGCAAGCTGTTGCCCAAGGACGGCAACTTCTTCGAGCTGTTCAACCAGCACGGCACTTACATCGCCGAAGGCGCGCGCGCCTTCGTGTCGATGATCCAGTACTACAGCACGCCGGACCTGCGCGAGAAGTACGCCGGCGAGGTGGACGCGGCCGAGCGCAACGCCGACAAGGTGACGGCGGAGGTGAACCGCCTGCTGCACCGCACCTTCATCACGCCGATCGACCGCGAGCAGATCCACGGCCTGATCAACGCCATGGACGACATCCTGGACCTGCTGCAGGATTCCAGCGAAGTGATGGCGCTGTACGACGTGCAGCACGTCACCGAGGACGTCATCCGCCTGGGCGAGATCTCCGTCAAGTGCTGCGAGCGCGTGCAGCACGCCGTGTCGCTGCTGCCGAGGCTGTCCCAGGCCGAAGTCGCCGACGCCGCGATCAAGACCTGCGAGGAGATCGACCGGCTGGAAAGCGACGCCGACCGCGTGATGCGCAGCGCCATGTCGCGCCTGTTCCGCGAGGAAGAGGACGTGCGCGAGCTCATCAAGCTCAAGGCCATCTACGAGCACCTGGAGTCCATCTCCGACTGCTGCGAGGACGTCGCGAACCTCATCGAGGGCATCGTCCTCGAGAACTCCTGATCCCCTGAGGCGACATGGAAGCAGCTTCCATCGCCTTCTGGGTCGTCGCGATGCTGGTCCTGCTGGCGATCGCGTTCGACTTCATGAACGGCTTCCACGACGCGGCGAACTCCATCGCCACCGTCGTGTCCACCGGCGTGCTCAAGCCACAGCAGGCCGTGCTCTTCGCGGCGTTCTTCAACGTCATCGCGATCGGCGTGTTCCACCTCAGCGTGGCCAAGACCATCGGCAAGGGCATCGTGGAGCCCGGGGTGGTCGACGCACACGTGGTCTTCGGCGCGCTCGTGGGCGCCATCGTGTGGAACGTCATCACCTGGTGGTACGGCATTCCCTCGTCCAGCTCCCATGCGCTGATCGGCGGCATCGTCGGCGCCGTCATGGCCAAGGCAGGCGGCAGCCACCTCATCGCCGCGGGCATCCTCAAGACCGTGGCCTTCATCTTCATCTCGCCCACGCTCGGCTTCATCCTGGGCGGCCTGATGATGGTGGCCGTGTCGTGGGTGTTCCGGCGCACCTCGCCCATCCGGGTGGACCGCTGGTTCCGCCGCATGCAGCTGGTGTCGGCGGGCCTGTACTCGCTGGGCCACGGCGGCAACGACGCGCAGAAGACCATCGGCATCATCTGGATGCTGCTCGTCGCGGCGGGCTACGTGGCGGTGGACGCCAGCACCCCGCCGGCGTGGGTGATCTGGGCGTGCTACCTGGCCATCGGCCTGGGCACCATGTTCGGCGGCTGGCGCATCGTCAAGACCATGGGCCAGCGCCTGACCAAGCTCAAGCCGGTGGGCGGCTTCTGTGCCGAGACCGGCGGCGCGATGATGCTGTTCATCGCCACCTCGCTGGGCGTGCCGGTGTCGACCACGCACACCATCACCGGTGCCATCATGGGCGTCGGTTCCGTGCGGGGTGCCTCCGCCGTGCGCTGGGGCCTCGCCGGCAACATCGTCTGGGCCTGGATCTTCACGATCCCCGCCTCGGCCTTCGTGGCCGGCGCCTGCTACTGGCTCAGCCTGACGATCTTCTGAGGCGGGTTCACCGGGCGGCGGCGCGCGGCGCCGCCTCGGCGTCGGCCTGCGACCGCTGCCATTCGAAGTACTTCTGGCCACCGAAGGCCAGCGTGCCCATCAGCGACGCGCCACCCAGCATGAGGGCGGCCACCACGGCCAGCACCACGCCCCAGCCGCTGGGGCGGGGCGGCTGACCCGGCACGCCGAAGCGGCCCGCCCACCGCTGGTCCGCCGTCAGCCCGATGACGATCGCGCTCAGCATGGCGGCCGAGATCGACAGGCCCAGCAGCGGGATCAGCGCCCAGGCCAGCTGGTCGTCCTGGCCGAGGGAGCGCATGCGCGCCACCCCCCACAGGCCGGCCAGGGTGGGCGGCCAGAAGGCCCAGGCCCAGGGGTCGCGCGGGCCGTGCAGGTACAGGCGGTGTGCGCCCAGCGTGCCGCCGAGCAGGGCGGCCCAGGTGGCGATCGTCTTGGATCGCGGTGCCCGGGCGGGCGCGCTCACCGGCCCGGCTCCGGTGGCAGGGTGTCGCCGGGGCCGAGCGTGCGTTGCATGATCACCACGTCCAGCCAGCGTTCGAATTTCCAGCCGGCGCTCTTCATCACGCCCGTGTGCTCGAAACCCAGGCGGCGGTGCACGCCGATGGACCCGGCGTTCTGGCTGTCGCCGATCACGGCCAGCATCTGCCGGGCGCCGGCAGCCTCGCAGCGGGCCAGCAACTCCGCCAGCAGCAGCGTGCCCACGCCGCGGCCGCGCGCCTCGCGGTGCAGGTAGATCGAGTCCTCCAGGCAGAAACGGTAGGCCAGGCGGGGGCGGAAGTGGTTGGCGTAGGCGTAGCCCAGCACCTGGCCGTCCGCCTCGGCCACCAGCCACGGCACACCCTTGGACAGCACGTCGGCGCGGCGGCGGGCCATCTCGGCGGTGTCCGGCGGCTCCAGCTCGAAGGTGCCGGTGCCGGTGAGCACGGCGTCGGCGTAGATGGCGGTGATGGCGTCCAGGTCGGCGTCGTCGCTGGGTCGGATCAGCATGCGTTGTGTCGAAGGCTAGGCAAACGCTTATAATCTCATGTTTCGGTCACGGCCGGCCCTTGTTCGCAGCTGCTCCCAGACGCTGTGACCTGGCTGCGAAGCAGCTGCGAACAAGGGCCTTGGCGTATCTACGGGGCCGATACCGTGCGGCGCACGGCCTGCCTGGCACAACGGGCCGGCCGGCGCGCCCAGCAGGCTGGCCGGCTTGGATGTGTCTCCCAGGTGCGGCGGTCGATACAACTTCCAAGGAACGACAAAATGGTCGTGATTCGTCTGTCCCGCGGCGGCTCCAAGAAGCGCCCGTTCTACAACATCGTCGTGGCCGACTCTCGTGAGCGCCGCGATGGCCGCTTCATCGAGCGCGTGGGCTTCTACAACCCCATGGCCGCCGAGACCGAAGAGGGCCTGCGTGTCGCCCAGGACCGCGTGACCTACTGGACCGGCGTGGGCGCGCAGATGTCGCCCACCGTCAAGCGCCTGGTGGTGGACGCCCGCGCCAAGGCCGCCCCGGCCGCTGCCGCGGCCTGAGGCCGACCGGCCCGATCCGCCAGCGCGGTCGTTCGTGACGTCGCCCGAGACGCCGGTCGTCATGACCGCCCATCACGACGACACGCCCGCCTGGCCCGAGGATGCCGTCGAAGTCGGCCGCATCCTCGACGCCTGGGGCATCCAGGGCGGCTTCAAGGTGCAGCCGTTCTCCTCGGACCCCCAGGCCCTGTTTTCCTCCCGGCGCTGGTTCCTCCAGCCGCCTGCAGGCCCCTCGCCGGTGCCGGCGCAGCGCGCCGCCCGGCCGCTGCCCCGCCTCCTCAAGGTCACCCACGCCCGCGAGCAGGGCGCGTTGGTGGTGGCGCGCGCGCAGGAGGTCGACGACCGCAATGCCGCCGAGGCGCTCAAGGGCGCCCGCGTGTTCGTGTCGCGCCAGAGTTTCCCCACCGCCAAGGACGGCGAGTACTACTGGATCGATCTCATCGGCCTGGATGTCGTCAACCGCGAGGGTGAGGCCCTGGGCACCGTGAGCGACCTGCTGGACACCGGGGCGCACTGCGTTCTGCGCGTGCGCCGGCCGGATGCGCAGCCCGAGGCGCGCGCCGACGACGCCGAGCGGCTGATCCCGTTCGTCGATGCCTATGTCGACGCCGTGGACCTGGCGGGCCGCCGGATCACGGTGGACTGGGGCCTCGACTACTGAGCCCCGGCGCGGGGCGGCCGTGGCCGTGCGCTTCGACGTCATCACCCTGTTTCCCGACCTGTTCACGCCCTTTCTCTCGCTGGGGGTGACGCGGCGCGCCTTCGACGGTGGCCAGGTTCAGGTGCAGTGCTGGCCGCTGCGCGACTTCGCCGAGGACACCTACCGCCGCGTGGACGACCGGCCCTACGGCGGTGGCCCGGGGATGGTGATGCTGGCCGAACCGCTGGAACGCGCGCTGGTCGCCGTGCGTGCCGCCCGCCCGGACCGCGCGCCGGTGATCCACTTCACGCCCACCGGCCGCCGCATGGACCAGGCGCTGATGCACGAGATGGCCGGCGGGCCGGGCGCCGTGCTGCTGTGTGGCCGCTACGAAGGCATCGACCAGCGCGTCCTGGACCGGCACGTCGACCTGGAACTCAGCCTGGGCGACTTCGTGCTGTCGGGTGGTGAACTCCCGGCACTGGCCCTGCTCGACGGCGTCGCCCGCCTGCAGCCCGGCGTGCTGGCGGATGCCCGCTCGCACGAGCAGGACAGCTTCGAGGACGGTCTGCTCGACTGTCCGCACTACAGCCGCCCGGAAGTGCTGCCCACGCCGGACGGCCCGCTGGCCGTGCCACCCGTGCTGCTGTCGGGCCACCACGCCGACATCGCGCGCTGGCGACGCGAGCGGTCACTCGAACTCACCTGGCGCCGCCGTCCCGACCTGATCGCCGCCGCGCGGGATGCAGGGCGGCTGAGCCGGGCGGACGAGCGCTTCCTGGCGGCGCTGGCCGCGCCGGCGTCCAACACGCTATAATCAAAAGCTTTTCGATCCTCTACCGGCCGTACCAAGCCACCGGGCGTCTTGCCCGCGGCAGGGAGCACCCCTCTCGCTTCCGTACTCCAACCCACGCCGGCACGATCTCTTTGGAGAACCTCCGTGGACCTGATCCAGACCCTTGAGCAAGAAGAAATTGCTCGCCTGAACAAGACCATCCCGGCCTTCGCGCCCGGCGACACGGTCATCGTGAACGTCAATGTCGTCGAAGGCACCCGCAAGCGCGTGCAGGCCTACGAAGGCGTGGTGATCGCCAAGCGCAACCGCGGGCTGAACTCCAGCTTCATCGTGCGCAAGATCTCCAGCGGCGAAGGCGTCGAGCGTACCTTCCAGCTCTACAGCCCGCTGATCGCGTCCATCGAAGTCAAGCGCCGCGGCGACGTGCGCCGTGCCAAGCTGTACTACCTGCGCCAGCGTTCCGGCAAGTCGGCCCGCATCAAGGAAAAGCTGGCCTGATGGCCCGGCGCCGCCAGGCGCCCGCTGCCGAAGAAAGCCGCCCGCGGGGCGGCTTTTTCATGCCCGGCAGGTAAGCTTGCCGCCATGCCGCCCGACGAGCCGCCCCTGACGCCCGCCAGTTCCGCCACCTCGGCCCGTGGTGGCCGGGGCCCGATCCGCGACCCGCAGCTCATCCCCGTGGCGGGCCACGACGGCCACCTGCCGGCGGTGCCGGCCGAACGCCTGCGTGCCGACGCCCTGCGCGAGCGCCTCGCGCAGGCCGCCGCACGCGGCTGGCGCCCTCCGCTGGACGGCGATGGGGCCCGGCCCGACCTCTTTCCCGGCCGCACCGCCACCACCGCGGCCGTGCTGGTGCCCCTGGTGCAGCGGCCCGGCGAGCTGCACGTGCTGCTCACGCGCCGCACCGACCACCTGCACGACCATGCCGGCCAGATCAGCTTTCCCGGCGGCCGCACGGACGCCACCGATGCCGACGCCGTGGCCACCGCGCTGCGGGAAGCGCACGAGGAAGTGGGCCTGGCCGGCGAGGCGGTGGAGGTGATCGGGCGCCTGCCCGACTACACCACGGTGACGCGCTTCGTGGTGACGCCCGTGGTGGCACTCGTGCGTCCGGATTACACGCTGAGGCTGGACAGTTTCGAGGTCGCCGAGGCCTTCGAGGTGCCGCTGCCATTCCTGATGAACCCCGCCCACCATCAGCGGCACGAGTTCAGCTTCGGTGGCGTGACCCGCCAGTTCCTGTCCATGCCCTGGGGCCCGGGTGGCGGCGATCCCCACCGCTACTTCATCTGGGGTGCCACCGCGGCGATGCTGCGCAACCTCTACGCGCTGCTGGCGGCCGACGACTGAACCCGCTGGGTATCATGCGCGGCGATGAGTTTCTTCGCTGTCCTCTTTGCCCTGCTGATCGAGCAGATCAAGCCGCTGCCGCGCGACAACTGGGTGCACGACACCCTGGCCGACTGGGTGGGCTGGACGGGCCGCAACTTCGACGCGGGCAAGCCGCACCATGCCAAGGTGGTCTGGGTGGTCACCGTGGTGCTGCCGGCGCTGGCCGCCTGGGGCATCCACGCCGGGTTGGCCCACTTCAGCCTCGTGGCCGCACTCGCCTTCGACGTGGCGGTGATCTACCTCACGCTGGGCTTCCGCCAGTTCAGCCACTACTTCACCGACATCCGGGAATCGCTGGAACGCGGTGACGAGGACCAGGCGCGCCGGCTGCTGGCCGAGTGGCGACACCTGGATGCCAGCGAGCTGCCACGCACCGAGTTGCTGCGCCATGTGCTGGAGCATTCGCTGCTGGCGGCGCACCGCCACGTGTTCGGCGTGTTCTTCTGCTACGTGGTGCTGGCGGCCCTGGGGCTGGGGCCGGCCGGGGCGGTGGTCTACCGCATGGCGGAGTTCGCGAGCCGCTACTGGGCCTTCAAGAGCCGGAACCTCGGCGTGGCCGTCAACGAGAACCTGCGCGATCTGTCCCAGCGCGCGTTCAGCGTGATCGACCACGTGCCGGCCCGTCTCACGGCGTTCGGCTTCGCCGTGGTCGGCAACTTCGAGGAGGCGGTGGCCGGCTGGCGGCGCGATGCCGAGCTGTGGAAGCACGCCAACGAGGGCATCATCCTCGCCGCGGCGGCCGGCGCCGTGGGTGTGCAGTTGGGCGGGGCCGCTGCGCCGGGCATCACGCCCGACCGCTCCAAGACCTTCGCCCAGGGCGGCGACGCCGAGGCGGCGGAGTCGGCCGGTTCCACCCCCGGGCTGCCGCCGCAGCTGGGCCACCTGGGCAGCGTGGTCGGCCTGGTGTGGCGCTCGGTGGTGCTCTGGATGCTGCTGCTGGCGCTGTTGAAGCTGGCGAACCTGCTGGGCTGAGCCCGGCCGCCACCCCGGGCCGCTCAGCCCTTGCGCTGGCCGGACTCCAGCTCGTCGCGCAGCGCGGTGTAGATGCGCAGCCGGTTCGGCGCGATCTCCCCGCGCCCGGCGGCAGCCAGCACGCCGCAGCCCGGCTCATGCCGGTGCGTGCAGTTGTAGAAGCGGCACTGGCCCAGCTGCGCCCGCAGGTCGGGCATCAGCTCGGCCAGTCGGGACGGCTCGATGTGCATCAGGCCGAACTCCTGGAATCCCGGCGAATCGAGCAGCGCGGCCTGCCGCGTGTCGTCCAGCCAGTACCAGGTGGTGGTGGTGGTGGTGTGGCGGCCCGATTGCAGCGCCTGGGAGATCTCGCCCACCTGCGCGTCCGCCCGCGGCACCATCAGGTTGATCAGCGTGCTCTTGCCCATGCCACTGGGGCCGAGCACGAGCGTGGTGCGGCCGGCCAGCGAGGCCGCGAGCCGCTCTCGCGAGGCCACGGGGTCGCTGGCCAGGCTGGTCTCGACCACCGGCACGCCCATGGCGGCGTACGGGCGCAGCTTCTCTCGGGCGGCGGCCGCCGCCGGCAGGTCGATCTTGTTCAGCAGGATCGCGCTGGCGATGCCCGCGTCCTCGGCCGCGATCAGCGCCCGGGCGAGCTGGGACTCGCTGAACATCGGCTCGCCGGCCACCACGATGAGCAGCAGGTCGATGTTGGCGGCGAACGACTTGGTGCGCCATTCGTCCTGGCGGGTGAGCAGGTTGCGCCGCGGCACCAGGCCCTCGACCACCGCCTCGTCGCCGGCCGCCTGCCAGCGCACGCGGTCGCCCACCACGCAGGCGTTCTTCTTGCCGCGCAGGTGCGCCAGGAGGCGCTCGCCGTCCGGCTTCTCGATGACGACATGGCGCCCGTGCGCACCGACCACCAGCGCTTCGGCCACGGCTGCGGGCATGCCGTTCACGGCACCAGCGCCGCCAGGCGCTCGGCGGCGGGCGGGTGGCTGTAGTAGAAGCGGGCGTACACGGGATCGGGTGTAAGCGTGCTGCCGTTGTCCTCGTGCAGCTTCAGCAGCGCGGCGGCGAGGTCGTCGCCGCTGGTCTGCGCGCGGGCATAGGCGTCGGCCTCGAACTCGGCGCGGCGCGACCAGGCGGCCGACAGCGGCGACAGGAAGAAGACGAAGGGCGGCGCTGCCAGCATGAACAGCAGCAGCGCCAGCGCGTTGTTGGGCGCCTGCAGGTTCGGCGCGACGCCCAAGCCCGCGTAGAAGGCCGGCTGGCCCGCGAGCCAGCCCAGCAGCGCCATGGCGAGCAGCCCGGCACCGAAGGCGCGCAGCGTCATCCACCACACGTGCCGGTGGTGGAAGTGCCCCAGCTCGTGCGCCAGCACGGCCTCCACCTCACGCCCGCCCAGGCGGGCGAGCAGGGTGTCGAACAACACCACCCGCTTGGCCCGCCCCAGGCCGCCGAAGTAGGCGTTGGCGTGGCTGGAGCGGCGGCTGCCGTCCATCATGTACAGGCCCTGCGCGCGGAAGCCGCAACGTGCCATCAGCGCCTGCACGCGTTCGGCCAGGGCGGCATCGGGCAGCGGCTCGAAGCGGTTGAACCACGGGGCGATCCAGGTCGGGTACACCACCTGCATGAGCAGCACGAAGCCCACCCACAGCGCCCACGCCCACAGCCACCACGCGCCGCCCGTGGCCTGCATGAACCACAGCACGGCGGCCAGCAGCGGCAGGCCGATGAGCACGGACAGCAGCGTGCCCTTCGCGAGGTCGGCCAGGAACAGGGCGGGGGTCATCCGGTTGAAGCCGAAGCGCTGCTCCAGGCGGAACACGCGGGCCCACTCCAGCGGCAGTTCCACCAGCGAGGTGATGACCGAGAAGGCGCCCACGAGCGCCAGCTGGTAGGCCATGTCCCCGAAGCGCGGCTGCACCGCGTCGCGCACCAGGGCGTTGAGGGCCTCCAGGCCGCCCAGCAGCGTCCACGCCAGCAGCACGGCCACGGCCACGCTGTCGGACAGCAGGCCGAAGCGCAGCCTCGCCAGGGTGTAGTCCGCCGCCCGCTGGTGGGCTGCCAGCGTCACCGTGTTGGCGAACGGGGCGGGCACCGCGTGGCGGTGGTCGACGACGCTGCGGCCCTGGCGAGCCGCCAGCCACAGGCGCACCACGTGGGCGGCCACGATCGCCGCCACGAGGCCGAGGGTGATGCTGGTGGGCTGCATGGCGGCAAGTGTAGGGTGTCGGACAATCCGGGCTTCTTCACGCCACCGCCGCTGCCATGACCGCCGCCCCCCTGCTTGCCAAGAGCGAACAGAACCTGATCTGGATCGACCTGGAGATGACCGGCCTCAAGCCGGACAGCGACCGCATCATCGAGATCGCGGTGGTGGTCACCGACCCGCTGCTGTCGGTGCGGGTCGAGGGTCCGGTCTTCGCCATCCACCAGACCGACGCCGTGCTGGACGGCATGGACGCCTGGAACAAGGGCACCCACGGCCGCAGCGGGCTGATCGACCGGGTGCGCGAGTCCACCGTGGGCGAGGCGGAGGCCGAGGCCCGGGTGATCGAGTTCCTGGCGGCCTACGTGCCGGCGGGCAAGAGCCCCATGTGCGGCAACTCGATCTGCCAGGACCGCCGGTTCCTCGCCAACCACATGGCGGGCCTGGAGGCCTTCTTCCACTACCGCAACCTGGATGTGAGCACGCTCAAGGAGCTCGCCCGGCGCTGGAAGCCGGCGGCGCTGGAAGGCTTCAAGAAGGCGCAGGCGCACACCGCGCTGGCGGACATCCACGAATCGATCGACGAGCTGCTGCACTACCGCCAGCACCTGCTGGCGGTGTGAGCCTCGGGCTCAGCGCTTCTTGCGGATGGCCGTGACGACGTACTGGCCGTCCACCTTCTCGGCGGTGAACTCCACGCGGTCGCCCACCGCCAGACCGTCCAGCAGCGACGGCGGCCGGGCCCGGTAGGCCATGGTCATGGCCGGCATGCCCAGCTCCTTGAGCTCGCCGTGGGCGAGCGTCACCTTGGCCTGGGCCGGCTGGAGCTTGCGCACCACCCCTTCGGCCGCCTGGGCAGCGGGCACCGCGAGCAGCACCAGGGCGGTGAGCGAGGACAGGACAGGGGTGCGGAACATGGCTTGCCTTTCGTGACAGGCCTTCAACTGCCGCGGCACGGCAGCGGATGACGGGCGGCGCTGGGGGCGCTTCCCTAGAATGGCCGACCATCGATTATTCACGCCACGCCACCCTCCGAGCCCGCCATGAGCCAAGCCCCTGCGCCCGACACCCTTGCCCATATCCAGCCGCGCGACAAGGCGGAGATCCTCGCCCAGGCGCTTCCGTACATCCGCAGGTTCCACGGCAAGACGCTGGTGATCAAGTACGGCGGCAACGCCATGACCGACCCGGCGCTGCAGCAGGACTTCGCGGAGGACGTGGTGCTGCTCAAGCTGGTGGGCATGAACCCGGTGGTCGTGCATGGCGGCGGCCCGCAGATCGACGAGGCCCTGTCGCGCCTGGGCAAGAAGGGCACCTTCATCCAGGGCATGCGGGTCACCGACGAGGAGACGATGGAGGTCGTCGAGTGGGTGCTGGGCGGTGAGGTGCAGCAGGACATCGTCGGCCTGATCAACGTGGCCGGCGGCAAGGCGGTGGGCCTCACCGGCCGGGACGGCGCGATGATCCGCGCCCGCAAGCTGAAGATGGTGGACAAGGACGACCCGACCAAGGAGCACGACGTCGGCCAGGTGGGCGAGATCGAGTCCATCGACCCGAGCGTGGTCAAGGCGCTGCAGGACGACCAGTTCATCCCCGTGATCAGCCCGATCGGCTTCGGCGCCGACAACGAGAGCTACAACATCAACGCCGACCTCGTGGCCTCCAAGCTGGCCGAGGTGCTCAAGGCCGAGAAGCTCGTGCTGCTGACCAACACGCCCGGCGTGCTGGACAAGCAGGGCCAGCTGCTGACCGACCTGACGGCCCGGCGCATCGACGAGCTGTTTGCCGACGGCACCATCTCCGGCGGCATGCTGCCGAAGATCGCCGGTGCGCTGGATGCGGCCAAGAGTGGCGTCAACGCGGTGCACATCATCGATGGCCGGGTGCCGCACGCCATGCTGCTGGAGATCCTGACCGACCAGGCCTACGGCACCATGATCCGGTCGCACTGATGGCGGCCGTCGGTCGCCCCAGGGCCTGAGGCGGTGTCCCACCGATCGTCCGCGGCCGCCATGGCGGCCGCCTGCGGCGCCGCCTTCCTCTGGGGCACCGGGGCGCTGGTCGTGAACCTGCTCATCGCGCGCTTCGGCATGTCGCCGGAGAGCATCTCGTTCTGGCGCTTCGTGGTGGGGGCGGTGCTGCTGGCTGCGCTGTTCGCCCGCCGCCCGGTCTGGGCGGGCCTGCGCGCGCAGGCCGCCTGGCTCCTGGGGGCCGGCACCTGCATGGCGCTGTACGTGCTGTGCTGGTTCCTGGGCATCGCGCGCATCGGCGCGGCGGTGCCCACCCTGATCGCCCTGTGCCTGCCGCCGGTGCTGGTGACGCTGCTGGCCGTGGCCCGCGGCCGCGAGCGCCTGGACGGCGCGCTCGTGGCCACCCTCGTCGCGGCCCTGGCCGGCACGGCGCTGGTGGTCGTGCGCCATGGCGGCGTGTCCACCGGCGCCAGCGCCGCGCAGCTCGCCGAGGGCGTCGCGCTGTCGGTCGCCTCGGCCGTGCTGTATGCCGGCTTCACGCTGGTGAGCGGCCGGCTGTCGCTGGCGCTCGGCGCCGGCCCCGCCACCATGGGGCTGACGGTGGTGGCGGCGGCCGTGATGGCGCTCAGCGCGCTGTACACGCCACTGCGCTGGCCGCACGAGGTGCCCCCGGAGGCCTGGCTGCTGTACCTGGGCATCGCCACCGCGGCGCTGGCCCTGCTGGCCTTCACGTGGGGCGCCGCCCGCCTCACGCCGACCGCGCTCACCGTGGCCACGCTCGTGGAGCCGCTGACGGCGGTGCTGCTGGCCGCCGCGCTGCTGGGCGAGTCGCTGTCGGCGGCGCAGTGGCTGGGCGCGGCGCTCATGATCGCCGCCATCGCGGCCCTGGGACGCCGGGATGCGCGGCGTGCGACACCGCAGCCCCCCCATGCCGTCTGACCGCGTCTGGCTGTTCGACCTGGACAACACGCTGCACGACGCGGCGGCCTCGGCATTCGCTGCGCTGGACCGGTCGATGAACGCCTACATCGCCCGGGAGCTGCAGGTGGATGCGGCCGAGGCCGACCGGCTGCGTGCCCACTACTGGGCGCGTTATGGCGCCACCTTGCTGGGGCTCATCCGGCACCATGGCGTGCGGCCGCACCACTTCCTGCACGAGACGCACGTGCTGCCCGGCCTGGAGCGCAGCCTGCGCGCGCACCCGCACGACCTGGCCGTGCTCCGCAGGCTGCCCGGGCGCAAGTACGTGCTGACGAATGCCCCCCGGGCGTATGCCGAGCGCGTGCTGCGGCACCTCGGCGTGCTGCACCACTTCGACGGCGTCCTCGGCATCGAGCACATGACCATGTTCGGCCACTGGCGGCCGAAGCCGGACACGCGCATGTTCCGCGCCATCGCCGCGCGCCTGGGGGTGCCCACCCGGCGTTGCGTGCTCGTCGAGGACACGCTCGTGCACCAGAAGTCGGCACGGTCCGTGGGCATGTGCACCGTGTGGATGCAGCGCTGGGCGAGAAGGGCGTCACACGGGCCGGAGGTCGGTGTTTACCTGCAGCGGAGGCCCGCCTACGTGTGTGCCAGAATCTCCAGGCTCCAACAGTTGCGCCGCTTGCCGTGATGCCTGATCTGCCCGACGACACCGAAGCGGCCGAGGCCGAGTCGACACCCGCGGGCAGCACCGTCGAGGTGGCGGTTTCGCGCAAGCGGCCCAAGCCCGGCGAGCGCCGCGTGCAGATCCTGCAGACGCTCGCGTCCATGCTCGAGCAGCCGGGGGCCGAGCGCATCACCACCGCCGCGCTGGCGGGCCAGCTGCAGGTCAGCGAGGCCGCGCTGTACCGCCATTTCGCCAGCAAGGCGCAGATGTTCGAGGGGCTCATCGAGTTCATCGAGTCCAGCATCTTCGGGCTCATCAACCAGATCCTCGAACGTGAAACCGACGGCGCCGTGCAGGCGCGGCGCATTGCCCAGGTGGTGCTGCAGTTCGGTGAGCGCAACCCCGGCATGACGCGCGTCATGGTGGGCGACGCGCTGGTGTTCGAGAACGAGCGCCTGGGCGCGCGCATGAACCAGTTCTTCGACAAGGTCGAGTCGCAGCTGCGCCAGAGCCTGCGCCTGGCCGCGGACGGCGCAGGCGCCGCCATGCCCACGGTGGACGCCAATGGCCGGGCCTCGGCACTCACGGCGTTCCTCGTCGGGCGCCTGCAGCGCTATGCCCGCTCGGGCTTCAAGCGCAGCCCGACCGAGCAGCTCGACATCGCGCTGGGCCTGCTGACCTGACGGCGGGCCCGCGCGTGGACCACGCGCTCGCGTGGGGCGGCCACACCTTGTGGCTGTGTCCCGAGAAGGCGGCCTTCTGGCCCGACGAAGGCCTGCTCTTCGTGGCCGACTTCCACCTGGGCAAGGCCCACAGCTTCCGGCGCCTGGGCGTGCCGGTGCCCGCGGGCACCAGCGCGGCCAACCTGCTGCGCCTGGGCGCACTGGTCGATCGCCTCGGTGCCCGGGAGGTGGTGTTCCTGGGCGACTTCCTGCACTCGGTGCGCGTGCAGGGCAGCCCGTCGCTCGCCGCCTTTGCCGACTGGCGCGCCGGCCGGCCGGGGCTGCGTCTGGCCCTGCTGCGGGGCAACCACGACCGCCACGCGGGCGACCCGCCCGATGCCCTGGGCATCGAGGTGGGTCCCGAGCCCCTGCGGCGGGGCCCCTGGACGCTGTACCACCATCCGCCGGCCCGGCCCGCGAGCCACGCGCTGGCCGGCCACCTCCACCCGGGCGTGCGCCTGGGCGGACGGGGCGGCGATCGCCTGGTGCTGCCGGCCTTCCATTGGCAGCGGCGGCAGCTGCTGGTGCTGCCCGCCTTCGGTGAGTTCACGGGCCATTCGACGGTCCGGCCCGGGCCCGAGGACGTGTGCTTCGTGAGCGACGGCGAGCACGTCATCCCCCTTCCCTGAGGGGCCGGCCGTCATGTCGCTGACACGGCCGCGGCCTCCAATGCGCGGCGTCAACGACCCCACCGACGAGGCCGCCCCATGTCCCATCCCCGACTGCTGTGCGCGCTTGGCGCGCTCACCCTCACGCTCGGCGTCGCCCAGGCGGCACCCGGCGCCAAGCCCACCGGCGTGGTGAAGATCCTGGCGCTGAACGACTTCCACGGCCAGCTGGAGTCGCCCGGCACCTTCCGCGCCGATGCCGCTTCCCCCGTGGTGCCCGCCGGCGGCGCAGACTACGCCGCCGGCTACATCGCCGCCGCCCGGGCGGCCAACCCGAACACCGTGGTCGTCTCCGCAGGCGACCTCATCGGCGCCAGCCCGATGGTGTCGGCCTTGTTCCATGACGAGCCCACCATCGAGGCCATGAACCGTGCGGGGCTGGACTTCAACGCGGTCGGCAACCACGAGTTCGACGACGGCAAGGACGAGCTGCAGCGCCTGCAGCGCGGCGGCTGCCACCCCACCGACACGGCCAACTCCTGCCGCGGTGCGGAGGTGGGCACGCCGGTGCCCTTCGAGGGGGCGAAGTTCCGCTTCCTGGCCGCGAACGTGGTGCAGAAGAAGAACGGCAAGACGCTCTTCGCGCCCTACGGCCTGAAGGCCTTCGACATCGGCGGCAAGAAGCTGAAGATGGCCTTCATCGGCATGACGCTGAAGGACACGCCGCAGATCGTCACGCCCTCGGGCGTCAAGGGCCTCGTGTTCCGTGACGAGGCCGAGACGGTGAACGCCCTGGTGCCGCAGCTGCGCGCGCAGGGCGTGGAGTCCATCGTGGTGCTGATCCACCAGGGCGGCACCCAGACCTCGCCGTCGCCGCAGGACATCAACGCCTGCGCCGGCGGGCTCGCCGGCTCGCCGATCAAGGACATCGTGGCGCGGCTGGACGGCGCCGTGGACCTCGTGGTGACCGGCCACAGCCACGCCGCCTACAACTGCGAGCTGCCGCTGGCGTCCGGCCGCCTGGTGCGCGTGACCAGCGCCAACGCGCAGGGACGCGTGCTCACCGACATCGACCTGGCCGTGGACACGGCCACCGGCGACGTCACCGGCGTCACGGCGCTCAACAAGGTGGTCGACCGCAGCAACGCCGCGATCACGCCGAACGCGCAGATCGCGGCCATCGTCGCGGGCTACAAGACCCTGGTCACGCCGATCGCCAACCGCGTCGTCGGCCGCATCACGCGCGACGTGCCCAACACCAAGGACGCCGCCTGCAACATGCCCGCCGGCGAACTGGTGGCCGACGCCCAGCTGGCCGCCACCGAGGCCCCCGAATTCGGCGGCGCCCAGCTCGCGCTGATGAACCCGGGTGGCGTGCGCAGCCCCGGCTTCCAGTACGCCGGCAGCCCGGCGGGCGAGGGCGATGGCGCGGTGACCTATGGCGAGGCCTTCACGGTGCAGCCCTTCGGCAACAGCCTGGTGACGATGACGCTCAGCACGCAGCAGCTGCGCGACACGCTGGAGCAGCAGTTCCCCAACTGCTTCGGCCAGACCAGCTTCGCGCGGGTGCTGCTGCCCTCGGCCGGCCTGCGCTACCACTGGGACGATGCCCAGGCCTGCGGCGCCAAGGTGCGCGAAGCCAGTCTCACCGTGGCGGGTGTCACGCATCCCCTGGTCGTCGCGGGCGCTGTGGTGGACGGCCAGCGCACCTGGCGGGTCACGGTGAACAGCTTCCTGGCCGACGGCGGCGACGCCTTCAGCGTGCTCAAGGGCGGCACCGAGCGCCTGGGCGGCGCCCAGGACCTGGATGCCCTGGAGCGCTACCTGGCGGCCTTCCTGCCGCCGGCCCCGGCCTATGACCCCCTGGCGCCCGGCCTGGGCAAGCCGCGCATCACGCGGGGCGACGCGGGCACGGTCTGCCCCTGAACGGCGGCTTGGGTCCGTCCGCCTTCACTACACTGGGCGGATGGACCTGATTCACCTGGGTGCGCTGCTCGAGCGCGCCGAGCGGGTGCTGGCCCGGCTGGAAGCCGTGCTGCCGCACCCGCCCTCGCCGCCCGACTGGGCCGCCTCCATCGCCTTCCGCTACCGCAAGCGCGCCGGCTCCGGCGTGCTCGAGCCCGTGCGCCATGTCGCCACCGTGCGGCTGGCCGACCTGCAGGAGATCGACGCGCAGAAGGAGCGCCTGGCACGCAACACCGCCCAGTTCGTGCAGGGCGCGGCGGCCAACAACGTGCTGCTCACGGGCGCGCGCGGCACCGGCAAGAGCTCGCTCATCAAGGCCTGCCTCAACGAGTACGCCGCGCAGGGCCTGCGCCTGATCGAGGTGGACAAGGCCGACCTGGTGGACCTGCCCGACCTGATCGACCTGGTGGCCGAGCGGCCCGAGCGCTTCATCGTCTTCTGCGACGACCTGAGCTTCGACGAGGGCGAGCCGGGCTACAAGGCGCTGAAGTCCGTGCTCGATGGCTCGGTGGCCCAGGCGTCGGACAACCTGCTGGTCTATGCCACCAGCAACCGCCGCCACCTGCTGCCCGAGTACATGAAGGACAACCTCAGCTACCAGCACACCGAGGACGGCGAGGTGCATCCCGGCGAGGTGGTGGAAGAGAAGATCTCCCTGTCCGAGCGCTTCGGCCTGTGGATCAGCTTCTATCCCTTCTCGCAGACCGAGTACCTGGCCATCGTGGCGCAGTGGCTGCGTCACCATGGGCTGGACGAGGCACGCATCACCGCCGCCCAGCCGGAAGCGCTGGTCTTCGCGCTCGAGCGCGGTTCGCGTTCCGGGCGCGTGGCCTACCAGTTCGCCCGCGACCTGGCCGGGCGCCTGGCCACTGCCCGGGCGGGGGCGCCGCATGGCTGAGCCCGAACGCACCCCGGTGGACGTGGCGGTGGGCGTGCTGGTCGAGCGCGATGCCGCCGGCCGGGAAGGGCGCTTCCTGCTCACCTCGCGCCCGGTGGGCAAGGTGTACGCCGGCTACTGGGAGTTCCCGGGCGGCAAGATCGAGGCCGGCGAGACCGTGCATGAGGCGCTGGCGCGCGAGCTGCACGAGGAGATCGGCATCACCATCGGCGCCAGCCACCCCTGGCGCGAGCTGGTGATGGACTACCCGCACGCGCGCGTGCGCCTGCACTTCTGCAAGGTGTACGAGTGGACCGGCGCCTTCGAGATGCGCGAGGGGCAGTCCATGGCCTGGGAGAGCCTGCCCGTGGCCAGCCGGCCGGTGCTGCCGGGCACGATCCCGGTGCTGGAATGGTTCGCCGAGGAGAGGGGTCACGCCGGTCCCACCCATGCCGGCTGAGCCCCGCGGCTACACTGCCCGGATGGATTGGCTGGACCATGTGCGCTGGGACCGTGACGGCCTCGTCCCGGTGATCGCCCAGGAGGCGGCGACCGGCGACGTGCTCATGTTCGCCTGGATGAACCGCGAGGCGCTGGCGCGCACGGCCGAGCTGCGCGAGGCCGTGTACTGGAGCCGCTCGCGCCAGCGGCTGTGGCACAAGGGCGAGGAATCCGGCCATGTGCAGCAGGTGCACGAGATCCGGCTCGATTGCGACCAGGACGTCGTGCTGATGAAGGTCACCCAGCGTGGCCATGAGCCGGGCATCGCCTGCCACACCGGCCGCCATAGCTGCTTCTTCGAGCGCCTGGACGGTGACCGCTGGCAGGCGGTGGAGCCGGTGCTCAAGGACCCTGCCGAGATCTACCGTTGAACCCGCCCATGAGCGCCGATTCCCACGACACCCTGCAACGCCTGGCCGAGGTCATCGCCTCGCGCCGCGGCGGTGACCCCGACACGAGCTACGTCGCGCGCCTGTTCCACAAGGGCACGGACGCCATCCTGAAGAAGATCGGCGAGGAGGCCACCGAGACGGTGATGGCGGCCAAGGACGGCGACCCCCAGAAGATCGTCTACGAGGTGGCCGACCTGTGGTTCCACTCGATGATCGCCCTGGCCCAGTTCGGCCTTGGCCCGGCGGATGTGCTGGCTGAGCTCGAGCGGCGCGAGGGCCTGTCGGGCCTGGAGGAGTTCGCCGCCCGGCGGGCGCAACAACGTGAACAAGGAGAATCGCGATGAACGACACGAGCCCCCTGGTGCCCATGGGCGACCCTGGCGCCCAGAAGCTGGCCAGCCTGAAGCAGCTCACGCTCATCATCTATGTGCTCTATGCGCTGGGAGCCTTCATCGGTCTGACGGCCCTCGTCGCCATCATCATCAACTACGTGAAACGCGACGACACCGTGGGCACGATCTACGAAAGCCATTTCACCTGGCAGATCCGCACCTTCTGGTTCGGCCTGCTGTGGGCGATCGTCGGCGGCATCACGGTGATCATCGGCGTCGGGTTCCTCGTGCTGCTGGCGAACTCGGTCTGGCTCATCTACCGCATCGTCAAGGGCTTCCTCTACTGGAACGACGGCAAGGCCATCGGCGTGCCGGCGGCCGCCTGAGACGGCAAGGAGCCCCCGTGAGCGCCGCTGCCCCCGTCTCCGCCGAGTGCATCTTCTGCAAGATCGTCGCCGGCCAGATCCCGGCGAAGAAGGCCTTCGAGGACGAGGACCTGCTCGTCTTCCACGACATCCACCCCTGGGCGCCGGTTCATCTGCTGGTCATTCCCAAGCGGCATATTGCGAGCATGGAGTCCGTCACGCCTGAGGAACAGCCGCTGCTGGGCAAGATGATGGTGCTGGCGCCGCGCCTGATGGCCGAGGCGGGCGTCACCGGCGGCTTCCGGCAGGTCATCAACACCGGCCGCGACGGCGGCCAGGAGGTCTACCACCTCCACATGCATGTCATGGGCGGCCCCCGTCCGTGGCTCAAGGGTTGATCGGGCGCAAGCGGTGAACCGCTGGCGGCCGACCCGACTCATACAATCCTGGATCGATTTTGGAGAGTAGTCATGGGATCGTTCAGCATCTGGCATTGGCTGATCGTGCTGCTGGTGGTCGTGCTGATCTTCGGCACGAAGAAGCTCAAGAACGTCGGCTCGGACCTCGGGTCGGCCGTCAAGGGCTTCAAGGACGGCGTCAAGGGCGGTTCGGAGCCCGAGCCGCCGCTGCCGCCGTCGCAGCAGGTCGCGAACAAGGCCAACGACGCCAACACCGTCGACGTCGAGGCCAAGAACAAGGTCTGACCCTGACCCGGGGCGCCGTCCGGGCGCGGCACCTGCCGGTGCCGTGCCGGGACGGGCTGGGCGTGGGTTGAACCGCAAGCACCGATGATCGACTTCGGTTTCGACAAGATCGCCCTGATCGGCGCCGTGGCGCTGATCGTCATCGGGCCCGAGAAGCTGCCCCGTGTGGCCCGCACCGTCGGCCACCTGGTCGGCAAGGCGCAGCGCTATGTGTCCGAGGTGAAGGCCGAGGTCAACCGTTCCATCGAGCTGGAAGAGCTTCAGAAGATGAAGTCGCAGTTCGAGACGGCGGCGCGCGACGTGGAAACCACCGTGCGCCAGGAGGTGGAGGAGGCCTCCGCCGGCCTGTCGCAGAGCTGGCAGGAAGCCACCGCGGGCCTGGGCAGCGGTGACGCCGCCACCGGCGACGGCGACTTCGCGCCGCCGCCTGTCCACTACCAGCACCCCCGCAAGAACTGGCGGGTGAAACGCTCGGCGATGCCCTCCTGGTACAAGCAGCAGGCCGGTGTGCGCCGGCATGTGCAATCCGGCGCCGCGCGCGTGGCGCGATTCCGGCCGCCCAAGGCGCAACGATGAGCACCGGCACCGAGCCCAAGGACGAACTGGAGGGCACCGAAGCCCCCTTCGTGTCCCACCTGATCGAGCTGCGGGACCGCCTCATCCGCGCCTTGCTGGCCGTGGGTGTGGTGTTCGCCGTGCTGTGCTTCTACCCGTCGCCGTCCGGCCTGTACGACCTGCTCGCCGCGCCGCTGGTGAAGACGCTGCCCCAGGGCGCGACGATGATCGCCACGAACGTCATCTCGCCGTTCCTGGTGCCCGTGAAGATCACGCTCATGGCGGCCTTCCTGGTGGCGCTGCCGGTGGTGCTCTACCAGGTGTGGGCGTTCGTCGCGCCGGGCCTGTACAACCACGAGAAGCGCCTGGTGCTGCCACTGGTGGTGTCCAGCACGGTGCTGTTCTTCGCGGGCGTGGCGTTCTGCTACTACTTCGTGTTCGGGCAGGTGTTCGCCTTCATCCAGAGCTTCGCCCCGAAGAGCATCACGGCGGCGCCGGACATCGAGGCCTACCTGGGCTTCGTGCTCACCATGTTCATCGCCTTCGGCGCCGCGTTCGAGGTGCCGGTGGTGGTGGTGGTGCTGGCGCGCATGGGCATCGTCTCGGTGGAGAAGCTGCGGCAGTTCCGCGGCTACTTCATCGTCGTGGCGTTCATCATCGCGGCCGTGATCACGCCGCCGGACGTGGTGTCCCAGCTGGCGCTGGCCATTCCCATGTGCCTGCTGTACGAAGTGGGCATCCTGGCCGCGGGCCTGTTCATCAAGCACACCCAGGCGCCGGCCTCGGCCGAATGACGCGCCCGGGCTGCGCGCCTCGGCCGTCAGCTGTCAGCCGCTCATTCCGGCAGGCGCTGCTGGGCCGATGCCCGGGGCCGCTGGCCCACCCGCACCGGCAGGTCCACCGTCTTGTCGCCGCGCTGCACGGTGATCACCGTCTCGGCCCGCGGCTTCAGCGCCGCCACGGCGTTCATCAGCTGTGCCGTGTTGCGCACCGCCTGTCCGCCGATGCGGGTGACCACGTCGCCGGGCTTCATGCCGGCGTTGCTGGCCGGACCGTCCTGCAGCACCCCGGTGATGAGCACGCCTTCGGTCACCGGGAGCTTGAAGCTCTCGGCGAACTCCGGGTCCAGGTCCCGCGGCTGCACGCCGATCCAGCCGCGCGTCACCTCGCCGTCCTTGACCAGCCCCTCCATCACCTGCCGCGCCAGGTCCACCGGAATGGCGAAGCCGATGCCCATGCTGCCGCCGCTGCGCGAGTAGATGGCGGTGTTGATCCCCACCAGGTTGCCGTTCACGTCGATCAGCGCGCCGCCCGAGTTGCCCGGGTTGATGGCGGCGTCGGTCTGGATGAAGTTCTCGAAGGTGGACAGTCCCAGGCCTGTGCGGCCGAGCGCACTCACGATGCCGGACGTGACGGTCTGGCCCACGTTGAACGGGTTGCCGATCGCCAGCACCGCGTCGCCCACCTGCAGCTGCTCGATCTGGCCCAGCGTGACCACGGGCAGGCGGTCCATCTGGATCTTCAGCACCGCCATGTCCGTCTCCGGGTCGGTGCCCACCAGCCGGGCCTCCGCCTGGCGGCCATCGGCCAGCCGCACCTGGATGTCGTCGGCGCCTTCGACCACATGGTTGTTGGTCAGCAAGTAGCCTTCGGCCGACACGATGACGCCCGAGCCCAGGCCGATCTGCGGCTCGCGTTGTGCCTGCGGCCCGAAGAAGAAGCGGAACCAGGGGTCGGCGGCGCGCGGGTCGTTCAGCTGCGGCGGGGCCTTGCTGGCCGTGACGCTCACCACGGCGGGGGCCGCACGCTTGGCCGCGGCGGACAGCGGCTGGCTGGGCAGCCGGCCCGTCGCCACCTCCACAGGCACCTGGCCGTCGGACACCGGCACCGCCGGGCCGGCCGGCCGCGTGACGATGGGCCACCCACGGCCCGAGAGCCACTCGGGCTTGAAGGTGCCCACCACGAACAGCACGGCCACCGCCACGGTGACCGTCTGGGAGAATACGAGCCAGATTCTGCGCATGACACCCGACAGGAGTGACGTATCCGATGGCCTCACGAGCCGACGTGGAGAGCTGCCTGAGTGAGCTCCTGGCCCCGGAAGGGTTCAAGGATTATGGGCCGAACGGTCTGCAGGTGGATGGCAGGGCGCAGATTCGTCGCGTCGTCTCAGGCGTGACCGCCAGCCTGGCCTTCATCGACGCCGCCGTGGCCGCCGGCGCCGACATGGTGCTCGTGCACCACGGGCTGTTCTGGCGCGGCCACGACGGCCGGCTGACCGGCTGGCTCAAGACCCGGGTCGAGCGCCTGCTGGCCGCGCAGGTGAACCTGTTCGCCTACCACCTGCCGCTGGATGCGCATGCCAGCCTGGGCAACAACGCCCGCCTGGGCGCGGTGCTGGGCCTGCAGGCCGACGCGCGCTTCGGCGACCAGGCCATCGGCTTCATCGGCCCGGCGCCCGCCGACCTGCGCAGCGCTCCAGCCCTGGCGGCCCGCGTGGCCGAGCGCCTGGGCCGGGCGCCCCTGCTGCTGCCCGGCGACGGCCGGCCCCTGCGGCGGGTGGCGTGGTGCAGCGGCGGGGCGCAGGGCCATTTCGAGGCCGCGATGGCCGCGGGCGCGGACGTCTTCCTCACGGGCGAGGTCTCCGAGCCGCAGGCCCACCTGGCGGCGGAGACCGGCGTGGCCTTCCTCGCCTGCGGCCACCACGCCACCGAGCGCTACGGGGCTCCTGCGGTGGGCGAGCACCTGGCGACAGCGCTCGGGCTGGAACACCGCTTCATCGACATCGACAACCCGGCATGACCCGCCCTCTGCCTCTCGTCCTGACCATGGGCGATCCGTGCGGCATCGGCCCGGAAACCATCGCCCGGGCCGCCGCGGCGGGCGCGCTCGACGACGCACTGGTCTGCGGCAGTGCGCCCGTGATGCGGCGCGCACTGGCGGCGGTGGGCGCCAGGCGCCCCGTCGCGGTGGTGGAGCAGCCGCACGACGCCGCACACGTGCCGCAGGGCGCCCTGGTGGTGTGGCAGCCGCCCGGCCTGGCGCCGGGGCTCGAGGCGCTGCCCTGGGGCCGCGTCAGTGCGGCGGCGGGTGCCGCGGCGGCGCACTGCATCGAGGCCGCCGCGCGGGTCGTCCAGGGCGGCCAGGGCCGCGCGCTCGTCACCGCGCCCATCCACAAGGAGGCGCTGGCCGCCTCGGGCGTGCGCTTCCCGGGCCACACCGAGATGCTGCAGGCCCTGGCCGGCGGCGTGCCGGTGCGCATGATGCTGGCCAATGACGAACTGCGGGTGGTGCTGGTCACCATCCACGTGTCGCTGCGGCGGGCCATCGACCTGCTCGACGAGCCGGGCATCGTGCAGACGCTGCGCATCACTGACGTGGCGCTGCGCCGCTTCGGCATCGCGCAGCCGCGCATTGCCGTGGCGGGCCTCAATCCGCACGCGGGCGAGGGCGGGCTGTTCGGCGACGAGGAGCGCCGCGTGATCGCGCCGGCCATCGCCAGCGCCCGGGCCCTGGGCATCGACGCCACCGGGCCCTATGCGCCCGACACGGTGTTCATGCGCGCCCGGCATGCGCCGGGGCACACGGGCGAGTTCGACGTGGTGGTGGCCATGACGCACGACCACGGGCTCATTCCCGTGAAGTACCTGGGCGTCGAGCAGGGCGTCAACGTGACGCTGGGCCTGCCCTTCGTGCGCACCAGCCCCGACCATGGCACGGCCTTCGACATCGCCGGCCGCGGCGTGGCCGACCCGTCCAGCCTGATCGCGGCCGCCCGGCTGGCCCGCCGCCTGTCGGGCGCCTGAGCCCGGCCGGGCTCAGCCGTCAGCGGCCGCGCAGCGCGTCGCGGATCTCGCGCAGCAGCACCACGTCCTCGGGCGTGGGCTCCGGCGCGGCCAGTGCAGCCGGCGCTTCCTGGCGGCGCTTGAGGCGGTTGATCTGGCGCACCATGATGAAGATGATGAACGCCAGGATCATGAAGTTGAGCGCCACGGTCATGAAGCTGCCGTAGGCGAAGACGGCGCCGGCCTTCCTGGCTTCCGCGAGCGTGGTGGCGGTCTGCCCGGCCAGCGGGATGAAGTAGTTCGAGAAGTCGAGGCCGCCGAAGATGAGCCCGACGAACGGCATGATGACGTCGGCCACCATGGAATCGACGATCTTGCCGAAGGCACCGCCGATGATGACACCGACCGCCAGGTCGATGACGTTGCCCTTCATCGCGAATTCCTTGAACTCGGTCGCGAACCCCATGAGTCTCTCCTTGTGCGTGCGGTCGTGTGGGTGACGCCCCTCCCAGGGCGCCCGCGCAGTATGGCCACTGACGGGCTGATGTCAATTTCGGTGCAAGCAACGTGCACCTCGGCCCGCATGTAAGGCGGCGTCGGTAGTTTCGTCGGCTAAAATGCCCGATTGCCCGGGGCCGGACCTGCCGTGCTCGATCCGAAAGCCCCCGCCAGACTTGCAAGAGCTCAAAGAAGGACCTCCATGAGTGATAACGCGGTGGACCAAGGCAAGCGCACGTGGCTGATCACCACGGGTTGCGCGGGTGCCGTGGGTGGCGTGGCGGCAGCCGTGCCCTTTGTCAGCACCTTTGCCCCGTCGGAGCGCGCCAAGGCGGCCGGCGCCCCGGTGGAGGTGGACATCAGTGCCCTGAAGCCCGGCGAAAAGCTGACCGTCGAATGGCGCGGCAAGCCGGTGTGGATCGTGCGCCGCACGCCCGAACAGGTCGAGGCCCTCAAGACGCTCGACGGCCAGCTGGCCGATCCGGAGTCCAAGCGCAAGGCCTACCCGACCCCCGAGTACGCGCTGAACCCCCACCGCTCCATCAAGCCCGAGTACTTCGTGGCGGTGGGCATCTGCTCGCACCTCGGCTGCTCCCCCTCCGACAAGTTCGCCACCGGCGCGCAGCCTTCGCTGCCGGATGACTGGAAGGGCGGGTTCCTCTGCCCCTGCCACGGTTCGACCTTCGACATGGCCGGCCGCGTCTTCAAGAACAAGCCTGCACCCGACAACCTCGAGGTGCCGCCCCACATGTACCTCTCCGACGCCAAGCTGCTGATCGGCGAGGACAAGAAGGCCTGACGCCCGCCACAAGACCCACGAAAGGCAACCATGGCTGAATTCAAAGTTGCGCCGGCGGGTGCGCCCGCGTCGCAGAAGCTCTCGATCTGGCTGGAGAACCGCTTCCCGACGGCCTTCGAGGAATACAAGAAGCACATGTCGGAGTACTACGCTCCGAAGAACTTCAACTTCTGGTACTTCTTCGGCTCGCTCGCCCTGCTGGTGCTGGTGATCCAGATCGTCACCGGCATCTTCCTGGTCATGCACTACAAGCCCGACGCGTCGCTGAACGCGGCGGGCGTGCCGGTGGCCTTCGCCAGCGTCGAGTACATCATGCGTGATGTGCCCTGGGGCTGGCTGATCCGCTACATGCACTCCACCGGCGCCTCGGCGTTCTTCGTGGTGGTGTACCTGCACATGTTCCGCGGCCTCATGTACGGCTCCTACCGCAAGCCGCGCGAACTGGTCTGGATCTTCGGCTGCGCCATCTTCCTGTGCCTGATGGCCGAGGCCTTCATGGGCTACCTGCTGCCCTGGGGCCAGATGAGCTACTGGGGCGCGCAGGTGATCGTGAACCTGTTCGCCGCCGTGCCGTTCGTCGGCGAGGACCTGGCCCTGCTGATCCGCGGCGACTTCGTCGTGGGCGACGCCACGCTGAACCGCTTCTTCAGCTTCCACGTCATCGCCGTGCCGCTGGTGCTGATCGGCCTGGTGGTGGCCCACCTGCTGGCCCTGCACGACGTCGGGTCCAACAACCCCGACGGCATCGAGATCAAGGCCAAGAAGGACCCCGCCACGGGCAAGCCGCTGGATGGCATCCCCTTCCACCCGTACTACTCGGTGCACGACCTGATGGGCGTGGGCGTCTTCCTGATGTTCTTCTGCGCGGTCGTGTTCTTCGCGCCGGAACTCGGTGGCTACTTCCTCGAGTACAACAACTTCATCCCGGCCGACCCGCTGAAGACGCCGCCGCACATCGCGCCGGTGTGGTACTTCACGCCGTTCTACTCGATGCTGCGCGCCACCACCGACGACATGATCAAGGTGCTGAGCGTGGTGATCGCCGCGGCGGCCGCGCTCGCCGTGCTGCGCGGCCGCTTCGGCGGTCGTGGCAAGCTGGCCGTGCTGGTCGCCTCCGCGGTGGGCATCGTCCTGCTCAACATCTTCGACGCCAAGTTCTGGGGCGTGGTGGTGATGGGCGGCGCGGTCATCATCCTGTTCTTCCTGCCCTGGCTGGACCACAGCCCGGTCAAGTCGATCCGCTACCGTCCGGTCTGGCACAGCGTGGTGTACGGCGTGTTTGTCGTCTTCTTCCTCGTCCTGGGCTACCTGGGCATCCAGCCGCCGTCGGAGATCTTCACCATCGTGTCGCAGGTCGGCACCCTGTTCTACTTCGGCTTCTTCCTGCTGATGCCGTGGTGGAGCCAGCTCGGCACCTTCAAGCCGGTGCCCGAGCGCGTGACCTTCCATCCGCACTGATCGCCCGGCCGGAGAAACCAACATGATGAAGAAACTCATTGCCGGCTGGATGGCCGCCCTGTGCCTCATCGGTGGCGCCCACGCCGCCGGTGGCGGCATCGCCTGGGACAAGTTCCCCGCCGAGCGGCTGACGGACATGGCGGCGCTGCAGAACGGCGCCAAGGTGTTCGTCAACTACTGCCTGAACTGCCATGGCGCGTCCATGGTGCGCTACAACCGCATGCGCGAACTCGGCCTGACGGACGAGCAGATCCGCGACAACCTCATGTTCAGCGCCGAGAAGGTCGGCGAGACCATGCAGGTGGCACTGAACGCCAAGCAGGGCAAGGAATGGTTCGGTGCCGCGCCGCCGGACCTGTCGGTGATCGCCCGCTCGCGCGCCGGCGCCGGCGGCACCGGGGCCGACTACCTCTACACCTACCTGCGCACCTACTACCGCGACGAGACCACCGCCACGGGCTGGAACAACCTGGCCTTCCCCAGCGTGGCCATGCCGCACGTGCTGTGGCAGTGGCAGGGCCAGCAGCGCGCCGTGTACGAGGAGCTGCCCGACCCGCACGATGCCGCCAAGAAGGTGCATCACTTCAAGGGCTTCGAGCAGATCACCCCCGGCAGCATGAGCAAGGCCGAGTACGACAATACCGTCGCCGACCTCGTCGCCTTCCTCACCTGGATGGGCGAGCCGGCGCAGGGCCAGCGGGTCCGTCTGGGAGTGTGGGTGCTGATCTTCCTCGGTGTGTTCACGGTCTTCGCCTGGCGCCTGAATGCCGCCTACTGGAAAGACGTGAAGTGACGCCCGTGTCCGGTGCGGCGCCATGGGCGCCGGCCGGGCCTCGACGCGCAGTGTGCGCCTGACCGGCGCCACTGCGTTTTTGCCTTTATTGCCGATCCGGCAACCGTTCGAAACGCCCTAGCTGCAGGAGCCCGCCATGATGGTGCTTTACTCCGGAACCACCTGTCCCTACTCGCACCGCTGCCGCTTCGTGCTGTTCGAAAAGGGCATGGACTTCGAGATCCGCGACGTCGACCTCTTCGCCAAGCCCGAAGACATCGCGTTGATGAACCCGTACAACGAGGTGCCCATCCTCGTCGAACGCGACCTGATCCTGTACGAGTCGCACATCATCAACGAGTACATCGACGAGCGCTTCCCTCATCCGCAGCTGATGCCGGGTGACCCCGTGGCCCGCGCGCGCGTGCGCCTGTTCCTCTTCAATTTCGAGAAGGAGCTGTTCGCCAACGTGAACATCCTGGAAGGCCGCGGCATCAAGGCCACGGACAAGCAGCTGGAGAAGGCACGTTCGCAGATCCGCGACCGCCTCACCCAGCTGGCGCCCATCTTCCTGAAGAACAAGTTCATGCTGGGCGACGACTTCTCCATGCTGGACGTGGCCATCGCCCCGCTGCTGTGGCGCCTGGACTACTACGGCATCGACCTGTCCAAGAACGCCGCGCCGCTGCTGAAGTACGCCGAGCGCATCTTCTCGCGCCCGGCCTACATCGAGGCGCTGACGCCGTCCGAGAAGGTGATGCGCAAGTAACCCGGCCTGCACCTCGGCCCGCTGCCATGAACGCCACGCCACCGCCGCCTCCGGCGTCGCCCGACAGCCAGGGCACGTCGACCCGCCCGTACCTCATCCGTGCGCTGCACGACTGGTGCACCGACAACGGGTTCACGCCGTACCTCGCGGTGCACGTGGACGGCGCGGTGCAGGTGCCCATGGAGTACGTGAAGAACCACGAGATCGTGCTCAACGTGGGCTTCGAGGCGACCTCCGGCCTCAAGCTGGGCAACGACTTCATCGAGTTCAAGGCGCGCTTCGGCGGCGTGGCGCGGGAGATCATCGTGCCGGTGGACCACGTCGTGGCCATCTACGCCCGCGAGAACGGCCAGGGCATGGCGTTCCCCATGCCGAACGCCGGCGCCGACGGGGCCGCGCCTGGCCCGGCCGCGGCGGACGCGCCGGCAGGCCGCGGCCCGCGTGGCCTGCGCCTGGCCAGTGCGGACGACGAGGGCGGCACACAGCCCGCCGACGCGGCTGACGACACGGCGGCCGCCGCTCGCCCGGAAGGGGCCGCGCCGGAGGGCGACGAGCCGCCGCCCCCGCCGCGCCCCACCCTCAAGCGCGTGAAGTGACGCCTGGGGCGGCCGCCCGCGGGTGCCGCCTAGAATGACGCCACCGCCCTCGCTTGCCGCGGGGGTGGCGCGGGCCGGCTTAGCTCAGCTGGTAGAGCAACCGCCTTGTAAGCGGTAGGTCATCCGTTCGATTCGGATAGCCGGCACCAACCTCACCGACGCTTACGTCCGGTCCGATTGAACCTTGACCCGGACTGCAGTAGGCTTCCACCCTTCGTCGGCCAGCGCCTGTTCGATCTGGGGCAGGCACTGGCGCAGCTTGGCGGCCACGGCGCCGTTCGGCACGACGAGGTTCCATCCCGTGTCGTCCAGCACGCCCGTGCGTACGTGCGGCCGCAGCGCCGCCGGCAGGGCGGGGCGCACCGCAGCCAGGCGCGCCTGAGCCTCCTGCATGCGCTGGAGCAAGTCCGCCAGGGTCGAGTTGGCCGACAGTGCCTCGTGGATCGGGCGCGTGGCCGGCGCGGGCGGGCGGGGAGACGGAGGCGGCGACATCGTCCGAGGAGTGTAACGATGCAGATTCTCATCACCCACGGCGGCCTGGCGCGCACGCGCGTGCTCAGCTTCAGCCGGCTGCAGATGGGCGCGGCCGTGGCCATGGCCGCGGTGGCCCTGCTGCTGCTGTCGGGCGCGGTCTACCACTTCGTCTTCCTGAAGGCCGCGCGCGAGGGCTGGCCGGTGGTCAGCCAGCTGGTGCGCCTGGTGGTGCGCGACGAGATCGCGCAGCGCGAGCAGGTCATGCAGATGAACCTCGACGCCATGGCGCGCAAGGTGGGCGAGATGCAGGCGCGCATCGTCGAGCTGGAGGCCGTGGGCGAACGGGTCAGCGGCCTGGCCGGCGTGCGGCCCGAGGACCTGCCGTCGGCCCGGGCGGCCTCCGCACCGGCGGCCACGCTCCCGGCCGCCCAGGCCGGCCAGGGCGGCCCCTACCTGCCGCTGCAACACACCAGCCTGGAGCAGCTGCAGGCGCAGCTGAGTGCGCTAGAAACCTGGGCCGACCAGCACGCGGACCTGCTCACCCTGGCTGAATCCCGCCTGTTCGAGAGTCGCCTGTCCTCGCTGCTGGTGCCGAGCTCTCCGCCCGTGGACGCCCCCGTGGGCTCTGGCTTCGGCTTCCGCAGCGACCCCTTCACCGGCCGGCCGGCGCTGCACACGGGGCTCGATTTCTCCGCCGATCCCGGCACGCCCATCCATGCGGCGGCGGGCGGGGTGGTGGTGTCCACCGACATGCACCCGCAGTACGGCCGCCTGCTGGAGATCGACCATGGCAACGGGCTGACCACCCGTTATGCCCACACCCAGCGCATCCTGGTGAAGACCGGCGACATCGTCAAGCGCGGCCAGCGCGTGGCCGAGGTCGGCTCCAGCGGTCGTTCTACCGGGCCGCACCTGCACTTCGAGGTGCTGCTCGACGGCGTCATGCAGAACCCGGCCAAGTTCCTCGGCCAGCGCGCCGCGCCCCCGGCTGTCGCCGCGGCCACGGCCCGGCGCTGAGGTCCGTGGTGCACCCACCCCGGGTGCTAAACTGCCGCGCTTTCGCGCCCGGCGGTCCCGGGCGCCGTGGCCTGCGCGGCGCCCTGCTTGCAATCGCGCCGCCCGGCCTCATGTGCTGCGCACCGCACGAGCGCACCACCCGAGGCGCACCGCAGCGCGCCGTGCGCGCCGCGCCCGCCACCCCACCATTCGCCACATCGCCGCATGTTGCCCAAGCTCCTGACCCAGATTTTCGGCAGTCGCAACGACCGCCTGCTCAAAGGCTATCGCCGCACGGTCGAGACGATCAACGCGCTGGAGTCGGGACTGGCCTCGCTGGACGATGCCGCGCTGCAGGGCAAGACGGCCGAGTTCCGCCAGCGCCTGGCGCAAGGCGAGCCACTGGACGACCTCCTGCCCGAGGCGTTCGCCGTGGTGCGCGAGGCCGGCAAGCGCGCCCTGCGCATGCGGCACTTCGACGTGCAGCTGCTGGGCGGCATGTCGCTGCACGCGGGCAAGATCGCCGAGATGCGCACCGGCGAAGGCAAGACGCTGATGGCCACGCTGCCCGTCTACCTGAATGCACTGCCCGGCAAGGGCGTGCATGTGGTGACGGTGAACGACTACCTCGCGCGGCGTGACGCCGAGTGGATGGGCCGGCTCTACAACTTCCTCGGCCTGAGCGTGGGCGTGAACGTCCCCGGCATGGACCGCGCCGAGAAGCAGGCCGCCTATGCCGCCGACATCACCTACGGCACCAACAACGAGTTCGGGTTCGACTACCTGCGCGACAACATGGTCCACGAGCTGGGCGACCGCGTGCAGCGCGGCCTGGCCTATGCCATCGTGGACGAGGTCGACTCCATCCTGATCGACGAGGCCCGCACGCCGCTGATCATCAGCGGCCAGGCCGAGGACCACACCGAGCTGTACCTGCGCATCGACGGGGTGGTGCCGCAGCTGAAGAAGCAGATCGGCGAGGCGGATCCGCGCACCGGCGAGGGCGTGATCGAGCCGGGCGACTTCACGGTGGACGAGAAGAGCCACCAGGTGTTCCTCACCGAGCAGGGCCACGAGCACGCCGAGGCCATCCTGTCCCAGGCCGGCCTGCTGGCCGAGGGTGCGAGCCTGTACGACCCCGCGAACATCACGCTGATGCACCACGTGTACGCGGCGCTGCGGGCCCACCACCTGTTCCACCGTGACCAGCACTACGTGGTGCAGAACGGCGAGGTGGTCATCGTCGACGAGTTCACGGGCCGCCTGATGACGGGCCGGCGCTGGTCCGACGGCCTGCACCAGGCCGTGGAGGCGAAGGAACGCGTGGCGATCCAGAGCGAGAACCAGACGCTCGCCTCGATCACCTTCCAGAACTACTTCCGCATGTACGGCAAGCTCGGCGGCATGACCGGCACCGCCGACACCGAGGCCTACGAGTTCCAGGAGATCTACGGCCTGGAGACGGTGGTCATCCCGCCCAACCGGCCCACGATCCGCAAGGACGAGCTGGACCTCGTCTACAAGACCTCGCGCGAGAAGTACGACGCCGTGGTGGCCGACATCCGCAGCTGCCACGAACGCGGCCAGCCGGTGCTGGTGGGCACCACCTCCATCGAGAACTCCGAGCTGGTCTCGGCGCTGCTCACCAAGGCCAAGCTGCCGCACCAGGTGCTCAACGCCAAGCAGCACGCCAAGGAGGCGGAAATCGTCGCCCAGGCCGGCCGCCCGGGCGTGATCACCATCGCCACCAACATGGCCGGCCGCGGCACCGACATCGTGCTGGGCGGCAACGTCGAGAAGCAGATCCAGTTCCTGGAGGCCGACGAGTCCGTGCCGGCCGACGAGAAGGCGCGCCGCATCCAGCAGCTCAAGGACGAGTGGCAGGGCCTGCACGACAAGGTGAAGGCCGAAGGCGGCCTGCGCATCATCGCCACCGAGCGGCACGAGAGCCGCCGCATCGACAACCAGCTGCGTGGCCGCTCGGGCCGCCAGGGCGACCCCGGCGCCTCGCGCTTCTACCTGTCGCTCGAAGACCCGCTGATGCGCATCTTCGCCGGCGACCGCGTCAAGGCCATCATGGAGCGGCTGAAGATGCCCGAGGGCGAGGCCATCGAGGCCGGCATCGTCTCGCGCTCCATCGAATCCGCGCAGCGCAAGGTCGAGGCCCGCAACTTCGACATCCGCAAGCAGCTGCTCGAGTACGACGACGTCAGCAACGACCAGCGCAAGGTCATCTACCAGCAGCGCAACGAGATCCTCGAGGCCGGTTCGCTGATCGAGCAGATCACCAACCTGCGCCGCGCCACCATGACCGACGTCGTGCGCACCTTCGTGCCGGCCGAGAGCCTGGAAGAACAGTGGGATCTGCCGGCGCTGGAGAAGGTGCTGCGCGAGGAGTGGCAGCTCGAGGTGGCGCTGCAGGCCATGGTGGAGGGCAGCGATTCCGTCACCGACGACGACATCCTGGCCAAGGTGCTCGATGCCGCTGACGCCGCGTTCCAGCACAAGCTGGACATCGTGGGCGAGGAGCAGTTCACCCCGTTCATGCGCATGGTGCTGCTGCAGGCGATGGACAGCCACTGGCGCGAGCACCTGGCCGCGCTGGACTACCTGCGCCAGGGCATCCACCTGCGCGGCTATGCGCAGAAGAACCCGAAGCAGGAGTACAAGCGCGAGGCCTTCGAGCTCTTCGCCCAGCTGCTCGACGTGGTGAAGATGGAAGTCACCCGCGTGCTGATGACCGTGCGCATCCAGACCCAGGAGCAGGTGAGCCAGGCGGCCGAGGCCATCGAGGACCGCGCCGAGCGCATCGCCAACGTCACCTACACCCATCCCAACGAGGACGGCAGCGTCAGCAGCGAGGCCGACCCCGCCACGCTGGCCGACGAGGTGCCGCGCGTGGGCCGCAACGACCCCTGCCCCTGTGGCAGCGGCAAGAAGTACAAGGCCTGCCACGGGCGGCTGAGCTGATCGGCCGGGCGCCGGCCCACGACCGCGCCCGCGCATGGAACGACGCACGCTCATCCAGGCGCCACGCGAGCTGCACACGCCGCGGCTGCGCCTGGTGTGGCCGGTGCCCGAGGTGGCGGCCCCGTTCGCCGAGTCGCTCAACGCGTCCCTGCCCGCCCTGCGCTTCATCCACTGGGGCCAGCACGCCGTGGACAGGGCCTGGGCCGAGCGCTTCTGCGAAGGCGGCCGCGCCCTGGTGAACGAGGGCGACTGCCTGATCTTCCACGCCCTGCGGCGCGACGACGGTGCCCACGTGGGCCGCATCGACCTGCACAGCTTCGACTTCCACACGCCCCGGGCGGAGATCGGCTACGTGGGCGATGTGCGCCAGTCCGGCCAGGGCCTCATGCGCGAGGCGGTGCGCGCGGTCATGGACCTGGGCTTCTCGCTCGGCCTGGTGCGCATCGAGGCGATCTCGGAGGTGGACAACACCCGGGCCCTGCACTTCGCCGAGCACGCGCTGGGCATGGTGCGGGAGGGCCGCCTGCACCACCGCGAGCGCGACGCCCAGGGCCGGCTGTGCGACCAGTGGATGTTCGCTGCGCTTGCGCCCGTGCCCTCGTCGGCACCGCAGGGCGCTGCCGCTTCAGCCTGAGGACGCGGCCTCGGCGCGGTCGACCGCGAGGTAGCGGGTGCTCGGGCCCTTGCCCGTCTGCAGCAGCAGCCCGCGTTCGGCCAGCAGCCCCAGGTGCTTGGAGGCCGTGGCCAGGCTGACCTGGGCCACCTCGGCATAGGCGCTCTTCTGGATGCTGCCGTGCGTCAGCAGATGCGCCAGCACCGCCTGGCGCCGGCCGTCGGCGAGCAGGTCGTGGGCGGCCTGCTGCCAGTCCTGCGCCAGCCGCTGCTCGCGCGTGAGGCCGCGTTCGAAGGCGCGCCGCACCGCCTCCAGCTCGCCCACCAGATCCGGCCCGGCGCCGTGCGGCGCGAGCAGGGACAACGCCGCCTCCCGCTCGCGGGCCGCGATGGTGGCGTAGTGCCGGGCGATGGCCAGGTGCAGCCGCGCCCGGTCGGCCGCGGGCGCCGGCACGGCCAGCTGGCGGCGCAGGCGATCCACCTCGGCCATCTCCTCGAAATGCGCCGCATGCTCGGCGGGCAGCAGCCGGTCGATGGAACCCGTGTCGCCGAGGACGTCGCGCTTGAGCACGCGGCCCGCCTCGGCAAGCCCGGGCGTCCCTTCCTCGGCGCCGATGCGCATCGCCAGCACGGCATGCCGGTCGCCTGCCAGTTCGTCGACGGGGTCGCCGTCCTGCTGGAAGCGCTTGTAGTGCGCCTCGGCGAGGTTGTAGTGGGTCACGCCCAGCCGCGACCGCAGATCCGCCCGTTCGGCCAGCGCCAGGCTGGCCTGGTAGGCGCGGATCGCGTCGTCGTAGCGGCCCTCGAAGTAGTAGGCCACGCCCAGGTTGCCGTGGGCGCACACCAGCATCTCCGGTTCCACCGCCAGGTGGCGAGCGGCTTCCAGCACCCGCTCGCCATACTCGGTGGCGCGGCCGAACTCGCGGGTCTCCCCGTAGAGCAGGCTGAGGTTGAGGTAGGCGGTGAGCTCGCTGCGACGGTGGCCGCGGCGCTGCGCGATGTTGAGCGCGCGTTGCTGGTGCTCCAGGGCCCGCCGCAGCTCGCCGGCGCGTCGCCAGTACTCGCCCCAGGTCTGCTCGACGTCGCCCAGCACGTCGTCCGGCAGGCGGGCAGCCTGCCGCAGGCGTTCCGCGCGGTCCAGCAGGTCGCGCGCGCGCGGGTCCTTGCGCCGCATGTGCAGCCACGCCATGCGCACGAAGGCGGTGGCCTGCTGGGCGGCGGCGGTCTGCGCGTCGGCGGGCGATTCGGCGCTGGGTCGGGCTTCCCGCGCGGCGTCCTCGAAGCACGCGAGCGAGCGGTCGGCATCGCGCGATTCATGGAACCGGCCCAGCGCCAGGAACACCCGCGCCAGCTGTCCGGCTGCGGGGTGGGCATGCGCCAGCCGCAGCGCCTGCTGCAGGTGCGACAGCTCCTGCTCCTCGTTGCCGTGGTGGCGCCAGACGTCGGCGCGGCCCAGCGCCAGCAGCACCTGCTGCCCCGGCGTGAGCGTCATGGACTGCTCCACCCGCTGCAACAGCGCCATGACCTCGGGCACGTTCGCCGCCGTCAGGGTGTCGTGCTCCAGGGCCTGCAGGACCAGCCCGATGTCCGCCGCGCACAGCCCATGCCAGAGCGCACTGGCCACCCGCCCCCGCTGCAGCGCAGCGGCAGCCTGGGCGCCGTGCCAGGCCGGCCAGCCCTGCGCAGGTACCGGCCCATCGTGCAGGTGCGACGTGGCGGCCTCGCGCAGGCGCAGGCGCTCGGGCGCGGGCGGGCGCTCGAGCAGCGTGTCGGCGAGTTGGCGCTTGCCCTTGTCCACGTAGCGGTAGAAGGTGCTGGCCCCCACGGACCACAGGCCGCAGAGGTTGTCGGCCGGCGATTCGTCCGGACCGCGCCGGTAGCGCCCGGAAAAGGCCGGCACGGGCAGCAGGCCGCAGTGGCAGGCCAGGGCCAGGAAGGGCCGCCAGCTCGTGCGCGAGACCCAGGCGTCCTCGTCGATGCCTTCGAAGCCGGTCCCGCCGTCGGGGCGCAGGCGCGAGAGCACGGCGCCCAGTGCGAGCTGCATGGCCAGGGCATGCGACTGCTCGGCGGGCAGGGCGTCCGCCAGGGTGTCGAGTGCCGGGGCGAGCTCGCGCGCGGCCAGCCAGGCGCACAGGCGCGGGTGCGCGCGTGGCCACAAGCCCAGGCGACCCTCCCGGCAGTCCGACAGGAGGGCTTCCAGCACGCCGCCCACGGCGGCGGCAGAAGGGTGGGCGCGGGGGCTGGGCATGCGGCTCGGACTTCAAACTGGGGAGCGGGGACCCGGCCCGACCGGGCCGCACGACGCTGTTCGCAGCGGATCGTCGGCGCATCGTCTGGCCGCCCGGTCGCGCGGCCGCAGGGCCGTGCGTTGGCATGCGACGCGAGCGGGCCTAGTGTAGCGACCGTACCCCGTGGGCGCCGCCTCCTTCGTGCGCCCGGACACCTCACCGGAGACCCTCATGAACCGACTTCCCGTGCTCACGCTCGACGCTGGCCGCCCGCTCGGCGACGGCGTGGTGCTGGCCGTGCACGCCCCCTTCGGCATGGACGACCAGCTCAGCCGCTTCCCGGATGGCCAGACCACGCAGGTGGAGGCGCATCCGCTGGTGCTGGCGCTGGCCGACGTGGCGCGATGCGGCGTGCATGTGGTGGCGCTCATCGACCGCACCGACGACGACACCTGGCTGGTGGAGATCCCGGCCCACGCGACCGCCCCCCAGGTGGTGTCGCGCTGGAAGCACGACATGGCCTCCTGGCGCAGCCTGAGCGGCCTGCTGGTGCACGCCAGCCAGCGCTACCCGGGCGCCGCGCTGGTGCTGGCGCTGGAGGGGCACGGCGCGGGCTACCTGCCCGAGATCGACCGGCGGCACCTCACGCCGGCGCGTGTCACCGACGACGGCCGCTTCGAATGGCATTTCTCGGACACCGACGCGGCCCCCGTGCTGCCCGGTGGCTACCCGATCCTGCCGGGCGGCTACCCCATCCTGCCCGGTGGCTACCCCATCCTGCCCGCCAATGCCATGCCGCTGTCCACCTGGGGCCTCGGGCAGGCGCTGGCGCTGGCGCGCCAGCGTGGCGCGGCCCGGCCCGCGGTGATCCACTTCAACAACTGCTTCAACATGTCGGTGGAGGTGCTGCACACGGTGGCGCCGCATGCCGACTTCGCCACCGGCTACTGCAACTACAACTTCTTTACCTCGGGGGCCGCCTACCCGGCGGTGTTCCAGCTGCTGCAGGACAAGGGCAGCGCCACGGCCCGCGACCTGGCCCGCTGGTTCGCCGAGCAGAACCACGCCCAGCTGCTGCAGAAGCCGCATCACCCCACCGTCGCCGGCATGGTCGAGCTGGCGCGCATGGAGGGCATCGCCGCGGGCGTGGACCGCCTGGCCGATGCCATGCTGGCGGCGCTGCAGCCCGCTGCGCCGGCCGAACGGGCGGCGCTCATCGCCGTGATCCAGTCGGTCATCGAGAAGGCGCAGCAGTACGACTCCGAGCCGGGCTGGCAGCTGGAGACGCCGGACCAGCTCACCGACCTGCACAGCCTGGCGGCCGCGCTGGGCGACGCGGCCGTGGCCTACCCCGCCATCCGCGACGCGGCGCTGTCACTGAGCAAGCTGCTGGACGGCATCAAGGTCTATGGCGACAACGACGTGCCCTGGCTGGACGACTCCGGCCAGATCCGCTGGGATTTCAGCGCCCGGGCGCTGGCCATGAACATCTTCCTGCCCGACCCCCTGCGCACCGGGCAGTGGGATTGGCGCTCGGCCTACTACGTGGACGTGAACCCGCCGCAATCGCCGCCGCCCGTGCAGCCGGGCGTCATCGACTTCCTGAAGGAGACGAACTGGGTCGACTTCCTGGTCGAGTACCACAAGGACGTGCCCTTCCGTTCCTTCCATGTCGGCCGCATCCCGCCGCTGCCGGCCTTCAACCCGCGGTACGACGGGCCCAAGGGCACGCCGCCCGAATGCGGACGGCCGCGCCCGCGCTGGCCGCTTGGCCGGATTGCGCAGCGCCTGCTCGATGCGGCCCGGCGGCAGGCCGACTGACGCGCCGCGATCGTCCAGGGGTCGTCTTGCCGGGACGGCCCCGGGCCGCACGCGCATGCGTCGCGCTGCCACTCGGTCCGCGATGCAATACGTTCCACGCCGCCGGCCCCCGGCGGCCTTCCCGGCACCACCCAAGGAGTACGCCATGACCACCCTCGAAGACCTGCTGCTGGCCGAGCAATCCCGCTGCCGCCAGCTGGCCCGCGAATACGCCGAGCTGGGCTCGGCGGCCGCCTTCGCCCGGGCGCTGCTCGACGATTGCCTGCGTGGGGCGGACGAGGCCCGGCACTCGCACGACGCCGCGGCCATGCAGGCGGCGCTGGAGCGGCTGCAGCGCTTCCAGACGCTGAACCAGCTGGCCATCCTGGTCTCACGCGGGCTGCCGTCGGCGGCCAGCCTGGCCCGGAACCTGCCCGCCGCACGCGCCCCGATGCCGCCGATGCGGCCGCAGGAGCAGTTCTTCACCTGGACGCGCGCGCTGGCGTGACGGCCGCTGGCGCGCCGGCGGGCGGCCGCTTCCTACAATCGGCGCCTTCTGTGTCCTGTTTCCTGTTGCCGCCATGCCCGTGAACTACCGCACCCCCGATTTCGCCACCCTCGCGCCGGTGGCCGGCGTGGAGCTCGGCATCGCCGAGGCCGGCGTGCGCAAGGCGAACCGCAAGGACCTGGTGGTGATGACCCTGGCCGAGGGCGCCTCGGTGGCGGGCGTGTTCACGCGCAACCGCTTCTGCGCCGCGCCGGTGCAGGTCTGCCGCGAGCACCTGGCCGCAGCGCCGGCGATCGGCGGTGTCCGCGCGGTGGTGGTGAACACCGGCAACGCCAACGCCGGCACCGGCGCGGACGGCCTGGCGCGCGCTCGCCGCACCTGCGCCGCGCTGGCCGGCCAGCTGGGGCTGGCGCCGCAGCAGGTGCTGCCGTTTTCCACCGGCGTCATCATGGAGGCCCTGCCGGTGGAGCGCATCGAGGCCGGCCTGCCCGCGGCGCTGGCCGACCGCTCCCCCGCCCACTGGGGGCGGGCGGCCGAGGGCATCATGACCACCGACACCGTGCCCAAGGCCGCCTCGCGCACGCTGTCGATCGGCGGCCGGGAGGTGCACGTCACCGGCATCTCCAAGGGCGCGGGCATGATCCGGCCGAACATGGCCACCATGCTGGGCTTCATGGCCACCGACGCGGTGGTGGACCCGGCCCTGCTGCAGCCGCTGGTGAGCGCCGCGGCCGATGCGTCGTTCAACCGCATCACCATCGACGGTGACACCTCCACCAACGATTCCTTCGTGCTGGTCGCCACGCACCAGGCCGGCCACGCCCGCATCGATTCGCTGGACAGCGCCGACGGCCGTGCGCTGCAGGCGGCCGTGTTCGACGTGGCGCGCGAGCTGGCCCAGGCCATCGTGCGCGATGGCGAAGGCGCCACCAAGTTCATCGCGGTGCAGGTGGAAGGCGGGCGCACCGAGGACGAGTGCCGCCAGGTGGCCTATGCCATCGCGCATTCGCCTCTCGTCAAGACGGCCTTCTTCGCCAGCGACCCCAACCTGGGCCGCATCCTGGCGGCGGTGGGCTACGCCGGCATCGACGACCTCGACCAGGGGCTGATCGACCTGTTCCTCGACGACGTGCACGTCGCCCGCCAGGGCGGCCGCCACCCCGACTACCGGGAGGAGGACGGCCAGCGGGTGATGAAGCAGGCCGAGATCGCCGTGCGGGTCGGCCTGCACCGGGGAGAGGCGCAGACCACCGTGTGGACCTGCGACCTGTCGCACGACTACGTGAGCATCAACGCCGACTACCGCTCCTGAGCCGCTGCGGCGCCCGCTGTCCCCGGCGGGTTCAGGGGGTCGGCGAGGCGGGAGGCAGGTCCAGCTCGCCGCGGAACTCCACCTTGCCGCGCAGGCGCGCACGCGGGTGCACGTCCAGCAGCGCGTCGTAGAGCGCGTCGCCCAGCAGGGTGGCCGAGCCGGTGATCTCCAGCGTCTGGCGCGCCACCACCGTGCCACGCACCCGGCCCTCGATCAGCACGTGGTCGGCCTCGATGGTGCTGCCCTCGACGAAGCCGGTGGGGCCGATGTGCACGGTGCCGCCCGACTCGAGGCGGATGTCGCCCTTGAGGTGGCCGTCCACCTTGATGCCGAGGTCGACGCGCGCGCTGAAGGTGCCCTCGAACAGCGCGCCTTCGGCCACCAGGCTGGAGATCGCATTGAGCTGCTCCACGGGCACCAGGCGGGCCGGGGTGCGGTCGGTGTCGCTGCCGTTCACGGTGAGGTCTCCTTGGCGGAATCGGTGGGCGCGGTCCATGGTACTGCAGGGCCCGCACCCGACAGCCCGCCTGTCAGCAGCAGCACGGGCAGCAGTGCCGACAGCGCCACGCGCAGGGCCCACGCCGCCCACCGCTGGCGCACCCGCCGCCGCGCCACCTGGGCGCCGCGGCGCGAGGAGCGGGCCAGCGCCGCGCGGCGCAGCTCGTCGGTGGTGGCCACGCGTGGACGGCCCGCCGGGCCATCAGGTGCGGCCGACATCGCCCTCGGGGCGCACGCGCTCCAGCTGCGCATTGAGGTCGGCGCCGTTGACCTGCAGGTGGGTGTACCGGATGCGGCCGCTCACGCAGGCCGTGTCGTGCAGCGACACCCGGCCCCCGGCCGCGTCGAGCAGGCCGTCGGCGCGCCCGAGCACGGAAATGTGGCGGGCGGTCACGTCGCCCGTCACCGAGCCGGTGGCCGCCACGGTGACATGGCCGCCATCGCCGCCTGGGCCGGCCTGCACGTGCAGGTTGCCCCGCACCTCGCCGGCCACCGACAGCGAGCCGTCGATCAGGGCATCACCGACGAACCGCAGGCCTTCGCCCAGGGTGGACAGCCCGCGCATCCGGGCCGGGGCGGCCGCCACCGCCTGCTGCGACGGCAGCAGCGTGGGCAGCTGCCGGGTTTCCGGCATGGCCTGGCCCATGGGCACGGCAGGGGAGTCGGGCAGGGCGCTGTCGTCGGGGTCCATGGCGGGTCGTCGGGCAGTGGGGGACGATGCGGGGCGCGTGCGGGGCGGCTCAGCCCCCCTGCAGCACCGGCAGCGAGCGCGAGGCGCGCAGCGTGCGGAAGGGGCCCTGCAGGACCGCCCCATCATACATACGCAGCTTCGCCGCGATGAGGGTGCCGGTGGACACGCCGGTGCTGGCCACATAGGCCGTGCCCTGGCATTCGATCTCCGTCTGGTCGTCGACCTCGTCCTCGGTGTCTGCGGGGTGGCCGAGCGCACCGAACACGTAAAGATCGCCCAGCACGCGGAAGCGGCCGACCAGGCGGGCACCGTGCCACACCACCAGCCGGCCGGCGATTTCCCCCTGCCCATGCAGGCTGCCCTGGAGCAGCAGGCCGCCCTTGAAATGGAAGTCGCCGGCCAGCAGCGTGTCGGGCGCCACGCGGTTGACGATGTGCAGCCGCACCGGGTCGATGACCAGGGTGTCCTGCGGGCGGTCGGGCGGGGCGGGCGGATCGGCGCGTGTGTCCATGGCGGGAAGGGCGAAAGCGGCGTCAGCCCAGCCAGCCGGCGGCACGGGCGAGCGCCCACAGCAGCGCCGGCCAGGCCACGAGCAGCCCGGCCAGGGCCGCCGCGAGGCGGCGGCGGGCCCGGCGTGCGGCCCATGCCGACTGGGGCTGGCCCGCTGGGACGGCCGGGCTGCCGGACAGCAGCGCACGCGCTGCGGCGGCGAGCTGCTCGGCCTCGGTGCCGCTGAGGCGCCAGGTCAGGCCCGCGGGGGGCTCGCGGCGCACGGTGTCGCCCGGCCCCAGCGTGAGCGACACCGGGGCGCCCACCACCTGCTCGGTGAAGTAGCGGTCGATCGCGTCGCGGTCGTGCATGGCCGGATTATGGGCCGCCCCCTGGCCTTGGGGTGCGTGGCGCTTGCCGCGCCGAGGGGGCGGCTGCTAGGATCGGCGCTCACCTCCTGATCCGCCCCCCCGATGAACTCCACCTCTGCCACCTCCCGTTGCGCCCGCGGTCACCGACCGCTGGCCGCACCGTGCATGGCGGGGGTGCGCCCGCGCCTGCCCTAGCTGGCACCGTCGCCCGGTCACACCGGGCGGTCCGCCGGCTCTCCCCGGCGGAAGCATCGGACACGGCCTTCCTCTTTCGCCGCCTCTTCTCTTCCGGCCGGCCCCGTGCGGGGCAGGCCCCTTGTGGCATTCCGCCGAGAAAGCGATGTGCGCCATGGGCATGACGCTCACGACCTTGCTCTCCCGTGCCCGGGCGCGTGTGCGCCTGGCCCCCGACGACCTGCTGCGCGACCGGGTGTACCGCCGCCTGTGGACGTCCATCCTCATCAGCTCGCTGGGCGGGCAGGTGACCATGCTGGCGCTGCCCCTCACCGCGGCGGTGCTGCTGCATGCCAGCCCCACGCAGATGGGCTGGCTGACCGCGATGGAGATCGCGCCGTTCGTGCTGTTCTCGCTGCCGGGCGGCGTGTGGCTCGACCGCGTGCGCAAGCTGCCGGTCTACATCGGCGGCGAGACCGTGCTGGCCTTTGCCGTGGCGAGCGTGCCGCTGGCCTGGTGGGCAGGCTGGCTCACGATGGGCTGGTTGTACGCCGTGGGCTTCTTCATCGGCACGGTGTACACCGTGGCCGGCTCGGCCGCGCAGGTGGTGCTGACCCAGGTGGTGCCCCGTACCCGCCTGGTGGAGGCGCACGCCAAGAACTCGCTCGCCAGTTCGGGCGCCGAGGTCGCGGGCCCCGGGGTGGCCGGCGCCCTCATCCGCCTGCTAGGCGCACCGGTCGCGCTGCTGGTGGACGCGTGCGCGCTGCTCGGCTCCGCCCTCATCCTGCGCGGCGTGCGCGTCAACGAGACGCTGGCCCCGCCCGTGGCCGGGCGCTTCTGGACCGACCTGAAGGTGGGCCTGCGCTTCGTGGTGCACCAGCGGCTGCTCGTGGCGCTGGCGGTGTGCGTGGGCGCGCTGCAGCTGTGCCACCACGCGGCGCTGGTGGTGCAGATCCTGTTCGCCACCCGCGTGCTCGGCATGAGCGAGCAGGCCGTCGGCCTGAGCTACGTGGGGCTGGGCATCGGCACCGTGGGCGCCAGCCTGCTGGGCGACCGCATCAGCCGCCGCATCGGCCCGGGCCCCTGCATGGTGGCGGGCTTCGCGGTGGCGGGCAGCGGCTGGGCGATCCTGTCGCTCGCGCCGGTGGGGCCGTGGGGCGTGGCGGCCTTCGCCCTCATGCTCGGCCTGTTCGGCATGGGCGCGGTGATGGTGTTCATCAATTTCCTGGCCCTGCGCCAGGCGGTGACGCCCGAGCCCTTGCTGGGCCGCATGACCAGCACCATGCGCTGGCTCACGCTGCTGCCGGCCGGCCCCGGCGCGCTCATCGGCGGCTGGCTGGGTGAGCACGTGGGGCTGCGCGCGGCGCTGGGCTTCGCCGGCGGCGGCGCCCTGCTGCTGGGTGCGCTGGCCTGGCAATGGCGCACGCTGCGTGACGTGCGCAGCCTGCCATCGACGGCCCCGGCCGCCGCGCCGGGGCGGGCGGCCGAGGCGCTGGCGGAGGGCACCGTGTGATCCGCCTCGGGCGACCCGCCTCAGGGTCGTCTCAGGGCCGGCTCAGGGCCGGCTCAGCAGGGGCCGTCCGCCACGAACACGTCCACCGCATCGGTGATGATGCCGTCCACCCCGGCCGCCTGCAGCTCCGCGGCGCGGGCCGGGTCGTTCACCGTGTAGACCAGGGCCCGCAGGCCGGCCTGGTGCAGGCGGGCAACCAGCGCGGCGTCCATGAGGCGATGGTGGGTGATGGCGGCCACGCAGCCCAGCGCGAGCGCCACGTCGAGCCAGCCGGGCCAGTCGGTGTCGACCAGCAGGGCGCGCCGCAGCCGCGGTGCCGTGCTGCGGGCGCCCTCCAGCGCCTCGGGGCGGAAGGATGACAGCAGCGGCGGCCGGGGATCGCCGGCCCACAGGCGCAGCACCTCCGCGGCCACCACCTCGCCGGTGCGCCGCTCGTCGCCCGGGGTGGGCTTGATCTCCAGGTCCAGCCCATGGCCGTTGCGGCGCAGCCAGGCGGCCACCGCGGCCAGGCTGGCCGGCGGCTCGCCGGCGAACGCCCGGCTGTGCCAGCCGCCGGCGTCCAGGCGCGACAGCGCCGTCCACGGCAGGTCGGCGGCGCGGCCGGTGCCGCTGGTGGTGCGGTCCAGCGTGTCGTCGTGCAGCAGGAAAGGCACGCCGTCGGCCGAGAGCTTCACGTCGCACTCGAAGGCCCGCCAGCCGTGCGAGGCGCCCACGCGGAACGCCGCCAGCGTGTTCTCGGGCGCCAGCTTGCCGGCGCCGCGGTGGGCGATCCAGAAGGGGTACGGCCAGTCGGGCAGCACGGCGGCCACGGTCACTCTCCCAGGCGGCGGCCGCTGGCCGCGTCGAACCAATGCAGATGGGCAGGCGCCACCACCACGGGCAGCGGCTGCCCCATGGCGGGCGCGGGCAGCGTGCTGGGAATGCGCAGGGTGAAGGCCGCGCCGCCTGCGCCGCCCAGCCGGCCGTGCACCAGGCGCTCGGCGCCCAGCATCTCCACCAGCTCGACCTGCAGCGACCACGCGCCGGGTGTGCCCGCAGGCGCGGGCTCGGCATGCTCCGGCCGCACACCGAGCGTGACCGCGCCCTGCGCCGGCGCCGCGGCCGGCAGGGACAGCCGCGCCTGGCCCACCTGCAGGCCGGCGCCGTCGGCCTGGCCGGCCAGCAGGTTCATCGGCGGCGAGCCGATGAAACTGGCGACGAAGGTGGTGGCCGGGCGGGTGTAGACGTCCTCGGGGCTGCCGATCTGTTCCACCTGCCCCGCGTTCATGACGATCATGCGCTGGGCCAGCGTCATCGCCTCGACCTGGTCGTGCGTGACGAACAGCGAGGTGACGCCCAGCTCCGCGTGCAGCTTCTGGATCTCCAGCCGGGTCTGCGCGCGCAGCTTGGCGTCCAGGTTGGACAGCGGCTCGTCGAACAGGAACACCTGCGGCTGGCGCACGATGGCCCGGCCCATGGCCACGCGCTGGCGCTGGCCGCCCGAAAGCTGCCGGGGCTTGCGCTCGAGCAGGTGGCCCAGCTCCAGGATCTGCGCGGCCTTCTTCACCCGCTCGTCGATCTCGGCCTTGGGGCGGCGCGCGATCTTCAGGCCATAGGCCATGTTGTCGTACACGCTCATGTGCGGGTAGAGCGCGTAGTTCTGGAACACCATGGCGATGTCGCGCTCGGCGGGCTCCAGGCGGTTCACCACGCGCGGCCCGATGGCGATCTCGCCCGCGGTGATCTCCTCCAGCCCGGCCACCATGCGCAGCAGGGTGCTCTTGCCGCAGCCCGAGGGCCCCACGATGACGATGAATTCGCCGTCGGCGATCTCGGCGTTCACGCCGTGGATCACCGCGTTGGCGCTGTCGCCGCGGCCGTAGGTCTTGCGGACGTCGCGAAGGGAGATGCTGGCCATGGGAGGGGTCGGAGGGTGACTCTCGTGTCGTTATTTCTCGGCGTCCACCAGGCCCTTGACGAACCACTTCTGCATCAGCAGCACCACCAGTGCCGGCGGCAGCATGGCCAGCATGGCGGTGGCCATGACCAGCGGCCATTCGGTGAGCGCGTCGCCGCCGACGATCATGCGCTTGATGCCGATGACGGCGGTGTACATCGACTCGTCGGTGGTGATGAGCAGCGGCCAGAGGTACTGGTTCCAGCCGTAGATGAACTGGATGACGAACAGCGCGGCGATGGACGTGCGCGACAGCGGCAGCAGCACGTCGACGAAGAAGCGCATGGGGCCGGCGCCGTCGATGCGGGCGGCCTCGGTGAGCTCGTCCGGCACCGTCATGAAGAACTGGCGGAACAGGAACGTGGCGGTGGCCGACGCGATCAGCGGCAGGGTGAGGCCGACGTAGGAGTTCAGCATGCCCAGGTCGGACACCACCTGGAAGGTGGGGATGATGCGCACCTCCACCGGCAGCATCAGCGTCACGAAGATCATCCAGAAGAAGGTGCGGCGCAGCGGGAAGCGGAAGTAGACGATGGCGAAGGACGCGATGAGCGAGATGGCGATCTTGCCCACGGCGATGACGATGGCCATCACCAGGCTGTTGAACATCATCGGCCCCACCGGCGCGCCGGCGCCGCGCGTGGAGCCGCCGAACAGCACCTGGCTGTAGTTGGCCCAGCCGTGGCTGCCCGGCGTGAGCGGCATGGGCACGGCCAGCACCTCCTCCAGCGTGCGGGTGGAGGCGACGAAGGTCACGTACAGCGGGAAGGCCACCACCGCCACCGCGAGCAGCAGCAGGCCGTGGCTGAGCAGGTCGAGCCCGCGGCGGTTCTGGATCATCCGTACTGCACCTTGCGCTCGACGAAGCGGAACTGCACCACCGTGAGCGCGATCACGATGGCCATCAGGATCACCGACTGCGCCGAGGAGCCGCCGAGGTCGGCCGATTTCACGCCGTCGGTGTACACCTTGTAGACCAGGATGTTGGTGGCCTGGGCCGGGCCGCCGGCGGTGGTGGCGTCGATCACGCCGAAGGTGTCGAAGAAGGCGTAGACGATGTTCACCACCAGCAGGAAGAAGGTGGTGGGCGACAGCAGGGGGAAGACGATGGTCCAGAAGCGCCGCACCGGCCCGGCGCCGTCGATCGCCGCCGCCTCCAGCAGCGACGGCGGGATGGACTGCAGGCCGGCCAGGAAGAACAGGAAGTTGTAGCTGATCTGCTTCCAGGTGGCCGCCAGCACCACCAGCAGCATGGCCTGGTCCCCGCGCAGCACCCAGTTCCAGTCCACGCCCATCAAGCGCAGGCCATGGCTGACCACGCCGACGCTGGGGGCGAAGAGGAACGCCCACAGCACACCCGCCACGGCCGGCGCCACGGCGTAGGGCCAGATCAGGAGGGTGCGGTAGACGAGCGCACCGCGGGCCACCCGGTGGGCCAGCGTGGCCAGCGCCAGCGAGATGGCGATGCCCAGCGAGGCCACCAGCACGCTGAACACGGCCGTGGTCTGGAACGACGCCAGGTAGCCGGTGTCGTGCCACAGCGCCTGGAAGTTGGCCCAGCCGGCGAACTCGGTGCGTTCGCCGAACGGGTCCTGCAGCTGCATGGAGAACCACAGGGCCTGCAGCGCCGGCCAGAAGAAGAAGACCACCGTGACGGCGATCTGCGGCAGCACCAGCGCATAGGGCAGCCAGCGGTTGCCGAAACCGACGCGTTGACCCATGGGGCGGATTATTCCTTGGCGGTGGCTTCGAAGCGGCGCAGCAGCTCGTTGCCCCGGCGCACGGCCTCGTCCATGGCGGCCTGCGCCGTCTTCTTGCCGGCCAGCACCGCCTCGATCTCCTCCTCGATCACCTCGCGGCCCTGCACGTAGTTGCCGAAGCGCAGGCCCTTGGAGTTGGCGGTGGGCGCCTTGTAGGTGAGCTGGCGCACGGCGATGTCGGCGCCGGGCACCTTGTCGTAGTAGCCGGCCTTCTTCGCGGCGTCGTAGGCGGCCAGGGTGATGGGCACGTAGCCCGTCTGCTCATGCCACTTCACCTGCAGGTCGGTCTTCGACAGGTAGCTCAGGAACTGCGCCACGCCCTTGTATTCCTCGGGCTTCTTCTTGCCCATCACCCACAGGCTGGCGCCACCGATGATGGAGTTCTGCGGCGCCCCGGCCACGGTGTCGTGGTAGGGCAGCAGGTTCACCGAGAACGGGAACTTGGCGTTCTTGCGGATGTTCGCCTGCGCGCCGGAGCTGGAGGTCAGCATGGCGCACTCGCCGCTGAAGAACTTGGCCTCCGCCTCGTTCTTGCGGCCGGCGTAGGTGAACCAGCCGTTCCTGGCGAAGTCCGCCAGCATCTGCACGTGGGCCACGTGGGCGGGCGAGTTGATCCTGAACTCGGTCTTCACGCCGCCGATGCCGTTCTCCAGCGTGCCGATGGGCAGGTTGTGCCAGGCGCTGAAGTTCTCCACGTGCACCCAGGCGGGCCAGCCGGTGGTGTACACGCAGGCCTGGCCGCTGGCCTTGAGCTTGCCGGCGACCACGCCGAACTCCTTCCAGGTGGCCGGCGCCTTGGGCGGCAGGCCGGCCTTCTTGAAGGCCTCTTCGTTCACGTAGAACACCGGCGTGGACGAGTTGAAGGGCATGGACAGCATGTTGCCCTTGCGGTCGGTGTAGTAGCCCGCGACCGCCGGCAGGTAGGCCTTGGCGTCGAAGGGCTGGCCGGCGTCCTTCATGAGCTGGTGCACGGGCTTGATGGCGCCCTGCGCGGCCATCATGGTGGCGGTGCCCACCTCGAACACCTGCACGATGTGCGGCGGGTTGCCGGCGCGGTAGGCGGCGATGGCGCCGGTCATCGATTCGGGGTAGCTGCCCTTGTAGACGGGGACGACCTTGTAGCCCGTCTGCGAGGCATTGAAGCCCGTGGCCAGCTCGGTGACCCGCTCGCCCAGGGCGCCGGTCATGGAGTGCCACCACTGGATCTCCACCTGCGCGCGGGCGGGCAGGGGGGCCAGGGCGAGGCCGCCGGCGAGGGCGGCGGCCAGGGCGATCGGGGTGAGGCAGCGGGTCATGTGTGCTCCAAGGGCGGGTGGCGCAGGCTGGAAGCGCGCGAGTATCCGCCGAGTCCGTGACAGATTTCTGCGTTGTGTCATGGGGACGCCACGGCCGGTACCGGGCAGATCCGGCTTGACGGCGACGGCGCCGCGGCCACCCGGCGCGCCAGCCACGGAAAATGCTGCGCTGCGGTACGATTCACCCTCACGTGCCCCTACAGGCGTCCGCGTGGCCTGCAGGCGTGGGCCCGGCCGCCGCGACTGGTCTGCCCATGAACGCCCCGCTGCCCGCCGACACCCTCCAGCCGACTGACCCCGACGGCCAGGGCCACCCGCCGCACGGTGCCGCGCCCCGGCTGCGCGAGATCCCCTACAACTACACCTCGCTGTCCGACCGCGAGATCGTCCTGCGGCTGCTCGGCGAGCGCGCCTGGACCCTGCTGGACCGCCTGCGCGACGAGCGCCGCACCGGCCGCTCCGCGCGCATGCTGTACGAGGTGCTGGGCGACATCTGGGTGGTCCAGCGCAACCCGTACCTCGAGGACGACCTGCTGGACAACCCCAAGCGGCGGGGCCTGCTGATCGACGCACTGCACCACCGGCTGACCGAGGTGGAGCGCCGCCGCACCCCGGCGGACGACGCCGAGCGCGATGCGCACGTGGGCGAGCTGCTGGCGGCGGCCCGCTCGGCCGTGGAGCGCTTCGCCCGCCGCTTCGACGACGTGGCCGCGCTGCGCCAGCGCACCCGCAAGGCGTTCAGCCGCCACACGGCGCGCGACAACATCAAGTTCGACGGCCTGTCGCGCGTGTCGCACGTGACCGACGCCACGGACTGGCGCGTGGAATACCCCTTCGTCGTGCTCACGCCCGACAGCGAGGCGGAGATGGCCGGCCTGGTGGCGGCCTGCATCGAGCTGGGCCTCACTGTCATCCCGCGCGGAGGCGGCACCGGCTACACGGGCGGCGCGGTGCCGCTCACCTGGAAGAGCGCGGTGATCAACACCGAGAAGCTCGAGGCCATGACCGAGGTGGAGCAGGTCAGCCTGCCCGGCGTGGACCGGCCGGTGGCCACCGTCTGGACCGAGGCCGGTGTGGTCACCCAGCGCGTGGCCGACGCGGCCGAGCGGGGCGGCCACGTCTTCGCGGTGGACCCGACCTCGGCGGAAGCCAGCTGCATCGGCGGCAACATCGCCATGAATGCCGGCGGCAAGAAGGCGGTGCTGTGGGGCACGGCGCTGGACAACCTGGCCAGCTGGAAGATGGTGACGCCCCAGGCCACCTGGCTGGAGGTGGTGCGCCTGAACCACAACCTCGGCAAGATCCACGACGTGGAGGTGGCCAGCTTCGAGCTGCGCCACTTCGACGCCACGGGCAAGGTGCTGCAGCGCACCGAGCGGCTGGACATCCCCGGGCGCGTGTTCCGCAAGGAAGGGCTGGGCAAGGACGTCACGGACAAGTTCCTCGCCGGCCTGCCGGGCATCCAGAAGGAAGGCTGCGACGGCCTGATCACGAGCGCACGCTGGGTGGTGCACCGCATGCCCGCGCACACGCGCACCGTGTGCCTGGAGTTCTTCGGCAACCCCAAGGACTGCGTGCCGTCCATCGTCGACATCAAGGACTTCATGTTCGCCGAGGCGAAGCGCCCGGACGGCGCGGTCCTGGCCGGCCTGGAGCACCTGGACGACCGCTACCTCAAGGCCGTGGGCTACGCCACGAAGAGCAAGCGCGGCGGCCTGCCCAAGATGGTGCTGATCGGCGACATTGTGGGCGACGACGCGGACGCGGTGGCGCGCGCCACCAGCGAGGTGATCCGCCTGGCCAACGGCCGCTCGGGCGAAGGCTTCGTGGCCGTGTCGCCCGACGCGCGCAAGAAGTTCTGGCTCGACCGCAAGCGCACGGCCGCCATCAGCCGCCACACCAACGCGTTCAAGGTGAACGAGGACGTGGTGATCCCGCTGGAGCGCATGGGCGAGTACACGCTCGGCATCGAGCGCATCAACATCGAGCTCAGCCTGCGCAACAAGCTGGCGCTGCTGGACCGGCTGCTGGCCTTCTTCACCCGCGGCGAGCTGCCGCTGGGCAAGACGGACGACGCCGGCGAGATCCCCAGCGCCGAGCTGCTGGAAGACCGCGTGCAGCAGGCGCTGGCGCTGCTGCGCCAGGTGCAGGCGCTGTGGCAGGGCTGGCTGCTGGGGCTGGACGTCGTGCAGGCCGACGCCCAGCGCAGCTATTTCGACCAGCTGCAGGACGGCTCGCTGCGCGCGTCCTGGAAGCGCCAGATCTTCCAGCCGCTGCAGGCCATCTTCGCCGGCGCGGCCTTCACGCCCATCCTCGACGAGACGCGGCGCCTGCACCAGGAGGTGCTGCGCGGCCGGGTGTGGGTGGCGCTGCACATGCACGCCGGCGACGGCAACGTGCACACCAACATCCCCGTCAACTCCGACAACTACGAGATGCTGCAGACGGCCCACGAGGCCGTGGCGCGCATCATGGTGCTGGCGCGCTCGCTGGGCGGCGTGATCTCCGGCGAGCACGGCATCGGCATCACCAAGCTGGAGTTCCTCACCGACGACGAGCTGGCCAACTTCGCGGCCTACAAGCAGCGGGTGGACCCGGAGGGCCGGTTCAACAAGGGCAAGCTGCTGCGTGGCACCGCGCTGGCGGCCCTGGCGGACGCCGACGTGCACGCGGCCGACCTGAGCCACGCCTACACGCCCAGTTTCGGCCTGATGGGCCACGAGTCGCTCATCATGCAGCAGAGCGACATCGGCGACATCGCCAACTCGGTGAAGGACTGCCTGCGCTGCGGCAAGTGCAAGCCGGTGTGCGCCACGCATGTGCCGCGCGCCAACCTGCTGTACAGCCCGCGCAACAAGATCCTGGCCACCTCGCTGCTGGTCGAGGCCTTCCTGTACGAGGAGCAGACGCGCCGCGGCGTGTCCATCCAGCACTGGCAGGAGTTCGAGGACGTGGCCGACCACTGCACGGTCTGCCACAAGTGCTTCAACCCCTGCCCGGTGAAGATCGACTTCGGCGACGTGTCGATGAACATGCGCAACCTGCTGCGCAAGATGGGGCAAAAGAGCTTCCGCCCGGGCAACGCGGCGGCGATGTTCATGCTCAATGCCACCAGCCCGCAGACCATCAAGCTGGCGCGCACGGCGATGGTGGGCGTGGGCATGCGCGCGCAGCGCGTGGCCAACGACGTGCTCAAGCTCGCGGCGCGCAAGCAGACGGCCGCGCCGCCGGCCACCGTGGGCAGCGCCCCGGTGAAGGAGCAGGTGATCCACTTCATCAACAAGAAGATGCCGGGCGGCCTGCCCAAGAAGACCGCCCGCGCGCTGCTGGACATCGAGGACAAGGCCTACGTGCCCATCATCCGCGACCCGGCGCGCACCACGGTGGACAGCGAGGCGGTGTTCTACTTCCCCGGCTGCGGCTCCGAGCGCCTGTTCAGCCAGGTGGGCCTGGCCACGCAGGCCATGCTGTGGCAGGCGGGCGTGCAGACCGTGCTGCCGCCGGGCTACCTGTGCTGCGGCTACCCGCAGCGCGGCTCGGGCCAGTTCGACAAGGCCGAGGCCATGATCACGGACAACCGGGTGCTGTTCCACCGCGTGGCCAACACGCTGAACTACCTGGACATCAAGACCGTGGTGGTCTCCTGCGGCACCTGCTACGACCAGCTGCAGGGCTACAAGTTCGAGGAGATCTTCCCCGGCTGCCGCATCGTCGACATCCATGAGTTCCTGCTGGAAAAGGGCATCACGCTGGACGATGCCCATGGCCGGGGCACGGCCTACCTCTACCACGACCCCTGCCACACGCCGCTGAAGCAGCAGGAGCCCATGAAGACCGTGAAGGGCCTGGTGGGCGACGGCGTGAGCAAGAGCGAGCGCTGCTGCGGCGAGTCCGGCACGCTGGGCGTGAGCCGGCCCGACATCGCCACCCAGGTGCGCTTCCGCAAGGAAGAGGAGATCCGCCGCGCCGAGGCCCAGCTGCGCAGCAGCGGCCAGGTGGGTCCGAAGGACAACCTGAAGATCCTCACCTCCTGCCCCAGCTGCCTGCAGGGCCTGTCGCGCTACCAGGACGACCTGTCCAATGGCCTGCTCGAGGCCGACTACATCGTGGTGGAGATGGCCCGCCGCCTGCTGGGCGAGGACTGGATGCCGGATTACGTGCGCCGCGCCAACGACGGCGGCATCGAGCGGGTGCTGGTGTGAGCGGGGAGCCGGTGCCCGGCTGCGAGCTGTGCGCCGCCGCGTCGCCCACCGGTGCCTGGCAGGTGGTGGCGGCCGACGATCGCCTGCGCGTGCTGCGGGTGCTCGATGCCCCGGCCTTCCCGGCCTTCTACCGGGTGGTCTGGCGCACGCACGTGGCCGAGTTCTCCGAGCTGTCCGCGGCCGACCGGCTGCACTGCATGGAGGCGGTGGCAGCGGTGGAGCAGGCGCTGCGCCAGGCCCTGGCCCCCACCAAGATCAACCTCGCCTCGCTGGGCAACGTCGTGCCCCACCTGCACTGGCACGTGGTGGCGCGCTTCGCCTGGGACAGCCATTTCCCGGCGCCCATCTGGGCGGCGGCCCAGCGGGCCTCGCCGGACGACGCCGCGGCGCAGGTGGCATCGCGGCTGGCCGCGGTGGATGCCGCCATCGAGGCCGCGCTGGCCGGCCTGTCGCCCGGCCGCGGGTAGGATGGCGGCCATGTCCGCCTCCGCCCGCTCCCCGCAGCCCACCGCCGTCACCGTCCACCAGTCCTCGCGCGTGCTGGAGATCGCCTTCGACGATGGGGCGCACTTTCGCATCCCCTTCGAGCTGATGCGCGTGTACTCGCCCTCGGCCGAGGTGCAGGGCCACGGCCCGGGCCAGGAGGTGCTGCAGACGGGCAAGCGCGACGTGGTCATCGAGGCGGTCGAGCCGGTGGGCCACTACGCCCTGCAGCCGCGCTTCTCCGACGGCCACGACAGCGGCATCTTCACCTGGGAGTACCTGTACCGCCTGGGAGCCGAGCAGGACGCGCTGTGGGCCCGCTACGAGCAGCGCCTGGCCGAGGCCGGCATGGAACGCGACTTGCCCATGGCGCCCAGCAGCGGCGGCGCCTGCGGCCACCATTGAATCGCATCATGAGCCAGACCCATTTCGGTTTCCAGACGGTCGACGAGGGCGAGAAGGCCCGGCGCGTCAAGGGCGTGTTCGACTCGGTCGCGTCCAGGTACGACGTGATGAACGACCTCATGTCCATGGGCATGCACCGGGCATGGAAGGCCTACACGGTGGCCGTGGCCAACCTGCGCGAGGGCGATCGCGTGCTGGACATCGCCGGCGGCACCGGCGACCTCTCCCGCGCCTTCGCCCGCCGCGTGGGGCCCACGGGCCGCGTGGTGCACACCGACATCAACGAGGCGATGCTGCGCACCGGCCGCGACCGGCTGCTGGACGAGGGCCTGGCCCTGCCCACCACCATTTGCGACGCCGAGAAGCTGCCCTTCAAGGACGGCAGCTTCGACCTCGTGAGCGTGGCCTTCGGCCTGCGCAACATGACGCACAAGGACGCCGCGCTGGCGGAGATGGGCCGCGTGCTGCGCGACGGCGGGCGCCTGCTGGTGCTGGAGTTCTCCCGCGTGGCCGAGCCGCTGCGCAAGCCCTACGACTGGTACTCGTTCCAGGTGCTGCCGCGCCTGGGCCAATGGGTGGCCGGGGACGCCGAGAGCTACCGCTACCTGGCCGAGTCCATCCGCATGCACCCGGACCAGGCGACGCTCAAGGCCATGATGAAGACCGCGGGCTTCGGCCACGTGGACGTGCACAACCTGTCCGGCGGCGTGGTGGCGTTGCACGTCGGCATCAAGTGCTGAACCTCAGCCGGCGGCAGGTGCGCGCGGCGCGGCTCAGCCTGCCTGCAGGCTGGTGGCACAGCGTCGGCATCATGGCGGCCCTGGCGCCCAGCGAGGTCACCGGCCTGTCGCTGGCCGCCGAGTCGGCGCTCGCCGTGTGGCTGCTCATCTGGCAGGGGGCGCAACGTGCCTACCCCCTGCTCGGGCCGATGTCGCTGGTGCGGCGCCTGCGCTTCATGTGGCATGCGTGGCGGCGCCGGCGCGAGTGGCGCGGCCTGCGCCAGGTGCCCGCCGAGTCCGCGTTGGGGCGCGCGCTCGCGACGCGAGGCGGCATGGTGCATGTGATCGCCTGGCCCTACGTGCACCGCGCCTGGTCCGTGCGCCAGCGGGTGGACACCGTGGTGGCCCACTACCGCGAGGTCGATCGCCAGCCCTGGCTGCAGGTGCCGGCCGGCCAGCGTGCGGTGCTGGCGCGCCTGCCCCTGGGGGACGGGGAGCTCACCCTGCAGCTGGACCAGCCGGCGTGGATGGCCAAGGAAGGCGAGCTCACGCTCAGCCTGTTCGAGGGCGACCTGCGCCTGTACTCCGTGGCCTTCTCCATCGGCCAGCGACGCGGCCGGCCGGTGGTCTACGTGGGCGCCATCCAGGGCCGCTCGGTCGACGGCGCGCAGGAGCGTTACGTGGCGCTCACCCGCGAGCTGCACGGATGCCGCCCGCGCGACCTGCTGCTGCAGGCCCTGCTGATGCTGGCCGAGTCGCTGCGCATCGACCAGGTGCTCGCGGTGTGCGACTTCTACCGCCAGCACCGCGAACCCCGGCTGTTCGCCCGGCTGGACCGCCACATTCCCAGCGCCAACTACGACGAGATCTGGCGCGACCGTGGCGGCGTGGAGACCGTGGACGGCTTCTTCGTCTTCGACACGGCCTGGGCGCCGCGGCCGCTCGAGGCCGTGCCGGCCAAGAAGCGCGCCATGTACCGCCGCCGCTACGAGCTGCTGGGACAGCTGCGTGACACCGTGCAGGCGCTGGCCCAGGGCAACCGGCTGCCGGCGGACCTGATCGACACCCCGCCGCGCTGAGCGCGCGGCGCCGCGCCCCCGTTCATGGCCACCATCCTGCTCACCGGCGCCGCCGGCTACATTGGCTCCCACACCTGGCTCGCGCTGCAATCCGCGGGCTTCCGGGTGGTGGGGCTGGACGACTTCTCCAACAGCTCGCCGAAGGTGCTGGACCGCCTGCAGTCGCTCAGCGGCCAGGTGCCGGTCTTCGAGCGGGCGAGCATCACCGACGCGGCCGCCCTCGACGCCGTGTTCGGTCGCCATGCGATCGACGCCGTGGTGCATTTCGCGGCGTTCAAGGCGGTGGGTGAATCGGGACAGAAGCCGCTCGACTATTACGCCAACAACATCGGCGGCCTGCTCGCCACCTGCCAGGCCATGCAGCGCCACGGCGTGAAGAAGCTGGTGTTCAGCTCCAGCGCGACGGTGTACGGCGAGCCGCAGTACCTGCCGTACGACGAGTCCCATCCGCTGTCGGCCATCAACGTGTACGGCCGCACCAAGCTCTACGGCGAGCAGATCCTGCGCGACGTGGCCGCCGCCGATCCCGCGTGGTCGGTGGCGTGGCTGCGCTACTTCAACCCGGTGGGTGCCCACGAGAGCGGCCGCATCGGCGAAGACCCGCGCGGCATCCCCAACAACCTCATGCCCTATGTGGCCCAGGTGGCGGTGGGGCGGCGCGAGCATCTGCAGGTGTTCGGCGGCGACTACGACACGCCCGACGGCACGGGGGTGCGCGACTACCTGCACGTGATGGACCTGGCCGACGGCCACGTGGCGGCCCTGCGCCACCTGCTGGACGGCCGCGGCTCGATCACAGCCAACCTGGGCACCGGCCGCGGCCACAGCGTGCTGGAGCTGGTGCAGGCCTACGAGCGCGCCAGCGGCCGCCCTATCCCCTACCGCATCGTCGATCGCCGGCCCGGCGACCTGGCCTCGTCATGGGCCGACCCGCGCGTCGCCCGCGAGCAGCTGGGCTGGCAGACCACGCGCGACCTGGACGCCATGTGCGCCGACAGCTGGCGCTGGCAGAGCGCCAACCCGCAGGGCTACGACTGACCCTCCGTCCCCGACGGGCGAGGGGCCGCCCCCTACAATTCGGCGATGGCCAACCCCGTCACCGAGCTGCTGCTGCCCGCGGCGACCGACCGCTTCATCCTGCTGGCCAACCACGTGCTGTCCAGCGCACCCGCGGCCACCGAGCGCCTGAAGGCCCATGCCGGCCGCCGGCTGCGCGTGGAGGTGGACAACTGGCGCATCCCGCTGCCGCCGCCGCCGCCGCTGACCCTGCGCGTCACCCCGGCCGGCCTGTTCGAAACCGCCGGCCTGCCCGGTGAGCCCGACGCGGCCATGCCGCCCGAGCTGCGCCTGCGCGTGGACGCCGCACGGCCGTTCGAGGCGGCCCGCCGTGTCGCCACCGGCGAGCTGCCGCCGGTGCAGATCGAAGGCGACGTCGCCTTCGCGGCGGACGTGAACTGGGTGGTGGGCAACGTGCGCTGGGACATCGGCGGCGACCTGGAGCGCGTGTTCGGGCCCCTGGTGGCCGGCGGCTTCTCGCAGGTGGGCGACAAGCTGGCCCAGACCGCCCGCACGCTCGCCGAAGGCGCCGCCAGCGTCTGGCGCAAGCCCTGACGGGCGCGGCCCGCGCCATGCGCTTCGTCCTGCGGCTGGTCCGCATCCTCTTCACGTTCTGGCGCTTCGGCGTCGGCGAGATGGCCCTCACCGGGCTGGGGCCCCGGCGCCTGGGGCCGCTGGCCCGCGTGCTCCCGCTGGGCCGGCGCTTCACCGAGCCGCGCGGCGTGCGCCTGCGCCTGGCCCTGGAGCGCCTGGGGCCCATCTTCATCAAGTTCGGCCAGGTGCTGTCCACCCGGCGCGACCTGATGCCGCTGGACGTGGCCGACGAGCTGGCCAAGCTGCAGGACCGGGTGCCGCCGTTTCCTGCGGCCGAGGCACGCGCCATCATCGAGCGCGAGCTGGGCCTGAAGCTGGAGGCGGTGTTCGCCCACTTCGACGACACGCCGGTGGCCAGCGCCTCGGTGGCGCAGGTGCATTTCGCCACCCTGCGCGACGGGAACGAGGTGGCGGTGAAGGTGCTGCGCCCCGGCATGCTGGCCGTGATCGACGACGACCTGGCCATCCTGCACACGCTGGCCCGCTGGGTGGAGCGGCTGTCGGTGGACGGCCGGCGCCTGCGCCCCCGCGAGGTGGTGGCCGAGTTCGACGCCTACCTGCACGACGAGCTCGACCTCGTGCGCGAGGCGGCCAACGCCGCCCAGCTGCGCCGCAACATGGCCGACCTACCGCTGATCATCGTGCCGGAGATGCACTGGGATCTGTGCACGCGCAACGTCTGCGTGATGGAGCGCATGACCGGCGTGCCCATCAGCCAGATCGGCCGCCTGCGCGATGCGGGTGTCGACATCAAGAAGCTGGCCCGCGACGGCGTGACCATTTTCTTCACCCAGGTGTTCCGCGACGGCTTCTTCCACGCGGACATGCACCCGGGCAACATCCAGGTGAGCATCGCGCCCGAGACCTTCGGCCGCTACATCGCCCTCGATTTCGGCATCATCGGCACGCTCACCGAGACGGACAAGGACTACCTGGCGCAGAACTTCATCGCCTTCTTCCGCCGCGACTACAAGCGCGTGGCGGAGCTGCACGTGGAGTCCGGCTGGGTGCCGCCGAACACCCGCATCGATGCGCTCGAAGGCGCGATCCGCGCCGTGTGCGAGCCGCAGTTCGACCGCCCGCTGAAGGACATCTCGCTGGGCCAGGTGCTCATGCGACTGTTCCAGACCTCGCGCCGCTTCAACGTGGAGATCCAGCCCCAGCTGGTGCTGCTGCAGAAGACGCTGCTCAACGTCGAGGGCCTGGGCCGCCAGCTGGACCCCGACCTCGACCTGTGGACCACGGCCAAGCCCTTCCTCGAGCGCTGGATGGACGAGCAGATCGGCGGGCGCGCGCTGTGGCGCCGCCTCAAGGCCGAGGCGCCGCACTACGCCAAGCTGCTGCCCGAGCTGCCGCGCCTGCTGCACGACGCCCTGGCGCGCCAGGCGGGCCAGCGCGCGAGCGACGAGTCGGTGCTGCTGGCGCAGCTCGTGCGTGAGCAGCGCCGCACCAACCGCCTCCTGGGCGGGGTGGCCTGGGGCGCGGTGGGGTTCCTCGCCGGGGCGGTGGTGGCACGGCTGGTGCTTCTCGCCAACGGGGGGTGAACCCCGCGGTCCGGGGGCTGGCGGCCGGACGATAATCCCGCCCGCCTGTGGACCAGCCCCCTCCCTTGCTGTCGGCGCCATGAACACCATCCTCATCACCTTCGTCGTGCTGTACCTCGTCGGCACCCTGGCGCTGGGCGCCTGGGCCGGCACCCGCATCAAGACCACCACCGATTTCGCCATCGCCGGGCGCAGCCTGCCGCTGGTGATGGTGGTCACCACCACCTTCGCCACCTGGTTCGGCGCCGAGACGGTGATGGGCATCCCGGCCCGCTTCGTCCAGGGCGGCCTGGGCGGCATCGTCGAGGACCCGTTCGGCGCCGGCCTGTGCCTGGTGCTCGTGGGCGCCTTCTTCGCCGCGCGCCTGTACCGCCTGAACCTGCTGACCATCGGCGACTTCTACCGCCAGCGCTTCGGCAAGGGCGTGGAGGTGTTCTGCTCCTCGGCCATCATCCTCAGCTACCTGGGCTGGGTGGCCGCGCAGATCACCGCGCTCGGCCTGGTGTTCTCGGTGCTCACCAACGGCGCCATGAGCGAGACCGCCGGCATGATCGTGGGCACGCTGGCCGTGCTCATCTACGTGGTGATCGGCGGCTTCCTGGCCGTGGCCTGGACCGACTTCATCCAGATGATCGTGCTGGTGGTGGGCCTGTCCATCATCGCCGTGTTCGCGGCCGACCTGGCCGGCGGCACCGGCCCGGTGCTGGCCATGGCGCAGAGCAAGGACCTGTTCGCCTTCCTGCCGCCACCCACCTTCACCGACATCGCCATGTTCGTGGGTGCGGCGCTCACCATGATGCTGGGCAGCATCCCGCAGCAGGACGTGTACCAGCGCGTCATGTCCGCCCGCAGCGCCGAGGTGGCCCGCCAGGGGGCCATGATCGGCGGCTTCAGCTACATCCTCTTCGCCTTCGTGCCCATGTTCATCGTGGCCAGCGCCGTGGTGGTGATGGGCGACGAGGCCATGCAGCTGGCCGAGAACGACTACCAGCGCCTGCTGCCCACCTTCGTGCTCACGAAGATGCCGCTGATCATGCAGATCCTGTTCTTCGGGGCACTGCTGTCCGCCATCAAGAGCACCTCGTCGGCCACGCTGCTGGCGCCGTCGACCAGCTTCGTCGAGAACATCCTCAAGAACCTGCGGCCCCACATGAGCGACCGCCAGCAGCTGCTGGCCATGCGCGTGACCATCGTGGTGTTCGCTGCCCTGGTGCTGCTGTACGCCATCGCGATGAAGGGCACCCCCATCTACGACCTGGTGTCCTCGGCCTACCAGGTGACGCTCGTCGGCGCCTTCGTGCCGCTGGTGTTCGGCCTGTACTGGAAGCGTGCCACCACCCAGGGCGCGGTGCTGTCCATTGGTGCGGGCGTGTTCACCTGGCTGGTGTTCTTCCCGCAGGTCAGCGACTTCGGCGAGGCCTTCCCGGGCCAGCTGGCCGGCCTGATCGCCGCCCTCGTGGGCATGGTCGCCGGCTCGCTCGGGCCGCAGATCATGCGCAACCGCCACGAGCCGCACACCCACCACATCGCTTGACGCCCGGGCCGGCCGCCCCCATCTGACGGGGCGCCGGGTGGCCGGCGGCCAGCCATGCCGCCGGCTTATAATTTCACGTTTTGAATCAAGGGTTTGGCCATGCCGATCTACGCTTATCGCTGCGCCGCCTGCGGCCATTCGCGTGACGTGCTGCAGAAGCTGTCCGACGCGCCGCTGACGGTGTGCCCCGCCTGTGGGGCCGAACAGTTCGCCAAGCAACTCACCGCCGCCGGGTTCCAGCTCAAGGGCTCGGGCTGGTACGCGACCGACTTCCGCCACAACGGCGGCGGCTCGGGCGCCCCCGCCGGCAAGCCCGCCGCCGGTGCGGCCGAAGGCGGCGGCTCGTCCGCCAGCAGCGGTGGCGACAGCGCCGCGGCAGCGCCGTCCACGCCCTGCGGCGGCTCCTGCGCCTGCCACTGAGCGCGCGCCGCGTGCCTCCGCCCCTCTCACCGCGCCGGATCCTGCCTTGAAGAAATACCTGCTCGCCGGCCTGCTGACCTGGCTGCCCCTGGCCATCACGGTGTGGGTGCTGCTGTGGGTGCAGGGCCTGCTGGACGGCATGTTCAATGCCTTCCTGCGCGGCGCCGGCGCGGTGCTGCCCGACCCGCTGGCCGGCAGCCTGCAGCAGCTGGGCGAGTGGCCGGGCCTGGGCGTGGTGGTGATGCTCGCGCTGATGCTGCTCACCGGCATGTTCGTCACGAACATGTTCGGCCAGTGGTGGGTGCGCCAGTGGGACGCGCTGCTGCAGCGCATCCCCATCGTCAAGTCGATCTACAGCTCGGTCAAGCAGGTCTCCGACACGCTGTTCTCGAGCAACGGCAACGCCTTCCGCGAGGCCGTGCTGGTGCAGTACCCCCACGCCGGCTCCTGGACCATCGCCTTCGTCACCGGCCGCCCCGGCGGCGAGGTGGCCGGCCAGCTGCCCGGCGAGCACGTGAGCCTGTACGTGCCCACCACGCCCAACCCCACGTCCGGCTTCTTCCTCATGATGCCGCGCACGGCGGTCCGGCCGCTGCAGATGAGCGTGGACGAGGCCCTCAAGTACATCATCTCCATGGGCGTGGTGGCACCGCCGCCGCCTGCGCCCCCGGCCCTGGCCGTGCCGGCCCGGCCGGAGGGGGCCGACCCCAATCGGGCGGGCTGAGACGCCGAGGCTTCCGGCGCTCAGTCCTGAGGGTTGACCACCCCGCCCCGAGCCCGCCATCCCCCTTTTTCCTCGGGCCCGCGCCAGCTTGCCGGGCCCCAACGCTTCGAACCCGAAGCCTGGAGTCATCCCATGCGAACCACCTATTGCGGCCTCGTCAGCGACGCGCTGATGGTCCAGACCGTCACCCTCATGGGCTGGGCCCACCGCCGCCGCGACCATGGCGGCGTGATCTTCATCGACCTGCGCGACCGCGAGGGCCTGGTGCAGATCGTGTGCGACCCGGACCGCCCGGACATGTTCAAGACCGCCGAGGGCGTGCGCAACGAGTTCTGCCTGAAGGTGGTGGGCAAGGTGCGCGCGCGCCCGGCCGGCACCGAGAACGCCAACCTCGTGTCGGGCAAGGTCGAGGTGCTGTGCCATGAGCTCGAGGTGCTCAACGCCTCGGTGACGCCGCCGTTCCAGCTGGACGACGAGAACCTGAGCGAGACCACCCGCCTGACGCACCGCGTGCTGGACCTGCGCCGCCCGCAGATGCAGAAGAACCTCATGCTGCGCTACCGCGTGGCCATGGAGGTGCGCAAGTTCCTGGACGCGCACGGCTTCGTCGACATCGAGACGCCCATGCTCACCAAGAGCACGCCCGAGGGCGCGCGCGACTACCTCGTGCCCAGCCGCGTGCACGACGGCCACTTCTTCGCGCTGCCGCAGTCGCCCCAGCTGTTCAAGCAGCTGCTGATGGTGGCCGGCTTCGACCGCTACTACCAGATCACCAAGTGCTTCCGCGACGAGGACCTGCGCGCCGACCGCCAGCCCGAGTTCACGCAGATCGACATCGAGACCTCCTTCCTGACCGAGGAGGAGATCCGCTCGATGTTCGAGGGCATGATCCGCACGGTGTTCCAGCAGACCATCGGCGTGGAGCTGCCGGCCTACCCGGTGATGACGTACGCGGACGCGATGTTCAAGTACGGCTCGGACAAGCCCGACCTGCGCGTGAAGCTCGAGTTCACCGAGCTGACCGACGTCATGAAGGACGTGGACTTCAAGGTCTTCTCCACGCCGGCCACCACCCGGGGTGGGCGCGTGGTGGCGCTGCGCGTGCCGGGCGGCGGCGACATGAGCCGCGGCGAGATCGACGGCTACACCGAGTTCGTGAAGATCTACGGCGCCAAGGGCCTGGCGTGGGTCAAGGTGAACGACCTGGCCAAGGGCCGCGAGGGCCTGCAGTCGCCCATCGTGAAGAACCTGCACGACGCCGCGCTGAACGAGGTGCTGGCCCGCACCGGCGCCCAGAACGGCGACCTGCTGTTCTTCGGCGCCGACAAGGCCAAGGTGGTCAACGACGCCATCGGCGCGCTGCGCATCAAGATCGGCCACTCCGAGTTCGGCAAGTCGCGCGGGCTGTTCGACGACGTGTGGGCGCCGCTGTGGGTGGTGGACTTCCCCATGTTCGAGCACGACGAGGAGGAGGACCGCTGGAACGCGGTGCACCACCCGTTCACCAGCCCGAAGGACGGCCACGAGGACCTGATGGACACCGACCCCGGTGCCTGCATCGCCAAGGCCTACGACATGGTGCTCAACGGCTGGGAGCTCGGTGGCGGCTCGATCCGCATCCACCGCGCCGAGGTGCAGAGCAAGGTGTTCACGGCCCTGAAGATCTCGCCGGACGATGCCAAGGTGAAGTTCGGCTTCCTGCTCGACGCGCTGCAGTACGGCGCGCCGCCGCACGGCGGCCTGGCCTTCGGCCTGGACCGCCTGGTCACCCTCATGACCAAGGCCGAGTCCATCCGCGACGTGATCGCCTTCCCCAAGACGCAGCGCGCCCAGTGCCTGCTGACCGGGGCGCCCAGCATGGTGGACGAGAAGCAGCTGCGCGAGCTGCACATCCGCCTGCGCAACGCGGCGGCGGCGGCCTGACATGCAGGTGGCCCGGCGCTGGTGGCGAGCCAGCCGGCCGGGCTTCCTGCTGGTCACGCTGAGCGCGGTCGCCGCGGGCATCGCGCTCACCCAGGCCTGCGGCCGCGGCTGGGATGCCCCCGCCGCGGCCGGCACGGTGGTGCTGGCCCTGCTCACCCACGCCGCGGTCAACCTCTACAACGACTACGGCGACGCGGTGGGCGGCTCCGACGCCATCAACACCGACCGCCTCACGCCCTTCTCGGGCGGCTCGCGCGCCATCCAGGACGGCGTGTTCAGTGCGGCCCAGATGCGCGAGGCCGCGCTGCGACTGGGGCTCGTGGTCGTGGGCGGTGGCCTGGTGCTGGCCGCCCGCGCCGGCCCCGGCCTGCTGCTGGTGGGCGCCGCCGGCCTGGCGCTGGGCTGGGCCTATTCCAGCCCGCGCACCGCGCTGATGTCGCGCGGCTGGGGCGAGCCCGCCGTGGCCGCCGGCTGGTGGCTGATCGTGGTGGGCGCGGACCACGTGCAGCGCCAGGGTTTGAGCGCCGTGGCGGCAGTCGCGGGCGTCAGCCCGGCGCTGCTGGTGGCCGCCATCCTATGGACCGCCGAGTTTCCCGATGCCCGCGCCGATGCGGCCGTGGGCAAGCGCACCTGGGTGGTCCGGCTGGGGCCGCAGGCCGCGGCCATCGCCTACGCCGGCATCGTCACCACCGCGCACCTGTGGCTGGCGGCCTGGTGGTGGGTGGACTGGCTGCCGTTCACCGCCTGGTGGGCGCTGGGCAGTGCGCCGCTCTCGCTGGCGGCCGCGGCGCTGCTGTGGCGCCATGCGCGGGCGCCACAGCGCCTGGGGCCCGCCATCGCGCTGTCGATCGCCGCGGCCGTGGCGCACGCGGGCCTGCTGGCGGCCGCGTCGGTGGCGGTGGCGCGTCTGCGCTGAGCCGACGGCCCGCGCGCAGGCGGGCGCGGCTCAGGCCCGCCCGTGCTTGGTCTCGAAGCGGATGCCCATGGCCTGCAGCAGCGGGGTGCGCAACTGGCCGCCCGCACAGATGATCACCGCGTCGGCCGCCACGTGCTGGGCCCGGCCCTGGGCGTCGGTGAGCGCCACCACGTGGGGCTCGATGCCCTGCACCTGGCTGCCCAGCCAGAGCTGCACGCGCCCGGCCGCCGCCAGCGCCTGCAGCCGCTCGCGGTTCCGGCCCTTGACGCGTGAGAAGGCCTCGCCGCGGTAGGACAGTGCCACGCGGGTGCCGGCTGTCTCGGCCAGCGCGATCGCGGCCTCCAGCGCGCTGTCGCCGCCGCCCACCACCAGCACGGCCTGGCCGGCGTACTGCGCCGCGTCGATCAGCCGGTACACCACATGCGCCGCGTCCTCGCCCGGCACACCGAGCGTGCGCGGGGTGCCCCGGCGCCCGATGGCCAGCAGCACCTGGCGCGCACGGTGCTCGCCGCGGCTGGTGCGCACGCGAAAGCCGCCCTCCGGCGCCGGCGCGATGCCGTCCATGCGCTCGCCATAGCCCACGGCCAGGCCGAAGCGCTGCACCACGTCCTGCCAGAACGCGAGCAGCGTCTCCTTGCTGACCTCGGTGAAGCGCACCCGGCCGACCAGGGCCAGCTGCACCGGCGCGGTCATGGCCACCTTCTGGCGGGGGTAGTGGAAGATGGCGCCGCCCAGCGACGGCTCCTGCTCGATGACGCGGTAGCGCAGGCCCAGCGCCTGCGCGCTGAGCGCGGCCGACAGGCCCGCCGGGCCGGCGCCCACGATCAGCGCGTCGAGCATGCCCTCGTCCGGCGTGCCGGCCGTGCGGGCACGGGCGGCCATGGCCTCCATCGCCTGGCGGCCCTGCTCGGCTGCCTTGCGGATCAGGCCCATGCCTCCCAGCTCGCCGGCGATGAAGAGGCCGGGCACGTTGGTCTCGAACTGCGGGCTCAGCAGCGGGATGTCCACGCCCCGTCGGGCGGCGCCGAACACCAGCGAGATGGCGTCGAAGGGACACGCGGCATGGCAGGCCCCGTGGCCGATGCAGGCCGAGGCGTTGACCAGCGTGGCCTTGCCGCCCACCAGGCCCAGCGCCTGCTCCGGGCAGGCGGCGGCACAGCTGCCCGAGCCGATGCAGCGGGCGGGGTCGATCACCGGGTGCAGCGACGCCGGCTCGGCCAGCCCGGCGGCCTGCGCGTCGGCCAGGGCCGCGGCGTGGGTGCGCTCCCGCCGGCCGCGCCACCACAGGTGGGCACCCACGGCGAGCGCGGGCAGCACCCCGTAGACGAGCACCACGCTGCCGTCCATGGCCCTGCCGCCAGCCGTTCAGCGCACGGTGTCGGCGATGACCAGCGAGAGGCCGCTGGCGCCCGGCGACAGCGGGGCGCTCAGCACTTCCAGGTCGCCCGGTTGCGGCATGGCCTGCCCGGACTTGGACACCCGGGCGCCCACCACCACGCGGCTGGCCTGGCTGAGCCGCGCCTGCGGCGTCATGGCCTGCGAGTCGTCGAGCGTGAACTCGAAGGGCAGGTCGCGCACGCGCTTCTTCACGATGGCCAGCGGCATGCGTGAGCCTTCGGCGGCGCGGGCGAAGACGAACACCGTGTCGTCGGGCGAGACCTGGCCGGCCAGGGCCGGCGACAGGGCGACCCGGCCGCGCAGGGTGGCGCCCGGCGCGGCGGCGGGCGCCGGCCCGTTGGCCGGCGCGGTGGCCGGTGTGGTGGCCGGTGTGGTGGCCGGTGCGGCGCCGCCGCCGGCGAGCGCACGCGCTTCGGCCACGCCCGCGCGGGCCTGCTCCACCAGCGCGCTGTCGGCGGGGCCCACGCGCACCGCCTCGTTCCAGTGGCGCTGCGCGGTGGCGTAGTCGCCGCGCTCGAAGGCGATGGTGCCCGCCAGCAGCAGCGCCTTGAGGTTGGCCGGGTCGGCGGACAGGGCCTGCTGCACCAGGCGCGCCGGCTCGCCCTCGAAGCGGCGCTCCTGGGTCATGGCCAGGGCATCGGCCAGGTCGGCCAGCGCCTGGGCGTGCTGCGGCTCCAGCGCGAGCACGCGCCGGAACGCGGCGATGGCCGGCTCGAAGCGGCCCAGCACCGCATAGCTGCGGCCCAGCATCAGCCAGCCGTCCACGTTCTGCGGCTCCTGCTCCAGGCGGCGGGCCAGGTTGGCGACCATGTCCTCCACCTGCGCAGCGGCCATCGGGTGCGGCGAGGAGGCGGCACCTTCAGGGGCCGCGGCGGCGCCCTCGCCCTGGGCCAGGGGCGGGCCGGCCGGGCGCTCGCCGGGCCCGGTGGACCAGCCTTCGGCGGTGCCCAGCCACACCGCCCCCGCCGCGGTGAAGACGACGACGAAGGCGGCGATGCCGGCCAGCAGGCGGCGCGAGGGGCGGGCGCCTGCGGGGGCGGCGGGCCCGGCCGCGGCCGGGCCGGTGGCGCCGGCCCCGGGCAGGGGGGCCATCACCGCGTCCACCAGGCGCTTCTCCAGCGCCGCGCGTGCCTGGTGCGCCGCGTCCTCGGACAGCGTGCCGGCGGCGCGCAGCTCGTCGATCTGGCGGATCTGGCGCTTCAGGTCTTCCACGGAATCAGCGGGCATCGTGCGGGCGGTCAGGGGAGGGGAAGGGAGGGGACAGGGGGTCGTCGGCGTCCGGCAGCTCCGCGTCGAAGGCGGTGTCGGGCAGGCGCTGGCGGCGGCGCAGCACGGCCATCAGCACGCCCAGGCCCAGCAGCATGAGCAGCGCCGGGCCGCCCCACAGCAGGGCGGTGCGGGCGTTCAGCGGCGGGCGGTACAGCACGAACTCGCCGTAGCGGTCGGTCATGAAGCCGCGCACCTCGTCGGGCGTGCGGCCGGCCCGCAGCTGGTCGCGGATCTGGTCGCGCAGGTCGGCGGCCAGCTCGGCATGGGAATCGGCCACGGTCTGGTTCTGGCACACCACGCAGCGCAGCTCGTTGGCGATGGCCATCATGCGCGCTTCCAGGGCGGGGTCGTCCGCCGCGGGGCGGGCCTGGCCCGCCGAGAGGGGGGCCGAGGCCGCGGGGGCCTGGGCGAAGGCCACGGAGGCGGCCACCATCCCGGCCGCGCACAGGGCCCCGAGCGTGGCCGCCCGCAGGCCCCGCCACGTGGCGGGCCGGGCGGGGAGCAGAAGCGGTGTCGTCATGCGGCCAACCGCTTGAGCAGCGGCTCCAGGTCGTTGCGGATCACGTCGGGGGTGAGCGGGCCGATGTGCTTGTAGCGCACGACGCCCTGGCGGTCGATCACGAAGGTCTCGGGCACGCCGTACACGCCGTAGTCCAGGCCGATCCGGCCTTCGGGGTCGAACAGCGAGTCGGTGTAGGGGTTGCCGAAGCGCTGCAGCCAGGCGCCACCGGCGGCGCGCTCGTCCTTGTAGTTCAGGCCGATGAGCGCCACGGCGGGCTGGCGGCGGGCAAAGTCGACCAGCAGCGGGTGCTCCTCGCGGCAGGCACCGCACCAGGACGCCCACACGTTGAGCACCCACACCCGGCCGAGCAGGTCCTCGCGCCGCAGCGTCTTGTCGGCGTCGGCCAGCGTCGGCGCGGCGAAGGCCGGCGCCGGCTTGTCGATCAGCGGCGAGGGCACCTCGCGCGGGTTGAGGGTGAGGCCCACGGCCAGGAAGATGACGAGGGCCAGGAAGACCCCCAGCGGGATGAGTGTGCGTGCCTTCACGCGGCACCTCCTTGCGCAGTGGGCAGGGCCGATGGTGGGGTGGCCGCCGTGCGGCTCTCGGCGCGGCGCGCGCTGCGGTAGCGCCGGTCGCTGGCTGCCAGGGCGCCGCCCAGCGACATCACCACGCAGCCCAGCCAGATCCAGGCGATCAGCGGCTTGACCTGCAGGCGCAGCGTCCAGCTGCCGTCGTCCTGCGGCTCGCCCAGCGACACGTAGAGGTCACGCGCCAGGTTGCTGTGGATGGCGGCCTCGGTCATCGGGTTGCGCTGCACCTGGTAGACGCGCTTCTCGGGCTGCAGCTCGGCCAGCACCTGGTCGCCGCGCAACACCGTCACGCGGCCCTGCATGGCGGCGTAGTTCGGGCCCTGCACCGGCACCGCGCCCTCGAACCGGAACGCGTAGCCGCGCAGCTCGGCGGTCTGGCCGGGGGCCATGCGCACGTCCAGCTCCTGCTCGTGGGTGCGCACGCCGGTGACGCCGGCGATGAACATCGCCACGCCCAGGTGGGCCACCCACATGCCGGCCAGCGCCCGGCTGACCTGGCGCGGCTGGCGTCGCCAGGCCCAGGCATCCACCAGCACGCCGGCGGTCACCCAGGTGGCCAGGGCATAACCCGCGATGGACCAGGCGGAGGCCCGTCCGGCGATCACCGCGGTGGCGGCGGGCACCACGACCGTGGCCACGGCCGCCCAGCGCAGGCGGCTGGCCAGCGAGGGCAGCGCGTCGCCCTTCCAGCGCGCCAGCGGCCCCACGCCCAGCATCACCATCAGCGGTGCCATCAGCCAGCGGAACACGGTGTCGAAGTAGGGCGGGCCCACGCTGATCTTGCCCAGGCCCAGCGCGTCCAGGAACAGCGGGTACATGGTGCCCAGCAGCACCGCGCCGGTGGCGGTGATGAGCAGCACGTTGTTGAGCAGCAGCGAGGTTTCCTTGGACACGGTGGCGAAGCGCTGGCCCAGGCCCACCGAGGACGCGCGCACGGCATACAGCATCAGCGAGGCGCCCACCACCACCACCAGGAAGGCCAGGATGAACAGGCCGCGGCGGGGGTCGGTGGCGAAGGCATGCACCGAGGACAGCACGCCGGAGCGCACGAGGAAGGTGCCCAGCAGCGACAGCGAGAACGCCAGGATGGCCAGCAGCACCGTCCAGGCCTTGAAGCTGCCGCGCTTCTCGCTGACGGCCAGCGAGTGGATGAGCGCCGTGCCCACCAGCCAGGGCATGAAGGAGGCGTTTTCCACCGGGTCCCAGAACCACCAGCCGCCCCAGCCCAGCTCGTAGTAGGCCCAGGCGCTGCCCAGCGCGATGCCGAGGGTGAGGAAGATCCAGGCGGCGATGGTCCAGGGGCGCGACCAGCGCGCCCAGGTGGCGTCCAGCTGCCCGCCCAGCAGGGCGGCGATGGCGAAGGCGTAGGCCACCGAGAAGCCCACGTAGCCCATGTAGAGCATGGGCGGGTGGAACACCATGCCCGGGTCCTGCAGCAGCGGGTTCAGGTCGCGACCGTCGGCCACCGCCGGCAGCAGGCGCTCGAAGGGGTTGGAGGTGAGCAGCATGAACAGCAGGAAGCCCGCCGACACCCACGCCATGACGCCCAGCACGCGCGCCACGAACACCATGGGCAGGGCGCGGCTGAAGGCCGCCACCGCCGCCATCCAGCCGGCCAGCATGGTCACCCACAGCAGCAGCGAGCCCTCGTGGCCGCCCCAGGTGCCGGCGACGCGGTAGGCCAGCGGCAGCCGGCTGTTGGAGTTGGCCGCCACGTAGAGCACGGAGAAGTCGTGCCGCACGAAGCTGGCCACCAGGGCGAGGAAGGCCGCGCCCACCAGGGCGGCCTGCAGCGCGGTGAGCGGGCGGGCGAGCGCCATCCAGTCGTCGCGCCCGCGTTGCGCGCCGGCCAGCAGCAGCGTGCCCTGCACCAGGGACAGCGCGAGGGCCAGGATCAGGGCCAGCTGGCCCAGTTCGGGAATCATCGGGGGGCTCCCGTCTGCAAGGTGGGTGCGGACTGCGGCTGGCCGCCCGGGTGGCCGGCCTGCTTCAGCGCCTCGGCGGCCTCGGGCGGCATGTAGTTCTCGTCGTGCTTGGCCAGCACCTCGCGCGCCACGAACACGCCGTCGGGGCCCAGCAGCCCCTGGGCGACCACGCCCTTGCCTTCCTTGAACAGGTCCGGCAGCAGGCCCTGGTAGCGCACCGGGATCTCCCGGGCGGTGTCGGTGACGATGAAGCGGATCTCCACGCCGTCACGCTCCACGCTGCCGGCCTTGACCAGGCCGCCGAGGCGGAAAGTGCGCTGCGTGGGCGCCTCGCCGGCGGCCACCTGGGTGGGCGAGAAGAAGAACACCAGGTTGCTCTGGAAGGCGTTCAGCACCAGGGCGGTGGCGGCACCGAGGGCCACCACCACGCCGGCCACGATGGCCAGCCGCTTGCGGCGGGGCGTCATGGCGCGGCCTCCAGGGCGTCGAGCGCGTCGCGCCGGCTGCGGCGCACGCGGGCGTGCACAGCCAGGCCTTCGGCGACCAGCAGCACGAGGGCAGGAAGGTAGGCGCCCCACACGAAGAGCGCGTGGCCCTGCGTGGAGAACAGCCAGTCAAGGGATGCCATGGGGGACGGCCTTTCGTCGGTCAAGCGTCGTCGCGGTCGGAGCCGCCGGCGGCGAGGTGGGGCTCCTGCGCGAAGCTGATGGCCCGGGCGCGGGTGAGGGCGGCGGCGATCGCCTGGGCCCAGCACGCCACGGTGGCCAGGGCCAGCGCGAGCAGCATGGTGCGCGCCATCGTCGGCGCGGCGGTGAGGCTGATGGACGCGCCCTGGTGCAGCGTGTTCCACCACTTCACCGAGAAGTAGATGATGGGCACGTTGAGCGCACCGACGAGCGCCAGCATGGCGCCGGCCTGGGCGGCGCGGCGGTCGTCGTCGATGGACTCCACCAGCGCCAGGTAGCCCAGGTACAGCAGCAGCAGGATCAGCTCGGAGGTCAGCCGCGCGTCCCACACCCACCAGGCGCCCCAGGTGGGCTTGCCCCACACCGCGCCGGTCCACAGGGCGATGGCGGTGTACAGCGCGCCGGTGGGGGCCAGCGCGCGGGCCAGGCGCGAGGCCATGCGCACGTTCCAGACCCAGCCCACCACCGCCCACAGGGCCATGGCGAGGTAGCACACCATCGACAGCCAGGCCGCGGGCACGTGGATGAACAGGATGCGGTAGGCCTGGCCCTGGGTGGCGTCCACCGGGGCCACCACGAAACCCACGTACAGCGCGGCCAGGCCCGCGACCACCGCCACCCCCCAGCACCACGGCACCAGGGCGCGCGCCAGGCGCTCGAAGCGGGCCGGCGAGGCGAACTGCGTCCAGCCGTAGCGGGGACGGCCGGCGGCCAGGGGTGCGGGCGAGGTCGAGAGGGTCACGTTCACTCCATCGCGATGCGCAGGGCGGCGGCCGTCAGCGGCGGCGCGCCCAGCGCGGTCAAGATCAGCAGGGCGCCCTGCAGCGACAGCGCGGCCTGGGCCGGCTCGCCGTTGAGCGCCGCCAGCACCGCGCCGCTGCCGAAGACCAGCGTGGGCATGGCCAGCGGCAGCACCAGCAGGTAGACCAGCGCGCTGCCGTGGCGCAGGCCCAGCGAGAGCGCCGCACCCAGTGCGCCCAGCAGCGCCATCACGGGCGTGCCCAGCAGCAGGCTGAGGCCCAGCACGCCGGCGGCGTCCGGGGGCAAGCCGAAGGCCAGCCCGGCCAGCGGGGACAGCAGCACCAGCGGTGCGCCGCCCAGCAGCCACTGCGCCAGCACGCGCTCGCCCACCAGCCGCACCAGCGGGCGCTGGCCGACCAGCATCTGCTCCAGCGAGCCGTCGGCCAGGTCGCTGGTGAACATGGCGTGCAGCGCCAGCAGCATCGACAGCAGGGCACAGGCCCACACCACGCCCGGCGCCACGCGGCGCAGCAGGGCGGGCTCGGCGCCCAGGCCCAGCGGAAACAGGCTCAGCGCAGCCAGGAAGAACGCCAGCGGCAGCAGCCAGCCCACGCGCTGGCGGGCGGCCACGCGCAGGTCGCGCCCCAAGACGCCCAGCCGGGCATCGCGGCCGGACGGGGCGGTGGCGCGCCCGCGCACGGGCTCGGCCAGGGGGGCCGCCCGCTTGCGCAGGGACGGCGCCGCGCTCATGCCGCCACCCCCAGGTGCAGCTCGTCCAGCGCCAGCCGGGGCAGCGCGGTGTGGCTGGTCATCAGCACGGCGCCGCCCCGCGCGGTGTGGGCTTCGATCCAGCGCTCGAAGCGCGCCACGCCGTCGGCGTCCAGCGCATCCAGCGGCTCGTCGAGCAGCCAGGTGCGCGGCTGCTCGTCGAGCCACAGGCGGGCCAGGGCCACCTTGCGCCGCTGGCCCTGGGACAAGGTGCCGACCACCGCCTGCGCGCGGCCGCTGAGCCCGGCGTCCGCCAGCGCCTGCGCCAGCCGCTCGGGCGGCAGGGCCGGGCTGCCCGGGTCGGCGTCCAGCGCGGCCAGCACGCCGAGCGCTTCGGCCACGCGCAGCTCGGCCTTCAGGCCGTTGGCGTGGCCCACGAAACGCAGCCGCCCGCGTGCCGGCGGCGACAGCCGGTGCACGGGCACGCCGCCGAAGTGCGCGGCGCCCTCGGCCGGGTGCGCGAGCCCGGCCAGGATGCGCAGCAGGCTGGTCTTGCCGCAGCCGTTGGGCCCGCGCAGCCACAGGGCCTGCCCGGGGGCCAGGCGCAGCTCGAAGCCCGTGAACAGGCGCCGCTGGCCGCGGCGGCAGCCCAGGGCCTGGGCCCGCAGCACGCCCGCCTCGTCGCCGCCGCCGTGGGCAGCGGGGGCGGCGCGCGGGGGCAGCACGTGGGGGGAGGCGGGGGAGGGCGAAGGCATGGACTTGTCCGGCGTCAAGCGCATTCTGGCGGCGCCGGGGGCCTCTCGGCCCTGAAATGGGTCAAGTTTGCGGCGTCGGGGGCGTCAGAAATCGAGCCGGTAGCCCAGCGCGTAGTACAGGCGGGTGGCCTTTTCGTCCTGGCCGGCGCTGCGGCTGTCGCTCAGCTCGGCGTTGACCTTGGCCTCCAGCATCCAGCGCGGGCCGCCACGCCAGGTCAGGCGCAGGCCCGGGGACCAGCGGGTGGTCGTGATGCCCGAGGGGCCGTCCTGCTGGTACAGCCGCAGGGCCGGCTCCACCTGCCAGCGTTCGGCCAGCACCGACAGGTGGTTGTACGAGGCCAGCCAGCCGGTGTAGTCGGGGCCCCGCACCCCGGTGACGTTGAGCACGTGGGTGTCCCGCTCGGAATACAGGTGGGTGCCGATGGCCTGCACACTGGCCGTCCAGATGTGGCCGGTGGCCGGAATGCCCTCGGGCAGGAGGCCGGGCACCGGGGCGATGGCGCCCACGCTGGTCAGGCGCAGGTCGGCCCCCACCTGCCAGTGGTCGCTCAGGGGTGTCGTCACCTCCAGCAAGCCCTGGGTGGCGTAGGCGGTGGTGTCGCGCACCTGCTGGCGCAGGGTGTCCAGCGTGCGGCCGTCGCGCAGCAGGTCGGTCAGGCGCCGGGGCAGCACGGTGGCCGTGGGGTCGGGGAAGAACAGGGCGTTGCCCAGCATCAGCATCGGCGTGGCGCGGCGGTCGTACAGCACGTTGACGACGGTGTTGCCCTCGCTCGTCCAGGTGCCCTGCAGCGAGGCGATGTTGACGCCCTGCAGCGTGGTGTCCATCTCGAACTGCGAGAACACCGAGACACCGGGCTGGAAGAAGCGCAGGTCGGCGCCGACGGCGCGGCGGTCCACCTCGCCGTCGATGCGCTGCTCGATCGCGTAGGCGCTGCCGCCCAGGCCAGGCAGCACCGATTCGGCGTCCAGCGACAGGCCGTAGAAGTGGCGCCGCGTGTCCAGCAGCTTCTCGGTGGGCTGGCCGGCCACGAGGTTGAGCTTCCACTTGGGCACGAAGCTCCAGCCCAGCAGGGCGCCGTCGAAGCGGCCGAGCACGCCGCCGCCCAGGCCCGATTGCCGACCCACGCGCGCCGACAGGCCCGGGCCCGTCTCGCGCCAGTCCAGGTACAGCGAGGACAGCTTGTTCTCGTCCGCCTCGCCGGGCATGAAGTGGGTGGCGAAGCTGTCGCGGAACACGAAGCGCACGTCGCGCTCGTCGGTCTTCATGCGCCAGTTGAGGTCCACGCTGGTCAGCAGCTGCTTCTGGTCCACCGCGTCCAGCGTCTCGTCGGAGATGACCACCGGCAGCTGGCCGTCCAGCGGCGTGTCCTTCAGCTGCGTGCGCGTGCGCGAGTTGCCGCCGTACCCGTACTGGGACACGGCACCGATGAGTTGGGTGTTGGCCGGCCTGGCGGCCGGCGCCGGCGCATCGGCCCCCCGCGCAGCGGCCGGGTCGGCGTCGCCCGCGGGCAGGCCCGCCAGCGTCAGGCGGGCCTGCTCGGCGTCGGGCCCCTCGGGGTACAGGCGCAGGAACAGCTCGAGCTCGCGGCGCGCACCGGCCGTGTCGCCATCGGCCAGGCGGGCCTGGGCGACGAGCGCCTGGGCGGTGCGCGTGTGCCGGTGCGGCGGCAGGTTCAGCGCCTCGTTGAGCGTCTCGATGGCCAGCCCGGCCTGGCCCTGCGCCAGCGCCGCGCGGGCCTGCGCCAGCAGCTCGGCGCCACGGGCCTCCACCTGGGCGTCCAGCGAGGCGGCGCCTTCGACCACGGGCACCGCGGGGGCGGGCGCGGCGGCCGGGCGCGCCGCCGCCGGCGGCAGCAGCCGGTCGCCCAGACCGGGCAGCACCAGGTCCAGGCTGCGCCGGTCGCCGCCCGCACGCACCTTGAACGGCGCGGGCGGCACCAGGCGCACCACCAGGCGGCGGTCGGTGTCGGTGTGGCCGCCTTCCTCGGTGAGGGTGATGCGCGGGATGCCGTCGCCGCCCAGCGTGCGGCGCTCGCCGTCCAGGTAGCGCGGCTTGTCGCGGCTGGGCACCACGTCGTAGATGATCTGCACCAGGTCGTTGGAGCTGGCGGCCACGGAGCGCCGGTACTGCACCGGCACGTTGAAGCGCACGGTCACGACGGCGTCGGCGCCTTCGCGGCGCAGCTCGACGTCCTCGATCACCTGTGCCTGCGCGGTGGCGGCGCCGAGCGTGGTCCAGGCGGCGGTGGCCAGGGCGGCGGCGAGCCGCGTGCGGCCCAGGGTGGGGTGGATGTGCATGGGTTCCCTCCGGTGCGGTATGTCAGTCCCACTCGACGTAGGTCTTGCCCTTGTCGCCCAGCGGCCGGTGGCAGCCGGATTCCGAGCAGTCCAGCGGCGTGCGCCCGCGGGCTTCGTGGGTGAGCGACTTCTTCTCCATGTCGCCCAGGGTGTTGGTGCCGCTGGCATGGCAGCTCTTGCACCAGCCGGCGCCGCCGCCCAGGCTGCCGTTGTGGTTCATGCGCATCGCGCCCCAGCTGCGGGTGCTGGTGTGGCAGGCCCTGCAGTCGAGCGTGCTGCCGTTGAGCAGCTGCGCCTCGGGGATGTGGTTGGTCGGCTTGGCCTGCAGGCCCTGGCTGACGTAGGCACCCGTGTGGCAGGTCTTGCAGGCCTGGGCGGACACGGCGCCATGGTTCATGGTGACCGAGGTGGACCACGCCGCCTGCGAGCGGTGGCAGCTGTCGCACTTGGCGGTGGCCACCTGGATGGGCACATGGTTGGCGGGCTTGCCGGTGGCCAGCGTGCCGTTGTGGCAGCTGTCGCAGGTGCCCGACCCCACCTGGTTGCCCGGTGCGTGCTGGTAGTTCACGTGGCTCCAGCTGGCGGTGGACTTGTGGCAGCTCTCGCAGGTGGCGACACCGGTGTGGATGGCGTCCGCCGGCTTGCCGCGCGCGGCCAGGTAGCCGCCCGTGTGGCAGGTGGCGCACTGGGTGCTGGTGCTGAAGTTGGCGTGGAAGCGGCCCGGCACCCAGGTGCTGGTGCCGGCCTTGTGGCAGGCATCGCAGTTGGCGCTGGCGCTCACCGCCACCAGGGCATACGGGATGTGGTTGGCGGGCTTGCCATCGGCCGGCGGGTAGGTGCCGGTGTGGCAGCTGGCGCATTGCGCCGTGACCACGACTTGCGTGTGGTTCCACTTGGTCGGCTTCCAGGCCGTCACGCCGTGGCAGGCGTAGCAGTTGGTGGCACCCACCGGGATGTGGTTGGACGGCTTGCCCGGTGCGCTGCTGCCGTTGTGGCAGCTGGCGCAGTGGGTGTTGGCATTGAAGCCGCCGTGGTCCACGTTCGCGTGGGTCCAGCTGGTGGTGTTGTGGCAGTTCTCGCAGGGGGTCACGCCGGCATGCACCGGGGTGGCAGGCTTGCCGCGCGCGCCCAGGTAGCTGCCGGTGTGGCAGGTGGCGCAGGCGGTGCCCACGCTGAAGCTGGTGTGGAAGCGCGCCGGACTCCAGCTGGCGTAGCCGGCCTTGTGGCAGGCGTCGCAGTTCGCCGAGGCCGACGCCTGCACCAGGGCGTAGGGGATGTGGTTGGCGGGCTTGCCGTCGGCCGGCGGGTAGGTGCCTGTGTGGCAGCTGGCGCAGCGCGCCGTCACGACCACCTGGGTGTGGTTCCACTTGGTGGGCTTCCAGGCGGTGACGCCGTGGCAGGCGTAGCAGTTCGTCAGCCCCACCGGCACGTGCGTGGCGGGCTTGCCGGGGGCGCTGCCGCCGTTGTGGCAGCTGGCGCAATTGGTGCTGCTGTTGAACCCGCCATGGTCCACGCCGTTGGTGGTCCAGGTGCCGGTGGTGTGGCAGTTCTCGCAGGTCGTGGCCGTGGCGTGCAGGGCGTCGGCCGGCTTGCCGCGGGCGCCGCCATAACTGCCGGTGTGGCAGGTGGCGCACTGGTTGCTGATGCTGAAGCCGGCATGCAGCCGCGCCGGGGTCCAGCTGCTGAAGCCTGCCTTGTGGCATGCGTCGCAGTTCGCACTGGCCGTCACCGACACCGCGGTATACGGCACGTGCGTGGCGGGCTTGCCGTCCGCGGGCGGGAAGCTGCCCGTGTGGCAGCTCGCGCACTGGGCCGTGACCACCACCTGGGTGTGGTTCCACTTGCTGGGCTTCCAGGTGGTGACACCGTGGCAGGCGAAGCAGTTGGTGCTGCCCACGGGCACGTGCGTGGCGGGCTTGCCCGGCGCGCTGCTGCCGTTGTGGCAGCTGGTGCAGTTGGTGCTCGCGTTGAACCCCGCGTGGTTGACCTGAGCGGTGTTCCAGCTTGCCGTGGTGTGGCAGCTCTCGCAGGTGGTGGCGCTGGCGTGCAGGGCATCGGCCGGCTTGCCGCGTGCCCCGGTGAAGCTGCCGGTGTGGCAGGTGGCGCACTGGGTGCTGGCGGTGAAGCTCGTGTGGAAGCGCGCGGGCGTCCAGCTCGTCGTGCCCGCCTTGTGGCAGGCGTCGCAGTTGGCGCTGGCCGACACCGCCACGGCCGTGTAGGGGATGTGGGTGGCGGGCCTGCCGTCGGCGGGCGGGTAGCCGCCGGTGTGGCAGCTGGCGCATTGGCCGCTGACCACGAGCTGGCTGTGGTTCCACTTGGTGGGCTTCCAGGCGTTCACGCCATGGCAGGAGGGGCACGTGGCGGTGCCCACCGGCATGTGGGTGGCCGGCTTGCCGCTGGCCTGGCTGCCGTTGTGGCAGCTGGTGCACACCGTGGACGGGCCGAAGCCGCTGTGGTCGGGGCGCGCGCCCGCCCAGGTGCCGGTGCCGTGGCAGCTGTCGCAGGCCGCGGTGGTGGGCAGGTGGTCGCGGGGCTTGCCCACGGCGACCTGGCCGTTGTGGCAGCTCGCGCAGCTGCCCGTTGCCACCCCCAGGTGGTTGAAGCGCGCGCCGTCGAAGCGCCGCGTGTCGTGGCAGCTGTCGCACGCCGCGGTGGTCGGCAGGTGCTGCGCGCCCATCACGGTGTTGTTGCGCGCCAGCCGGGCGCCGGCGGTGTGGCAGCTGGCGCAGTCCTTCGGGGTGCCCTTGAACACGCCGTTCAGGTGGCAGGACTCGCAGCGTGACGACGTGTGGGCACCGGTCAGCGCGAAGCCGGTGGCTGTGTGGTCGAAGTCGCGCGCGGTGGACGCGGGCGCCGGGGCGGCCTGCGCCGGCCAGGCGGCCCAGAGCGCTCCGGCGCCCAGCAGGGCCAGCAGCCACCCCGTGAGGGCGGCGACGAGGAAGCGGCGCAGGGTCATGATCCCCCTCCGGAGGGCGGTGGGCTGGCGGCCGGGCCGGGCCGTGCCATGCCCGGGCGGCGTGATCGCATCTCGGCCCAGCGGGCCGTGGTGTGGCAGGTCTGGCAATCGCGGCCGAAGGCACCGTCGTGGCGGTCGTCCCCCTGATGGCAGGCGATGCAGGCGGTGCCCACGGGCGCGACCGGCTGTCGGGCAGGCGCGGGCTGGCGGTGGCAGTCGGCGCAGCGCAGGCGGGCGTGCGCGCCCTCCAGCGGCCAGCGGGCGCGCGTGGCATGGTCGTAGCGCACCAGGGCCCATGCGCGGGCGTTGTGGCAGCTGTCGCAGGCGGTGCCGAGCCGACCCTGGTGGGTGTCGTCGCGGCGGTGGCAGCCCGCGCAGTCGCGCGCGGCGTCGTGGAAGCGCGCGTTCGTGTGGCAGGCGTCGCAGCGCGCCTGCAGGTGGGCGCCCACCAGCGGGAAGCGGGCGCGGCGGTGGTCGAAGGGCGGTTCGCCCGGGCCGCGCGCCCAGCGCTGCTCGCCATGGCAGCTGCCGCAGCGCTCGCCCAGCTGGCCTTCGTGGCGGTCGTCGCGGCGGTGGCAGGCCACGCACTCGGTGGGTCGGCCGCGGTATTCGGCCAGCCCGGTGTGGCAGGCGCTGCAGGCGGCCCGGTCGTGCGCGCCCCTCAGCGGCCAGCGCGTGGCGCCGTGGTCGAAGCGCGGGATCTTCCACTGGCGCTCGCCATGGCAGGCGCCGCAGGCCGTGCCGACCGTGCCGCGGTGCTTGTCGTCGGCGGCATGGCAGGCGACGCAGTCGCGCGGGGCGTCGCGGTAGTGCTTGCCGCGGTGGCAGGCGGCGCAGGTGGCCTGGGCGTGGCGGCCCAGCAGCGGGAAGCGGCTGCGGTCGTGGTCGAAGCGGCCAACGCGCTTCCAGCCGGAGGCGTCGTGGCAGCTGGCGCAGTCGTTGCCCAGCGTGCCGCGGTGGGCATCGTCGCCGCGGTGGCAGCTGGCGCAGTCGCTCGCCGGGTGGTCGCGGTACAGGGCATCGGGCTGCGTGCCGGTGTGGCAGGCGTCGCAGCGTGCCTGGCGGTGCCGGCCCTGCAGCGCGTAGCGCGTGTCGCGGTCATGGTCGAAGCGGGTGGCGCGCCACGACGACGCGTCGTGGCAGGTGTCGCAGCGTTCGCCGTAGCGCGCCTTGTGGCCACGCTTCATGTCGTCGTCGCGGTGGCAGCCGATGCAGGCCTCGGGGGCGGCGTCGTGCGGTTCGCCGCGCCGGTGGCAGCCGTCGCAGGTGGCGTCACGGTGCTTGCCCAGCAGCGGGAAGCGCGTGCCGGCGTGGTCGAAGCGCGTTTCCGTCCAGCGGGTGTCGGTGTGGCAGTCGGCACAGCGCGGGCCCAGCTTGCCGCGGTGGGTATCGTCGCCGCGGTGGCAGGCCACGCAGTCCTGGGGCGCCTCGCGCCAGCGCTGGCCCGGCCGGTGGCAGGCGGCGCAGTCGGCCACGCGCGCATGCGCGCCGCGCAAGGGCCAGTCGGTGGCGCGGTGGTCGAAGCGGCGGGTGTCGAGCGGCGCGACCACGGCGTCACGCCCCTTGTGGTCGGTGTGGCAGCTGCGGCAGGCCTGGGGCGGCTGCCGGCCGTGCCAGCCGCGGCGGGCCTGGAGGTCGCGGGCCACGTCCTCGTGGCAGTCCAGGCACTTGCCATCCTGCGCCGCGCGGTCGAAGCGCACATGGCAGCGCTGGCACTGGTCCTCCACCTTGGCGTGGCCGCGGATCACCGGCCCGGGCGACAGCGCGGATTCCAGGCCCTGCGCCCCGGCGGTGCCCGGCGCCAGCAGCGCCAGTGTGCACAGGATCGCGGCCAGGCCATGCGACAGCCATGCCATTCCGCGCTCAGTACGCGTGCACCGCGACGACGTGCACGAGCGCGCACACGACCATCACCACCACGAACGGCAGGTGCAGCACGTGCCACAGCGCCAGCAGGCGTTCCCAGGCCTGCCAGCGCGCCACCGCCAGGGTGTGCGCGATGTGCTGCGCGGCCAGCGCCCGCCACCCGGCGCGCGCGCGGCGGCGGCGCGTGTCGTCCAGGTCGCTGGCCTCGGCCAGGGCCTGGTCGATGAGCCGGCCGGTGGTGCGGCGGGCCCGGTGCGCCAGGCGGCGGGTGGTCCACAGCACGGCCAGGGGGCCCCGACCGGCGCCCGCCGTGGCCTCGCGCTCGAAGGCCATGAGCCCGTCCAGCACCCGGGGGGCCAGGCCGAAGGAGCCGGCCAGGCGGGCGTGCGTGGCATCCAGGCGCCCGCGCAGTTCGCCCAGGTCGGCCCGGCGGCCGTCCAGGCCGCGGTGCACCTGCACATAGAGATAGCGCCCCACCACCCCGCTGGCCACCACCACCGCCATGGACAGCAGGGCGACGGTGGCGTTGACCGAGCCCAGCCGGAAGCCGCAGTGCACGAGGATCAGCCACGGGCCGGCGAGCCCCATGGCCATGTGGAAGACGAACCAGCCGCGCGTGCGGCCCACGCGCTGCAAGGCGCGCCAGCGCTTGCGCAGCGGGTAGGCGAAGAGGCTGAGCATGGCCACGCCGCCCGCCACGCCCAGCCAGTAGGCCAGGTCCGCATTGCCATGCCGGCGCAGGACCTCGCCCGCCGCCCACGCCGCCGCGAGCCCCCCCATCCCGGCCACCCCGGCCACCCCGGCGGCCACCCAGCCGGGCGCGCCGCGGCCCCGGGCGCGCGCCACGGCGGACCGGCCTGGGGCGGGCGGGGCGGACAGGGAGGAAGGGCCGGGCATGGCGCGCAGTATAAATGTGCAAACAGCACATTTGGCGTGAAATAGTGAAGCGCCCGCGTCGACCGTTGCGGCGCCCGGCGTCCAGCGCCACGGGCTCGGTCGCCGGCCCGCGCGCCCGGGCAGGCACGCCGCCTGCACTACCATGCCCCCATGAACGCGACCCAGACCGCGCCGCCGCGCCACAAGGTGCCCGAGTCCGTCCTGGTGGTGATCCACACGCCGGGGCTGGAGGTGCTGCTGATCGAGCGGGCCGACGCGCCGGGCTATTGGCAGAGCGTCACCGGCTCCAAGGACACGCCGGATGAGCCCTTGGCCACCACCTGCGTGCGCGAGGTGGCGGAGGAAACCGGCATCGACGTGCCGGCGCTCGCCGCCGGCGCCCTGCGCGACTGGGGCCTGGCCAACCGCTACGAGATCTACCCGCGCTGGCGCCACCGCTACGCCGAGGGCGTCACCCACAACACGGAGCACGTGTTCGGCCTGTGCGTGCCGGCCGGCACGCCCGTGCGCCTGGCGCCGAGGGAGCACACCGCCTTCGCCTGGCTGCCCTGGCGCGAGGCGGCCGACCGCTGCTTCTCGCCGTCCAACGCGGAGGCCATCCTGCTGCTGCCACGGCTGGCCGGCCAGCCGCACCCCCCGTCATGAACGCGCGCGTCACCAAGCCGGTCGGGCTCACCCCGCCCGTCGCGTCCACCGTGCACAGCAGCACGGTGCTGCGCGTGGCCACCTACAACATCCACAAGGGCGTGCGCGGCGTGGGCCCGCGCAAGCGGCTGGAGATCCACAACCTGGGCCTGGGCATCGAGGCGCTGGACGCGGACCTGGTGTTCCTGCAGGAGGTGCGCCTGTTCCATGCGCGCGAGGCGCGCCGCTTCGACCACACGTGGTTCGGCTGGCCGGAGGGCGGGCAGGCCGAGTTCCTGGCGCCGGAGGGCTACACCTCGGCCTACCGCACCAACGCCGTCACCCGCCACGGCGAGCACGGCAACGCGCTGCTGTCGCGCTGGCCGATCGGCGACATCGGCCACCACGACGTGTCGGACCACCGCTTCGAGCAGCGTGGCCTGCTGCATGTGCCGGTGGTCTGGCAGGGCATGACGCTGCATGCGGTGGTGGCGCATTTCGGCCTCATCCACAGCAGCCGGGTGCGCCAGGTGCACCGGCTGGCCCAGTTCATCGAGGCCGAGGTGCCGACCGGTGAGCCGGTGCTGGTGGCGGGCGATTTCAACGACTGGGGCGAGAAGCTCGACGGCCTGATGCAGCACATCGGCCTGACGCGCGCCATGCCGCCCGCCGCGGCCAACGCCACCCCCACCTTCCCGTCGCTGGTGCCGGTGTTCGCGCTGGACCGCGTGTACATGCGGGGCTTTCGCTGCCTGAGCACGCTGGTGCCGCGCGGCACCGCCTGGGCGCGCATGTCGGACCACCTGCCGCTGGTGGCGGAGCTGGAGCCGGCTTGACGCCCGACCTGCCGGCCCCCGACGCGCCGGCGGACGGGCCGGCGGACGGGCCGGCGCCGCCCGGCGGCGGCCACCCGGCCGCCTGGTACGCGCTGCCCCACCCGCACTACACCGGCGGCAACGACGTCGCGCTGCTGCGCGGCGGGGACGAGCTGTTCCCCGCGCTGGCCGCCGCGGTGGAGACCGCGCTGCACGAGGTCTGGCTGGCCACCTACATCTTCCACGACGACCCGGCCGGCGAGGCGATGGCCGGGGTGCTGGCGCGCGCGGCCGGGCGGGGTGTGCGGGTGCGGCTGGTGGTCGACGGCTTCGGCAGCCACCGCGCGCTGCCGAAGCTGCAGCAATGGCTGGCGGGCAGCGGCGTGTCGCTGATGGTGTTCCGCCCGCTGGAGCGCTGGTGGAACTGGCTGCAGCCCGGCCAGATGCGGCGCCTGCACATCAAGCTGTGCGTGGTGGACGGCACCATCGGCTTCGTCGGCGGCATCAACGTGATCGACGACCGCAACGACCTCAACCACGGCTGGAGCGACACCCCGCGGCTGGACTTCGCGGTGGGGCTGCGCGGCCCGGTGGTGGCGCCCATCGAGCAGACGGTGCGCGCGCTGTGGACCCGCGCCGCCTTCGGCCACGACTGGCGCGCCGAGGTGCTGTCCATGGCGCGCAGCGCCGAGCCCATCGCCCAGGCGCGGCGCCTGCTCGGCCGGCTGCGCATCCTGCCGCCGCCCCAGCCCGAGGCGCAGGCGGTGGAGCGGCCGGTGCGCGCCGCCTTCCTGGTGCGCGACAACCTGCGCCAGCGCCGCGCCATCGAGCGCGCCTACATCGACGCCATCCGCGAGGCGCAGCTCAGCGTGGACATCGTCTGCCCCTACTTCTACCCCGGCCGCTCGTTCCGCCGCGCGCTGGTGAAGGCGGCGCGGCGCGGCGTGCGCGTGCGCCTGCTGCTGCAGGGCAAGGTGGACTACCGCTTCGCCGGCCTGGCCGCGCGCGTGCTGTACGACGAGCTGCTGGCCGAGGGCGTGCAGATCCACGAGTACATGCCGGCCTTCCTGCATGCCAAGGCCGCCATCACCGACGGCCGCTGGGCCACGGTGGGCAGCTCCAACATCGACCCGCTGTCGCTGCTGCTCAACCTGGAGGCCAACGTCGCCATCGCCGACGAGCCCTTCGCGCAGGACCTGCTGCGTGCCTTCGAGCTGGCGCTCACCCAGTCGCGCCAGGTGACCGTGGCGCCCTACCAGACCGGTGCCTGGGCCGTGCTGGGTCGCGGCTTCGTGGCCTGGGTGGCGCACTGGTACCTGCGCCTGGCGGGGCAGAGCGGCCGCTACTGAGGGCGCGGCCACGCGCCGTGCCGCGCGGGAACAGCGCTTGCCTCCAGTTCGGCCCCATGACGCTGAACGCCGAACTGCTTGCCATGCTCGCCCACCTGGGCGGCGCGCTGCTGGCCGGGGGCGTGATCGGCCTGGAGCGCAGCTTCCATGGCCGCCCTGCCGGCTTCCGCACGCACGCCCTGGTGGCGCTGGCCTCGGCCATGCTGATGGTGCTGCCGGTCTACCAGCAGGAGTGGGTGCCTGCGGGCCTGGCCGACGAGTTCCGCACCGACCCCACGCGCATGGCGCAGGGGATCATGACGGGCATCGGTTTCCTCGGCGCGGGCGTCATCTTCCGCGACGGCCTGTCGGTGCGTGGCCTCACCACCGCGGCCTCGATCTGGGCCACCTCGGCCATCGGCATCCTGATCGGCATCGGCTTCTGGGTGCCCGCGGCAGTGGCCACGCTGCTGACCCTGGGCACGCTCTCGGCCTTCCTGTGGGTGGAGCGGCGCCTGCCGTCGCACTGCTACGCCCACCACCAGGTGCGCTTCGCCCGTGACCAGGTGATGCCCGAGCCCGAACTGCGCCATTTCCTGGCAGGCCACGGCTTCAGCGTGGCCAACATGAGCTACCGGGCGTCGTCCGACTCGCAGGAGTTCGAGTACCGCATGGTGCTGCGCACGCTGCACGAGGCCAACCTGGCCCGCCTGGCCACCGCGCTGGCCGCCCGGCCGGACGTGCGCGGCTTCCGGCTCTCACCCACCGGCGAGTGAGCGGGCGGTCTCGGCGCGCGGTCTCAGGGCGCGGGGCCGAAGCGGTTGGGCCCGGCGGTGCCGCGCAGGAAGCCGTTGTCGATCAGCGCCCAGAGCGTGCCGATGAGCGGCACCAGCGCGATCAGCACCCACCAGCCGGAGCGGTCGCGGTCGTGCCAGCGTTTCACCGACACGGCGATGGCCGGCCAGGCGATGAGCAGGTTGGCCACCTCTTCGGCGCGTTCGCCGGACAGGCCGGCGATCTCCAGCAGGGCCATGAAGACGATGCCCATCGCCAGCAGGGCCAGCACCCCCCAGAGCCAGAAGTCGCGCCGGTTCAGGCGCCCGCGCAGGCCGCCGTAGAGCTGCCAGGGCGTCATGCGCTCGGCCCAGGGCGGCGTGGGGGCAGGCGGCACGGCAGGCGGCACGGTGGGCGGCGCAGGCGGGGTCATGCGGCCAGTATTTCACGCAGCGGCCTGCGTGGCGCTGACGCGGCGCAGCCGGTGCTCAGGTGTCGTCGCCCGGCCACAGCCGCTGCATGGCCTGCGCGAAGCGGGCCTGCCGCTCGGCCCGGCCGGCCTGTGCATGCGCCTGCACCACCCAGCGCCCGGCCACCATCACGTCGCGCCAGGGCCGGCCAGGGGCCGAGAACACCAGGGCGTCGAGCCAGTGCCCGCGGGGCACGCCGCACAGTGCGCCATCCGCCGGGTCGGCCACCAGCAGGTCGGCCCGTGCGCCCGGGTGCAGGCCCCAGGCGGCCTGCCCGGCCGCCACCGCGCCGCCGACCAGGGCCGTGGACCACAGCCGGTGGGCGGTGGCCGGCTCGCCGGTCTGCGGCGAAGCGGCCACGTTGCGCCGCCGCAGCGCCAGGCGCTGGCCGTAGTCGAGCCAGCGCAGTTCCTCGCGCCAGTCGCGGGTGACCTGGCTGTCCGAGCCGATGGCCAGCGGCACGCCTGCCTGCAGCCAGGTGGGCAGATCGGTGAGGCCGTCGCCCAGGTTGGCCTCGGTGCCGGGGCAGATCACGGCGGTGCTGCCGCACTCGGCCACGGCCTGGATCTCGGCATGGTTCACGTGGGTCGCATGCACCAGCTGCCAGCGGGGGTCCAGCAGCCCCTCCTCGACCAGCCATTCCACCGGCCGGCGGCCGGTGGCGGCCAGGCAGTCGCGCACCTCGGCGGGCTGCTCCGCCACGTGGATGTGGATGGGCCCGTCGAAGGCGTCGGCCAGCCGCTGCAGCCGGCGGATCGCCGCCGGCGAGGCGGCGCGCAGCGAGTGGATCGCCAGGCCGGCGTTGAGGCGGGCATGGCCTTGTGCCTGCACGGCCCGCGCGGTGTCCCACACGCCATCGGCGTCCAGGCGGAAGCGCGCCTGGTCGGGGCGCAGGGCGGGCTGGTCGAAGCCGGCGCGCTCGTAGAGCACGGGCAGCACCGTCAGGCCGATGCCGGTCTCGGCGGCGGCGTCGATGAGCGCCTGCACCAGCGGCATGGGCGCTTCGTAGGGCTGGCCGTCCGCCTGGTGCTGCAGGTAGTGGAACTCGCACACCTGGGTGTAGCCCCCGGCGAGCAGCTCGTCGTACAGCTGGGCCGCGATGGCGCGCAGCAGCGGCGGGTCGATGGCGCCGGCCACGCGGTACATGCGGTCGCGCCAGCTCCAGAAATCGTCGTCGGCGGCATCGCGCCGCTCGGCCAGGCCGGCGAAGGCGCGCTGGAACGCGTGGCTGTGCGCATTCACCAGGCCCGGCAGCACGGGGCCGGGCAAGGCCTGCGCGTCGTCGGGCAGCGGCGTGTCCGGCTGCACCCGGGCCCAGCGCCCGGCGCCGTCGGTCTCCAGCAGCACGGCGTCGCGCCAGCCGCCGGGCAGCCAGGCGCGCGGCGCCCACAGGCGCAGGGCAGGGGTGCTCATGCGCCGGCCCCCGTGGCCGGCGTACCGTGCGCCAGCATCGCGGCGAGCAGGCCGCGCAGCACCGGCTGCAGCCGGGCCGCGCGCGCGGCGTCCACCTCGTAGGGCGGCTGCTCTGCCATGTAGGTGGACCAGCACATCTCCAGCTGCACGGCCTGCACGCCGTCCGCCGGCCGGCCGTAGTGGCGCGTGATGTGGCCGCCCTTGAAGCGCCCGTCCACCACCTGGCTGAACAGCGTCTGGCCGGCCAGCACCTCGGCCAGCGCCTGGCGCAGGGCGGGCGTGCAGCTCGCGCCGTTCGCGGTGCCCAGGTTCAGGTCGGGCAGCCGGCCCTCGAACAGCCAGGGCAGCTCGCTCCTGATGCTGTGGCCGTCGAACAGCAGCGCGTGGCCGTGCGCGGCGCGCAGCCGGGCCAGCTCGCCGGCCAGGGCGTCGTGGTAGGGCCGCCAGTAGCGGGCGCGGCGCTCGGCCATCTCGTCCGGCGTGGGCGCCATGCCGGGGCGGTACAGCGCGTCGCCGGTGAAGTGGCGCGTGGGGCACAGCTCGGTGTTGTTGGCGCCGGCGTACATGGGCGTGTCGTCGGGCGGGCGGTTCAGGTCCACCACGTAGCGCGAGCAGCGCGGCACCAGCAGGCTGGCGCCGAGCTCCTCGTGGGCGAAGGCGTACAGCGCGTCGAGGTGCCAGTCGGTGTCCTCCACCGCGAGGGCGCGCTCGGTCAGGCGCGGTGCCAGCCAGGCGGGGATGTCGCGGCCGGCGTGCGGCACGCTCACCAGCAGCGGGCGGGTGCCGCGCTTCAGCGTGTAGACGGGGGCTTCCATGGGGCCTTTCAGGATGAGGCGTTGGCGCCCACCGGCTCACCGGCGCGCACCACCCCGCGGCACAGGCGCTCGCCGAAGCGGTAGGCCAGCTCACGCGGGTGGGCGGCGTCCCACAGGGCGAAGTCGGCCACGTGGCCGGCGCGCAGCTGGCCATGGCTGGCGTGCAGGCCCAGCGCGCGGGCGGCGTGGCGCGTGGGCCCGGCCAGGGCCTCCTCGGGCGTCAGGCGGAACAGCGTGCAGGCCATGTTGAGCATCAGCGGCAGCGACAGCGTGGGCGAGGAGCCGGGGTTGTGGTCGGTGGCGATGGCCATGGGCACGCCGGCGCGCCGCAGGGCAGCCACCGGCGGCAGGGTGGAGTCACGCAGGAAATAGTAGGCGCCCGGCAGCAGCAGCGCCACGGTGCCGGCCCGGGCCATCGCCGCGATGCCGTCGTCCGAGAGGTGTTCGAGGTGGTCGCAGCTGAGCGCGCCATGGCGGGCCGCGAGCGCCGCGCCACCGCTGTCGCTGAGCTGCTCGGCATGCAGCTTCACGGGCAAGCCGAGTGCGCGCGCGGCCTGGAACACCCGCTCGGTCTGGGCGGGGCTGAAGGCGATGCGTTCGCAGAACGCGTCCACCGCGTCCACCAGGCCCTCGGCATGCCAGGCCGGCAGCCAGCGGCACACGGCGTCGATGTAGTCGTCGGCGCGGCCTTCGTACTCAGGCGGCAGCGCGTGCGCGGCCAGCGAGGTGGTGCGCACGGTGAGCGGCAGCTCGCGCGCCAGCCGCCGCGCCACGCGCAGGCAGCGGGCTTCGTCGTCGGCCGACAGCCCGTAGCCCGACTTCACCTCCACCGTGGTGACGCCCTCCGCCATGAGCTGCCGCGCCCGGGCCGCGGCCAGCGCGAACAGCGTGTCCTCGCTGGCCGCCCGCGTGGCCGCCACCGTGGAGCGGATGCCGCCGCCCGCGCGGGCGATGTCCTCGTAGCTGGCGCCCTGCAGGCGCAGCTCGAACTCGTGCGCCCGCGAGCCCGCGTAGACGAGGTGGGTGTGCGCGTCGATGAGGCCGGGTGTGACCAGCGCGCCGTACAGGTCCTGCGTGTCGCAGGGCGCGTGCGGTGGCAGCAGCGCGCGGCAGGCCGCGTCGGCCTCGTCGGCCGGGCCCACCCATGCGATGCGGTCGCCGTGGGTGAGGATCTCGCCGTCCGGGATCCAGCCATAGGCGGGGGTGCCCGGGGCGTCGGACAGGGTGGCGAGGCGGCCACCGCGCCAGCGGCGCCAGGCGGGCGAGAGATCGGTCATGCGGTGCTCCGGTCAGGGGGCGGCAGATCAGGGGCAGCGTGCGCGGTGGGCCACCACGCCAGCGCCAGGCCCGCCGGGGCGCCCACCGGCGGGGGCGCCTCGCCGGCCGAGGCGGGCGCCAGGTGCCATGCGGTGTCGTCGTGCGCGCTCCAGGCCAGGGCATGGGCGGGCAGCGCGAAGGGCGCTTCGTCACCGGCCCGTCGCAGGACGAGCGCCTGCCGGGCATAGACGGCGCGCCACGCGGGGCCCGCCGCCAGCGCCAGGCCCTGCCCGGCCACGGGCACCAGGGTGCCGCGCCCGCCGGCACGCCGCACCATGAGGTTCAGGTCGCGGGTGGGGCCGTGCCGCAGCCGGCAGGCCGGTGCGGCCTCGCCGTCGAACGACCACGGGGCATCCGCGGCAGTCAGCAGCCGCTCGCCGCCCGCCTCACCCAGCACCACCCCGGCACCCTCGAGCACGGCGAAATGGCGGTCGATGCCGGGGAAAGCGGAGAACGGCCCGTCGCGGTCGATGTCCGCCACGCTGACGCGCAGCGCCCACTCGGCACCTGCGCCGTCGGGCGACCAGGCCAGCAGCTCGCGCGTCACGCCGCCGCCGTTGCGCCAGGGCTGCGCGAGCACCTCGTCGAGGTGGACGAGGTGGATGGCCGGGGCGGGGCTCATGGGGTGAACTGCCCCTCGATGCCGTAGCGGCTGCCCGGGTGCACCAGGCGCGCGAGGGTGATGGCCGCCTCGGTGCTGAAGGTGCGGCGCACGATGATCAGGCAGGGCTCGTCCGGTGCGATGGCCAGCAGCCGCGCCTCCTCCGCCGTGGGACGGCCCGCCTCGATGGCGTACTGCGCCCGCCACAGGGCGGTGGCCTGGAACAGGTAATGCGTGGGCGTGGTGCGGGAGAAGTCCTGCGCCAGGTAGCCGGGCGCGCAGGCCGGGTTCACGTAGCGGTCCTCGCACTGCAGCGGCACGCCGTTCTCGCGGTGCACGATCAGCGTGTGGAAGACCGGCGACCCCGACGCCACGCCCAGCTGCGCGGCGAGCGCCTCGCTGGCGGCCACCTGCTCCTGCACCACCACGCTGGCCTCGTGCCGGTGGCCGCGCTCGGCGATCTCCTCGTGCAGGTCGCGCAGGGTGAGGGTGGACGACACCTTGTGCAGCGCGGCCGCGAAGGTGCCCACGCCCTGCACCCGGTCCACCAGGCCCTCGGCCTGCAGCTCGCGCAGGGCCCGGTTCACCGTCATGCGGCTGACGCCGAACTGCGCCACCAGCTCGGCCTCGGACGGCATGAGCTGGCCGGGCGGCCAGTCGCCCGTGGCCAGGCGCTGCTTGAGGTACTGCTTGACCTGCGCATAGGGCGCCAGCCGGGGCGGGGACGTCGACATGGGCAAAGATGCTACTTGCCTGTACCTGTCTAGACAAGTAGGATCCGCCCCCACCGCGACTGGAGGATCCCCGCATGAACGCCCCGCTGACTGGTTCTGCCACCCATGGCCCCCGCCCGGTGAAGGCGCCCACGGGCACCACGCTGCACTGCCGCCACTGGCTGGCCGAGGCGGCCTACCGGATGATCCAGAACAACCTGGACCCGGCGGTGGCCGAGAACCCGGACGCGCTCGTGGTCTATGGTGGCATCGGCAAGGCCGCGCGCGACTGGGCCGCGTTCGACGCCATCCTGGCCGCGCTGCGCGAGCTGGGCGAGGACGAGACCCTGCTGGTGCAGAGCGGCAAGCCGGTGGGCGTGTTCCGCACCCAAGTGGACGCGCCGCGCGTGCTGCTGGCCAACTCCAACCTGGTGCCCAAGTGGGCCACCTGGGAGCACTTCCACGCGCTCGACCGCCAGGGCCTGATGATGTACGGCCAGATGACGGCCGGCTCCTGGATCTACATCGGCAGCCAGGGCATCGTGCAGGGCACGTACGAGACCTTCGCCGAAGCCGCGCGCCAGCACTTCGGCGGGCAGGCGGCCGGCAAGTGGATCCTTACCGCGGGCCTGGGCGGCATGGGCGGCGCGCAGCCGCTGGCGGCCAGCTTCGCCGGCTTCTCGTCGCTGAACATCGAGTGCCAGCAAAGCCGCATCGACTTCCGCCTGCGCAGCCGCTATGTGGACGAGCAGGCCGCCGACCTCGACGACGCGCTCGCCCGCCTGGCCCGCTACACCGCCGAGGGGCGCGCGGTGAGCGTCGCGCTGCTGGGCAACGCGGCCGAGATCCTGCCCGAGCTGGTGCGCCGCGCACGCGCCGGCGGCCCGAAGCCCGACCTGGTGACTGACCAGACCTCCGCCCACGACCTGGTGCACGGCTACCTGCCGCCCGGCTGGACGGTGGCGCAGTGGCAGGCCGCGCAGGCCGACGACAGCCAGCATGCGGGGCTGCGGGCCGCCGCGGCCCGGGGCTGCGCGGTGCACGTGCAGGCCATGCTCGATTTCCACGCCATGGGCATCCCCACCGTGGACTACGGCAACAACATCCGCCAGGTGGCGCTGGACGCGGGCGTGAAGAACGCCTTCGACTTCCCCGGCTTCGTGCCGGCCTACATCCGCCCGCTGTTCTGCGAGGGCAAGGGGCCGTTCCGCTGGGTGGCGCTGTCGGGTGACCCGGAGGACATCCGCAAGACCGACGCCAAGATGAAGGAGCTGTTCCCGGACGATGCGCACCTGCACCAGTGGCTGGACATGGCCGGCGAGCGCATCGCGTTCCAGGGCCTGCCGGCGCGCATCTGCTGGATCGGCCTGGGCGAGCGCCACCGCGCCGGCCTGGCGTTCAACGAGATGGTGAAGTCGGGGGAACTGAAGGCGCCCATCGTCATCGGCCGCGACCACCTGGATTCCGGCTCGGTGGCCTCGCCCAACCGCGAGACCGAGGCCATGAAGGACGGCTCCGACGCGGTGTCCGACTGGCCGCTGCTCAACGCGCTGCTCAACACCGCCGGCGGCGCCACCTGGGTGAGCCTGCACCACGGCGGCGGGGTGGGCATGGGCTACTCCCAGCACGCCGGGGTGGTGATCGTCTGCGACGGCACCGACGCGGCGGCCCGCCGCATCGAGCGCGTGCTGTGGAACGACCCGGCCACCGGCGTGATGCGCCACGCCGACGCCGGCTACGAGACCGCGCTGGCCTGCGCCCAGCGCCACGGGCTCAAGCTGCCCATGGTGCGCTGAGGCGGACGGGTGGGCAGGCGACGGCGGGCGGCGCAGGTGCGGGGCTTACTGCGGCAGCGGCACGCGCACGAAGCGCGGGCGGTAGATGTCCGACCCGCCGGCGCGGAAGTTCTCCCAGAAGTCGTTCGTGTTCACGTGGTAGCTGATCAGCAGCTCGCCCGGCGCCGACATGGGGCCGTGCGCCTTCGCGCCGTACACGAAGGTGTTGGGGGTGAGCTGGTTCTCGGTGCTCAGCCACACCGGGATGGCCTTGTCGAACGGCCCCACCGGCGAGTTGCCGTAGCGCACCACCACCTTGGCGCCCAGGGTGTCGAGCTGGTGGGTGACGAGGTAGCGGCCGTCGGGCAGCGGCGTCACGCTCAGCTCGGCGCCCATGCGGTTGGCGATGGGGGCGGACTGCAGCATGTCGGCCACCCACTCGCTGCCGTTCCAGAAGCGGTAGGCGCTGCCGTTGGCCACCTGGCCGGGCTTGACGCGCGCCACGAGCAGCTTCTTGTTCAGGTCGTCGCTGCGCACGCCGTACACGTACAGCCAGCCGTCCGGGTGGGGCGCGCCAGCGGCCACGGTATTGGGCATCGCCGTCACGCCGAAGTAGATGTCGCCCCGCGTGCCGTCGCCCTTGGCGAACAGCGGCATGGCCTTGCGGGTGTACGCGCCGAGGAAGGGCACGGCGTCCGTCGCGGGCGCGCTGAGCAGGTCCACGCCCACCTGGGCGAAGTCGAAGGCGCCGCCGCTGCCGTCGCCGCGCTGCATGCGCGAGGCGAACAGCCGCACCTGGCCGTCGAGCACCACGCCGTCTTGCGGCCAGTACCAGGTGTCCACGCCCTTGGGCACCACCATGGACTGCGCGGCGCCCTTGGCGTCGCGCCGCACCTGGAACGCCAGGCTGCCGGCCAGCGGCTGCGCGCCCGTCTGCAGGGCGGTGGTGTTGTTCACCATCACGGTGCCGCCGATGCGGCTGCCGTCGGCGTTGGTGCCGCCCACGAAGGTGTCGGAGAACCACCAGAGCGTGCGTGCCCCGGGTCGGGCACCCGCGCCCAGCGATTCCACGCCGTCCAGCGGGATGGGATAGAGCCCGTCGGCGCCGGCCCAGCCGTCGGCCGTGCCGTAGGGGGTGTCGAACAGGGCCGTCCACTCCGGCGCGGCGACGCCGCTCCAGGGGACGATGTCGGCCGCGGCGGCGCCGGTGGCGCCCAGGCCGGCCACGCAGGCCACCCCACACGCCGCCACGAGGCGGCGCACCCTGATTGCAAGCAGTTGTTTACGCATCGTCCGATCATAGCCACGGAGGCCTGGAACCCATGACCGCACTGACCCTCACCCCCGGCCAGCTGACGCTGGAGCAGCTCCAGGCCATCCACGCGGGCGGCGTCACCCTGCAGCTCGCCGACGCCGCACGCGGCGCCATCGCCGCCAGCGCCGCCGTGGTGCAGGCCGCCGCCGCGTCCGATCTGCCCGTCTACGGCGTGAACACCGGGTTTGGCAAGCTGGCCAACCAGCGCATCAGCACCGCCGACCTGGCCACGCTGCAGCTCAACCTCATCCGCTCGCACTCGGTGGGCGTGGGCGAGCCGCTGCAGCCGGCGGTGGTGCGGCTCATGCTCGCGCTGAAGGCGGCCAGCCTGGCGCGCGGCGCCTCGGGCGTGCGCCAGGTGGTGGTGGACACGCTGCTGGCGGTGTTCAACGCCGGGCTGGTGCCCTACGTGCCCAGCCAGGGCTCGGTGGGCGCCTCGGGCGACCTGGCGCCGCTGTCGCACATGACGCTGGCGCTGCTGGGCGAGGGCGAGATGTGGGCCGGCGACCGCCGGGTGCCCGCGGCCCATGTGCTGGCCGAGGCCGGCATCCCCCCGCTGACGCTGGAGGCCAAGGAGGGCCTGGCGCTCATCAACGGCACGCAGACCAGCACGGCGCTGGCACTGCACGCCTTCCTCAGCTTCGAGCCGGTGCTCGAATCGGCGCTCGTGGTGGGCGCGCTCACGGTGGACGCGGCGCGCGGCAGCGACGGCCCCTTCGACCCGCGCATCCACGCCCTGCGCGGCCAGCCGGGCCAGATCGACGTGGCGCAGTACTACCGCGCGCTGCTGGCCGGCAGCGCCATCCGCGCCAGCCACGTGCACATGCGCCCCGAGACCGACGCTGCGCGCCGGTCGCCCCCCGGGGGGGATTCCCAGCCCTGGCATAGCCAGATGCTGGACGGCGACGACCGGGTGCAGGACCCGTACTGCCTGCGCTGCCAGCCGCAGGTGGTGGGCGCCTGCCTGGACCAGCTGCGCCATGCCGCGCTGGTGCTGGTGCGCGAGGCCAACGCCGTCACCGACAACCCGCTGGTGTTCGCGGCCGACGGCTCCATGATTTCCGGCGGCAACTTCCACGCCGAGCCCGTGGCCCTGGCGGCCGACGCCATGGCGGTGGCCATCGCGGAGGTGGGCGCCATCGCCGAGCGCCGCATCGCCATGCTCATCGACGCGAGCGTCTCGCGCCTGCCGCCCTTCCTCACCGAGAACGCCGGCCTGAACAGCGGTTTCATGATCGCCCATGTGACGGCCGCCGCCCTGGCCAGCGAGAACAAGAGCCTGGCCCACCCGGCCAGCGTGGACAGCCTGCCCACCAGCGCCAACCAGGAGGACCATGTCTCCATGGCCACCTTCGCGGCGCGGCGCCTGCAGCCCATGATCCAGAACGTCGCGCACATCCTGGGCATCGAGCTGCTGGCTGCGGCCCAGGGGATCGAGTTCCTGCGCCCGCTGGCCAGCTCCCCGGCGCTGGAGCAGGCGCATGCCCTGTTGCGCACGCGCGTGCCCAGCATCCCCACCGACCGCTACCTGGCGCCGGACATCGAGCGCGCGACCGCGCTGGTCACCGGGGGGGCGCTGTCGGCCGTGTTCCGCGCGCTGCCGGACCTGCCGGCCCTGTGGATCCCCGCCTGAGTGCCGCGCCAAGCACAGGATCGGTCGCATTTATTCGCTATCGAGTGGCGTCTTGAGATAGGTCACGCGATTTGTTATTGACCCGATGGGCGAGCGCGCCCGTGCCGAAGATGCGGCCATCACAACAAAGCGGCATCTGTAGTACTTCTTATGAGGGTCAATCTCCCGGTCACCCAGCGCGAGCGCGCGCTCCGCGATGGCCAGACCTTGGTCTCCACCACCGATGCGCAGGGGCGCATCACGCACTGCAACGCTGATTTCATCGAGGTCAGCGGTTTCGCGCTGGACGAGCTGCTGGGCCAGCCGCACAGCATCGTGCGGCACCCTGACATGCCGGCCGAGGCCTTCCGCGACCTGTGGGCCACGGTGGGCCGGGGCCGCCCGTGGTCGGCCGTGGTGAAGAACCGCTGCAAGAACGGCGACCACTACTGGGTGCGCGCCAACGTGACCCCCGTGATGCGCGACGGCAAGCCGGTGGGCTACATGTCGGTGCGCACGCGCCCCACCCGCGACGAGGTGCGCGAGGCCGAGGCGCTGTACGGCCGCCTGGCGGTGCGCGAGCAGTCGCCTGCACTGCGGCTGCATGCGGGCGGCGTGCGCAAGGTGGGCCTGGCCGACTGGCCCTACCGCCTGTTCCGCCTGTCGCTCACCCACCGCCTGGCCGTGGCGCTGACCGCGGTGGGCGCCATGGCGGCGGCGGTGGCGGCCAGTGGCGTGGCCGGTTCGGCGAACGGCTGGGCCACGGGTGGCGTGCTGGCCACGGGCGCGGTGGCTCTGCTGGCGTGGTTCCACCACTCCGTCACCCGACGCGTGGACGCGTGCGCCGCCCTGGCGGCTCAGATCGCCGGCTGCAACCTGGGCGGTCAGGTGCGCTTCGACAACCGCCATCCGCTCGGGCAGCTGATGCGCCTGATCTGGCTGGTGAACCTGAACATGCAGGCCATCGTGGACGACGTGCGGCACGAGGTGCGTGGCGTCAAGCGCGCCGCGGGCGATATCGCCGCCGGCAGCGTGGACCTGTCGCATCGCACCGAGGCCCAGTCCGCCAGCGTGCAGCGCACCGCCAGCGCCATGGAGCAGATCCACCAGGCGGTGCAGAGCACGGCCGCCACGGCCGCGCAGGTCGAGTCCACGGCGCAGCAGGCCTGCCGTGTCGCCACGCGCGGCGGCGACGAGGTACAGGCGCTCGTGGCGGCCATGCAGGCCATCGAGGGATCCAGCCGCCGCGTCGCCGAGGTGATCCAGGTGATCGAACGCATTGCCTTCCAGACCAACATCCTCTCGCTCAACGCGGCGGTCGAGGCCGCGCGGGCGGGCGACCAGGGCCGCGGCTTCGCCGTGGTGGCGGCCGATGTGCGCACGCTGGCCCACCAGTCGGGCAGCTCTGCCCACGAGATCAAGGGGCTGATCACCGACGCCGTGCAGAGCATCCACACCGGCGTCGAGCGGGTCAGCTCAGCGGCCGAGGTGATCCGCGACGTGGTGCGTTCCGTGGAGGACGTGGGCCGCCTGGTGCGCGAGATCTCGCGTGCGACGGCCGAGCAGCACCAGGGCGTGGGCGAGGTCAACGCGTCGGTCAACGGCATCGAGCAGGCCACCCAGCACAACGCCGCGCTCGCCGAGCAGACCTCGGCCGCCTGCGTGTCGCTGCACGGGCGGGCCGATACGCTGGTGCGCGCGGTGCAGATCTTCCGCACCCGCGAGCCGCACGCCTGAGCCGGCTCAGCCGGCCGGGGCGCCGAACACGCGCATCAGCAACGCGCGGCCCACCGGGTGGCCCGGCAGCCAGCCAGCATGGGCCGGATCGCGCAGCACCATGGCCAGCATGCCGCAGCCGTCGTCGGCCGCCTGCTGCAGCAAGGCGGCCGCGCGGTCGGTGTCGCCCAGGCAGGCGAGAGGCGCGGCGTAGAGCGTGGCCTCGCCGCTGCTGGTGCGCGAGCAGATCAGCGCGGCGTCGATGATGTCCAGCGCCGCGTCCCGCCGGTCGAGCCGGGCCAGCACGAAGGACAACACCGTCCACACGAAGGGCGGCGTGTCCGCGCCGTCGGCCAGGCGCCAGGCGGGGGCCTCCAGCTCCGGCCCAGGTGCCGCCATGGCACGTATCGCCAAGGAGAAGGCCGCCAGCAGCAGCTGGCCGGGGTGGTCGTCTCGCGCGGCATCGGCCTCGGCCACCGCCTCGGCGCCCCGGCCGGCCTGCACCAGCGCGCGCGCCAGCGTCATGCGCAGCAGCGGCGTGTGCGGCGACAGGGCGAGCGCCGCGCGCAGTTGGCGCACGGCGTGCTCGGCCTCGCCGCGCATCAGCAGGTGGCGGGCGTGCATGAGCAGGGTGTCCGGGTCGTGCGGCCCGCGCGCCAGGGCGCGCGCATGGGCGGCGGCGGCCTCGTCGAAACGCCAGGCCACGTCCAGCAGCGAGCCGCGCGCGCTGTGCAGGCCGGGCGTGTCGGGGTCGATGGCGGCGGCGCGGTCCAGCACGCCGAGTCCCTCGTCCACCGCCGGCCCCGTGGGCAGCTGGCCCCAGCCGATGGCCGCCCCCAGGGCATCGGCCAGTGCCACGCTGGCCGGCGTGTAGCCGGGCTCCTGGTCGACCAGCGCCCGCAGCAGGCCGATGGCGCGGGCCACCGCCACGGGGGTGCGCTGCTGCGCCAGCTGCCGGGCATGCAGGTAGGCGTCCACGGTGGCCGGGCGGGCCTGCGTGGCAGGGGCCAGGCGCGGGTGGGCGGCCGACGTGCCCGGCGGCGAGTCGGCCGCGACGGGCGCCATGGCGTCCAGCCGATAGCCCGTGCCATACACCGAGGCCACCTGCCAGCCCAGCGGGCCCAGGGCCCGGCGCAGGCGGCTGATGCAGCGCGCCAGGCTCTCGTCGGACATGTCGCCGCCCCAGGCCGCGGCCGCGAAATCATGCTTGCTCACCACCGAGGGGTGGCGACGCAGCAGCAGCGCCAGCACGGCGCGCTCCTTGGGCGGCAGTTCCAGGGGCTGGCCCTCGGCCAGCGGAAATCCGGCGTCGTCCAGGGTCAGGCGGCGCGGTGCCGTGGGGGCAGGGGGCATGGGGGTGGGTTCGTCAGGATCCGATCAAGCTTGCCACAGTCGGCTTCACTAGGATGCGTCGCACCCCATTTCAGGATTCCAGGAGAGCCCGACCATGAACCTGCGCATTCCATCCCTGCTGCTCATCAGCGCCCTGGCGGCGGCCGGCCTGCTGGCCGCTGGTGCCCCTGCCTTCGCTGCCGACAGCGTCCAGACCACCGGCTGGACCAAGACCCAGCCCATCGTCGACACCGCCGGCCCGGGCGGCCTGTTCGGCACCAATGGCTTCGACGTGTTCGCCGAGCAGGCGGTGGGCGCCCGCTTCACCGTGGCCGCCGGCAGCGACATGCGGCTGGCCCGCATCGGCCTCTGGCTCATGAACAACAGCGACACCATGCGCAAGCGCATCCGCGTGACGCTGCAGACCGATGCGCTCGACGAGGGCGGCAGCGAGACGAAACCCAGCGGCGTGGTGCTGGAGCAGTGGGACAGCCGCGTGCAGACGCTGGGCTGGAACCCGGTGGAGCAGCGCTTCGACACCCGCAGCGGCCCGCTGCTGCAGGCCGGCCGGAACTACTGGGTGGTGGCCGAGTCGATGTCACCGCCGTTCGTGGACCCGGTGTGGACCTTTGCCAAGAAGGGCAGCATGGTCACCACCACCACCTCGCAGGGCCAGTGGCAGACGGCCGGCAGCGGCGCGTCGCTCACCCTGCGGGTGGATGCCGCCCCCGTGACGGCCCGCTGAGCCCGGGCCCCGCTTTCCGTTCCCTCAGCCGCGGGGCAGCGCGTCGGTGAGCGCCGGCGCGGGCTGGATCTGCCCCACCTCGATCCCGTTCCAGTTGTTCAGGCGCACGGGCGCCAGGCCGGCGAGCAGCGTCTCGTCGGCCTCGTTTTTTTTCTCCAGCGCGTGCAGCGCCGCGGCCATCACCAGCTCCACGGCACGCGCGTTGTTGCCGTCGTCCATCTTGATGGCCACGCCCAGGCCGTGGGAGGGCAGGGCGGCGCAGTACACCCCTTCGGCCCCCACCTTGCAGAACACCCGCTCGCGGTAGTGGTCCATCACCACCGTGTCGAAGCGGCCGGTGCCGGCCACCATGAACGGCGCCGCGGCCACCGCGCGGCGCAGCCGTGCCGCGGCCTGTGCATGGGCGGGTGAGAGGCCCAGGCCCGTGCCGAAGCGCGCGAAGCCCAGCGCCAGCTGGCGCAGCGGGATGGCGAAGGTGGGGATGGAGCAGCCGTCCGTGCCCACCGGCGATCGCGCCAGGTCGCACCCCGTGGCCGCCTGCAGGGCGGCGCCCACCTCGCGCATCACGGGGTGGTCGGGGCGGACGTAGCCGTGCACGAAGGCGGCCGGATCCTGCCCCTGCGCAGCCGCCATCAGGCAGCCCAGGCAGACGAAGCCGGCGTGCTTGCCCGAGCAGTTGTTGTGCAGTGCGGTGGGCGTGGCGCCAGCGGCCGCCAGCGCGCGGCCGCTGACGTCGTGGTAGGGCCAGTGGGCACCGCATTCCAGCGCCTCGGGCCCCAGCCCGGCGGCCCGCAGCATGCGCGCGGCGGTCGCGGCGTGGGCCGGCTCGCCGTTGTGCGAGGCGCAGGCCAGGGCCAGCGCCTCGTCATCCAGCCCGAAAGCCTCGGCGGCGCCACTGGCCACCAGCGGCAGCGCCTGCAGGCCCTTCACGGCCGAGCGCGGGAACACGGGCCGGTCGATGTCGCCGAGGGCGGTGTGCACGGCGCCATCGGCGTCCACGATGGCCAGCGCGCCGCGATGGAAGGATTCGACCTGGCCGCCGCGCCGCACGTTCACGAGGATGGGGTTCATGCCGGCATGCTAGCGGCCTGCGCCGCGCGGGGTGGGCATGGCGCCGGCCCATCCGCGTCGTTAGCATCGCCATCCTCTTCACGCCACCTTGCACCTGCCATGGCCCACACCCTCGCATCCGACACCCGGCGCCGTCTGCTGCAGGGCGCCGCCGGCGCCGCCCTCGCCGGGGCGGCGCCCTGGGCCGCCGCCCTGCCCCGCCCGGCCGACAAGCGGCCCGCGGTCTACCGCACCTTGCACACGTTCGACCATGCCTCGCCCGACGCCGGCGGCGCGTCGCCCATGTCGCCCCCGGTGCAGATGGCCGACGGGCTGCTGTGGGGCACCACCAATGAAGGCGGCGAGCTGGGCTTCGGCACCATCTACGCGATGACGCCGCAGGGGCGCATCCGCACGATGCACAGCTTCAAGGGCACGAAGGGCGGATTCGGCGACTATGTGAGCGCGACGCCCGGGCACCGCCTGGTGCAGGGGCCCGATGGCGACCTGTGGGGCACGGTCTTCGGCGGCGGCATCGACCAGGGCAACGGCTCCGTGGGCAAGGGAACCCTCTTCCGCTACCGGCGCGGCGGGCGCTTCAGCACGGTCCACCGGTTCGGTGAGGGCTCGGCCACCGGCACCAACCCCGAGGCCGGCCTCATCCTCGCCTCGGACGGCCACTTCTATGGCACCACCGGCTACGGTGGCGTGGGCGGCAACGGCACCGTCTACCGGGTCGCGCCGGACGGGGAGGTCACGGACATGCACGTGTTCCGCCGCGGCCCCGGCGACGGTGCGCGCATCGGCACCGAGCTGGTCCAGGCCAGCGACGGCGGGCTGTGGGGCGTCACGCCCTTTGGAGGCACGGCGGATGACGGCATCGTCTTCCGGCTTGGCCTGGACGGCAGCTTCGCCGTGGTCCATCACTTCGCCGGCGGCGCGCAGGGCGACGTCCCGACCTCTGCCCTCGTGCAGGGCGCCGATGGCGCCTTGTACGGCACCTGCTTCGCCAGCGGGCGATGGGGTACCGGCCTGCTTTACCGCATCACGCTGGATGGCGTCTACACCCAGCTGCACAGCTTCTCAGGCGAGCAGCCGCGCGTCGGCAAGGGGCCGGAGGGCGCCTTGGTGGCCACCTCGGACGGCAGCATCTATGGCGTCACCCGGATCGGCAGCCGTGAGGGCAGCGGCAGCATCTACCGCTACAGCCCCAGTGGCGGCATGCAGCCGGTGCACGCCTTCGCCGCGCATGACCAGTAGGTCTACAAGAGCGGCCTGTCGCAGGGCAGCGATGGGCGGCTCCACGGCACCTTCGATGGCGAGGCGCCGCGCAGTGCCGGTGCCGTCTTCTCGCTGACGCTGCTGCCCGGCTGAACACCACGCGGCGGTGGGCACAATGCCGCCGCATGTCATGGACTGCGCTCGGCCTCGTGCTGCTGGCTGCCCTGTTGCATGCGGCCTGGAACGTGGCCGCCAAGAAGGCGGGCGGCAACCACCACTTCGTGCTCATGGGCGCGGTGCTCATCGTGCTGCTGTGGGCCCCGCTGGGCCTGTGGCTGGCATGGCAGGATGTGCCGCACTGGGGCCTGACCGAGTGGGGCTTCATCCTGGCCAGCGCGCTGGTGCACCTGGTGTACTTCAACGTGCTGCTCAAGGGCTACCGCGAATCGGATCTCACCGTGGTGTACCCCGTCGCACGCGGCACGGGGCCGCTGCTCAGCGCGGTGGGCGCGATGCTGCTGCTGTCGGAGTGGCCCACCGCGGTGGGCCTGGCCGGCCTGGCCGGCATCGTCGGCGGCATCTGGCTGATCGCGGGCGGGCCGTCGCTGTGGCGCAAGGCGCACGATGGCGGGCATGACCCCCATCAGCGCGCCCGTGTGCGCGCCGGCATCGCCTGGGGGGCGCTCACCGGCGTGCTCATCGCAGGCTATACGCTGATCGACGGCTACGCGGTGAAGGTGCTGCTGATGTCGCCCATCCTCATCGACTACCTGGGCAATGCGGCGCGCATCCCCTTCATGCTGCCGGCCGTGTGGCGCGACCGGGACGGCTGGCGCGCCGCCTGGGCGACGCAGTGGCGCCATGCGGTGCTCATGGCGGTGATCAGCCCGCTGGCCTATGTGCTGGTGCTGTATGCCGCGCAGCAGGCGCCGCTGTCGCATGTGGCGCCCGCGCGGGAGGTCTCCATGCTCTTCGCGGCGCTCATCGGCGGCCGGCTGCTGGGCGAGGCGGACCGCGGCTGGCGGCTGGCCGGCGCGGCCCTCATGGCCGCGGGCGTGGTGGCGTTGGCGGCGGGCTGACCCCCCACCTTGACGCGGCGGCTTGACGCGGCTGCCGTGCAGCGGATGATCGACCCGTGTTCCACCCGGGCATGCCAGATGCCTTCCCTGCGATGACACGCGTACTCGCCATGCTGACTTCCGCCACCTTGCTGTGCGCAGGCTGCGCCTCGACGCCGCCCGCGCCGCGCCCCGACGAGGGGGCCCCGCCGAACGAGGCGGCCGCCCGCGCCGTGGCGGTGGGCGACGCTGCGGTGGGCGACGGCGCGGCCGCTCCCCGGGCCGCAGCGGCCGAGCAGGCCGTCACACGCGCCGTCACCTCGCCCCTGGCCGACCTGAACCTGATGCAGACATCCGTGCCGCCCGTGCTCCAGGCGGCGCGCCGGGCGCCCTACGCCCCCGTGCCGCCGGGCTGCGACGGGCTCGCGCAGGAGGTGCTCGCCCTGGACGACGCCCTGGGCCCCGACCTGGATCGCCCCTCCACCGAAGCCGACCCCAGCCTGCTGGAGCGCGGGGCGCAGGAGCTCGGCGGCGCGGCCGCCGGGGCGCTGAAGAGCGCGGCCGAGGGGCTCATTCCGTTTCGCAGCTGGGTGCGCAAGCTCACCGGCGCCGAGCGCCACTCGCGCGAGGTGGCTGCCGCCATCGCCGCGGGGGCGGTGCGACGCGCCTACCTCAAGGGGTTGGGCCAGGCGCGCCACTGTGCGCCGCCCGCCGCCCCGCTGCCGGCAGCGTTGCCGGCGTCTGCCACCCCATCCACTCCGAGGAGCTAGACATGAAACTGATCGGCATGCTGGATTCGCCCTATGTGCGGCGCGTGGCCATCTCGTTGCAGCTCATGGGGCTGCCCTTCGAGCACCGCAGCGTGTCGGTCTTCCGTGGCATGAAGGATTTCAGCGCCATCAACCCCGTGATCAAGGCGCCCACACTGGTGTGCGACGATGGCGAGATCCTGATGGATTCGAGCCTCATCCTGGATTACGCCGAGGCGCTGGCGGCGCCCGAGCGGCGTCTGATGCCGCCGCGCCTGCCCGAGCGCCAGCACGCGCTGCACCGCATCGGCCTGGCGCTGGCGTTGGGCGAGAAGGCGGTGCAGATCGTCTACGAGCGCGGCCTGCGCCCGCCCGAGAAGCAGCACGAACCCTGGCTCGACCGCGTGGCCATGCAGATGCATGCGGCTGCCCGGCTGCTGGACGACGCCGTGGGCCGGCATCCGTTCGACAGCGCCCACATCGACCAGGCCGGCATCACCACGGCCGTGGTGTGGACCTTCGTGCAGCAGGCGCTGCCCCAGTCGCTGGACGCGGCCGCCTTCCCGGCGCTGGGCGCCTGGTGCGACCAGGCCGAGCACCTGCCGGCCTTCCGTGCCGCGCCGCATGGTGAGGCGCCGATGGATCCGGCGGCCTGCCAGCCCGTCTGAGCCCGCGCTGCCCATCCACGCACCCCACCCCACCGCGAGACCGCCATGGCCCTGCCCCACGCCCAGCTCATGGACATCATCAGCGTGCAGCCGCTCGGCGATGCGCTGGTGGACGCCTTCAGCACCAGCCTGATCAAGACCGAACAGATGCAGCTGCTGCACCTGGTGCTGCCGGCCCGCCACGACATGCCCGACCACCACGTGGCGCACGAGTGCTGCATCCACTGCCTCGAGGGCGACGTGGAGGTCACGCTGCCCAGCGGCAGCCGCCGCCTCGCACCGGGCCAGCTGGTGGTGCTGCCCGCCGGGCAACGGCACGGGCTGCGCGCCCGCGCCGATTCGGCCGTGCTGCTCACGCTGCAACTGCGTCAGGGCGACGCCGGCCCGGGGCCTGCCTGAGGCGCGCGGCACGCGCTCAGGCGGAGGGGCCGGGCCCCGTGGCGGCCGCCGGCCTCGCCTGCGCCACCAGCCACTGCACCAGCGCCCGCACGGCCGGCCGCTGCGCCGCGGCCGGGTCGCTCACCAGCACGTAGCCGCGCAACGACTCGGCCTCGGTGCCGAAGGGCGCCACCAGCTGGCCGCTGGCCAGCAGCCCGTCCACCAGCGGGCGCCGGCCCATGGCCACGCCGTGGCCCGCCACCGCCGCGGTGATCGCCTCGGCGTAGTTGGTGAAGCTCAGCCGCGCCACGGGCTCCAGGCCCGCCAGGCCCATGGCGGTGAGCCAGGGCTCCCACTCGATGGGGGCGCCGCCCGGCTCCTGCTCCAGCGCCATGTGCAGCAGCGCATGCCGCGCCAGGTCGGCGGGCGTGCGCAGCGGCGGGTCGCCCGCCGCCAGCAGGCGCGGGCTGCACACTGGCATGAGCGCCTCGCCGAACAGCGGCGTGCCGCGCATGGTGCCCAGCTTGCCGTAGCGGATCGCCACGTCGAAGCCCTCGGCCGCCAGGTTGCGGTTCTCGAAGGTGGCGTCCAGCCGCACGTCGATGCCCGGGTGCTCGCGCGTGAAGCCGGTCAGCCGCGGGATCAGCCACAGGGCCGCCAGGCCGGGCGTGGTGGTGAGCGCCAGCACCTCGCGCTGGCGCGGGTGGCGGATCTCGCGCACCGCGCCCCGCAGGCCGGCCAGGGCGCCGGTGCAGGCCGCGAAGAGGCGCTGGCCGTCCGACGTGAGCGCCAGGCTGCGGTGGCCGCGGGTGAACAGCGGCACGCCCAGGTCGTCCTCCAGCGCCCGCATCTGCCGGCTGATGGCCGACTGGGTGACGAAACGCTCGGCCGCGGCCCGCGTGAAGCTCAGGTGACGCGCGGCCGCCTCGAAGGTGGCCAGCAGGTCCAACGGTGGCAGGCGGTCGGCAGGGGTGGGGGTTGGCATGCGCTGGTGGAATGCGAGATGTTCCAAACCATCGTTTGTCGGCGACGGGGCGGCGGCGGATAGTGGCACCGGTCGGGCAGCGCCGCAAGCGGCGGATCACGGCCCTGTCACGGTCCCGACACCCGCCGGCTGCCATGCCCACGAGGCATGGCAGGCCACCTCACCCTTCACCCGAGGAGCTCCCCCGTGTCCACCCACTGCACCGCCCTGCGCCACCTGCGCCCCGGCCAGAGCGCCCGCATCCAGGCCGACGAGGCCACCCGCCTGGCGGCGGCCCGCGGCACCGTGTGGGTCACGCTGGACCACGACCGCCGTGACCTGCTGCTGGCCCCCGGCGAATCCATGTGGCTGGCCCCCGGCACCGGCGCCGTGGCCGGTGCGCTGCGCCGCGAGGCCACGCTGTGCGTGCGGGCCGGCCTGCACAGCCAGGAGGGAGTGACGGCATGACGGCCCCGAACGACGTGGCGGCCGCCCGGCCGGACACCTTCCACATCCACCGCTACCCCGCCGGCCTGATCGACCGGCTCAACCTGCCCGGTCAGCGCGCGGTGGTGGTCCGCCCGGTGCTGCCGCAGGACGGCCCGGCGGTGCAGCGGTTCGTCTCGGGCCTGTCGCTGGCCAGTCGCCACCGCCGCTTCCACGTGGCGCTGCGCGCGCTGAGCGAGGCCACGCTGCGCCACATGACGCACATCGACTACCGGGACCACCTGGCCGTGGTGGCCCAGGTGCTGGACGAGCGCGCCGGCCCGCAGGACGACCCCGTCATCGTGGCCGATGCGCGCTACGTGCGGGTGGACGGCACGCCGGCCGACGCGCCGGAGGCCGAGTTCGCCGTGGCGGTGGACGATGCCTGGCAGAGCCTGGGACTGGGCCGCGCGCTGATGTCCCGCCTGGCCCGCCACGCCCGCGCCAGCGGCTTCGCCGCCCTGGTGGGCGACGTGCTGCCCGACAACCGGCGCATGCTGGTGCTCACCCAGGGCCTGGGCGCCCGCACCCGCCCCCACCCGGACGGGCCCGGGCTGGTGCAGGTGGTGTTCGGGCTGCGCAACTGACGCCTGCGAAGGCGGTCAGCGCGCCGTCATCGGCCGCGCGGCTTGCGTGCGCCGGCCGGGGCCGGCGCCTTGCCACGGGGGCCTGGCGCACCGGCCGGGCGCTTGCCCGTCTCGCGCGGCGGCAGGCCGGTGTGCTGGGTGAGCAACTGGCCCTTCTTCGGCGCGGCCGGGGCGGCCGCGGTGGCCTTGGCACCCGGTGCGGGGGTGGAATTGGCGCGGCGCGGGCTGCAGTAGCCGCCGGTGGCGGCCGGCTGCCAGGTGGGGATGAGCTGGTGCTTGCCGTTGCCGATGAGGTCGGCCCGGCCCATCTCCTGCAGCGCCTCGCGCAGCAGCGGCCAGTTGGCCGGGTCGTGGTAGCGCAGGAAGGCCTTGTGCAGCCGGCGCCGGCGCTCGCCGCGCACGACGTCCACCTTCTCGGCGCCCCGCGCCGGGTCGCGGTGGATGCCCTTCAGCGGGTTCAGGCCCGTGTGGTACATGGCCGTGGCGGTGGCCATGGGGCTGGGGTAGAAGGTCTGCACCTGGTCGGCGCGAAAGCCGTTGCGCTTGAGCCAGAGCGCCAGGTTCATCATGTCCTCGTCGGTCGTGCCGGGGTGCGCGGCGATGAAGTACGGGATGAGGAACTGCTGCTTGCCGGCCTCGGCGCTGAACTGCTCGAACATGGCCTTGAAGCGGTCGTAGGTGCCGATGCCGGGCTTCATCATCTTCGACAGCGGGCCCGACTCGGTGTGCTCCGGCGCGATCTTGAGGTAGCCGCCCACGTGGTGGGTGACGAGCTCCTTCACGTACTCGGGCGACTGCACCGCCAGGTCGTAGCGCAGCCCGGAGCCGATGAGGATCTTCTTCACCCCGGGCAGGGCGCGCGCACGCCGGTACAGCTTGACCAGCGGGCCGTGGTCGGTGCCCAGGTTGGGGCAGATGCCGGGGTAGACGCAGCTGGGCTTGCGGCAGGCCGCCTCGATCTCGCGGCTCTTGCAGGCCAGGCGGTACATGTTGGCGGTGGGGCCCCCCAGGTCGCTGACCACGCCGGTGAAGCCCTTCACCTTGTCGCGCATGTCCTCGATCTCGCGGATGATCGAGTCCTCCGAGCGGCTCTGGATGATGCGGCCCTCGTGCTCGGTGATGGAGCAGAAGGTGCAGCCGCCGAAGCAGCCACGCATGATGTTCACGCTGAAGCGGATCATCTCCCACGCCGGGATCTTGGTGGCGGCGTCGTGCCTGCCGCGCTCGTCGGCGTAGGCCGGGTGGGGCGCGCGTGCGTAGGGCAGGTCGAACACGTGGTCCATCTCGGCCGTGGTCAGCGGGATGGGCGGCGGGTTGATCCACACCTCGCGCGCCGTCTTGCCCTCGCCGTGCCGCTGCACCAGCGCGCGGGCATTGCCCGGGTTGGTCTCCAGGTGCAGCACGCGGTTGGCGTGGGCGTAGAGCACGGGGTCGCTGCGCACCTGCTCGAAGCTGGGCAGGCGGATCACGGTGCGCTCGCGCGGCGGCAGGGCGATGCGGCCCTCGGCCGGCCGGCGCGTGGGCGTGGGCATGGCCACGACGGCGAGGGCGGTCGGGGCGGGGGCAGCGGGGGAGGCGGTGGAGTGCCCGTCGGCAGGCTCGGGGCGAACGGCTGCCGATTCCGACCTCGCGCATTCCTGGCCGTCGGCCTCCCAGCCATACGGGTTGATGTGGGCGTCGATGCGGCCGGGCCGGTCCACCTCGGTGGAATCGAGCTCGAACCAGCCCTGGGCGCCGGGGTCGCCGGGGCGGCGCACGAAGGCGGTGCCGCGGATGTCGGTCAGGCGGTCCACCGGCTCGCGCGCGGCCAGGCGGTGGGCGATCTCGACGATGGCGCGCTCGGCGTTGCCGTACAGCAGCAGGTCGGCCTTGGCGTCCACCAGCAGGGAGCGCCGCACCTTGTCCTGCCAGTAGTCGTAGTGGGCGATGCGGCGCAGCGAGGCCTCGATGCCGCCCACGACGATGGGCACCTCGTGGAAGGCCTCGCGGCAGCGCTGTGCGTACACCAGGCAGGCGCGGTCCGGCCGCTTGCCGCCAGCGCCGCCGGGCGTGTAGGCGTCGTCGCTGCGGATCTTCCGGTCGGCGGTGTACCGGTTGATCATGGAATCCATGTTCCCGGCGGTGACGCCGAAGAACAGGTTGGGCCGGCCCAGCGCCTTGAAGGGGTCGGCCGACTGCCAGTCGGGCTGGGCGATGATGCCGACGCGGAAGCCCTGCGCCTCCAGCACCCGGCCGATGACGGCCATGCCGAAACTCGGGTGGTCCACGTAGGCGTCGCCCGTCACCAGCACGATGTCGCACGAGTCCCAGCCCAGCGCGTCCATCTCGGCCCGGCTCATGGGCAGGAAGGGGGCGGTGCCGAAGCGCCTGGCCCAGTACGGCCGCCACGCGGTGAGCGCCTTGGTGCCACCGGACGACGACGCGCGCGGCCGGTCCGCCGCGCGGGACGGGGCGCTCGCAGGGGCAGCGGGGGCGTCGGATCGGGTCATGGGCAGGGCGCGGGCAGGCGGGTGGGAAGAGGGGGCGGCAGGCGGCACACGGGCGAACCCGCCATTGTCCCCTGCCGCCGCTTGCCCCGGCGGCGGCGGGGGCTTGGGGGCGGGCCTCGGCACGCGGTTTGCTGGCAGCCCCCACGTGCCTTCGCCGGCGCGGCTGCTGCCCTGCCCGGTCCTGGTTCGAAAGCTCTCTGATGCCTGATTCCGTCGTGCGTGCCCCACCCGCCGTCCACCCCTGGACGGACGAGACCGCCGAATCCTTGCGCCTGCTGGTGGAGAGCATCACCGACTACGCCATCTTCCTGCTGGACCGCGACGGCCGCGTGGCGAGCTGGAACCCGGGGGCCGAGCGCATCAAGGGTTACCGGGCCGAGGAGATCATTGGCCAGTCCTTCGAGCGCTTCTACCCGCCCGACCGCCTGCTGGCCGGCTGGCCACGGGAGGAACTGCGCCGCGCGGCCACGCACGGGCGCTTCGAGGAAGAGGGCTGGCGCCTGCGCAAGGACGGCACGCGCTTCTGGGCCAGCGTGGTGATCACGGCGCTGCGCGACGCCCAGGGCGAGCTGCAGGGCTTCGGCAAGGTCACCCGCGACCTCACCGAGCGGCGCTGGCACGAGGAGCAGCTGCGGCGCAGCGAGGAACAGCTGCGCCTGCTGTTCGAGGCGGTCAAGGACTACGCCCTGTTCATGCTGGACCCGCAGGGCGGCGTGCTGAGCTGGAACGCCGGCGCGGCGGCCATCACCGGCTTCACGGCCGACGCGGTGCTGGGCCGGCACTTCTCGATGTTCTTCACGCCCGCGGACGTGGCCGCCGGCCGGCCGGCCGAGGAGCTGGCCCGTGCCCTGGCGGATGGGCGCGTGGAGGTGGAAGGCCTGCGCCTGCGCGCCGACGGCAGCACCTTCTGGGCCAATGTGGTGATCACGCCGGTGCGCGACGACGACGGCGTGCACCGCGGTTTCGCCAAGGTGACGCGCGACTTGTCGTCGCAACGCCGCCTGCTCGAGCTGGAGCAGACCAGCCGCCGCATGAACGAATTCATCGCCATGCTGGCACACGAGCTGCGCAACCCGCTGGCGCCCATCCGCAACGCCACCAGCCTGCTGCGCCTGCAGCCTGACCTGCCGCCGCTGGTGACCCGGCTGACCGAGATGGTCGACCGCCAGACACGACAGCTCAGCCGCCTGGTGGACGACCTGCTGGACGTGGGTCGCGTGGCCACCGGCAAGATCTCGCTGCAGCGCGAGGACCTGGACTGGCGCGAGGTGGTGCGCGCCACCGCCGAGGCCATCCGCCCGCTGGCCGACGCCAAGCGCCTGCAACTGCACCTGGAGCTGCCCGAGGCCGTGCCCATGCGGGGCGACGGCATCCGGCTGGCCCAGGTGATGCACAACCTGCTGTCCAACGCCGTGCGCTACACGCCCGAAGGCGGCCACGTGTGGGTGAGCGCCCACCGAGACGGCGGCCGGGTGCTCACCCGCGTGCGCGACAACGGGCGCGGCATCGCCCCCGCGGCGCTGGACCGCATCTTCGAGCTCTTCGGCCAGGAGCCGGAGGTGGCGCGCGACCCGGCCGACAGCGGCCTGGGCCTGGGGCTCACGCTGGCCCGCACCCTGGCCGAGCTGCATGGCGGGCGGCTCACCGCGTCCAGCCCCGGCCACGGCCAGGGCGCCACCTTCGAGCTGGTGCTGCCCTGCCTGGCCGGCCCGGCCCCGGTGCCGGCCGCGCCGGCCGTGCCGGGCGCCACGGCCCGGCCCGTGGCCGTGCTGGTCGTGGACGACAACCGCGATTCGGCCGATTCCATGGCCCTGCTGCTGCGGCAGATGGGCCATGCCGCCGAGGCGGCCTACACCGCGCGCGAGGCGGTGGCGCTGGCCAGGCAGAGCTCACCGCAGCTGGTGCTGCTGGACCTGAACATGCCGGGCGAGGACGGCTACCAGGCGATCGGCGCCCTGCGCGCGGCCTGCGAACAGGCCACCTGCATCGTGGCCATGACCGGATACGGCCAGCATGCCGACCGCGAGCGCACGGCACGCGCGGGTTTCGACGACCACCTCACCAAGCCGGTGTCGGGCGTGCCGCTGGCGCGTGTGCTGGCGCGCGCGGCGGCGCTCAGCGACCGAACAGCCCCTTGACCATCTCGCCCACGCCGTCGACCACCCCCGACAGGCTCACACCCAGCGACTCGGCCAGGCCCGCGGCGAAGCGCGTGGCCAGGTCGTCGTTGATGGAGAAGGCAGGGTCGTCCAGCCGGCCGTCCAGCGTGAACGTGATCTCGATGCGCCCGCGGCGCGACAGGCCGGCCAGCACCGCATCGCGCGACAGGCCGGCGAAGCGGTCGCCCAGGCCGGTGCCGCTGGCCAGTGCCACGTCGGTGAGCACCAGCTGCCCCGGCGCATGCAGGCGCTGCGCCGCCACCTTGGCGTGCACCTGCACGTCCAGCGTGCCCCGGCGCACGCCGGCGTCCGCCACGCGCAGCAGGTAGGGCTGCAGGGCCACCAGGTCGGCACCGGTGAGGCTGGCGCGCAGGTCGGCGTCGCGGGTGGTGGGCGTGAGCTGGCCGTCGATGCGCAGCTGCCCGTCACGCGACGGGCCCTTGAACAGGCCCTGCAGCTGCACCTGCACGGGGGTGTCCAGCGCGGGCAACTGCAGTCCCTGCAGCGTGGCGTCGAGCTCGGCCAGGCGCAGGTGGTGCGGCCGCTTGCCGCGCACGCTGGCGTCGTGCAGGTCCACCTGCACCCCGTTCAGCGACATGGTGCCGATGTGCAGCGCCGGTGCCGCGGGCGCCGGGCCGGAGGCCGCATCGCCCGGCGGGGCGGGGCGCTCCAGCAGCCCGGGCAGCACCCGCAGCCGGCCCTCGCGGGTGCGCAGCAGCACGATGCGGGCGTCGTCCACCTCCACCCGCTCGATGCGCCAGGCCCCGCCGAAGGCGCTGCGCCAGGCGGGCTGCACACGCACCCGCCCGGCGTGCAGCTCTTCGTCGGCGGGCCAGCCGGGGGCGGCGGCCACGTGCAGATCGTGCAGCACCACGCCCGACCAGCCCAGCTCCACCGCACCCAGCGTGGCACGCGGACCCAGGGCGTCGCGCACGGCGGCGCCCAGGCGCTGCACGGCCAGGTGGTGGGCCAGGGCCAGGGCGAGCAGGATCAGGGTGGCGCCGAGGGCGGCGCCGGCCAGCAGGCGTCGGGAGCGGTTCATGGCGGCCGGGATTCTCCCCGACGGCCGCGCCGCGGCGCGGGGCTCAGACCCGCAGGAGGCCCCGGAACCCGCGCGCCGCGTAGTACGACTGCACGCCGTTGTGGTAGGTGAACACCCGGCCGTAGCGCCGGTCGCCGAACAGGGCGCCGCCCAGGGCACGCACCTCGTGGGGCGTGGCGAGCCAGCTGGAGGTCTTCAGGTCGAACTCGCCGAGCGCCTGCAGCGCGCGGTACTGCGCCTCGTCCAGCAACTCGATGCCCAGGGTGGCGGCCATGCCCATCGCACTGCCGGCGGGCTTGTTCTCCTTGCGGGCGTGCAGCGCGGCGTCGTCGAAGCACAGGCTGCGCCGTCCGCTGGGCGTCTCGGCGGCGCAGTCGCAGAACAGCAGCTGTCCCTTGGCCTCGTCGCGGCCGATCACGTCCGGCTCGCCGCCCGAGTCCTCCATGGCCTGCAGGGCGCGCAGCGCCGCCGGGCGGGCGTCCAGGCGAGCGGCCACGTCGGCCCACTCGATGCCGGCGTGCCGCTCGGGGTGGCGCTGGAAGCGCTCGGCCAGGGTCTGCAGCAGGGTGTGCTTGTCAGCGGCTTTCATGGGGGTGCCTCACTCCTCACTCAGATGCCCGCGGGCGATGGCCGCGGCGCGGTCCTGGAAGATGGCCATGGCGGTGACCAGGCGCAGGAAACCGAACTTCCGGTAGAAGGGCTCCTTGCCGGGCACCGCGTACAGCAGGATCTTCTTGTGCCCCTGGCAGTCGGCCAGCAGGCGCTGCACGAGCGCCTTGCCCAGCCCGCTGCCCTGGTGGCTGGGCAGCACGGCCAGGTCGCACAGGTAGGCGCAGTCGGCGCCGTCGGCCAGGGCGCGGCCGGCGGCCACCAGCTGGCCCCCGTCCCGCACGAACCAGGCATATCGGCTGTGCGCGAACACCTGGCGCAGGTGGTCCGCGGGCTTGTGGCCCAGCGGCGCGCGGCGGTACAGCGCCTCGAGCTCGTGCCAATCCACGCCGGACAGGCTGCGCGACCATGCCAGCGTGTGGCCGCCGGCTGATGCCGGTGGGGCGGCCGTCGCCAGCCGCACCGCCACCTCGCGGGCCAGCACCCGGTTGCCGTAGGACCGGCCCTGGAAGGTGTAGGTCGTGTCGCCCAGCGTGCGGTAGCCCTGCGCCGCATAAAAGGCGAGCGCGCGGCCGTTGCCCTCCCAGGCCGTGAGCCAGAGTTGGGCGTGCGAGGCCGCCGCGGCCAGGGCCTCGGCCTGGCGCAGCAGCTGTCGGCCGAGCCCGCGGCCCTGGGCGCCGGGCTGCACGTACAGTCGCACCAGCTCGGCCCCCACCGCGTCGCCCGCCGGGGCGGTGGCGGGCGCCAGCGACAGCTCGGCGAACCCCCGGAGACCGCCCGACTGCTCCGCGAGCACGAAGCGCCGCTCGGGCGCCTGCAGCCGCTGCGCGTACGCGCCCGGCGAATACTCGGCCAGCGCCTCGGCGGCCAGGTCCGGCCGCACGCCATCGGTGGCGTAGGTGTCGAGGAACACCTGCACCGACAGCGCCGCGAGCGTGGCGGCATCCGCGGGCGTGCCGGCGCGCAGGTGGTACGCCATGGGCAGCGCCTCGTCGGTCATCGGCACGTCGGGCAGCGACAGCTCAGGCATCGTCGTTGGGCGCGGCCAGCGGCTCGCGGTGGTAGTAGTCGACGGAGGTCTCCGCGGGGAACATCTTGCGCAGGCCGCCGCCGTCCGTGGCCGCGGCCCACACGCCGATCTTCTGCGAATCGGGGTACTCGCACACTTCGGTGGCGGCCAGGGTGGACACGGCCAGGTAGCGCAGCGGTACGCTGCCGGTGTTGATGATCTGGTGCGCCACCTCGGCGCCGCCCGTGGGGCAGGCGATGACATCGTGTGCCCGGATGCGGTGGCGCTGCGTGCCGAAGCGCAATTCGCCTTCGCCCTCGAGGATGAGGAACATCTCCTCCTCCGCGCGGTGCGAGTGGAACGGGCACTGGGCGCTGCCTGGGGGCAGCTCGGTGAGGTTGTAGCCCAGCTGGCGGGCCCCGATGCCCGCGCTGAACAGGGCGCGTCGCGAGCGGTAGTAGCCGTTGTCCTCCACGTCGTCGAACACGACGTCGGCCAGGTTGACGAAGGGCTGGGTCATGGGGGATCCCTTTCGAGGTGCCGTTGGAGCGGGGGAAACAGGGGCGGTGAACTGCATGGATCTCCCGTTTCCAGCGCAAGCGCCCTGCGCCTGGCGGCCTCGGCCTCGAAGCGCCGCCTGCACGGCGAGTGTCGGCCGCCGCCCCTTGCACCTGGAACCCGGGGTTCCCTCACATCGCTACGTGGGCCGGTACAGCGCGCAGAGCTTGTGGCCGTCCGGGTCGCGCACATAGGCCAGGTACATGGCCCCGAGCCGGCCTTCCCGCAGGCCGGGCGGCTCCTCGATGGACGTGCCGCCGTGCGCGACCGCCGTGTCGTGGAACCGCTGCACCTGCTCCGCCGAGCTGCACTTGAAGCCAATGGTGCCGCCGTTGGCGCCCGTGGCGGGTTCGCCATTGATCGGCTCGGTCACGCAGAAGGAGCTGCCGCCGTGCCGATAGAACAGGCGGGCCTGGCCGGTGGCGTTGTGGTTGCGATGCGGCTCGCCGGCGCCCAGCACGGCCAGCACGGCGTCATAGAAGCGTTTGGCGCGCTCCATGTCGTTGGTTCCCACCATCACGTGGCTGAACATTCACGGGTCTCCTTGGCAAACGGTTGGTGGAGCCGGGGTGCTGCCGCGGACGTGCGGCCATTGCCCGGATGCACGCGGACACGGCACGGATGGTACGTGGCGACCGAGGTCGGTGACGGATGGACATCCGCAGCGCAGGGCGTTGTGACCCACAGGCCCCGTGCGCGCCCCGGCGGGTGCCAGCCAGGCGGCGCAGGCGGCCAGCACGGCCACCCCCACCGCCGCCGCGGTGCGGCCCTTGCGCGCCCCCTGCCACGCCAGGGGCACCCACAGCACGAACAGCCAGGCCGCTCCGGTGAACGGCGCGACGCACAGCAGCGTTGACGCGGCGGCCAGCGCCACGTTGAGCCAAGCCACGACGCCCCAGCATCGGTGCCCGCGGGTCATGCAGGAATGAATGGCTGGCATGCGCCGACGCCGGCTTGTCGCGGGACGCTGGCGGGACCGAGACTGCGCGCCATGCGGAATGACGTGATCATGTGGATGGCGCTCGGGCTGGCGCTCGGGCTGGCCGCCGCCTGCGGGGCAGGCGAATGCGGGCTCGGTGCGGCGGTGGGCTCGGTACTTGGCGCCGCGTTCGGCCTGGCCACGCGCCTGAGCAAGGGGCGTGGGCGGCCCATCGGCCGGGATCGCGGGCGCCATGGCTCGCACTGACACACTCCCGCGCCCGAGGGGCCACCGCGTCCTGCGAGTGAGCGTGGACAGCCGCTTGACCGAGATGCGCGCGATCGCCATCGAATCGGTCCTGCAACAGCTCGAAGCCGCCCGTCGCAGCGAGGACCGCCCGCCACTGCTGTCGCCCGGCGTGCACCGCCGGATCCTGGCGCTGGTCTTTCCGCTGATGTTCTGGCTGAAACGGGTGCGCGGCGGGCGGGTGGATTTCGTCTTCGATGCCCACGGGCTGCTGCGCACCTGCCGCGGCCGCTCCGCCTTCCGCCGCTGGTCCGAGGTGGCCGAGATCGCCGTGTTCAGCACGGGCATCCTCATCGAACTGCACGAGGGCGCGGCGATTCCCATTCCCTACCGTGTGCTCAGCCTGGCCGACCGGGCCACCTTGCTCGAGCTGTTCCACGACGGCAGGGACCGCAGCCACTGGCCACGGCCGTGAGGCTCCGCGGGCGCCGCCGCGCATCAGGGCGCGGCGAGCCGGAACCCCGCCACGATGTCGGCCAGCTCCCGCGCCTGGTCCTGCAGCCGATCCGCTGCATCGGATCCTGTCTGTACCAGGGCCGCGTTCTGCTGGGTGACCTGGTCCAGCTGCGACATGGCCGCACCGATCTGCGAGACGCCCTGGCTCTGCTGGATGCTGGCGGCACTGATGGCGGCGATGAGTTCGCGCGCCTGCTCCACCTGAGTCACCAGCGCTTCCATGGTCGAGCCCGCGCTGGACACCAGGCGGGCACCGGCATCGACGTGGCCGGTGCCGGATTCGATCAGTTGCTTGATGTGCCGTGCCGCCTCGCTGCTGCGCTGAGCCAGTGAGCGCACCTCGCCGGCGACGACCGCGAACCCGCGTCCCTGTTCGCCGGCGCGCGCGGCCTCCACCGCGGCGTTCAGCGCCAGGATGTTGGTCTGGAAGGCGATGCCGTCGATGACGCCGATGATCTCCGCGATCTCTCGAGACGAGGCGCTGATGAGGTCCATCGTGGACACCACCTGCCGGACCACGACCCCGCCCTCGGTGGCGATGGCGGCCGCGTGCGTGACGCGCTCGGCCGCGGCGCGTGCGGCCTGCGCGTTGTGCTGGACGGTGGCCCCGAGCTGCTCCATGGCGGCGGCGGTCTCCTCCAGGCTGCCGGCCTGCGCTTCGGTGCGATGTGACAGGTCGGCGTGCCCTTGCGCGAGCTGCACTGCACCGGCCGCCACCGCGTCGCTGCCGGCCTGCACGCGTCCCAGCACCTCCGCCAGGCCCGCGCGCATGCGCTGCAAGGCCGCCAGCAGGCGGGCCGTCTCCTGTGGGCCTTGTGGTGCCACCTCCATGCGCAGGTCGCCGGCCGCCACGGTGTCCGCGATGTGCACCGCGCTGCCCAGCGGGGCCGTGATGGACCGCACCGTGGTCCGGGCCAGCAGGCCCGCCAGTGCCACCGTCAGCAGCAGGCCGACGCCGGTCTGCCACTGCAGCCTGGCGTAGTCGTCGGTGGCCGCCCGGTGCGCCTGCGCTGCCACGTCCAGCTGGATCTCGACCAGCGGGTCCAGCACCTGCCGCACGGCGTCGACGGCGGGCAGCAGGCGGGTGGTCGCACCGTCGCGCACGCCCACCATGTCGTGCGCCTGAAGCCGCTCGGCCACCTCGTCCGCCGCGGCGTCGGCGCGGGCCATCAAGGGTTCCGCGCGAGCGATCAGCTGCTTTTCGGATTCGACGAGGTAGGTGCGGGTGTACGCCTGCCACTCGGCGCGGATGCGGGTGCGCGATTCCCTGAGGCCCTGCAGCGCCTGCTCCTGGGTGATCGCGCCGGCCATCACCTTCTGGACGGCGCCTGCCGTGCCGATGGCGTAGCTGTCGGCCACTGCCTTGATCTGCTTGAGCGGCACGATCCGATCCAGGTAGAGCGTCTGCAACACGGCGTTGGACGCCTGCACGCGGAGCAGTCCCGTGACGGCCACCCCGGTGAGCAGCAGCAGCAGGGCGCCGATGAGCAGCCAGAGCCTGGCTTGGATACTGAGGTTCTGCATGGAACGCCTGGGCAAGGGACAGGGGTCCCGAGCCTAGGCGGCCGTGCGGCGAGCGTCCAATTGCGTTTTGCGAGGGGGTGGCGCGGCCGGGTGGAGGCCCGACCGCACCGTGGCACTCAGCGCGCGGGTGCGTCGCTGCCCAGTTCCACCGCGTACGCCAACGCCAGCTTGGCGAACTTCAGGGCGTGGCTGGCGGTGTTGCCGAACTGGTCGGTCTTGTCCTTGGGCGTGTGGATGTGCGGGTTGTCCTCGCCGAACGACGCCTCGAAGGGGAAGGACGCCGCATAGCCCTGGGCGGTCCACGAGGCGTGGTCGGAGCAGGCGTAGCCGCAGACGTCGCGCGTCACGGTCAGTTCGGGCAGGTAGTGGCTGGCGAGTGCGGCCACGAAGTCGTCCTGCGCGCCGTCGGTGTAGTCACTGATCAGGGTGATGTCGCTGGCGGAGCCTTCGTAGGCGGTCATGTCCAGCTGCAGCACGCCCACGACCTGTTTGCCCTCGCTGGCGTAGCGGGCGGCAATGTCCTTGGATCCGAGCAGGCCGGCCTCTTCGCCCGCGTAGCCGATGAACTGCAGCGTGCGCGCGGGCTTCCACTGGCTGGCCAGGACGACGCGCATCACTTCCTGCAGCGTGGCGATGCCCGAGGCGTCGTCGTCGGCGCCGGGGGCGCGGCCCTTGGCGCGCAGCATGGCCTGTGGGCTGATGGAGTCCAGGTGGCCGCCGATGACGATGATCTCGTCCGGCGCGGTGGTGCCGCGCACGGTGAGCATCACCGATTGCTGCGGGAAGCCGGGGTGGCTGAAGCGGCTCACGCTGGCGTCGCTGCGGCCAGCCGCCATGTCCGACCAGCTCTGGGCCAGGTCGTCGGCGGCCTTCACGCCGGTCTGGCTGCGGTAGTAGCGGTTGGCGTAGCCCTGCAGGCGGGTGATGGTGTCGAGGATGCGGCTGTCCTGCAGCCGGGGCAGCAGGTTCTGCACCTTGGCTTCGTCGTCGATGGTGTAGGCCGGCGCGGTGGCCGCCTGGGCGCGTGCAGCCCGGCCTTCGCCGCGCGCCTGCAGGCGCTGGATGGTGCGCAGCGCGTCGTCGCGCGTGGCATGGGCCATGAAGCCGCCGCAACGGTGCAGCGCGTCGTGCGCCGCCAGGGACAGGCGGGGCAGGTCGGCGTCGTCGGCCACCCGCAGCAGCACCAGCGTGTCCTGTCGGGGGCTGCGCTGCGTCGTGCCGCGCTCGATGGCCGGGGTGCGCACGACATGGCGCTCCACGGCGTCGTGGGCCAGGCCCTGCTGTTGCAGCACGCGCCAGGCCGCTTCGTCCAGGGTCAGCCAGGCGGGCGCGGCCGCGGCGGGCAGGGCGGCAGAGGCCAGCGTGGCGGCCAGGGCGGCGCCGCCGGCCAGGCGGGCCAGGGTGGTTCGTGGCATGGGGTCTCCGTGGGGGTAGGAATGGGAAGTGCGCACCGTAGCAGCGGCCTTCGCGCCTCTGGCACACGTGGGCTTCAAGAATGGTCACGCGCGACAGAAGGCCGCCGGGCCGCAGGCGGGCGGCGTGCGGCGCAGGCGCGCCAGAATCGGCCCATGCCTGCGCCCTCTTCCGTGTCGCCTGCCGCGTCGGTGCCAGCCGCTGACGGCTGGGCCCTGATGGGCGTGGATTTCTCCAGCGCGCCGCGGCGTGCCAAGCCCATCGTCGTGGCGCATGGCCGGCGCGCCGGGGCCGTCGTGCGGCTGGACGCGCTGGAGGCCGTGCCCGAGCTGGCGGGTTTCGACACGCTGCTGCGGCGCCCCGGCCCCTGGGCGGCCGGCTTCGACCTGCCCTTCGGCCTGCCGCGCGAGCTGGTGGAGTCGCTCGGCTGGCCCACGCAGTGGCCGGCGCTCATCGGCCACTATGCCGGCCTGACACGGGCGCAGGTCCGCGATGCGTTCGCGGCGTTCTGCGCCGCCCGCCCGGCCGGCCGCAAGTTCGCGCACCGCGCGTGTGACGGCCCGGCCGGCTCGTCGCCCAGCATGAAATGGGTGAACCCGCCCGTGGCCTACATGCTGCATGCGGCCGCGCCGCGCCTGCTGTCGGCGGGCGTGCACCTGCCCAGCGTGCACCCGGGCGACCCCGCGCGGGTGGCGCTCGAGGCCTACCCCGGCCTGCTCGCCCGCGAGCTGATCGGCCGCCGTTCGTACAAGAGCGACGATCGGGCGCGGCAGACGCCGGACCGGCTCATCGCCCGCAAGGACCTGGTGGACGCGCTGGAACAGGGGCGCTCGCGCCTGGGGCTGCGCCTGAAGCTCAGCCATGCGCAGCGCGACGCCCTGGTGGCCGACGCCAGCGGCGACAGCCTGGACGCCACGCTGTGCCTGCTGCAGGCGGCCTGGGCGCTGGGCCGGCCGGGCTGGGGGCTGCCCCCGGACGTGGACCCGCTGGAAGGCTGGATCGTCACCGCGGAGCCCCCGGCATGAGCGGCGCGCCGGCCGCCGAGGCCGCCGCCTGGTTCGCTGCGCGCGGCTGGCAGCCCTTCGATTTCCAGCGCCAGGTGTGGGCCGACATGGCCGCGGGTGCGAGCGGCCTGGTGCATGCCACCACCGGCTCGGGCAAGACCTACGCCGTGGGGCTGGGCGCCATCGGCCGCATGCCCGCCGGCGGCCGCGGCGCGCCGCCGCTGTCGCTGCTGTGGGTGACGCCCATGCGCGCGCTCGCGGCCGACACGCTGCGTGCGCTGACGCTGCCCCTGTCGGACCTGCGCCCTGCGGCCACGGCCGGCCTGCGCAGCGGCGACACGCCTGCGGCCGAGCGGGCGCGGCAGGACAGGCGCTGGCCCAGCGTGCTCGTCACCACGCCCGAATCGCTCAGCCTCCTGCTCACCCGCGAGGGCGCGGCGCAGGAGCTGGCCACGGTGGCCACGGTGGTGGTGGACGAGTGGCACGAGCTCATCGGCAGCAAGCGGGGGGTGCAGGTGCAGCTGGCGCTGGCGCGGCTGCGGCGCTGGAACCCCGGCCTGGTGGTGTGGGGCCTGTCCGCCACCCTGGGCAACCTCGACGAGGCCATGGCCGCGCTGCTGGGCCATGGGCCCGCCGGCCCGCTGGCCGGCCGGCTGGTGCAGGGCCGGCTGGACAAGCAGCTCGTCATCGACACCCTGCTGCCCGACGACCCGGGCCGCTTCACCTGGGGTGGCCACCTGGGCGCGCAGATGCAGCCGGCGGTGGTGCGCGAGATCGAGGCCAACGCGGGCACCACGCTGGTGTTCACCAACGTGCGCTCGCAGGCCGAGATCTGGTACCAGCTGCTGCTGGACGCGCGGCCGGACTGGGCCGGACAGATCGCCCTGCACCATGGCTCGCTCGACCTCGACACGCGCCGCTGGGTGGAGGCGGGCCTGAAGGACGGCCGCCTGCGCGCCGTGGTGGCGACCTCGTCGCTCGACCTCGGCGTGGATTTCCTCCCCGTGGACCGCGTGCTGCAGATCGGTTCGCCCAAGGGCATCGCCCGGCTGCTGCAGCGCGCGGGCCGGTCCGGCCATGCGCCCGGGCGCCCGAGCCGCGTCACGCTGGTGCCCACCCACACGCTGGAGATCGTGGAGGCGGCGGCCGCGCGCGAGGCGGCGTTCGCCGGTCGGGTGGAGCAGCGCTGCTCGCCGGACAGGCCGCTGGACGTGCTGGTGCAGCACCTGGTCACGGTGGCCCTGGGCGGTGGCTTCACGCCGGACGAGCTGTTCGACGAGGTGCGCCAGGCGCATGCCTACCGTGGCCTCACGCGCGACGAGTTCGATTGGGCGCTCGCCTTCGTGGAACGCGGCGGCGAGAGCCTGCATGCCTACCCGGAGTACCACCGCGTGCAGTGGGTACCCGGCGAGGCGGGCGCGCGCGGCCGCTACCGCGTCACCGACCGCGGCATCGCGTTGCGCCACAAGCTGCAGGTGGGCACGATCGTGGGCGACACGGCGATGAAGGTGGCCTGGCTCAGCGGCGGCACGCTGGGCACCATCGAGGAGAGCTTCATCTCGCGCCTGTCGCCCGGCGACGCCTTCGTGTTCGCCGGCCGCGTGCTGGAGTTCGTCCGCTCGCGCGAGATGACGGCCTATGTGCGGGCGGCGAAGTCCGCCTCTGGCCGGGTGGTGGTGTGGAACGGGGCGCGCATGGCGTTCTCCAGCGAGCTCGGCGACGCGGTGCGCAGCGTGCTGGAGCGGGCGGCCGGGCCGTCGGACGCGCACGCGCCGGGTGCGGCCGACGCGGTGCTGGCCACGCCCGAGCTGGTGGCCGCCGCGCCCATGCTGCAGGCGCAGCGCCGGCTGTCGCAGCTGCCCACGCCGGGCCACCTGCTGATCGAGCGCTACCGCTCGCGCGAGGGCCACCACCTCTTCGTCTACCCCTTTGCCGGCCGGCATGTGCACCTGGGCCTGGCGGGGCTGCTCGCCTGGCGGCTGGCGCGCGAGGCGCCCAACACCTTCTCGCTCGCCTGCAACGACCTGGGCTTCGAGCTGCTGGCGGCGCAGCCGGTGGACACGGCGCCGCTGGACGACGGCCGCGCGCTGCGCGAGGACGGTTTGCTCGATGACGTGCTGGCCAGCCTCAATGCACGCGAGCTCGCGCAGTGCCGCTTCCGCGAGATCGCGCGGGTGGCCGGGCTGGTGTTCACCGGCTACCCCGGGGCGCCCAAGGGGCTGCGCCAGCTCCAGGCGTCCTCGTCGCTGTTCTACGAGGTGTTCCGCAAGTACGACGCCGGCAACCGGCTGCTGGGCCAGGCCGAGCAGGAGGCGCTGTCGCAGGAGCTGGAGATCGGCCGCCTGCGCCAGGCGCTGCGCGACATGGCCGGCCGCCGCATCGCCTGGGTGGACCTGCGCGCGCCCAGCCCCTTCGCCTTGCCGCTGATGGTGGAGCGCATGCGCGAGCGCCTGAGCAACGAGAAGATGAAGGACCGCCTGGCGCGGCTGCTGGCCGACGCCGAACGCCGGCTGGATGGCGCCGGCCGAGCCGCTGCGCGCGCCGTGGGCGGCCTGTCCATGCTGGCCACGCTGGTGGCGGGCGCGCTGATGGGCGCACCGCAGCCGCTGCAGGCGGCCGAGCCTGCGGCGCCGGCGGCGATGGGACAGGCCGCGCCCCAGCCGGTGGCGCTGGCCTGGGTGACGGACGGCGACACCCTGTGGGTGCGGCCCGGGGGCCAGGGCGCGCCGGTCCCCGTGCGCCTGCTCGGCCTGGACGCGCCGGAGCGCTGTCAGCCCGGCGGCGCGGCCTCACGCCAGGCGCTGGAGCGGGCCGTGCGCGGGCAGGCCATGGCGCTGTCCGTGCGAACGGAGGACAGCTGGGGCCGCTGGCTCGGCCGCATCCAGGTCGGTGGCGAGGACCTGGGCGCCCGTCTGGTGCGCGAGGGCCATGCGTGGGACGACCGCTTCCGCGGACGGCCCGGGCCCTATCCCCGCGAAGAGGCAGAGGCCCGCGCGGCGCGCCGTGGCGTGCATGCCGATGCTGGCGCCATGCGGCCGCGCGTGTTCCGCGAGTTCCATGGGCCATGTGACCCGCCCGATCCCCGGCGCGGGCGCACGAGCCTCGGACAGGCTCAGGCCGGCAGGGCGGCCAGCGCCAGCTCGCGGTAGAGGAAGTCGCGGATGGTGGGCCAGTGGTTGCTGCCCACGCTGACCTTGATGGTGTGCTCCACTTCGGGCGTCGGCACGGCCTCGCAGGTGTTGCCGGACGCGTCGATCCGCGCCTTGGTGGGCAGCACATTGGCTTCCCAGGTGGCACCGGTGGCCGAATCGGGCTTGCCCGACACATGGAACAGCAGCACCGGCGCATCCGCCGCGTCATAGTTCAGCAGCGGGTCGGAATCGAACAGCGGATCGATGAGGGTGGCGCCGGTGGACACCACGGCGCCCACGTGCGAGGACACGCCGTCGTAGTCGCTCTCCGTGCCTTCCAGCGCGTCGGGGTCGCCCATCACGGCGGCCGTCAGGGCCAGGGCACCACCGGCCGAGGTGCCGACGATGGCCACGCGGTTGACGTCGATGGACCAGCGAGCGGCATTCGCCTTGAGGTAGCGCACGGCGTTCTGCAGGTCTTCGGTGGCGTGCGTGATGGCCGTCTGGCGCAGCACCGGGTTGGTGTCGTTGTCGGGCGTGAGCCGGTAGTTCACGGTGGCCGTCACGTAGCCGAGCCGGGCATACGACACCGCCTCGTCGGCCCGCTCGCCCTTGTCACCCGCCTGGAAGCCGCCGCCATGCACGAACACCACCAAGGGCCGGTTGCCCTGGCCGGGCTTCAGCGGCGGCTCGAACACGTCCAGCCGCATGGTCAGCGTGGGCAGGTCCCGCTCGGCGTCGCGCGTGAGGCTGGAGGTGTACTGCATGCCGCCCATGTTCGGGCGCGTGGAATAGGCCAGGTCGGACTCCTGGGCCACGTCCGAGCTGGCGTACACATAACTGCGGTAGCGGGTGCCCGTGTCCGGCTCGCTGGCGGACTCGTTGCCGCCCCCGCAGGACGACAGCAGGCCGAGGGTGACGAAGGCGAAGGCGGAGAGGAGGGTGCGCATGGTGCGTGGCTTCCGGACTGGCGGATTCTCGCCAGCCAGGGCAACGCAAATGCCTGCTCAACCGTTGTCTATGGTGTGCAGGTGTTACCTGCGTTCACACCGTCGCACCGATGGAGCCGCCTTCAGGGCTCCGCCTGCTCGAAGCGGCTGATCGACTCCACCAGGGCCTTGACGGCGATGCGCTCCTCCGGCGTGAGGTGCGGGTTCCAGCAGTCCATGAGCAGGATGACGCGCACCCGGTCCGACCGGTTCCACGCCTCGTGCTGGAAGGTGTCGTCGAACATCATCGGCTCACCCTCGCGCCAGGCATGCTCGCCGGCGTCGATGACGTGCAGCGCGCAGTCGGGCGGCACCACCAGCGGCAGGTGGAAGACCAGCCGCGTGTTCGTCACCCCGTAGTGCGGCTTGATGTGCGAGCCGGGGGCCAGCACCGAGTAGCAGACCTCGGGGGCCTGGCCCTCGATGCGACAGAGCTCGATGCTGTCCAGCAAGGCGCTGGTGCGCGGGCAGCGTGCATGGTGGGCGTCGTAGCGCTGTCCATGGCGGTAGAAGAAGTAGGCGTCCCAAGCGGGCGCCGGCCCCGCGCCTCCCACGTAGTCGTCCACCTTGGCGCCGGCGGGGAAATCGAGAAAGGCGCTGAGCTGCCCCGGCTCGGCCAGCACGGCCAGCGCCTCGTCGCGGATGGCCTGCCAGTGCGCCTGGAGCGTGGCCGCCCAGGGCTGCAGGAAGGGGTCGTGGTAGGGCGGGCTGGGCAGCTCCGGGAAGTAGAAGAACTTGGGGCGCTGGCGCCGGTCGGGTGGGGTGGCGTCCCACTCGCGCAGGTAGCCGGAGACCGCCCGCTCCACCCGCCGCAGCGCCTGGGGCCCGACGAGGGTGCGCTGCTCGTCCAGCACCCGGTGCAGCAGGGCGCGCCGGGCCGCGAACGCCTGCTGCATGGCCTGGGAGACCAGCGGCCGCAGATGGGCTGGCGTGGTGCCGGCGCTGCGCCACTGGCCGGCAGCGCGGGCGCGCTGCAGCCCCCGCTCCCAGGCGGGCACGGCCCGCTGCGGCTCGCCGGTGGCCGCCAGCGCATGGCCCAGCAGCAGCCAGGTGGTGGCGCTGGAACGGCTGGCCGCGTGGCGTTGGTCCAGCAGCATGCGCGCCCGCAGCGGCTGTCCATGGCGCAGCCAGGCGTAGGCCAGGTCCTCCGCCCAGCCCAGCCGGTCCGGCGCCAGGCCGCAGGCTTGCTCGAGCAGCTCGCACATGCCCGCCAGGTCGCCCCGGACGAAGGCCTCTTCCGCGCGGCGGCGGGCGTCGAGGGCGGCCGCGTCAGCCGCCCGTGCAGGCGCGGGGGTGGGGTCAGGGGCCGACGCGTCGGAGGGGCTGTCGGCGCAGGCAGCGTTCATGGCGGGTGGGCCCGGGCAGCCGGGCGTGTCACAACCCCGTCATTTACGCATCAAAGTGCTCTTGCCGAACAGGCTTTCGATCAGGTCGACGGCAATCTGGGCGGTCTTGTTGCGCACATCCAGCGCCGGATTCAGCTCCATCACGTCCAGGCTGGCCATCCGGCCGGTGTCCGCGATCATCTCCATGCAGAGCTGGGCCTCCCGGTAGGTGGGGCCGCCCGGCACCGTGGTGCCCACGCCGGGCGCCACGTCGGGGTCGAGGAAATCCACGTCGAAGCTCACGTGCAGGTGGGTCTGGGCGTCCAGGGTCGCCAGCGCGAGCTCCATCGTGTGGCGCATGCCCATCTCGTCGATGTAGCGCATGTCGAACACCTCCAGGCCCACCTCATGCACGAAGCGCTTTTCGCCGGCGTCCACGGACCGGATGCCGATCTGGCGCACCCACTTGGGGTTGATGGCCGGCACCTGCCCGCCGATCTCGATGAGCTCCTTCGGGCCGTGGCCGCACAGGCAGGCCACCGGCATGCCGTGGATGTTGCCGCTGGGCGTCAGCTCATGGGTGTTGAAGTCGGCGTGGGCGTCCAGCCACAGGATGCGCAGCTTCTTGCCCGCCTCGCGGCAGTGGCGCGCCACGGCGCTGATGGAGCCCAGGCCCAGGCAATGGTCGCCGCCCAGAAGGATGGGCATGCGTCCGCCCTGCAGCTCGGCGTACACGGCGTCGTGCACCAGCTGGTTCCAGGTCACCACCTCCTGCAGGTGGCGGTAGCCGCCCACGGGGGCCTGCCAGGGGTTGGGTGGGCCGTTCAGGTTGCCGCGGTCCAGCACCTCCAGGCCGTGGCTTTCCAGGATGGGGCCGAGGTTGGCCACGCGCAGGGCCTCCGGGCCCATGCTGGCGCCGCGTGCGCCGGCGCCGATGTCGGTCGGCGCGCCGATGAGGGTGACTTGCTTGACCATGGTGGGCTGCTCGATGAGGTGGCCGCGATTGTGGCGGCAGTGGCTCCGTGAATCATGCGCCGCGAGGGGGCCACGACGGGATAATCCTCGCCCGTCCGCGGCGTGCCGGGGCCAGCGGGCTCACAGCCCCTCGATGCCGCCGCTGCCGTTCTCGCCGTCGTCCAGGCCGTAGTCCTCGGCCAGCAGCGACCACGCCTCCTCGGCCGTCTCGACGAAGCGGAACAGCTGCTCGTCGCCGGGGCTGACCATGCCCGTCTCGATGAGGTGGTCGAAATCGATCAGCCGCGTCCAGAACTCGCGGCCGAACATCAGGATGGGGCGGCGTCGGCACTTGCCCGTCTGCATGAGCGTGAGCGCCTCGAACAGCTCGTCCAGCGTGCCGAAGCCGCCGGGGAAGCACACCAGCGCCACCGAGCGCATGAGGAAGTGCATCTTGCGCAGCGCGAAGTAGTGGAACTGGAAGCACAGCTCGGGCGTGATGTACGGGTTGGGCGCCTGCTCGTGCGGCAGCACGATGTTCAGGCCGATGCTCTTGCCGCCGGTCTCGTGCGCGCCGCGGTTGCCTGCCTCCATGATGCCGGGCCCGCCGCCCGTGCACACGACGATGGGCCGCGCCATGGCGCGCGATCGCTCGGTGACGATGGCCGCGAATCGGCGCGCTTCCTCGTAGAAGCCGCTCATGCGCAGCTGCGTCTCGGCGCGCGCCACCGCCGCGGCGTCGCCCACCGCGCGGGCGTCGGTCACGCGCTGCTCGGCCACCTCGCGCGGCGGGATGCGGGCACTGCCGAAGATCACCACGGTGGCGCGGATGCCCTGCTCCTGCTGGATCAGCTCGGGCTTGAGCAGCTCCAGCTGCATGCGCACCGGGCGCAGTTCCTGGCGCAGCAGGAACGCCTCGTCGGTGAAGGCCAGGCGGTAGCTGCTCTCGGGGCCGTCGTAGCGCGGTGGCGCGACGACCGCCTGCGCGTCCTCTTCGGCGCTGGGAAAGTTGCGGGCGGTGAGATCGATCGGCTGGTTCATCCGGCAGCTTCTGCACTTCGGCAAGCGGGGCGGCGAGCTTACCCCCAGGCGCCCCAGTGCGGGGCGCGGGCCGGGTCAACCCTTCGCCCGCGTGCGGCAGACGGGGCAATCGGCCTGCCGGCCCAGGCGGATCTCGTCCCAGCGCATGGCGCGCGCATCCAGCATCAGCAGGCGGCCGGCGAGCGACTCGCCCACACCGGCCATGAGCTTGAGCGCCTCGGCCGCCTGCATGGTGCCCACGATGCCCACCAGCGGCGCGAACACGCCCATCAGGGCGCAGCGCGTTTCCTCCACCGTCGTGTGCGGCGGGAACAGGCACGCATAGCAGGGCGTGTCGGCCTGGCGCGTGTCGTAGACCGACACCTGGCCATCGAAGCCGATCGCCGCGCCTGCCACCAGCGGGCGGCCGTGGACGACGCAGGCCGCATTCACCGCGTGGCGGGTGGCGAAGTTGTCGCAGCAGTCGATGACCACGCTGGCCTCGGCGACCAGGCGGTCGAGCAGGGCGGCGTCGGCGCGCTGGCACACGGTGCGCACGTCGAGCGTGGGGTTGATGGCACGCATCGCCTCGCGCGCGGATTCGGCCTTGGGCTGGCCCACGCGGCCCTGCGTGTGGGCGATCTGCCGCTGCAGGTTGGTGAGGTCCACGTGGTCGTGGTCCACCAGCGTGATGCGGCCCACGCCGGCGGTGCCCAGGTACAGCGCCACCGGCGAGCCCAGGCCGCCCGCGCCGATCACGAGGGCATGCGCGCCGAGCAAGCGCTCCTGCCCCTCGATGCCGATGTCATCGAGCAGGATGTGGCGCGAGTAGCGCAGCAGGTCGTCGTCGGTCACGGGCGCCCCTCGCCGGGGACGCCCGGTGCGCGCGGGCAGAGCAGGGTCACTGCTCGGTCTTGTCCTCGACGGAGCGCTCGGTCATGGTCTTGCTCACCATGACGGGGCGGTTCTTCAGCCGGTTGAGCGCCTGGGCGAGCTGGAAGTCCTCGCCACTGCCGAACTCGGGTAGCGGCTTGAGGGTGCCGTCCTTGATCTTGGCCGCCTGCTCCTCGAGCCGCTTGCGCGCGTCCACGCGCGCCGTTTCGCGGGCCGCGTCCTTGGCCTCGGCCTGGCCGCTGCCGTCGGCCAGGTGCTTTTCGAGATCGGCCTCGCGCATGCGCAGGGCGGCGAACACGTTGCCTTCCGCGGTCTCGTCCAGCCAGACGTCCGGCACGATGCCCTTGGCCTGGATGGACCGGCCGTTGGGCGTGTAGTAGCGGGCCGTGGTGATCTTCAGCGCCGTCTCGGCGGAGAGCTGGCGGATGGTCTGCACCGAGCCCTTGCCGAAGGTCTGCGCGCCCATGACGACGGCACGCTTGTGGTCCTGCAACGCGCCGGCCACGATCTCGCTGGCCGAGGCCGAGCCCTCGTTGACCAGCACCACCACGGGCACGGTCTTGATGGACGCCGGCAGGCGCTTGAGCGGATCCGCCCCGCCACGGCGCAGGTAGTTGTCGGGCGTGGCCACGTAGGTGAACTTGGATTCCGGCAGCTGGCCGTTGGTGCTCACCACCACCGCGTTCTCGGGCAGGAAGGCGGCCGACAGGGCCACGGCGCCTTCGAGCAGGCCGCCCGGGTCGTTGCGCAGGTCCAGCACCAGGCCCTTGAGCTGCGGCTCCTGCTTGTAGATGTCCTCGAGCTTGCGCACGAAGTCGTCCACCGTGCGCTCCTGGAACTGGCTCACGCGCAGCCACGCGTAGCCGGGCTCCACCACCTTGGCGCGCACGCTCTGCACGCGGATCTCCTCGCGCACGATGGTGACGGGGAAGGTGCGGTTCTCGTCCTTGCGGAAGAGGGTGAGCGTGACCTTGGTGTTCGGCTCGCCGCGCATGCGCTTGACGGCCTGCTCCATGCCCAGGCCCTTGACGGGCGCGTCGTCGATGCGGGTGATCAGGTCGCCGGACTTGATGCCGGCGCGGAAGGCCGGCGAGCCCTCGATGGGAGAGACCACCTTGACCAGGCCGTCCTCCATGCCGATCTCGATGCCCACGCCGACGAACCTGCCGGTGGTGGACTCGCGGAATTCCTTGAAGCTCTTCTTGTCGAAGAACTGCGAGTGCGGGTCCAGCCCGGCGGCCATGCCGGCCAGGGCGTCGCTGATGAGCTTCTTTTCGTCGACCGGCTCGACGTAGTCGTTCTTCAGGATCTCGAACGCACGCGTGAACTGCTGGATCTCCTCCAGCGGCAACGGCCCGTAGCTGCTGCGGGCGATCGCCGTGAGCTGCATGGTCGTCAGTGCGCCGGCCACCGCGCCCAGGGCCAGCAGGCCCGCCACCTTCAATTTCGCACCCATCGCTCGTCGCCTTCCACCGCTGCGCGGACACCTCGCGCGCATGCGGATCAAGTATAGGGCGCTGGCCTCTTTTTCACAGGGCTCCAGCATGCAAAGTTGCGTTTCTCCGCGGGTCGGCGGGCGAGCGGCCGCTCACCCTGGCCCGTCTCAGGCGATCGGCGTGCCTGCGCTGTCGTGCGCCGCGTCGCGGGCGAAGGTGACCACATGGTCCACCTGGGGCCGGATCCCGATCCACTCGCCCACCTGGTGGTCGTGGTGGGAGGGCACATGCGCCAGCACCCGCTCGCCGCTGGCCAGGCGCAGGGTGTAGAGGAACTCGGAGCCGCGGAAGGCCTTGCGCTCGATCTGTGCCTTCACGGCGGCCGTGTCGTCGTGGACGATGTCGTCCGCCCGCAGCAGCACGTCGCACTCGTCCTGCGGGTACGCCCCGGGCAGCAGGCACTCGTCGGCGTCGGCCAGCTCGCCCAGCGGCGTGCACACCCGCACGCCGGCCGGCGTGGCCACGATCCGGCCCGGGGTGAACACGCCGTGGCCGATGAACTGCGCCACGAAACGGCTGGCCGGGCGGTGGTACAGCGCGTAGGCGTCGTCCCACTGGTGCAGGGTGCCGCGCTCCATCACGCCGATGCGGTCGCCGATGGCGAAGGCCTCCAGCTGGTCGTGCGTGACGAACAGCGCGGTGGCGCCGAGCTGCTTGAGGATGGCCCGCACGTCCTGGGCCAGGCGCTCGCGCAGGTCCACGTCCAGGCTGGAGAAGGGCTCGTCCAGCAACAGCAGGCGCGGCCGCCGTGCCAGGGCGCGGGCCAGGGCGATGCGCTGCTGCTGGCCGCCGGACAGCTGGTGCGGCGCCCGCCGGGCGGCGTGGGCCAGGCCCACCAGGTCCAGCATCTCGGCCACGCGGGCGGCCCGTTCGGGCTTGGGCAGGTCGGCCAGGCCGAAGGCGATGTTGTCCGCCACGCTGAGGTGGGGGAAGAGGGCGTAGTCCTGGAACACCATGCCGATGCCGCGGTCCTCGGGCGCCCGGTGGACGCCCGCCGCCGCGTCGCCCAGCACCTGGCCGTCGAGCCGCACCGTGCCGGCCGCCAGGCGCTCCAGCCCGGCCACCGCCCGCAGCAGCGAGGTCTTGCCGCAGCCCGACGGGCCGATCAGCACGCCGATCTCGCCGCGGGCGAGCGACAAGGTGGCACTGTCGACGGCCGGTTTGCCGGCCCCGGCGCGGCCATACGCCACGCTCACCCGGTCAAGCTGCAGGAACATCCGCCTATGATAGCGATGCAATGAAAATGAGCATTGTTCGTATTTGCTCGATATCAAGAGTGACCGCGCGGTGAGGGCCGTGCTGCTGGCCATCGCACTGGCGCTTGCCCTGCCGGTGCTCGGCGTGCTGGGGGCGTGGTTCGCCGTGGACGCGGGCAGCTGGGAACTGCTGCGCCACCAGGCCGGCACGGTGCTGCCCGGCTATGCCTGGCAGTCGTTCTGGCTCGTCGCGTGGGTGGCGCTGGGCGTGGTGGGCGTGGGCGGCGCCACGGCGGCGGCGGTCACCCTGTTCGAGTTCCCCGGCCGCCGCATCTTCGAGTGGGCGCTGCTGCTGCCGCTGGCCATGCCGGCCTACGTGCTGGCCTATGCCTACACCGACGCACTGCAGTACAGCGGCCCCTTGCAGGTGATGCTGCGCGAGCTGACCGGGGCACGGGGCGCGCTGTGGCCCGACGTGCGCAGCCTGGGCGGCGCGGTGGGGCTGTTCGTCGCCTGCCTCTACCCCTACGTGTACCTGCTGGCGCGCACCGCGCTGGCCGAGCAGGCGGCGCCCATGATGGAGGCGGCGCGGCTGCTGGGCGCGCCGCTGCGCCGGCGGGTGCTGGAAGTGGCGCTGCCCATGGCGCGGCCGGCGCTGGCCGCGGGCATGGCGCTGGCGCTGATGGAGACCCTGGCCGACTACGGCGTGGGGGCGTACTTCGGCCTCACCACCTTCACCACCGGCATCTACAAGGCCTGGCTGGTGATGGACGACCCGCTGGCGGCCGCCCAGTTGGCCAGCCTGCTGCTGGTGCTGGTGGCCGGGCTGTTGTGGGCCGAGCAGCGGGCCCAGGCCCGCCTACGCTTCGCGGGCGGGCGCACGGCAGCCAGCGGCTCGGGCACCGAGGCGCGCCCGGTGGTGCTGCGCGGCGCGGGCCGGCTGGCGGCGTGGCTGGTCTGCGGCCTGCCGGTGCTGCTGGGCTTCGTGCTGCCGGTGGCCTGGCTGCTGCGCCTGCTCGGCCAGCAGACGGGCGGCGGTGACGACGGTGGCGAGGCCGCCTCGGTGCTGTCGGCCAGCTACCTGGGCCGCTTCGTCGAGTGGTCGTTCACCAGCTTCCGCCTGGCGGCGATCGCTGCGGTGCTGGCGGTGGGCTTCGCGCTGCTGCTGGCCTTCGCCCTGCGCCGCGCGCGCGGCCCGGGCGACGCCCCGGTGCGGGCGGCGGCGCACATCGTCTCGCTGGGCTACGCCGTGCCCGGCGCGGTGGTGGCGGTGGGCATCCTGCTGTGGAGCGGTGCCATGCAGGCCCGGGCGCCCGGGCTCGGCGTGACAGGCCTGATCACCGGCTCGGTGTTCGGCCTGCTGTATGCGTATCTGGTGCGCTTCTCGGCCGTGGCGCTGCAGTCCGTGCAGGCGGGTTATGCGCGTCTGCCCGTGTCCATCGACGAATCGGCGCGCCTGCTGGGGGCCGGGCGGCGGCGCATCTTCCTGCGCCTGCACCTGCCGCTGCTGGCGCGCACGGCGGTGGCCGCGGCGCTGCTGGTGTTCGTGGACACCATGAAGGAGCTGCCCGCCACGCTGGTGCTGCGGCCGTTCGGCAGCGACACGCTGGCGGTGGTGGCCTACCAGTTCGCGCGCGACGAGCGCCTGGCCGAGGCGGCGCTGCCCTCGCTGGCCATCGTGGCGGTGGGCCTGCTGCCGGTCATCCTGCTGTCGCGCGCGCTGCGGGCACACCGGGCACACTGAGCGCCATGAAATGGGTCCTGCTGGCGGTGCTGCTGTGGGTGGCGTGGCGCATGCTCGTCGCCGGGCGGCAGCCGCCGCGCCCGGTGCCCGGTGCGGGCGACCGCCCGGTGGTCGTGATCGACGCCGAGCCGCCGCTGCCCGGGCGGCGCTGGCTGCTGGGCGCCACGCTGGTGGGCGCGGCGAGCGTGTTCCCGCTGGCGGCGCACCTGCTGCTGTTCACCCATGGCGCGAGCCAGGTCGTGACGCTGGCCGTGGCCATCGGCTGGGCCGTGCCGGCGCTGGCGGCGCTGATGCGGCGCGTGCTGGTGCTTCCGGTGGCAGGGGTGTGCGCCGTGCTGGTGCTGGCGGGGGCGGGCGGCCTGCAGTGGCTGGCGTGGAGCGGGACCGTGGACCTGGGCGACCGCCTGCCCGCGGCGGCCCGGTGGCTGTTCACCGCCGCGGCGGTGGTGCAGGCGGTGGCGGTGCTGCGCTACGCGGGCTGGGGAGCCCGGCGCTGACGACGCGCGAGCGGCGCAGCGCGCCGGGGTGGCGCGGCGCACGCGCAGGTGACGCCGCTGGCGCCCCCGGCAGGAATCGAACCTGCATCTGAGACTTAGGAGGTCCCCGTTCTATCCATTGAACTACGGCGGCGGCAAGCGTGGGATTCTCGCATGGCCACCGCCGGGGACACGGGCCTCACCAACGCTCGTGGTAGCGGGCCTTGGCCGAGGCGGTGCACACGTCCTTCTGCTCGCCGGCCAGGGTGTTGCAGCGCTCGGCGGCGAGCTTGTAGTCGGCCTTCATGCGGGCCTTCTCGGCGTCGTCGGCGGCCTCGGCCACTTCCTTGCGCAGCTTGGTGTCGGCCTTGGCCTTGTCGCGAGCGGTCTGGGCTTCGCGCTGGCACAGGTCCTTGCGCTCGCCCGCGAAGTCGTCGCAGCGCTCCTTGGCCAGGTCGTGGCGCGCTTCGTAGATGGCCTCGTTGAGCTTCTCTTCGTGCTTGGCGTCACCGGCGCGGTTGTAGTCCAGCCAGGCCAGCGCGACCTTCTCGCGGCCCTCGGCCTCCTTCTGGCACACGTCGCGCGCGTTGCCGCTCATGCGGTCGCAGGCGTCCTTGGCGGCCTTGTAGTGCGCCTTCACGTCGTCGCGGGCGCCCTCGTGCACCTTGGCGGAGTAGTTCTCGGCGTGGGCGGCGCCCAGGCCGCAGGCCAGCATGGCGGCCACCAGGAGGGAAGTGCGGGTCATCGGAAAGCTCCTTCGCAAGCAGTTGGAATGGTCCCGCCGGCGTGGGCCGTGCCACGCGGCAGGTGCTGCGAATGGTCGGCACCGGCGGCCGCGCGCGGTACCGGTGGGGGCCGTGGCTGCGTGTAGGCCGGGGCCTACGGGCGATCAGGCCAGCACACGCAGCCAGCCCAGCGGGTGCTTGCTCAGGGCCACGGACACGATCCAGCCCATCACCATCAGGGCGCCCACCCACGCCGCCGCGCGCACCGCCCAAGGGCGGCCGGGACGCAGGGCCACCACGCCCAGGCCGATGTAGACCAGCAGGCCGATGAGCTTGGCCAGCAGCCACGGCGCGCCCAGCGGGTTCAGGCGCAGCATCCATGCCATGGCGAGCGCCGACAGCAGCAGCACCGAATCGACGACGTGGGGCCAGGTGCGGGCGGGCCGGCGGCGCACCCAGGCGGCGCCGGCCAGCGCCGCCCCGCCGCGCACGAGGAACCCGGTGGCCGACAGCACCACGGCGGTCTGGTGCACGAGTTTGACGGTGGCGTAGTCCATGGAGGCAGGCGTCAGGCCCGGCGCGGGGCCGGGCGGGTGGGTCGGCCGCGCCAGGCGGCTGCGGCCAGCGTGGCGGCGAAGGTGGCGAGTGCGAGGGCGTGGGCGAGTGCGCTGGCGGACCACATCCCCCTCTCGGCCGCCCAGGCGGGGCCACTGACCACACGCACCACGAGGCTGGCATGCAGCAGGCCCAGCGGCAGGTAGAACGCCGGCGTGTAGGCCAGCTTCACCTTCAGCAGCGCGGGCAGGATGACCGGGGCATGGCCCATGACCATGCTCAGCACGAAGCCCAGGCCCAGCGCGTGCAGCGCGGTGTCGCGCCAGGCGACGGCACCCAGGCTGGTGGCCACCCACGCCAGGCCCGCTGCCCCCAGCCAGGCGTAGCCACCGAGCAGGCACACCGCCATGTAGCGCGACAGGCCCTGGGTGGTGACGGTGCGCCGGGCGATGTCGAACGCGGCCAGCCAGGCCGCCAGCGCCAGCAGCGAGGCGCCGAAAAGCACGCCACCCGGGCCCGGCCAGCGCAGGCTGAGCGGCCAGGCCAGCACCATGGCGGCCACGGTCGCCCAGAAGGCCCGGAGCGCCGCGGGTCGACGGCGCATCAGCCGGGTCATTTCCAGGCGTTCGGCCGCGATGGTGAGCACCAGGAAGCCGAAGCCGGCGGCCACGGCGGCCGCGGGCCACGCGGCGGCCGCGCTGCCCCTGGCCGCCAGCCACCACGCGGCTTGCGCCCCCAGCCAGGCGGCGGCGGCCACCGCCAGCAACGCCGTGTGGCCCGCCCGCTGGCGCTGCCACAGCACGAGGTTGACGGCGACGAACCCCGCCGCTGCCAGCGTGAGCAGGGCATGGCCGGCCGGGGCGGCACCGGCCAGCAGCAGCGCGGCACCGAGGCTGGCGGCTGCCGGCACGCCGAACGCCGCCGGGTGGCGCAGCGCGACCGCGCGCTCCAGGGCCACCACGCTGCCGAAGAAGCCGCCGATCATCAGCACGGCATGCTGGGCCAGGGCCTGGCCCATCCAGGGCGAGGACACCGGCAGCGCGCCGGCCCGGGCCAGCCCGCCCGCCAGGCCGTGCACGAGCGCGAGCACCACGCCGGCCGCGAAGGCCAGGACCACGCAGCGGCGTGCGGCTGCGCTCACCAGCCCATGAAGGCCCGGGCGCGCGCGCTCATGCGCTGCGGCGTCCATGCCGGCTCCCACACCAGGTCCACCTGCACGCGCCAGTCCGGCGGCACGGTGGCTTCCAGTTCGGCCTGCGCCTCGCCCAGCACCACGTCCGTCACCGGGCAGGCGGCGGAGGTCATGGTCATGGTCACCCGCACGAGCGGCGGGGCGACGTGCACCGCGTACACCAGGCCGATCTCGACGACGTCCATGGCCACTTCGGGGTCGACCACCGTCTTCAGCGCCGCGGTGACCGGACCGCGCCATTCGGCGGGGCCCTCGTAGGCGAAGCGCTCGGTGGCGTCGGGCACAGGGCTCACGGGGTGTCCTCGGCCAGCGGGACGGGCGCCGCCGCGCCCACCGGCATGAACTGCATCACCTGGACCAGCTCGTCCCGGTTGTGCACCAGGTCGGCCAGGGTGTAGCCGTCGAGCACCCGGTAGAACGCCTGCACCGCCTCGTGCAGCACGCCGCGCAGCCGGCACAGCCGGGCGATCCCGCAGTGGCCGCCATCGGCCGCGAAGCACTCGGCGGGCATCGCCGCCCCTTCGGTCTGGCGCACCACCTGGCCGATGACGATGCGCTCGGGCGGCAGCGCGAGGTCGAGCCCGCCTCCCTTGCCGCGCACATTGGCCAGCAGGCCCTGCTTGCCCAGGAAGTGAACCACCTTGGTCAGATGGTTCTCCTTCAGCGCGAAGCGGCGGGCGATCTCGCCCACGGTGGCGCGGCGCCCGGGGTGCGCGGCCAGGTAGATGAGCACGCGCAGGCTGTAGTCGGTGAAGGCGGTCAGGCGCATGCGGGCATCATCGGCGAGCCGAAGATGCATTTCAAGTGCCTTTTTGGTCGGATTTGATCCGGGATCAATCCCAGCGCCACGACCAGATGAGGTCGAGCGCGCTGTCCTCGCCCGACTGGGCGCGCAGGGTGAAGCGCTGGGCGATGCGGTAGATGAGCTGCCAGGTGCCGGCCTGGGCGTTGATGCTGCGCTCATAGCCCACGTACCAGCGCCGCGACAGCTGCTTGCCGAGGGAGACCACCGTGGTCTGGTCGCTGCCCTCGCCGGCCTGGCGCACGCCGAAGTCCGACAGGCCGATGCTGGACAGGAACGCGTCGGTGGGCGCCTCCCCCTCGCCGGCCAGCAGCGCGAAGGCCGCACGCTGCAGCAGGGCCGTGTCGGCCCGGCCCAGGCCCTCGGGCTCGCGGCCCAGCACCAGCCAGCTGAGCTTGTCGGTGTCGCTCATCTCCGGCTCGCTGTAGAGCTTGACGCGCGGGTTCAGCGCGCTGCCGGTCACCGCCACGCCCACCTGCACGTCCAGGTTGGGCCGCAAGGCCAGGATGTCCAGACGCGGGTCTTCCAGCGGGCCGGTGAAATCGAGCAGGCCACGCGAGATCTCCAGCTTCTGGCCATAGGCGGCGTAGGTGCCGCGTTCGGTGCGGATGTCGCCGCGCGCGGCGAGCTGGCGGTTCGGGTTGGTGATCTGCAGGGTGCCGCGCAGGAAGGTGTCCAGCCCGCGGCCCTTGACCCGCAGCGCCGGCCCGAGGTCCAGCGCCAGGGACAGGCGGCTGTCGAAGCGGGTGGCGGTGCCGTTGCCGTTGCTGTTGCTGTTGCTGTTGCTGCCCGCATTGCCGTTCGTGCCGGCCTGGCGCTGCGCCTGGGCGGTGGCCGCGGCGCCGGGGTCGCCGGGCTGGGGGCCGCTGGCGCCGGCGCCCACCACCCGCACGTCCTCGTCCAGCGCCGGGGCGCCGCCGCGGGTGAGGTCGAACAGGCCTTCGTCGATCCTGACATCGCCCGTGACCTCGGCCGATCGGGGGCGCAGTGCCAGCTGCACCTGGCCGCTGGCCACCACCCGGCGGTCCAGCCGGCCCAGCACACGCAGCCGCTCGGCGCGCAGCGTGATGTCGGCGCGCGCCTCGTCGCCCAGCGACGCATCCCCCGCCACGCGCAGCCAGCCCTCGCCGCCGCGCCAGTCGAAGCGCTCGATGCGCGCGCGGTCGCCGGCGAAGGCGATGTCCACCGTGCCCTCCGACAGGTGCACGCCCTCCAGGCCGTTGCGCACCTCCAGGCCGCGGGCGGCGAGGCGGCCGCTCACCTCGGGCGCCCCCCAGCGGCCGCCCAGGAAAGCGGCGCTCTGCAGGTCACCGCCCAGGCGCCAGCCCGGTGGCACCCAGCCGCCCCAGGCGGCCAGGCGAGACACGTGCAGCTGGAACACGCCGTCCAGCGGGTCGGCGGGGCGCGGCCAGCGGGCCGCGGGGTCGGTGCGCACGCTGGCCACGCCCGCCATCTCGCCGAGCTGCCGGCCGGCCAGCGCGACGGTGAAGTGCCAGGTGCCGCCGTGGGCGGCCAGGCCCAGGCGCAGGTCGGACAGGCCGAGCGCGCGGTGCAGCGTGGCCGGGTCGCGCACGTCGTCGGCCACGCTGAGGTCGCCGCCGCGGCGCTCGAACACCACGTCGGCGTCGAAACGGTCCCCGGCGCGCACCTGCAGCTCGCCGGCGAGTTCCAGGTCGCCCCGCCACCCCAGCTCGGGCTGGGCGCGCGCCAGCAGCGGGGCCAGCTGGAACGGCTCGATGCGCGCCTGCAGCGCGAGTTCGTCGGGCGCGCCGGCCTGCCAGCGGGCGGCTTCCCAGCGCAGGGCCGTGCCGGGCAGTTCCAGGCGGCCCGGCTCCACGGACACAGCCTGCCAGGCCAGGCCGTCGCCCCAGGCGGCGGCCAGCCCGAGGTGGCGGCCGGCCAGCCAGGGCTGGCCGCTGCCGTCGCTGGCCCGGCCTTGCAGCTCGATGAGGCGACCGCTCCACCGGCCGGCCTGCAGCGGCGTGTGGCCCTCGGCGGCCGGCTGCCAGCGCCCGGTGGCCGACAAGGTGAGGCGGCTGCCGCTGCCCGTGCGCGCGCCCAGCAGCTGCTCGAACCAGGCCGGCGGCCGCACGGGGCTGTCCGCCTGCACGCTCAGCTGGTGCTCGCGCAGGCTGCCGCCGAGTTCGGCCCGCAGGCTGTGCACGCGGGCCTGCTGCCAGGCCAGGCCGTCACCGGTGGCCGACAGCGACAGGGCGTCCTCGCCCCATCCGCGGCCGCTGGCCTGCGCCTGCAGGCGGCCGACCTGCCACTGCGGGTGCACGAGCCGGCCCGCCTGCGCCTGCACCTGCCACTGGGCCGCGCGCGGCGTGCCGGCCTGCCACCGGGCCAGCACGCGCGCCTGCAGGGTGCCGCTGCGCGGCGCCCAGGCGAGGGCGTCCCCGGCCGGCAGGCTGGCCAGCCAGGGGGCGAGCCGGGCGACCTCGGGCGCGTCCACCGTGGCCTCCAGCGAGAGGTCCGGCCGGGCGCTGCCGCCCGTGGCCACGTCCTGCAGGCGGGCGTCCAGGTGCTGCCCGGCGACGGCGAGCCGGGCCTCCACGCGCGGACTGCCGGCGGCGCTGCGCTCGGCCTGCAGGCTGCCATCCAGCGGCAGGCCGGCCCATTGGCTGGGCGCGAGCGCCACGTTCAGCCGGCCTTCCAGGCGGTCCAGCACCGCGCCCGCCGGCGCCGGGCCGCCCGTGCGCCACGCGCCTTCGGAAGCCAGCGTCGCATTCAGGCGGTGGGCGCCACGGCGGGCGGCGGCCGGGGCGTCGCGCCACCACTGGGTGGGGTCGAATTCCTGCAGCTCGCCTTCGGCCTGCCAGCGCCAGCGGGCCCCGGCGTCGGCGGCCGGCCAGGCCAGGCGCCCGCTGAGCCGGGCGCTCGCCCCCCCCACGCGCGCCAGGGCCTGCTCCAGCTGCAGCTCGGCCGCGTCGGCACGGCCGCGCAGGGCCAGGGTGACGTCGGCCGGGCCCGACGGGGTGCCCTCCAACCGGCCCTGCAGCTCGGCCCGCAACGCGGCGCGCCAGGCCGGCGCGGCGGCGGGGCCGGCGCCGGAGGCCGGTGAGGCAGGTGTCCCGGCGGCCGCGGGTGCCGCAGATGTCGCAGGTGCCGCAGCTGCCGCAGGTGCCGCAGGTGCCGCAGGTGCCGCAGGTGCCGTGGGCCAGCCGTCGAGCGTGAGGGCCAGCGGGCCGCTCAGGCGCATGGCCGGCAGCCGCGCGTCCAGGCTGGCGGGCCGCCCGCCGTCCAGCGTCAGGTCCAGCCGCCCGCCGGCCTGCGGCCCGGTGGCCTGCAGCGTGCCCTGGCCCGCCAGGCGGCCGCCAGGCTCGTCGCCGCCCAGGTCGAGCGTGAAGCCTTCCAGGCGCAGGCTGGCGAGCTGGTCCGGGCGCGCCTGGGCGCGCAGGCGCAGGCCGCGGACGGGCAGGGCACCCTGGTCCCAGCGCCCCGGGGCGACGTTGTCGATGCGGGCATCGATCTCGGCGGGCACGTCGGCGGCGCGGGTGCGGATCTCGGCCGTGCCCTGCAGCCGGGTGCGCGGCGCGGCCGGGTGCAGGGCGGCCAGGTCCAGGTGCTCGGTGCGCAGCGACAGGTCGCCGAGCGGCCAGGCCGCGAAGGGCAGCAGCGTGGCCCGGGCGTCGAGCGAGGGGGCGGGCACCGCGACTGGCGCGCTGGGCGCCGCGCGGGAGGACGCGCCGGAAGACGGTGGGGCCGCCGCGGGCGCCGACCCGGTCGCCACCGGCGTCCCCGCGAGCTGGGCCTCGGCCTGCAGGCGCGCCAGCGGCCCGGCCAGGCGCACGCCCGCCTGCCACGCAGGCGACACGCCGGCGGCGCTGTGCAGCCGGACCTGGGCCTGCACGGGCATCGGCGCGTCCGCGCCGACCTGCAGCGCCCCTTCGGCACGCCAGCGCGGGCTGCGCAGGCGCAGGTCGTCGAGCCGGTGCACCGGCCCGCCCACCGGCTGCGCGGCGTTCAGGGCGACGCGGGCGGCGAGGTCCTCCAGCACCATGCCTTCGTCCACCTGCAGCCGGCCGACGCGGGCCTGGTCCACCGTGAGTGCGAAGGGCAGGCGCAGGTCGGTCGGCGGCGGCGAGGCGGGCGGCGGGGTGGCCGGCGCCGGGGCGGACGTCCAGCGGGCCTGGCCCGCCTGCAGGCCCGCCAGACGCAGGCGCAGCCACGGCTCGCCCTCGGCCGGCCAGAGGTGCCACTCGCGCTGCAGCCCGTCCAGGCGCACGTCCTGCAGCTCCAGCACGCCCGCATCCAGGGTGTAGCGCAGGCGCTGCGCCCGCAGCGTGTCGCCGAACAGCGCACCGCCCGGGCCCTGCACCTCCAGGCCGGGCACCTGCTGCAGCAGCCAGGCGCTGCCCCGCTCGCTGCGCACCAGCCAGCCGCTGCCGACCCCGGCCGCGCCCACCAGCACCGCCAGGCTGCCGGCCAGTGCCCACGCCCAGGCCCGGCGACGCGGGCGCGCCGCGGCGCCGGACGTGGGCGGGCCGGGCGGCGTGGGGGCGGGCGTGGTGGCCATGCTCAGAAGGCGATGCCCACGCTCAGGTGCAGCCGCCATTGCTGCAGCTCGTGGCCGTAGGCGATGTCCAGCTTCAGGGGGCCCACGGGGCTGCGCCAGCGCGCGCCCACGCCGTAGCCCACGGCCGGGTCGCCGATGCCGGGCAGCGTGCGCTGGCGCTCGGGGTCGGTGGGGTCCAGCGTGCGGCCCACGCTGTCGGCGGCGCGGCCGGCATCGACGAAGGCGGCCCACCAGACGCTGGGCAGCTCCCGCGAGACGGGCCGGGCGATCTCGGCGCTGGCGGTGAACAGCAGCTTGCCGCCGGTGACGCCGCCGTCGGGCGTGGTGGGGGCCAGGGTGCGGTAGTCGTAGCCGCGCACGGAATCGTCGCCGCCGGCGCGGAAGCGCTGCGAATCGGGCACCACCACGCCGTTCTTCACCAGCACGCCGCCCAGCTCCAGCCGCGCTTCGCTGAAGAAGTTGTTCGGCAGGGGCCAGTAGCCCGTGGCGCGCGCGTAGGCGCGGCCGTAGGGCCCGGTGGCCGGGCGCTCGCCGGGCTCGCGCGTGGGGGCCTCGCCCCAGGCCCAGCCGGCGCCCGTCTGCAGGCTCAGCGTGTAGCCGCGCGTGGGCAGCACCGCGTTGTCCAGGCGGCGCCAGGTGTGGTTGACGTGCGCCGAGCCGGCCTTGAGCGTGAGCTCGTCGGTGCAGGCCGAACCCGCATAGGTGCATTCGCGGCTGCGCTCGAACTCGGTGTAGGCCAGCCGGTCCAGGCCCGGCAGGTCCTCCGCCCGGCCCGCGCGCACGCGCTGCGAGATCACGCGGTCCTCGTCGGTGCGCAGCAGCTCGTAGGTGGCGCCGACGAGCCAGCGCTGCATCTTCTCGTTGGGATGCGTGGACAGTTCACCGTCGAAGGCCCGCTGGTCGCGGCCGAGGGCGACGCGGTTGCGTGCCGTGAGCGCCCGGCCGAACAGGCGCCGGTGGGTGTACTCCCCCGTCACCCGCGGGCCGGTGGAGGTGCCGTAGCCGATGCCCAGCGTGGCGTTCTGCAGCGGCGCTTCCTTCACCTGCACGCGCACCACCGATTGCCCGGCGGCGGCCGCCTCGGCGTCCAGGCTCACGGCGGCCTGGTCGAACAGGCCGGTGCGCAGCAGGCGCTCCTGGTAGTCCAGCAGGCGGGTCTCGGTGAGTGGCAGGCCTTCGCGCAGGCCCGACAGGGCGCGCACCCGCTCGGCCTCGTGGTGCACGGTGCCCTCCACCACCACGCCGGCGGGGCCGCCGGCCAGGAAGCGCGGGCCGCTGTCGGCCACGGCGAAGATGTGCACGCGCGGCGCCTCGCCCGGCGCCACCTCGTCGCCGGCCAGCACCTCGGCGCTGGTGCCGCTCCAGGTGGCGGCGGCGTAGCCCTCGGCACGCAGCCGGGCCATCACCCCGCTCTTGGCGGACGACCAGTCGGCCTGGCGGAAGGCCTCGCCTTCCTTCAGCGGCCAGGCGTCGAGCAGGTCGCCGTGCAGGTCCACGGCATCGCGTTCGCGCCGCTGCAGCGCCTCGCCCAGGTCGCCCTGGATGTCGATGACCAGCCGGTCCACGCGCGCCACGGGCCCCGGCTCCAGCGTCAGGCGCACCAGGTCGCCGTCGCGTTGCACGCGGGCCTGGGCGGCGAAGTAGCCGGCCGTCTGCACCAGGCTGCGCGCCTGGGCAGGGGCGGCGGCGATCAGCCGCGACCACTCGACCTCGCTGATCTCGATGGTGGATTCCCGGGCCGGCGCGCTGGCCGGCACGGGCGGCAGGGGCGCCGAGGCGCCGAGCGCGGCCGGCGGCGGCGCCGCGCCGGCCTGTGGCGCCGTGGGCGGCTTCTCGGCGTTGGCGGCCAGCTGGTCGCCGATGGCGCGGGCCAGGTCCAGATGGCGGCGCAGCAGCTCGCGCAGCTCGCCGGGCGCGTCGATCTCCAGGCGCGGCACCCGGCCGCTGGGCGCGGCCGGCACCGGCACCGCCTCGGCCGGCACGGCCGGTGCGTCCTGGGCCCACGCGGGCCGGCCCGCGCCCAGGCCCGCCAGGCCGAGGCTGACGGCGAGCGCGCACAGGGCCGCGGCCCCGCCGCGGCGCAGGAGCAGGCCCTGGCTCATTTGCTGAGCAGGCGCATCGCTCCTTCCAGCCCCGCCAGCGTGAGCGGGAACATGCGCTGCTGCACCAGCTGCTGCATGATCGAGATGCTCTGGCGGTAGCCCCACACGCCCTGCGGTTCCGGGTTGACCCAGGCGTATTTCGGGAAGGCGTGGGTCAGGCGCTGCACCCATTCGGCGCCCGGCTCCTCGTTGTGGTACTCGACGCTGCCGCCGGGCTGGAGGATCTCGTAGGGGCTCATGGTGGCGTCGCCCACGAAGATCAGCCGCCAGTCCTTGTTGTACTTGCGGATCACGTCCCAGGTCGGCGTCTTCTCGCTGTAGCGGCGCCGGTTGTTCTTCCACATGAAGTCGTAGACGCAGTTGTGGAAGTAGTAGAACTCGAGGTGCTTGAACTCGCTCTTGGCGGCGGAGAACAGCTCCTCCACGCGCTGGATGTGCTCGTCCATCGTGCCGCCCACGTCCATGAGCAGCAGCACCTTCACCTTGTTGTGCCGCTCGGGCACCATCTTGATGTCCAGCAGGCCGGCGTTGGCGGCCGTGGCGTGGATGGTGTCGTCCAGGTCCAGCTCCATCTCGGAGCCCTCGCGCGCGAAGCGCCGCAGGCGCCGCAGGGCCACCTTGATGTTGCGCGTGCCCAGCTCGAGCGAATCGTCGTAGTCGCGGTAGGCGCGCTGCTCCCACACCTTCACCGCGCTGCGGTTGCGCCCGGGGCCGCCGATGCGCACGCCCTGCGGGTTGTAGCCGCCGTGGCCGAAGGGGCTGGTGCCGCCGGTGCCGATCCACTTGTTGCCACCCTCGTGGCGTTCCTTCTGCTCCTCGAGCCGCTTCTTCAGCGTGTCCATCAGCTCGTCCCAGCCCATCTTCCCGATGGCGGCCTTCTCCTCGGGGCTGAGCTCGCGCTCCAGCACCTTCTGCAGCCACTCCAGCGGAATCTCCTTGCCGAAGTCGGTCAGCATCTCGACGCCCTTGAAGTAGGCGCCGAAGGCCCGGTCGAACTTGTCGAACAGCGCCTCGTCCTTGACCAGCGTGGTGCGGGCGAGGAAATAGAAGTCGTCGATGGACGGGCCGATCACGCCTTCCTTCAGCGCCTCGAGCAGCGTCAGGTACTCCTTGACGGAGACGGGCAGCCGGGCGGCGCGCAGGGTGTAGAAGAAGTCGATCAGCATGGCGGGCGGGCGAGCGGGCGGGGCACTGCGGCAAACGGCGCGCCCTGGGGCCGGCGGGTCGATGGTGCCACATCATGCGCGGTCCCCCGCGCCGCGCGGCTAACATGCCCGCAGGCCGCACCCCGCCTGCCCCGCCCACCATGGACGCTGCCCAGACCCTGCTGCTCGTGCTGGCCATCCAGCTGATGCTGGCGGCCGCCGGCTGGCTGATCGCCGGCACCGTGCTCGGCCTGCCGCGCGGGCCGGCCCTGCACTGGGCGGCCTTCTGCGTGCTGGGCACGGCCGCCACGCTGCCCGGGCTGCTGGGGCAGCCGCCGTTGTCCGTGCCGGTGGTGGCGGCCGGCAACCTCACGCTCATGGGGGCCTACGTGGCCCTCACCCGCGGGGTGGTCCAGTTCCTGCGGCTGCCCGACCGCGCGGCCTGGGACGCCGCCGCCCTGGCCGGTGTGCTGGCCACCAGCGCCTGGGACCTCCTCGCGGGGTGGGCGCCCGGGCACCGCGCGGCGGCGGTGGGGGCCGTGCTGGCCACCTACAGTGCGCTCAGCGCCTGGCGCCTCGCCGCGCCCATCCACCGCGGCTACGGCGTGCTGGCGGCGGCCTTCATCTGCGGGCCGCTGGCGCTCACCACGCTGCTGTTCGGCTGGCGTGCGCTGCGCCTGCTGGCAGGCGGGGTGCCGGCGGCGCAGGTGCCCATGAGCGCCGCGTCGGCGCTCAACGTGGTGGTGCTGCTGGTGCTGGCCACGATCACCCTGCTGGTCAACCTGTCGCTGTCGTACCTGGTGGTGGTGCGCCTGGTGCGCCGGCTGCAGCACCTGTCCTCCCACGACAGCCTGACCGGGCTGCTCAACCGCCGGGCGTTCCTGGCCCAGCTGGACGGCGAACTGGCGCGGCTGCGCCGCGGAGGCGCCGGCTGCGCCCTGCTGCTGCTCGACCTGGACCACTTCAAGCAGGTGAACGACCGCCACGGCCACGCCATGGGCGACGCCGTGCTGGTGCGGGCGGCCGACGCGCTGCGCGAGTCCGCACGGTCGACCGACATCGTGGCTCGCACCGGCGGCGAGGAGTTCTGCGTGCTCGCCCCCATGACCGACGCCGAGGGCGCGCGCATGCTGGCCCAGCGGCTGCGGTCGGCGCTGCGCGCGCACACGGCGCTCGCCGGGCAGGGGGTGCAGGTCAGCGCCAGCGTGGGGGTGGCACTGGCGCCGTCGGGCTCGCGCGAGCCGGCCGACGGCCTGCTGGCGCGGGCCGACGCGGCGTTGTACCGGGCCAAGGCGGCCGGGCGCGACCGGGCCGAGGTGGACGCCTCGGCCGGTGGGGGCTGACCGGCGCGCGCCTCAGGCCGCCGGCCGCCGCCGCGCCGGGCGCGGCCCGGGGTCGTGCGCGGCCAGCCAGCCGAAGAACTCCTCGTGCCACAGGCGCGAGTTGCGCGGCTTGAGGATCCAGTGGTTCTCGTCCGGGAACCACAGCAGCCGGGCTTCCACACCGCGTGCCTTCAGGGTGTTGTAGTAGGCCAGGCCCTGCTGGTCGGGCACCCGGTAGTCCAGCGCGCCGTGGATGACCAGCGTGGGCGTGGCCATGGCGCCCGCGAAGGCATGCGGGCTCTGCGCGGCCACGCGGGCCGGGTCGTCCCAGTACCAGCTGCCCAGCTCCTTGGCGTGCCACGCGTAGGCGTCGTCGGCGAACATGGCCGTCCAGTCGAAGCAGCCGGCATGGCAGACGTAGGCGGCGTAGCGCCCGGCCGGCACATGGCCGTTCATCCACGCCACCATGAAGCCGCCGTAGCTGCCACCCGTGGCGAACACGCGCCGCTTGTCGGCCCAAGGCTGGCTGAGCATCCAGTCGGTGGCGGCCTCCACGTCCTGCAGCTCCAGCTCGCCCCAGCGGTGGGTGATGCTGTCCAGGAAAGCGTGGCCGAAGCCCGACGAGCCGTGGTAGTTCACGTTCACCACCACGTAGCCCTGGGCGGCGAAGAGCTTCCAGTTCCAGCGGTAGTGCCAGAGGTCGCCCGGGCCGGTGTGCGGGCCGCCGTGGATGGTGTGCAGGATGGGGTACTTCTTCTTGCGGTCGAAGCCGGGCGGGTAGAACACCCACATCTGCACCTTGTCGCCCAGCGCGCCGGTGAACCACACCTCCTCGTGCTGGCCCAGCGCCAGCGGGGCGAGCAGCGTGTCGTTGAAGCGCTCCAGGCGCTGCGGCGCCTCGCCCGCCAGGTGGGCGTGGATGCGGCCCGGGTGGCCGGCGGTGTCGGCCAGGGTCACCAGCGTGCCGGCCTGCTTGTCGAAGCCGCCCACCGTGCCGCCGGGCACCAGCACCTCGGCGCGGCGGTCGGCCAGGTCGAAGCGCCACACCGGCGTGCGCCCCTTGTCCTCGGCGGTGAACAGCACGGCCAGGCCGTCCTCCTCCCAGCGCAGCGGCGCATTCAGCTCGTGGTCCCACTGCGCGCTCACCACCTCCCAGTCGCGCGCCCAGCGGGCGGCCGGGCCGGCCTCGCGCGCCAGCACGGCCAGCTGCCGCGGCATGGTGTGCTTGCGGCCCTGGTGCGAGGCGAGGAAGGCCAGGCGGTCGCCCTCGGGGCTGTAGGCGGGCGCGGACAGGTCCCAGGCGGCGTCACGCACCAGCTCGCTCACCTTGCGGGTGCGCACGTCGACCTCGGCGATGGCCTGGCGGCCATCGACCTGCTTGACCGGCGCCGGGTCGTGCGCGAAGGCAATCGAGCGGCCGTCCGGCGAGATGTCGAACGCGTTGGCGTCCGGGTCCATGCGGGTCAGCTCCAGGCCCGTGCCCTCGAACAGGTCCACGGTGCGGCCGGTGGCCACGTCCATCACCAGCAGGTGCGGCACCCGGCCCTCCGGGATGAAGTGGTCCCAGTAGCGGTAGGTGGCCTCGCTGGTGGCGTAGCCGGTCACCTTGCGCGCCTTGTATTCCTTCAGGGCCTTGGCCTGGGCGGCCGCGCCGCGCAGCGTGGGCCAGACCCACGACACCAGCGCGATGCGCTTGCCGTCGGGGAACCACTTGAAGGCCGTGACGCCCGTGGCGACCTCGCCCACGCGCCGCGCCTCGCCGCCGTCGGGCGGGATGACGTAGAACTGCGGCTCCTCGTCCTTGTGGCCCTCCTGCTCGCGCTTGGCGACGAAGCCGATCAGGTCGCCCCGCGGCGAGAAGCGCGGCTGGCCGTCCTTGTCGCCGCAGTGGGTGAGCTGGCGCGGCTGCCCGCCCAGCGTGGACAGCAGCCAGAGCGACACGCGGCCCTTGTTCTCCTCCATGTCGTAGCGGCTGAGCGTGCACACCGCCTGCGCGCCGTCCGGCGACAGGTGCGGCGCGCCCAGGCGCTCGATCTTCCAGAGGGTGTCGACATCCAGGTGCTTCTGTGCCATCAGGGCTGTCCTCGGGCGGGGTTGGCAGTGGGGCGCTCGTGGCGCATGTCAGGGGCGGCTCAGCGGGGTCGCGCGAGCTGCCATTCGAGGTGGGCCTTCACCTCCGGCCATTCACCGGCGGCCAGGCTGTACATCACGGTGTCGCGCACGGTGCCGTCGCGGCGCAGCGCGTGGTGGCGCAGCACACCGTCCCGGCGGGCCCCCAGGCGCTCGATGGCGCGCTGCGAGGCGAAGTTGTAGTTGTCGGTGCGCCAGCCCACCAGCTTCGCGCCCAGCGTCTCGAAGGCGTGCTGCATGAGCAGCAGCTTGGCGGTGGTGTTGACGGCGGTGCGCTGCACGCGCCGGGCGTACCAGGTCCAGCCGATCTCCAGGCGGTCGATGGCCGGCACGATGTCGTGGTAGCTGGTGGAGCCCAGCACGCTGCCGGTGCTGCTGCACAGCACGGCGAAGGGCAGGCGGTGTCCCGCCTCGCGGTGCGCCAGCGCCTGCTCGATGTAGGCGCGCGTCTGCGCGGGCTCCGGCACGGACGTGACCCGCAGGTTCCACAGCTCGCCGTCGGCGGCCGCGGCGCGCAGGCCGTCTTCGTGCGACAGCGCGAGCGGCACCAGCCGCACCGGCGCGCGTTGGAGTTCGACAGGAGCGACAACCAGCATCGATTCGGAACCTCTCGGACGCGCCGCGCGCCGTCCCGGTCAAGTGGCGTGCGCGGATCCGGCTTTGCCGGTCCGCTGCGCGAGCCCCCGAGCCCGAAGGGATCCGTTCCGGAACCCCGGGGGCAGCCCCCGCCAGGGGGCGTGGGGGTCAACGGTTATTGCGTTGCATGAAGACGAGCTTCTCGAACAGGGTGACGTCCTGCTCGTTCTTGAGCAGCGCGCCCACCAGCGGCGGCAGCACCACCTTGTCGTCGCCGCTGCGCAGCGCCTCGGGCGGGATGTCCTCGGCCACCAGCAGCTTCAGCCAGTCCAGCAGCTCGGAGGTGCTGGGCTTCTTCTTCAGCCCGGGCAGCCCGCGCACGTCGTAGAAGCTCTTCAGCGCGGCGGCCAGCAGCTCCTTCTTCAGGTGGGGGAAGTGCACCTCGACGATGCGGCGCATCGTCTCGGCCTCGGGGAACTTGATGTAGTGGAAGAAGCAGCGGCGCAGGAAGGCGTCGGGCAGCTCCTTCTCGTTGTTCGAGGTGATGAACACCAGCGGGCGGTGCTTCGCGCGGATGGTCTGGCGTGTCTCGTAGCAGTGGAACTCCATGCGGTCGAGCTCGCGCAGCAGGTCGTTCGGGAACTCGATGTCGGCCTTGTCGATCTCGTCGATCAGCAGCGCCACCGGCTCGTCCGATTCGAAGGCCTGCCACAGCACGCCCTTGACGATGTAGTTCTGGATGTCGCGGACCTTCTCGTCGCCCAGCTGGCTGTCGCGCAGGCGGCTGACGGCGTCGTACTCGTACAGGCCCTGGTGCGCCTTGGTGGTGCTCTTCACGTGCCACTCGAGCAGCCGCAGCCCGAGCGCGCCGGAGGCTTCCTCGGCGAGCATGGTCTTGCCCGTGCCGGGCTCGCCCTTGACCAGCAGCGGGCGCTTGAGCGTGATGGCGGCGTTCACCGCGAGCATCAGGTCCGGGGTGGCGACGTACTGGTCGGTACCTTGGAATTTCATGGGCAGGCGAGGGCGCGTGGGAGGCAGCGTGGCAGGGGCCCGGCAGGTGCGCCGGACAGGGGGTTCGACCCAGTATATGCGTCGGGTGCGGTGCCTATAATCTTTGATCGACCGCAAAGGCGGCCGCTGCCGTGTGCGCTAGGCGCACGGCGGCCGCGGCGCCAGGCGGCCAGGCATTCGATCACTCTGTACCACCCACCCGCGCGAGCGAGAACGACCCGGCGATGAAGCACAGCATCCAGGCAATTTCGGTGAAGGCAACCTTCGTGTCGTTGGCGCTGGCCGGCATGGTGGCCGGTGCCCAGGCCCAGGGCCTGCAGGGCGACGCGAAGGCCGGCGAGAAGAAGAACGCCATGTGCATCGGCTGCCACGGCATCCCCGGCTACCAGGCCAGCTTCCCGCAGGTGTACAAGGTGCCCAAGATCTCGGGCCAGAACGGCAAGTACATCGCCGCCGCGCTCGATGCCTACCGCAAGGGCGACCGCAAGCACCCGTCCATGAACGGCGTGGCCGGCTCGCTCACCGACCAGGACATCGCCGACCTGGCCGCCTACTACGAAGGCCACGGCAAGGCCGAAGCGGCCGCCGCCGCGCCCGCCCAGGCCGCCCTGCCCGATGGCCTGAAGGACAAGCTGGCGGCCTGCGTGGCCTGCCACGGCACCAACTTCAACAACACCACCGACCCGGCGAACCCGCGCCTGGCCGGCCAGCATGCCGACTACCTGGCCGTGTCCCTGCGCGCCTACCAGGCCGAGGGCAAGCACGTGGTGGGCCGCAACAACGCCACCATGGTGGCCATGGCCAAGCCGCTGAGCGCCACCGAGGTCAAGCAGATCGCCGACTACCTGGCCGGCCTGCCGGGCGAGCTGAAGACCATTCCCCAGGGCCGCACCCGCTGAGGCCCGCGCCGGCACACGCCGGCGCCCGCCGGCGCCCGCCCTAGGTCCGCCGGCGCACGCCGGCGCCGCCCCCCGGTCCGCCGGCGCACGCCGCTGCCTGCAGCGGCGGTTCTTTTTGGGGATGAGGTCTCAGGTTCGGCGTTAGAGTGACGATAGCCCGGGGTCGGCACCGCCATCGCGGGCGGCCGCCACGCGCTTCGTCCATGCTCAAGAAGATCACCGTCGACCAGGTCCGCATCGGCATGCACCTGCATGCCCTGGACGGCCCGTGGATGGACCACCCGTTCTGGAAGACGCGCTTCGTGATCCGCGACGAAGGCGACCTGGCCAAGCTGCGGGCGAGCGGCCTGCCGGGCGTGTGGATCGACATCAGCAAGGGGCTGGACGTGGCGCCGCCCGAGCCGCCGGCCGCGGCCGAGGCGACCCCCGCCGCGGCGGCTGCCAGCGTGCCGATGGCGGCGCGCGGCGGCGCGCCGGCCGCCGAGCCGCCTGCTGCCACGCCGCCCGTCACCCCCTTGAGCCTGCAGGACGAACTGCGCGAGGCCGCGGCGGTGTGCAAGCGCGGCCATGACCAGGTGCTGTCCATGTTCGGCGAGGCGCGCATGGGCCGCGCGGTGTGCGCGGACCAGTGCCTGCCGCTGGTCAACGACATCGCCGACTCGGTGTTCCGCAATCCCGGCGCCTTGGTCAGCCTGGCGCGCCTGAAGACGCAGGACGACTACACCTACATGCATTCGGTGGCCGTGTGCGCGCTGATGGTGGCGCTGGGCCGGGAGCTGGGCCTGTCCACCGAAGCCTGCCGCGAGGCCGGGCTGGCGGGCCTGCTGCACGACCTGGGCAAGGCGGCGATGCCGCTGCAGGTGCTGAACAAGCCCGGCAAGCTCACGGACACCGAGTACGGCGTGATGAAGCTGCATCCGGTGCGTGGCCACGAGATGCTGGTCGAGGGCCGCGGGGCCACCGAGCTGGTGCTCGACGTGTGCCTGCACCACCACGAGAAGCTGGACGGCAGCGGCTACCCGCACGGACTGGCGGGCGAGGCGATCGGCCTGCATGCCCGCATGGGCGCGGTGTGCGACGTGTACGACGCGATCACGTCCAACCGCCCCTACAAGGCCGGCTGGGACCCCGCCGGGTCCATCGCGGCCATGGCCTCGTGGAGGGGCCACTTCGACCCGGCCATCTTCAAGGCCTTCGTCAAGAGCCTGGGCATCTACCCCGTGGGTTCGCTGGTGCGGCTGGAGTCGCAGCGCCTGGCCGTGGTGACCGAGCAGAACCCGCAGAACCTGGTGGCGCCGCAGGTGCGCGTGTTCTTCTCCACCCGGTCCAACATGCCCATCACGGTGCAGACGGTGGACCTGTCCCGGGCGAACGACCGCATCCTCTCGCGCGAGGACCCGAAGGCCTGGGGCTTCCCGCACATCGAGGAGCTGTGGGCGGGCGAGGCCGGGGCCGGGCGCTAGGCCCGCAAGACCCCGGGGACGCCCCCGCGCCGCGCGCCTGCCTACACTCGGCCCTCGTTGTCGATGCACCGCCGCCGCGGTGCCCCACGAAGGAGAGCCCCGATGCGCCGTTCCCTGCTCACCGCGCTGGCCGCGCTGGCCCTGGCCGCCGGCACCGCCACGCACGCCCAGACCCTGCGCTGGGCCAGCCAGGGCGACGCCCAGACGCTGGACCCGCACGCGCAGAACGAGCTGTTCACCAACGCGATGAACGCGCAGATCTACGAGTTCCTGGTGGCGCGCGACAAGCAGCTGAAGATCGTGCCGTCGCTGGCCACGGCATGGAAGCAGGACGGCCCGCTGAAGTGGACCTTCCAGCTGCGCCGGGGCGTGAAGTTCCACGAAGGCGAGCCCTTCACGGCCGACGACGTGGTGTTCTCGGTGCAGCGGGCCAGGGAGAAGACCTCGCAGATCAGCGCCTACGCCAATGCGCTGGGCGAGGTGCGCAAGGTGGACGATTTCACCGTCGAGTTCCGCCTGGCCGAGCCCAACCCGATCTTCCTGGAGCACCTGAACACGGTCTACATCATGAGCCGGGCGTGGAGCGAGAAGAACAAGGTCACGCGCCCGCAGGACTACACCAACAAGGAAGAGACCTACGCGGCCATGCACGCCAATGGCACCGGCCCCTGGCAGCTGGTGTCGCGCGCGCCGGACGTGAAGACCGTGTTCAAGCGCCACGCCGGCTGGTGGGGCACCCACGAGGGCAATGTGCAGGAGGTGGTCTACACCCCGATCAAGAGCGACGCCACGCGCGTGGCCGCGCTCATCTCGGGCGAGGTGGATTTCGTGCTGGACCCGCCGCCGCGCGACGTGCAGCGCCTGCGCGGCACGCCGGCCGTGAAGGTGATCGAAGGGCCGGAGAACCGGGTGCTGTTCATCGGCATGGACCAGGCGCGCGACCAGCTGCTCTACAGCAGCGTCAAGGGCAGGAACCCGTTCAAGGACGTGCGCGTGCGGCGCGCGCTCTACCAGGCCATCGACATCGAGGCCATCCGCACCAAGCTGATGAACGGCCAGGCCGCGCCCACGGGGGCGGTGGTGCCCTCGCCGCTGGGCACGGGCAACGACCCCGACGTGGAGAAGCGCCTGCCGTTCGACCTGGCGGCGGCGCGCAAGCTGATGGCCGAGGCCGGCTACCCGCAGGGCTTCGAGGTCACGCTGGACTGCCCCAACAACCGCTACGTCAACGACGAGCGGCTGTGCGTGGCGCTCGCCGGCATGTGGCAGAAGATCAACGTGACGGTGCGCGTGAACGCCATGCCCAAGGCCACCTATTTCCCCAAGCAGGAGAAGCTCGACACCTCGATGTACCTGCTGGGCTGGGGCGGCTCCATCACCGACCCGGAAACCATCATCACGCCCATCTACCGCAACCGTGCGCAGAAGGGCGTGGGCGAGTACAACCGCGGCAACTTCCGCGACGACGAGCTCGATGCCATGGCCGCGGCGTCCAGCCGCGAGGCCGACCCCGACAAGCGCCGCGCGCTGCTCAAGCGCATCTTCCTGCGCCACAACGAGCAGGTCTACCACATCCCCCTGCACCGCCAGTTCATCCCGTGGGCCGCACGGCAGAACGTGACGGTGGTGCACCGCCCGGACAACTGGCTGGAGTGGCGCTGGGTGAGCCTGAAGTGACCGGCCGCTGACGCGGCCCCGGCCGCGCGCGTCAGTCGCGCGTGGCGCGCTGGCGCACCCGGTCCAGGTAGGCCAGGCCGTCGGGCGGGCGGCCGCTGCGCTGCGACTCCCAGATCATCTCGCCCAGGCATTCCATCACCTCGTGGTGGGCCTGGTGCAGCGAGCCGCGGCGTGCGGCCAGCAGCTCCACCGCCTGGCGGATGCCACGGGGCTGGTCGATGGACACCTGCTCACTGACCGTGAGGTGCATCGCCAGGTGCAGGAACGGGTTGGTGCGACCGCCTTCGACGGTGTACGACGCGGCCAGGGCAGCGTCGAGGTCGGCCAGGTCGCCGGCGTATTCGGGGTGCTCGTCGATCCAGCCACCGGCCAGCACCTCGATGGCCTCGAGCGGCGCGCCGCGTTGCTGCTTGGCGGCCACGTCGCAGAAGAAGCGCCGCACATCGTGCTGGGAAGGCTGGAACATGGGCCGATTGTCGCCGCGGCGCGGCACCGCCACGGCCGCAGCGCCGCATGTCCCCAGCCGGCGCCGGTGCTGGCCCGGGGGCGCGGGGGGCGCGGGGCGCTACATCCCGTCACGGCCCGTAGGACCGGGCCGACACACGAAGCCGCGCCTGTTCCCTGGTGCGTGGGTGCCCCCGGGGGCATCCTGCACCCATGAACACGCCCCACACCCCCCTGCCTGGTGCCGACGCGCGCCACGAGATCCGCGCCGGCGGTGAGCCCGCAGACGTGCTGATCACCCCTGTCGCCACCGAGGCGCCGCTGGCCGGCGCCCCGCGCAACGCCTGGGAGGCGCCTCCCGGACGCCGCCGCTGGTTGCCGGTGGCGGTGGTGGGCGTGGCGGCGCTCGGCATCGTGCTGGCCATGAACGCCGCCTTCGACGAGCCACGCGGCGTGGAGGTGGCCATGGCGCCCACGGCGGGTGCCGCGGTGGAGGCGCCGCTGGCCACGCCGCCCGACCCCGCCGGGGAGCCCGCCGTGGACGCCGCGGCGGCCGAGGCGACCGCGCCGGACGCGGCCGCTGCGCCCGCGGCCGCCACGGCGCCCACGGCGTCCGAGCGGGCGCCGGCCACCCAGGCCGCACCCGCCGAGCCGGCCCCCGCCGCACGCCGTGCCCCCGGGCGCGTCGCGCCGGACGTCGCGCCCGCGGGCCCGGCCGCGCCGGTGAGCCCGGTGGAGCGAAGCGCACCGGTGCCTGCACCCGAGCCGAGCCTGCCGCCGGCACCCGCGCTGCCGGCCGCGCCGGAGCCGGTGAGCCCGGCGCCTCAGCCCCTGCCGCTGCCCCCCGTGCCGTCGGCGGACGAGGTGCCCGCGCTGCCTGCGCCCGCCCCGGCACCCGAGGGGGACGGCTCCGCAGCGTCGGACGGCACCCGCGTCGACTGATCGACCGGGTCGTCGGCCACCCAGCCCGCCGCATCGTGGTGGGCGGTGGCACGCCCGCGCTCCTGCGCCAGCATCTGCTCCAGCTGCTGGCGCCCGGCGTGGGCCAGGGCGATCAGGCGCGCCTCGTCGCCCTGGTGCGGCGCCAGGGCGTGCAGCTGCTGCAGGTTGTGGCGGCGGAAGGTGAGCGCCAGGTGCCGCGCCTCGTGCGGCGGCGTGCCCAGTGCCTCCAGCACGCTGCGGCCCGAGCGCAGCGCCGATTCGAAGGTCTCCCGTTCCAGGTGGCCCACGCCGCGCCGGTGCAGGGCATACCAGTGCTGGGCATTGCGCGCCCGCGCCACCACCGCCAGGTGCGGGAAGTGCTCGCGCGCCAGGTCCACGATGCGCAGGCTCTGCTCGACATCGTCCACCGCCACCACCAGCACGCGTGCCCGTTCGGCCCCGGCGGTGCGCAGGAGGTCGAGCCGCGTCGCGTCGCCGTAGAACACGCGCCAGCCCCAGCGGCGCAGGCTCTCCACCTGGGCCGCGTCGTGCTCCAGCACCGTCGCCCGCAGCCGGTTGGCAAACAGCAGCCGCCCCACGATCTGCCCGTAGCGGCCGAAGCCGGCGATGATCACCGGCGCGTCCTGCGGTTCGGCCAGCGGGTCCACGCCCGGCGGCGGCGCGGCGGGGCCGGCACGGCGACGGGCGTGGGCGTCGCTGGCCAGCAGCAGCAGCGGGCTGAGCAGCATGGACAGCGCCACGGCCGCCACCAGCACCGAACTCACCGCCCCCGGCATCACCCCGGCCTGCGCCGCGGCCTGGAACACCACGAAGCCGAACTCGCCCCCCTGCGCCAGCAGGATCACGAAGACCGGGCGCTCGACGGCGGGGATCCCCATGGCGCGCGCCATGCCCACGAGCACCGCCGCCTTCACCGCGAGGAAGCCCAGCACCAGGCCCGCCACCACCAGCGGCTGCGCCGCCACGGCATCGAAATCGATGGTCATGCCCACCGCGATGAAGAACAGCCCCAGCAGCAGGCCCTTGAAGGGCTCGAGGTCGGTCTCCAGCTCACGGCGGTATTCGCTCTCGGCCAGCAGCACGCCGGCCAGGAAGGCGCCCAGCGCCATCGACAGCCCCACCGCCTGCATGAGCGCGGCCGTGGCCACCACCAGCAGCAGCGCCGCGGCGGTGAAGATCTCCGGCGTGCGGCTGCCGGCGATCCAGCGCAGGGCCGGCCGCAGCAGCAGCCGGCCGCCGCCAATGATGAGCGCGATCACGGCCGCGGCCTTCAGCGCCGCCCAGGCGCCCCCGCCGCCGCCCTGGCTGCCGGCCAGCAGCGGGATGGCGGCCAGGATGGGGATTGCGGCGACGTCCTGGAACAGCGCCACGCCCAGCACCCCCCGGCCGGCCGTGGTGCCCATGAGGTTGCGTTCGGCGAGCACGCCCAGGCCGATCGCCGTGGACGACAGCGCCAGGCCGAGCGCCGCCACCACCGCCAGCGCGGGCGCCACGCCGAGGGCGACGCCCGCGCCCGCCAGTAGCGCGGCCGAGCCCACGGTCTGCACGCTGCCCCAGCCGAAGATCGGCCGGCGCATGGCCCACAACCGGCGCGGCTCCAGCTCCAGGCCGACGAGGAACAGCATCAGCACCACGCCGAACTCGGCGACGTGCAACATGGCCTGCGGGTCGCTCACCAGGCGCAGGCCGAAGGGCCCGATCACGATGCCGGCGGCCAGGTAGCCCACGATGGCGCTGAGGCCGGCCAGCCGCGCCAGGGGCACGGCCAGCACGGCGGCGGCCAGGTAGATGAGGCTGGCGGTCAGCCAGCCGCCGGAGGGGGCGTGTTCCATGGTGTGCTCAGCCCGCGTCGCCGGGCCGTTCGTCGGCGGGCACCTGGCAGCCGGTGTCGGCCTCCAGGTCGGCCAGCTCCGGCCACGCGGGCCACTGCTGCAGGCGCGCGGCGAACACGGCGGCATGGGCCGCGATCTCGTCCGCCGTGGCGCGGTGGGCGGCATGCATCACCAGCGGCGGCAGGAAGCGCATGCCGGCCAGGGCGGCGGTCTGCTCGAAGGGTGGCCAGAAGGCGTCGATGAAGTGGCGGTGGTGGCCGGCCGGGTGGTAGGCCGAGGCACCGCTGCCGGTGCTGACGGCCAGCCAGAGGTCCTTGCCGCGCAGGGCGGTGCCGCCCGGGCCGTAGGCCCAGGCGAAGCCGAACACCTCGTCCAGCCACAGCTTCAGCAAGGGGGGCAGGCCGTACCACTGCAGCGGAAACTGCCAGACGACGAGGCGGGCCCGGGCCAGCGCCGCACGCTCGGCGGCCACGTCGATGTCGTAGTCGGGGTAGAGCGCGTACAGGTCGCGCAGCACCAGCCGGCCCGCGCCGGCCAGCGGCAAGGCGGCCCGGTGCAGCGCGGCGTTCACGCGCGAATGGGCCAGCCGCGGGTGGGCCAGCAGCACCAGGACGTCGGTAGGGGAGGGCGGCATGGGGCGTTACCATACCCTTGAACTGACCACCACGGAGGCCGCCGCATGCCCGTCATCGCGATCGCGAACCCCAAGGGGGGCGTGGGCAAGAGCACCCTGGCCACCAACCTGGCCGGCGCGCTGGCCGCCCGGGGCCACGCCGTCATGCTGGGCGACCTCGACCGCCAGCAGTCGGCGCGCCAGTGGCTGGGCCTGCGCCCCGCCGTGGCGCCGCACATCGCCACCTGGGAGATCCGCGGCGCCACGGGGCAGGTGCGCCCGCCCAAGGGCGTCAGCCATGTGGTCATCGACGCACCCGCCGGCCTGCACGGCAAGAAGCTCGACGCCCTGCTGCAGGTGAGCGACCACGTCCTCATTCCCTTGCAGCCCAGCCTGTTCGACATCCAGGCCACGCACGCCTTCGTCAACGAGCTGCGTGCCCACCGGCGCGCCGACAAGCTGCGGGTGGGGCTGGTGGGCATGCGCGTGAAGGACCACACCATCGCCCAGGATCGCCTGCAGCAGTACGTGGCCACGCTGCCCGCGCCCATGGTGGCCACCCTGCGCGACACCCAGAACTACGTGCACCTCGCCGCCCACGGCCTGACGCTGTGGGACGTGGCACCAAGCCGCGTCGAGCGCGACCTCACCCAATGGCAGCCGCTGCTGGCCTGGCTGGATGCGCCGGCCGGCGCCGCCCCCCTTGCCCCCAAGACCGCATGACCGCATGACCGTCCACATCCCCCACCTGGCCGACCTGGCCGCCCGCGTCGGCCAGGAGATCGCCGTCAGCGACTGGCTCACCATCGACCAGGACCGCATCGACCGCTTCGCCGACGCCACCGGCGACCACCAGTGGATCCACGTCGATCCCGCGCGGGCCGCCCGGGGGCCCTTCGGCGCCACCGTGGCGCACGGCTTCCTCACCCTGTCGCTGCTGTCGTGGTTCTTCGAGCACGGCTTCGTGATCGACGACGTGCGCATGGGCCTGAACTACGGCCTGAACAAGGTGCGCTTCCCGGCCCCCGTGCCGGTGGGCAGCCGGCTGCGCGCGCGTTTCACCCTGCTGGCCTACGAGCCGGTGGACGGTGGCGCGCAGCTGGAGGTGGAGGCCACCATCGAGCGCGACGGCTCCGCCAAGCCCGTGTGCGTGGCGCAGTCACTCACCCGGCGCTTCGTCTGACGTCCCAGTCGCCCGGTACGATCGGCCCCTCGCGCGATGGCGCTGATGCAGTTTCCTGCCTGTCCTGGCCCATGAAAGTCCTGCTGGTCGACGACCACCCGCTGATCCTCTCGGCCCTGAAGGCCATGATCGAGAACCTCGTGCCCGGGGTGGTCGTCAATGCCGTGTCCTGCGCGCGCGAGGCGCGCTTCACGCTGCAGGTGCAGCCCGACCACGACCTCATGCTGCTCGACCTGCAACTGGGCGATGCCAACGGATTCGACCTGCTCACCGAGGTGCGCCAGAGCGATCCGGACCTGTCCGTGGTGGTGCTCAGCTCGTCCGACCGGGCCAGCGACGTCATCCGCGCCATCGACCTGGGCGCCATGGGTTTCCTGCCCAAGCGCATGACCACCGAGGAACTGGCCGAGGCGTTGCGCCTGGTGATGGCCGGTGGCATCTTCGTGCCCACCATGACCGTGCACGCGGCCCGCACCGAGGAAGAGGTCGCGTCGCGACCGGCCACGTCCGGGCCCGCGGCGGACACCCTGCCCTCGTTCGAGGAGCTGGGCATCACCCCGCGGCAGGCGGACGTGCTCACCCTGCTGCTGCAGGGCAAGTCCAACAAGGACATCGCGCGGCGCCTGGGGCTGTCGGTGGAGACCATCAAGGACCACGTGCAGGCGGTGCTGCGCGCGCTGGGCGTGAGCTCGCGCACCCAGGCCGTGCTGGCCGTGGGGCAGATGACGCAGCGGCGCCAGGCGCGCTGACCCCGCCCGCGCGGCCGGCCGGCCGCTTGATCGCCGTCAAGCCGCGGCCCGGCGAGGACGCAAAAGCTGCATTTTCCATGTTGCTTCACCCGGGGGTGCTCGCCATAATTGATGCATCTCGAACGCATCTTTTGGAACACCATGTCGGACACCGTCATCGACGTGCGGCGCCTGCCGCCCCCTGAGCGCCACGCCACCATCTTCTCGGCCTTCCAGGCGCTGACGCCGGGCCAGGCCATCGAATTGCACAACGACCACGACCCGCGCCCCCTGCACGGCCAGTTCCTCGCCCAGTGGCCCAACCAGTTCGACTGGGCCTACGTGGAGGCCGGCCCGGATCTGTGGCGCGTGCGCATCCAGCGCAAGGCCGCCGGCAAGAGCTGCTGCGGCTGCTGCGGCGGCTGACCGTCCGTCGTCACCCGAGGGCCGTCCCATGGGCACCGTGTACCTGTCGCTGGAAGAGCCCATTGCCCGCGCGCCGCGTGGCCGGCGCTGGGCGCTGTGGGACCTGGGTTTCCGCCCGTTCTACCTGTTGGCGGCGGCGCTGGCGGCCCTGTCGGTGCCGCTGTGGGCCCTGCAGTTCAGCGGCTGGCTCGGCGCGGCCTACCTGCGTGGCGCCGCCTGGCACGCGCATGAGATGGTCTTCGGCTACGCGCTGGCGATCATCATCGGCTTTCTCTTCACCGCGGGACGCAACTGGTCCGGCCAGCGCACACCCACCGGCCGGCCCCTGATGGCGCTGGCCGCGCTGTGGGTGGCGGCGCGGCTGGCACTGCTGTCACCCTGGGGTGAGCTGGCGGCGCTGCTCAACGTGGCCGTGCCCTGGTTCGCGGCCTGGGGGCTGTGGCGGGCCCTGCACCGCGGCGGCAACCGCCGCAACTATTTCTTCGTGGCCCTGCTGGTGATGATGGGTGGCGCGGCCGGCGTGCTGCATGCCGGCTGGCTGGGCTGGGTCACGCTGCCCGCCGGCCTGGGCATGCCGCTGGCGCTGGACGTGGTGCTGTTCATGATCGCCGTGATGGCCGGTCGCGTGGTGCCCATGTTCTCCAACAACGGTGTGCCGGGGATGCAGGCGGTGCGGGACGAGCGTGTCGAGCGCTCGGCGCTCGCCACCGTGCTGCTGCTGATGGCGCTGGACGCTCTGCAGGCGCCCGCGCCGGTGCTGGCCGCCGGCGCCGCCGCCGCGGCGGTGGTCCACACCTGGCGCTGGTGGCTGTGGCAGCCCTGGAAGAGCCTGGCCAACCCGCTGGTGGCGGTGCTGCACGTGGCCTATGCCTGGCTGCCGGTGCACCTGGTGCTGCGCGCCGGGTCGGCACTCGGCGCGTGGCCCGCGGGCCCCGCCACCCATGCGCTCACCGTGGGTGTGATCGGCATGGTCACGCTCGGCATGATCACCCGCACGGCGCTGGGCCACACCGGCCGGCCGCTGCGCGCCGGCCGTGTGGAGCAGGCCGCCTACCTGGCGCTGTTCCTGGCCGCCGTGGTGCGCGTGCTCACGCCGCTGGTCTGGCCGCCCGGCCTGGCCGCGGCGACGCTCGTCTCCGCCGGCCTGTGGACGCTGGCCTTCGTGCTCTACCTGTGGCGCTACACGCCCTGGCTGCTGCGGCCACGCGCCGACGGCCAGCCCGGCTGACGCACCCCCTCACCGACCCGCCATGAACCGCCCCGACGCCCCCGCGGCCGGCGCGGCGGCCACGCCGCTGTACGCCGCCGAGATCAAGGTCTATCCCCGCTCCGTCACCGGCCGCTACACGAACTGGCGCTGGGTGATGGTGTGGCTCACCCAGCTGTTCTTCTACGGCGTGCCCTGGCTGCAGTGGAACGGCCGCCAGGCGCTGCTGTTCGACCTGGAGAGCCGCCGCTTCTTCGTGGGCGGCCTGGTGCTCTACCCGCAGGACTTCATCTACCTGGCCGCGCTGCTGGTGATCAGCGCGCTGGGCCTGTTCTTCTTCACGGCCGTGGCCGGCCGCCTGTGGTGCGGCTACGCGTGCCCGCAGACGGTCTACACGGAGATGTTCATGTGGATCGAGCGGCGCCTGGAAGGCGACCGCGGCGCCCGCATGCGCCTGGACCGTGCGCCCTGGGGGGTCGAGAAGCTCTGGCGCAAGGGCGGCAAGCACACCGGCTGGGTGCTGCTGTCGCTGCTCACCGGCTTCACCTTCGTCGGCTACTTCACGCCCATTCGCGAGCTGACCGCCGCGCTCGCCTCGTTCAGCCTGTCGGGCTGGGAGGTCTTCTGGGTGCTCTTCTACGGCGGCTTCACCTACGGCAATGCGGGCTGGATGCGCGAGCAGATGTGCAAGTACATGTGCCCGTACGCCCGCTTCCAGAGCGCGCTGATCGACAAGGACTCGCTGATCATCACCTACGACACCGCCCGCGGCGAGCCGCGCGGCTCGCGCAAGCGCGGCAGCGACGCCCGCGCGCTGAGCCAGGGCGACTGCGTGGACTGCACCCTGTGCGTGCAGGTCTGCCCCACCGGCATCGACATCCGCAAGGGCCTGCAGAACGAGTGCATCGGCTGTGCGGCGTGCATCGATGTGTGCGACGACGTCATGGACAAGCTGCAGGCGCCGCGCGGGCTGATCCGCTATGCCACGGCCAACGGCGTGGCCAAGGGCTGGACACCGGCGCAGATGTGGCGCCGCGTGCTGCGCCCGCGCGTGCTCATCTACGGTGCCGTGCTGGCCCTGCTGTGCGGGGGCTTCGTGGCGTCCATCGCGGGCCGCGACCCGCTGCTCGTGGACGTGATCAAGGACCGCGCCGCGCTGGCCCGGCTGAGCGAGGGCGGCACCGTGGAGAACCTCTACCGCGTGCAGCTGGCCAACCGCACCGAGCGGCCGCTGCGCGTGCGGCTGCGGGCGCAGGGCCTGCCCGGCCTCGCCGTGGAGCCGCAGCGGGCGATCGACATCGAGCCGGCCGCGATCGTGTCCACGCCCCTGCAGCTGCACCTGCCCATGGAGCAGGCGGCCGCGGCAGGACGCGGGTCGCATCCGGTCACCCTCGTCGTGGTCGTCGACGCGCAGGCAGGCAGCGACGCCACCACGGTGGAATCGGCCGCGAGCTTCTACGTGCCGGACTGACCTGCGCGTCTACCCGTGGGGGTTTCCCTCGGGAGGGCCCCCAAGTCGCCACAACGCTTGTGTTGGCGCAAATCCACGTCGGCGACGCGTCGCCAAAGTGCCGGGCATCGACCACTGCCTCTTCCGGGAGACCGTCATGCACGACACCGCCCGCTCGCATCGCGCCGCGCTGCCCCGCCATGCCCCTCGTCCCTGGCTGGCCGCGGCCAAGCCCACCGCCCCCGACCTGGAGCTGCTGCGCCGCGGCTTCGAGCCGCACCTGCCGGGCGACACCGCCTTGCAGCACCTGCTCGACGCATCGCGGCTGGTGCGCTGCCCCGCGGGCGCCTTCACCCTCGATTCCCCGCGCCGCCCCGAGCCGTCGTGGTGGCTGCTGCGCCAGGGCGTGATGGCGCTGGGCGTGCGCACGCCCGGCGGGCAGTTCGCCGACAAGCGACTCATCGGCCCCGGCGACTGGCTGGAGACGGCCGGTGCCATGGACTGCCCCGGCACCTGGTCGGAGGCCGCCGAGTGCCGCACCGCCGTGGAGCTGCTGGCCATCCCCGTGAGTGCGCTGGACGAGGCGTGCTCGCTCGATCGGCGCTTCCCGCGCGCCTACGCCGGCGTGCTGGCCCAGCGCGTGCGTGACCTGCAGGACAGCCTGCGGGACATGGCCGGCACGGACGTCGCCGGCCGCCTGGCGCGCTGGCTGCTGCGCCAACAGCCGGCCAGCACCGGCGACAACGAGGCGCTGGTGCTGCTCAACGAGCGCAAGCAGGTCATCGCCCGTCACCTGGGGACCACCTCCGAATCGCTCTCGCGCGCCTTGCGGCGCCTGTCCGACGACGGCCTGATCGAGGTGCGCGGCTACGAGCTGCGCCTGTGCGACGTGGAGGGCCTGCAGCGGCTGGCGGGCTCGCACCCGGTGGCCGGCCTGCCCCGGCAGGTGTCCGCCGGATGACCGCGGCCGCCCTGCGACGGCCGGACCTGGTGTGTCCGGCCGGGTCCCTGCGCGCGCTGCAATGTGCGGTCGACGCCGGTGCCGACGCCGTGTACCTCGGCCTGAAGGACGCGACCAACGCGCGCAACTTCGCCGGCCTCAACTTCGACGACGCCCAGGTGCGCGACGGCGTGGCCTATGCCCATGCCCGAGGTGCCCAGGCGCTGATGGCGCTGAACACCTTCGCCGATGCCCGCGACCCGTCGCCGTGGTTCCGGGCGGCGGACAAGGCGGTGGCGCTCGGGGCCGACGCGCTGATCGTGGCCGACGTCGCCGTGATGGACTGGTGCCGCCGCCAGCATCCGCAACTGCGGCTGCACCTGTCGGTGCAGGCCTCGGCCACCACGCACGCGGCCATCGAGTTCTACCGCCAGCGCTATGGCATCCAGCGGGCCGTGCTGCCGCGCGTGCTCACCATCGAGCAGGTGGCGCAGGTGATGGCGCGCACACCGGTGGACATCGAGGTGTTCGGTTTCGGCAGCCTGTGCGTCATGGTCGAAGGCCGCTGCACGCTGTCGTCCTGGGCCACGGGCTGCTCGCCGAACAACGCCGGCGTCTGCTCGCCCGCCAGCGCCGTGCGCTGGAGCCAGGCGGCCGACGGCGTGCAGGCGCGGCTCAACGACGTGCTGATCGACACCTACGCGCCCCACGAGCCGCGCGGCTACCCCACGCTGTGCAAGGGCCGCTTCCTGGTGGACGAGCAGCGCGAGTACGCGCTGGAATCGCCCACCAGCCTCAACACGCTGGCCGTGCTGCCCCGGCTGCTGGCCCTCGGGGTGGCGGCCATCAAGATCGAAGGCCGGCAGCGCAGCGCGTCCTACGTCGAGCAGGTGACGCGGGTGTGGCGCGCCGCCATCGACCTCGCGCTGGCCGACAGCGCCGCCTACCAGGTGGCCCCCGACTGGGCCGAGACCCTCACCCACCACGCCGAAGGCCAGCAGCAGACGCTCGGGGCCTACGAGCGGCCCTGGCGATGACGATGCCGCCGATGACGACCCTGCCGATGACGACGTTCACGCCCGAGCGGCCCGGCCTCACGGTGGGCCCGCTGCTGTATTTCTGGCCGCGCACCTCGGTGCTCGAGTTCTACGCCGAGATGGCCGACAGCCGTGCCGACACGGTGGTGATCGGCGAGGTGGTGTGCGCCCGGCGGCGCCAGCTGCGCCTGCCTGACTGGCTGGCCCTGGGGCGCGAGCTGGCGCAGGCCGGCAAGACGGTGGTGCTGGCGGCGCAGGCCCTGGTGGAGACCGAGGCCGACCTGCGCCTCATCGAGCGCATGGGGGACCAGGCCGAGTTCGCGGTGGAGGCGGCCGATGCCTCCGCGCTGCAGCTGCTGGCCGGCCGCGTGCCGCTGGTCCTCGGCCCGCACCTCAACATCTACAGCCGGGCCGCGCTGGCCCAGTACGCCGACCTGGGCGCCACGCGATGGGTCGCCCCCATCGAGCTGCCGCTGGACGCCCTGGCGGCCATCAACCCGCCCGATTCACCGGTGTGCACGCCCGCGGGTGAGCCCCTGCAGACCGAGGCCTGGGTGTTCGGCCGCGTGCCGCTGTCGTTCTCGGCGCGCTGCTTCACCGCCCGCCACCATGGCCTGCCCAAGGACGCCTGCGAGTACCGCTGCCTGGCGCACCCCGACGGGCTGCCCATGACCACCACCGAGCGCCAGCCCTTCCTGGTGCTCAACGGCACGCAGACGCAGTCCGCCGCCGTGCAGTGCCTGCTGGCCGACGGCGAGGTGCTGCAGGCGTCGGGCGTGTCGCGGCTGCGCCTGTCGCCCTGCGCCCAGGGCTTCGCGCAGGTGCTGCGCGACGTGGCAGCCGTGTTCCACGACGGCGAGCCCGCGGCGGGCCGCGCCGAGGCCTGGGCGACCGCCGGCGTTCCCGGCCCGCTCAGCAACGGCTACGCGCGGCGTCTGCCGGGCATGCAGTGGGCCGCCTCCTGATCCCCGACCCCTTGCACCCCATGACCCCAGCGCTCAGCCCCCACCCGACCCCCGACCTGCCCCTGCCCCCGGGCATGCCCGCCTGGATGGCCCCGCTGCACCGGCGTGTGGCCGCCACGGTCGGGCGCCTGCCCAGCCACCCGCCGTCCTGGCTGGCCGCGCAGGCCCTGAACCGCTGGCTGCTGCCGCAGCTGCCGGGCGACGCGCGTGCCGCGCTGCGTGACCGCGTCGTGGCACTGCGCGTGCGCGACCTGGGACTGCGCCTGCACCTGCGGCTGGACGGCGGCCGCTTCGTGCCGGCGGGCGACCAGGCCGAGCCCGCGCTGTGGATCGAGGCGAGCTCCGCCGCCTACGCGGCGCTTGCCCGTGGCGAGGAGGACCCGGACCGCCTGTTCTTCGACCGGCGTCTGGTGATGGAGGGCGACACCGAGCTGGGCCTGGTGCTGAAGAACACGCTGGACGCCATCGGCCCGGCCTGGCTGCCCTGGCGGCGCTAGCGGCGCTAGCGGCCCGACGACGGGCCGCGGACGCGTCCGGCGTGCGTCAGGCCGGCGTGTAGGCCAGCCGCACGTAGATGGGCGCGAAGGCCTCGGCCTGCGTGATCTCGAGCAGCCGCTCGCGGGCCAGCTCCAGCATGGCGATGAAGGTGACGACCATGACCGGCGCACCGCGCGTCACGTCGAACAGGTCCTGGAACTCGACGAAACGCTGGCCCTGCAGGCGCTTGAGCACCACCGTCATGTACTCGCGCACCGAGAGCTGCTCGCGCGAGATCTTGTGGTGCTGGTGCAGGCGTGCGCGCTTGAGGATGTCGGCCCAGGCCTCTCGCAACTCGTCCACCGAGACATCGGGAAAGCGCATGGCCACCGCCTGTTCCACCGCCACCTGGGCGCGCCAGAAGTCGCGCCCCATCTGGGGCAGGGTGTCCAGCCGCGCGGCGGCCAGCTTCATCTGCTCGTACTCGAGCAGGCGCCGCACCAGCTCGGCGCGCGGGTCCTCCGGTTCGCTGCCATCGTCCGTCTTCTTGGGCGGCAGCAGCATGCGCGACTTGATCTCGATGAGCATCGCGGCCATCAGCAGGTAGTCGGCCGCGAGCTCGAGGTTGTGCGTGCGGATCTGCTCGACGTAGGTGAGGTACTGCCGCGTGACATCCGCCATCGGGATGTCGAGGATGTTGAAGTTCTGCTTGCGGATGAGGTAGAGCAGCAGGTCCAGCGGCCCCTGGAAGGCCTCCAGGAACACCTGCAGCGCATCCGGCGGGATGTACAGGTCGGTGGGCAGCGTGAACAGCGGCGCGCCATACAGGCGCGCCACGGCCAGGCCGTCGACCTCGTCAGGGCCGGCCACTTCGGGCGCGGCGGGCGGGGGCAGCTCCGCCTCGGCCGTGGGCAGCCCCGCCGGCCTCACTTCGGGCCGGTGAAGTAGACGTAGGCCTTCTGCGCCACGCGGGCCTGCGAGAACTGGGCCTCGGCCTCACGGTCCTGCGGGCGGTCCCACAGCAGGGCGCGGCCGGCGCGTTGCTCGGATTCCAGCGTGGGGCGCTTGGCCTTGAGCTCGTCGACGAACTGGGTGATGTCGGACTTGTAGGGCTTCCAGAACAGCGGCATGGCGGCAACAGGGCAGGCGGTGCGCCGTCGCGGCGCGGGAAAGGCGCATTTTAGCCCGGGGGGGCCTGCGGGATCCGGGCGTCCTCCACGCGGGCCACCAGCCCGTGCGGCCCGAGCGCCGCGTCGAAGCCGGTGCGCTGGACCAGCCCGCGCGGCTGCTCGTTGAGCGCCGCCAGCACCAGCCCCACGCCGCGCCGGTGCAGGCTGGCATGCAACTGCTCCAGGGCATCCAGCCCCGAGGTGTCCAGCGAGACCAGGCGGTGCATGTCCAGCACCACCTGACGGGTGGTCGGCGCCACCTGGCTGACGATGGCCTCGACCTTGGTCACCGCGCCGAAGAACAGCGAGCCGTACAGCTCGAAGACCTGGCGCCCGGCCGGCGCCCCTGCCAGCTCGGTGACCCGGAACAGCGTGCCCATGCGGTAGATGAAGAAGCCGCACGCCGCCAGCAGGCCCACCTCCACCGCCACCGTGAGATCGAACACGACGGTGAGGATGAACGTGCCCACCAGCACGGTGCGGTAGGGCAGGAGGAACTGCCGCAGGCGGGCGAACTCGCGCCACTCGCCCATGTTCCAGGCCACGAACAGCAGGATGCCGGCCAGCGCGGCCAGCGGCACATGCACGGCCAGCGGGGCGGCCGCCAGCATGGTCACCAGCAGGGTCAGCGCATGCACGATGCCGGACACGGGCGTGCGGGCGCCCGCGCGCACGTTGGTGACCGTGCGCGCGATGGTGCCGGTGGCCGGGATGCCGCCGAACAGGGGCGTGACGAGGTTGGCGACGCCCTGGGCCATCAGCTCCTGGTTCGGGTCGTGACGGGGGCGGTCGCTGGCGTTGTCCGCCACGCGCGCGCACAGCAGCGACTCGATGGCGCCCAGCAGCGCGATGGTGACGGTGGGAATCACCAGCTGCTTGGCGGTGGCCCACTCGAAGTGCGGCAGCTGCGGCAGGGGCAGCGACGACGGGATGCCGCCGAAGCGCGAGCCGATCGTGTCCACCGGCAACTGCAGCGCACGCGCCGCGAGCGTGGCCGCCAGCAGGGCGACGAGGGTGCCGGGCACCTGGGCCGCCACACGCCGCAGGCGCTGGCCCGCCGTGGCCGGGGCCACGGGCATGGCATAGGTCTTGGGCCACAGCACCACGATGGCCAGGCTGGCCGCCCCCAGGGCGAATGCCCAGGGGTTCCACTGCCCGAGGTGGGCGCCCAGCGCCGCGAGCTGGCCGAAGAAGTCGGCTGGCAGCTTGGCCACGGGCAGCCCGAGCAGATCCTTCACCTGCGACAGGGCGATCAGCACCGCGATGCCGTTCGTGAAGCCGATGACGATGCTCACCGGGATGTAGCGCACCAGGGCGCCCAGTCGCAGCAGCCCCATCAGGAACAGCAGCACGCCGGCCATCGAGGTGGCGATGAGCAGGTTGGCCAGGCCATGCCGCTCCAGGATGCCGTAGACCACCACGATGAAGGCGCCGGCCGGCCCGCCGATCTGCACGTTCGAGCCGCCCAGCAGCGAGATGAGCAGCCCGGCCACGATGGCGGTGACCAGGCCTTGCGCCGGGTCCACGCCCGACGCGATGGCGAAGGCCATGGCCAGGGGCAGGGCGACCACGCCCACGGTGAGGCCGGCGCCGAGGTCGGCGAAGAAGTCGGCGCGGCGGTAGCCCGCCAGCGCGTCAAGCAGGCGGGGGCGAAAGGGGTGCAGCGGGATGGGCAGCGGCATGGGTCCTCCAGGAACGGGCAGGGGCGGCGACATGTCGCTCGCCCGGAGGACCACAGTGGTGCAGGCGCGTGTCGAAGCGCCGGCGGCGCGACGGCCCGGCCACCAGCGACGCGTGTCGCTGGGCCACGGCGCGGCGCGCGGGGTGCATCAGCGCACCCGCATGCCCGGCTGCGCGCCGGGGAAGGGCTCCAGCACGAAGATGCCGGGGTGGGCCTTCTCGTCGGCGTGGCTGGCGGCCAGCACCATGCCTTCGGACACCCCGAACTTCATCTTGCGCGGCGCCAGGTTGGCCACCATCACGGTGAGCTTGCCCACCAGGTCCTCCGGCCGGTAGGCGCTGCGGATGCCCGAGAACACGTTGCGATGGCGACCCTCGCCCACGTCCAGCGTGAGGCGCAGCAGCTTGTCCGAGCCGTCCACCGTCTGGGCGTCCACGATCTTCGCGATGCGCAGGTCCACGGCGGAGAACGCATCGATCTTGATCTCGGCCGCGATGGGCTCGCCACCGGGCGTGGGCGCCGGGGCGGCGGGGGCGGCCGGCGGCTCGAACAGGGCGTCGAGCAGCTTCTCGTCCACGCGCTGCAGCAGGTGCTGGTAGGCGCCGATGGTGTGCGCGCCCAGGGCGCCGGCGGCGTCGTCGAACCCCAGCGGCGGCACGCGCAGGAAGGCCTCCACCTGGGCCGCGAGCGCCGGCAGCACCGGCTTGAGGTAGAGGGTCAGCAGGCGGAAGGCCTCGATGCAGGTGCTGCACACGTCGTGCAGCGCGGCCGCGTGCTCGGGCTGCTTCGCCAGCTCCCAGGGCTTGTGCTGATCGACGTATTCGTTGACCTTGTCGGCCAGCGCCATCACCTCGCGCATCGCCTTGCCGAACTCGCGCTCCTCGTAGAGCTGCTCGATGGTGGCGCGGTGCGCGCGCAGCGTGTCCAGCAGGCTCGTGCCCTCCACGCCGAGGTCGGCCGAGAGCGTGCCGCCGAAGCGCTTGGCCAGGAAGCCGGCGGCGCGGCTGGCGATGTTGATGTACTTGCCCACCAGGTCGGCATTGACGCGCGCGACGAAGTCCTCGGGGTTGAAGTCGATGTCCTCCACGCGGGCGTTGAGCTTGGCGGCCAGGTAGTAGCGCAGCCATTCCGGGTGCATGCCGAGCTCGAGGTAGCGCAGCGGCGAGATGCCGGTGCCGCGGCTCTTGCTCATCTTCTCGCCGCTGACCGTGATGAAGCCATGCACGAACACGCGGTCGGGCACCTTGCGGCCCGAGAAATGCAGCATGGCCGGCCAGAACAGCGTGTGGAAGGTGGTGATGTCCTTGCCGATGAAGTGCACCTGCTCCACGGCCGGGTCGGCCAGCAGGGCGTCCATGTCCAGGCCGCGGCGGGCGCAGTAGTTGGCCAGCGAGGCCAGGTAGCCGATGGGCGCGTCCAGCCAGACGTAGAAATACTTGCCCGGTGCGTCCGGGATCTCGATGCCGAAGTACGGCGCGTCGCGCGAGATGTCCCAGTCGCCCAGCGAGATCTTGCCGTCCTCGTCGGGCACGAACCACTCGCGGATCTTGTTCAGCACCTCGGGCTGCAGGCGGCCGGTGTCGTTCATCCAGCCCTGCAGGAAGGCCACGCAGCGCGGGTCGGACAGGCGGAAGAAGTAGTGCTCGCTGGTCCTGAGCACCGGGGTGGCGCCCGACAGGGCCGAGTAGGGGTTCCGGAGCTCGGTGGGGCTGTAGACCGCGCCGCACACCTCGCAGTTGTCGCCGTACTGGTCCTTGGCGCCGCACTTGGGGCACTCGCCCTTGATGAAGCGGTCGGGCAGGAACATGCCCTTGTCCGGGTCGAAGAACTGCTCGATCGTGCGCACGTCGATCAGCTCGTTCTTGCGCAGGGCGAGGTAGATCTCTTTCGCCAGGGCGTGGTTGGCCGGGGAGTCGGTCGAATCCCAGTGGTCGAAGCCGATGTGGAAGCCGTCGAGGTAACGCGAGCGGCCCGCGGCCACCTCGGCCACGTAGGCCTGCGGCGTCTTGCCGGCCTTTTCGGCCGCGATCATGATCGGCGCGCCGTGGGTGTCGTCGGCGCACACGAAGTGCACGTCGTGCCCCCGCATGCGCTGGAACCGCACCCAGATGTCCGCCTGGATGTACTCCATCATGTGCCCGATGTGGAAGGGCGCATTGGCGTAGGGCAGGGCGGTGGTGACGAAGAGCTGGCGGGTCATGGGCGGGGCGACAGGGCCGGTGGGGCCGGAATGAACCGCGGCGGCGCGGGCGCGCGCAGTGGCTGCGTGGCCCGGCGATTCGCCGGGGCGGAGCCAGGCATTTTAGGCCGGTGGTAGATTGGTCCGACCATGCGTCCCGCGCTGATTCCGACCCTGGCGATGGCCCTCGTGGCCTGTGCCTGCACCAGCTATGGGCCGGGAGGCCTGCAGCCGGGCCAGGGCCGCGCCGCCGTGGAGGCCGACATGGGGCCGCCCACGGGCCGGCATGCGCTGGCCGGCGGCGGTGAGCGGCTCGAGTTCGCACGCGGCCCGTTCGGCCGGCACACCTACATGCTGGATTTCGACGCCCAGGGCCGGCTGCTGCGCCAGGAGCAGGTGCTGCGCGACGATGTCTTCGACCGTGTGCAGCCGGGCATGCGGGCGGACGCGGTGCGTGCCCTGCTGGGCCGGCCGGGCCATGTGGCGGGCATCTGGCGTGGCGCGACCGTCTGGTCCTGGCGCTATGAATCCCCGTTTTGCCAGTGGTTCCAGGTCACCCTGGAGCCCGACGGCACCGTGCGGGACGCCGGCCGCGGCCCGGACCCCCTGTGCGAAACCAACGACAAGGACAACCTGCCATGACCGTGGCGCCGACCCACGCCGCCCCGCGCGTGCATGGCATTCCCCACTGCGACACCGTGAAGCGGGCGCGCGCCTGGCTGGCCGCCCAGGGCGTGGCCCATGAGTTCGTCGACTTCAAGAAGGCCGGCGTGTCGGCCGGGCAACTGCAGCGCTGGGCCGCTGCCCTGGGCTGGGAACGCCTGCTGAACCGCCAGGGCACCACCTGGCGCCGGCTGGACCCGGCCGCGCAGCAGTCCGCCGCTGACGCCGGCGGGGCGCTGGCGCTGATGCAGGCCCAGCCCAGCCTGGTGAAGCGGCCGGTGGTGGAGTGGCCCGATGGCTCCGTCACCGTGGGCTTTTCGCCTGCCGAGTGGGCCGAGCGCGCCGGCGTGAGCGCTGACTGACGCGACATTTGGGATCATTTGTGTCTCTTCATTTCCGGGGAGCGCGCCAAGCGCATCCCGCGTCACATCCCGTGACGTAACGGCCCACTGGGGCGCCGCCGGCTCGCCATCATGCGCGGCTGCGGTTGGACGGGGCCCGCCGGGCCCGCCCGCGCGACGGAAAAGCATGAAGCAGACACCTGACGGGAGGAGCCGCCTGGCCTGGCATCGCCACGCTGTGCGGGCGCTGTGGGCATGGCCCTGCGTCGCCATGCTGGCGGCCTGCAGCGGCAGCGGCGAGGACCCCACGGCCGCCCGGGTTGCGGCTGGGGATCGGGCAGGTCGCGCCGAGGCGCCGGTGACGCAGATGGACGCCGTTCGCCTGGCCCATCAGGCGACCTTCGGGCCCACCGAGAAGCTCGTCACCGACATCCAGGCGCAGGGGGCGCGCGCCTGGGTGGTGGCCCAGCTCGGCATGGCCCAGCAGTCGCGCTACCGCTCCGGTGGCGACGACTCGCCGGACCAGAACACCTCCCGCACGGGCTTCTGCGCCTTGCCGGCGCAGTCCAAGAACCCCAACTGCTGGCGCGATTTCTATTCCAGCGAGCCGCTGCTCTGGGACTTCTACCGCAATGCGGTGCACAAGGACGACCAGCTGCGCCAGCGGGTGGCCCTGGCCCTCATGCAGGTGCTGGTCGTCAGCAACATGGAGGTGGACGGCACCTACGGCCTGCGCCGGTTCTACAACGACCTCACCGCCACCGCGCTCGGCAACTACCGCGATGTGCTGCGCAAGGTGGCCCTGTCGCCCATGATGGGCGAGTACCTGAACCACGTGAACAACGACGCGGCCGCGCCGAACGAGAACTTCGCCCGCGAACTGCTGCAGCTGTTCAGCATCGGCCCCTGCCACCTCAATGCCGACGGCTCGCTCGCCGGCGGCCGTTGCCGGCCCACCTACGGCAACGAGACGGTGCGCGAGTACGCCTATGCGCTCACCGGCTGGACCTACCCGGCGGGGGGCGCCAACCGCTGGGGCTGCCACCCGGCCGGCGCCAACTGCCACTACCTGGGTGGCGACATGGTGCCCGCCAGCGGCAGCCTGCGTGACACCGGGGCGCGCAAGCTGCTGTCCAACGTGGTGGTGCCGGCCGGTACCCCCGCGCCCGCGGCGCTGGAGAAGGTGCTCGACAGCGTGATGGCCCACCCCAACATGGGGCCCTTCCTGGCGCGCCACCTCATCCAGCACCTGGTGACCAGCAACCCCACCCCGGCCTACGTGGCGCGCGTCGCGTCGGCCTTCGACCGCGGCAGCCACGATGGCATCGGCAGCGGGCGCCGGGGTGACCTGTCGGCCACCGTGGCGGCCGTGCTGCTCGACAGCGAGGCCCGGGCCGCTTCCCCGGCGCGGCGCGCCGGGCGCCTGCGTGAGCCGATCCAGCTGTTCGTCGGCGTGATCCGTGCGATGGGCGGCGACACCGACGGCGTGGCGCTGGGCTTCTGGCAGGGCGGCAACCTGGCTCAGCACGCCTTCCGCCCGCCCTCGGTCTTCAACTTCTACCCGCCGGATTTCCCCGTCAGTGGCACCGGCCTCGTCGGCCCCGCGTTCGGCATCCACAACGCCAGCACCGCGCTGGAACGGCTGAACTTCCTGACGATGCTGTTCGACAAGGGCGGCGCGGCGCCCGATCGCAGCGTGCCCAACGCGGTGGGCACCCACCTGAAGCTCAGCGCATGGACGCGCGACGCGGCCGACGTGCCCGCATTGGTGGACCGCATGAGCCGGCTCGTGATCGGCGCGCCCTTGCCCGAGCCCGCCCGCAGCCGCGTCATCGAGGCGGCCGCGCACTACGACGAGCGCAACGCGCCCGACAACTGGCGCGAGATGCGCGTGGCCCGCGCCGGCTGGCTGGTGATGGCCTCGCCGCAGTACCAGATCGTGCCTTGAGGAACCGCCCGATGGACAAGACTTCCACCCCCCTCCTGCGGCGACGCGACTGGCTGCGGCTTGCCGCCGGCGGCACCGGCCTGGCGGCACTGGCGGGCGCCGGCTCGCTGCTCGGCGCCCGGCCGGCGCAGGCCAACGACTACCGTGCGCTGGTCTGCATCTACCTCTTCGGCGGCAACGACGGCTTCAATGTGCTGGTCCCCACCGACACCGCACGCCACGAGCAGTACCGCAGCGCGCGTGGTGTGCTGGCACTGCCCAAGTCGGCGCTCCTGCCTCTGGGACGCAGCGCCTACGGCCTGCACCCCGCCATGGAAAGCCTGCTGCCGGCCTGGTCGGCACGGCGCCTGGCGCCCATCATCAACGTCGGCCCGTTGGCGGCGCCGCTCACCAAGGCGCAGTACCTGTCCGAGCCGGACGACTCGCCGCTGATCCCGCCCAGCCTGTTCTCGCATTCCGACCAGCAGCGCGCCTGGGAAAGCGCCAGCATGGATCCCACGGCGCGCACCGGCTGGGGCGCGCGCACCTGCGAGCTGCTGGCCACCGGCTCGCCCGTGATCTCCGTGGGCGGCACCAGCCGCTTCGGCACGGGCGACGGCGCCATGGCACTCGCCCTGCCGGGGCCGGGCGGCGGCTTCGCGGCGATGGGGCTGCGGCCCGACGAGGTGATCTACCCGGCCAACCAGAAGCGGCAGCTGGCGGTCGACGCCCTGTACGCCGAGGGGCAGGACCGGGACCTGGCGGAGGCTTTCGCCCGCATGCAGCGCGAGGCCTTCGACACGTCCGGGCGGCTCGAGTCCCTCGTGGCCGGCAAGCCGGGCGACGGCACCGTGCCCGCCGCGATCGACCGTGCCTTCGCGGGGCTGATCGACGGCGACACCCTGTCCACCCCGCTGGCGGCGCAGCTTTACCAGATCGCCAAGCTCATCGCCGGGCGGCGTCAGCTGCAGGGGGACCGCCACATCTACTTCGCCAGCCTGACCGGCTTCGACACCCACGCGGCGCAGGTGCTGGCTGGCGACGCCACCCAGGGCGCGCACGCCGGCCTGGTGCGCCAGCTCGCCGACGCCCTGGCGGCTTTCGACAACGCCATGCAGGGGTTGGGCATGGGGCGGCAGGTCACGGCCTTCACCCACAGCGACTTCGGCCGCACCTTGGTGCCCAACCAGAGTGGCGGCAGCGACCATGGCTGGGGCAACATCCAGCTGGTGATGGGCGGCAGCGTGCTGGGCGGCGCCACCTACGGCCGCTACCCGGAGCTGGTGCCAGGCGGGCCGGACGACGTGGGCGTGGCCGACTGGGAGCGGCACGGCCGGTGGATCCCAAGCTGCAGCGTCGACCAGTTCGCCGCCACGCTGCTGGAGTGGTTTGGCGCGAACGACAGCCAGATCGACAACATCCTGCCCAATCTCAAGGCCTTCGGCCGCGACCGCTCGCTGGGCTTCATGGCCTGACGGGCGCCGGCCCCGGCCGCGGTCACGCGGCGGGCAACTCCACGGCCAGCATCCCGCTGCGCGACCACGCTTCGGCTTCCTCGCGCAGCAGGTGAAGGGTGCGGGGGTGGCTGGCTGGCCAGTCGGGTTGCCATGACAGCTTGGCGATCTGCCCCTGCCGCGTCAGGTGGATGGCCTGCAGGTTCACCGGGCCGCGCGCGTGCGCCTTGATGACGGCCAGTCGCAAGCACAGCAGTTGCCAGGCCATGTCGTGGCGGGCCAGGGCCTCGTCCATCTTGCGCAGCCCGCCGCGCTGGCCCAGGACCAGGTCCGCCACGCGGCGCTGCTGGCTCTGTGAAAAGCCGGCCGCGTCCACGTGGGCCACGAGGTAGGCGCTGTGCCGGTGGTGGTCGTGGTGCGACACCACCTGGCCCACCTCATGCAGCTCTGCGGCCCACCGCAGCTCGTTGCGGCGTTCGGCGTCGGCGTCCGGCTCCACCTGGGCATGCCAGCGCAACGCCAGGTCGCGCACGCGGTGGGCCTGGGCGGTGTCCACCGTGAACCGGCGCTGCAGGCGCTGCACCGAGTCGTCGCGCAGGTCGTGGCCGTGGGCGCGGTGGCGCGCCATGAGGCGGTCGTGCAGGTCCACGATCACCCCTTGGCGCAGGGCCCCCTTGGCTGGCAGCAGTTCGTCGATGCGGAAATGCGTGGCGAGCGTGTAGAGGATGGCGAGCCCGCCTCCCACGACGGCACGGCGTTCCGGCTTCAGGCCCGGCAGGTCGAGCTGGTCCGCCGAGCCAGCGGCGATGCACTCGCTGATCAGCCAGCGCAGCGCGTCGGGGGTGATGCGGCCATCGGTGCGGCCCGTGGCGGCCAGCACCTCCGACACGGCGCCCGCCGTGCCCGAGGAGCCCAGGGCCTCCTGCCAGCGGCCGGGGCGGAAGGCGGCCAGGGCCTCCTCCAGCTCCGCACCGGCGGCAATTTGTGCCGCACGGAAGGCGGCCGGGGTGAAACGGCCGTCGCCGAAGTAGCGCATCGACAGGCTGACGCTGCCCACCTGGAAGGACTCCGCCTCGTCCGGCACGCGGCCCTGGCCCAGGATCATCTCGGTGGACCGGCCGCCGATGTCGACCACGAGGCGGGGCTGCCGGGACGGCTGCAGATGCGACACGCCGGCGTAGATCAGCCGTGCCTCCTCGCGCCCGGAGATCACCTCGATGGGCGACCCGAGTGCGGCCGTGGCGCGCGTCAGGAACGCATCGCGGTTGCGCGCTTCGCGCAGTGTCTGGGTGGCCACCGCGCGCACCTGCGAGGGCGCCACGCCGTCCAGGCTGCGCCGGAATCGTTCCAGGCAGGCCAGGCCACGCAACGTGGCTTCCTCGGTCAGCATGCCCTCGTCGTCGAGTCCCGCGCCGAGCCGGACGGTCTCCTTCAGGTACAGGTGACGGCGGTAGCGGCCACCGTGGATTTGACCGATCTCAAGGCGGAAGCTGTTGGACCCCATGTCGATGGCCGCCAGCAGGCCGGTGGGGGAGGGCAAAGTTAGGGGCATGGGCGCGAATTGTGCAGGCGACCCGTGACACACCTCGGCAAAATTGTGTCCAAACCACCGTCAAGGAGGGCGCCCCATGTCGCGCTTGACCCCCATCCATCCCCCTGTGCACCGCCCCTGGAACCACCCCGTGCGGCGCCATGCCCTGAAGATCATTGCGCTCGCCGTGCTGGCGGGCTGCGGCGGTGGCGCCAGCTCGCCCGACGAAGCCGCCATGGTCGAGGAGGACCGGCTGGGCGTGTTCGGCAACGCGCCCATCGACCACGGGGCGGGCCCCGGCGTGGCCGCCGGCGGCGATGCGGGCCGCTCCTCGGCGCAGTCGGTGTCGGCCCAGGCGGTCAGCGTGCCGACGGGACCGGCCGATGCCCATGTGAAGGGCGTGTTCGGTGCAGCGTTCTCGTGGCCCATCATCCCGCTGCACACGGTGCTGCTGGCCGACGGCCGAGTGCTGAGCTATGGCAGCAAGCCCAGCGGCCTGCAGGGCGCCCAGCTGCACTACGCGGTGTGGGACCCCTCCGTCGGCACGGGCAGCGATGCGCACCTGCTGCTGTCCAACACCACCGGCACCGACATCTTCTGCGCCGGCCAGGTGCTGATGCCCGCCACCGGCGAAGTGCTGCTTGTCGGGGGTGACCGCATCGTCAACGGCAAGCGCAACTACGCCAACGCGGATGTCAACGTGTTCACGCCCGCGGACAACAAGCTGACCAAGCAGGCGCAGTCGATGGCCTACCAGCGCTGGTATGCCACCTTGGTCACGGCGCCGAGCGGCGAGGTGGCGGTGCTCGGCGGGCGGATCGACCGCTTCTACGAAGGCGACGCGCTGTACCCGCCGACGGACGACACCTATGCCAGCACGCCGGAGGTGTTCAGCCCCACCACGGGCTGGCGCACGCTGACCACGGCCACGAGCGAGGAGGCCTATGGCGGCCGCGTGCAGGCCTGGAACTACCCGCGCGCCTGGTGGTCGCCGCAGGGCAAGGTGGTCACGCTCAACGTGCTGGGCGAGATGCACGCCCTGGACATTACCGGCACCGGCCAGGTGGTCAAGCTGCCGGGCACGCTGCCGCGCGGCGCCTACATGCTGCCCGCGGCCATGTACCAGCCCGGCAAGATCCTGTCGGTGCGTTCGGGCGGCCTGGCCTCGCTGGTGGACCTGAACAGCGAAACGCCCACCGTGTCCGCGGCGGCGCCGCTGTCCGGCGACCGGCAGTTCGGCAATGCCACCGTGCTGGCGGACGGCACGGTGTGGGCCAACGGAGGCTCGTCCACCGGCAACGACCTCGTCGGCGCCTACTACCACTCCGAACTGTGGAGCCCCGCGACGGGCACCTGGACGACCACCGCCACCGCCGCCAAGCCGCGGCTGTACCACAGCATCTCCATGCTCATGCCCGACGGCACGGTGCTCACCGGCGGGGGCGGTGCGCCGGGCCCGGTGGCCAACATGAACGCCGAGATCTACTTCCCGCCGTACCTGTACGCCAAGGACGGCTCGGGGCTGCCGGCCGTGCGGCCGCAGATCGCCACGGCCCCGGCCGCGGCCACCTGGGGACAGACCATTCCGGTGACCATGGCCAACAAGCGCGTGGTGTCCAAGGTCTCGCTGATCCGCTTCGGTGCCGTGACGCACGCCTTCAGCAACGAGCAGCGTTTCGAGAACCTGGCCTTCACCCAGACGGGCAAGGCCCTGTCGGTGAATCTGCCGGCCTCGGCGAACAACGCCCCGCCGGGCTACTACATGCTGTTCGCGCTGGACAAGGCGGGCGTGCCGTCCATCGCCAAGATCATCCGGCTGGGCGCCTGAGGCCCCCGGCGATCGGCCCCGGGCCGAACCCTGGTGCCTGAAGGGGCATCGCCCACCCGGCGATGCCCCTTGCCGTTTCTAGAATCCGCGGCCTCGTTCACCTCTTGTGGAGATCCCCATGCCGACCCCTCCTGACACGGCGGATGACGTCAACGCGCTGGTGCCCGGCCGAGCGTTCTCGCGGCGCGACTTCGTGGCCACCTCCCTGGGCACCGGCTTCGCGGCGGCCACCTTGCCGGTGACGGCGCAGACCGTCATCAAGACCGACACGGCGGGGCTGACCGCCGGCCCGGTCACCATCCCGGTGGGCGACTTCCGCATGCCCGCGTACCGCGCCATGCCCGAAGGCCGCAGCGGCCTGCCGGTGGTGCTGGTGGTCAGCGAGATCTTCGGCGTGCACGAGCACATCGCCGACGTGGCCCGGCGCTTCGCCCGCCTGGGCTATTGCGCCATCGCGCCGGACCTGTTCGTGCGCCAGGGCGACGCGACGGCCTACACGGAGATCGCCAAGCTGATGTCGGAGGTGATCGCCCGCGTGCCCGACGTCCAGGTCATGGGCGACCTGGACGCCACGGTCGCCTGGGCCAAGGCGCAGGGCATGGCCACCGACCGGCTGGGCGTCACGGGCTTCTGCTGGGGCGGGCGCATCACCTGGCTGTATGCGGCGCACCACCCCGGCGTGAAGGCCGGTGTGGCGTGGTATGGCCGCCTGGTGGGCACGGCCACGGAGCCGCAGCCGCGCCACCCTGTGGAACTGACGGGCCAGCTGAAGGCACCGGTGCTGGGCCTGTACGGCGGCCAGGACCAAGGCATTCCGCTTGACACCGTTGATAAGATGAAGGCAGCGTTGGCCCAAGGCAGCCCGGCCGCGCGCCGCAGCGAGTTCGTGGTGTTCCCGGACGCGCCGCATGCCTTCCATGCCGACTACCGCCCCAGCTACCGCCAGGGGCCGGCGGAAGAGGGCTGGAAGCGCTGCCTGGCCTGGTTCCAGGCCCACGGCGCCGCCTGAATCCAGGGCTGCTGACGCCGCGCCGGCTGCCCTGCCGGCTCCCCTCGGCTGCACCGCGCCGGCCTGCGCAGGCAGGCGGCACGGTGTGGCCTTCTCGTGCCCAGAACATGACCCTCCTGTACATCGTCGCCGCCACGCTGATCGGGGGGGTCTTGTCCGTGGTGATCGCGGCGTCCATGACCTTCGCCGCCATGGGGCGGCTGGTCAAGCACCTGGTGAGCCTGTCCACGGGCGTGCTGCTGGCCACGTCGCTGCTGCACGTGCTGCCCGAGGCGTTCGAATCGGGCCAGGCCGACACGCACCGCCTGTTCGCCACCCTGCTGGGCGGGCTGCTGTTCTTCTTCCTGCTGGAGAAGGCCGAGCTGTACCGGCATGCCCACCACCACGAGGGCGACGGGCATGGGCACCACCACCATTTCGATGCCGAGCAGGCGGGCCGGGGCGGGGTGAGCGTGCTGGTGGGCGACAGCATCCACAACTTCTGCGACGGCCTGATCATCGCCGCCGCGTTCCTGGTGAGCCCGGAACTGGGCGTGACCACGTCGCTGGCCGTCATCCTGCACGAGATTCCGCAGGAGGTGGGCGACACGATCGTGCTGATCAACGCGGGCTTCAGCCGCCGGCGGGCGCTGGCCTACAACGCGCTGTCCGGCCTGACGGCCGTGGTCGGCGGCGTGCTGGGCTACTACCTGGTGGGCGCCTGGCAGGAGGTCTTCCCCTACCTGCTGGTGGTGGCCTCGTCCAGCTTCATCTACGTGGCCGTGGCCGACCTCATCCCGCAGATGCAGCGGCACCTGCCCTGGCGGGAGATCCTGGCGCAACTGGCCTGGATCGCCGCCGGGCTGGGCGTGGTGATGCTGGCCACGGGGCTGATGCACGGCGCCCACTGACGCGGGCCGTGCCGGCGGGCCGCGTGGCCGCCTGCATCACTTGATGACGAGCACCGGGATCGCGCAGTGCGTGAGCACCTTCTGGGTCTCGCTGCCCAGCAGCAGCGCGCTCACGCCACGCCGCCCGTGCGAGGCCATGACGATGAGGTCGCAGCCCTGGGTCTTGGCATGGTCGGTGATGGCCTCCCACGGGTGCAGCGCTTCCACCGTGTGCGCCGCGCATTGCAGGCCGGCGGCAGTGGCAGCGTCCACCACGGCCTTCACCCGCGTGGAGGCGATGCGCTCCTGCGCGTCGTAGAACTCCTGCGGCGGCACCGGCTGCATCTCGGAGATGGCGCTGTACGGGAAGGGTTCCTTCACGCTGATGACCGAGAGGCGGGCGCCCACGGTCTTGGCCAGGGTGATGGCGGTCTGCACGGCCTTGGCCGTGATGTCGGAGCCGTCGGTGGGCACCAGGATGTTGCGGTACATGGCGTACTCCTTTCACACGGGTCGCCGGGAACGGCCCGGCCCATGCATGAAGTGTTGCGCGTTTGGGCCGCGTTGTCTTGAGCAGCGTCAAGACCGGCGAGTGGCCGCCGGTCGCGTCAGCCGCGCGCCACGGGCCGCGCGGGGTCGGCCGACCATTCGCTCCAGGAGCCGGGGTACAGCGCCGCACCGTGCAGGCCGGCGGCTTCCATGGCCAGCAGGTTGTGGCAGGCCGTGACGCCCGAGCCGCACTGGTGCACCACCTGCGTGGGCGCCACGCCATGGCGTCCGAAGGCCGCGCGCAGCGCCTCGGGCGGCAGGAAGCGGCCGTCGGGCGCCAGGTTGTCCTTGAAGAACCGGTGCCGCGCACCGGGGATGTGGCCCGCCCGGGCATCCAGCGGCTCCACCTCGCCGCGAAAGCGCTCCCCGGCGCGGGCGTCGACGACGACCAGGTCGCCCGCCCCCTGCAGCAGGCGCTGGGCGTTCACCGTGGGCATGGCAGGCCCACTGGCCGGGTAGGGCGGCCGCACCGGCGTGGTGGGCGCGGCCGACTCCAGCGGCCCACCCGCCGCCTGCCATGCCGCCAGGCCCCCATCGAGCACGGCCACCGCACGGTGGCCCATCCACCGCAGCAGCCACCAGGCCCGTGCGGCAAAGGGGCCGCCCTGGGCGTCGTATGCCACCACGGGGGTGTCCGGCCCGATGCCCCAGCGGCCGAGCGTGGCCGCCAGCGTGTCGCGGTCGGGCAGCGGGTGCCGCCCGCCGTCCAGGGCGCCGCGTGCCGTCTTGGGGCCGCTCAGGTCGCGGTCGAGGTGGGCGCAGTGGGCGCCGGGCAGGTGCTGCATGGCCCAGGCGCGTTCGCCGGCGGCGGTGTCCATCAGGTCGAAGCTGCAGTCCAGCAGCACCGGCCAGGCGTCGGTGCCCAGGCGCGCCCGCAGCGCCTCGGCGGAGATCAGGGGGGTGGGCAACACGGCGGCCATGCGGTGGTCTTTCGGTGTCAAGTTTCCAGGGTGGAGGACGTCGCGTCGGGGCGCACCGCCGCACTGCGCTGGCGCAGCACGCTGGCGGCCACCCCGGCCACGATGATGAGCGCCATGCCGGCGAGCGCCATGGCGGTGACCGGGTCGTCGAACAGCAGCACGCCGAAGACGAACGAGAACACGATGCCCAGGTACTGCAGGCTGGCGTTGGCCAGCGGCCGCCCGATGGCATAGGCGCGCGTCATCAGCACCTGGGCCACCGTGGCCAGCACCCCCGTGGCGAGCAGCAGGCCGAGCCCCGCCGGCGTGTGGGCGTGCACACCGGTGGCCAGCGTGAGCAGCGCACCGGCCACGGTGCCGCCGAGCGAGAAGTAGAAGACCACCCGGTACTCCGGCTCGCCGGCCCGCCCCAGGGCCGTGACCTGCAGGTAGGCCATGGCGGCGCACAGGCCGGAGGCCAGGCCGGCGGCCGCGCCCAGCGCCTGGTCACGCTCCAGCGTGGGCTGCAGCACCAGCGCCACGCCGGCGAACCCGGTGAGCACCGCGGCGATGAGCCGGCCGTCCACGCGGGCCGCACCGAACAGCACCGCGCCGCCCAGCAGGAACAGGGCCATCCACACCGAGCTCATGTAGTTCAGCGTGATGGCCGTGGCCAGCGGCAGGGCGCCGATGGCGTAGAACCACAGCACCAGCGAGCACACGCCCGTGAGGCTGCGCCAGAAGTGCATGCCGGGCACGGCGGTGCGCAGGCTGCCCCCCCGCACGGCCACTACACCGGCCAGGAACAGCGCGCCCACCAGGCTGCGGTAGAGCACGATCTCCGCGGCGCTGTAGTGGGCCGACGCGAGCTTCACGCACACGCCCATGGTGGCGAACAGCAGCGTCGCCAGCAGCATCAACCAGGGGGCCGACATGCGCGCCGCCTTCCCGCCTGCGGGGCTCAGTAGCTCAGGCCCATGGCGTCACGCACCTCGCGCATGGTCTGGCGCGCGATGGTGCGCGCCCGCTCCGTGCCCATCTCGACCATCCAGTGCACCTGCTTGGGATTGGCCAGGTAGGTCTCGGCCCGCTCGTGCCACACGCGCTGCTGCGCCTGCACCGCCTCGATCAGCGGCTGCTTGCAATCCAGGCAGCCGATGCCTGCGGTGCGGCAACCCGTGGCCAGTTCGGCACGCGTGGCCTCGTCGGTATAGACCGCGTGCAGCGGCCACACGGGGCAGCGCTCGGGCTGGCCGGGGTCGCCGCGGTGCACGCGCTGCGGGTCGGTGGGCATGCGCCGGATCTTGGTGGCGGTGTCCTCGGGCGACTCCCGCATGGCGATGGTGTTGCCGGCGCTCTTGCTCATCTTCTCGCCGTCCAGCCCGGGCAGGCGGGCGGTCTCGGTGAACAGCGCCTGGGGCTCGGGCAGCACGGGCTCGCCGGCGCCCGGTCCGTAGAGGTGGTTGAAGCGCCGGGCCACCTCCCGCGTCACCTCCACATGCGCCGCCTGGTCCTCGCCCACCGGCACGTAGCGCGCACGGTAGATCAGGATGTCGGCCGCCTGCAGCAGCGGATAGCCGAGAAAGCCGAAGGTGGCCAGTTCGGCGCCTGCCGCCTGCGCCATGGTGTGCTTGTAGCTCGGCACGCGTTCCAGCCATGCCAGGGGCGTGCCCATCGCGAGCAGGGCGAACAGCTCGGCGTGCTCCGGCAGGCGGCTCTGGATGAACAGGGTGGTGCGGTCCGGGTCGATGCCCGCGGCCAGCCAGTCGACGACCATGTCGTACACGCTGCGCTCCAGGCCCGAGCGGTCGGTGTAGTGGGTGGTCAGCGCGTGCCAGTCGGCCACGAAGAAGAAGCAGTCGTGCTGCGCCTGCAGCTGCACCCAGTTCTTCAGGGCGCCATGGTAGTGGCCGAGGTGCAGGGCGCCGGTGGGGCGCATGCCGGAGACGACGCGCTCGCGCATGGCAGTGCAGGTCCGAAGAGGAGCAGGGGAGGGGGCTGCGATTCTCGCAGACGCATACACTCTCGCGCCTGATGAAGCGAATCGTGATCCTGCTGTCCGGCCGGGGCAGCAACATGCAGGCCATCGTCGAACGCTGCGCCGACGAGGGCTGGCCGGCCCAGGTGGTGGCCGTGGTGAGCAACCGCCCCGGCGCGGGCGGCCTGGCGTATGCCGCCGGGCGCGGCATCGCCACCGCCGTGGTCGATCACCGGGCCTTCGCCGATCGCGGCGAGTTCGACGCCGAGCTGGCCCGCACCATCGACCACTGGCAGCCCGACCTGGTGGTGCTGGCCGGGTTCATGCGCGTGCTGGGGGCGGCGTTCACCCGCCGCTACGAAGGCCGCCTGCTCAACGTCCACCCGTCGCTGCTGCCCGCCTTCACGGGGCTGCACACCCATCGCCGTGCCATCGAGGCAGGCTGCAAGGTGGCCGGCGCCACCGTGCACGTCGTCACCGCCGAGCTCGACCATGGGCCCATCGTGGCCCAGGCGGTGGTGCCGGTGATGCCCGACGACGACGAACACACGCTCGCCGAGCGCGTGCTGGCACAGGAACACCGGCTCTACCCGATGGCGGTGCGCTGGTTCGTCGAAGGCCGCCTGGTGATCGAGCAGGGCCGGGTGCGGCACCTGGACCGGGCACCCCAGTGGGTGCTGGCGGCGCCGGGCCACGAAACCGCCTGACCGGCGGCCCGGCGCCGTGGCCGGATAATCCGCGGATGCACCCCAATGCCCTGCTGGACCTGGCGACCGACCTGTTGCGCCAGGTGCTCAAGTTCGACCAACCCGCCGATGCGGTGGTTTCCGCGTTCTTCCGCAAGCACCGCGCGCTCGGCCAGCGCGAGCGCCATGCCCTAGCGGAGACCACCTACGCCGTGCTGCGCCGGCGCCTGCGCTACGCCCACCTGGCCCAGAGCGGCTCCGGTGCGCTGGAGCGCCGCCTGGCCGCGCTCGGCTGGCAGGGTGGCGAGGCCATGCTGCGCTCGGCGCTGGGCGCCAACGAGCGCACCTGGCTCGCCGAGGTGCAGGCGGTGGACGTGGCCGGCCTGCCCGAGAAGCTGCGCCACAACCTGCCCGACTGGCTGGCTGCGCCGCTGAAGGCCGAGCTGGGCGAGGACTTCTGGCCGCTGGTGGAGGCCATCGAGCAGCCCGCGCCGCTGGACCTGCGCACCAACATCCTGAAGACGCGCCGCGAGGACGCGGCGGCCGCGCTGGCCGCCGCGGGCATCGAGGCGGTCCCGACGCCCTATTCGCCCTGGGGCATGCGCGTGCAGGGCAAACCGGCGCTGCAGAAGGCGGAGGCCTTCGTGCGCGGGGACATCGAGGTGCAGGACGAGGGCAGCCAGCTGCTCGCGCTGCTGCTGGCCCCGCGGCGTGGAGAGATGGTGGTCGACTTCTGCGCCGGCGCCGGCGGCAAGACGCTGGCCCTGGGCGCCATGATGCGCAATACCGGCCGCTTGTACGCGTTCGATGTCTCCGGCCATCGGCTGGACGCCCTCAAGCCGCGGCTGGCACGCAGCGGCCTGTCCAACGTGTACCCGGCGCAGATCGCGCATGAGCGGGACGACCGGATCAAGCGCCTGGCGGGCAAGATCGACCGCGTGCTGGTGGACGCGCCCTGCTCCGGCCTGGGAACCTTACGCCGCAATCCGGATCTGAAATGGCGCCAGTCGCCGCAGGCACTGGCCGAACTCGGCGCCAAGCAGCGCGCGATTCTCGCGTCGGCGGCCCGGCTGGTGAAGCCGGGTGGCCGGCTGGTCTATGCCACCTGCAGCGTGCTTCGCAGCGAGAACGAAGCGGTTGCCGAGGAGTTCGCCCAGGCGCATCCCGACTTCCAAGCCGTGCCGGCCGCCGAGGCACTGGCGGCCGTGCAGGTGCCCGATGCCGAGTCGCTGGACCGCGGCGGCTTCCTGCGCCTGTGGCCGCACCGCCACCAGACGGACGGCTTCTTCGCCGCCGTCTGGCAGCGGCAGGGCTGAGCCGGCGGCGGGTCCCCCGCGGCCCGGGCGGGCGGCAGCGCCAACTGCCGGGCTTTTCCTACCCACTTGCGCGGCCGTCCGCGGCACCATCGTTCCTACAATGAATGCGCCCGGGCGCCCCCCCCGCCCCCCCTCAGCTTCCGCCCATGACCGACCTGTCTTCCCTGTTCTCCACCGCCATCGACTGGGCGGCCCATGGCCTGCTGGGCGCCACCTTGTGGCAGATCGTCCTGTTCACCCTGGTGACGACGCACATCACGATCGCGTCGGTCACCATCTTCCTGCACCGGGCGCAGGCGCACCGCGCGCTGGACCTGCACGCCATTCCCTCGCACTTCTTCCGCTTCTGGCTCTGGCTGACCACCGGCATGGTCACCAAGGAGTGGGTGGCGATCCATCGCAAGCACCACGCCAAGTGCGAGACGCCGGACGACCCGCACAGCCCGGTCACCCATGGCATCAAGACTGTGCTGCTCACGGGCAGCGAGCTGTACCGCGCCGAGGCCAAGGTCACCGAGACGCTGGCCAAGTACGGCCACCACACCCCGGACGACTGGATCGAGAAGCACCTGTACACCCGCTACTCCGCCCTCGGTGTGAGCCTGCTGCTGATCCTGGACGTGCTGCTGTTCGGCGCCGTCGGGCTCACGGTGTGGGCGGTGCAGATGCTGTGGATCCCCGTCACGGCCGCCGGCATCATCAACGGCCTGGGCCACTGGTGGGGCTATCGCAACTTCGAGGCGGTGGATGCCTCGACCAACATCTCGCCCATCGGCCTGATCATCGGTGGCGAGGAGCTGCACAACAACCACCACACCTACCCGACCAGCGCCAAGCTCTCGGTGAAGAAGTACGAGTTCGACATCGGCTGGGGCTATATCCGCACGCTCGAGGTGCTGGGCCTGGCCAAGGTGCGCAAGACACCGCCGCAGCTCGTGCTGGGCGAGGTGAAGCCGGTGGCCGACTCCCAGACCCTGGAAGCCATCATCGCCAACCGCTACGAGGTGATGGCCAACTACGCGCAGCAGCTGCGCCGAGCGTGCGCGAGCGAGGTGGCCCGTCTGAAGGCCCAGGGCGCGGCGGCCTCCGGCAACGCCTGGACGAACCTGCGCGTGGCCGAGCGCTGGCTGCACCGCGACGCGGAGAAGATCCCCAGCAACCTGCGCGGCGCGCTGGACGGTGCGTTGCAGGCCTCGCCGGCGCTGGCCAAGCTCGTGGCCATGCGCGAGGAGCTGCGCCAGCTGTGGACCCGCACCAACGTGTCCGCCGAGCAGCTGGTGGCCGACTTGCAGGACTGGTGCCGCCGGGCCGAGGAAAGCGGCATTGCCACGCTGCGCGAGTTCTCGCTGCAGTTGCGCGCGGCCCGCTGACGCGGCCTTTGCCCCTCACCCGCCCCTCGCCCCGGCGTGGGGGAAGGCATGAAAAAAGCCCACCGAGTGGTGGGCTTTTTGTCGTGGGGCGGAAGTGCCAGGGGCTTACTTCAGCTTCACTTCCTTGTACAGCACGTGCTTGCGCGCCTTCGGGTCGAACTTCATGAATTCGAGCTTCTCGGGCGTGGTCTTCTTGTTCTTGTTCGTGGTGTAGAAGTGGCCGGTGCCCGCGGTGGACTCCAGCTTGATCTTCTCGCGGCCGCCTTTGCTTGCCATGGTGTGGCTCCTTGTTCAGTCAGTCGGGGTCGGACGGGCCGGATCAGGCCTGGCCGCGGGCACGCAGATCGGCCAGCACGGCGTCGATGCCCTTCTTGTCGATCAGGCGCAGGGCGGCGTTGCTGATGCGCAGGCGCACCCAGCGGTTCTCGCTCTCGACCCAGAAACGACGGTACTGCAGGTTGGGCAGGAACCGACGCTTGGTCTTGTTGTTGGCGTGGGACACATTGTTCCCGACCATGGGCTTCTTGCCCGTCACTTCGCAGACGCGTGCCATCAGGACACTCCGTTCTTTTCATCCGGCGAAGCAGCCAGTGCCTGGTGACCGTCTCTCGACAGCCCACCCGGCCCGGCCACCCGGCCTCACCTCGCCAAAGGGTGGCGGTAACCCGTTCTTCCCTGCGGTCTGCGCAAGGAAAACCCGGCATTGTAGCGAAGTTCAGGCTTCCTGTTCGAGGAATCGTTGCGCGTCCAGCGCCGCCATGCAGCCCGTGCCGGCCGAGGTGATGGCCTGGCGGTACACATGGTCCTGCACGTCGCCGGCGGCGAACACGCCCGGCACGCTGGTCATGGTGGCGAAGCCGTTCTGGCCCGCGCGGGTGATGAGGTAGCCGTCCTTCATCTCCAGCTGGCCCTGGAAGATCGCGGTGTTGGGGGAGTGGCCGATGGCGATGAAGCAGCCCTTGAGCGCCAGCTCGGTGGCGGGGCCGCCGTGCAGGTCCTTCAGCCGCACGCCGGTGACGCCGCTGGCGTCGCCCAGCACTTCCTCCAGCGTCTTGAACAGGTGCAGCTCGATCTTGCCGGCAGCGACCTTTTCCATGAGCTTGTCGACCATGATCGGCTCGGCGCGGAACTTGTCGCGGCGGTGGATGAGGTGCACCTTCTCGGCGATGTTCGACAGGTACAGCGCCTCCTCGACCGCGGTGTTGCCGCCGCCGACCACGCACACGGTGTCGCCCCGGTAGAAGAAGCCGTCGCAGGTGGCGCAGCCACTGACGCCACGTCCCATGAAGGCTTCCTCGCTGGGCAGGCCCAGGTACTTGGCCGAGGCACCCGTGGCGATGATCAGGCTGTCGCAGGTGTAGGCGCCGGAGTCGCCCTTCAGGCGGAAGGGGCGTTGCGACAGGTCGACCTCGTTGACGTGATCGAACACGATCTGCGTCTGGAAGCGCTCGGCGTGCTGCAGGAAGCGCTGCATGAGCTCCGGGCCCTGCACGCCCATCACATCGGCCGGCCAGTTGTCCACCTCGGTGGTGGTCATGAGCTGGCCGCCTTGCGCCATGCCGGTCACCAGCAGGGGCTTGAGGTTGGCGCGGGCCGCGTAGATGGCGGCGGTGTAGCCGGCGGGGCCGGAGCCCAGGATGAGGACTTGGGCGTGGGTGGTGGTGATGCTCATGGCTCGGGCCCGCAGGCTGCGACGGAGTTCACACGGAACCCGCTATGCTCGGTCCTGCGTCAGAATACGGTGCCCCGCATTCTAATGACCCGTGGGTGTCGATAGCCGGGGTGTGGGAATAGAACATGCCGGAGCGCGTGCCGCGTGAACGGCCCAAACAGAGGGGATGCGATGTCGATGCTGTCGAACCTGGACCTGATCCGCCGGGTGCCGCTTTTCTCCATGCTCACCAACGAGCAGGCGCGTGCGGTGGCCGACGGGGTGGTCAAGCGCCGCTACCGCCGGGGCGAGATCGTCGTGGAACAGGGCAAGAAGAGCAACGCACTGTTCATCCTGCTCAACGGGCGCGCGCGCGTGCTGACCTCCGATTCCCGCGGCCGCGAGGTCATCCTGGCGGTGCTCGAGGCTGGCGACTACGTCGGCGAGATGAGCCTCATCGACAACCAGCCGCATTCGGCCACCGTGCGCTGCGAGGTGCAGAGCGACATGCTCATCCTGGGCCGCCCGGAGTTCGCCCGCTGCCTGCCCGAGAACTCCAGCCTGTCCTACGCCATCATGCGCGGCCTCGTCTCCCGCCTGCGCAGTGCCGACCGCCAGATCGAGTCGCTCGCCCTGCTGGACGTATACGGCCGCGTGGCCCGCACCCTGCTCGACATGGCGGAGGACGTGGACGGGCAGAAGATCATCCGCGGCAAGGTCTCGCGCCAGGACATGGCCAAGATCGTCGGCGCGTCGCGCGAGATGGTCAGCCGGGTCATGAAGGACCTGGAGGAGCGCGGCGTCATCGAAACCCAGGAGAACGGCTCGGTCATCCTCAAGAACCGCCTGCCGGAGTGATTTGCTGAAGTCGTTGAACTCCCTGCCGGGGGCCGCCACGTGGTGGCGGCGGCCGGCCCCCGCCCCCGGCCGCACCGGCCCGTACGACCTGCCCGACCCGCCCGCCGCGCAGCCGGCGCGTCCGGTGCGCGACCGCCTGCGCCTGCTGGCCGGGGCGGCGCTGTGGCTGGCCGTGGCGCTGGCGCTGGCCAGCCGACGCGCCGAAGACCCGGGCTTCTCCACCAGCGGCCAGGGCGGCCCGGTGATGAACTGGCTGGGCCTGCCCGGTGCCTGGGTGGCCGATGTGCTGCTGGTGCTGTTCGGCTTCTCCGCCTGGTGGCTGCTGGTCGTGGGCGGGCGCCAGCTGCTTGCGCGCTGGGGGGCACTGAACCGGGGCGAAGCCCCGCCGATGGCCGGGCGCCTGCGCCGCTGGGCGGGTGCGGGCCTGCTGATGGCGTCGAGCTGCGCCCTGGAATGGACCCGCCTGTACGGCTGGGAGGACCGCCTGCCCGGGCACGCCGGTGGCGTGCTGGGCTGGGTGCTCGGCCCGTGGTCCATGCAGCAGCTGGGCTTCGTGGCCTCCGGCGTGCTGTGGATCGCCGGCGGGGTGCTGGCGCTGTCGCTGGCGCTGCGCTTTTCCTGGGTGCGGGTGGCCGACGCCCTGGGCGACTGGGTGGAAGGCGTGCGCGAGCGCCGCAGCCACCAGCGCGAGATCGCCGAGGACGTGCGCCTGGGTGAGTTGGCCCAGCGCGAGCGCGAGATCGAGGTCGAGGAAGAGCGCGAGGAATTCGCCGAGCAGCATGTGCCGCTGGTGATCGAGCCGCCGGTGCTGGAGGTGCCCAAGTCCGAGCGCGTGGCGCGCGAGCGCCAGAAGCCGCTGTTCACCGAGCTGGCCGACACCAAGCTGCCGCAGATCGACCTGCTGGACAAGGCGCCCGGCCGCGTGGAGACGGTGACTCCCGAGTCGCTGGAGATGACCAGCCGGCTGATCGAGAAGAAGCTCTCCGACTTCGGTGTGGAGGTGCGTGTCGTCGCGGCGCAGCCCGGGCCGGTGATCACGCGCTACGAGATCGAGCCGGCCACCGGGGTGAAGGGCTCGCAGGTCGTCAACCTGGCCAAGGACCTGGCGCGTTCACTGTCGCTGGTGTCCATCCGGGTGGTCGAGACGATCCCCGGCAAGAACCTGATGGCCCTGGAGCTGCCCAACGCCAAGCGGCAGACGATCCGCCTGGCGGAGATCCTCGGCTCGCAGGTCTACAACGACGCGTCCTCGCTGCTCACCATCGGCCTGGGCAAGGACATCGTCGGTGCGCCGGTGGTGGCCGATCTGGCGAAGATGCCGCACTGCCTGGTGGCCGGCACCACCGGCTCGGGCAAGTCGGTGGGCATCAACGGCATGATCCTCAGCCTGCTGTACAAGGCCGAGCCGCGCGACGTCCGCCTCATCCTGATCGACCCCAAGATGCTCGAGATGAGCGTCTACGAGGGCATCGGCCACCTGCTGTGCCCGGTGGTGACGGACATGAAGCAGGCCGCCAACGCGCTGACCTGGTGCGTGGCCGAGATGGAGCGACGCTACAAGCTCATGAGCAAGCTGGGCGTGCGCAACCTGGCCGGCTACAACAAGAAGATCGACGACGCGGCCGCGCGCGGCGAGTTCATCCCCAACCCGTTCAGCCTCACGCCCGAGGCACCGGAGCCGCTGGACCGGCTGCCCTTCATCGTCATCGTCATCGACGAGCTGGCCGACCTCATGATGGTGGTGGGCAAGAAGATCGAGGAGCTCATCGCCCGCCTGGCCCAGAAGGCGCGCGCTGCCGGCGTGCACCTGGTGCTGGCCACGCAGCGTCCCAGCGTGGACGTCATCACCGGCCTGATCAAGGCCAACATCCCCACCCGCCTGTCCTTCCAGGTGTCCAGCAAGATCGACAGCCGCACCATCCTCGACCAGATGGGGGCCGAGGCCCTGCTGGGCATGGGCGACATGCTGTACCTGGCCCCGGGCAGCGGGCTGCCGGTGCGCGTGCACGGCGCCTTCGTGTCGGACGAGGAAGTGCACCGGGTGGTCGAGGCGCTCAAGCTCAAGGGCCCGCCCGACTACGTGGAGGGCATCCTGGAGGGCGGCACGCTGGACGGCGAGGGCGGCGAGGCGCCCGAAGGCGGGGCGGCGGGCGGCACCGAAGCCGACCCCATGTACGACCAGGCCGTGGCCGTGGTGCTCCAGTACCGCAAGGCCTCCATCTCGCTGGTGCAGCGGCATCTGCGCATCGGCTACAACCGGGCCGCGCGCCTGCTGGAACAAATGGAGCAATCCGGGCTCGTATCCAGCATGTCCACCAACGGCAACCGCGACATCCTGGTGCCCAAGCGTGATGAATAGTCTCCGTCGGGCCGTTGCGGCGGCCGGCTCCGTGGCCGTGTGTGTGCTCGGCGCGTCCTTCGCGCCCGCGGCGCAGGCCGATGCGGCCGAGTCGCTGCGCGCCTTCGTGCGTGACGTCAAGAGCGGCCGGGCGGCCTTCACCCAGACCGTCACCTCACCCGATGGCGCCCGCCAGAAGGTGTCGTCGGGCCAGTTCAGCTTCGCCCGGCCCGACCGCTTCCGCTTCGAATACGCCAAGCCCTACCCGCAGACCATCGTCGGCGACGGGCAGAAGGTGTGGGTGCACGACCCGGACCTGGCGCAGGTGACGGTGCGTCCGCTGGGCCAGGCCCTGGGCAACACGCCGGCGGCGCTGCTCACCGGCGCGTCGATCGACAAGGGCTTCGAGCTGAAGAACCAGCCCGACCGCGACGGGCTGGAATGGGTGCGCGCCACGCCGCGCGACAGCGGCGGCACGGTGCAATGGATGCAGGCCGGCTTCCGCGGCCGCGCGCTCGTGGCGGTGGAGATCGCCGACAGCTTCGGCCAGCGCTCCCTGCTGCGCTTCGAGCAGATGGCTACCGACGTGACGCTGCCCGCCGAGACGTTCCGCTTCACGCCGCCGCCGGGCGCGGACGTGTCCGGCGGCTAGCGGAACGGGCCGGCGTGGGCGGGTGGGGCCGTCAGTGGACAGCCACGTCGTCGTCCATCAGCCCCATGTCCGGTGCGGTCATCATCTGCTCGATGTCCATCAGGATGAGCATGCGCTCGACCTCGCCGCTCTTGAGCGTGCCCAGGCCGGTGATGTAGGCCGCGTCGATCGCGCCGTGGAATTCCGGCGCCGGCTTGATCTGGCCGGGGGCGAGCTCCAGCACGTCGCTCACCGAATCCACGACCATGCCCACCGTCCGATGGCCGATGTTCAGGATGATGACCACCGTGAAGCTGTTGTACTGCACGTCCGGCAGGCCGAAGCGCAGGCGCATGTCGACGATCGGCACGATGACGCCGCGCAGGTTCACGACGCCCTTGATGAAGTGCGGCGCGTTGGCGATGCGCGTGGGGGACTCGTAGCCGCGGATCTCCTGGACACGCAGGATGTCGATGCCGTACTCCTCGCTGCCCAGCTTGAAGGACAGGTACTCGCGGGTCGTGCCGGCGGGGGCGGCGTCGGCGGCCGCGGAGGCGGCACGTTGGTCGGCAGCGGTCGTCATGGCGGTCATGGGCAGGGCTCCTCGCAGGACATCGGATCTGCGCACAGTGTGGGCCGGCGCCCGGCGCCGGCAAGCCGCGAAAAGTGGGGCTCCGGGCAGCCATTTCGCCGGCTGGCCCGCGCTGCGACAATGCCCGGATGGCCCGGCAAGACGCCCTGTTCGACGACGCCGCCGACCCGGCTGGCCCCGGTGCGGGCGGCACGGCCCCCGCGGCGCCGGCCGGCGCGCCATTGGCCGAGCGCCTGCGGCCCCGCCACCTGGACGAGGTGATCGGCCAGTCGCACCTGCTCGGACCGGGCAAGCCACTGCGCGTGGCGTTCGAGCAGCGCCGGCTGCATTCGATGATCCTGTGGGGCCCGCCCGGGGTGGGCAAGACCACGCTGGCCCGCCTGCTGGCCGGCGCCATGGACGCCCAGTTCAGCGTGCTGTCGGCGGTGCTGTCCGGCGTCAAGGACATCCGCGACGCCGTGGCCCAGGCAGAGCTCGCGCGGGCCCAGGGCCGGCGCAGCATCGTGTTCGTCGACGAGGTGCACCGCTTCAACAAGTCGCAGCAGGATGCCTTCCTGCCGCACGTGGAATCGGGCCTGTTCACCTTCATCGGCGCGACGACCGAGAACCCGTCGTTCGAGGTGAACTCCGCGCTGCTGTCGCGCGCCACCGTGCACGTGCTCAAGGCGCTGGACGACGACGAGCAGCGGGCCCTGCTGGCCCGGGCGCAGGCGGCGCTGCAGGCGCCGGCCATGGACGCGGCGGCGGCCGCGCGGCTGGTGGGCTATGCCGACGGCGACGCCCGCCGCCTGCTCAACGCCTACGAGAACCTGGTGTCGCAGCTGCCTGCCGGCACCGCCGTCATCGACGAGTCGCTGCTGGAGCGCTCGCTCGGTGAGCAGCTGCGCCGCTACGACAAGGGCGGCGACCAGTTCTACGACAGCATCTCGGCGCTGCACAAGTCGGTGCGCGGCTCGGACCCGGACGCGTCGCTGTACTGGTTCGCCCGCATGCTGGACGGCGGCGCCGACCCGCGCTATCTCGCGCGACGGCTGATCCGCATGGCCAACGAGGACGTGGGCAACGCCGACCCGCGCGCCCTGCGCCTGGCGCTGGACGCCGCCGAGACCTACGAACGCCTGGGCTCGCCGGAAGGCGAGCTGGCGCTGGCGCAGGCGGTGGTCTACCTGGCGGTGGCACCCAAGTCCAACGCCGTGTACGCGGCCTGGAAGGCCGTGCGCGCCTTCGTCAAGCAGGACGCCACGAGGCCGGTGCCGGCGCACCTGCGCAATGCGCCCACGAAGCTCATGAAATCGCTCGGCCATGGCGAGGGCTACCGCTACGCGCACGACGAGCCGGGCGGCTTCGCGGCCGGCGAGCGCTACTGGCCCGAGGGCCTGGACCCGGCGCCGCGCTTCTACGAGCCGGTGCCGCGCGGGCTGGAACTGCGCATCGGCGAGAAGCTGGCCGAGTTGCGCCGGCTGAACGACGAGGCCGCCGGCGCGTCCGGGACCGCCGGCGGCGGGTAAGCCCGCCCCGGCGGGTGGGTAACCACTTCCTACAATCCCCGCCGGATCAACCGGGGCCACCGGGCCGTCACGGCCCGCGGAACACGCATGGACATCTTCATCCAACAAATCATCAACGGCCTGGTGCTGGGCAGCATGTATGCCCTGGTGGCGCTGGGCTACACGATGGTCTACGGGATCATCTCGTTGATCAACTTCGCGCACGGCGAGATCCTGATGGTGGGGGCGCTGACCAGCTGGACGGTGGTCACGCTGCTGGCCGACACGGGCTGGCCGGGCTGGGTGCTGCTGCTGATCTCGCTGGTGGTGGCGGTGGTGGTGTGCTCGGTGCTGAACTACGCGGTGGAGAAGATCGCGTACCGGCC
>NZ_JAYRUN010000007.1:0-200081 GCF_041918995.1 Ideonella sp. | reverse complement strand
CGCGCGCCACGGCCCCGCTGCCCGAGCCCGCGCGGCCCCCGGTCGCGGCCCCCCCGGCCCCTGCGGCCCCGGCGCACCGCCCCGACGCCCTGGCCGCGGCGCCGGGCGCGCGGCCCATCGCGTCGCCCGCGGTGCGCGCCCGCGCCTGGGAGCTGGGCGTGGACCTCGCCGCGGTGCGTGCCACCGGCCCGGGCGGCCGCATCCTGCAGGCCGACCTCGATGCCCATGTCGAGCGCCATGGTGCATCGCCACGCGCGCCCGCCCCCGCGGCCGTCGTGGTGCCGTCGCGCCCCGCGGCGCCGGCTGCCCGCATGGAGCCGCCGGCCGTGCGGCCCCGCGTGCCGGCGGGCAGCGGCCGCGTGGACGAGGTGAAGATAGTCGGCCTGCGCCGCAAGATCGCCCAGCGCATGCAGGAGGCCAAGCGCCGCATCCCCCACTACAGCTACGTGGAGGAGGTGGACGTCACCGAGCTGGAGCTGCTGCGCGAGCAGCTCAACCAGCGCCATGGCGCGGCGCGCGGCAAGCTCACCGTGCTGCCCTTCCTGGTGCGCGCCATGGTCATCGCGCTGCACGAGTTCCCTGACCTCAACGCCCGCTTCGACGACGAGACCGGCACGCTCAGCCGCCACGAGGCGGTGCACGTGGGCATCGCCGCGCAGACCGATGCGGGACTGATGGTGCCCGTGCTGCGCGACGCGCAGGCCCACGACCTGTGGGCCAACGCCGCCGAGATCGCCCGCCTGGCCGACGCCGCACGCAGCGGCCGCATCACGCGCGACGAACTCGCCGGCTCCACCATCACGCTCACCAGCCTGGGCAAGCTGGGCGGCATCGTCACCACGCCGGTCATCAACATGCCGGAGGTGGCCATCGTGGGCGTCAACCGCATCGTCGAGAAGCCGGTGGTGCGCGCCGGCCAGGTGGTGGTGCGCCAGACGATGAACCTGTCGTCCTCGTTCGACCACCGGGTGGTGGACGGCATGCAGGCCGCCCAGTTCGTGCAGCGCATCCGTGCGCTGCTGGAGGCGCCGGCGCTGCTGTTCGTGGAGTGAGCGGCGGGGCCGTTCCCTCACCTCACTCCCGTTCGTCCTGAACGAGGGCGGGCTTCGACGAGCTCAGCCCGAACGGATCATTGGCACGCGCACCTCACCCCCGTTCGCCCTGAGCTTGTCGAAGGGTCGGCCGCCCGTCATCCGTTCGCCCCTAGCTTGTCGAAGGGTCGGCCCCCCGTCATCCGTTCGCCCCGTGCTTGTCGAAGGGTCGGGCCACCCCGCCACCCGTTCGCCCTGAGCTTGTCGAAGGGTCGGGCCACCTCGCCGTCCGTTCGCCCTGAGCTTGTCGAAGGGCTCGGGCGCGCGCGCCCGGGGGCTTCGACAGGCTCAGCCCGAACGGACCATTTCGCCTCGGCCCGCACGGGGCTCCTTGTCCCGGTGCGCCCGCTCACCCCAGCCCGGCCGCCAGCGCCAGGCGGTAGGTGACGAAGGACGCCGCCCAGGCGATGCCGAAGTAGCCGGCGGTCACGGTGAGCGGCGCGCGCCAGCCGCCGCTCTCGCGCTTGAGCGCCGCCAGCGTGGCGATGCACTGCGGCGCGAACACGTACCAGGCCAGCAGCGACAGCGCGGTGGCCACGCTCCACTGGCTGGCGATGAGCGGCGCCAGCGCCTGGGCCGTGTCGTCGCCCGTGGCCGACAGCGCGTACACCGTGCCCAGCGCGCTCACCGCCACCTCGCGCGCGGCCAGGCCGGGCACCAGCGCGATGCAGATCTGCCAGTTGAAGCCGATGGGCTCGAACAGCGGTGCCAGCAGGTGGCCCAACCGACCCGCCAGGCTGTACTCGATGGCGGGCGCGGTGGCGCCCTCGGGCGGCAGCGGGTAGCTGGCCAGCAGCCACACCACCACGGTGAGCACCAGGATGATGCCGCCCACGCGCTGCATGAAGATGCTGGCGCGCTGCCACAGGCCCAGCGCCAGGTTGTGCGGCGAGGGCCAGTGGTAGTTGGGCAGTTCCATCATCAGCGGGCGCACCTGGCGGCCCGCCGCGGTGAAGCGCTTGAGCGCCCAGGCGATGCCCGCCGCGCCCACCACGCCGCCCACGTACAGCGCGAACAGCACGGCGCCCTGCAGGCCGATGCCGAAGGCCAGGGTCTGCGCCGGCACGAAGGCGCCGATGAGCAGAGCGTACACCGGCAGGCGGGCCGAGCAGGTCATCAGCGGCGCCAGCATCATCGTCAGCCGCCGGTCGCGCGGGTCGGCGATGCTGCGCGTGGCCATGATGCCGGGGATGGCGCAGGCAAAGCTCGACAGCAGCGGGATGAACGAGCGGCCCGACAGCCCCACCTTGCCCATCAGCCGGTCCAGCAGGAAGGCCGCGCGCGGCAGGTAGCCCGATTCCTCCAGCGCCAGGATGAAGAAGAACAGGATGAGGATCTGCGGCAGGAAGGCGAGCACGCCGCCCGCGCCCGCGATCACGCCGTCCACCAGCAGGCTGCGCAGCGCGCCTTCGGGCAGCGCGGCGGACACGGCCTCGCCGACCCACGCCGTGGCGGCTTCGATCCACGCGGTGGGCGCCTCGGCCCCCAGGAACACCGCCTGGAACATGGTGAACAGCACCACCGCCAGCAGCAGCGGCCCGGCCACCGGGTGCAGCACCACGGTGTCGATGCGGTCGGTGGCGGTGTGCGGCAGCAGCTCGTCGAGCTGCAGCTGGCGCAGGATGTCGCGCACGGCGGCGTGGTCGCCACCGGGGTGGTGCACCGGGTCCGCCGGGGGCGCGCCGTCGGCGGGCGCCGGCCCGGACCAGGCCTCGGGGTCGTCGAGCAGCCGGCGCAGGGCGGCGTCGCCCTGCGGCGCCACCGCCACGGTGGCCACCACGGGCATGCCCAGCGCGCGCGACAGCGCCTCGGGGTCGATGTGCAGCCCGCGGCGCGCGGCCTGGTCGGCCATGTTCAGCGCCACCACGCAGCGCAGGCCCAGGCGGCGCACGCCCAGCACCAGGCGCAGCGTGCGGCGCAGGTTGGTGGCGTCCACCACGCACACCACCAGGTCCGGCCGTTTCTCGCCGCGGGCATGGCCACGCAGGACCTCGGTGGTCACCTGCTCGTCGGGCGAGCGGGGGTGCAGGCTGTAGGTGCCGGGCAGGTCCAGCAGGCGCAGCTGCCGGCCGCTGGCGGTGGTGTGCCGGCCTTCCTTGCGCTCCACCGTCACGCCCGCGTAGTTGGCCACCTTCTGGCGGCTGCCCGTGAGGCGATTGAACAGGGCCGTCTTGCCGCAGTTGGGGTTGCCCACCAGCGCCACCAGCGGCCCGCCGCGGTGCACGTGGACGACGGCCGTGGCGGCGCTCATCGGGCGTCCCCGGGGGCGTCGCGCCAGACCCGGATGCAGGCGGCCTCGGCGCGGCGCAGGGCGTAGGTGGAGCTGCCCACGCGCACGCACAGGGGGTCGCCGCCCGGCCGCGCGCGCGAGATCAGGCGCACCGGCTCGCCCGGCTCGAAGCCCAGGGCGGTGAGCCAGGGGCCCCACCGCTCCAGGTCGGCGGGGGTGTGCACGGCGGCGATCAGCGCGGAGTCACCGGGCTGCAGGTCGTCCAGCGACGAGGTGGGGGCGGCGGGGGAGCGCATGGCCGGATTTAATGCGACTCGTTCTCATCTGGCTTTGATCCGGGGCAAAGCCGGGTGAAGCCCCGGGGCGCCCAAGGCGGTGCCGCGCCCGCAGAATCGCGCCATGGCCGATTCCTCCCCCTCCCCGGACCCCGCGTCGGCGCGGCCGAGCCCGGCGGACCTGCTGGGCCGCCTGGCCGAGCGCCACTCCGTGGGCCCGCGCCACCTGGTGGCCCCGGCACCGACCGACGAGGACATCGCCTGGGCGGTGGGCCTGGCGCTGCGCGCCCCCGACCACCGCGGCCTGCGCCCCTGGCGCCTGGTGCAGGTGGGCGACGACCAGCGCGAGGCGCTGGCCGATCGCTTCGTGCAGGGGGCCCGCCTGCGCGGCCAGGGCGCCGACGAGGTGGCACGCGCCCGCGAACGCGCCTTCAACGGGCCCGCGCTGCTGGCCATGGTGGTGCGCATCCACGAAGACGAGCCCGACGTGCCGGCGCGCGAGCAGTGGGCGAGTGCCGGCGCGGCGCTGATGAACCTGCTCAACGCGCTGCACCTGCAGGGCTATGGCGCCAAGGTGCTCAGCGGCTGCTCGGTGGACGACCCGCCGGTGCGCGACGCGTTCTGCCAGCCCGGCGAGCAGCTGCTGGCCTGGGTGATCGCGGGCACGCCGCGCGCGCCCAGCGCACCGCGCCACCCGGCCGACCCGGCGGCGGTGCTGACGCGCTGGGCGGGTTGAGCGGGCCTCAGGCGGCCTGCGCCTCCACGTGGGCGTGGCGGGTGTAGAGGAAGTCGATCACCGCCTTGCGGGCATGCACGTAGGCCGCGTCCTCCGCCAGCGCCACGCGGTCGCGCGGGCGCGGAAGCGGCACGGCCAGCACCTCGCCCACCGTGGCGGCCGGGCCGTTGGTCATCATCACGATGCGGTCGGACAGCAGCACCGCCTCGTCCACGTCGTGCGTGACCATCACCACCGTGCTCGCGGTGCGCGCCACGATCTTCAGCAGCTCGTCCTGCAGCCGGGCGCGGGTGAGCGCGTCCAGCGCGCCGAAGGGCTCGTCCATCAGCAGCACCTTGGGCTCCATGGCCAGCGCCCGGGCGATGCCCACACGCTGCTTCATGCCGCCCGACACCTCGTGCGGCCGCTTGTGCGCCGCATGCGACATGCCCACGAGCGCCAGCGCCGCCTGCGTGCGGGCCCTGAGCTGCGCCCGCGTCTCGCGCGCGCCGAACACGCGCTCGACGGCCAGTTGCACGTTGTCGAAGCAGGTCAGCCAGGGCAGCAGCGAGTGGTTCTGGAAGACCACGGCGCGCTCGGGGCCCGGCGCGGCGATCTCGCGGTTGTCGCACAGCAGCACGCCGGCCGAGGGCCGCTGCAGCCCGGCGATCAGGTTGAGCAGGGTGGACTTGCCGCAGCCCGAGTGGCCGATGAGGGTGACGAACTCGCCGCGCTGCACCTGCAGGTGGATGTCGCGCAGCGCCTGGAAGGGGCCCTTGGGGGTGGCGAACACCACCTCGGCGCCCTGGATGTCGATGAAGGCGGTCATGGTCAGGCTCCTGGGCAGATCACTCGAAGGCGACACGGCGGGCGAGCAGCATCAGCGCCTGCTCCAGCAGCAGGCCCACGATGCCGATCACGAAGATGGCCACCAGGATGTGCTGCACGTTGAGGTTGTTCCACTCGTCCCACACCCAGAAGCCGATGCCCACGCCGCCGGTCAGCATCTCGGCGGCCACGATCACCAGCCAGGCCGTGCCCACCGACAGGCGCACGCCGGTCAGCAGGTAGGGCAGCACGGCCGGCAGCAGGATGCGCGTGATCACCTTCCACTCCGACAGGTTCAGCACCCGGGCCACGTTCAGGTAGTCCTGCGGCACGCGCTGCACGCCCACGGCCGTGTTCACCACCATCGGCCAGATCGAGCAGATGAAGATGGTCCAGATGGCGGCCGGATCGGCGCGCTGGAACACCAGCAGGCCGATGGGCAGCCAGGCCAGCGGCGACACCGGCTTGAGCAGGCTGATCAGCGGGCTCACCATGCGCTCGGCGAAGCGGAAGCGCCCGATCACGAAGCCCAGCGGAATGCCCACCAGCGCCGCCAGGCCGAAGCCCAGCGCCACGCGCTGCAGCGAGTTCAGGATGTTCCAGCCGATCCCCTGGTCGTTCGGCCCGTTGCGGTAGAAGGGGTCGGCGAACAGCGCCACGGCGGCATCGAAGGTGGCAGCCGGCGTGGGAAACGAGCCGCCCTTCTGCGTGAGCAGCGCCCACACCCCCACCAGCAGCGCCATGCCCACCAGCGGCGGCAGCAGCGTGGCGGCCAGTCGATCGAGCACGGGCTTCATGCGCGCACCTTGAAGCTGTCGGCATAACGCGCCGGGTCCTTGCCATCCCACACGCTGCCGTCGATCAGCCGGGAGCTGCGCATCACGTCCTTGGGCACGTTCACCTTCAGTGCCGAGGCCGCCTGGCGGTACAGGTCCACCTGGTTGATGGCCTTGGCCACGCCGAGGTAGTCGGGGTGGTCCTTCAGCAGGCCCCAGCGCTTGTGCTGGGTGAGGAACCACATGCCATCGGACAGGTACGGGAAGTTCACCGCGCCGTCGTTGAAGAACTTCATGTGGTCGGGGTCGTCCCAGGTGCGGCCCAGGCCGTTCTGGTAGCGCCCGAGGATGCGCTGGTTGATCGCCTCCACGCTGGTGTTCACGTAGGCCTTGTCGGCGATGGTCTCGGCCATCTTCTGCTTGTTCGACAGGCTGGCGTCGATCCAGCGGCTGGCCTCCAGGATGGCCATGATCACCGCGCGGCAGGTGGCGGGGTGCTTCTTCACGAAGTCGGCCGTGGTGCCCAGGGCCTTCTCGGGGTGGTCCTTCCAGATCTGCTGCGTGGTGGCGGCGGTGATGCCGATGCCGTCGATGATGGCGCGGTGGTTCCAGGGCTCGCCCACGCAGAAGCCGTCCATGTTGCCCACGCGCATGTTGGCCACCATCTGCGGCGGCGGCACGGTGATCACCTTGGCGTCCTTGAGCGGGTGGATGCCGTGCGTGGCCAGCCAGTGGTAGAGCCACATGGCGTGCGTGCCGGTGGGAAAGGTCTGGGCGAAGGTGTAGTCGCGCCGGTCGGTGGCCATCAGCTTGGCCAGCGAGGCGCCGTCCACCGCGCCCTTGTCGGCCAGCTTCTTCGACAGCGTGATGGCCTGGCCGTTGTGGTTCAGGTTCATCAGCACCGCCATGTCCTTCTTGGGGCCCGACACGCCCAGGTGCACGCCGTAGACCAGGCCCCACAGCACGTGGGCCATGTCCAGCTCGCCGTTGACGAGCTTGTCGCGCACGCCCGCCCAGGAGGCTTCCTTGGTGGGCACGATCTTCACCCCGTACTTGCGGTCGAAGCCCAGCGCGGCGGCCATCACCACCGAGGCGCAGTCCGTCAGCGGGATGAAGCCGATGCGCACCTCCTCCTTCTCGGGCTTGTCCGAGCCCTGGGCCCAGGCCCGCGGGGCACCGAAGCCGGCCGCCGCGCCGGTGGCCGCGGCGGAGGCGGCCTGCAGCAGGCGGCGTCGGCCCAGGTCGACGGCGGGCGGGGTGCCCAGGCTGGGGCCGGGTCGGGAAGCGGGGGCGGCGAGCATGGTCGGGTTCCTCGTCAAGCGGCGGCAGAAAAAAAAGAGGCGTCCGGGGCGGGAGACGGAGGTCTCCGACCGCGGACGCCTGTGTCCAACAAACCTGGAAGTCAGCGTGGCCCCTCGTTGAGCCACGCCGAGGCCTACGCAACCCCCGTGCCAGGCCGGCCACCCCGGCGACGGGCCGCGGCGGCGGCCGGCCTGCCCCGCGGCAGCGCAGGCGGCGCCAGCCGCGCACCAGGGCGGGGCGCGCCGCCGCGCGGCGGCGTCATCCCAGCAGGTCGGCCAGCTCGATCAGGCGGCGGGCCACCTCGTGGATGGTCAGGCCCTGGTGCATGGCGGTGCTGCGCAGGCGGGCGTAGGCCTGGGGCTCGGGCAGGCCGTGGCGCTGCATCAGCAGGGCCTTGGCCCGGTCGACCACCGCGCGCTCGGCCAGCCGGCCCTGGGCGCGCGCCAGCTCCCGGCGCAGCCCCTGCTCGTGCTCGAAGCGCGCCACCGCCACGTCGATGATGGGCCGCACCCGCTCGGGCGCCAGGCCGGCCACCACGTAGGCCACCACGCCGGCCGCCACGGCCTCGCGCATGTGGCTGGGGTCGTGCTCCTCGGTGAACAGCACGATGGGGCGGGGCGCCTCGCGCATCGCCCACACCACGTGCTCGATGGCGTCGCGGGCGCCGCTTTCGGCGTCCACGATCAGCACGTCGGGCGACAGCGCCGCCAGGCGATCCGGCAACTGCGCGTCGGCGCCCAGCACCCCGGCGATGCGGTAGCCGCCCGCGCGCAGGCCCTGCACCAGGTCGCGCAGGCGCAGCGCCTCGTCCCAGCCCTCGTCGTCGGCGAGGTCGGGCACATGGGCGGTGGCGGTGATCACCGCAAGGCACAGTTCCGGGGTCGGCACGCCGGGGGTGCATGCAAGTTGCGCACCCGCGCTTCAGGCTGGTGCGCCCCACCCGGTGCGCGCCCCGGGGTGGGCGGGACGGGGGTGCACGGTTCGTACAATCGCGGCTCCTTCAGCCCACCCGCGCCATGGCCGCCACCGACCGTTCCCACGAGTTCGTCCTCACGCTGGCCTGCCGCGATGCCAAGGGCATCGTGCACACCGTCTCCGGGCTGCTCTACCAGGCCGGCTGCAACATCCTCGACTCGCAGCAGTTCGGCGACGTGCAGGGCGAGGACGCCACCGGCCTGTTCTTCATGCGGGTGCACTTCGAGGCGCCCGAGCAACTGGCCGACGGCGCCACGCTGGACCGGCTGTTCGCCCATGTGCGGCAGCAGTTCGGCATGCGGGCCACCTTCCACGCGCTCACGCACCGCCCGCGTGTGCTGCTGATGGTCAGCCAGCACGGCCACTGCCTGAACGACCTGCTGTTCCGCTGGAGCAGCGGCCAGCTCGCGGTGGACATCCCCGCCGTGGTGTCCAACCACACCACCCACCAGGCGCTGGTGGAAAGCCACGGCCTGCCGTTCCACCACCTGCCGCTCGCCGCCGGGGCGGGCCCCGAGGCCAAGCGCGCGCAGGAGGCCGCCATCGAGGCGCTGATCGACGCCGAGCGCATCGACCTGGTGGTGCTGGCGCGCTACATGCAGATCCTCAGCCCCGCGCTGTGCGAGCGCCTGGCCGGCCGGGCGATCAACATCCACCACAGCTTCCTGCCCAGCTTCAAGGGCGCCAAGCCCTATGCGCAGGCGCACGCGCGCGGCGTCAAGCTCATCGGCGCCACGGCCCACTACGTCACGCCCGACCTGGACGAAGGCCCCATCATCGAGCAGGACGTGGAGCGCGTGGACCATTCGCTGTCCGCCGACGACCTCACCGCCGTGGGCCGCGACGTCGAATGCGTGGTGCTGGCCCGCGCGGTGCGCTGGCACGTGGAGCGCCGTGTCCTGATCAACGGCCACAAGACGGTGGTCTTCCGCTGACGAGCCGATCGCCCATGCCTGCCCAGCCGCCCAAGGCCGCCCTGCTGGCCACGCCCGACGACGTCGAGGCCCAGTTCTACGACGCCCTGCGCGAGGGCGACATCGTCAAGCTCATGGCCGTGTGGGCCGACGACGAGGAGATCGTCTGCGTGCACCCGGGCGGCCCGCGCCTGGTGGGGCCGGCGGCCGTGCGCGCGGCCTTCGAGGCCATCTTCTCCGGCGGCACGGTGCAGGTGCAGCCCGAGCGGCTGCGCACCGTGCAGTCAATGACCGCCTCGGTGCACAGCGTGGTGGAGCGGGTGGTGCTCACCACCGCCGAGACGGCGCGCACCGGCTGGGTGATGGCCACCAACGTCTACTTCAAGACCGCCCAGGGCTGGCGGCTGGTGGCCCACCACGCCAGCGCAGGCACCGCCACCGAGCCGCCCGAGGTGGTCGAGGCGCCGTCCACCCTGCACTGAACAGGCGAAGTCGCATGCAGCGCTTCGCCGCGCCGGCCTGGCTGCCCGGCGGCCACCTGCAGACCATCGTGCCGGCGCTCTGGGGCCGCCGCGTGCAGGGGCCGCCTCCGGTGTACCGGCGCGAGCGCTGGACCACCCCCGACGGCGACTTCATCGACGTGGACTTCCAGGACGCGCCGGCGGCCGGGGCGCCCTGGCTCGTGCTGTTCCATGGCCTGGAAGGCAGCTCGCGCAGCCACTACGCGGAGGCCTTCGCCGAGGTGGCCGCACGCCGCGGCTGGCACTTCGCCGTGCCCCACTTCCGCGGCTGCTCGGGCGAGCTCAACCTGGCGCCGCGCGCCTACCACTCGGGGGATTTCGAGGAGGTCGGCTGGGTGCTGGCGCGCCTGCACGAGCGGGCCGGCCAGCGCCTGCACGTGGCCGGCGTGTCCCTGGGCGGCAATGCGCTGCTGCGCTGGGCCGGGGAGGCCGGCGAGACGGCGGCGCGCACGGTGCATGCGGTGGCCGCGGTGTGTTCGCCGCTGGACCTGGCCGCCGGCGGGCATGCGATCGGGCGCGGCCTGAACCGGCGCCTGTACACGCCCATGTTCCTGCGCAGCATGAAGCCCAAGGCGCTGGCCAAGTGGGCCCAGCACCCGGGCCTGTTCGACCGCGATGCGCTGCTCGCCGCGCGCGACCTGTACACCTTCGACCAGCTGTTCACCGCCCCGCTGCACGGCTTCGCCGGCACCGACGACTACTGGCGCCGGGCGTCGGCCAAGCCGGGCCTGGCGGGCATCCGCGTGCCGGCCCTGGCGCTGAACGCGCGCAACGACCCCTTCGTGCCCGCCGCCAGCCTGCCCGCCCCGGCCGAGGCGGGCCGCTTCGTCACCCTGTGGCAGCCCGCGCACGGGGGCCACGTGGGCTTTCCCGCGGTGGCTGTCCCCTCCCGAATGCCCCTTCATGTGCAGGCCATGCCGCAGGCCGTGGTGGACTGGCTCGCCCACCCGGCGTAGAACCCCGTCATGGACGACATCGTGAAGGCGGCCCTGGCCAAGTGGCCGAACGTGCCGCATTGCTTCGACTGGCTGGCGCTGGACGCGCGCGGCGACTGGTACATGCGCGACGACCGCACGCAGGCGGCGGGCCGCTTCCCCCACCCCAAGGGCAGCCGCATCGTGCACGACAAGCTCATCGAGTTCATCGGCCGCAACTACGAGGCCGACCCGGCGGGCGCCTGGTTCTTCCAGAACGGCCCGCAGCGCGTGTACGTGGAGCTGGAGGCGGCGCCGTGGGTCTGGCGGCTGCAGGCCATGGCCGGCCAGGCCGCGCCGGCCGTCACCAGCCACACCGGCCGGCCGGCGCAGCCGCAGTCGGCCTGGCTGGACGAGCTGGGCCGGCTGTACCTGGCCTGCGACCTGGGCTTCGGCCTGGTGCACTCGCTGGACACGCCGGTGGCCGCGGACGCCGTGGACGCCCTGCTGTGGCAGCCGCAGGAGATGGCCTTCGGCGAGATGCCCGCGCGGTTCGGCTACGTGTTGAGCCCGGCCGCGGCGCGGGCGTGAAAAAGCCGCCCGCAGGCGGCTGATTCAGCGGGAACCGCGCGCCGGCGGCTCACTGCGCCGCGCTGGCCGCGGCCGCGGGGGGCTTGGGCTCGGCGAACTTGGCGCCGCCCTGGTTGGCCAGGTAGACCACGGCACGGGCGATCTCGAAGTCGGAGAAGTCGCCGCCGCCCTGGGGCCCCATGTTGCCCTTGCCCTTGATGGCCGAGTTGACCAACGTCTCCAGGCCCTGCGTGATGCGCGGGCCCCAGGCCGCGGCGTCGGCCAGCTTGGGAGCGCCGGCGGCGCCGGTGGTGTGGCAGGCCGAGCACTGCGCCTGGAACACCTGCTCGCCGGTCTTCAGGCTGGCGGCGTCGCTGGCGTCGCGCAGCTCCACCGTGCCCAGCGGCTGGATGCGGCGGGCCACCGCCTCTTCACCCATGCCGTCGGAGCCGGCCGCCGGCTTCTTGCCGGTGGCCACGAACTGCGTGAGCAGGATGATCACGATGATGGGCACCACGAACGAGGCGATGACCGTCCAGACCAGCTGCTTGGGCGTCTTGATCGGGCCTTCGTGGGGGCCGTCGTGGTCGGTGGAGGCTGCGTTGGCGTGCACGTCGCTCATGGAATCCTCGAGTCGCCGAGCCGGGCGGCCAGGCGGGTTGACGGTTGGCAAAACCCGCGAATTATAGCGATGCGCCCTGCCGCGACGAGGCCCGGTCGGGGCCCCGCGGTGCAGGGCCGGCGGGCGCTGCTAGAATCCCGCTCCTCCCTGCGCCGCGCCCGTAGCTCAGTGGATAGAGTACTGGCCTCCGAAGCCAGGGGCCGCTGGTTCGATCCCAGCCGGGCGCGCCAACTTCCCCCTTCTTGCCTGCTGCCGTTCGCCGCTACCATGCGGCGCCATGGCGCACCTCCTGCTCCGGTCCCCCCCGCCCCGTGCCCGGTCGGCCAGCCGCTGGCCGCTGCTGGCGGGCTGGCTGGCGGGGCTGCTGGTGGTGGCCGGCTGCAGCACCCCGCCGCGCGGGCCGGCGCCCGGCGCCGACGGGCCGCCCGCGGCGGGGTCCGCGCCTGAGCCGCGCGAGCTGCGCGAGCTGCCCGACGCCGAGCCCAAGGTCGAGCCCATCCGCCGCGGCGGGCCGAACAAGCCGTACGAGGTGCTGGGACAGAGCTACACGCCGCTGACGGGCGACGATCCGCTGGCCGAGACGGGGCTGGCGTCCTGGTACGGCCGCAAGTTCCACGGCCGGCGCACGGCCAGCGGCGAGACCTACAACATGTACGCCATGACGGCGGCGCACAAGACGATGCCGCTGCCCAGCTACGCGCGGGTGCGCAACCCGGCCAACGGGCGCGAGATCGTGGTGCGCGTGAACGACCGCGGCCCCTTCTCGTCGGGCCGGGTGATCGACCTGTCCTATGCCGCGGCGGTGAAGCTGGGCGTGCAGAACGGCGTGGCCCCGGTGGAGGTGCGCCGCATCACCCACGACGAGATCCGGGCCGGCCTGTGGCGCCCGTCCGCCGCCCCCGCCCCCGCGCTGGCCGCGGCGGCGCCCGAGCCCGCCGTGCCACTGCCGCCGCCGGCGCCCGTGTGGCCCGCCGAGCCCATCCGCGATGCGGCGGAGCCGACGGCGCGCGCGCACACCCGGGCGGCCGCCGGCTACTGGCTGCAGCTGGGCGCGTTCGCGCAAGGGCCGGGCGCCTACGGCTTCCAGCAGCGCCTGGCGCAGGAGCTGGACTGGCTGGCGCCCCTGATGACCGTGTTCGCCGAGAAGGGCCTGCACCGCCTGCAGGCGGGGCCCTACGCCAGCCGGGACGAGGCGCGCGACGCCGCCGAGCGGGTGCGCGCCGCGCTGTCGCTGGTGCCGGTCATCGTCGAGCGGCGCTGAAGCCGGCGCGGCGGCCGCGCCGCCTGTCGCCCGCGTGTGCAGCCTGTCGCCTGGGGGCTTCCGTGCGTCGCGCGCCGCTGGCCGCGGCGCCGGGGGTGCGTAGAGTGCGGGGCATGAGTACCACCGCCCCCGTCCCCACCCGCGGCCCCTGGGCCGACCGCTGGCGCCGCTTCGTTGCCGGCGCGGTGCAGGCCTTCCATGCCTATGGTGCCTGGCTGGCCAGCATCAGCTGGGGGCGTTTCGTCCTGCTGGCGGCCGCCCTGCTGATCAGCACCGCCATCCTGCAGAACTTCCCGCCGTTCACCTGGAGCTACACCGAGACGGTGGTGGAGCCGGCGCCTGAACGCCTGCCGCGCCCGCCCAAGCCACCGAAGCCGGCGCCGTCCAAGGCGCCGGAGGGCAGCGCGCGCAGCGGCCGGGCCGATGTGCAGATCGGCGCGTCCGGGGTGCGGGTGGCCGACGACGGGGTGGACATCTCCATCGACCACCGCGGCGTGCGCATCAGCCAGCGCCCGGCCGGTGCCTCCGCGCCGGCGTCGGCCGCCTCGGCTGCACCGGCGGCGTCGGCCCCCGCCTCGGGGTCCGAGGGGTTCAGCGTGCGCGTCAACGGCGAGCCCGTGGTCGAGATCAGTGCCGGCGAGCAGGACGTGCGCATCGCGGTGCCGCCCGGCTCCAATTCGGCCGAGATCCGCCAGGCGATCGAGGAGGCCCGCGAGGCTGTCATCGAGGCCATGGAAGACGCCCGCCAGGCGCAGGAGGACGCCGCCCAGGCCGGCCAGGACATCGACGAGGCCCTGGCCATCGGCCCGCGGGTGTCGCACCGCACCGTGCGCTATGGCGAGAGCCTGCCCGAGCTGGCGATCCTGTGGATCCTGCTGTCGGCGATGCTGAAGGCCACGTACAAGGCGCGCATCCAGGCCGAGCACAAGGCGGCGGTGGCCACCGAGACGGCCGAGGCCGAGAGCCTGCGCCGCCAGGTGATCGAGGCCCGCATGGCCGCCATGCAGGCCCAGGTGGAACCGCACTTCCTGTTCAACACGCTGGCCAGCATCGACCACCTGATCGAGGTGGACCCCGCGCGCGCCAGCCAGATGCAGAAGAACCTGATCGCCCTGCTGCGCGCCAGCATGCCGACCATGCGCGACACCTCCGATGGCGGCCCGCGCGACCTCGGCCGCGAGCTGGCGGTGGTGCGGCCCTACGTGGAGATCCTGAAGGTGCGCATGGAGGAGCGCCTGGACGCGGCCATCGATGCCCCGGACGGGCTGCTGTCGGCCGAGTTCCCCGCCATGATGATCCAGACGCTGGTGGAGAACGCCATCCGCCACGGCCTGGAGCCCAAGCCCGAAGGTGGCTCGCTGAAGGTGAAGGCCGAGATCGTGCACGGCAAGCTGCAGGTGACGGTGGCCGACACCGGGGTCGGCTTCGGCAACGGCGGCACCTCCGGCACGGGCGTCGGCCTGGCCAACATCCGCGAGCGGCTGCAGCTGCTCTACGGCGACAAGGCCTCGTTGACGGTGACCGCCAACCAGCCGAGCGGGACGGTGGTCACCATCACCGTGCCCTACCGCACCGTCGAGTCCGGCACGTCCCGTCCGGCCGCCTGACCCCACCCCTCACCCGGCCTGCACCGCCCCACTGCCTGGAGGACCGCCGCCATGAGTCGATCCGCCCTCGTCCTGCCCGCGCCCCGCCCCCGCCGCCGCGGATGGGCCCGCGCCCTGTGGCTGCTGCTGGCCCTGATGGGGCTGGCCGCGGTCGTGATGGCCACCGTGCTGGTGCTGGCCGCCGTGTACAACGAGCTGCCGCCCACGCTGAATGTCACGGTGGACGGCGAGCCGGTGTTCCTCGCCGGCTTGGGGCTGGGCGAGCTGCTGCTGGGGGGGCTCGCGGTCTGCCTGGCGCTGTTCGTCACGATGGTGGTGGTGCCCCTGGCGCTGCTGTTCGGCCTGGGCGTGCCGCTGCTGCTCGCCGCGCTGGCCGGGGTGGCTGCGCTGGCGCTGGGCGCGGTGGCGCTGGCCACGCTGGGCTCGCCGCTGATCGTGGGGGCGCTGCTGCTGTGGTGGCTGCTGCGGCCGGCCCGGCGCGCGGCGCCCGCCGCCCCCATGGCGGCACCCGTGGCGCCGCCCCCGGTGCCGCGCGTGGGCGAGCACACGGACAACGCCACGCCGCTCGCCTGAGGGCCGCTCCCGGTGCCGCGGCCGGCGCCGGCACCGTAGCATCGCGCCATGAACGACACCGTTTCCCCTTCCTCCGGCGACACCGCGCCGCGCGCCGTGCTGGCCGATGACGAACGACTGATGCGCGACCAGCTGCGCGTCCGCCTGGCCGAGGCCTGGCCCGAGCTGCAGATCGTGGCCGAGGCCAAGAACGGCGCCGAGGCGGTGGAGCTGGTCGAGCAGCACCGGCCCGACGTGGTGTTCCTGGACATCCGCATGCCCGGCATGACCGGCGTGGAGGCGGCGCGCCAGATCGCGCAGCTGGACCTGGGCGAGGACGGTGTGCTGCCGGAGATCGTCTTCATCACCGCGTACGACCAGTACGCGGTGGAGGCCTTCGAGCAGGGCGCGGCCGACTACATCCTCAAGCCCGCCGAGCGCGAGCGCCTGCTGGTGACGGTGGCGCGCATCCGCCGCCGCCTGGCCGCCCGCGACGAGGGCGGTGCCGCGGCCAGCACCGCGGCGGCCTCGCCCGCGGCCGCGGGCGACCTGCCGGCGCAGCCGCTGCAGCAGCTGTTGCACCGCCTGGCCGCGGGCCAGCCCGGCGGCCGGCCGAGCTACCTCAAGTGGATCCAGGCCACCGTGGGCTCAGCCATCCAGATGATCCCGGTGGACGAGGTGCTGTTCTTCATCAGCGACGAGAAGTACACCCGCGTGCAGACGCCGCAGGTCGAGGCGCTGATCCGCAAGCCCATCAAGGAGCTGGTGGACGAGCTGGACCCGGAGGTGTTCTGGCAGATCCACCGCTCCACGCTGGTGGCCGTGCATGCGATCGCCGGCGTCAGCCGCGACTTCCGCGGCCGCCAGATCGTCAGCGTGAAGGGCCACCCGCAGAAGCTGGAGGTCAGCCGCAGCTATACCCACCTGTTCAAGGGCATGTGACGGCGGCTGCCGGCCGCCTGCGTCGTCACTGCACCTTGGCTTCCAGCGTGTAGGTGCCCGCGGCGCCCACCGTGCCGGCCACGCGCCTGACGCGCAGGTACACGGTGGCGGCGGTGCCGGCCCCGTTGCGCCAGCTCACGCCATCGGTGAGGCCGCCGCCGCGCAGGCTGCTCTTGAGCGTCACGTTGGCGCCGTTGCGCAGGTACAGGTCGTAGTTGGACAGCGTGTTGCTGATCAGCCGGGCGGTCAGCGTCTGCCCCGGCTGGACAAGCACCTTGTAGGTGTCCAGGTCGGTCGCCGTGCCCATGGTGCCGCCGACCTTGGCGGGCAGGCTGTCCAGCGACTGCGACGCGGCATGGCTGTCGTTCGGCTCGGTCTCGGCCGCCGCGGTGGCGGCCGAGGCACCGAGGAAGACGCCGTTGACGGCCGCGCCGGCGTCCACCAGGCCCTTGCCGCACCCCACCGTGCAGGCCTTGGGCAGCGGGCGCGTGGTGCTCTTGAGCAGCACCTCCACCTCGTCCGGGCTGAGCGACGGGTTGCGCGCCAGCATCAGCGCCGCCACACCGGCCACGTGCGGCGCCGCCATCGACGTGCCCTGGTAGTAGGCGTAGCTGTCGAAGCCCGGCGTGCTGTAGCCGTCGTTGAGGGTGGACAGTACGCCGTTCGCGCTGCCCGTACGCTGGTCGCCGCCGGGGGCGGCCACATCGATCTTGGCGCCGTAGTTCGAGTAGTACGCCCGGCCGCCGGTGCGGCCCGTGGCCGCCACCGTGACCACGCCCGCGCAGTTGGCCGGCGTGTGCAGCGAGGCGTCCTGGTTCGCGTTGCCGGCCGCCACCACCACCACCGTGCCTGCCGCGCGGGCCGCGTTGATGGCGTTCTGCAGCGTCACCGGGCAGGCGGCCCGGCCACCCAGCGACATGTTGATCACCCGGGCCGGCTGCGACGGCGCGGTGGCGCTGCCCACGGTCTGCCCAGAGGCCCAGAGGATGCCGTCGGCGATGTCGGAGAAGTAGCCGCCGCCGCAGCCCAGCACCCGCACGGGCAGGATCTTCGCCGCCGGGGCGACGCCGGCCACGCCCTGGCCGTTGTCGCTCACCGCGGCCACCGTGCCAGCCACGTGGGTGCCGTGCCAGCTGGAGCGGCCGCCGTTGCAGCCGTCACCGGGGTCGTTCGCGTCCGCATCGCGGCCGTCGCCGTCGTTGGCCATGGAGGCGCTGGTGATGAAGTCGTGGCCGCTCAGCAGGTTGTCCGCCAGGTCCGGATGGGCGCGCACGCCGGTGTCCAGCACGCCCACCACCACGTCGGCGCCGGTGGAGAGGTCCCAGGCCGAGGGCAGGCGCAGGCCGCCCACGGGCTCGTGGTAGTGCCACTGGCTGCTGTAGAAGGGGTCTGTCGGCGTGGCCAGGGCCTGCAGGCGAAGGTCCGGCTCGGCGTACAGCACCTGCGGGTCCTCGGCCATCAGGCGCTGGGCCAGGGCGCGCAGGTCGGCCGCACGCGCCGGCCGGTTCAGCTTCAGCACCTGGGCGCCCAGGCCGTTGCGGTGCGTGGCCACCGCCTGCAGCCCCGCGGCCTGCAGGCGCTGCGCCGTGGCGGCACTGGGCCGCAGCAGGGCCGGGGCGGCGCCGGTCGCGGTGCGGTAGCGCACGATGAGCCGGTCGGTGAGGGTGTCGTCGGCCAGCATGGCCGCGTCCATCGGCTCGGGCGCCGAGGCGGCCCGTGCGGTGCCGCTCCACACGGCGGCGCCGGCCAGCAGGCCCAGGGCGGCGAGGGCCACCGCCTGGCGGCGAAGGGGCGGATGGGCGGCGCGGGTCGGACGCATCGGCGGCTCCTGGGCAAAGAAACGGCAAAGGCCCGCGGCGGTACCGCGGGCCTTCCTCGTTTCGGCCAACTGGCCGGTCAAATGAGCGCTTTTCGGGCTTTAGATTGCGGCAAATTCCGCATTCCGGCCCGCGCGCCCGACCGTCACTGGCTCAGGCCGAGCGTGTAGGTGCCCGACGAGCCGGTGCTGCCCGAGTAGTAGCGCACCCGCACGTACCAGGTCACCGCGCCGGTGCCGGTGTTGGTGCGCACGATCGAGTCGACCTGGCCCGTGCCCTTGACGCTGCTGGCGAGCTGGGTGCCCGACGCGTTGTACAGGTACAGGTCGTAGTCGGAGCTCGCGTTCGGCGTCAGCGTCGAGGTCAGCGTCTTGCCGGCGCCGACCGTCACCTTGAAGTAGTCGGTGTCGCTGGTCGAGCCGATGGTGCCCGACACCGTGGCCGGGTTGGCCGTCACCGACTGCGCCGTGGCCAGCGTGTTGTTGCTCTCGACCTCGGGCACGTTCGTGCCGCCGCCACCGCCGCCGCCGGCCGCATCCACCGCTGCACTGGCGTTGACGATGCCCGAGCCGCACTGCGAGCAGGTGCCGGGGAAGGCGCGTGCGGTGCTCTTGAGCATCGACTCCACCTGGTCCGGCGTGAGCGCGCCGTTCTTGGCGAACATCAGCGCCGCGACCGCCGCCACGTGGGGCGCGGCCATGGACGTGCCCTGGTAGTAGGCGTAGGTGTCGCTGCCGGGCGAGCTGGTGCCGGTGTTCAGCGTGGAGTACACGCCGTTGGCACTGCTGCCGCTCATGTCGCCGCCCGGGCCCGCCAGGTCCACCACCGAACCGTAGTTCGAGTAGTAGGCGCGGCTGCCGCTGCGGCCGGTGGCCGCCACGGTGATCACCCCGGCGCAGCTGGCCGGCGAGTAGTTGGCCGCGTTGGCGTTGGAGTTGCCCGCCGCCACCACCACCACCGCGCCGCGGCTGCGTGCGTCGTTGATGGCGCTCTGCGTGGTGGAGTCGCAGCTGCCGCTGCCGCCGAGCGACAGGTTGAGCACCTTGGCCGGGTAGGCGTTGGCCGATACGCCGCTGACCGTGCCACCGGCGGCCCAGCGGATGGCGTCGGCGATGTCGGAGGTGTAGCCACCGCACTTGCCCAGCACGCGCACCGGCACGACCTTGGCGCCGAAGGCCACGCCGGCCACGCCGCTGGCGTTGTTGGTGACGGCCGCCACCGTGCCGGCGACGTGCGTGCCGTGCCAGCTCGAGTTCTGCGCCGCGTGGCTGCCGCCGCACTCGTTGGCGGCGATCCAGTCGCCCGGGTCCAGCGCGCTGGCGTCGCGCCCGTTGCCGTCGTTGGCCACGAAGGTGTCGGCGATGAAGTCGTAGCCGCCGACGATGTTCGCCGCCAGGTCCGCGTGCGGCCGGTAGCCCGTGTCGATGACCGCCACCCGCACGCCCGTGCCGGTGGACTTGTCCCAGGCCGACGGCGCGTTCAGGCCACCCGTGGCCTCGTGGTAGTGCCACTGCAGGTTGTAGCTGGTGTCATTGGGCGTGAACAGCGGCACCATGCGCCGGTCGGGCTCGACGTACTCGACGTCGGTGTCGACATCGGCCACCGCCCGGGCCAGCGCGCGCACCTCGCGCACGCTGAGCAGGCGGTCCAGCTTCATCACATGGGCCCCCGCGGCGGTGGAGCGCAGGTACTGCATCTGCACCCCGGCGCGCTGCACCGCCTCGTGCGCGAGTGCCATGCGCTGGGCCTCGGCCCGCGCGGCGGCCGGTGTGCCGGCCTTGTACTTGATGATCAGGCGGTCCGTGTGGCCGGTGATCGCCGCTTCCAGCGGCGACATGTCCAGGGACGCGCCGCCGGCGAGGGCGGCGGGAGAGCAGGCCATGGCGGCGGCCATGGCCAGGCACGAGGCGACGAAACCTCTGCGTGCAATCGAACTCATGAACACTCCTCGATCTCCAATGGTTCCAGCGGATACACCGGCCGCCTTCTCGGACCAGAGGTCATCCCGGCGGGGCGGCTCGGCACGGTTGCACCCCGGGTGGGGGCGCTGGATCATCGAGGCAAGGTCAGTGCCGCAGGCACCCGGCAAACCCCCAAGGTTCTTCAGGAATCGTCAGCAACCAGATGTGATTCACGCGGCCGACACAGCGCCGTGGGCGGGCGCGGACGCCGGCGCGGGGGCGGCCAGGCTGGCGGCGATGGCGGCCTGGGCCACCCAGTACGTGGCGAGAATGCCCACGCCCGCCATCGGCACCGGGCCGGCGAATCGGTGGGTGGCCAGCAGGGCATCGGACAGGAGGAACAGCAGCCCGCCCACGGCGCCCAGCCGGGCGGCCGCATGCGCCGGCGTGCCGCGCGCGGCGAGCCAGGCGCCCGCGGACAGCGCCGCCATGCTGCCCAGCGCAGCCACGTAGGCCATCACCGGCGCCCGCAGCGCGGCCGGCACCCCGGGCCACAGGTGCGCCAGCACGCCGGCCGCCACGGCGGCGTAGGCGATGAAGGGCGCCCAGCGCGAGGCACCGTGCGCCGCCGGCCGCGACCGGCCGAACACCACCAGGTAGGCCAGGTGCGCGAGCAGGAAGGCCACCAGGCCGGGCAGGAAGCCCTCGCGCGGCCAGAGCAGGGCCACGTCGCCCAGCCAGGACAGCACCAGCCCGGCACGCAGGGCGGCCTGGCGCAGGGGCTCGCCCGCCCCGCGCGGCCAGGCCCAGGCGATGAGCAGGGCCGTGGTCAGCGGCTTGAGCACCATGAACAACCCGCGCAGTCCCCACATCTCCGCGGCGATGGCGGCCACCGCGCTCACGGCCGCGGCGGCCAGCCAGGCGGCGCGGCTCACTGCACGTCCTCGGGGCGCTCGCCGCGCATCTCGGCCAGCAGGCGGCGGCGCTCGACCTCCAACTCACGCAGGCGGGACTGGATCACCGACACCTCCACGTAGTCGTCAGAGCGGGTCTGCTGGGCGATCTCGCGTGCCACGCGCAACCGGTCCACCGCACCGAGCACATCTCCGCCGGCGTAGGCGGCCTCGGCCCCGGCGCGCAGGGCACGCAGCCGCAGGCCCAGCGGCTCGGCCACCTGCGACAGCATGAGCCAGGCGAGCGCGTCGCGCTTGTGTTCGGTGACCCAGGTCTGCAACCCCTCGGTGGCCTGGCGCAACGCCTCGGGTGCGCCGCGGTCGCCGCTGCGGTGGCGCGCGAGCGCGGCCTGCGCGCGCAGCAGCAGCATCGGGCGCGAGCGGTCGCGCGCCAGCGGCGCCAGTGCGGCGTCCAGCCCGGCCGCCAGCGGGGCCGCCGGGCCGCCGCGCTCGGCCAGCACCGACACCCTCAGCATGGCCAGCAGGCGCATCGCGGCGGCGTCGCCGGCGAATGACTTGGTCGCGAGTGCGTCCGCGGCGTCCAGCAGGCCCCCGGCGCGGTCGAAGTCGCGCAGCAGGGCGCTGGCCTGGGCGCCGCCGTACAGGGTGGCCAGGCGGGCCAGTGGCGTCTCGGGGCCGGTGCCCGACAGGGCGGCCTGGCCCAGCGCCTGCAGGCGCAGCAGCGCCGGGTCCGTGCGGTCCATCAGCACCCGCGCGCGGGCCTGCATGAGCGCATGCGGCACCGGCGAGGCGACTGGGGCCGGCCGGCCGGTGGCCTCGCGGATGCGCAGCCGGGCGTCGCTGATGCGCTCGATGGTCAGCGGGTGGGTACGCAGGTACGGGTACTGGTTGCTGTCGTTCAGGCGCATGGCGCCGTCCATCTTCTCGAACAGGCTGGCCATGCCCTGTGCCGAGAAGCCGGCGCCGGTGAGCACCTCCAGGCCGATGCGGTCGGCCTCGCGCTCCATCTCGCGCGAGAAGTTGAGCTGGCCCTGCGCGGCCGCGGCCTGGCTGCCCATCACCACCGCCTGGGCGGCGTCGGAGGTGGTGGCCCGACTGGCCGCGATCAGCCCGAGGATCATGCCGGCCATCGCCGCCAGCGTCTGGCGCTGTGCGTTCACCATGCCGCGCGCGATGTGGCGCTGGGTGACGTGCGTGATCTCGTGGGCCAGCACCGACGCCAGCTCGTCGCGCGAGGTGGTGAGTGCGATGAGACCCAGGTACACGCCCACGTAGCCGCCTGGCAGGGCGAAGGCGTTGACCGGCCGCTCGCCCACGAGGAAGGCCTCCCAGGCGAAGGCCTGGTCCAGCGCGCCGTCGATCTCGCCGCGGGCCCGCGCCGCGGCCACCATCGGATCGAACAGCGACAGCAGGTACTCCTGCAGCACCGGGTCATCCAGGTAGGCCGGGTCCCGGCGCACCTCGCGCATGATGCGGTCGCCCAGGCGGCGCTCGGTGAGGATGTCGAAGTCCTCGGAGACGGCATCGCCCAGCGCGGGCAGCTTCACCTGGGCCCGCACGGGCGCCACCGGCCACCCGGTGGCGAGCAGGGCGGCGGCGAGCGTGGTGGCCAGGGCGGCGCGCAGGCGGCGGCGGGGGGCGGGCAGCGTGCCCGCAGGCGTGGCGTGGGGTCGCAAGGGCAGGGCGGCTCAGGGCGTGGCAGGGGTGACAGACACATGGACCCCGGCCAGGGCCGGCGGTTCCGCCGTCGCTATGATGACACCGACACCCCGGCCGGGTTGTTTCTGCCTTGTCACCCATGAGCGACCCGCACTCCTCCTCCGCTTCCGCTTCCGCCTCCCCGCTCACCCACTTCGATGCCCAGGGCCAGGCCCACATGGTGGACGTGTCCGGCAAGGCCGAGACGCACCGCATCGCGCGCGCCACGGGCAGCATCCGCATGCGGCCGGACACCTTCAGCCTGGTGGCCACGGGGCAGGCGGGCAAGGGCGACGTGGTCGGCGTGGCCCGCATCGCGGCCATCCAGGCGGCCAAGCGCACGGCCGAGCTCGTCCCCTTGTGCCATCCGTTGCCGCTCACCCGCGTGTCGGCCGAGTTCACGCTGGACGAGGCGGCGAGCGCCGTGCACTGCACCGTGCAGGCCGAGACGGTCGGCAAGACCGGCGTGGAGATGGAGGCGCTCACCGCGGTGCAGGTGGGCCTGCTCACCATCTACGACATGTGCAAGGCCGCCGACAAGGGCATGGTCATGACCGACATCCGCCTGCTGGAGAAGCAGGGGGGCAAGTCCGGGCACTGGACGGCCGCCGGTGGCTGAGCCGGCGCGCCGCGTCCTGCTCGTGACCGGCGGCAGCCGGGGCATCGGCGCCGCGGTGGCGCGCCAGGCCGCCCGGGCCGGCTGGGACGTGGCGGTGAACTGCCGCGTGGACGTGGCGGCGGCCGCGCAGGTGGCGGCCGAGGTCCAGGCCGCCGGCCAGCGCGCGCAGGTGGTGCCGGCCGACGTGGCCGACGAGGCGGCGGTGGAGGCGATGTTCCGGGCCGTGGACGCCGGCCTCGGGCCGGTGACGGCGCTGGTGAACAACGCCGGCACCGTGGACGTGGCGGCGCGGGTGGAGGACATGCGCGCCGAGCGCCTGGCCCGCATGTGGGGCATGCACCTCACCGGGAGCCTGCTGTGCGCGCGCGAGGCCATCCGCCGCATGGCGCCGCGCCACGGCGGCTCGGGCGGCGCCATCGTGAACCTGTCCTCGGCCGCGGCGCGGGTGGGCTCGCCCGGCCTGTACCTGGACTATTCCATGGCCAAGGCGGCGATCGACCACTTCACCACCGGGCTGGCGCGCGAGGTCGCCGCCGACGGCATCCGGGTGAATGCGGTGCGTCCGGGCATCATCGATACGGCCATCCATGCCCGCCACGGCCACGCCGAGCGCGTGGCGGCCACGGCGGCGCAGTTGATCCCCATGCGGCGCCTGGGAACGGCCGACGAAGTGGCCGCCGCGGTGGTGTGGCTGCTGTCGGCGGACGCCGCGTACGTGACGGGCGCCCTGCTCGACGTGGCGGGAGGGCGCTAGCATGGCGGCCATGCGCGCTGCCTCGTCTTCCCGTTCCGCTGCCCGCCCGCAGACGCTGGGCGAGGAGATCGCCAATGCCGTGAGCCACGGCCTGGGGGCCCTGCTCGCCATCGCGTCGCTGCCCATCCTGGTGTACTACGCCGCTCAGCAGGGCGGGGCGGTGGACGTCGTGGCGGCCAGCGTGTTCGCCGGCACGGCCATCCTGCTGTACGGGGTGTCGGCGCTGTACCACGCGGTGCCGGAGAGCGCGGCCAAGCGCTGGCTGGGCCGGCTGGACCATGCGGCGATCTACCTCTTCATCGCCGGCAGCTACACGCCCTTCGCGCTCGGCGTGCTGCGCGGCGGCTGGGGCTGGACGATCTTCGGCATCGTGTGGGCGGCGGCGGCCTTCGGCGTCACCATCAAGCTGCTCGACCGCCTGAAGCACCCGCTGGTGTCCACCGCGCTGTACCTGGCCATGGGCTGGGTCGTGGTGGTGGCCCTGGGGCCGCTGATGGAGCGCATGTCGGCCAGCGGCCTGGCCTGGCTGGTGGCCGGCGGGCTGAGCTACACCGCCGGTGCGGTGGTGTACTTGCTGGACAACCGGGTGCGCTACGCGCACTTCGTGTGGCACCTGTTCGTCCTGGGTGGCAGCGTGTGCCACTTCTTCGCCGCGCTCTGGCATGCAGTGCCCGCCCCGGCCTGACCACGCGGCGCCCGCCCCGGCCTGATCAGGGCGTCGCCCCACCGGGCAGGGCGGCGACGGCCGCGGCCACGGTGAGCCCGGCCAGCGCCGCCGGCAGCATGGCCTGCAGCTCCGCGCGCCAGCCCCGCACCCGCTCGCCGTGCGCCTCGCGCGTGGGGCGCATCCAGTCCGAGCTCTCCAGCGGCCGCAGGCGCGCCGCCGCGCGTTTCTCGGCCGCCGCATCGCCCAGCGCGATGGCCGCCAGCCAGGGCGTGACGGCGCGCCAGAAGCGGCCGCTGCCGGCGTGGCCGCTGCGGTGGCCCTGGCGCGCGCTGGCGTCCTGCGCCCAGGCGAGCGCGTCGCGCCAGGCGCGTTCGGCCAGCACCCACTCGGCGTGGGCCTCGCCGAACTGGCCCGCCCGCGCCAGCGCCGCGGCCCGCGCCAGGCGCAGGCTGCCCAGGTGGCTGGCCAGGTAGTGGTCGGGCCTGAGCAGCACGGACCGGCGGTAGCTCTGCAGCGCCTCCTCGAAGGCCTCCTGGCGAGCGGGCTCCAGCTCCCACAGGCGGCGGTGCACGGCAGCCCAGAGGCCGAGCGTCTCGGGGTCGTTGCTGCCGGCCGGCTCCAGCGGCACCAGCAGCGCCCGGGCCTTGTCCAGGGCGCGCTTCTCGCTGGGCTGGCGCGATCGGTACGTGGCCAGGGCCAGCTGCAGGGTGGCCTGGCGGTCGCCGGGCGCGAAGCGCTGCACCTGGATCCAGGCGCGCACCGCGGCGCGGTAGTCCTCCTGCGCCATGGCCTGCTGCGCCCGCTGCAGCCATTCGCGGGCGCTGCGGCCCGGCCGGGCCGCGGCCTGCGCGGCGTCGCTCGCATCCTGCGGCGGCTGCAGCCCCGGCAGCATGGCGTACACCGGGCTGTCGGTGCGGGCCTCGGCCATCACGGCCTGGATGGCGGCGGCCAGCTCGCGCTTGAAGCGCTGCGCCTCCTTGGCGCCCAGGTCGGGGCCCAGGTGCTCGTAGCGGCGGATGACGATGTGGTTGACGTCGAACGGGCTCTTGAACTTGGACTCCGCCACCACCAGCGTGGTGCGGGGCCGCAGGGCGTAGCGCACACCCAGCTCGAAGGCCGCGTTGAGGTTGTAGGTGGACAGGTCGGCGATGACCAGGTCGGCGTGCAGCAGCCGCTCGTACATGGGGATGTCGATCGTGCCGGCGTGCACGATCTCGTCGGCCCGCTGGCAGCGCAGGCCGGCGCGCTCCACGGCTTCCTTGATGACGTCGTACGAGGCGTCGAGGTCGAGCTGGCGCCCGTCGGTGTAGTCGGTCTTGAGGCCGAAGCCCTGCACCACGAAGCACAGCGGCCGGTCGTCGGCGGGAGGCGAGGGCGGCTTGGGGCGGGGCATGTCGGGCGGGGGGCTGTCGAGCTCGGGCCGATTGTGGCCGCGGCGTCAGACGAAGCCGTCGAGGTGCTCGGCGCGCAGGGTCTTGGCGGCGTAGGCGGCCCCCACGCGCTGGATCTCCGCGATGTGCGCCACCCCGTCCAGCGTCTGCACGGCGGCCGGGTCCAGGACGTGCAGGCCGAGCGCGTCCAGCCCGGCGCGCGAGACGTCCGGGTCGTAGCGCAGGTAGCTGAACAGCTTGGCCGAGGAGGTGGCGGTGGCCCCGTGGGGGCCGGTGCCCGCCAGGCTGACGAGGTCGCCCACCTCGCGGTCCAGCGGCGGGCCGTAGCGGCAGTCGCCCACCACGCGGCAGGCCATGTCCCAGCCGGCGCTGGCGCCGTTCATCAGCGCGGCGGGCAGGTTCTTGGCATGGTCGAGCAGCCACAGGTCCTCGGCCTGCAGGCCGGGCCGCGCGCGCGGCGCGTGGCCCGTGCCCACCGACACGACGAGCAGCTGGTCGCGGCCGGCCGGCCAGTGCACGCCGTAGGGCGCGGCGGTGACCATCTCGAAGGCCAGGAACGCCGGGTTGTTGTACGTGGTGACCCCGCCGTCAACGAAGACGAAGGTCTCCTCCTTGGAGGTGCCGGCGCCGAGGGTGACCACCTCGGGGGGGAAGTAGGTGGGCGCGGCGGTGCTGGCGCGCACCAGCTGCCACAGCGGCAGGTCCAGGTTGCAGTCGGGCCGATCGCGGCGGTTGTAGCGGGCGCGCGGGTGGTTGCTCACCGGCCAGGGCGAATCGGTGGTGTGGTTGCGCAGCACCATCATCAGCAGCGTGCGCAGGCCCGGGTCGCCCAGCGTCGCCGGCGCCGCGCCGTCCGCGTGGCCCAGGGCGCGGTTGAGGGCCTGGCGCAGCGTGGCGGCGAGCGGCTCGTCCTCGTAGCCGTAGCGCAGCCGCTTGAGCAGCCCGGCCGGGTGGAACATGGCCTCGCCGCTGTCGACGTAGAAGCGGCGGATCTGGTCCGTGGCCATGCCGGCGGACAGGCAGGTGGCGATGATGGCGCCGGTGGAGGTGCCGCAGCAGAAGTCGAACCAGTCGGCCAGCACGCCCTGCGGCCGGCCGGTGCGGTCGCGCAGCAGCGCTTCGAGCCGGGCGAGGATCTCGATGCTGATCAGGCCGAGGATGCCGCCGCCATCGCAGGCGAGGATGCGCTTCGGGCCGGGGGCGTCCAAGCGGTGCAGCAGGGCGGCGTTCATGGGCCGGCAGGGTAACGCCTGCCGGTGCCGCCGTGCGTCAGGCGGGCTGCAGCAGGCGCCGGGCCGGCGGGTCGAGCAGGGCCATGGCCTCGGGCTCGTCCAGCGGGCGGGCGAAGAGGTAGCCCTGGCCGCGGCGGCAGCCCATGCCCAGCAGCGCCTGCGCCTGGGCGGGCGTCTCGATGCCCTCGGCGATCACGTCGGCGCGCAGCGCCGCGCCGATGGCCACGATGGCGCGCGCGATGGCGTCGCCGTGCGTGGCGCCGGACTCGCCCAGCTTGTTGACGAAGGCGCGGTCGATCTTCAGCGTGGTGATGGGGAAGCTGTCCAGGTAGGCGAGCGACGAGTAGCCGGTGCCGAAGTCGTCGATGGCCAGGCCGAAGCCGGCCGTGCGCAGCCGGCCCAGCCGGCCGAGCATGAGCTCGCTGCGGTCCACGAGCAGCGACTCGGTGAGTTCCAGCTCCACCGCGCCGGCGGGCAGCCCGCTGTGCGCCAGCACCTCGGCCAGGCGCACGATGGACTCGTCGCTGGCCAGCTGCCGCGCCGAGAGGTTGACGCTCATCTGCAGGTGGGGATGGCGGCGGCGCCACCGCACGAGGTGGGCGCAGGCTTCACGCAGCACCCACTCACCGATGCGCTCGATGGCCCCCGTGGTCTCGGCCAGCGGAATGAACTCCGCCGGGCTCACCGCGCCCACCACCGGGTGCGTCCAGCGCAGCAGCGCCTCGAAGCCGAAGACCGCCGGCGCCGGCGCGGGCGCGGGCGCGGCCCCGGCGGCCGGCTCGCCCATCAGGAACTGCGGCTGGAACACCAGGCGCAGCTCGCCCCGGTCCAGCGCCCCGTCCAGCGATTCCTCCACCAGCTGGCGGCGGCTGGGAGGCTCCAGGCCGCCCTCGTGGTGCAGCCAGTAGCGGTTCTTGCCGCGCTCCTTGGCGCGGTACATGGCGCCGTCGGCCCGGCGCATCAGGGCGTCGCGGTCGCGCGCGCCGTCCGGGTACACGCAGGCGCCGATGCTGGCCGAGATGGCGGGCGCCTGGCGCTGGCCCAGCCGGTAGGGCGCGGCCAGCGCCTCCACCAGCTTGGCCGCCACCGTCTCCACCTGCCGGCTGTCGCTGTCGTCGTCGATGATGACCGCGAACTCGTCGCCGCCCAGGCGGCATACGCCGTCGCTGCGCCGCAGGGTGTCGGTGAGGCGGCGGCCGACCTCCCGCAGCAGCTGGTCGCCGCTGTCGTGGCCGAGCGTGTCGTTGACCTGCTTGAAGCCGTCGAGGTCGATGTAGAGCATGGCCGCGCGGCCGCCGTCGCGGGCGGCGCGGGCCACGGCGGCGTCGATCCGCTCGCGGAAGTAGTGGCGGTTGTGCAGGCCCGTCACCGGGTCGAAATAGGCCAGGTCGTTCAGCCGCAGCTCCGCCTGGCGGCGCTGGTGCAGCTCGTGCGTGAGCCGCTCGTCGCGCCGCTGCAGCTCGTGCATCATCTGGTTGAAGCCGCTGGCCAGGGCATCCACCTCGTGGCTGCCCGACACATTGGCGCGCAGGCGGAAGTCGTGCTCGCGGCTGACGCGGTCGGTGAGCTCGACCAGCCGGCTCAGCGGCTCGGCCACGCGGGCGGACACGCGGCGCCACAGCGGGATGGAGGCCAGGAAGGCGACCGCCGCGAGCGCCAGGCTGAAGGCGACCGTGCCGGCCATGGCGCGGTAGGACGAGTCCAGTCCGGCCTCGATGGCCACGACGCCCACCATCTGCCCGTGCAGGCGCACCGGCTGGTACACCGCGGCACCGCACCACCGCATGTCGAAGCCGATGGCGGCGTTGGAGGGCCGCAGCACATGGCAGCTGCCGTCGGCGCCGGCGGCCGAGTACCGCCCCAGGGTGCGGCCGTCGGGCAGGAACAACCGGGCCTGCCGCACATCGGGCCAGGCGGCCAGCGAGGCGAGGATCTCGTTGGCCTCCTCCTCGTTGCCGAAGCTGATGGCCGCGGCGCTGTTGCTGCCGATGATGTCGGCCTCGATGGCCAGGGTGGCCTGCAGCGTCTGCTGGCGGTTGGAGGCCTCGTGCAGCACCATGCCGGCGCCGAACATGAGCAGCACCCCGGCCGTCAGCACCAGCCCGAGGGTGGTGATCTGGCGCCGGATGGTGTGCCGTTGCAGCGACAGGAGGGCACGCATGGCGAGGCGGTGTGCGGGCGGGAAGGCTCAGCCCCCGGCCACGTAGCTGGCAAGCTTGAGCATGCGGGCGCTGAAGTTGATGTTCGCACGGCGTGCCATCTTCAGGTTCACCTCGAAGCCCAGGCGCGCGTCGCGCTTGTGGATCTCGATCATCATGCCCCGGTCGGCCAGCCCGTCGCCATCGGTGATGGTCAGCACCGGCGCGCCCGCCAGGCGGCCGAGCACCTCGTCCACCTGCTGGCGCTGGCTGTCGTCGACGTAGAGCGCATGGCACCCCGCGAGCGAGTCGCGCGGCATCACGTGGCGGATGCTCACGTGCAGGCCGTTGAGCACCGGCTTGCCTTCCAGCCGCGCCAGGTGCTCGTCCAGCGGGGTGCGGCCGAGCACGCACAGCCGGAACGGCTCTTCCGGCGGCACGGGCCACTGGGTGAACTGGATGAAGTTGAACAGGTAGGCCGCCTTGAGGGCACGCTCATCCACCTGCGCCAGGGCCGGCGCCACCGGCCACAGCAGCGCCATCGCCAGCGCCGCCAGGCGGTGCAGGACGTGGCGGCTCATCGGAAGGTCCCCGTGAGTTCGATCCAGGCCGAGCGGGTCGGGAAGGTCGAGTCCTCCCGAAGCCAATGGTCAGAGGCATCCGGGTCGCCTTTCTGAAGCAAGTTGCGCCAGCCGACGCGCAGGTCGAGATTGGCGACCGCCTTCTGCGACACCAAGGTGAGGTCGAGCAGCGTCCTCGCCGGAATCCGGCGCCACGGCGACGCGTATGCGCCCACGTGCCGAGCCGTCGCGCTCAGTCGCAGCGCCTCTCCGTGCAACGGAGCGGACGCCTGGAGCTTGGTCAGGTGACGGGGGGAGTAGTACAGGCCCTGGCCAGCGCCAGGGGCCGCGTCCTGCCAAGCCTGGCTGCCGCGCACGCGCCAGCCGGCTGACTGCCACTCCACCTCCAACTCCGCGCCGCGCGCACTGGCATTGACGGTGGTGCCGGCGGCGTCCTCGTTGCGGGTGGAGAAGTGGTACAGCGAGCCGAGGACGCGGAGTCCACCTTGCTTGTACTCGGAAACCAGCTCGCTGGTGGTGGCAGTCACGGCTTCGTCCACCGGGACGCCCGCCGCCGCCTGGCTGTTGCCCGGTGTGGCCGCTTCGGCAGCGGAACGATACAGCGCGGAGCGGCCATGGGAGGCCTTGAGCGACCATGCGCGCGACACCTGCCAGACGGTGGCCACGCGGGGGCTCCAAGTCCACGGCGATCCGATACGGTGGTCCGCCCGGATGCCCACCGTCGCTGACCAGGCCTCGCTGAGGGTGAACTCGTCCTCCACGGAAAAGCCGACTGCGCGCTGGCTGTCGCTTCTGGTGTCCCGTGATCCGTCACTGTCCCAGTAGTGGAACCGCTGTTGAGGGTCGTGGCGAAGACGCACGCCCAGCGCTACACGCTGGTGCTGCCAACCGTCATAGCCGGCCTGGGCATCCAGCGCCCACCATCGACCATCGTTCACGTCTTCATAGCGGTAGCCGTCTGCCCAAGCGTCATTGAAGCGATAGGCATAGCGTCCATGCTGTGCTCTGAGCGAGACCCGCCAATGGGGCGCCGGCCGACTGTCGTGGCCAAGGGCAAGCAGTTCGTTGCGGTCGATCCAGGCGTCGTACCAACCGGGGACTTCGATCGGCAAGAAGCGGTAGTCGCGTGCCACGCGCCGCTGTGCCGTCATCAGCTGCGCATGGAAGCCCTCGTACTGCGCCTTGAGCAGCACGGTCTGGCTGTGCCCGATGTAGTGATCGACAAAGTCGCCGATCTCAGGTGAGGCCAGCCCGTTGTCGTGGTGCACCGACAGCGAGGCCAGCCATTCCAGACCATTGGCCTGGCGGCGGCCGGCGCTGACTCGCCAGGTGCGCTGGTTCCAGTCACCCAGCGCGCCGCTGACCTCCACGCCGTCGAGCGTGCGGCCGCGTTTGGTGATGACGTTGATGACACCCAGCAGGGCGTTGTTGCCGTACATCGCCGAGCCGTTGCCGGGCGCGTACTCGATGCGGTCGATCATCGCCACGTCGATCAGCCCGTCGCGGCCCAGGTAGAGCTGGTCGTACAGGTTGTCCGGTGGCGGGTTGCCGTCCACCAGCATCAGCACGCGCGAGGCGAAGGTGTCGCCACCCGTGCCACGGGCGCCGAGGTAGACGTAGTCGGACGAGTGGCTGATGTGGATGCCGCGCATGTGGTCCAGCACCTCACCGAGTGTGCGCAGACCATAGATGCGGATCTCCTCCGCAGTGAGCACCGACACCGCCGATGCCGCATCGGTCACTTGACCGGCGAACCGGGTCGCGCTCACGACCTCGGTGTCGAGCAGGCTTTCCAGCGGCAGGTCGGTCAGGTCGGCCGGGGTGGCGCGGGCAGGCAGGGCGGCGGACACCCCGACAGCGACGAGGCTGGCGAGGGCCAGGGCGTGGAAGCGGGGCGGGTGGGCAGGAACAGGCGGGCGCATGGGCAGGGCACATCCCGGCCCCCCGGGGCGGGCGGCCGACTGCGTGGAGTGTCGGTCCTCATATCGGCACCCCGACGCCCGATTTCAGTGCATCGGCCCGGGGGGGGGGGGGGGGGGGCCGGGGGGGCCGCCCCCCCCCCGCCCCCCCGGCGCCGGGCGGCATGGCCCTCAGGCCAGCAGGGACTCAGCGCACCTTGCCCTGCTTCCACGCATTCAGCAGCGTGTCGTAGGCGATGGTTTCACCCTTGGGCTTCTCGTTGGCCAGCTTGGCCCAGGGCGCCTGCTGGTTCGACAGCCACTTCTTGGGGTCTTCCTTCTTGTTGAGCCTGGGCGCGCACTTGGCCATGCCTGCACGCTCCAGGCGGGCCAGCACGTCGTCCATCTCCTTGGCGAGGTTGTCCATGGCGGCCTGCGGGGTCTTTTCGCCGGTCACCGCCTGCGCCACGTTCTTCCACCACAGCTGGGCCAGCTTGGGGTAGTCGGGCACGTTGGTGCCGGTGGGCGTCCAGGCCACCCGGGCCGGGCTGCGGTAGAACTCCACCAGGCCGCCGAGCTTGGGCGCCATGTCGGTCATGGCCTTGCTCTGGATGTCCGACTCGCGGATGGGGGTGAGGCCCACGATGGTCTTCTTCAGGCTCACCGACTTGGCCGTGACGAACTGCGCATACAGCCAGGCGGCGGCGGTGCGGTTGGCGTCATGGCCCTGGAAGAAGGTCCAGGAGCCGACGTCCTGGTAGCCGTTCTGCATGCCCTGCTTCCAGTACGGGCCGTTGGGGCCGGGCGCCATGCGCCACTTGGGCGTGCCGTCGGCGTTGACCACCGGCAGGCCCGGCTTGGTCATGTCGGCGGTGAAGGCGGTGTACCAGAAGATCTGCTGGGCGATCTGGCCCTGGGCGGGCACGGGGCCGGCCTCGCCGAAGGTCATGCCGGTGGCCTCCTTCGGCGCGTACTTCTTCATCCAGTCCACGTACTTGGTGAGCGCGTAGACGGCGGCCGGCGAGTTGGTGGCGCCACCACGCTCGACGGAGGCGCCCACCGGCGCGCACTTCTGCGCATCCACCCGGATGCCCCACTCGTCCACCGGGTTGCCGTTGGGGATGCCCTTGTCGGCGGTGCCGGCCATGGACAGCCAGGCGTCGGTGAAGCGCCAGCCGAGCGACGGGTCCTTCTTGCCGTAGTCCATGTGGCCGTAGATCGGCTTGCCGTCGATGGTCTTCACGTCGTTGGTGAAGAACTCGGCGATGTCCTCGTAGGCGCTCCAGTTGAGCGGCACGCCGAGGTCGTAGCCGTACTTGGCCTTGAACTTGTCCTTCAGGTCCTTGCGCTCGAACAGGTCGGCGCGGAACCAGTACAGGTTGGCGAACTGCTGGTCGGGCAGCTGGTACAGCTTGCCGTCGGGAGCGGTGGTGAAGCTGGTGCCGATGAAATCCTTCAGGTCCAGCCCGGGGTTGGTGAAGTCCTTGCCCGCACCGGCCATGTAGTCGGTGAGGTTCATGATCTTGCCGTAGCGCCAGTGCGTGCCGATGAGGTCGGAGTCGCTGATCCAGCCGTCGTAGATGCTCTTGCCGGACTGCATGCTGGTCTGCAGCTTCTCCACGACGTCACCTTCCTGGATGAGGTCGTGCTTGACGGTGATGCCGGTGATCTCGGTGAAGGCCTTGGCGAGCGTCTTGGCCTCGTACTCGTGGGTGGTGATGGTCTCGGAGACGACCGAGATCTCCTTCACGCCCTTGGCCTGCAGCTTCTTGGCGGCCTCGATGAACCACTTCATCTCGGCCATCTGCTGGTCCTTGCTCAGCGTGGACGGCTGGAACTCGGCATCGATCCACTTCTTGGCCTCGGGCTCGCCGGCCCAGGCGTGGCCGGCGACGGCGCAGGTGGCTGCCAGGGCGAGCGCGGTGTGGCGCAGCTTCATGTCATGTCTCCTCGTCTCATTGCTTCCCCGTGTGCGGTTGGCGGTCACCACGGCCCCGGGGAAGCACCGGGCCGGATTCCGTGGAGGGTGGGCGGTCAGCCCTTCTTCATGATCAGCGCGAGCACGGCCATGGACAGCACAAAGCTGATCCATACGCTCGGTTCGCTCTCGAGGCTGAACCACTCGGCGAACCAGCCGGCCATGCCCACGAAGGCCAGGTTGATGTAGGCCGCCGTGAGCAGCCCGATGAACAGGCGGTCGCCCCGCGTGGTGGCGATGGGCAGGAAGCCCTTGCGCACGGTGGTGGGGCTCCTGATCTCCCACACCGTCATGCCCACCAGCATCAGCACGATGCAGGTGAAGAACACCGCGATGGGGGTGGTCCAGACCATCCAGTCGAACATGGGTGGGTTTCCTTTCAGTTGGCGAGAGGGGCGCGCGGGCGGGGAGCCGGCATTCGCCCGGGCTCATGCGTTCGCGCCCTCGGCTGCGCCGAGGGTGCCCTGCGCTGCTCGCTACGCGGGGCGGCTGCGGTGGATTCGCAGCCGGCCGCCTTCGCGCCCGGCTGCATAAATCCTCCTCGCTCGGTCCGCTGCGGGGCAGCGGACTGCCCCCGCTCCACTGCGCTGCTCGGCGCTGCCGAAATCGCCCAGGCGAATGCCGGCTCCCCGCCTGGAGTCCGCGTGGCAGTGGCACGGGCCCGTTTGTCACGGGGGGCAGTCAAGGCCGTTGGACGCGGGCGGGTGGGGCCGGGCGCCGGGGCGATGTGGGAGCGCCGAGAAGCGCAGGGCCCGGGTCGGCGCGCGCAGCGCGCTTCGTGAACTGACCCGCGGCGACTGTCCGAGCGAAGCGAACGCAGTGAGCGCAGCGAGTTGAGCCGCGCGACCCGGGACCGAGCATCGCAGGGCACCTTCGGCCGCAGGCCGAAGGCGCGGACGTTCTGAGCCCCGGCGCCCGGCCCCGCCCGCCCGCATCGCATCCACCGCCGCAGTCCGACGCGGGATGGCATCACACCCGCCCCATGGCGAAGCCCTTGGCGATGTAGTGCCGGACGAACCAGATGACGATGGCGCCCGGGACGATGGTGAGCGTGCCGGCGGCCGCCAGCGTCGCCCAGTCCATGCCGGAGGCGCTCACGGTGCGTGTCATGGTGGCCACGATGGGCTTGGCGTTCACGGAAGTGAGGGTGCGTGCCAGCAGCAGCTCCACCCAGCTGAACATGAAGCAGAAGAACGCGGCCACGCCCACGCCGGCCTTGATGAGCGGCAGGAAGATGGTGAGGAAGAAGCGCGGGAAGGAGTAGCCGTCGATGTAGGCCGTCTCGTCGATCTCGCGCGGGATGCCGCTCATGAAGCCTTCCAGGATCCACACCGCCAGCGGCACGTTGAACAGCAGGTGCGCCAGCGCCACCGCGATGTGCGTGTCCATCAGCCCCACCGTGCTGTAGAGCTGGAAGAACGGCAGCAGGAACACCGCGGGCGGCGTCATGCGGTTGGTGAGCAGCCAGAAGAACACGTGCTTGTCGCCCAGGAAGCTGTAGCGGCTGAACGCATAGGCGGCCGGCAGTGCCACCGTCACCGAGATCACCGTGTTGATGGCCACGTAGATCAGGCTGTTGATGTAGCCCGAGTACCAGCTCTCGTCGGTGAAGATGGTGCGGTAGTTGTCCCAGGTGAAGGCCTGGGGCAGCAGCGAGAAGCTCGACAGGATCTCCTCGTTGGTCTTGAAGCTCATGTTGACCATCCAGTAGATGGGCAACAGCGCGAAGAGCAGGTAGGCCAGCAGGAACAGGCTGCGCTTGCGGAAGCGGCGTTCAGTCATGGCCGGCTCCTTCGGCGCTGGCCTGGCCCAGGCGCTGCATCCAGTTGTAGAGCACGAAGCAGAACAGCAGGATGATGAGGAAGTAGATCAGCGAGAAGGCGGCCGCCGGGCCCAGGTCGAACTGGCCCACCGCCTTCTGGGTGAGGTACTGGCTGAGGAAGGTGGTGGCGTTGCCCGGGCCGCCGCCGGTGAGCACGAAGGGCTCGGTGTAGATCATGAAGCTGTCCATGAAGCGCAGCAGCACCGCGATCATCAGCACGCCGCGCATCTTGGGCAGCTGGATGTAGCGGAACACCGCGAACTTGCTCGCGCCGTCGATGCGGGCGGCCTGGTAGTAGGCGTCGGGGATGCTGCGCAGGCCGGCGTAGGCCAGCAGCGCCACCAGGGGCGTCCAGTGCCACACGTCCATCAGCAGCACCGTGAGCCAGGCATGGGTGGAGTCGCCCGTGTAGCTGTACTCGATGCCCAGCTCCTGCAGCGCGTGGCCCATGAGGCCGATGTCGGCGCGGCCGAAGATCTGCCAGATGGTGCCCACCACGTTCCAGGGGATCAGCAGCGACAGCGCCACGATCACCAGCGTGGCCGAGGCCTTCCAGCCCTCGGCCGGCATGGCCAGCGCCAGCGCGATGCCCAGCGGGATCTCCACCGCCAGCACCGCCAGCGAGAAGCGCAGCTGGTTCCACAGCGCGGCGTGCAGGTCCTCGTCGCGCATCACGGCGGCGAACCATTCGGTGCCCACGAACACGCGGCGCTCGGGGCTGATGATGTCCTGCACCGAGTAGTTCACCACCGTCATCAGCGGCAGGATGGCCGAGAAGGCCACGCAGATGAACACGGGCAGGATGAGGAACCAGGCTTTCTGGTTCACGGGCTTGTTCAACTGGGCACTCATGCCACGAGCTCCTCATCCGCATAGAAGCAGGTGTGGGCGCCCAGCACCTGCAGGCCCACGGTGTCGCCCACCGACGGCGCGCTGGCGTCGGGCGCCAGGCGGGCCTTCAGGGTCTGCTCGCCGGCGCGGCAGGTGACGAGCAGGTAGGTGCCGATGTCCTGCACCTGGGCCACCTGGGCCGGCAGGGTGCCGGGCGTGCCGGCAGGCGCCAGCGCCAGGTACTCCGGCCGGATGCCCAGCTTGAGCGCGCCGTCGGGCAGGGCCCGCCCCGCCGGGCCCAGCGCCTGGCCGGCCACCTGCAGGGTGCCGTCGCGCTGCTCGGCGGCCAGGAAGTTCATGCCCGGCGAGCCGATGAAGTGGCCCACGAAGGTGTGGGCCGGCCGCTCGAACAGCGCGTCGGCCGTGCCCACCTGCACCGCCCGGCCGCGGGTCATGACCACCACCTCGTCGGCGAAGGTCAGCGCTTCCACCTGGTCGTGCGTCACGTAGATCAGCGTGAGCTTCAGCTCATGGTGGATCTGCTTGAGCTTGCGCCGCAGCTGCCATTTCAGGTGCGGGTCGATGACGGTCAGCGGCTCGTCGAACAGCACCGCCGACACGTCCGGCCGCACCAGGCCGCGGCCCAGCGAGATCTTCTGCTTCTGGTCGGCCGACAGGCCGGCGGCGCGCATGTCCAGCTGGTGGCTCATCTCCAGCATCTCGGCGATCTGGCCCACGCGCTGGCGGATCTGCCCGGCGGGCACCTTGCGGTTCTTCAGCGGGAAGGCCAGGTTCTCCGCCACGGTCATCGTGTCGTAGATCACCGGGAACTGGAACACCTGGGCGATGTTGCGCTCCTGCGGGCTGGCGCGGGTGACGTCGCGGCCGTCGAAGCGCACGCCGCCATGCGAGGGCACCAGCAGGCCCGACATGATGTTGAGCATGGTGGTCTTGCCGCAGCCCGAGGGGCCCAGCAGCGCGTAGGCGCCGCCGTCGGCGAAGCTCATCTTCAGGGGCAGCAGGGCGTAGTCGCCGTCCTCGCGCGGGTTCGGCTTGTACGAGTGCGCCAGGTCGAGGTCGATGCGGGCCATCAGCGGGCTCCTTGCCGGGCGGCGCCGGGCCGTTCAGGGGCGCGCTGCAGCGCGCCGTCGGCGCCGAACACGTAGGCCTGTGACGGGTGCAGGTGCAGCGTGATGGACGCGCCCAGCGCGAAGTCGTGCACGCCGGTCAGCTGCGCCACCAGCTCGCCCACCGGCGTGGCGGCGTGCACGAAGGTGTCGGAGCCGGAGATCTCGGCCAGCTCCACGGTGCCGGGCAGGGCGATGTCCCCGGGACGCGGGGCCACGCGCAGCGCGCTGGCGCGCACGCCCACCGTGCAGTCGCGCGACGCGCCGGCCCCAGCCGGCAGTGACACGGGCAGGAGCGGCCCGCCGCGCAGCTGCAGGCCGCCGTCGGTGGCCTGCGCGGCGATGAGGTTCATGGGCGGGTCGCTGAAGGCGCGCGCCACGCGCAACGACGCCGGGCGGTGGAACACCTCGGCCGTGGGGCCGTATTGCAGCAGCTCGCCGGCGTCGAGCACGGCGGTCCAGCCGCCCAGCAGCAGGGCCTCGCCGGGCTCGGTGGTGGCGTAGATCACGGTGGAATCGCCGGCGGCGAACAGCTGCGTGAGCTCCTCGCGCAGCTCCTCGCGCAGCTTGTAGTCCAGGTTCACCAGCGGCTCGTCCAGCAGCATCAGCGGCGCGTTCTTGGCCAGCGCACGCGCCAGCGCCACGCGCTGCTGCTGGCCGCCCGACAGCGCCGAGGGCAGGCGGTCCAGGAAGGGCTCGATGTGCAGCCGGCCGGCCAGGGCGCGCACGCGCGCGTCGATGTCGCGCTCGCCGCGCAGCCGCAGCGGCGAGGCGATGTTCTGCGACACCGTCATCGACGGGTAGTTGATGAACTGCTGGTAGACCATGGCCACGTTGCGCTCGCGCACGGGCACGCCGGTCACGTCCTGCCCGTCCACGAGGACGCGGCCGGCGCTCGGCGCATCCAGGCCCGCCATCAGGCGCATCAGGCTGGTCTTGCCGGCCTGGGTGGCGCCCAGCAGCACGGTGACGGCGCCGGGCCGCGGGGCCAGCGACATCTCGTGCAGCCAGGTCTCGGCACCGACCTTCTTGCTGATGCCTTCCAGCCTCAGCTGCATGGGGAATCCTTCGTCATGGGGAACAGGGGGCGGGCGTCCGATTCGTCGGCTGCGGTCATCCAGGCGTCGACCCGGGCGCGCTCGGCCGCGGTGTAGTGCAGGCCCAGCTTGCTGCGGCGCCACAGCACATCGTCGCCGGTGCGGGCCCACTCGTGCTGGCGCAGGTGCTTCAGCTCGGCCTCGTGCAGGCCCGGCGCGATCTCCTCGCCCAGGTCGGCGGCGGTCTCGGCACCGGCCAGCACCTGGTCGATGCGGCTGCCATAGGCGCGCGCCAGGCGGCGCACCAGCGGCGTCGGCAGGCCCGGGTGGCGCGCGCCCACCGCATGCACCAGGCGCTCGAAGTCGGTGTCGGGGCGCTGGGCGCGGCCGATCCACGCGGCCAGGTCGCCGCCGGGCAGGAACGCGCCGTGCGTCCACGGCGCGCGCGTCTCGCCCAGCAGCCGGCCCACCTCGGTGGCGGCGTCCTCGGCAAGCTTGCGGAAGGTGGTGATCTTGCCGCCCCACACGCTGAGCACCGGGGCGCCCTCCGCGCTCGACTCCAGCAGGTAGTCGCGCGTGACGGCGGAGGGGTCGCCCGAGGCGTCCTCCAGCAGCGGGCGCACGCCGGCGTAGCTCCACACCACGTCGGCCGGGCGCACCGGGCGGCGGAAGTAGCGGCTGGCCTGCTCGCACAGGTAGGCCGTTTCCGTCTCGCTGATCGCCGCGCCGCGCGGGTCGCCCTGCAGCTCCACGTCGGTGGTGCCGATGAGGGTGAAATCGCGCTCGTAGGGGATGGCGAAGATGATGCGCTTGTCGGGGTTCTGGAAGATGTAGGCGTGGTCGTGCTCGAAGCAGCGCGGCACCACGATGTGCGAGCCCTTCACCAGCCGCAGGCTGCGCGTGGCCAGCGCCTCGCCGTGCGCCGGCCGGGCGGTGCCGCGCAGGAAGGCCTCGGCCCAGGGGCCGGCGGCATTCACCAGCGCACGCGCCTGCACGCTGTGCGCCTGGCCGTCCTCGCCCTGCAGCGTGGCGGTCCAGCCCCCGGGGTGGCGCTGCGCGGCGGTGCAGCGGGTGCGCGTGAGCACGGTGGCGCCGTGCTCGTGCGCGTCCAGCGCGTTCAGCACCACCAGCCGCGCGTCGTCCACCCAGCCGTCGGAGTAGACGAAGCCGCGCGTGAAGCGGGGCTGCAGCGGGGCACCGGCGGGGTGGTGGCGCAGGTCCACGCCGCGCGAGCCGGGCAGCACCTCGCGCCGCGCGAGGTGGTCGTACAGGAAGATGCCCATGCGGATCAGCCACGCCGGCCGCATGGACGGATCGTGCGGCATCACGAAACGCAGCGGCCACATGATGTGCGGCGCGCTCTTGAGCAGCACCTCGCGCTCCTGCAGCGCCTTGCGCACCAGCGAGAACTCGTAGTACTCGAGATAGCGCAGGCCGCCGTGGATGAGCTTGGTGGACGAGGAGGACGTGTGCGAAGCCAGGTCGTCCTGCTCCACCAGCACCACGCGCCAGCCGCGGCCGGCCAGGTCGCGTGCGATGCCGGCGCCGTTGATGCCGCCGCCCACCACGAGCACGTCGCAGTGCGGGGGCACGCTGGGAACGCCGCGGGGGGCGACGTGAGGGGCCGCGCAGGCAGGCGCAGGGCGGTTCAGGGCAGTCTCCTTCGTTCTTCTTTTTTCGTTTTATCCCAGTTGTTGCGCGAAAGCAAGTTCGCATCGGTTCGTTTGCTTTCGGGTTTGTGCGGAGGCCGCGACCCCACACGGCTTGAGGACAATGCCGCCATGACCCCCAATCCGCGTCAGTCCGAGCTGCTCGACGCCGTGCGCGCCCAGGGCATGGCCACCGTCGAATCGCTGGCCGAGCGTTTCGGCGTCACGCTGCAGACCGTGCGGCGCGACGTGAAGCTGCTCGCCGAGGCGGGGCTGCTCGCGCGCTACCACGGTGGCGTGCGCCTGCCTGCGTCCACCACCGAGAACCTCGCGCACCGCCAGCGCGAGGCGCTGAATGCCGATGCCAAGCAGCGCATCGCGCGCGCGGTGGCGGCCCGGGTGCCGCATGGCTCGTCCCTGCTCATCAACCTGGGCACCACCACCGAAGCGGTGGCGCGCGAGCTGCTGCACCACCAGGGCCTGCGCGTCATCACCAACAACCTGAACGTGGCCGCGATCCTGGCGGACAACCCCGACTGCGAGGTGATCGTCGCCGGTGGCGTGGTGCGCAACCGCGACCGTGGCATCGTCGGCGAGGCGGCCGTGGACTTCATCCGCCAGTTCCGCGTGGACATCGGGCTCATCGGCATCTCGGGCATCGAGCCCGACGGCTCGCTGCGCGACTTCGACTACCGCGAGGTCAAGGTAGCGCGGGTGATCATCGAGCAGTCGCGCGAGGTCTGGCTGGTGGCCGACCACAGCAAGTTCAACCGCCCGGCCATGGTGGAGCTGGCCCGCGTGGACCAGCTCGACCTGCTGTTCACCGACAGCCCGCCGCCGCCGCCGTTTCCCACGCTGCTGGCCGAGGCCGGCGTTCAACTCGAATGCGTGCAGCCATGACGTCCCGCACTTTCCTGCTCGCCCTGGACCAGGGCACCTCCAGCTCGCGCAGCATCGTCTTCGACGAGGCCGGCCGCATCGTCGCCATGGCGCAGCGCGAGTTCCGCCAGATCTACCCCCAGCCCGGCTGGGTGGAGCACGACCCCGAGGAGATCTGGACCAGCCAGCTGGCCACGGCGCGCGAGGCCCTGGCGCTGGCCGGCCTGACGGCGCGCGACATCCGCGCCATCGGCATCACCAACCAGCGCGAGACCACCGTGGTGTGGAACCGCCGCACCGGCCGGCCCGTGCACAACGCCATCGTCTGGCAGGACCGCCGCGCCGAGCCGCTGTGCGCGCAGCTGCGCGAGCAGGGCCTGGAGCCCACCGTGCGCGAGACCACCGGCCTGGTGATCGACGCGTACTTCTCCGGCACCAAGATCCGCTGGATCCTGGACCACGCGCCCGGCGCCCACCTGGCCGCCGCGCAGGGCGAGCTCGCCTTCGGCACGGTGGACAGCTGGCTGCTGTGGAAGCTCACCAAGGGAAGCGTCCACGCCACCGACGTGAGCAACGCCGCACGCACCATGCTGTTCGACGTGCGCCACAACCGCTGGGACCACGGCCTGCTGGGCGCGCTGCACGTGCCCGACAGCCTGCTGCCGCAGGTCTTCCCGAGCAGCCATGTGTTCGGCGAGAGCGACGCGGAATGGCTGGGCGCGCCGGTGCCCATCGCCGGCATCGCGGGCGACCAGCAGAGCGCGCTGTTCGGCCAGGCGTGCTTCCGCGCCGGCCAGGCCAAGAACACCTACGGCACGGGCTGCTTCATGCTCATGCACACGGGCGAGCGCTTCCGCCCGAGCGACAACGGCCTGGTCACCACGAGCGCCGCGCAACCGACCGCGACGCCGGAGTTCGCCTTCGAGGGCAGCGTGTTCATCGGCGGTGCGGTGGTGCAGTGGCTGCGCGACGGCCTGAAGGCCATCCGCGCCAGCTCCGAGGTGCAGTCGCTGGCCGAGAGCGTGCCCGATGCCGGCGGCGTGATGTTCGTGCCCGCCTTCACCGGCCTGGGCGCCCCGTACTGGCAGCCCGAGGCGCGGGGCACCATCGTGGGCCTGACGCGGGGCAGCACCGTGGCCCACATCGCGCGCGCGGCGCTGGAGAGCATCGCCTTCCAGAGCGCTGCCCTGCTGCAGGCGATGAGCCGCGACGCCGTGGCGGCCGGGGGCTCGCCCGTGACGGAGCTGCGCGTGGACGGCGGCGCCTGCGTGAACGACCTGCTCATGCAGTTCCAGGCGGACCTGCTGGGCATCCCCGTGCTGCGGCCGCAGGTGATCGAGACCACTGCGCTGGGCGCCGCCTACCTGGCCGGCCTGGCCACCGGCGTGTGGCGCAACCTGGACGAGCTGGCCGGGCAGTGGCAGGCGCAGCGCCGCTTCGAGCCCACGCTGCCGCGCGACCGTGCCCAGGAGCTGATGGACCGCTGGGAACGGGCGGTGCGCCAGGCCACGGTGGCCTGACGGCGCGCGCGGCAGCCGCGGCCGCGGCGCATCCGCGCGGCCTCAGCGGTGCAGCAGCGCCAGGGCGGCCGGCAGATGCCCGGTCGCGGCCAGCGCCACGCCCGCCGTGGCCAGCAGGTGGAGCGCCACCGTGGCCCAGTAGACCTGCCGGAACGCGGGCTTGGTGGACTTGTGGCGCAGCAGCTGCTGCGCCCACCAGGCGGCGGGCCAGCCGCCCAGCAGGGCCAGGCCATGCAGCGTCTGCTCCGGGGTGCGCCACTGCCCCTGCCGGGCGGCGTACTTGTCGGTCCAGTAGGCCCAGAAGGTGGCCAGGTTCAGGCCGGCCAACCCCAGCAGCACGCCGCCATGCAGGCCACCGGTCCACCACCCAGCGGCCCAGGCCATGGCCCAGGCCGCCATCAGCACCCACGCGAGCACGATCACGGCGTTGCCCGGCATCGCCGCCCGGGGCGGCGATGCGGCTGCACCACCGCGCCGCGGTGCCCCGTGGTCGTCGTGTTCACCGGTGTCCTCCCAGGGCAAAGTATGGCGCCATCCGCCGCCGGATTCGACCGGCTTTTCCGGCCATCGGCCACGGCCAGACAGGGCAGACTGCGCGGCGTCGCTGCTGTCGCCCCCTGGACCCACCGTGCCTGCCCTGCTCTCGTCCTGTCTGTTCGCGCTGGCGGCGTCCGCCTGCGAGCCGCCCGGCCCGGCCGTGGCGGGGCCGGCGGCGGCCGGTGCACTGCGCGGCATCGCCCCACTGGCGGCGCGGGCCCAGCTGCCACGGCGTGCCGCGGCGCTGCGTGGTCTGGCGCCCGAGACACCCGGCTTCCGCCTGAAGCCCGCCGGCCAGGGGCTGCGCATGCCACTGCCGCCGGGCGTGCCGCACCAGTTCGGCTGGGACATGGCCCTGCCCGTGGCAGCGGCCGGCTCGCCCGCGTCGCAGCTGGCGCTGCAGGGCGTGGTCGACATCCATGGGGCGGTTCCCGGCGCGGCACCGGGGCGGCCGGCGCATCGTCTCGGGCCGGCGGCCGTGGGCCGGGTGCCCGGGCTCGAGCCCTGGACGGGGGCCACCTGGCGCTACGAGGCCGGGCTGCTCACCGGCGGCATGCAGGCCCGCGCCACGGACATGCTGCTGCTGCGCGTGCAGACGCGTTTTTGAGACGTTCTTGAAGCGTTCTTGAGGCGTGCCTGAGGCGTGCCTGAGGCGGCCGCCGAGGCGGCGCACCGCCAGGGTTCAGCCCGCCGCGGCGGCCACGAGCGCGGCCAGGGCCTGCGCGACTTCGTCCTCGCCCACCCCGTCGCCGCGCTGCACCGGTGCGTCGGCCAGCGCCGCCGCGCCGTCGGTCTTCAGCCGCTTGACCCACTCGCCCGCCTCCCGGCCGCCAGCGAAGGCTTCGCTCTGCAGCAGGGTACGGCCGTCGTGGGCGCTCAGCTTGAAGTAGAAGCGGCCGTCGGCCTCGCGGTACTGCTTGAACACCGGCAGGGCGGCCGCCTTGGGCTTGGCCTCGTCACGAGCGGGTGCGGCCAGGGGCTGGAAGCGCCGCAGCCCCACCGCCTCGCGCAGCCGCTGCAGCAGCGGGCCGGCGAGCGCGCGCGCCTTCGCCGCGCCTTCCTGCAGGGTGTCCTCGATGCGCTCCGGGCGGGCCATCAGCTCGTCGTAGCGCGCGCGCATCGGGCCGATCTCGGCATCGATGCGCTCGAACAGGCGCTGCTTGGCGTCGCCCCAGCCCAGGCCGGCGCGCAGCTCGGCGCGGAAGGCGGCACGCTCCGCGGCGCTTGCGAACGCGTCGTACAGCGCGACCAGGGCGGTGCCCTCGGGCTCCTTCGGCTCACCCGGCAGGCGCGAGTCGGTCACGATGCGGGCGATGGCCTCGCGCAGCGCCTTGGCCCCGCCCTCGAACAGGGGCACGACGTTGTCGTAGCTCTTGCTCATCTTGCGGCCGTCCAGGCCGGGCAGCAGCTCCATCTCGGCGTCCACCTGCGCCTCGGGCAGCACGAAGAAGTCCTCCCCCTTGCCGAACAGGTGGTTGAAGCGCTGCGCCACGTCGCGCGCCATCTCGATGTGCTGCACCTGGTCCTTGCCCACGGGCACCCGGTGCGCGTTGAACATCAGGATGTCGGCCGCCATCAGGATGGGGTAGCTGTACAGGCCCATGGTGATGCCCGCGTCCGGGTCCTCGCCGGCGGCGGTGTTGGCGTCCACCGAGGCCTTGTAGGCATGGGCGCGGTTCATCTGGCCCTTGCTCGTCACGCAGGTGAGCAGCCAGGTCAGCTCGGGGATCTCGGGGATGTCGCTCTGCCGGTAGAACACCACCCGCCGGGTGTCCAGGCCGCAGGCCAGCCAGGTGGCGGCGATCTGCAGGCGCGAGCGCTCGATGCGGTCGGGCTCGTCGCACTTGATCAGCGCGTGGTAGTCGGCCATGAAGAAGAAGCTCTCCACGCCCGCCTCGCGGCTGGCCGCGATGGCGGGGCGGATCGCCCCGACGTAGTTGCCGAGGTGCAGGGTGCCGGTGGTGGTGATGCCGGTGAGGACGCGGGTGCTCATGCGGCCATTGTCGCCGGCCGCGTGCGGGCCGGCGCGGCCGGCGCGTCGCCTCGGCCGCGGGCGCGCAGCGCCGCCAGCAGCGCGCGGATCTCGGCGTCGGGCCGCTGCGGCTGCTTCCAGTAGGCCGAGCAGTCGGCCTCGCGCGCCAGCAGGCCCATCTCCACCAGCTCGCGCCGCGGGGTGACGTGGTCGCCGTAGGTGGTCCAGGCCTTGAGGATCTCGTTCACCTCGCGCTCGGTGTAGACGCGGCCGCTGTCGAAGCGCATCCACAGGCCCCACATGGCCAGGCGCTGCACGCTGAACTTGTAGGGCCAGCGCACCAGGCGGCCATGCGTGTCGAACTGGGTGAGCGCCTTGCGGGCGTGCGGGCCGAGCGGGGCCTCGGCCGGCGGCTCCGCCTGCGCGGGCGGCGGCACGGCCGGCACGGCGGGCTCGGCGGGTGTCGCTGGGGGCAGCAGGGCGCCAGGCGCGGCGCGCAGCGCCTGCCAGTTGCGGTGCCCGGCGGCGCGCGCCAGCATGTGCAGCAGCTGCTGGTGGCTGGGCGCGGTGGCCGGCTGGGTGGCCAGGTGGTCGGCGAGCTGCTGGCGCAGCGACTTGGCGAACTGCGAGGCGTCGTCGCAGTGCAGGGCCACGCGCTCACGGCCGCGCGGCAGGGGGGTGGGGGACGTCGTCATGGGCGTTGTTCCTCGTCACGCGCGCATGGACCGGTGGCATCGGGGTGCGTCCGCCTCGCCCGCGAATGCGGAACGGCGGGGCCGATGGGCTGGGGTCGCCGACTTGCAGCTGCCGGAGGTCCACACGCGCAGCACGGGGCTGACAGCGCACGACATGACCGAAGCAGGGGGAGCACGAGAAAGCTCTCGCGCGCCAAGGGCAGGTTCAGCTCGCCAGCACGGGCTGGCGCGACGACGCCTGGGTGAACTGCCGACCGGCCGCCATCATAGCGAGTCGCCCCCGGGTGTGCTGCCACGACGCTGTCAGCAGCCCGGAGGGAGCATGCGCGTCCGCCCCGGCGTAGGATGCGTCGCCTCCCGCCGCGGCCCACCCACCAGGAGGACCCCATGCCATTTGCCTACACCGTCGTCTACGTTGACAACGTCGAGGCGTCCCTGAGCTTCTTCGAGCGCGCCTTCGGCCTCACCCGCGGCTTCGTCTCGCCCGGGGCGGAGTTCGGCCAGCTGGACACCGGCACCACGGCGCTCGCCTTCTGCGACCACGCCACCGCGCGCGAGAGCCTGGGCGGCGACTACCGTCGCGCGGCCGACGGCGCGCCGCTGGGCATGGAGGTGGCCTTCACCACCGACGACGTGGCCGCCGCCGTGGACCGCGCAGTGCAGGCCGGCGCCACGCTGCTCAAGCCCGCCACCCGCATGCCCTGGGGCCAGACGGTGGCCTACGTGCGGGCGCCCGACGGCACGCTGGTCGAACTCTGCACGCCCATGGGCTGAGGTCGACGCTCCACGCATGCGCCGCGCCGACCGCCTCTTCGAGATCGTCCAGCTCATCCGCGGGCGCCGGCTGTCCACGGCCGCCTTCCTGGCCGGGCGCCTGGAGGTGTCGCTGCGCACCGTCTACCGCGACGTGGCCGACCTGCAGGCGCAGGGCGTGCCCATCGAGGGCGAGGCCGGCGTGGGCTACCGCCTGGGGGCCGGCTACGACCTGCCACCGCTCATGTTCAGCGCCGCCGAGGCCAAGGCCCTTGTCGCCTGCGTGCGGCTGGCCCAGTCCCGGCTCGACCGCGGCCTGGCCAGCGCGTCGGAGTCGGCGCTGTCCAAGATCATCGCCGTGCTGCCCACGGCCGCGCGCGCCGCGGCCGAGAGCCTGCCCATCTACGCGCCACCCTACTTTGCCGACGAGGACCCGGTGCGCCACCGGCTCGAGCGCCTGCGCGGCGCCATCGAGGTGCGGCGCAAGCTGCAGCTGGCCTACCGCGACGAGGCCGGCCGCGCCACCGACCGCACGGTGCGGCCGCTGGGCTGCTTCTACTGGGGCGCGGTGTGGACGCTGGGCGCCTGGTGCGAACAGCGCGACGACTTCCGCAGCTTCCGCGTCGACCGCATCGCCGACATGGCGGTGCTCGACGAGCCCTACCGCGACGAGGCCGGCAAGACCCTGGCCGATTTCCTGCGCACGGTGGAGCACGAATGACACCCCTGGCCGAGCTGAACCTTCGCACTGCGCGCCTGCACCTGCGCCCGCTGGCCGCCGGCGACGAGGCCGACCTGTTCGCCATCTTCGGTGACCCGCAGGTGATGCGCTACTGGTCCACGCCGCCATGGCAAGGCCTGGACGACGCGGTGGCCGCCATCGAGCGCGACCGGCGCACGCTCGCCGGGCGGCAGGACCTGCGACTCGGTGTGGTGTTGCACGCCGGTGAGGCGGCCGGCCGCCTGGTGGGCACGGTGAGCCTGTTCCGCATCGACGCCTCGAACCGGCGGGCGGAGATCGGTTATGCGCTGGCGCGGTCGCAGCAGGGGTCCGGGCTCATGCACGAGGCGCTGCAGGCGCTGGTGGCGACCGCCTTCGACCACACACCCGGGGCGCCCTTCGACGACCTGGCGCTGCACCGGCTGGAGGCGGACGCCGACCCGCGCAATGCGGCGTCCTGCCGCACGCTGCAGCGGCTGGGCTTCCTGCGCGAGGGCCTGCTGCGCGAACGCTGGCAGGTGGGCGGCGAGCTGAGCGACTCGGCCTGGTACGGGCTGCTGCGGCCCGACTGGCTGGCCTCGCGGGCCTCCGCGGCTCAGCCGGCCGGCTGAACGCCCAGCAGGCTGGCCAGCCCGGTGAAGCTGAAGAAGGCCAGCACGGTGGTGACCAGGATGATGCGCGCCACACGGCCGTTGTCGGCGCCATAGCGCTCGGCCAGCAGCGACACGTTGCTGGCGCTGGGCAGCGCGGCCGTGAGCGCCAGCGCGGTGAGCTGGAAGTCGCTGAGCGGCACGCCCATCTGGCGCGCCGAGGCGCCCAGCAGCAGCACCAGCAGCGGGTGCAGCAGCAGCTTCACGGCGGCCACGGGCACGATGGCCGCCAGCGGCGTGGGTGGCGGCGGTGGCGTGGCGTGGTCGGGGATGTCCACGGCGCGGTGGGCGGGGTCGCCTGAGCGCCAGAGCACGGCGCCGATGGTGAACAGCGCCACCGGGCTGGCCGCGTTGGCGAGCATGTTCACGATGGCCTGCACAGGACCGGGCAGCGCCAGGCCGGACACCCCGGCCGCCGCGCCCAGCGCGATCGACCAGGGCAGGGGGTTGGACAGGGCGCCGCGCAGGGCCCGCCAGGCGGCGGCCCGGCCGCCCGCGGCCCCCGCGCCGCCGGCCTGGGCCAGCCCCAGGCAGACCGAGCTGGTGACCAGCATGTCGGCCAGGATGGTGCAGATCACCGGGCCGGCCGCCGCGGGGCCCATCACGCCCACCAGCAGCGGCACGCCCATGAAGCCCGAGTTCGGGAACGCGGCCACGAGCGCGCCGAAGGACGCGTCCTTCATGCCCACCCGCGCCGAGAGCGTGAGCGCGATGGTGAAGCCCACGACGAGGGCGGCCGCCAGCAGGTACACGCCCAGCACCGCCGGATTCAGCAACTGCAGCAGCGGCGTGGACTGGCCGAAGCGGAACAGCATGCACGGCAGGGCGAAGAACAGCACGAAGGTGTTCAGCCCCGGGATGGCGCTGCCCGGCAGCAGGTGGCGGGCCGCGGCCCAGTAGCCGGCGGCGACGAGGGCGAAGAAGGGCAGGGTGACGGCGAAGATGGCGGCCATGGGCGACGAGGTGAGTGGCCGTCAGTCGCGCTGGGCGCCCGGGCGCCCGGATTCCACCACGTAGCGGGCGTGCACGGCCAAGGGGCTCGCCGCGTCCGCAAAGTCCTGCACGTCCATCAGCCGCATCTGCAGCCGCCGCGCGTCGAGCTGGCCGCGCACATAGCCGCGCCGCTGTGTGCGCGCCAGCTGGATGTGCGGGTTGAAGCGCAGGGCGGTGTCGATACGCTCCTGGTCCTTGCCAGGGCTGCTGATGCTGGTGGTGACGAACTCGCTGGCGAGCGTGGCCGAGCGCGGGTCGTCGAAGTCGGCCTTGACGTCGGCGACGTAGTGGCCGTGCAGGTCGCCGCCCAGCACCACCGCGCCGGGCAGGCGGCGCGCGGCGATTCCGGACAGCAGCCGGGCGCGGGCGGGGGCGTAACCGTCCCAGCCGTCGTTCCACACCGCCATGCGCTCCGGGCCGCCGGTGGGGTCGCTCCAGGCGAAGCGGCTCAGCAGCGTGGTCTGGGCGAGCAGGTTCCAGGGGCGCTCCATGTCCCACGACCGGGCCAGCCACGCCTCCTGGGCCATGCCGAGGAAGCTGCGGCGCGGATCGTCGAGCGCGCTGCAGTCACGCCGGCTCGTGCGCCCGGCGCCGCCGTTCCAGGTGGGGCAGGCAAGGGTGTCGCGGTGCTGGCGGCCATCGAGCATCAGCACGCGGGCCAGCGCGCCCCAGTCGTGCGCGCCGTGCAGCGGCAGGGCGCCGCCGGGCACGTCGCGGCGCGGGCGCATCGCCTGCGGCAGCGGCAGGTGCTCCCAGTAGGCCTGGTAGGCGTCGGCGCGGCGGGCGGCGAAACCGCGCTCGCCGCCGTTCAGGCCGGTGTAGTCGTTGGCCACCTCGTGGTCGTCCCAGATCAGCATCCAGGGGCAGGCGGCATGGACGTCCTGCAGCTGGGAGTCACGCTGGTAGGTGGCATAGCGGGTGCGCCAGTCGTCCAGGCTGCGTGCATAGCCGCCCGGGTGGGGGCGCAGCGCCCAGGGCAGCCAGGGGTACTCGTAGACGTAGTCGCCCAGGAACAGCACCAGGTCCAGCGCCTCGCGCGCCGCGTGCGCCCAGGCGGCGTAGCGGCCGGTGTCGTAGCGCTGGCAGCTGGCGATGGCGAACTGCAGCGGCTCCATCGCATCGGGTGCCGGGGCGGTGCGGGTGCGGCCGGTGCGGCTGCGCTGCCCCAGGGCGGTGAAGCGGTAGAAGTACCAGCGCCCGGGCGCCAGACCCCGCGGCTCGGCGTGGATGCTGTGGGCCCAGGCCGCTTCGGCCATGTCGGTGCCGCGGGCGACCACGTGGGCGAAGCCCTCGTCCTGTGCGAGCTCCCATTGCACGGGCACCCGTTCGGGCAGTCCCTCGCCGGTCAGCCGTGTCCACAGCACCATGCCATCGGGGCGGGGGTAGCCGCTGGCCACACCCTGCTCGAAGCGCGGTGTGTCGCCGGCGCGGGCGTGGCGCAGCCAGGCGGGCGCGGTGCCGGCGGCCAGGGCCGCCGCCAGCAGGGCGCGCCGGCGGGGCTGGGTGGGGGTGGGGAGGCGGTGGTCGGTCGTCACGGCCGCCGCAGCATAACCGCGGGGCCGGACGCCAGGCTTGCGCGGCACGCCGGTGGGCGGGGCCGCGCGGGTGGGCCTTCAGGCCACGCGGCGCAGGCGCGCGCGGGCGGGCGAGCCGCCCAGCACGCCGCCGAACAGGTCCTTCGGGTCGTCCAGGCGCGGCACCAGGTCGATCTGGCGGCTGGCCTCGCGCTGCTCGCCGAGCAGCAGGTGCAGGAAGCGCAGGGCGGAGAAATCCTCCAGCGCGAAACCCACGGAATCGAAGATGGTCACCTCGTCGGCCGTGCGGCGGAAGGGCCCGCCGGCGGCCACGACGTCAGCGAACTCGGTCACGGGGAAGTCCGCCGGCAGCTGCTGGATCTCGCCCTCGATGCGCGACTGCGGCTCGTACTCCACCACCACGCGGGCATCCGGCCGCAGCAGGATGTCGCGGTGCAGCTCCGTCTTGCCGGGGCAGTCGCCGCCCACGCCGTTCAGGTGCATGCCGGGGCGCACCATGCCGGGCTCCAGGATGACGGCGTTGCGCTTGTCGGCCGTCACGGTGGTCACGACGTCGGCGCCCTGCACCGCCTCGGCCGTGGAGCCACAGCGCACGATGGCCAGGTCGGCCAGCTCGGGCAGGCTGCGCAGGTTGCGCTCGAGCTTGGCGCTGGCGAGCGGGTCGATGTCGAACAGGCGCAGCTCGCGGATGCCCAGCATGCGGTGGAAGGCGATGGCCTGGAATTCGCTCTGCGCCCCGTTGCCGATCAGCGCCATGACGCGGCTGTCGGGCCGCGCCAGCCACTGGGCGGCCAGGGCCGACATGGCGGCCGTGCGCAGGGCGGTGGTCACCGTCAGCTCCGACAGCAGCAGCGGGTAGCCGGTGGCCACGTCGGCCAGCACGCCGAAGGCGGTCACCGTGAGCAGGCCCTCGGCCGTGTTCTTGGGGTGGCCGTTGACGTACTTGAAGGCGTAGTGGGCGCCGTCGGAGGCGGGCATGAGCTCGATCACGCCCACGTCGGAGTGGCTGGCCACGCGGGCCGTCTTCTCGAACTCGGCCCAGCGGCGGTAGTCCGCCTCGATCTCGCCGGCCAGGCGGTGGATGAAGGTGCCGGTGCCCAGGCGGTGCACCAGTTGCTGGATGTCGGCGATGCCGATGTAGTCGACCATGGGACGTCTCGTCTTGCGGTGGGCGGGCCGGGGTTTGTCTCGTGGCGTGCCGGGCGGCACGCAGGGGTGATGCGCTGACTGGGCATCCGCTGGCGCTGGCGCGCGGCCCCCGCGCCGCACCATGGTGGTGATTCTGTGGACAAGCGAAGCCAACAAGAAGCCAGCAAAGTGCGCAGATCGCGCAGCCGATTGAACAAATCGCTAGAGCAGGCTGGCGATGTGGCTAAGATGAGGCCATGGACGACGTGGACCACCAGCTCCTGAGCCTTCTGCGCGAGAATGCGCGCGCCTCGGTGGCCTCGCTGGCCAAGCGCCTGCGCGTGGCACGCGGCACCGTGCAGAACCGCATCGCCAAGCTGGAGGCCAACGGCACCATCGTGGGCTACACGGTGCGCCTGAAGCCACAGACCGAGGCCAACCGCATCGCCGCACTGATGACCATCACGGTCGAGGGCAATGCGCTCGACGCCGTGCTGCGCGCGCTGCGGGGCGACCCCGCCGTGCAGGCCCTGCACACCACCAACGGCCGCTGGGACATCGTCGCCGAGCTGCGCGCCGATTCCCTGGAAGCCTTCGACCGCGTGCTCAGCCGCATCCGCCTGATCGAAGGCATCGCCCACACTGAAACGAGCCTGCTGCTCTCGACACACAAGCTGTGAACGCTCCCGCTTCCCTCAACTCGGCGCAGATGGAGGCCGTGCACTACCTGCGCGGGCCCTGCCTGGTGCTGGCCGGCGCCGGCTCGGGCAAGACGCGGGTGATCACCCACAAGATCGCCCGGCTGCTGCAGGCCGGCCTGGCCCCGAAGCAGATCGCGGCCATCACCTTCACCAACAAGGCGGCGCTGGAAATGCGCGAGCGGGCCAAGGCGCTGGTGGGCCCCAAGGCGGCCAAGGACCTGGCGATCAGCACCTTCCACTCGCTGGGCGTGCGCATCCTGCGCGAGGACGGCGAGCAGCTGGGCCTGAAGCCCAACTTCTCCATCCTCGACTCGGACGACGTGCTGGGCGTGCTGCGGGACGCCGGCAGCTGCACCGACAACGCCCTGGCCCGCCGCTGGCAATGGACGATCAGCCTGTGGAAGAACCAGGGCCTGGACAGCGACGCCGCGCTCTCGGCGGCCAAGGACGACGACGAGCGCGTGGCCGCGCGCGTGATGAAGCTCTACGAGGAGCGGCTGGCCGCCTACCAGGCGGTGGACTTCGACGACCTGATCAGCCTGCCGCTCAAGCTCATCACCACACGCCCCGAGGCGCAGGCCAAGTGGCAGGCCCAGTTCGGCCATGTGCTGGTGGACGAGTACCAGGACACCAACGCCGTGCAGTACGAGCTGCTCAAGGCGCTGGTGGAGCACCCCGACGAATTGATGCGCGGCATGTTCACCGCGGTCGGCGACGACGACCAGAGCATCTACGGCTGGCGTGGCGCCACCATCGAGAACCTGAAGCGCCTGCCCGAGGAGTTCCCCAGCCTCAAGGTGATCCCGCTGGAGCAGAACTACCGCTCCACCAGCGCCATCCTGCGCGCCGCCAACGAGGTGATCGCGGGCAACCCCAAGATCTTCGCCAAGAAGCTGTGGAGCGAGCACGGCGAAGGCGAGCCGGTGCGCGTGGCCGAGTGCGACGGCGAGGAGCACGAGGCCGAGCGCGCCGTGGCGCGCATCCAGGCCCTGCGCGGCAACGACGGGCGCGTCAAGTTCAGCGACATCGCGATCCTGTACCGCGCCAACCACCAGGCGCGCATGTTCGAGCAGAAGCTGCGCGCCGCGCAGATCCCCTACAAGGTCTCGGGCGGGCAGAGCTTCTTCGACAAGGCGGAGATCAAGGACCTGTGCGCCTGGCTGCGCCTGCTGGTGAACCAGGACGACGACCCGGCCTTCCTGCGCGCCGTGACCACGCCCAAGCGCGGCATCGGCCACACCACCATCGGCAAGCTCGGCGAGTTCGCCGCGAGGTGGAAGGTGAGCATGTTCGAGGCGCTGTTCGCCGAGAGCCTGGTGGCTGCGCTGCCGGCCAAGGCCATCGGCTCGCTGCATGAGTTCGGCCGCTACGTGAACGATCTGGAGCACCGGGCGCGCACGACGGTGGGCGCCGAGGACGCCAAGGCGCTGCTGATCGGGTGGCTCCAGGACATCGGCTACGAGCAGCACCTGTTCGACAACGAGGACAGCGAGAAGGTGGCGGCCGCACGCTGGACCAATGTGCTCGATTTCGTCGACTGGGTGGCGCGGCGCTGCGGCGGCGAGATCACCCAGGAGGGCGGCACCTTCGAGAGCGAGCGCAAGAGCGTGCTCGACGTCGCGCAGACCATCAGTGTCATCCTGAGCCTGGCCGAGCGCGGCGACGAGCAGGACCAGGTCGTGCTGTCCACCCTGCATGCCAGCAAGGGCCTGGAGTGGCCGCACGTCATCCTGGCCGGCGTCAACGAGGGCCTGCTGCCCTTCAAGACCGACGACGACGACATGACGCCCGAGCGGCTGCAGGAGGAGCGCCGCCTGATGTACGTGGGCATCACCCGCGCGCAGAAGACGCTGGTGGTGAGCACGCTGCGCCGGCGCAAGAAGGGCCGCGACACCATCGCCGGCATCCCCAGCCGTTTCATCGCGGAGATGAAGCTCAACCAGGCGCCCGCGGGCGAGGACCCCAAGGAGCGCCTGAAGCGCCTGCGCGCCGAGCTCGCCGCCAAGGCGGCGGCCGGCCAGCCCGATCGACCCGACTGACGCCGCCATGTCGCCCTGCGCATCGATCGAGCGCACCGTCGGCGGGATCTCGTCGAGCCGCTGAACGCTGCCGTCCGGGTTCGGGCATGCTCATGGTTGACACCGCTCTTGCCGCTCAGTGCTGCAGTCGGCGGACAGCGACCGGTACCGCGATGCCGAACACTGGCGGCAAGCTCCCGTCATCGAACTCGAACAGCATGCGGCCTCGTGAGTCGATGTCCAGTACCGATGAGGTCGCGTTGTAGGCGTGCCGGCGGAACCGGCTTTCCAGTTCAAGCGGCAGCCATGCGCCATCCGCTTGCCTCTCCCATGCCACCGAGACCACCCTGCCGCGTGGCCCGGGCACGGCGGCAGCGTCGCAGTAGCCCACGATGAGGCTGTCGGGACTGATCGCAGTGGCCGAGCACCTCCGGAAGCCCTTGACCAGTGGCAGGTTCTGAACGCGCGAGCCCATGCCCGGGTTCCAGTAGAACGCGTGCCCGTAGGTCTCATGGTTCCCCTTGCCGACCACCTCATCTCGGTCGTTCATGCCATGGACCGCGGTCACCGGCCCCATGCCTAGCACGCCCGTGGCCGCTGACCAGAAGAAGCCGAGGCCGTAGCCTGTCTTGTGGGTGAGCACACTGCCGGCCACATGTCCCTGGTTGTTGATGCGCTGGCCCCACATGATGGGTGCCCAATCCGGGTTGGGCAGAACATGCGGCGTACCGTCCGCCTCCCACACGACAGTGTGGAACTCGCGGGGCTTCTCGCTGTAGTAGCCCACGACCTGTCCATGGTCGTTGATGTCCATCGCATAGCCGCGATGCCCAGGATGGGGGGACAGCTTCGCCGACAGGTCCACGACGCCGCCCTCTGGGGGCCACTTGACGGCGCGCACCTCCTCTGTCATCAGGGCCGCTTGGTATCCGACCGCCTCGTCCGCCTCGTTCACTCCGATGGCGGCACCTGCACCGTAGTCCGCCGAGGTCAGCGGGAGGGCGGTCACCCTGCCGTCTGCTGTGGCACGCAGTGGCATATTCAACTCGAGGAACCAGCCGACCATGGTTCCGCGGTCGTTCATTCGCGAGGGCGCCGGGAAGGGCGGCTCGGTGGCAAAGCGCTTCAGGCGGTACTTGTCCGCTGCCCGACCGTCCACCGTGGGTTCTGCCGCCTGTGCGGCGGCCACTGCGGTCAGGGTCCACACAGCCAGGTGCAGGAGCGGGCTTCGGCAGATCGCCGAGTTGGAGCGTTCGCTGAGCATGCAGGACCTTCTCGAGATCGATCGGTGTGCCGCATGATAGGCGGCACGGCGGCTGCGGCCGCAGGTCCTTCATGGGATGCCGGCACCGCGCCGGCGGCGGTCGACGCCCGTGCTCAAGCAGCCGTGACGCGATACGTCCGCGGGCGCCTCGGTGGCCAGCTTCAGCCGCTCGCCATGACTGCGCCGGTTGCCGAACATGACAGTGCGGAGGGGACAGGCTCCAGCGATCCCCCCACCGTGGTCCGGAGGGAGGTCCTCCCCATGCCGCTGGTGCTCTTTGGTTGCTTGGGCCGGGGCGCCCTGGCCCCGGCCGGTACCCATGGTGGGCCCGTCTACTCGTAGACCTCGGCGTCCGGGTCCGTCGCTTCGAGCTCGTAGGCGGCGGCCAGCATGGCCAGGCGGCCGATCACGCCGTACATGTAGAAGCGGTTGGGCGCGCTCGCGCCGGGCTTGTCGCCCGGGCGCGGCAGGTGGTGGCTGTCGGCGAAGGCCAGCGGCACGAAGCTGGAGCCCGGCGTGTTGAGGTTCTCGTCCACGCCGCGGTCGGCGTGGATGCGGTAGAAGCCGCCCACCACGTAGCGGTCGATCATGTAGACCACCGGCTCGGCCACCGCGTCGTGCATGCGCTCGTAGGTGGGCACGCCTTCCTGGATGATCACCTCGGTGACCGTCTGGCCGTCCTTCACCACGTCCATCTTGTTGCGCGTGCGCCGGCTCACCTCGTCGAGCTCCTTGGCGTCGCGCACCGTCATGATGCCCATGCCGTAGGTGCCGTTGTTGGCCTTGACCACCACGAACGGCTTCTCGGCGATGCCGTACTCCTTGTGCTTGCGGCGGATCTTGGCCAGCAGCGCATCCACCTGCGTCTGCACGCAGTCCAGGCCGGTGCCGTCCTGCCAGTTCACCTCGCCGCAGTGGGTGTACAGGGGGTTGATCAGCCACGGGTCCATGCCCAGCAGCTTGGCGAACTTCTTGGCCACTTCCTCGTAGGCATGGAAGTGGTTCGTCTTGCGGCGGATCGTCCAGCCGGCATGCAGCGGCGGCAGCAGGTACTGCTCGTACAGGCCCTCCAGCACGGCGGGCACGCCGGCGGACAGGTCGTTGTTCAGCAGGATGGTGCAGGGGTCGAAGTTCTTCAGCCCCAGCCGGCGCTTGGTGCGCAGCAGCGGCTCCAGCGTCAGGTGGCTGCCGTCGGGCAGGTCGAGCGGGGTCGGCTCGGTGATGGTCTCGTCCAGCGTGCCCAGCCGCACGTTCAGGCCCGCCTGGCCGAAGATCTGCACCAGCCGCTGCAGGTTCATCAGGTAGAACTTGTTGCGTGTGTGCTTTTCCGGCAGCAGCAGCAGATTCTTGGCCTCGGGGCAGATCTTCTCGATGGCCGCCATGGCCGCCTGCACCGCCAGGGGCAGCATCTGCGGCGTGAGGTTGTTGAAGCCGCCCGGGAACAGGTTGGTGTCCACCGGCGCCAGCTTGTAGCCCGCGTTGCGCACGTCCACCGACGAGTAGAACGGCGGCGTGTGCTCCATCCACTCCAGCCGGAACCAGCGCTCGATGGCCGGCATGGACTCCAGGATGCGCTGCTCCAGTTCGTTGATCGGGCCGGTGAGCGCGGTGACGAGGTGGGGGACCATGGTGGGCGGCGGCGGGCGCGTCGGGGGAGGGCGGAACGGGAATTCTGTCAGATGGGGGTGGGCGCCCCGCATTGCAACAGGGCAAGAAAAAAGCCGCCCCGACAGGGCGGCCTGGCTGGCTGGCCGGCTCCGCAGGCGGAGCCGGCAACGGCAGCGGTTCAGGTCACTTGTTGTACGCGGTCTCGCCGTGCGAGCTGATGTCCAGGCCCTCGCGTTCCTCGTCCTCGGTCACGCGCAGGCCGATCACCAGGTCCACGACCTTGTAGGCCACCACCGACACCACGCCCGACCACACCACGGTGATGAGCACCGCCTTGGTCTGCGTCCACACCTGGGCGGCGATGGAGTAGGCGTCCGGGGCGATCATCGCCACCGTGGTCCAGTCGGCCACGGCGCTCGGGCCGCCGAGGTTGGGCGAGTTGAACACGCCCGTCAGGAGCGCACCCAGGATGCCGCCCACGCCGTGCACGCCGAAGACGTCCAGCGAGTCGTCGGCGCCCAGCAGGCGCTTCAGGCCGTTGACGCCCCACAGGCAGGCGAAGCCGGCCACCAGGCCGATGATCAGCGCGCCGCCCACACCCACGTTGCCCGCGGCCGGGGTGATGGCCACCAGGCCCGCCACGGCGCCGGACGCGGCGCCCAGCATCGAGGCCTTGCCCTTGTGCAGCGCCTCGCCGGCGGACCACGCCAGCACCGCCGCGGCCGTGGCCACGAAGGTGTTGATGAACGCCAGGGCGGCGAAGCCGTTGGCCTCCAGGGCCGAGCCGGCGTTGAAGCCGAACCAGCCCACCCACAGCAGGGCCGCGCCCACCATCGTCAGCGTCAGGCTGTGCGGGGCCATGGCCTCGCGGCCGTAGCCGATGCGCTTGCCGATCATGTAGGCGCCCACCAGGCCCGCCACCGCGGCATTGATGTGCACGACGGTGCCGCCGGCGAAGTCCAGCGCGCCCATCTGCCAGATGTAGCCCGCCTTGCCGTTCATCGCGTCCACCACGTCGGCGCCGGTGTAGGCGTCGGGGCCCATCCAGAACCACACCATGTGGGCGATGGGCAGGTAGCTGAAGGTGAACCACAGCACCATGAACATCAGCACGGCGCTGAACTTGATGCGCTCGGCGAACGAGCCCACGATCAGCGCACAGGTGATGCCGGCGAAGGTGGCCTGGAAGGCCGCGAAGACGATCTCCGGGATCACCACGCCCTTGCTGAAGGTGGCGGCGTTGGCGAAGGTGCCGGCCACGTTGTCCCAGGTGCCCTTGAGGAACAGCCGGTCGAAGCCGCCGATGAAGGCATTGCCCTCGGTGAAGGCCAGGCTGTAGCCGTACACGGCCCACAGCACGACGATCAGCGAGAACGTGACCATCACCTGCATCAGCACGGACAGCATGTTCTTGCTGCGCACCAGGCCGCCGTAGAACAGGGCCAGGCCGGGCACCGTCATCAGGATCACCAGCAGCGTGGCGACCATCATCCAGGCGGTGTCGCCCTTGTTCGGCGCCGGCGCGGGCGCCGCTTCGGCGGCAGGGGCCGCCTCGGAGGCGGCGGCGGCCGGCGCGGCGGCGGCTTCAGGGGCGGCGCTCGCCGAGGCCGCCTCGGCGGCGGCGGTGGCCACGGGCGCGCTGGCGGCGCCGTCCTGGGCCCGGGCCGGGGCGGCGGCCCCGGTGCCGAGCAGGACCGCCAGGCCCAGGGCGAGGGAGGCAATCAGTGTCTTCATGGTGGGAAGTGCAATGTGTTGTGTGGGCGGGGTCGGCGGGCGGCTCGCGTCAGAGCGCGGCCTGGCCGGTCTCGCCGGTGCGGATGCGCACCACCTGCTCCAGGGCGGAGACGAAGATCTTCCCGTCACCGATCTTGCCGGTGCGGGCCGATCCCTCGATGGCCTCGATCACGCGGTCGACGAGGGCGTCGTCGATGGCGGCCTCGATCTTCACCTTGGGCAGGAAGTCGACGACGTACTCCGCGCCGCGGTAGAGCTCGGTGTGGCCCTTCTGGCGGCCGAAGCCCTTCACTTCCGTCACCGTGATGCCCTGCACGCCGATGGCGCTGAGGGCCTCACGCACTTCGTCGAGCTTGAACGGCTTGACGATCGCGGTCACCATCTTCATGGTCTTGCTCCTGTTGCTGGCTGGCTCACATGGCCTTGGTGAGGGTGAGGATGGCGCGGTCCTTGTTGACCTTGCCCCAGTCGCCGTCCTTGTCGGCGCCCACATAGGCCGCCGACACGCTGAAGCCGTTGCCCAGGTCCTTGGTGACGCCCAGCTTGTAGTCGGTGTAGTCCACCGCGCCGATGTCCTTGGCGCCGCCGCTGAAGCGGGTGAAGCCCACGTGCGCGTTCAGGGTGGTGCCGGTGGCGAACTCCCAGTTCGCGGCCAGGTCGAGGTAGCCGGTGCCCTGGCCGTCCTCGATGCCGAAGTACTTGCTCGACACGGTGTGCGAGTACTTGGCGCTGAACAGGCCGTAGCTGATGCCGCCGTAGACCTCGGTGGTGTTCAGCGGCGTGGCGCCGGTGCCGGGGTAGTAGTAGGTCAGCACACCGACGTCGTAGCCGAGGCCGCCGGCCTCGCCCTTGTAGCCGCCGTACACGTCCATCTCGGTGCCGTGGGCGAAGCCGACGGACGAGTTCCAGTTGCCGAGGTAGAAGCCGCCGTTGGCGTAGTCGAAGCCGCCCTGGATGGCCGGCACCATGTCCTTCTCGGGGTCGCTCTGGTCCTGGCCGCGGTACTTGTACTTGCTGGTCAGGCTCACGTTGGCGGACAGGCCGTCGGCGTGGACGCTGCCGGCGAACAGCGCCAGCGCGGCGGCAAGGGCGAGGGATGTCTTCATGCGGGGCTCCGTGGTAGGGGAAGAGGCGAACGGGTTCCGCAGCCACTACGCACCTTCTGTGCCAATCCGTGACGGCTGCAAGACGGTGCCTCGGGGGCACGCGGCTGGCGCATGCGGCGGCCACGGCGCGGCGCGGCGCCTCAACCTGGGTCGGGCCCCCCCCCCCCCCGGGGGGGGGCCCCCCCCACCGAGGGGGGGGCCGCGCCCCCGCCCGGCCCCCCCCACACACCCGCCCCCCCCCCGGGGGGGGGGGGGCGCGACCCCCCATCGGAGGGGAGCCGCGCGCGCACGGGCCCTGCGCACAATGCCGGCGCCGGAAGCCGGGGGAGGTGGCATGTCGTTGGCGGTGGTGGCGAGCCGGGCCCTGGATGGGCTGGCGGCGCCGGAGGTGCGGGTGGAGGTGCATCTGGCCAACGGCCTGCCGAGCTTCACGCTGGTCGGCCTGGCGGACACCGAGGTCAAGGAGGCGCGCGAGCGCGTGCGCGCCGCGCTGGCCGAAAGCGGCTTCGATTTCCCCCACAACAAGCGGATCACCGTCAACCTCGCGCCGGCGGACCTGCCCAAGGAGTCCGGGCGCTTCGACCTGCCCATCGCCATCGGCATCCTGGCGGCGCTGGGCGTCGTCCCCGTGGCCCGGCTGGCCGGCATCGAGTTCGCGGGCGAGCTGTCGCTGGCGGGCGAGCTCCGGCCGGTGCGGGGCGCGCTGGCGCTCGCCTTGGCCGCACGCGAGGCGCGGCCCCGGCCGGTGCTGGTGCTGCCTGCGGCCAGTGCCGCGGAGGCCGCGCGCGTGGGCGGGGTGGACATCCGGGTGGCACGCCACCTGGCGGACGTGGTCGCCGCCCTGGCGCCCCCCGCCGAGGCCCCGTCGGGCGGGCCGGACGACGCCCTGCGCCTGCCCCGGGCGCAGCCGCCGGCCGCCGGCGCTGCCGTGACCGCGCCCGACCTGCGCGACGTGAAGGGCCAGTCGGCGGCCAAGCGGGCGCTGGAGATTGCGGCCGCTGGCGGCCACAGCCTGCTGCTGGTGGGGCCGCCAGGCACCGGCAAGTCCATGCTCGCGCAGCGGCTGCCCGGGCTGCTGCCCGCGCTGTCGGACGACGAGGCACTGGCCACGGCGGCGCTGCACAGCATCTCGGCCGGCGGCTTCGATGCGGGCAGCTGGCGCCAGCGGCCGGTGCGAGCGCCCCACCACAGCGCCAGCGCCGTCGCCCTGGTGGGCGGGGGCTCGCCGCCGCGGCCGGGCGAGATCTCGCTGGCCCACGGCGGCGTGCTTTTCCTGGACGAGCTGCCCGAGTTCCCGCGCGCCGCGCTGGAGGCGCTGCGCGAGCCGCTGGAGACCGGCCGCATCACCATCAGCCGCGCGGCACGCCAGGCGCATTACCCGGCGCGCTTCCAGCTCGTGGCCGCCATGAACCCCTGCCCGTGCGGCTGGCTCGGCGCGCTGGCGGCCACGGGCAGGGCCTGCCGCTGCACCCCCGACGCGGTGGCCCGCTACCAGGGCAAGCTGTCCGGCCCGCTGCTCGACCGCATCGACATGCAGGTGGAGGTGACGGCGGTGCCGGCGGCGGACCTGCTGGCGGCGGCCGATGGCGAGCCCAGCGCGGCGGTGGCCGGGCGGGTGGCGCAGGCACGGCTGCGCCAGCAGGCCCGACAGGGGGGCACGAATGCCGACCTGGCCGCCGGCCAGGTGGATGCGCGCTGTGCCCTGGACGATCCGGCGCAGCGCTTCCTGCTGGCGGCGGCGCAGCGCCTGGGATGGTCGGGCCGCAGCCTGCACCGGGTGATGAAGCTCTCGCGCACCATCGCCGACCTGTCGGGCCGCGACGCCGTGGGCGTGGCGGAGGTGGCCGAGGCCGTGCAGTACCGGCGCGCCCTGCCGGGCGGCTGAGCCCGCCGGGCCCCTGGCCGGTGCCCGGGATCAGCCGCGGGTGAAGCGCGCCCGTGCGGCGGCGGCGAGCCGGCCCCGGCCGACCGCCTCGCCGGCCCAGTGCACGATCGCCTCCACCCAGGCGCCGGGGTCGTCGGGCAGCAGCACGCCGTCCACGCCATCCTGCACGAAGCCCTCGTACGGCGGGCGCCGGCTGTACAGCCCGACGGCGCCCTGGCGGGCGTAGTCGACCATCTTCACCGGCCCGCGGGCCGCGTTGAACACCCCGGGCAGCAGGGGCGCCAGGCCGATGTCCGCCCGCCGGGCGGCGGTGTGGGCCAGGTAGCTCGGCCAGCGCATCGGATGCAGCACGGCCACCCGGGGCAGGTCGCGGAAGCGCCGGTTGACGGCGAGGTCGCCGAAGAGCTCCACGTGGGTGGTGGCGCAGCGGCGCTGCACCTCCTGCAGCACCGGCAGCAGCCAGTCCAGCTCGCGTGCATGGGAGGCGGTGCCGTCGTACACCACCCGCACGGCGGGCGCGGGGGCCACCAGGGCGGGCGGCGGCGCCAGCGGCAGCACCTGCGGCGACAGGGCGGCGTACTTGGCCGCCAGGGCCTCGGTGGACAGCCACCACTGGCTGCCCATGCGTTCGAACCACGGACGGTGGTCGCTGGCCAGCCGGCGCAGCCGGCCGGCGTAGCGTGCGTCCAGCTCTCCCAGTGCCGCCGGGTCCAGCACGTCGTCGTCCAGGAACCAGGCCAGGCCGGCCAGGTCGGTGCGCTGGCGCTCGATGGCGGTGCGCCACGCCGCGTGCAGGTAGCGCTGGACGACGACGAAGTCGCCCCGCTGGAGGGCACCGGCCGACGGGGGCTGCCGCACGTCCATCCGCACCAGGGGGGGCCCAAGGCGCTGCAGCCAGGGCAGCAGGATGTAGTCGGCGCTGGCCGACGGACCCTCCTCCAGCACCACCAGCCGCGCAGCCGATGCGGCGGCGTCCGGCCCGCCGCGCGGCGCGACCGGGCCCGCCGCCCGGCCCACCAGGCGGCGCCAGCTCAGGCGCGTCACGGCAGGCAGCCGGCCGGGCAGGGCGGCGGGGCAAGGGTATGCATGGGGTGGATGCTAGCCGAGCGTGACGGGCGTCACGGCCGGACGGCGGGCTGTGACCGCCCCGCCACGCGCCCCCCAAAACCGTGGATGTGGGTCCCTCCGGCGCCACGCCACAATCCGCGCAGCCAATACAAGCGCCGGCTGGCACGCCAGGTGCAGGCAACAGCGCCGGAGGGACCGTGCTGACAGTTTCTGAGACACCGCCCGGGGCGCCCGGGGTGGCGTCGGATAGAGTTCCGGCTTTTGCGGCCGGCTGTCCCCGCCCCGCCTACCACCCCCGACCATGAAACGCAGTTCCTGGCAGATCCAGAAGGCCGTCGTGTTCGCGCTTGTGCTGCGCGAGCTGAAGACGCGCTTCGGCGGCCGGCTGGAGGGCCTGATCTGGGTGCTGTTCGAGCCGATGGCGCACATCGCCATCATGCTCGCCCTGAAGGTGGTGCTGCGCGAGCGCTTCGCCGGCGTGATGATCGACGTGGCGGTCTACCTGGTCGTCGCGATGATCCCGTTCTTCATGTTCCGCAACATCTGGATGCGGGGGATGGGGGCGGTGGACGCCAACGCGGGCCTGTTCGGCTACCGGCAGGTCAAGCCCGGCGACGCCATCGCGGCGCGCGCCATCATGGAGATCGTCATGTACACGATGATCTACGTGGCGTTCGTGCTGATCTTCCTCTGGATGGGCTACCACGCGCTGCCGTCCAAGCCGCTCGAGTACCTCGCCCTGGTGGGCGTGTTCGTCATGATGGGCCTGGGCATGGGCCTGATCTCGGTGGTGATCGTCAAGCGGGCGCCTGCCGCCGCCACCTTCTTCAACCTGCTGTCGTTCCCGCTGTACATCAGCTCGGGCGTGCTCATCCCCCTCACGTCGTTTCCGCCGCTGGTCGTGCAGGTGCTGATGTGGAACCCCATGGTGCACCTGGTGGAGCTGTCGCGCTGGGCCTACTTCGATACCTACCAGCCGCTGTTCGGCGTCAACCTCGAGTACCCGCTGGCCTGGGCCTTCGGCGTGGTGTTCCTCGGCGTGCTGATGTTCTCCGCAGACCGTCGACGGCTGCTGATGCGCGCGTGAGCCCGGAGCCGACATGATCGAGATCCGCAACCTCACCAAGTCATTCCCCTCGCGGCACGGGCGCAAGTACGTGTTCCGCGACCTCACCTTCAGCCTGCCCACCGGCGGCGGCGTGGGCCTCATCGGCCGCAACGGCGCCGGCAAGACGACGCTGCTCAGCCTCATGGCGGGCATCGACACGCCGGATTCGGGCGAGGTGTTCAGCGAGTCCACCATCTCCTGGCCCGTGGGGCTGTCGGGCGGCTTCCAGGGCATGCTGAGCGCGCGTGACAACGTGCGTTTCGTCTGCCGCGTCTTCGGCGCCACCGGCGACGCCATGCGCGAGAAGATCGAGTACGTGCGCTCGTTCGCCGAGATCGGCGACTACTTCGACCTGCCCATGCGCTCGTACTCGCCCGGCATGCGCGCCCGGGTGGCCTTCGGCGTCAGCATGGCCTTCGACTTCGACTACTACCTCATCGACGAGGTGATGGCCGTCGGCGACCCGATGTTCCGCCGCAAGGCGGCCGAGGTGTTCCGCGAGAAGCTGGCCGGCGCGGGCGTCATCCTGGTGTCCCACAACATGAAGGACATCAAGGACCTGTGCAGCTCGGTGGTGTTCCTGAACGACGGGCACGCCCACTATTACGAGGACGTCGACGAAGGCATCGGCGCCTTCCAGGCACTCATCAAGGCAACCCAACCATGAAGTTCAAGGCTTCCGCACTCACGCCACGGCGGCTGCAACTCGCGCTGATCGCCGTGCCCATGATCATCGGGGCGCTGTACTACACCCTCGTCGCGTCGGACCGCTACACCAGCGAGTCCATCGTCGCGGTGAAGTCGGCGGTGGTCAACCAGGGCCCCGGCGGCACGGTCTCGCTGGGCAACGGCAGCGGCCTGTTGTCGTGGGAGGACACGCTCTACCTGCTGGACTACGTGCATTCCGGCACCCTGGCCCGCGAGCTGGACGCCCAGCTGAAGCTGCGCGAGCACTTCGAGCAGCCCCGCGCGGACATCTTCTACCGGCTGTGGCCGGGCACCAGCGTGGAGTGGTGGGTGCGCTACTACCGCTCGCGCGTCGAGCTGGAGTTCAGCGACGTCAACGGCCTGCTGACCATCCGCACCCAGGGCTTCGACCCCGACACGGCGCAGAAGGTCAACCGGGCCATCCTGGACCATGCGGAACGCTTCGTGAACGCGTTCTCCAACCGGGTGGCCGCCGAGCAGATGAAGTTCTCCCAGGGGGAGCTGGACGCCGCGTCCAAGCGCCTGCACGAGGCCAAGGCCAAGGTGGTGGCGTTCCAGACCGCCAACAAGATCCTGGACCCGGTGGCACAGTCGGCCGCTGCCACCGCCCTGACGGCGGAGCTGCAGGCCAGCATCGCCCGGCAGGAGGCCGAGCTGAAGAGCCTGCTCGCCTTCATGCAGCCGAACGCCCCGCAGGTGGTGACGCTGCGTGACCAGATCGCCGGCAACCGGGCGCAGCTGGAGGCCGAGAAGGCCCGCACCACCAACGCGCAGGGCGGCGACCGGCTGGGCACGCTGAACACCGAGTACCAGAGCCTGCTGCTGGCCAGCGCCATCGCCGAGGACGGCTACAAGTCGGCGTCGGCCGCGCTGGAGGCGGCCCGCATCGAGGCCGCCCGCAAGATCAAGAGCCTGGTCATCGTCGAGCCGCCGACCCAGGCGGAAACTGCCGAGTACCCGCGCCGCATCTACAACCTGCTGACGCTGTTCGCCCTGTGCTTGATCACCTACGCCGTGGTCCGCCTCGTCGCCGCCACCATCCAGGAACATCAGGACTGACCACCATGAACCGCACTCTCATCCATGCCCTGATGGCCGCGCTGACGGTCGGACTGTTCACCGCCCCGGTGGCGGCCCAGTCGCCCAACTACCCGCCGGCCTACGGCAACGTGCCGCCCTCGAGCAGCTCGACGCCGGCCACGGGTACCCCGACGACCACGGCCACCCAGCCCACGCCCAACGCGGGTGTGCCCACGGCCGGCACCGCCGCCTCCCCGACCGCCCCCGTGCCGGTGGGTGCACCGGTGGTGGCCCCGGCCCCCGTGACCGCACCGCTGCCGGCCAGCCCCACGGCCACCACCGGCGCGCGCCCGGTCGTGTTCGGCTCCCAGATGTTCAGCGGCCGCTTCGGCGCCGTGACCTTCAGCGGCTTCAACCCCGACTACCAGCTGGCCATCGGTGACCGCGTGCTGGTGCGCCTGTGGGGCGCCACGGTGTACGAGGCGGTGCAGCCGGTGGACGCGCAAGGCAACATCTTCATCCCCAACGTGGGCCCGGTGAAGGTGGTGGGCGTGCGCAACGGCGACCTGAATCAGCTGGTCGACAACTCCGTGAAGAAGGTCTTCCGGGCCAACGTGGGCGTGTACGCCACGCTGGAGGCCGCCCAGCCGGTGAAGATCTACGTGACGGGCTTCGTGCGGGCGCCGGGCCTGTACGGCGGCCTGTCGTCCGACTCGGTGCTGTACTACCTCGACCGCGCCGGCGGCATCGACACCGACCGCGGCTCCTACCTCGCCGTGGACGTCATGCGCAACGGCAAGCTGCGCGCGCGCATCGACCTGTACCAGTTCCTGCTCAAGGGAGAGATCGCGGCGCTGCAGCTGCAGGACGGCGACACCATCGTCGTGCCGCCGCGCCGCCATGCGGTCGTCGTCGCCGGCGAAGTGCTCAACCCCTACCAGTTCGAGCTGTCCAAGCCGCAGGTCACGGCCAGCGAGCTGATGGCCCTGGCCCAGCCCCGGTCCAGCGCCACGCACATCAGCATCGTGCGCTCGATCGGCGCCGAACGCCGCAGCGAATACCACCCCATCGAGACCGCCGGCAACGTGGTGATCCAGGGCGGCGACGAAGTGGCCTTCACGGCCGACAAGTACCCCGCGACCATCCTGGTGCGCATCGAAGGCGCCCACCTGGGCGAGCGCTCGTTCGTCATGCCCTACGGCGCCAAGCTGAAGGACGTGATCGCCCGCCTGAAGCCCGCGCCGCAGGCCAACATCTCCGCGCTGCAGCTGTACCGCCGTTCCGTGGCGGCGCGCCAGAAGGAGAGCCTGGACCAGACGCTGCGCGGCCTGGAAGTCACCGCGCTCACCGGCCGTTCCTCCACGATGGAAGAGGCCAACCTGCGCAAGACCGAGGCCGACCTGATCCTGCAGTTCGTCGAGCGCGCCCGCCAGATCCAGCCCAAGGGCCAGGTGGTCCTGTCGGCCAAGGACCAGCAGGGCGAGACCATCATGGAAGATGGCGACGTGGTCCGCCTGCCCGAGGTGAGCAACCTGGTCGCGGTGAGCGGCGAGGTGACCTTCGCCAACACGCTCGTGTACTCGCCCAGCTACTCGGTGGACGACTACGTGGAGCTGGTGGGTGGCTACACCCAGCGGTCCGACCGCACCAAGACGCTGCTGCTGCGTCCGGATGGCAGCATCGCGCCCTACGGCTCGGCGCCCGGCCCGGGCGACGAGATCATCGTGTTCCCGAAGGTGGAGACGAAGTGGGTCGAGGTGGCGCGTGGCATCACGTCCATCCTCTACCAGCTGGCCATCTCGGCCAAGGTGCTGACGAGCTTCTGACCGCAGGCGCCCCGGGCGCGCGCCCGGGGGCCGGAGGCCCTCTTGTGATTGCCGTTCCCAAGCGAGCCTTCGACGCCCAGGTGATGCTCCAGAGCATCCGCCTGATGCGGGCGGTCGGCCGTCTGTGGGGCAAGGACCGGGCCTTGCTGAACTTCGAGGTCGAGCTCACTCGGCGGCTGGGCCTGTTCGACCGCGAGCACTACCTGTCGCAGATCGAGCCGGGCGACCTGCGCGGCATGTCGCCGCTGCGGCACTACGTGACGGTCGGCGACGCGGCGAACTTGTCGCCCACGCCGCTGTTCGACCTGCGCCACTACGACAGCCACTGCGGCGAGCGCCACGGCATCAACCGCCTGCTGCACTACGGCCTGGTCACGCGCTTCCGAGGCCTGTCGCCCACGCCCTGGTTCGACGCCGAGTACTACCTGCAGAGCAACCCGGACGTCGCGCAGTCGGGGCTCGATGCACTCGAGCACTTCCAGCGCTGGGGCTGGCGCGAGGGGCGCAGCCCGCTGCCCGGCGTGGACATGCGGCGGCTGCTCGGCTCGCAGCCGGGCCTGCGCGTGTCCAAGGGCAACCCCCTGTCGCTGTTCGCCAATGGCGAGCTGGCCCACCACATCCACGCCGCCGCCGGGCAGGCGAACACGTCCAACCGGCAGGTGCCCGCCCTCGGGCTGGCCACGCCGGTCGAGGACGACATGCTGGACCCGGCACGCTGGGCCGCGCTGCAGCCGCGGCCCAGGACGGGCGAACCGCAGGTCGACGTGCTCATCCCCGTCTACGGCGGCGCGCAGGAAACGCTGCGCTGCCTGTGGACCGTGCTCACCGCGCCGGTGAGCACGCCCTTCGAGCTCGTCGTCATCAACGACGCCGGCCCGGTGCCCGAGCTCAACGCCATGCTGCGCAGCCTCGCGCAGCGCGACCTCTTCACGCTGGAGCAGCACCGCACCAACCAGGGCTTCGTGAAGACGGTGAACCACGGCCTGCGCCTGCACCGTGACCGCGACGTGGTCATCCTCAACAGCGACACCGAGGTCTACAACGACTGGCTGGACCGCCTGCTGCGGCATGCGGCCGAGCACCCCCGGCTGGCCACCATCACGCCGCTGTCCAACAACGCCACCATCTGCAGCTACCCCGAGACGCTGAGCGACAACCGCCTCGCGCTGGAGGTGGACCACGCCGAGATCGACCGGCTGGCGGCGCAGGTGAACACGCTGCGCCACGTCACCACGCCCACGGGCGTGGGCTTCTGCATGTACATGCGCCGCGATGCGGTGCGCGACATCGGCCTGCTCGACGAGCGGCACTTCGGCCGCGGCTACGGCGAGGAGAACGACTTCTGCCAGCGGGCGATCCGCCGCGGCTGGTCGAACGCGCTCGCCTGCGACGTCTACGTCCGCCACGTGGGCTCGGTGAGTTTCAAGGGCGAGGCGGCCGAGCGCACCGCCAAGGCGATCAAGACGCTGGGCCGCCTGCACCCGCACTACGAGGCCGACGTCGCGCGCCACATCCAGGACGACCCCGCCTGGGTGTACCGCGCCCGCATCGACCTGGCCCGCCTGAAGCGCCTGAAGAGCGAGCGCAACGTGCTGCTGGTGTGCCACAACCGCGGCGGCGGCACGGAGCGCCACCTGCTGGAGCAGTCGCAGCAGCTGCTCAACCAGGGCGCGGCGGCCTTCGAGCTGCGGCCCTCGCACGAGCCGGGTTGCGTGGCGCTGCTGCACCCGGGCGTCTACGGCCTGCACAACCTCGCCACCCTGCCGCTGCGTGTGGACGGCATGCTGGAGGAGGCCCTGGCGGAGCTGGACATCCGCGAGATCCACCTGCACCACCTGATCGACTTCCCGGTGGGCACGGCGCAGCAGCTGATCGCGGTGGCGCGCCGCATGGGCGTGGCCATCCGCCTGGCCGTGCACGACTACTACGCCGTCTGCCCGCGGGTGAACCTGGTCACGCCGGAGGGCCGCTACTGCGGCGAGCCCACTGTGGCGGAGTGCAACCGGTGCCTGGCCCAGGACCGCATGGTCGAGCAGACCGGGCCCATCGAGGCCTGGCGCGCCGAGTCGCTGCAGCTGCTGATGGCGGCCAGCCAGGTGGTGGTGCCCTCGGGGGACGTGGCGCGCCGGCTGGCGCAGATGGCTCCGCAGCTGCGGGTGACCGTGGAGCCGCACGAGGACGACCCGCAGCCCCGCGAGCTGCCCCTGCCGGTGCGTGCCCCGGACGAGCCGGTGCGGGTGCTGGTGGTCGGGGCGATCAGCCGCATCAAGGGCTACGACGTGGTGCACGCCCTGGCACGCTGTGCCCGCGAGCAGCGCCTGCCCCTGTCGGTGGCGCTGCTGGGCTATTCCATGGACGACCCCCGGCTGGCGGAGCAGGGCGTGACGCTGCTCGGCCGCTACTTCGACAACGAACTGCTGGACCGCATCGCGTCGTCGGACCCGCACATCGTGCTGATCCCCTCCATCTGGCCGGAGACCTACTGCTACGTGCTCTCCGGTGCGCTGCACAGTGGCCGCCGCATCGCCGTGTTCGATCTGGGCGCCCAGGCGGAGAGGGCGCGCGCCCACGATCCGCACCACCTCACCCTGCCCCTGGCGCTGGCCGACCGGCCCCAGGAGCTGGCCGAGCGCCTGCTGGGCGCGGTGGCCGTGGCGTCCGACCTGCCCTTGAGGACCGCTGCCTGACCCATGGCCCGCCCGCCCCTGCTCGCTTCCCTGCTCGGCCGTTCGGCCGCTGACACTGCGCCCGCTCCCGCCGTCGCCGGGCCGCCGACGGACCACCTGCATGTGGAGCGGGTGGAGGGCGCATGGGTGGTGGGCTGGTCCGCCGACGCCGGCGGCGGCAGCCTGCCGCCGCGGCTGCATCTGGACGGGGTGGCCGTGGACGCCCGGGTGGAGGCGGTGCACCGCGAGGACGTGAACCGCGCCCTGCAGGTGCCGACCGGCGCGCCGCTGGGCTGGCGGCTGCAGCTGCCCGTGTCGGCCTGGCTGGACGATGGCAGCGTCCGGCACGTGGAGGTCCGGGCCGGCGACCGGGCGGAGGCCGTGCCGCTGCCCCGCCGCGCCGGCGACTGGCTCGATGCGGTGCGCCGAGAGGGCCGCGTGGACCTGCTGGGCCCGCTGTGGGAGCAGCTGCGCGCGTGGACGGCGCCGGGGCAGCGGGTGCTGGACGAGGCACAGGCCGAGTGGCTGGCGGACCAGTCGCGCCGCCTGCATGCGGCGCTGCCCGCCGGCGTGTCGCCGGGACAGATGGCCGCGCCCCTCGGCAAGGTCGAGCGCCTGGACCGAGGGGTGCTCCAGGGCTGGGCCTGCTGGCCGGCCGCCATCGACGAGCCGCTCGAGCTGTGGGTCGACGGGCAGGCGATCGACGCCGGTGCGATCCGCACCGAACGCGACGACGTGGCCCGTGCGCTTGGCAGCCCGCGTGGCCGGCTGGGTTTCGAGTTCGAGGTGCCGGCCGCCGTCTGGGCGGGCCATCCGGATGCCGTGTCGCTGGAGGTGCGTTGCGCCGGCCGGCCGCTGGAGGGCAGCCCGCTGACCTGGCGGCGCGCCCAGCTGGCGGACTGGCTGGACGCCCAGCGGCAGGCCGAGGCCGCCGTGCCGGCCCAGGAGCCGGCGGCCGACCGCGCCGACCGGCAGTACGCCGTGCTGCTGCTGCTGGAGCACCTGCGCGCCGCCGGCCTGACCGACGGGGCCGGTGCCCTGCCGGCGGAGCGGCTGGCGTTCGTGCGCGAGCAGGCCGCCCGATTCGGCGTCCAGCTCGCCGCGGCGGCCGCGCCGGCGCCGGCGGATGAGCTCGCGGCGCAGGGCGCGCTGGCGGACGCCGCCGCACAGGACGTGTCCACGGTCACCGTCTGGCGGCTGCTGCGCCAGTTCAATGCGCGCCTGCTGGCGGGCGACACCTCGGCGGCGGCGCTCGCCCGCCTGCTGGATGACCCGGCGGCCCAGGGCGTGGTGGGACAGCGCTGCCTGTGGTCGCTCATCCCGTACTTCTGCGCCCAGGGGCAGTTCGCCACCGTGCGGCCGCATCTGGACGCGGCCCGGCTGCGGCGCCTGGCCCAGTCGTCCTCGGCCTGGGAGCTCAGCCTGGTCCTGCCGGAGGCTGCCCTGGCCGGCGACCATGCACTGGCCACCGCGGTGATGCGGCGCCTGGCCGACGGCGCGGCGGGCTGGGTCAACACGGAATGCGTGGCGGCCGCCGTCCGGACCTCGCTCCAGCCCGGCGACCAGGGCACCGTCGAGGCGCCCGTGGCCGAGTTCCTGCAGGCCGTGCTCGACCATTTCGAGCACCTCGGCCGCGCGCCGTACTGGTCGCGGCTGCATGACCAGCACCTCATCGGTGCCCTGGTCGCCCTGCTCGCCCACGACAGCCTGCTCAACGACCGGCTGGCGTACTGGGCGCAGGACGTCGCCGTGCGCCTGTATGCGCTGGTGCCCGATTTCTGGGCCGCGGTGGACGCCGTGCCGGCGCCCGCGGGCGGCTGGGGCAGTGCCTGCCTGGAGGCCCGCCAGCTGCACGAGACCGTGCACGACGCGCTCCATGGCGGACGCGACGCCCACGCCGCACTGGCGGCCCTCACCCGCCTGCGCGTGCTGGGCAACGTGGATGCCGACGCCTGCGGTCGCGAACTCGCGGTCGAGGCCCTGGCAGCGGACCCGGCGAGGGCGGCCGCGCTGTGCGCCACACCCGAGGAACTCATCCGCCTCACCGCCCACCCCGACGCGCCGGCGCTGGCCGACTGGGTGCACGATCCGTCGGCCCTTGCCGATCGCATCGCACGGCTGGCCGACGTGCCCTTGCCCCTGGGCCGGCGCGCGCTGCCCGACCTGGTCGCCGCCTGCATGGACGGCCACGGGCAGGCGCTGAGCCCGCCGCAGCAGGCCGCGCTGCGCCGCATGGCCGGCCGCGAGGGTGGCTACCTCGGCGTGCGCCTGGCGGCCGAGCACTGGCTGGCCGGTGCGGCGCGGCGTGATCCCGCGCAGGCCCTGGCCGCCCTGGTGGTCTGGCGCGACCTGTGGTTCCACGCCTTCGACGATGCCGCCGAGCAGCCCCTGCCGCCTGCCCCGCTGTCCGCGTCGTACAGCCGCCTGGACGCGGCCGCACGGGGCAGCGGCCTGTCCGGCGAGCTGGCCGCGGCCCTGGGCCGGGTGGTGGCCGAGTTGCGGCGCGCGCTGGCCGGGCGCCATGGGGACACCGTGCGCGAGCTGGAAGCGGGCGCACGCCCGGTGCCCGCGGCCCTGGCAGACCGGCCGGGCAGCCGGTCGGTGCTGGTCGCGGTGTACTCCTGCCAGCGCAACCTCGCCACGCGCGTGCAGGCCATCCGCGACACCTGGGGCCGCGACCTCGACGCCCGCGGCATCCCCTGGATCGTGGTCGTTGGAGACGGCGACGGCCAGCTCGGCGACGACCGGGTGCTGCGGCTGCAGGCGTCCGACGCCTACGAGGACCTGCCCGCCAAGACGCTGGCGCTGGTGGAGTGGGCCTGGCGGCACACCCCGTTCGAACACCTGCTGAAGATCGATGACGACTGCCACCTGGCCGTCGACGCGTACTTCGCCCAGTCGGCCTTCCTGGCCCACCACTACCACGGTCGGCGCCTGCACCGGGGCATCGGCGGCACCGACCGCACCTGGCACCAGGGCCGCTCACGGCGGGCGCGGGCGGCCGCGTCGGCCGACAAGTCGCCCGAGCCATCCACCTACGCCGACGGCGGTGCCGGCTATGTGCTGAGCCGGCTGGCCATGGGCCAGGTGGTGAAGGCCCTGTCGACGACGCGCGGCGCCCGGCTCACGCGCAGCGCCTTTCTCGAGGACAAGCTGCTGGGCGACCTGCTCGCCAGCCGCGGCATCACGCTGGCCAGCCACGGCCACTACACGCTGATCCGCCGGCGCTTCGGCCAGGGCGACGTCGACGGCGCCGCGGGCGCGGCAACGACGCGGGCCCTGCCGGTCAACGCCTATGACAACCTGTTCCTGCCGGGCCCGGCCAGCCCCACGCTGGTCACCCACCTGGACGGGCACGAGGACATGGCCGAGGTGCAGGCCGGGCAGCGCCTGGTGCGCCTGCGGCCCCACCGGCTCTGGCCGAGCTGCGCGCCGGTGCGCCTGGGCGGCGAGGGCACCAACCAGCTGGAGCTGCTCAGTCCGCCGGAGCGCGCGCGGGCGCTGCGCCACGCCCCCGTGGTGGTGGTCGCCGTGGCCCGCAACGAGCGCGTGCTCATGCCCCACTTCCTGGCGCACTACCGGCAACTCGGCGTGCGGGCATTCGGCATCGTCGACAACCTGTCGGATGACGGCACGCGCGAGTACCTCGCGGCACAGGACGACGTGGTGCTGTATTCCGCGGACACGGAGTACCGCCACTCGCACTACGGCGTGAGCTGGCAGCAGGCCCTGCTGTCCGGGCATCGGCTGGGCCGCTGGGCCATCCTCGCGGACATCGACGAGTTCCTGGTCTACCCCGACTGCGAAACCCGGCCGGTGGACGACTGGCTGGCCGGCCTGGACGCGGCCGGCCACGACGCGGCCCAGGTGCTCATGGTGGACATGTACCCGTCCGGCATGCTGGACGAGGCCGATTTCCGCCGGGCCACGCCCTTCGAGGCGGCCCCCTGCCACGACGAGCAGGCGCTGCTGCCCTGGGCGCTCGGGTCCGGGGCCTACTCCAACGGACGCACCTACCTCAGCGGGTTGCGCCACCGGCTGATCCCCGATTCGGCGCCCAATCTGTACACCTCGCAGAAAATCGCCGTCTTCCGCTACCGGCCCTGGGTGCGCCTGTCGGAGGGCCTGCACTACGCCAGCAACCTCCGCCCCGCCCCCGAGCCGGTCTGGTTCGCCCATTTCAAGTACCACGCCGGCTTCCGCACCAAGGTGCTCACCGAGGTGGCCCGCCAGCAGCACTTCAACGGTGCCGAGGAGTACCGCAAGTACGCCGCCCTGCTGGCCGAGGCCCGCGGGTCGCTCGCCGACCCGCGCATCACCCGCACCTGGCACGGAAGCCGCACGTGGACGCGTGACGCATGAAGAGAAAAGAACAGGACGTGGCATCGCCGGCGCGTGCCGCCCAACCCACCCCTCCGCGCCCGCCGCGGCTGTGGATATGGCGCTTCGGGCCCGAGCAACCGGGCGCGTGGCTGCCCGCCGAGTGCCTGGCGGAGGCCGGCATGGACCGGCCCGAGATGGAGCCCTTCGGCGCCGAGGGCGCGCACGGCGCCCTGGCACGCGAATGGCCAGCCGGCCAGCCGAAGGAAGCGGACGACAAGCGCCTGCGCGCGGCGGTGGAAGGTGCCCGTGCCTGGGTGATCGGCGTCGCCGACCAGCGTCCGGGCTTCCACGCGGCGCTCGTCGAGGCGGCGGTGCAGGACGTGGGATCCGTGCACCTGCTGCTGCACGTGCGCGATGCCGCCACGCGCCTGGCGGCAAGCTGGTCGGCCCACCCGGCACAGGGTGTGGAGGCGCTGCTGCGGCGCGACCGCGCCGGCATCGGTCGCCTGGCCTTCCTGCATGCGGCACTGCAGCGGGCCGGTCTCACCGTGCACCGGGTGGCCGTGGACGACCTGGCGCCTGGCGCGGCCGGTGCGGCGGCGGCCTGGGCCGGGCTGGCCCCCATCGGCGCGCAGTCGGCGTCGGCGGATGCGCGCCGCGAGCCCTGGTCCGCCCGTCTGGGCGTCGAGCTGTCCACGGCCTTGTCGCAGCGCTCCGAGGCCGACCGCGCGCTGCTCGGCCGCGAGGCCCTGTGGGCCACGCATGCCGAGATGCCCGTGGGCGCGCTGCTGCCCGTGGTGCGGGAGCCGGCCGCCTCCCCGGTGGCCATGCGGCTGGTGCGCCTGGACCGGCTGCCCGCGCTGGTGCATGAGGGCGAATCCCTGCGCCTGGGCGGCGTGGTGGTGCCGCCGGGCGAGCCGGTGACCGACCGGCGCCTGTTCCTGCGCCAGGGCCCGCGGCGCCAGCGGCTGGTGTGGGACCTGCCCTCGCCGGCGGTGGCTGCGCGCATGCCGGCCGATCCGGCGGCCGGCCAGGCCCGCTTTAAGCCCGCCGTGGTGCAGGCGCACGTGCGCCAGCCGGTGATGCTGATGTACCGACCGGGCGAGAAGGCCACGCCCCAGAGGGTGGCCGAGCTGCACTTCGAGGCCGCCGGCCGCCCGATGATCGAGGGCATCTTCCTGGGGCCGTGGTCGATCGGCTACCAGCCGTTCCCCAAGGTGGCCTGCACCTCCATCAAGGAGCTGCTGTTCCAGCTCGCCGTCGGCGCCGCCTTCCAGCCCGCGCTGGGCGCCGGGGCGGACCACGTGCACCGCTACTTCGACCTGCGCGTGCGCGACGTCAGCGGCGCGAGCTTCCGCTTCGTCGTGGTGCGCGACCCGGTCAAGCGCTTTCTCTCGGCGTTCAGCAACCGCGTGCTGCACCACAAGGAGCTGTCGCGTGCCTACGTGGAGAAACTGCGCCTGACGCCGCCCCTGGACCTGGGCGCGTTCCCGTTCGACCCCACGCTGGCGCAGTTCGTGGAGCACTTCGAGCTCTACCGCCGCGTGCCGACGATCGACCACCACTTCCGGCCGGTCAGCGAGTACACCGCGCCGCTGTCGGCCTTCGACAAGGTGTACACCTTCGAGCGCCTGGACGACCTGGTGGCCGACCTGCAGCGCCTCACCGGCCACCGGCTCGGCCTGCCGCACTCGCAGCGCGGCGGACCCAAGATCTCCGTCAAGGACGTGCCCCCCAAGGTGCTCGACCGCCTGGTCGAGCTGTGCGCGCCGGACTACCGCCTGCTCGAGGGGCTGTACGCCCCCTCGCAGCTGCGATGAGCCTGGCGCGCGCCGACCGCGAGGCCCGTCGCCGGCTGCGTGTGCATGCCGGCGAGCTGTCGCCGGTGCATGTGCGACAGGCCGAGATCGCGCGCGCCTGGTGCGTGCTGGTGTGCTGCGTGCGCAACGAGATGCCCCGCATGCCGGCCTTCCTGGACTACTACCGCCGCCTCGGCGTGGCGCACTTCCTGGTGCTGGACAACGAATCCGGCGACGGCCTGGCGGACTACCTCGCGGCGCAACCCGACTGCTCGGTGTGGCGCGCCGCGGGCAGCTACAAGGCCTCGAACTTCGGCATGGACTGGTGCAACCACCTGCTTGCCACCCACGGGGTCGGCAAGTGGTGCCTCACGGTCGACCCCGACGAGTTCCTCGTCTACCCGTACTGCGAGGAGCGCGGCCTGGCCAGCCTCACCGACCACCTGGACATGATCGGCCAGCCCAGCCTGTTCACCGTGATGGTGGACGCCTATGGTGCCGGCCGGCTGAGCCAGACCCGGCTGCAGCCGGGCGCCGACCCGTTCGCGCTGTGCCCGTGGTTCGACCGCTTCAACCTCACCCAGCGCTTCAACGAGGAACTGCGCAGCGTGTGGGTGCAGGGTGGCGTGCGGATGCGGCGCTTCTTCGCGGGCGTGCCGCACCAGGCGCCCGCCCTCAACAAGGTGCCGCTGGTGCGCTGGCAGGCGGGCTGGCGCTATCTCTCGTCCACGCACCACCTCAACCAGCCGGCGGCCAACTGCACCGTGCTGGACAACCCGGAGGCGGTGTCGGGCGTGCTGTTCCACTTCAAGTACGTGAGCCTGCTGCAGGAGAAGGCGGCCGAGGAACTGCAGCGCCGCGAGCACTACGCCGGCAGCCAGGAGTACCGCGCCTACCTGGACGCCGGCGACGTGGTGCTGCACGACCCGCAGATCTCGGTGCGCTACGCCGGCAGCGCCCAGATGCAGTCCCTGGGGTTCATGCAATGCGGCACCTGGTTCTGAGCGGGCGGCCATGAAGATCGCCGTCCTGATGCTCTGCCACGAGGCGCCGGCCCGGCTGGCGCCCCGGCTCGCCTCGCCGTTCTACCGCAGCGACGACGTCAGGCTGTACATCCACTACGACGCCCGCCGCGGCGCCGACGAACTCGGCCAGCTCGAGCGCCTGGTGCCCGAGGGCGTGGCGGCCCGGCTGCTGCCCGACCGGGTGGCCTGCGGCTGGGGCGACTACTCCCTGGTCGAGGCGACCCACCGGCTGATGAAGGCGGCGCTCGCGGACGACGGCTTCGCGGCCGACTACCTGGTGCTGGTCAGCGGCAGCTGCACGCCGGTGCGGCCGCTGGCGAGCCTGCAGGCGTACCTGCGGCGGCGCCGAGGCATGGACTTCATCCAGGCCGTGGACGTGCAGCACCGCAGCTGGGTCAAGGGCGGCCTGGAGCAGGAGCGCTACCAGTACTGGTTCCCCTTCAATTTCCGCACCCACCGCGCCTGGTTCGAGCGCACCACGCGCTGGCAGCGCCGCCTCGGCATCCGCCGCGCCATGCCCGAGGGGCTGCGCATCCATTTCGGCTCGCAGTGGTTCGCCCTGACGCGGGAGACGGCCCGGCGCGTGGCCGCCCGCCTGGACGAGCCGGCGCTGCGCGGCTTCTTCGCCCGCTCGTGGATCCCCGACGAGTTCGCCCTGCAGACGCTGGTGGCGGCCGAGCAGCGCCCGGCCCTGATCGCGGGCCACCACCTCACCTACTACGAGTTCGACGGCCAGGGCCGGCCGCTGGTGCTCGACAACGGCCATGCCGGCCACCTGGCGCGCCAGCCCTTCTTCTTCGCCCGCAAGGTCGCCCCGCAGGCCGTGGCGCTGCAGCGGCAGATCGACGAGCGCGTGGCCGGGGTCGAGCAGGACTTCAGCTACTTCAACCATGTCGGGCGCCCGACCAACGACTACCAGCGCTTCCTGGCGCATGCGCTGACGGTCAAGGCGGCGCGGGCCACCGTGGGCTCGTCGCAGGACGCCTGGCGGGGCTTCATGGATTTCAACCGGCGTCCCTACTACGTCCTGCACGCGTCGTCCCGCAGCTACCTGCTGGCGCTGCTGGCGGCCGCGCGCGAGGCGGCACCCGGCCTGCCGCTGCTGGACTTCGTCTTCGACCCGGCCTCGCTGGTGCCGGCCAGCGGGCAGGGCCCCGTGCGCGGGGTGCAGGCCGGCATGCGGGCCCGGCGCGACTACGACCCGGGCGCCTTCCTGTACGAGCTGGCCAACCTCGACAGCCGCTGGCCCACCGCGTTCGCGCTGGACGCGGGCGTGCCGTCCTGGACGCGCGAGTTCGTGCTCTGGGACAGCAACGCCACGCTGGTGCACTGCGACCCGCCCGGCCTGGGCAAGCTGCAGCGGGCCGAGGCCGCGCTGCGGGCGCTCAACGCCGCCACGGACGGCCCCGTGTTCGCCGCCACCCTCGAGGCGGCGCTGTCGCCCAAGTGGCTGCCGCAGGAGCACTTCGCGGCGGCGGTGGCCGAGAAGCAGCCCGCCTGCCAGTCCTGGACACTGGCCGACCTGGCGCGTGAACGGCCGACGGACCCGGTGCTGGCCGCGCTGGCCTCCGCGGCCAGCCGCGTCGACGCCGCCCGCCACCACCTCGGCTCCGAGGCGCTGGCCCGCGATGCGCTGGGCGCCTCGCGCCACCTGGCCGACTGACACTGTCGACGATGACCGAACGCCTTTCCCGCCACGACCGCTGCGTGGTGCTGGGTCGCCCGCGCTGCGGTGCCCACTTCGTCTACCGGCTGCTGGCCGCGCATGTGCCGGCCCGCGACCTGGGCGTGCAGCCCTTCGCCTGGCAGGCTCCTTTGGGGGAGTGGTCGCGCCGGTTCCACGCCGATGCGTCCGCCGACGTGCTGCTGCCCGGGCTGACCCAGGCCCTGGAGGACGGCGTGTTCTTCCTGCACCTGCACGAGGCCGAGTCGTGGGCCTTCAATGCGCTGGTGCTCGACGCGCTGGCGGCGGCCGGCTACCGCGTGCTGCGCGTCGGCCGGCGCGACGAGGCGGCGCGGCTGTTGTCGCTGTGGGTCGCGCAGGCTTGCGGCGCCTGGTCCCAGACCGAGGTCCAGGCCGTGCGCGACGGGGCCCTGCGTGGCGCCCCGCCCACGCTGCCGGCCGACCGGGCCACCGACGACGCCGTGCGCAGCTTCGTGCACGCCCAGCAGGCCAACGCCCGCTGGATGGACGCGGAGCTGGCGCGTCGCGGCCTGCCGGTGATGGTGGTGGCGCACGAGGCCCTGTTCCACGACGGCATCGGCGTGCTGGACCGGGCGAACGAGGTCTTCGCCTTCGCCGGCGCGGGGTCGCGCGAGGCGGTGCTGGACGACGAGACGCTGCTGCGGCTGGTCTTCACCGGCGAGTCCCACACGCCCGGCCTGGTGGCGCACTGGCCGCTGCTGCGGCGGGTGGCGGAAGTGATCGCACGGGAGGTGCACGCATGAACGCGGTGACGGCGACGGCGGCGACGCCGGAGGTGGAGGCCTTCATGGCCGATGTGCTGGCCGGCCGGCGCACCGGGCTGACCCTGGGCAACCACCGGGTGGAGCTCATGCCCGGCACCTACGGCGGCGCCCTGGTGGTCAGCTTCGAGCCGGCGGCCGACGAAGGCCCGGCCATCGGCCTGGACCGCCCCGTCTGGGGCGAGGCCTTCCTGTCCCGCCGCGGCCACACCATCCTGGGTGTCAAGCGCGTGGCCTCGGACTGGTACCGCAACCCGGCGCTGCACCGCCTGTTCCGCCGTCTGCAGGCGCAGGGCTGGTTCGAGCGCTTCGAACGCGTCATGTTCTACGGCCCCTCGATGGGGGGCTATGCCGCCCTGGCCCTGTCGGCGGTGGCGCCGGGCTGCACGGTGCTGGCCCTCAACCCGCAGTCCACGCTCGCGCCGGAGCGCGTGTGGTTCGACCAGCGTTTCGCGGGGGCCCACGCAGCGGCCTGGAAGGGCGACTTCATCGACGGCGCGGATGGCGCGGCCACCGCGGCGCGTGTCTACGTGTGCTACGACCCCTGGCACCTGAAGGACCGCCTGCACGCCCAGCGCCTGCCACGCCACAACCGCGTGGACCTGCGCCTGCCCTTCGGTGGCCACGCCACGGCGCAGACGCTGCAGTCGCTCTCGCTGCTGGGCAGCGTGTTCGACAAGGCACTGGAGGGCACGCTGGACGCGGCCACCTTCCGCGACATGGCGCGCGCCCGGGCGCAGCTGCCCGAGTACTGGCTGCGCCTGTCGCGCCGGGGCTTGCACGTGCCGCGCCAGGTGCGCTGCCTGGAACGCGCCCTGGCCATCCGTCCGGACCACCCGGCCGTCCTGGCCGCGCTGGGCCGGCTGGACGCGTCGGCGCTGCTGCGCCACCTGCCCGCGAAGGCCGCCGCCGGCGTGCGCCGGGACGAGCTGGTGGAGCCGGCCGCCGCCGAACTGCCGCCGCTGCCGGCCCTGCCGCAGTTCGCCCCGGTGGTGCGCGGCCGGCGCTGGCCGCCGGGCATGGTCACCGCCGAGCGGCTGCCGCTGGTGTACCTGAACGTCCCCAAGGCGGCCAGCACCACGATCCAGAACCACCTGCTCTTCATGCTCACCGGCCGCTATGCGGCCGACCCGAGCGCCATCTATGCCCACCCCGGGCTGGCGCGCAGCCAGGAGGCGGCGCCCGCGGTGCAGGGCCTGTTCGACCGCCAGGTCGCTGCCGGGGCGCTGGTCTTCACCTTCGTGCGCGACCCGGGCGTGCGCGCCTATGCGTGCTTCAACGACAAGCTCATGCACTCCGGCCCGCACAGCTTCACGGCCATCCGCGAGTCGCTGGTGCGTGACTGGGGCCTGCGGCCGCCCGCCCCCGGGCAGGCCGCCACGCTGGTGCAGCAGCAGGACAACTTCCTCGCCTTCCTGCGCTTCGTCGAGGCCAACCTCGCCGGCCAGACCTCCATCCGGCAGGACCTGCACTGGGCGCCACAGGCGCCGCAACTGGCGCGCTTTCGCCGCCACGTGAAGATCGGATTTGTCGGCCGCGTGGAGGACTTCGCCTCCGACATGGCCTGGGTCATGCACCGGTGCGTGCCGCGCCGGCTGCCCGACCTGCAGTTCCGGCCCTGGCGGCACCCTGCTGCCGCCTACCCGTTCGAGCAGGTTGTCACACCTGAGATCCAGGCATGTCTGGACCGCATCTACGCGGCCGACTACGCTGAGCTGGGCTACCGCCCCGGCCGCAAGCCGCCACCCGAGTTCGACGCCGAGCGGGTGACGCGCGCGGTGCGGCGCGGCAGCGCGAAAGCGCGCTAGCGCCCCCGTCGCCACAGCGCGCGTGCAGCGCTTGCCCACCCCACGAACCGGGGGGGCGCCGGGCGGCGGAGGCGCAAATCGCTGCGGTACATTTGCCGCGCTCCGCCTGGCGCCTGGCGGCGAATCGAGGAATGCAGTCGTGACGATCTCCCACAGGACGCCTCAGCCCACGGGGTTCCCGCCCGGCCCGCACACGCGGCCATCCGCCGCACGGCCCGGCCCGCGCAGCGGCCTGTCCGCTGCCCGGCACGCTTCCTGCGGCGGTGTCCTGACCCCCTGCCACCATGAGTGACCCTGACGTTCCGCCCCTGCCGTTGCCCGAACGGGACGCTGCCGCGTCGCCGGAAGGCGCCGGCCTGCGCCCGGCCCCCTTCTTCGTCGTCGGCTGCGTGCGCTCCGGCGTGGGGGTGCTGCGCTCGACGCTGCAGCACCATCCCGGCCTGGCCAGCCCCGAGCCCACGCACTTCTTCCGCTGGTCCGAGGCGTTCGGCACCGAGCCGCTGTTTCGCCTGCTGCTGTCCAACCCGGTGCTGCAGGCGCACCGCGAACGGGACGGCATCACGGAATCCGAGTTCGCGACCCTGCTGCGGCAGTGCACCTCGCGCGCGGAGCTCTACAACCGCTACATGGCGCTGTTCCAGCAGCGGCGCAAGCCGACGGCGCGCCGCTGGTTCGACGCCACGCCGCAGAACATCTATGGCGCGCTGCTCGCAGCCGCCAGCATGCCGCGCGCCAAGTTCGTGCACGTGGTGCGCGAACCCACCGACGTGGTGGCCAGCCTGCGCGCCGGGCGGGCAGGGCGGGCGGAGCCCCTGACCGCCGCCTGCGCCTGCTGGAACGAAGCCGTGCAGATCGCCAGCGGGCTGAAGCGCGCCTTCCCGGCGCGCGTCTACGAACTGCGCTACGAGGATCTCCTGCGCGACCCGCAGCAGCAGCTGCGGCTGCTGCTGAGCTTTGTCGACGAGCCCTTCGAGGCCCCGTGGTTCGACGGGCTGAAATGGCAGCCCGCGGCGCGCCCTGCCGAAGGCGGGTTGTCGGACGACGAGCAGGTGCTGGTGCGCACGCTGTGCGGCACCGGCCGCCGGCGCTACGGCTACGAGGAGCCCGCGGCCGAGCAGACGGCCGGGCCCATTTCAAACAAAGTTCCAGGCGCACGGCAGGCCGCCAAGGCGTCACAGTCAGCCAGCTAACATCGTCCGGCGCCGTGTGCGCCGCTCCCCGGACGGCGCGGGCATGCCCCGCCGGGCCCCACTCTTGCAGCAGTCATCTCCATGGCACATCCCATCGACGCACAGCGGCACGAACAGGTGCACCGCCTCACCCTGCAGCTGCAGGCCCTGCGTGGCCAGCTCAACGACACCATCGACCAGCTCTGCCAGCTGGTCGCCGGCCACGATGTCTCCGGCGCGCCGGTGGGCCTGTCGCCCCTGGCCGGGCAGGAGGAGGGCACCGCCGAGCGCAGCCTGACGCCGGCATGGCTGCGCCTGCCCAGTTCCACGGCCGCCGCGAGCAACCCGGCCTCGGGCTTCCGCATCGGCCCGGACACCGCGCTGTACAGCGACTACCGCAACGGCTTCATCCAGCTCATCCAGGTGAGCCAGCCGCGCGGCGCCGACGAGCCCTACGCCCTGGTGGTCAACCATGCCGACTACGACGGCAGCTTCCTGTCGGTCGTGCTCGATGCCCGCAGCCTGCTGGCCGACATGCCGGCCGGCCCGGCCCGCCTGTCCCTGGCCGTCGAGGTCCGTGGCACGCCGGCACCGGGCCTGCACGCCAAGTGCGCGTGGAAGGTGGGTGAGCACTGGAGCGAACGCGTGCTGCAGCTGCAGCCGGGCCAGCTGGCCGCCGACAGCTTCGCCATCGACATGCTCGACCCGTCGCAGACCACGGCGCTCGACTTCCACCTGTTCTTCAACCCGGTGGGCCGTGGCAGTTTCGAGGTCCGGCGCCTGACGGCCAGTGTCGTGGTCACGCCGCCCAGCGAGGCGCCAGTGATCTCCAGCGTCTTCGAAACCGCTCCCTAAAGCCCGCGCCGAGAGGTCCTTCCCATGCTTCCCTCCGACGTGAACGATCCGTCCGCCATCGGTGGCGTGCCGCTGGCCCAGGCCCGCATCGACTGGGGCCACGGCCGCATCATCGGCTTCTCGGTGCCGGCCGACGACGCCCTGGCCTTCGACGTGGTGCAGCTGTGGCTCGACGGCCGCTGCGTGGCGTCCGCCGTGGCCAACCTCTCCGTCTTCGACTTCGCGCGCGACCTGTCGGGCCTGAACCTGCCGTCTCGCGAGCACTCGGCGTTCGAGCTGCGCATTCCGCAGGCCGGCCTGCTGCCCGCCCATGTCGGCGAGGCGGCGGTGTCGCTCGAGGTGCGCACCTCGCGCGGCGGCCAGGTGCTGTCCACCACCATCCAGGGCCTGCACGAGCTGCTGCGGCTGACCGACGGCGCGCCTGTCGATCTGCTGTACCAGGTGCGTTTCCACGGCCTCAGCGGCGGCGCGCTGCAGGGCGCCGTGATCAACCTGCATGGCGTGGCGCAGCGCCCGGCGCTGCTGGCGCGCCTGAACGACCAGGCGCCCGAGCCGCTGGCGTTCTACGAATCCGCCGCCGATGGCCGCGTGCACCACTTCTCCATCCCGGTGCGCATCGACCGCCTGGTCGACGGCGCGAATCAGGTGAGCGTGTGCGGGCCGGATGGCCAGCCCCTGGGCAGCTACCCGATCCAGATCGGTGCGTCCACGCTGGGTGAGGCCGACCGCAAGCTGGCCGCCCTGGAAGCGGAGGTGGCTTTCCTCAAGCGGCTGGTGCTCACCCAGAACCCCGAGGCGCTGCCTGCCCGCCTGGCGCTGCTGAAGAGCGAGATCGTCAACATCTGCTCCGAGATGATGACGATGCAGCGCACCAACTTCGAGCGCGAATGGCTCGCCCGGCCGGCGGCGCCCGGCGGCACCCAGGCCGCCGCGGGCAGCCGTGCGGCGGCCCGGCCGGCGACCCTGCCGGCGTCGGCCGGCCAGGCCTGACGGCGTTCCAGCGAAGGACTGCCCGTGCTCAACTTCGACGAACCGGTCGTGCGGCCGGCGACGGCGCTGCGCACCGCCCCGCGCCGCCGGCTCTACGTGTTCTCTCCCCTGCCGCCGCAGCGCAACGGGCTGGCGGACTACATCGTCGAGTACCTGCCCATGCTCGGGGCGGATTTCGACCTGTGCCTCGTGGCCGAGGCCGGCCGCGCCAAGGACAGTGCCGAGGCGCTGGCTGGCGTGCCCTGCACCGTCATCGACGAGGCGGCCTTCCTGGCCCGCCAGCCCGAGGCGGGCGCACAGGTGCTCTACAACGTCGGCAACAACGGCGACTGCGCCTACATGCTGGACCACCTGCACCGGTTCCCCGGCGTGGTGGTGGTGCACGACGTGTCGCTGTTCTACCTGCACCAGGTGACGCTGCAGGCGGAGCGGGCCAACGGCATGTTCCATCAGTGGGTGCGCGACACCGGCTATGACGTGCCGGCCGACTTCGTGGCGCGCGACGGCTCGCTGGGCCGCACCCCCGGCCTGCTCTACCAGGAGTGCCTGATGGTGCGCCGCATTGCCGCGTCCGCCCGCGGCCTCATGCTGCACAGCCGCTATGCCGAGGCCCGCTTCCGCGGCGGCGCCTTCGACGTGCCGCTCGGGGCCGAGCATGGCCGGCCGCTCGCGCGCATTCCGCACTTCGTGCTGCCGCCCGCGCCGCAGGCGCCGGACACCGCCGAGGTGCTGCAGCGTTTCGGCGTGGAGCCGAACGACATCGTCCTGCTGGTGCCGGGCTTCCTCACGGGCAACAAGATGCTCTACGAGGTGCTGGTGGCCTATGCCCGCGTCAAGCCCGGCCTGCCGCGGCTGAAGCTGCTGTTCGCGGGCGAGGAGCGCCCCAGCGAGTACGCGGTGTCCGACCGCATCCGCCAGCTCTGGCCGGACGGCGACGGCCCGCGCGTCACGGGCTACCTCGACGCCCGCGAGCTCGACATCCTGCTCGGCCGGGCTGACCTGTCCTTCGTGCTGCGCTACCCGACGTACGGCGAGACCTCCGGCATCCTGCCGCGCGCCGTGATGGGCGGTGGCCGGGTGGTCACGGTCGACATCGGCTCCTACCCCGAGTTCGACAGCCCGCTCATCGCCCAGGCGCCCGTGGGGCCGCACCTGGTCGACGAGCTGGCGCGGCAGATCGTGGCGCTGTGCGCCGGCCTGCCCACGCCCGTGGAGCGCGCGGCCCGCCGCGCCGTGGAGGCGCAGCGCGCGCAGACGCTCAGCCCGGCGGCGCTGTACCCGCAGGTGCGGCAGCTGCTCGACGAGGCCTGGGAGGTGGTGCGATGAGCTGGCTCGATCTGCCCGGCGCGCCTGCGCCCGTGGCCGCGCCCGTGCAGGCCAGCGCGGTGGAGGCCTGGGCCGACATCTTCGCCACCCACGCCGTGCGCAGCGGCCAGGGCGGCCCGGGCGCACCCGTGGTGCTCACCGACAGCATGCGGGTGCTGCCCCTGTTGGAATCACAAGGGCCGCTCGGCTGGATCCACGCCGGCCCCCTGCGTTACGTGGACCATGTCCAGGTGGCCCATGGCCAGCCGGCATGGCGGCCCCGCATCGCCGCGGACCAGCAGCCCGCCGAGGCGGTGCGCCTGCTGCGCCGCGCGGGCCTGTGCCTGGTGGGGGTGCCGGCATCACGCACCACCGCCCAGGTGCTGGCCGGCCTGGCCGCGCACGCCGTGGCTGCCAAGGTGCCGATGCTCGTGTACGGCGCCGCCGGCCTGGCCGGCTGGGCGGCCTTCGATGGCCTGGTGCGCCAGGCCGCCCTGCAGCCGGTCGAGGCCGGTGCGGGCCGCGCCATGGCCAGTGCCGGGCTGGCCGGCCTGGTGGGCCCGGCGGGCCTGTGCGACACCGAACGTGCCGTGGCGCTGGCCCACCAGCTCAGCCGCTCACGCCAAGCGGATCTGCACGTGGAAGCGCTCGGTCCGGGTCGGGTCCAGCTGCGCCTGCGCATCGATCCCGTGCTGCTCGTCGCGGCGAGTGCGCCCACGCTCGCGCACCACGTGGCCAACGAGGGTCGCGCCCTGTTCAACAGCCGCGGGCTGGCGTCCCTGCTGCTGCCCTGGGCCGCGCCGTCCCGCGTGCGGCTGCTGCTGCGCAACGTGCGCGCCCGCATCGAGGGCGGCGAGATCGCGGTGGGCGACCGGCGGCTGGAGCCCGACGCGGTGGACTACACCGAGCACGGTGCCTTCCTGCGCATGTCGCTGCCCGGCGTGCCCCCCGGGCGCGACGCCCTGCTGCACCTGTCCCTGCCCCGCGACGCCGTGCCGGGCGACGGTTTCTGCGACGTGGGCGCGGCAGAGTTCACCGTGGAGGCCTCTTGATGGACCTGTCCACCCCCACCGCACCGGGCGAGTTCCTGCCCAGCGGCGCCGCGGCGCCGCGCGTGCTGGTCGTCACCTTCAACCGGCTGGTGCCGGCCGACCAGGGCAACGCCCGCCGGATCATGCAGCTGGTGCGGCTGTACAAGAGCCGTGGCTTCGAGGTCGACCTGCTGTACCACAACGAGGAAGGCTTCGACCCCGCGCTTTCGCATGCGCTGGCGGCGGAGTTCGGGCGCGTCAACGTGGTGCGTTCGCGGGCCCCCAAGCACATCCTGCCCGGCCACGTGTGCCGCATCGTCGACTGGTACGACCGCGGGCTGGAGGCGGCCGCGCGCGACATGCACCGCCTGCGCGGCTACAGCGTGGTGCATGTGAACTACGTCTGGTACTCGCCCCTGCTGGAGCAGTTCGGCAGCGACGTGGTCAAGGTGCTCGACACGCACGACATCTTCGGCGAGCGCCGCGAGAAGTACACGGCCGCCGGCATGAAGCCGCAGTGGTTCAGCACCACCTACGCGGACGAGGACGTGGCCATCCGCCGTGCCGACGCCGCGCTGGCCATTCAGAAGGAAGAGGCCGCCGAGCTGGCCGGCCGCGGCCACCGCAACATCCTGTACCTGCCGTATGTCGAGCCGGCGCTGCGGCCGTTCACGCCGCCCGAAGGCCAGCGGCCGCTGACCTTCGGCTACCTGGGCAGCGGCAACGACTGGAACATCCTCAGCATGGCGGAGTTCCTCTCGCGCCTGCAGGCCCGGGGGGTGCCGTTCCCGCACCCCATCGTGGTGGCGGGCGGCGTGTGCCGCCACGTGCGCGAGGGCGCCGGCGTCATCAAGCTCGGCTTCGTGCAGGAGCTGCACACCTTCTACGACGCCATCGACATCGCCATCAACCCCATGGTGGGCGGCACGGGGCTGAAGATCAAGACGGTGGAGCCCCTGTGCTACGGCAAGCCGGTGCTGACCACGCTGCCCGGCGCGCAGGGCCTGACGCACCTGTGGCAGCTGCCCATGTTCGACAGCGTCGAGGCGATGACCGAGTACATGTTCGACGGCTTCCCTGCCCGGGGCGCCGACGAGCTGATCGCCCGCCTCAGCGCCCAGGCGGCCGACACCCGTCGGGCGCTGGACGCCGAGTACGACGGTCAGGTCGACCGACTCTTCCGTTGGCTGTCCGCCCGCGTCTGATGCGCGCGAGGGCGTTCGCCCCCGCGTCATCCAACCTAGGGACGCACGGGCGCGCGGCTGAACACTTGCGTGCGAAGATGCACAGGCCCTCCAATCAGGCCAGGCAGACATGACCGACGATGACAAGGCGTCCCAGCTGAAGGCACTCGCACGCGAGATCCGGGAGGAGCTGGGAGAGCAAAACGTACTGGACGCGCTCGCGCGTGAACTGGCCGCGCAGCGCGTGGCCGTGGCGCAGCTGCAGGAACAGCTGGCGGCACTGCAGACGCAATTGCAGACCGTCGTGCTGGTGCAGAAGAGCCGCGACATCCTCCTGCCGCAGGCGCGCATGGACTACGCCGGGCGCCGCCAGCTCACCGTCGAGGCCGGCATGCCCATGGCGCCCGACCACGGCTTCCACGGCCTCGAGCGCGACGGGGTGGGCAACGCGTTCCGCTGGACCGGGCCGACTCAGGCCTTCCACTTCGACGCCCACCTCGACCGCACGGTGCCGCTGCGCTTCGTCATGCAGCTGCCCCTGTGGGGCGCGGAACACGCGCAGGGACTGCGCGCCAGCAGCGACGAGCAGACGCTGCCCTTGCTGCAGCGTCAGGGCCACCGCGTGCTGGAGTTCGAGGGCATGCTCTTCCCGCGCGAGACGCTGGGGCTCACGCGCCTGAGCTTCATCGCGCCGCGCCTGAGCGCCGCGCCGGTGGACGCCGAGGAAACCGCCACCCGCCAGCTCGGCGTGCCGTTCCTGCGGCTGACGGTCAGCGAGGCCACGGCGGACGAGGTGGACGCCTGGCGGCGCGCCATGGAGCACGGCCGCGATCCGTCCGGCCCTGCGGCGCGTCCGCGCAGCGAGCCGTCGGCAGGCGGCGAGGCGGCCACCGTCTCATGAACCAGCGGGCCGACGTCCTGTCGGAGCGTGCACCGGGGTCCGCCGGCGAGGTGCCGGCCGCGGCGCCCGCGGACGATCCTGCCGAGTGGCTGGACGCGCTCGCCCGCGCGGAGGTGCGCCTGCTCGGCGGCGACATCCTCGTGCTGTCGCCCACGCCCACCGCGCCGGTCGACCAGGGCAACCGCAAGCGCATCTACGCCGTCTGCCGCGAGCTGCAGCGCCGCGGCGCGCGTGTCCACTTCGTGTACTACCCGCAGGAATGGTGGTTCGAGTTCCTGCCCGACGACCTCGTGCGCGAGATGGCCGCGCAGTGGGACAGCTTCCACCTGGTGCCACCCAGTCGCCATACCTACACCCAGCCGGCCGGTGAGGACTACCTCATCGACGAGTGGTGGGACGACGCGATCGGCGAGCACCTGCGCTGGCTGTTCAAGCGCCACCGCTACGACGCCTTCATCGTCAACTACGCCTACATGAGCAAGGCGTTCGAGGTGGCGCCGGCCAACACCCTGAAGATCCTCGACACGCACGACCAGTTCACCGGCCGCCGCCAGCTGCTGGGCCGCCACGGCATCGCGCCCGAGTTCTTCTACACCACGCAGGAGCAGGAGGCCATCGCGCTCGACCGCGCCCAGCTGGTGTGGGCCATCAAGGACGAGGAGCGCGACTTCTACCGCTCCATCAGCCAGACGCCCTGCATCACCGTGCCGCACATCGAGCCCGAGACCCGGGTGCCGCGCGTGCGCCGCCCGGAGGACGAAGGCCGGCTGGTGATCGGCATGCTGGGCTCGGGCAACGCGATCAACGTCAACAATGCGCGCGCCTTCGTGCAGGTGGCGCTGCCCATCATCGCCCGGCGGCAGGCCCCGGTGGTCATCCGCTTTGTCGGCGCCATGTGCACCAAACTGCCCGACCTGCAGGGCCTGCCTGGCGTGGAACTGCTCGGCCCGGTCGACACGACCGACGAGTTCTACCGCGACGTGGACCTGGTCATCGTGCCGCTGGCTTTCTCCACGGGACTGAAGATCAAGGCCGTGGAGGCCTTCGCCACCGGCATGCCGCTGGTGGCCATGGGGCACGCCCTCGAGGGCATTCCCACCCGCCATCCCTGGCACCAGTGCCGCACGATGGAGGAGGTCGCGGAGGTCTGCTGCGACGTGGCCTTCGACACCTCGCGGCTGGACGCGCTGACCGAAAGCACCGAGCACACCTATGCCCGCGTGCGGGCGCAGGCCAAGGCGGCGTTCGACGACACCCTGCGGCGGCTGGTGGACCAGCCCACCGTGGTCGTCACGGTCGACCGCCAGTTCTTCGAGCTCGACTCGCCCTACCGCGAGCACATCTTCCAGACCGTGAACCTCATGCGCCACCTGGCGCAGGTGGTGCTGCACTTCGACCAGCGGCTGCCCACGAACCAGAACGCCCTGTTCGAGGCCTTTCACGGCATGGCCAGCGATTGCAAGCTGGTGGTCTCCCACCCCGCGGAGCGGGCGGGCACCCGGTCGCTGGGCCTGTCGGCGGTGCGCGCGCCGCTCAAGGACGTGCTGGCCGCGTACAGCCGGCTCACCCTGTGGGTGACCCGCCTGGGCCCGGAGATGCTCGAGCTGGGCACGCAGCCCTCGCGCCTGCCCCTGTTCGTGCGCCTGGACACCCTGCGCATGCTGCAGCCGGAGGTGCTGGCGCAGGACGTGGACAGGCTGACGCGGCAGTTCCACGAGGTGACCTTGCTGGACAGCCATCCCCTGGCGCCACCGGTGCCGGCGGTGCCGCAGGCGACGCGCCTGACGGTGCCCTTCTGGCGCTGGCGCCCCTGGCTGCTGCACGCCGAGGCGGGGCCGCGGCGCGTGTGGATCCTGGCGCGCGCCGACCAGCGCGAGCTCGCCGAGCTGATGGCCGAGGCGCTGGACGCGGCCCATCCGGACTGGCCCGCCTGCAAGGTGGTGCTGCCGGACGACGACGGGGAGTGCCCCGCCGGCGCTGCGGGCGCGCTGCCTTCGGACACGCTGCGCGTGCAGGCGGCCGGCACGCTGCTCGGCCGGTTCCGCCTGCTGCGCCCGCTGCCGCTGGCCCTGCTCGACCTGTCGGGTGATGCGCCGGGGCTCGAGATCGTGCGCGAGACCTTCCGGCGTGCCCACGTGCCCGTCGTGGTGCCGCCGGTGCCCGGGCTGTGGGCGGTCACCGAACTCGTCACGACTCTGGGCCAGCAGCTGCCCGCCTGGACCGGCCGTGCCCCCGTGGAAGAAGCGTCACGCTACGGCAGCGACGCGGGATGGAACCACGTCTGGAAGGCCATCTCGATGAACAATGTGCTGCGGTAGCCCCCTTACACTCGCCGCCGGGCTTCGCCCGACGCGCCGCCCGTTCCAACCCGACACGCCCTGGAGCCCTCGCGCATGAAGCAGAACAACCGACCGGCCAACGACCCCATCAGCGAGGACATGCTGGGCCGCATCGTGTTCTTCATGGGCGGCGTGCGCTCGGGCACCACGGTGTTCCGCCGCATGCTGGCCTCGCACCCCCGCGTGCGCGACCGCGGCGAGATCTTCAACTCGAACAACCCCCAGGGCTTCTTCAAGTACTTCCGCGAGCGCATCGCCGCCAACCCCGACCTGGTCTTCCCGGAGCACCACGGCAAGCTGTTCCTGCAGTACGTGGCCAGCCAGGTGCCCAAGGACGCGGACGGCATCGCGCTCCTGGACATCAAGTACGAACACCTGAACCTGATCTCCGACGCCTGGCAGCTGCCCTTCACGAACCCGCCCATGCTGCGGCTGATCAAGCGCAGCCGGCTGAAGGTGATCCACCTGCGCCGCCAGCACTTCTATTCCGTGGTGTCCAACCTCGTGGCCGTGCAGACCGGCCGCTACCACCAGCCCGCCAGCGGCGACGCCAGCCTGCCCGACAAGCGCCCGGTGACGGTGGACCGCAACACCGTGCTGTCGTCCATGAAGAAGCGCAAGCGGGCGGCCGACACGGTGGACCAGGCCTTCGAAGACAGCCAGCGGCTGTCCATCGACTACGAATCGGTCTTCGACGACCAGGGCGACTTCCGCCCCGAGATCTGCACCAGCGTCGCCGCGTTCCTCGCCGTCGAGAACCAGTTCGAGCGCCAGCCGGCGCTGAAGAAGGTGATCGACGAGCCGCTGTCGGCCGTGATCACCAACTACGACGAGATCCGTGACCTCGAGACGACCGTGATCTGACGGACGTCGTGGCCGCGGGCACCGGCCTGGCCGCCCGTCGCCCGCTTCTTGCTTTCCTGCTTGCTGAAGGCGCATCGGCTGCGCCCTGTCCACCATGAAACCACCGCTCATCGTTGTCTGCACGCACCACAAGACCGGCTCGGTCTGGATGGCCAACATCTTTCGCGCCATCAAGCGCCACGAGAAGCTGAACCTGCACACCAAGTCGCAGGCGGAACTGCCCCAGGAGGCGGACATCTTCCTCCAGGACCACAGCAAGGTGGACCTCAAGGCCCTGAAGGCGCGCTTTCCCAAGCGCGGCGTGCGGGCCGTGCACGTCATCCGCGACCCGCGCGACGTGGTCATCTCCGGCGCCTTCTATCACGTGAAGACGGTCGAGAAGTGGGCCAACAACCCCAAGAAGGAGTTCGGCGGCAAGAGCTACCGACAGGCCATCAGCGCACTGCCCACGGACCACGACAAGCTGGTCTTCGAGATGGACCACACCGGCGGCAAGACCATCCGCGAGATGGTGGGCTGGGACTACGGCATGAAGGACCTGTGCTTCGAGGCGAAGTACGAGGACCTCATCGTCGACCGCGACCTCAAGATCTTCACGCCGATGATGCAGTTCCTCGGCTTCGAGGGCCCGCGGCTGGAGATGGCGCTGAAGTTCGTGCGCGAGCTGTCGCTGTTCGGTGGCGCCGCCGGCTCGGACCCGGCCGACCACATCCGCTCCGGTGAAGGCCGCCAGTGGGTGCGTACCTTCACGCCCGAGCTGAAGGCCGCCTTCAAGGAGCGCTTCCCCGACGCACTGCAGAAGCTGGGCTACGAGCCCGGCGCCGAGTGGTGATGCACTGCCTCCCGGCCGCGCCGCGTGGCGCGGCCAGGCGGGCAGGGCGTCACTCGGGCGTGTAGCCGAGCAGCTCGAAGTCGCGCGCGAAGCGCTCGCACACCGTGGAGTGCGCGAGCGGCGACAAGGCCAGGGCCGACTTCTTGTCGTGGCTCGAGTTGCGCACTTCCAGCGGCACGCTGACCTCGAGCTTCTGGCAGATGGTGGCGAAGTCCTGCTCGATGGACTCCACCTTCCCGATGAAGTCCACGATCAGCTGGCCGTTCGCGTCGCACAGGCTCTTCCATTGCGGTTGCGCGCCCGCGTCTGCCCAGGTGAGCGGGTGCAGGGCGAAGTCGCTGAACGAGTTGCACTCGAGCGCAGCGGCCACCGCCTTGTAGCGGAAGGGCGGGCGGTCGGGCCACTGGCCGTGGGCATCGAACGTGCGTTGCTCTTCGTCGGACAGCGGTGCATCGTGCGCGAGCTTGAGCGCGTAGGAGTACAGCGAGTGGAGTCGATCGATGGGATGGCGCACGAAGGCGAACTTGAAGAACTTGTCGTACAGCGCGTCGCCGAGGAACTGGCGCGCCTCCAGCGCGGTGCTGTGCTTGTTCAGGCCGATCGCCCGCTTGAAGAAGTCCTGGTACTTCTCGCCGCTCTTGGTGGACCCCAGAACGATGTCGTTATGCCGCAGCGCCTTCGCAAGCGCCACTTCGACGCTCGTGCCCGCGCACTTGTGGATGTGAACGAAAACGTAGCGTCTGTTCAGTGAAATGATCATCGATGTTTCTTTCGTGCGCCAGCCGTCGCCGAGCTGTCGTTATTATCAGTGACTGCACATTGGAGCCCAGTGTCGTGATCGTCAACCATACCCATAAATTCATCTTCGTTCATGTGCCCAAGTCGGCGGGCACATCGGTCACCGAGCTCTTCAGCCAGTACAGCACCTACCGCGATCTCGAGGTCGGCGGCACCGCGCTGGGCGAGGCGCTGCAGAATGAATTCAAGCGTCGCTTCGGGCTGACCAAGCACGCCACTGCGAGCGAGATCCGGGCCATCGTGGGCGCCGAACTCTGGAGCAGTTATTACTCGTTCGGCGTGGTGCGCAATCCCTATGCCCGCGCCCAGAGCACATTCCATTTCATGAAGCGCTGGCGCGGCAACAAGGAGATGGATCGCCTGAAGTTCATCGAGAAGATGCCCGACTTCAAGACCTTCGCGCTGTCGCCCAAGCTCAAGCGCAAGCAGTACCACCGCCTGCTGTGGTCGCAGACGCAGTGGCTGTGCGACGAGCAAGGCAAGCCGCTGGTCAACCGGGTGGCGCACCTGGAATCGCTGGACGACGACCTGGCCCAGATCCAGGCCGCCATTCCGGGGCTGGTGCAGCGCACCGAGGAGGCGCAGGCCGCACCGAAGCGGAACAAGAGCGCCGCCGATGACGAGGCGCTGCTGCAGCTGCTGCGCGACGAACCCGAGGTCGAGCAGGCGCTGTACGAGGCCTACCAGGACGACTTCGAGGCCTTTGGCTACCCCCGCTTCAAGGCCTGAGCGCCCGACGCCCCCAGTTCGAAGCCCGTCGCGGCGCCCCGTGGGCGCCGGCCGGTGCCCCAACCGACGGACCGCTTCCTAGAATCGGCAGCACCATGCGCAGCGTCCTCGATCGAATCCGCCGTCCGCGCGCCGATGCCCCGGCGGGCCCTGCCCTCGACCTGGACGAGGTGCGGGCGTGGTGCCAGCGCAGCCGGCCGCTGTTCATCGTGGGCCTGGCCCGCTCGGGCACGTCGATGCTGCAGGTGGCCTTCGCGCAGCACCCCACTATGTTCGACATCGCGAACTGTCGCGAGACCTTCATCTTCCTGCGGCCCCGGCAGCCGTACGAAGATCCGGTGCACTTCCCCACCCGCGCCTACCTCAAGGGCCGTCCCAACCTCATGGCCCTGCGCGAATGGGTGGGCCCCCATGAGCAGCAGCACGGCCCGCTGTCCGAGGCGGATGCCATCCGCGCCTTCTTCCACTTCGCCGGCACGCGGGTGTATCCCGATCGGCATCCGCTGGAGAAGACGCCCGGGCACCTGCGCAAGCTCGACCTGATCTTCGAGATCTTTCCTCAGGCGCGCATCCTGGTGTGCAGCCGCGACCCGGTGGACGTCGTGGCCTCGTACCGCAAGCGCCTGGCCAAGGCGCGGGCCGAGGGCGAGCCGCCCGAGAAGACGGCCTGGCTCGACAAGAGCGTGGACGAGATGATCGGCGTGTTCGACCGCTTCACGCGGCTGGTCAACGAAGCCCTCCCGCGGCACGGTTCGTCGATGTACATGGCGCCGTACGACTGGCTCATCGGCGACCCGGAGGCCTCCATCCGTGCCATCTGCGAGTTCGCCGACATGGAGTTCGTGCCGCAGATGGTCGCGGCCGAGGCCAGCGGCAGCAAGGCGGACGGCACGGCGCAGAAGTCGCACGCGATCCAGCGCCGCGCCTCCGACGCGCACACCGTGATGACGGCCGAGGAGATCGAGCGGGTGCAGTCGGCCTGCGCCGCCTGGCTGCCGCAGTGGAGCACCCCGGGCGTGCTGCGCTGAACGCCGCCCACCGCAAGGAACCTGCATGGCTGTCTACTCCGCGCAGCACCGCTACATCTTCTTCGCCAACCCGCAGACGGCGAGCAAGGCCATCGCGCTCACGCTGCGCGAGTGCCTGGGCGGCGTGGCCCTGCCCGACCGCGAGATCACGCGCAACGGCAAGACGCTGGCTCGCCTGCACCACACCACCTACAGCCAGATCCTGGCCGCCGGCCTGCTGACCGAGGCGCAGCTCGCGGAGCTGTTCAAGGTCACGTGCGTGCGCAACCCCTTCGACCAGCTGGTGAGCAAGTACATCAAGTACTGCGAGCGGTTCGGTGGCGACCCTGCCAAGTTCCCCTGGCTCGTCGATGAGGCGCCCGCCGGCGAGCACAGCTTCCCGCAGTGGCTGCGCTGGCTGGGCCGGCGCTACGAGGAAATCGACAAGCTGCGCAACGGGCCGCTCGAGTTCCTGGCGCATGCGGACCATGTCATCCGCTTCGAGGCGCTGCAGGACGGCTTCGACGAGTTCACGCGGCGCATCGGGATTGCTCAGCCGGTGCCCATCATCGTGCACAACATCACCAAGGGCCGGGCGGAGGCGGGCGAGCCCGCGGCGCCGGTGGTGAAGAAGAAAAAGAAGAACTACACCGAGTACTACGACGACGCCAGCGTGGCCGTCGTCGAGCGCCTGTACGCCCCCATCCTCGAGCGCTTCGGCTACCGCTTCGCGGGCTGACCGCCCGCGAGCAGGCCGTTCAGGCGTCGCTGTCCGCGGTGGATGGCGTGGCGCCGGTGGCTGCCGCGCGGCGCCGAGCCGCCTTGCGCGGCGCGGCGGGCGTGTCCGGTGCAGGCGGGGCCTCCGGCGTGGCCCGCTTGGCGGCCCTGCGCGCTTTGGGCGCCGGCGGGGTGGCGGCGGGTGCCGCGTCGCCGGTGGGCGCGACGGGGCCAGGCGTGTCACCTGCCGCGTCGCCTGCCAGCGCCTCAGGGGCGGCTGGCGAGTCCGCCATGGCGTCCTCGGTGGCGCCGGCTGGCCCGGCTTCCGTCCGGGCCAGCGCCTTGGCCTTCTTGCCTGGCCCGGCGCCGGGCGGCATGTCGTAGCCGAGGCGCCCGTACAGGAACGCCTCCCGTCGTGCCACCAGCCGGCGCGCCTCGGCGTCGTAGAACTGCTCGATGGCCTCCTGCTCGGCGGCGACGCCGCCTTTCAACGCGGCCACACGTTCGCGCTGCGGGGCGGTCAGCGGCACGCCGGCCGCGTCCAGCGCGGCCAGCAGGTCGCTGCCCAGCGACTCCAGCCGCACGAAATGGGCGGGCAGCGCCTGCGCCGCGTGCAGGGCCTGCAAGGCCTCCATGGAGGACACCGACTTGTCCATGTTCTCGGCGCCGCGCACGAAGTGGTTGAAGTACTGGTAGGTCATCAGGCCGGCGAACTTGGCGATGGGCGAGCTGCCCCAGCCGTGGTCCACCAGCTTGCGCATGCCGCGCTCCATCAGCACCGCCTGCAGCCACTCGCGGAACGCCTGGACGTCGTTCGCATCGGCATACCAGGTGTCGCGCGCCCGTTCCGGTCCCCAGCCGTCGGGGATCTGCTTCAGGTCCGTCTGCCCCGGCTTGGGCTCCCGGTTCTTCAGGCGCGCGCGCAGCTGCCCCCAGCGCACGTCGCTGGTCAGTCGCTTGTGCAGATCGCCCTTGCCGGCACAGCCGTTGCGCCACAGGGCGAGGTACCAGCTCAGCGGGTGGCACACCAGGCCCAGCACCGGCTTGCCCGTCTCGGCCAGGGCGTCCGCGTAGAGCGAGCCCTTGTCCGTGTCGCCTCCCACCAGCTCCTGCAGCAGCTTCTTCACGCGTGCACTGCCGCCACGGTGGAGTTCGACGAGCAGCAGGCGTTCGGACGTGAACATGGGGGAGAGCCTTGGGGAAGTGGGGTGGGCAAAACTAGTATAGGAGGCCGTCCGTGACGGACGGTCGGAAGCCACGACGCAAGCTGGGGGGGCCACATGGCCGTGTACTCGACGCGCTATCGCTACATCTTCTTCGCCAATCCGCAGACGGCGAGCAAGGCGGTCGCGCGCACCTTGCTCGAATCGCTGGAGGGGCAGCCGATGCCGGAACGCGAGATCCGTGCCGAGGATGGCGCGATCCTCGTCAAGAAGCACCACGCCACCTGGCGCGACCTGCAGGAGCACGGGCTGATGACCCGTGCCCAGCTCGACGGGCTGTTCAAGTTCACCTGCGTGCGCAATCCGTACGACCTGCTCGTCAGCCGATACCTCAAGCGCAAGGGCCGGTTCACGGCCGACCCCACGCGCTACCGCTGGGCGCAGGACAACGCGCGCGTGCACGCCAGCATGGACGCCGCGCAGTCCATGGGCTTCCCGGAATGGGTGGGGCGCGAACTGCAGCGGCACCGGGACAAGGGCACCACCGTCAAGGGACCGCTGGAGTACCTGGACCACGCGGACTTCATCATCCGGTTCGAGGCGCTGCAGCCCGGCTTCGACGAGGTGCTGCGTCGGCTCGGCGTCGAGCACACCGTGCCCATCGTGTCGGAGAACGTGACCAGCGAACGCGCCGCCGACGCCGGTGCGCGCCGCCACTACGCCAGCTACTACGACGACGACAGCCGCGGCTGGGTGGCCCGTGCCTACGCGCCCGTGATCGAGCGCTTCGGCTACCGCTTCGAGGGCTGAGCGACAAAGGGGCGCTCCCGTGCGGGAGCGCCCCTTGGCGTGCGGGCAATCACCAGGGGGCCGGCGCACCGGCCCCGCCGATCACTCGGCGTCGTCGGTGACGGCGGCCTTTTCCTTCTTCTTGCCGCCGGCCTTCTTGGCGCGGGCCACGGCCGGCGTGGCGAAGAACTTCTGCGCTTCCTGCCACAGCGGGCGCGAGTACTCCGGCGGCTCGTGGCCGTGGCCGGCCTCGGCCGAGTCGTACATGGCGGTCATCACGCGGCCGTCCGGCGACACGCCGCCTTCCGGGTCGATGTCCCAGCGGCGCCAGATGCCGGGGAAGTGGCGGCTGATGGTGGACTTGTCCTTCAGGTTCTGGCCCACGAACACGCGGATGTCCTGGCCGGCCTGGTGCGCGTCCTTCAGCGCGATGAGCGGGTTGAAGCGCCAGGGGGTGTCCTGCATCATCTGCTCGTAGTCGTCCATGGTCTTGCCCATGGCGCGCATGCCGGCGGCGATGACCCCCTCGCGGTACTTGTCGGGGCGCAGGAACGGGCACACGGCGACGATGCCGGTGCGGGACTTGCGGCGGCTGCCCACCAGGATGGCGGACGTGCCGCCGGCGGACGAGCCGTACATCTGCACGTTGTCGACCGGCACGCCCAGCTTGGCGCAGACCACGTCGATCAGGGCGTTGAGCTCAGGCACCAGGTCGTTGTCGATCGTGCCCATGTAGAACCCGCAACGCGGCACGTTGGAGTTCCAGTCGAGTTCGGCGATCGGGTCGGAGATGGCCAGGATGGGCGCGTCGAACAGCGCTTCCCAGTTGCGGCGCGAGAACATCGGCCGGCTGGCGTTGGCGCTGTCCTTGCCGCCGCCCCGTGCACCCTGGAAGGTGACCACGAGCTTGTCCGCCTTGCGCACCGTGTTGATGGAGATGTTGACCGTGAAGTGACCCGTCTTCACGCGCATCACGGTGAGGGCCTTCTCGGGGATCGTCCAGTCGCCGTTGAGCTCCACCGTCTCGGCGGCCTCGCGGGTGATCTCGGCATTGCTGTCGGGGTAGAACGGGATGTCGGAGCCCTGGTCGGGTACGAGTTCAAACATGGTTCGAATGCTGGCAGGTTGGGGGAAACGGCATCCCTGTCACAGGGCCCAGAAAGCACCCGCGGATGCACTGTGAAAGTGCGCGCCGAATGCAATTTGATACTAGCACAGCACCCTCTTTGCAAGGCCTGTGCCATTGGGGATGCACACGTGCAAACGTCTCGGGCAGACGGGCTTGCCGACATGGCAAATGGGGCCCCATCCGGGAAGTCCCTCGTCTATGATCCGCGGCGCCATGGTGCGGGCCCTCGGGGCCTCCCGGCCGCTTCGTCATCAATCTTCAACAAGGGATGGCGACGGTGCCCATGCGCCCCCCCAACCACCCGCGAGGTTTCGCACATGCTCATCACCGACAAGGTCGTCTTCGTTGAACTCCAGAAGACCGGCTCCACTCACATCAAGAAGACGCTGAGGGATCTCCTCGGCGGCAAGAACGATGGCAAGCACAACGTTCCCACCGAGGAACTGCTGGCCAGTGGAAAGCAGTTCATGGGGTCCATCCGCGACCCCTGGGGCTGGTACCTGTCGCTGTGGACCTACGGCTGCCAGCAGCAGGGTGAGCTGTTCCAGCGCCTGACGAACCCCAAGCGCTGGGAGCGCGTGCTGGCCAAGATCAACGCGGCGCGCAACGCCAGCACCGAGAAGGACGGCGTGGAGGAGAAGAAGCAGAAGTCCATGCTGCCGCCCGACGTGGGCGCCGACCGCGCCAAGGACTTCTACTACGCCGATCCCGCCAACGCGGAGGCCTTCCGCGAGTGGTTGCGGGTGGTGTGCTCGCCGCAGACGCGGCGCGTGGTGGAGGCGGGCTTCGCGCAGTCTCCCATCGGCAAGGTCGGCGGCCTGATGACCTTCCGCTACTTCAACCTCTTCGTGCGCGGCGCCGACAAGATGCCCGCCACCGTGAGCACGCAGGAAGGCCTGAAGGCGTTCGAGAAGGACAACCTCATCGTCCAGCACATCATCCGGCAGGACTGCCTGGCCGACGACCTCGTCAAGGCGCTGGACGGCTGCGGCGTGGAGCTCTCCGACGAGCAGCGCAAGAAGATCTACGACGCCAAGCCCACCAACAAGTCGAACCGGCCGCACCCGTTCAACCACTACTACGATGCCGCCAGCGTCGACCTGGTGGCGCGGCGCGAGAAGTTCATCATCGACCGCTTCGGCTACAAGCGTCCGGCCGTCTGAGCCTCTGGTGGCCCCCCGCGCTTGGCGGGGGGGCCCCTTCGGCGTACGCTGCGCGCGTCGTCCGGCGCCGGTCGGCCGCGCCGGCCCGGCACAGACCTTGCCGTCCCGGTCCGCTCCGCGCGGGCGGGGCCGGCATGCGCCGGAGCGACACACCACGGACGGGAACGACATGAACCGACTCCTTCGACCCCTTTGTGCCAGCCTGCTGGCCGCTGCCGCCCTGGCGGCGCCCATCGCCCACGCGCAGACCGCGGCGGCGCCGGCGGCCGGCGAGGCGGCGCTGTACCGCATCGGCCCGGGCGACACGGTGCGTATCGCCGTGTACCAGAGCCCGGACCTCAGCCTGGAAACGCGGGTGTCCGAGTCCGGCCTAATCAGCTACCCGCTGATCGGTTCCCTCCGGCTCGGCGGCCTCACGGTCAACCAGGCCGAGGCGGCGCTGGCGGATGCCCTGAAGAAGGGCGACTTCATCAAGAACCCGCAGGTCACGGTGATGGTCACGCAGGTGCGCGCCAACCAGGTGAACGTGCTGGGCCAGGTGGGCAAGCCCGGCCGCGTGCCGCTCGACGTGGCCGGCATGCGGCTGACCGACGTGCTGGCCCTGGCCGGCGGCGTCACCAACACGGCCGGTGCCGACACGGTGGTGGTCACCGGCCAGCGCAACGGGCAACCCTTCCGCAAGGAGATCGACCTGCCCCGCGTCTTTGCCCCCGGCGGCCGCGGCGACGACATCGAGATCCAGCCGGGTGACGCCATCTGGGTCGACCGCTACCCCGTGGTGTACCTGTACGGCGAGGTGCAGCGCCCGGGCCAGCTGCGCCTGGAGCGGGGCATGACCGTGATGCAGGCGCTGGCCACCGCCGGCGGCCTCACCCAGCGCGGCACGCAGCGCGGCCTGCGCGTGAGCCGCCGTGCCGCCAACGGCCAGGTGCAGCAGCTGGAGCTGTCGCTCGACGACACCCTGCTGCCCGGCGACGTGGTGTTCGTGCGCGAGAGCCTGTTCTGATGAGCCTGCCCAATTTCCTGGCCGTGCTGCGCGCCCGCTGGGTGCCGGCCGTGCTCACCTTCGCGCTGGTCCTGGGGGCCGCGGTCGGCTACACGCTGCTGGCGCCCAAGATGTACACCGCCTCGGCCACCCTGGTCATCGACATCAAGCCCGATCCGGTGGCGTCGATGCTCTATGGCGGTGCGGCCTCGCCCGCCCTGATGAACACCCAGGTGGAAGTGCTGCGCAGCGACCGGGTGGCCCTGCGTGTGGTGCGCAACCTCAAGCTCACCGAGGTGCCTGACATCCGCAAGCTCTGGGACAAGATGAACCGGGGCGAGGGCACGATGGAGGACTGGCTGGTCGAGTTCCTGCTGAAGAACCTCGACGTGCAGGTGGCACGCGCCGGCAGCAACGTGGTGAACGTGGCCTACAAGGGCACCGAGCCGCAGTTTGCAGCCACCCTGGCCAACGCCTTCGTGCAGGCCTACTTGGAGACCGCGGTCGAGCTGCGGGTGGACCCGGCGCGCGAGTACAGCGGCTTCTTCGCCACCCAGGTGGACGAGGCGCGCGTCGCGCTCGAGTCGGCCCAGCAGCGCCTGTCCAAGTTCCAGCAGCAGCAGGGCATCATCGCCACCGACGAGCGCTTCGACGTGGAGATGAGCCGGCTGAACATGCTGAGTCAGCAGCTGGTGACCATGCAGGCGCAGTCCAGCGAGTCGTCGAGCCGGCAGGCGCAGGCGGCGGCCTACGGGGACAACCTCTCGGAGGTCATCAACAACCCGCTGGTCGCCTCGCTCAAGGGTGACCTGGCCCGCGCCGAGGCCAAGCTCAAGGAACTCGACTCCCGCTATGGCGCCAACCACCCGCAGGTGGTGGAAGCACGCGCCACCGTGGGCGACCTGCGCAACCGCCTCGCCGCCGAGACGCGCACGGTGACGGGCAGCGTCTCCGTCAGCGCCCGCATCGACCGCGCCCGCGAGGGCCAGGTGCGGGCCAGCCTGGAGGAGCAGCGCCAGAAGGTGCTGCGCATGAAGGAGGTGCGTGACCAGGGCGCGGTGCTGGTGCGCGACGTGGAGAACGCCCAGCGCTCCTACGACCTGCTGCTCAACCGCTTCAACCAGAGCAACCTGGAAAGCCAGAACCGGCAGAGCAACGCCGCCATGCTGGCGCGGGCCACGCCGCCGGCGGCGCCCTCGTCGCCCAAGGTGGCCGCCAACCTGCTGATCGGCCTGTTCTTCGGCCTGGCACTCGGCTGCGGCGTGGCGCTGGCCCTCGAGCAGTTCGACAAGCGCGTGCGCGTGCCGGCCGATGCTGTCGCCGCGCTCGGGCTGCCCGTCATCGGCATCATGCCCACGCCGGCCATCGGCCGCCGCATGCGGCTGCAGCTGGCCCAGGCCCAGGACCGCATGATCTCCGGCCGCCGCCTGCCCGCGCCGGGCAAGGGAAGCCAATGAACGACTCCGCAGACCCGACCCAGCACGACTTCTCCGATTCCATCCATGCGCCGCTGGGGGCGGCCGAGGTTAAGTCGCGGGCGATCGGCGAGTTGATCCGCGATGCGCGCAACCTGAGCGCGGAGGACGTGGAGCACATCGCGCGCTACCAGCGCGAGCACAACGTGCGTTTCGGCGAGGCCGCCATCGCGCTCGGCCTGGCCTCGGCCGAGGACGTGCTGTACGCGCTGTCGCAGCAGTTCCAGTACGCCTACGGCGACGAGCAGCGCCGCCAGGCCAACCCCGAGCTGGTGGCGCTGGTGCAGCCCTTTGGCCACCAGGCGGAGGCCTTCCGGGCGATCCGCAGCCAGATCCTGCTGCGCAGCCAGGAGGAAGAGGGCGGCCAGCGCCGCCCGCTGGCGGTGGTGAGCCTGGACAGCGGGGACGGCAAGACCTATTTCTGCGCCAACCTCGCGGTGGCCCTGGCGCAGCTCGGCGGGCGGGTGCTGGTGGTGGATGCCGACATGCGCGGCGCCCGCCTGCACCAGATCTTCGACGTGGACAACTCCCGCGGCCTGTCCAACCTCCTGGCCGGCCGCGGCGGCAAGAACGTCGTCAAGGCGGTGCCCGACGTGCCCAACCTGTGGGTCATGCCGGTGGGGCCCCAGCCGCCCAACCCGCTCGAGCTGGTGGAGGGGCCGGCCTTCGGGCTGCTGCTGCGAGAGCTGTCGTCCAAGTTCGACCATGTGCTGATCGACACGCCCGCGGCGGTGTTCGGCACCGACGGCGTGGTGATCGCGGCGCGTTGCGGCGCGGCCCTCGTGGTCGCCCGTCGGGACGCCAGCCGCGTCAGCGGCCTGCAGGACCTGGTGGTCTCGCTGCAGGCGGGCCACACGCGGCTGGCGGGCGTGGTGATGAACGAGTACTGAAGGGGCTGACCCCGCCCGGCGGCCGCGCCGGATACTTTTCGTCACAGTCGTCACCGCCTGGCGCAGCAACTGCTTACCAATTGCGCGCGCTTCGACACGCGGGCCAGGACACCGGGCCGGCATCATGCGCCGCTGGCACGCCCCCGGAAGGGCCGAGGGGCGGCCGGAATTGCGGGGGGCGCGGTGGCGCAAGCGGAGGCGAGGGACCGGACAGCGGGCTGGCGCGGCATCGTGGCCGCGACGCTGGCGGTTGCCTGCCTCTCCGCCGGGGCGGCGCCGGCCTCCGCGCCGGCGTCGGCCACCGCCTCGTCGGTCCCGGCCATGGCCGGCCGCTCCGGCCTGGGGCTGAACCTCGCGCCGTGGGAGTACCACGGCACCGACTTCCCCCTGGTCGACCAGTTCAAGCGCAGCACCGGCTGGCTCACCCAGTGCGAGCCCAGCCGTGACCCGGGCTGCAGCGGTTTCGCCGCGGGCGCCAGCGCGTGGGACACCGGAGAGCGCGCGCGGCTCCCGCTCGACGCCGAGGGCTGGCCGCTGCGCCTGCCCGCCGCCGACGACGCGAGCGTCAAGTACCGGTCGGCGGCCGTCCTGCTGTTCAACGGCAATGGCGGGGCACATCCCGCGGGCCGTTATGTCGTGACCTACGAAGGGCGCGGGACCCTGGCCCACGACCTGGCCGGCCGCAAGGTCGCCGCCGAGTCCCGCCCGGGCCGCGACGTGGTGGAGGTGAGCAACCGCCCCGAGGACGGTGGCTGGCGGATCGCCATCCAGGCGACCGACCCCGCCCAGCCACTGCGCCACATCCGCGTGTTCCCGCCGGGCGGCGCGTGTGCGACCGACCTGGCGCGCTTCGCCGCCACGCCCGCCGACTGCACGGCACGCCGCGCCGGCGCCTTCGTGCCGTTCGAGAAGTTCCCGCCCCAGTGGCGCTGGCACCCGCAGTACCTGCAGGACCTGCGCGGCTTCCGCACGCTGCGCTTCATGGACTGGGGCCGCACCAACACCAGCCCGGTCACCACCTGGGCGTCGCGCCCGCCCATGGACGCGGCGGTGTGGGACCACCCGGGTGGCGTGCCGGTCGAGGCGATGCTCGACCTCGCGTCGGCCGCCGGCGCCGACCCCTGGCTCCATGTGCCCCTGCGGGCGGACGACGGCTACGCTCGCGCGCTGGGCCAGCTGCTGCGCGAGCGCCTGCCAGCCGGCCGGACGGCGGTCGTGGAGCACGCCAATGAACCCTGGAACGAGGCCTTTCCCATCGCTGCCTGGGTGCAGCAGCAGGCCCGCGCCAAGTGGCCGGCGGCCCGGGGCGAGCCGGTGGCCCTTGGCGTCAACTGGCAGGCCTGGCGGGCGGCCCGCCTGTGCCAGCTGGTCAAGTCCGCCTGGGCACCGGGCGCCGCACCGGTCCGCTGCGTGCTCAATGGTCAGGCGGCGAACCCCGACCTGCTGAAGCAGGCGCTGGCCTGCCCGCTGGCGGCGGCCGAGCTCGGCGGCCCCTGCGGCCGCCAGGTCGACGCCCTCGCCGTGGCGCCGTACTTCGGCGGCTACCTCGCCAGCGCCGCCCTGCGCGATGCCACCCGCCCGTGGCTCACCGACGCCGACGGCGGCGTCGATCGGCTGTTCCAGGAACTGCTGGCCACCGACCGCCAGGGCGCGCCCGTGCGGCCGCCGCTGCAGGGCCGGCCCGATGCCCCGCGCGAGGGCGGTGCCCTGGCCCAGTCGCGCGGCTGGATGCAGCAGGCGCGCACCCTGGCGGCCTCGCACGGCCTGCCGCTGTGGGCCTACGAGGGTGGCCAGCATCTCACGCCCCCCGCCGGCGAGGACGAGTCGCGCTGGGTGCGGCTCATCCGCGCCGCCAACCGGGACCCCCGCATGGGTGCCGCCTACGAGCGCCACCTGGCCGACTGGCGCGGCGCGGGAGGTGAACTGTTCGTCTTCTATCACCACATGGGTGCCGCCTCGAAATGGGGCGCCTGGGGCCTGCAGGAACGCCCCGGGGATGCGCAAGCGCCCAAGTGGCAGGCCGTGATTCGCTGGCGAGACCACCAGCCTTGCTGGTGGAAGGGGTGCGGAACTTGAGGCCCGCGCGCTTCCACCGACGGGTCAATCCGCGGAATTGGCCCGTGAAAACCCTGTGGTTGCCTCTCGTTGCAGGCCGGTGCTCACCGGCCGTCTCCATCGTCCGATCAGCAGTGCGTCGCCCATGCAGTGGAAGTTCGTTGCGGTGCGCGACCCCTCTGCTGTGAACTCCTTCCCCAAAGGCTGAACCCCATGACTGTCCGACTGCTCTCCCGACCTGCCGCTCTGGCGACCGCCGCGGCACTGGCCGCGATGGCCTCCTTCGGTGCCCACGCTGCCAACGGCACCCCGTCCAACCGCGGCGTGGGTGTGAACCTCGGCGCGTTCGACTACTTCACCCCCGACCTGCCCACCATCAACCAGCTCAAGCGGGCGGGCGGCTGGTTCACCCAGTGCAGCTACCCGCGCGACGCGGGCTGCACCGGCTTCACCAACGGCCAGAGCAGCTGGGACACCCTGGAGCAGGCCAAGATGGACCTGGACGAGCAGGGCTACCCCAAGACGCTGCCGGCCGCTGGCGACACCAACGTCAAGTACCGCACCGTGGCGGCGCTGATGTTCCAGGACGACGCGCGGGTGCACCCGGCGGGCAAGTACGTGGTGCTGTACGACGGCGCCGGTACGCTGGAATACAGCCTGGCCGGCACGAAGGTGGCGGCCGAGTCCAAGCCGGGCCGCGACGTGGTGAGCGTCACCAACACCGACAACGCGGGCCTGCTGCTGACCATCCGCGCCACCACGGCCGGCAACCACATCCGCAACATCCGCGTGCTGCCTCCGGGTGGCGTGTGCAGCCTGGACACGGCGCAGTACGCGCTCACCTCGGCCGACTGCAGCGGCAAGGGCAAGGGCGAACTGGTGCCGTTCGAGAACCTGACCGGCCGCACCTGGCATCCGTCCTTCGTGGCCGACCTGAAGGGCTTCCGCACCCTGCGCTTCCTGGACTGGAACAAGACCAACTCGTCGCCGCTGGCCAACTGGGCCGACCGTCCGAAGGTGAACGACGCGCTGTGGACCGGCACGGGCGGCGTGCCCACGCCGGCCATGATCTCCCTGGCCAACGAAGTGGGTGCCGATCCCTGGATCAACCTGCCCACCCACGCCACCGACGACTACGCCATGCGCTTCGCGCGCCAGGCCAAGTCGCTGCTGGCGCCCAAGCTGAACCTCATCGTCGAGTACAGCAACGAGCCCTGGAACTACGGCTTCAGCCAGTCGCACTGGATGCGTGAGCAGGCCCGCGCCACCTGGCCGGACCAGATCTCCAAGGGCAAGAGCGACTACGAGCTGCAGCCCAGCTGGTACGCCATGCGCTCGGTGCAGCTGTGCCAGATCGTGAAGAAGGAGTTCGGTGCCGACGCGGCGCGCGTGAAGTGCGTGTTCAACGGCCAGGCCTCCAATTCGTGGATCAGCGCCCAGCAGATGGACTGCCCGTTCGCCGTGTCGAAGCTCGGCCAGGCCTGCTCGAAGTTCATGGACGGCATGGCCATCGCCCCGTACTTCGCCAGCCACATCGGTGACCCGGCCGTGCGCAGCACCGTCAAGACCTGGTACACCCAGCCCGACGGCGGCCTGAACAAGATGTTCGAGGAGATCCTCGGCGTCGACGCCAACGGCAACAAGGTGACGCCCCCGCTGTACGGCAAGACCCGCGAGTCGGACATCGACGGCTCGGTGGCCCAGGTGAAGAAGTGGATGACGGCCAACAAGACCGAAGCCACCAACCGCGGCCTGCCGCTGATGGCCTACGAAGGCGGCCAGCACCTGATCATGCACCCCGGCGACACCGACCAGCAGTGGCTGAACCTGATGATCGCCGCCAACCGCGACCCGCGCATGGGCAAGGCCTACACGCAGACGCTGGCCGACTGGCAAGCCGTGGGTGGGCAGGTCTACGCGATGTACAACCACGTGTACAAGCCCGGCAAGTACGGCGTCTGGGGCCTGAAGGAGACGCAGTTCCAGGGCACCAACCACAAGTGGCAAGCGGTGCTGCCGTACCGCGACACCAAGACCTGCTGGTGGACGGGCTGCGCCCGCTGAACACCGGTACGGCTCTTGCCTCCCAAGCCGCCGGCCCCAGGGCCGGCGGCTTTTTTCTTGCCTGCGTGGTGTCTTGTGATGGAGGCTTCCCTGTTGGTCGACGGCTCGTCTGTCCCCCGCCCGCGCGACGCCGGTGCCGGCATGCCGCTGGTGGTGCTGGTCGCGCCCAACGTGTCCGAGCAGATGGGGGGCGAGGCCATGAAGGCGCTGCAGATCCTGCGCGAGCTGCGGCGGGCCCTGCCCGACACGCTGCAGGTGACGCACGCGCGCAACCGGGCCGAGGTGGCGCGGCTGGGGCTGACCCAGGTCCATTTCGTGGAGGACCGCTGGTGGATGCGGCTGTTGTGGGCCGTGCCCCCGCTGCGCTGGACGCTCGGACCGTTGTTCTCGTGGGTGTCCATGCGCCTGGCGGAGCGGCTGGCCGATGGCCTGGCCGCCGGTCGGCCCGTGGTCATCCACCAGGTGGAGCCCAATTCGCCGGTGATGCCGCGCTGGCTGTCGCGCCGCCACGCCAACGTGCTGGGCCCGGTCAACGGCAACATCTATTGCCCGCCCGCGTTCCGCCACCACGAGAGCGCCGCCGCACGCTGGCGCCGGCGACTGCACATGCCGCTGCAGTGGGCCCGGCGCCTGTGGCCACTGCGCCGGCATGCGCAATGCGTGCTGGTGGCCGGCGGGGAGCGCACACGCCGCTCCCTGCGGGCGGCGGGCCTGCCTGAGGCCACGCTGGTGGACACGGTGGACTGCGGCGTGCCCGAGGCGTGGCTGGACCGCCCGAGGTTGCACCACGCCGGTGCGAACCTGCACTTCGTGCACTTCGGCCGGCTGGTGTTCCACAAGGGCACCGCGCTGGCGATCCGTGCCCTGGCGCACTGCCGGCTGCCGGTGATGCTGGACGTGGTGGGGCGCGGCCCCGAGAGGGCCGCCTGCGAGCGCCTGGCGCAGGCGCTCGGGCTGGCCGGGCGGGTGCGCTTCCTCGACTGGTACGAGCGGCACGACGACCTCGTCGCCAGCTTCGGCCGCTACCGCGGGATGGTGCTGCCCAGCCTGGAGGACGCGAACGGCATCGTCGTCCAGGAGGCCCTGGCGCTCGGCCTGCCGCCCGTGTGCCTGGACTGGGGCGGGCCCCAGCTGCTGATCGACGACGGCGTGGCGGGCCTGCTGGTGCCGGCGACGGACGAGGACTCGATCGTGCGCGGTCTGGCGGCGTGCATGGACCGGCTCGCGGGCGACGGTGCGCTGGCCGACCGCCTGGCCGAGGCCGGGCGGCGGCGTGCCGAGGGCTGGCGCTGGTCCCGCGTGGTCGCGCAGTGGCTGCTGCTGTACCAGGCCGTGGTGCGCGGCCGCCCGCCGGCCGCGGCCTGACCGCCGCCGGCGCCCGCCTCAGCGCGTGGGCCGGCTGCCGAACGCGGTGGCGCGCAGCAGCCCCAGCAGCGCCGCCCACCGGCGCAGGCCGCTGGCCAGGCGGCGGCGGTCGTGCTGGCGCCACCAGTCCCGCAGGCCCACCAGCAGGGCGGCCAGGCCCTCCAGCAGCACATGCGCGGCCAGGCCCAGGCGGCCATGGTGCTTGCGGAAGTAGAGCAGGCTGCTCTCGATGGACAGGTGGTCGATCTGGCGCGTCGCGTTCACCTCGCCGTCGGCCTTGGCGCTTTCGCCGCCGAGGTGCACCACGTGGGCGTCGGGAAAGTAGTGCACCTGCCAGCCGGCGTTCTTCACCCGGCGGCACAGATCCACCTCCTCGGCGTAGAGGAAGAAGCGCGGGTCGAACAGGCCCACCTCGTCGATCACCGACTTGCGCATCAGGTAGTAGCAGCCGGGCACCCAGTCGCACTCCTGGGGGCGGTCGAAGTCCCAGTCGCCCGGGTCGATGCGTGGGGTGCCGCGGAACCAGCGCTGCAGCCCCGCCTGCATGAGGAACACGTTCCAGGGCGTGGGAAAGCGCCGCGCGCTGGGCTGCGGGCTGCCGTCGCGGTTGAGCAGCCGGGCGCCGAGCACGCCGCAGCGCGGGTGGGCGCGCAGGTAGTCCAGCGAGCGTTGCAGCGAGTCCGGCGTCATGAACGCATCGGTGTTCAGCAGCAGCACGAAGGGCGTGTGCACGTGGGGCAGGGCCGCGTTGTTGGCCCGGCCGAAGCCCACGTTCTCGGGCAGGCGCACCAGCGTGACGTCGGGGTGGTCGGTGGCCAGGTGCTCCGCCGAACCGTCGCGCGAGGCGTTGTCCACCACCACCACGGCGCCGCCGCCGATCGCCGCCTCGGCGGCGTGCAGCGCGGCGAGGCACTCGTCCAGCAGGTGGCGCGTGTTGTAGCTGACGAGGATGGTGGTGAGTTCCATGGGAAGCAGACAGTCGTCGCGCGGGGCCGTCACCGCACCAGCCAGCCGGCCAGCCAGCCCAGCGGGAACAGGCCGAGCACGCCGAATTCGAAGCGCCAGTCCAGCAGGCCCCGCTGGTGCTGCATGTGCAGCATGACGGGCACGAAGGAGGCCTGCGCCAGCACCACGCCGCCCAGTGCCCCGGGCAGCCCCCAGAGGGCGAAGCCTGCCGGCACGGCCGTGTAGAGCGTGAGGTTCTGGATCAGCCCGCGCTTGTAGAGCTGGCGCGTCTCGCCCGTGGCGATGAGGTACTGCTCCGTCACCGAATAGCGCAGCGCCACCAGGCCCAGCGACAGCACGGCCAGCACGTGGCCGGCCAGGGCGTAGCGGCCGTCGTAGATCAGGCCGATGACACGGTCGGCCGCCGCGAAGAGAAAGCCCGCGGCCAGCAGGCACAGGGCATCGATCGGCAGCCGGCACTGGCGGTAGGCGGCGGCCAGCCGCTGCGGCTGCTGGCGCGACACCTCGGCCAGGGCCGGCATGCCGACGTAGGCAGCCAGCTTGTAGATCACCTCGCGCAATGCGTTCACCAACAGTGCGCCGATGGCATAGATGCCCAGGTCGGCCGGCGTCAGCAGGCCCCCCAGCAGGATGCGGTCGCCCTCGCGGAACAGGTAGGTCAGGGCGGACGACAGCAGGATCCACTTGGAGAAGTGCCAGGCCGTGCGCGCGGCCGCAGGCTCCCAGCGCAGCCGGTTGGGCGGGCCGGGCAGGGTCAGGTGGCTGAGCAGCGCGATGGCGGCGGCCTGCACCAGCCACCCCACCGGCAGCACCCACCAGGCGGCCCAGTGCAGGGCCAGCCCGATCATCAGCGCGGTCACGCCCAGCTGCACCACCACCTCGTTGCGCACCACGCGGCCCAGGGCGAGCGCCCGCTGTGCGCGCGCCAGGTTGGTGGACTCCAGCGCCATGGCCAGCGGCACCAGCGACAGCACGGCGATCACGCCCGGCAGGCGCGGATCGGCGTAGCTGCCGGCCAACCACCCGGGCGCCGTGTGCGCCAGCCCCACCAGCGCGCCGGCCACCCCGTTCATCACGGCGCACAGCACGGCGCCGCGCAGCAGCTGCATCGACCAGATGGTGTTCAGGAAATCCGGGTCGTCCCCGCGCTCGTTGTGGATGACGCTCTGCGAGAAGCCGAAATCCGACATCATCACCACGGCGGCGATGACCACGGTGCCCAGCGTCATCAGGCCGTACATCTCCGGCGCGAGCAGGCGGGTGAGCACGATGCTGCTGCCCAGCCGCACCGCCTGGGTGAAGGCGAAGCCCAGGCCGATCCACAACGCCGCCGAGCCCGCACGCTGGCGCCAGCTGCCCGAGGTGGGTGCGGGCGGCGGCGGCAGGGCGGCAGAAGGGTCGGCGGGCGGCACGGGCGGCATGGAGCGCAGGGCGGGGCGGCGGGGCCATCGGCAAGCGAGGGGCCTGCCTGGCCGCGCGCTATTGTCGCCAAGCGCGGCAGGGGGGCCGGCCGGGCCCGCCGATTGCTCTTGGGGGTGTCGCGCCCGGCCGACCCCGTCGCGCCATGCGGTACGCTTCGCGCGCCGCGGTCCCACGCGGACGACTGTCCCACCATGCCCTCCCATCTGAAGGCGCTGCCCGTCATCCTGGCGGTGGCGCTGGTGTTGTTCTGGATCGCCGGGTTCGCCTGGCCCGCCCTGGCCCGCAGCGGTGAGCTGCGCCGGCTGCGCTGGGCGTTCCTGATCGTCACGCTGCTGGCCTTCGCGAGCCCCAGCATCTGGGTCTATGCGCTGGCCATGCCCGTGGTGGTGGCCGCCTTCCTGGTGCCGGCCGGTGACCGCGGCACGCGCGCCGCCGCCCTGTGGGCCGGCCTGCTGCTGGCGGTGCCCAGCGTGGGGGCCTACATCCCCGGCTTCGGTGGCATCGGCAACTTCTTCGAGATGACCCACGCCCGGGCCCTGACCCTGGCGCTGCTGCTGCCCGCGCTGCTGTGGGTGCGCCATGGCGCGCGCTCGCCCGCCCCGCTGGGCCTGGCGGCGGACTGGTTCGTGCTGGCCTACTTCGCCGTGCAGCTGGCGGTGGTGCTGCCGTTCGCCTCGCGCACGGACCTGATCCGCCAGGCCTTCGTGCTGTGCATCGACACGCTGCTGCCCTACTGGGTGTTCAGCCGCGTGTTCCAGGACCCGGACGGGCTGCGCTCGGCCCTGCGGGCTTTCGTGCTGACCGCCATGGTGCTGTCGGTGCTGGCGGTGTTCGAATCCGTGCGCCGCTGGCCGCTGTACGACGCCGTGCCCGAGGCCTGGGGCATGAGCTGGGACCTGAACGTCTTCCTGGAGCGGGCCGGCCTGCTGCGGGCCAAGGCCTCCGCCGGCCACTCGCTGGTGCTGGGCAGCGTGCTCGTCGTGGCACTGGGCTGCTGGGCCGCGGTGCGCCAGGAGGTGCCGCGGCGCTGGCTGGCCACGCTGGGCACGCTCGGCCTCGTGGGCGGCCTCACCGCCTCCATGGCGCGCGGCTCGTGGCTGGGCGCGCTGCTGCTCGGCCTGCTGCTGCTGGTGCTGGGGCCCGCCCCCATCAAGCGCCTGCTGCTGGCCGGCGTGGCGGGCGTGGGCGTGCTGCTGGTGGCGGCGCAGATCCCCGCGTTGCGCGTGGTGGTGGACCTGCTGCCCTTCGTCGGCGAGGTGGACGCCTTCAACGTCACCTACCGCCAGCGCCTGTTCGAGATCTCCATCGCGCTCATCGCCAACAGCCCCTGGCTGGGCGTGCCGGGCTACCTCGACCACATGGAGGAGCTGCGGCAGGGCCAGGGCATCATCGACATCGTCAACTCCTACCTCGCCATCGGCCTGGCCACCGGCGTGGTCGGCCTGGGCTGTTTCCTGGGCGCGTTCGCCACCATGCTGTGGAGCCTCTGGCGCTTGCGCCGCGACGCGGACGCCGCCCCCGAAGGGCGCCACCTGGCCGGCTGCCTGCTGGCCACCACGCTCGCGCTGATGTTCGTGCTGGTCACCACCAGCAGCATCGTGATCGTGCCCGCCATGAGCTACATGCTGCTGGGCCTGGGCGTCTCCTGCGCCCGCCTGTACCTGCCGCAACGCGACGCGTCCCACGCGCTCGCCGCGGCCGCCCTGCGACATGGCCGGCTCTGAGCGGCACGCCGCGGCCGGCCGCGCGCCGTCGCCGGCCACGGGGGTGGTGGTCATCGGCCGCAACGAGGGCGCGCGCCTGGCGGCCTGCCTGCAGGCCCTGCGCGGCCAGCCGCGGCCGGTGGTCTACGTGGACTCCGGCTCGCGCGACGACAGCGTGGCGCTGGCGCGCGGCCTGTGCGATGCCGTCCTGCCTCTGGACCCGGCGCGGCCGTTCTCCGCGGCCCGGGCGCGCAACGAGGGCGCGGCCCTGCTGCATGCCCGGTGGCCCGGCCTGCGGCACGTGCAGTTCCTCGATGGCGACTGCATCGTGGACCCGGCCTGGCTGGACGCGGCCGAGGCGGCGCTCGACGCCGAGCCCGGCTGTGCGCTGGTGGTGGGCCACCTGCGGGAGCGCCACCCAGAGGCCTCGCCCTACAACCGCCTGTGCGCCCTGGAGTGGCACTCGCCCGCCGGGCGGCTGGAGCGGCCCGGCCAGATCGGCGGCCTGATGATGGTGCGGCTGGCCGTCTTCGAATTGCTCGGCGGCTTCCGCACCGAGGTCATCGCCGGCGAGGACTCGGAGTTCGGCGTGCGGGTGGCCCTGGCCGGCCACCACCTGCGCAAGCTCGACGCCGCCATGGCCACGCACGATGCCGACATGCACCGCTTCGGCCAGTGGTGGACGCGCGCGGTGCGCGCCGGCCATGCCATCGGCCAGCGCGCCCACCTGCATGGCCGCGGGCCGCTGCAGGACTGCGCCCGCGAACGTGCCTCCACCTGGGCTTGGGGCCTGGCGCTGCCGGCGGCGGCGCTGGCGCTGGCGCCGGCCAGCCGGGGCGTGTCGCTGGCGCTGCTGGCGGCCTACGGCCTGCTGGCCTGGCGCATCTACCGCCACCGCCGCGGCCAGGGCGACAGCGCGGGCGACGCCTGGCTCTACACCCGCTTCAACCTGCTGGCCAAGTTCGCGAACGCCTGGGGCCTGCTGAAGTTCCAGGCCAACCAGGCGCGCGGCCATTACCGGCTCATCGAATACAAATAACGACGTGGCACCTGTGCATCCACACGACCCGACCACCACCCCGCTGCGGGTGGGCCTGCTGGGGGCAGGCTACATCCTCACCGCGCATGCGAAGGCCATCGAGGCCCTGCCCGGTGCCCGCCTGGCCGCCGTGTGCGACGTGTCGCGCGCGCGCGCCGAGGCGGCGGCCGCCGCCCATGGGATTCCGGCCGCCTTCACCTCGCTGGACGACATGCTGGCCGCCGGCGTGGACGTGGTGCACGTGCTGGTGCCGCCGCAGGCGCACGTGGACTGCACGCGCCGCATCCTGCAGGCCGGCGTGCACGCGTTCGTCGAGAAGCCCATGGGGCTGGACGCGACGCAGTGCGAGGAGCTGGTGGCGCTGGCCGAGGCGCGCCGCGTGCAGCTGGGCGTGAACCACAACTTCCTCTTCGGCCGCGCCTACGAGCGGCTGCGCGCCGCCGTGCGCGACGGCACGCTCGGTCGCCTGGACCACCTGGACCTGCGCTGGCTGTACCCGCTGGGGCTGATCCAGTTCGGCCCCTACAACAACTGGATGCTGCGCGCGGAGTCCAACCTGCTGTTCGAGCTGGGCCCGCACCTGGCGGCGTTCCTGCTCGACCTGGTGGGCGTGCCCGACGAGCTGCACGCCCAGGCGGGCCTGCCCATCGAGCTGCCCATGGCGCAGCGCGTGTTCCGCCAGTGGAGCGTCATCGCGCGCCGCGGCAGCACCTCGGTGAGCTGGCAGCTCTCGGTGCAGCCCGGCCAGGCCGACCGCAGCCTGCGCCTGCGCGGGTATGCCGCCGCGGCCACGCTCGACTTCGACCGCGACTGGCTGCTGTGGGACGAGGCGCGCAGCAACAGCGCCCTGTTCGATGCCTGGCGTGCCGGCCGGCAGGGCCCGCGCGAGTGGGCCGGCCAGGCGCGTGCCAACTTCGGGCGCCAGTTCCTGGGCACGCTGCGCAAGCGCACGCCGGCCAACGTCTTCCTGGACAGCGTGGGGCGCAGCGTGGCGGCGTTCTACGCCGGCGTGGCGGGCGGCCGGCTGGACGAGCGCCTGTCGGGCCGCTTCGGCGCCGAGGTCGTGCGCACCTGCGAGCGCATCGTCGCCAGCGCCGGCGCACTGGCGACGCCGCGGCCCGTGCCCGTGCCTGCCCCGCCCGCGCGGGCGGCCGACGTGCTGGTGGTGGGCGGCACCGGCTTCATCGGCAAGCGCCTGGTGCGCGCGCTGCTGGCGGCCGGGCGCGGCGTGCGGGTGTACTCGCGCAGTGCCGCCGGTGCCCGCGCCGAGCTCGAGGGCCTGCCCGTCGAGGTGGCCGAAGGCGCACTCGACGATCCGCAGGCGCTGGCCACGGCCTTGCAGGGCATCGCCGTGGTCTACCACCTCGCCAAGGCGGTGGGCCAGCGCTGGCAGGACTACGTGGACGGAGACCAGCGCCCCACGCGCGTGCTGGCCGAGGCGGCGCTGGCCGCCGGCGTGCGCCGCTTCATCTACACCGGCACCATCGATTCCTACGACGCGGCCGACCCGAACGCGGTGATCCAGGGCGACACGCCGCTGGACGGGGCACTGCATGCCCGCAACCTCTACGCGCGCTCCAAGGCCGCCTGCGAGGCGCTGCTGCTCGAGATGCACCGCAGCCGCGGTCTGCCCCTGGTCATCTTCCGCCCGGCGGTGGTGATCGGCGAGGGCTGCCCGCCGGCCCACTGGGGCGTGGGCATGTTCCACAGCGACACGCGCGTGCAGTACTGGGGCAGCGGCGAGCACAAGCTGCCGCTGGTGCTGGTGGACGACGTGGCCGACGCGCTGGTGCGCGGGCTGGACGCCCCGGGCATCGAGGGCCGCAGCTTCCTGCTGACCGACGAGCCCCTGCTGACGGCGCGCGAGTACGTGGACGAGGTCTCCCGCCTCTGCGGCACCCGGCTGCGCGCCACGCCCACGCCGGTGTGGAAGTACTTCGTGCTGGACGTGGCCAAGGAGGCCGTCAAGCACGCCATCCGCCATCCCAACCGCAAGCGCCCCAGCTACCACGACTGGGCGTGCCGGCAGCTGGCGGCGCGCTTCGACGCCAGCCAGACCCGGGCGGTGCTCGGCTGGCAGCCGGCGGGCACGCGCGAGGCGCTGGTCGAGCGTGGCATCGCCGCGGCCGTGCGCCACTACCTGCGCTGAGCACCGATGAACCGGCCACCGGCCCCACCGGCCATGCGCGTCGCCTACCTGGTCAACCAGTACCCGAAGGTGAGCCACACCTTCATCCGCCGCGAGATCGCCGCGCTGGAGCGCCAGGGCGCCACGGTGCTGCGCTTCGCGCTGCGCGGCTGGGACGCGGAGGTGGTGGATGCCGAGGACCGCGCCGAGCTGGGCCGCACGCACTACCTGCTGTACGGCGGGCTGGCGCCGCTGGCGTGGGCGGCCGTGCGCCAGCTGCTGGCCACGCCGCGCCGCTTCGCGCTGGCGCTCGGGCTGGCGCTGCGCGTGGCCCGGCGCGCCGACCGGGCGTGGCCCTGGCACCTGGTCTACCTGGCCGAGGCCTGCGCGCTGGTCCGGCGCCTGGCCCGCCAGGGCGGTGCGACGCAGCTGCATGCGCACTTCGGCACCAACGCGGCCGAGGTGGCCATGCTGGCCCATGCGCTGGGTGGCCCGCCCTACAGCTTCACCGTGCACGGACCGGAGGAGTTCGACAAGCCCGGTGCCCTGCACCTGCGCGAGAAGATGGCGCGCGCCAATGCCGTCGTGGCCATCAGCGCCTATGGCCGCAGCCAGCTCTGGCGCTGGGCGCGGCTGGACGACTGGCCCAAGGTGCGCGTGGTGCACTGCGGGCTCGAGCCCGCCTTCTTCGGCGACGCGCCCATGCCGCCGTCGACCGCGCCGCGCCTGGTGTGCGTGGGCCGGCTGTGCGAGCAGAAGGGCCAGCTGCTCCTGGTGGAGGCGGCGGCGCGCCTGGCGGCCGAAGGCCTGGCGTTCGAGCTGGTGCTCGCCGGCGACGGCGAGATGCGGCCCGAGGTCGAGGCGGCCATCGCGCGGCACGGCCTGCAGGCCTGCGTGCGCATCACCGGCTGGATCTCCAGCGCCCAGGTGCGCGCCGAGCTCGGCGCCGCGCGCGCCCTGGTGCTGCCCAGCTTCGCCGAGGGGCTGCCCGTGGTGATCATGGAAGCGCTGGCCGTGGGCCGCCCGGTGCTGGCCACCTACGTGGCGGGCATCCCGGAACTGGTGCGCGACGGCGTGGAAGGCTGGCTGTTCGAGGCCGGCTCGGCGGCGGCCGCGGCGCAGGCCATGCGCGCCTGCCTGGCGGCGCCGCCCGAGCTGCTGGCCGCCATGGGGCGGGCCGGGCGCGACCGCGTGCTGGCCCGGCATGGCGTGGATGCCGAGGCCCAGCGGCTGCTGGCGCTGTGGCGGCCGCCGGAGGCAGCGGCATGAACGGGGCGCTCGTCCTCGCCGAGGTGGCGGGCGCGCTGCTGGCCGCCGCCGGCCTGGCGCTGGCGGTACCGGTGCTGGTGTTCGCGGCACAGGTGGCCGCGGCCTGCCTGCCCGCCCGCCGGGCGCCGGGTGCGTCCGCCCGGCCGCCGGTGGCGCTGCTGGTGCCGGCCCATGACGAGGCAGCGGGCCTGGCTGCGCCGCTGGCAGCGATGCGCGCGCAGATGCGCCCGGGCGACCGCCTGCTGGTGGTGGCCGACAACTGCAGCGACGACACGGCCGCCGTGGCCCGCGGTGCGGGTGCGGAAGTGGTGGAACGCACGCACGCCGACCTGCGCGGCAAGGGCTACGCCCTGGCCTTCGGCGTGGACCATCTGCGCGCGGCGCCGCCGCCCGTGGTGGTGATCGTGGACGCGGACTGCCTGCTGGCGCCCGGCGCGCTCGACGCCCTGGCGGCCGACTGCCAGCGCCGGCAGGCGCCGGTGCAGGCCTGCTACCTCATGGGCCACGCCGGCGCGGCGCGGCTGACGGGCCGTGTCGCCGCCTTCGCCTGGGCGGTGAAGAACCGGGTGCGGCCGCGGGGCGGCGAACGCCTGGGCTGGCCCTGCCCGCTCACCGGCAGCGGCATGGCGTTTCCCTGGGCGCTGATCGCCGACGCCCCGCTGGCCACCGGCCACCTGGCCGAGGACATGCAGCTCGGGCTGGACCTGGCACGCGCCGGCCACGCGCCGCGCTTCTGCGAGGCGGCGGTCGTGACCAGCCACTTCCCCGAGTCGGCGCGGGCCACCGCCACGCAGCGCACGCGCTGGGAGCACGGCCACCTGGGCCTGATCGTGCAGCGCGCCTGGCCGCTGTGGCGCGAGGCAGCGCGGCGCCGCGATGTGCGCCTGGCGGCCATGGCACTGGACCTGGCGGTGCCCCCGCTGGCCTTGCTCGTGCTGGGGGTGGTCGCACTGTGGCTGGCGGCCGCGGGGGTGTCGGCGGTGGCGCCGGCGGCCGCCCTGCCGGCGGCGGCCTTCGGCCTGGCCAGCGCGGCCGGGGTGGCGATGGCGGCCGCGGTGCTGGCGGCCTGGCTGCGCTGGGGCCGGGGCCTGCTGTCCGCCTGGGACCTGCTGGGCATCCCCTGGTACGTGCTGGGCAAGCTGGGCGTGTACACGCGCTTCCTCACTCGCCGCCAGACGGCCTGGGTGCGCACCGGCCGTGATGATGGCGCGCAGCGCGAGGACGACACGCGATGAACATCCCTGCGCGCCCCTGGCGCCGCGTGCCGCTGCTCAACGTGTGGGCGGACGACCTCACCCAGGCCGAGCTGATGGACCGGCTGGACGCCGACGGCGGGCTGGTGTTCACCGTGAACCCCGACCACCTCTGGCACCTGCAGCACGACGCGGCCTTCGTGGCCGCCTACCGCAGCGCCGACTTCATCACCGTGGACAGCCACTACGTGATGGCCGCACTGCGGTGGCAGGGGCAGGGCGTGCGCGAGAAGGTCACCGGCTCGGACTTCCTGCCCGCGTTCTGCCGGCGCCATGCCGCCAACCCCGCGGTGCGCATCTTCCTGCTCGGCGCGGCGCCCGGCGTGGCCGAGCGGGCGCGCCAGCGCCTCAACGCCCGCGCCGGCCGCGAGCTCGTGGTGGGCGCACTGGGTCCGTCCATGCGCTTCGCCGAGGACGCCGCCGAGATCGACGCCGCCATCGAGCAGGTGCGCGCCAGCGGCGCCACCGCGCTGTTCCTGGGCCTGGGCGCGCCCCGCCAGGAGATCTGGCTCGCCCGCCACCGCCACCGGCTGCCCGGCGTGCGGGTGCTGGTGGGCGTGGGTGCCACGCTGGACTACGAGGCCGGCGCGGTGGCCCGTGCGCCGGTGTGGATGCGCCGCCTGGGCCTCGAATGGGCCTACCGTGTGCTCAGCGAGCCGCGCCGCTACGCGCGGCGCTACCTGCGCAACAGCCGCTTCCTCTGGTGGATGGCGCAGGCACGCGCCGGCCAGTACCGCGACCCCTTTCCAGGCATCGGCCCGGCCCCGGCCGCGCCCGCGCCCGCCACCGTCTCCCCGTCCGTCCCCGACCGTCCCGGAGTACCGCGATGACCCGTTCTCCCCCCCCGTCTCGCCGCAAGGGCATCATCCTCGCCGGCGGCTCCGGCACGCGGCTGCACCCGGCCACGCTGGCCATGAGCAAGCAGCTGCTGCCCGTGTACGACAAGCCGATGGTCTACTACCCGCTGTCGGCGCTGCTGCTGGCGGGGATCCGCGAGATCCTGGTCATCAGCACCCCGCAGGACACGCCGCGCTTCGAGCAGCTGCTGGGTGACGGGCAGCGCTGGGGCATCTCGCTGCAGTACGCGGTGCAGCCGCAGCCCGAGGGCCTGGCGCAGGCCTTCCTGATCGGCGAGCGCTTTCTCGATGGCCAGTGCAGCGCGCTCGTGCTGGGCGACAACATCTTCTACGGCCACGACCTGGGCCGGCGCCTGCAGACCGCTGCCGCCCGCCCGGAGGGCGCCACCGTCTTTGCCTACCCCGTGACGGACCCGGAGCGCTACGGCGTGGTGGAGTTCGACGCCGCCGGCCGCGCCATCAGCCTCGAGGAGAAGCCCGCGCGGCCGAAGAGCCGCTATGCGGTCACGGGCCTGTACTTCTATGACGAGCAGGTGGTGGAGCGCGCCCGGGCCCTGCGGCCCAGCGCCCGCGGCGAGCTGGAGATCACCGACCTCAACCGGGGCTACCTCGAGTCCGGCCAGCTCGACGTGCAGATCTTCGGCCGCGGCGACGCCTGGCTGGACACCGGCACGCACGACAGCCTGCTCGAGGCCGGCGCCTTCGTGCAGACGCTGGAGAAGCGCCAGGGCCTGAAGGTCTGCTGCCCGGAGGAGATCTGCTGGCGCCAGGGATGGATCGACGACACGCGGCTGGCCGCGCTGGCCGCCCCGCTGGCCAAGAGCGGCTACGGCCAATACCTGCAGCAGGTGCTCCGTGACCGCGTCTTCTGAAGCCCCGGGGCCGGGCGCCTGCCCCTGGTGCGGCGCGCGCATGCGCGCGCTGTTCGACACCCGCGACTGGCGGCGTCCGGCGTGCCACGAGCGCTGGCGCGTGGACTGGTGCGACGCGTGCCGCTACGGCCGCGTGGCCGGCGAGCCCTCGGCCGAGGAGGTGGCCGCGTTCTACCGGGTCGACTACTACACCCATGCCGACCCGGCCCAGGCCGGCGCGGCGCCCCGCGGCGGGCTGCTGGCGCGTGTGCGCACCCACCTGGCGTGGCGGCTGGACCGCGGCGTCGACTTCGCCCCCGCGGAGTTCGGTGCGCCCCCGGGCCGGCTGGTCGACATCGGCTGCGGCAGCGGCCACAACCTGGCCGCCCTGCGCGCGGCGGGATTCGACGCCTGCGGCGTGGAGCCCGACCCCGCCGCGCGCCAGGTGGCCGAGCGGCACGGGCCGGTGCTGGCCGGCACCGCCGAGGAACTGCCCGCCGCGCTCGGCGGCATGTTCGATGGCGCCCTGCTGTCGCACGTGCTGGAGCACACCCGCCACCCGGAACGGGCGCTGCAACAGGCCCATGACCGGCTGAAGCCGGGCGCCCGCCTGGTGGTGGAAGTGCCCAACGCGGACGCGCTGGGCTTCCGCGCCTTCGGGGCGAGCTGGCCCTGGACCGACGTGCCGCGCCACCTGCACTTCTTCACGCTGGACTCGCTGCGCGCGCTGCTCGGTCGCTGCGGCTTCGAGCTGGAGTCGGTGCGCCACACCGGCTTCACGCGGCAGTTCGACGCCTCGTGGATCGCGGCGCTGCACGACATCCACGCCCGCACGGACAGCGCCGCCGACCGCAGCAGCGCCTGGCAGCGCGAAAGCTGGGGCTTGCTGTGGCGCAGCGCGCTGGCGCCCGAGGACCAGCGCTACGACTCGATGCGGGTGCTGGCGCGCCGCGTCTAGCGGCCCGGCGGGCCGGCGGCCTCTACGCCGCCGGTCGGGGTGTCTTGAGCGCGGTCACCATGGGCGGCAGCAGGGCCACCTGCTTGACCAGCTCGACCATGCTGCGGCTGTGGGTCTTTTCCTTGAGGTTGTGCACGTGGCTGCGCACCGTGGCCACGGCCACGCCCAGGCGCTCGGCGATCTGCTGGGGCCGCAGGCCCTCGCACAGGGCGGCCAGCACCTCTTCCTCGCGCTGCGACAGGCCGCGGGCCCGGGCGAAGGCGCCCACCGACAGCTTCTCGACGATCTGCGCCCGCTGCAGGGTGAGCAGCACCGCGTGGCCGCCGCTGCGCGACGACAGGGGCAGGGGCAGCGGCACGATGGACACGCCCACCCGCGCGACGTCGCTGCCGAGGTTGAGCAGGGTGCGCGTGCCGCGGTGGCGGGCGCCCAGCAGGGCCTCGGCGAGCGCGGCCTGGTCGGCGCCGTCGCGGGCGCGCAGGCGGCGCTGGCGCAGTTCCAGCGGATGCTCGGCGCTCAGTTCACGCAGCGCGGCGTGGTTGGCATGCACCACCAGGCCGTCGCCCGACAGCAGCATCAGGCCATAGTCCACCTCGTCCAGCACGGCGGCCATCACGCGCACCAGCCCGGCCTGCTCACCGCTGCGGCGCTCCGGTCCGCGGTAGGACAGTTCGCATTCCAGGGCGGTGAGTTCGACGGACGTCGTGGCGTTCATGGATAGGCGGGCAATGGCAGGGCCAGACTGTGCATCTTCGGCCACGCCGGGCGGCTTGCGCAGGGGCCGGCGTGCGCGCACCGGCGCAAAGCGTGAACAATTCGTTACCCTGCCGGCGGCCAGCGGGGGGCGGCAGGGCGCATGGGACAATCGCAGCGCATGAAGATCGAGACCACCGCCCTCGACGGCGTGCTGCTGCTCACCCCGCGGGTGCATGGCGACGCCCGCGGCTTCTTCCTGGAAAGCTTCAACGAGCGCGCGTTCGACGCGGCGGTGGGCGCGCCGGTGCGCTTCGTGCAGGACAACCATTCCCGCTCGGCCCGCGGCGTGCTGCGCGGCCTGCACTTCCAGCGTTCGCCCCATGCGCAGGGCAAGCTGGTGCGCGTGGTGCGCGGCGCGGTGTTCGACGTGGCAGTGGACGTCCGCCCGGGCAGCGCCACCTTCGGGCGCTGGGTGGGTGCCGAGCTGTCCGCCGACAACCACCGCCAGATGTGGATCCCGCCCGGTCTCGCGCACGGTTTCCTGGTGCTCACCGACGACGCGGACTTCCTGTACAAGACCACCGACTACTACGCCCCCGCCGCCGAGGGCGCCGTGCGCTGGGACGACCCGGACCTGGCCATCGACTGGCCGCTGGGGGGCCAGGCCCCCGTGCTTTCGCCCAAGGACGCGGTGGCCCCGCGGCTGCGGGACCTCGACCTCTGAACCGACCGCTCCCATGAAAGTCACTGTCATCGGCACCGGCTATGTCGGCCTGGTCACCGGCGCCTGCCTCGCCGAGATGGGCAACCACGTGCTGTGCGTCGACGTGGACGCCCGCAAGATCGACATCCTGCACAGCGGCGGCATCCCCATCCACGAGCCGGGCCTGCAGGAGGTGGTGCAGCGCAACGCGGCGGCCGGCCGGCTGGAGTTCACCACCGACATCGCCCGCTCGGTGGCGCACGGCACGCTGCAGTTCATCGCCGTCGGCACGCCGCCCGACGAGGACGGCTCGGCCGACCTGCAGTACGTGACGGCCGCCGCGCGCAACATCGGCCGCCTGATGACCGACCACAAGGTCATCGTCGACAAGAGCACGGTGCCCGTGGGCACCGCGGACAAGGTGCGCGAGACCGTGGCGGCCGAGCTGGCCGCCCGTGGCGTGGCGCTGGAGTTCTCGGTGGCGTCCAACCCCGAGTTCCTGAAGGAAGGCGCCGCGGTCGAGGACTTCATGAAGCCCGACCGCATCATCATCGGCACCGACGACGAGCGAGCGACGCTGCTGCTGCGTGCGCTGTACGCACCGTTCGTGCGCAACCACGACCGCCTGCTGGTGATGGACGTGCGCAGCGCGGAGTTCACCAAGTACGCCGCCAACGCCATGCTGGCCACGCGCATCAGCTTCATGAACGAGCTGTCGCGCCTGGCCGAGAAGCTGGGCGCCGACATCGAGCACGTGCGCATGGGCATCGGCTCGGACCCGCGCATCGGCACCCACTTCCTGTACCCCGGCGCAGGCTACGGCGGCAGCTGCTTCCCCAAGGACGTGAAGGCGCTGGCGCGCATGGCCGCCGACGCCGGCTTGCCCAGCCGCATGATGGCGGCGGTGGAGCAGGTCAACGAGGAACAGAAGCGGGTGCTGGTGGACAAGGTGGTGGCGCGCTACGGCGAGGACCTGCGCGGCCGCACCTTCGCGCTGTGGGGCCTGGCCTTCAAGCCCAACACCGACGACATGCGCGAGGCGCCCAGCCGCGTCGTCGTGGCCGAGTTGGTGCGCCGTGGCGCACGCCTGCAGGCCTACGACCCCGTGGCCGCGGCCGAGGCGCGCCGGGTGCTGGCCCTCGACCTGGGCGAGCCGGCGCTGTCGCAGGTGCACTTCATGGCCTCCGCGCCCGCTGCGCTGCAGGGCGCCGACGCGTTGGTGGTGGTGACCGAGTGGAAGGAGTTCCGCACGCCCGACTTCGAGGCCATGGCGGTCACGCTCAGGGACCGCCTCGTCTTCGACGGCCGCAACCTCTACGACCCGGCCCTGGTGCGCGGCTTCGGGCTCGACTACCGTGGCATCGGGCGGCCCTGACGATTCGTGACGATTCGGGTTCGTCCGCCCCACGGATGTGACGGAATCCCGTCCGGAGAAGGCCCGATCCTTGCCTCCTAGGGGGCCGAACTGTCATGGCTTCTACGCCACAATGGTTCGCATCCGGACCGGGGTGAGGGGCGTGCCTGCCTGCCCGCGGTGAGCATTCATACGAACATCTGTCGAGAGGTTGTCGATGTCCCGATCCATCACCGTGTTGCCGGTCGTCATGGCCGGTGGCAGCGGCACGCGGCTGTGGCCGCTGTCGCGCGCGGGTTATCCCAAGCAGTTCCTGGTGCTCACCGGCGAGACGAGCCTGTTCCAGCAGGCTGTCGACCGCATTGCGGCGATCGATGGCAATGGCGTGCAGGTGCAGTCGCCGGTCGTGGTGGGCAATGCCGAGCACCGCTTCATGGTGCTCGAGCAGCTGCGCGAGCTGGGCATGGATTCCACCGCCGTGATCCTCGAACCGTCCGGCCGCAACACCGCGCCGGCGCTCACGCTGGCGGCGCTGCAGGCGCAGGAAGGCGGCGAGGACCCGGTACTGGTGGTCACGCCGGCCGACCAGACCGTGGCCGACGGCCCCGCCTTCACCGTGGCGCTGCAGCACGCGGTGCGCGGCGCGGCGGACGGCTCCATCGTCATCCTGGGCATCACGCCCGACCGGCCCGAGACCGGCTACGGCTACATCCGCGTGGCCCCCGGTGCGGTGGGCCACGAGCTGGCCGCCGTGGCGCAGTTCGTCGAGAAGCCGAACCAGGCCACGGCCGAGCGCTACCTGGCCGAAGGCGGCTACTACTGGAACAGCGGCATGTTCGTGCTGAAGGCCTCGGTGTGGCTGAAGGCGCTGGCGGCATTCCGCCCGGACATCCTCGAGGCCACCCAGGCCTCGTGGGCGGCCCGCCGCGAGGACGCGAAGTTCGTGCGGCCCGGCAAGAAGGAGTTCGAGCAGGTGCCGGCGGAGTCGGTCGACTACGCCGTGATGGAGCGCTGCCCGGGCAGCGGCTTCGACATCCGCATGGTGCCCCTGGCCGCCGGCTGGAACGACCTGGGCGCCTGGGACGCGGTGTGGCAGGTGGCGGGCAAGGACGGCGAGGGCAATGCCACCGTCGGCGACGTGCTGCTCGAGGACACCCGCAACACGCTGGTGCATGCCTCCGGCCGCCTGGTGAGCACGGTGGGCGTGGACAACCTCGTCGTCGTGGAGACCGCGGACGCCGTGCTGGTGGCCGACGCCTCGCGCAGCCAGGACGTCAAGAAGATCGTCAACAAGCTGGCCGCCAGCGGCCGCGGCGAAGGGCTGCTGCACCGCAAGGTGCACCGCCCCTGGGGCTGGTACGACAGCATCGACGCCGGCCCGCGCTTCCAGGTCAAGCGCATCATGGTGCGCCCGGGCGCGTCCCTGAGCCTGCAAATGCACCACCACCGCGCGGAGCACTGGATCGTCGTCACCGGCACCGCCGAGGTGACCTGCGGCGAGCGCAAGATCCTGCTGTCGGAGAACCAGAGCACCTACATCCCGCTGGGTGAGGTGCACCGCCTGGCCAACCCCGGCAAGGTGGACCTGGAGATCATCGAAGTCCAGTCGGGCAGCTACCTCGGCGAAGACGACATCGTCCGGTACGAGGATACTTACGGCCGAACGGCCTGAGCATACCCCCCCAGGCACGGCGGCTGCCCAGGCGGCCCGCCCGTGCCGGCAGGGTGCCGCGCGGGCCCTGCCACATCCCGATGTTCGAAGACCGCAGCGCCCGCAAGCAGTTCCTGAACGCCCCGCCCAGCGTGCCGGCGGCCATTGCCTCGGTGCTGGAGCCGGTGCTGGCCGCCACCAGCCTGGCGGTGTTCCATGGCCTGTTCGGCCAGCCTTTCGGCGGGCCGGCGATGGCCATGGCCATCCTGCTGCTGGTGCTGATGTTCCCGGGCGTCAACCGCTTCGGCAAGACCGGCATCGGCGTCGGCATCGACATCTTCCTGTCCTGGTCCGGCGTGCTCATGGTGCTGGTGCTGGTGGGCTACGCGACGGGCGGCCTGGCCGCCTTCGACCCCCAGATGCTGCTGGCCTGGGCCCTGATCACGCCGCTGGTGCACTGGGCCTGCGTCGTGGGGGGCACCGCCTGGATGCGGCACCGCGCCGCGCTGCCCCAGCACCGCCGGCCCGCCGTGGTGGTGGGCGCGCACCGCATGGGCCAGCGCGTGGCGCAAATGCTGGCCACCCGCAAGGGCTACGGCCACGACCTGCTCGGCTTCTTCGACGACCGGTCGGCCGAGCGCCTGCACCTGCCCGGGGCCGTGCCGCTGGTGGGCAGCCTGGCCGAGCTGCCCGACTTCATCGAGCGGCACGGCGTGAAGGACGTCTTCATCACGCTGCCGCTCACGTCCCAGCCGCGCATCTTGCAGCTCATGGAGACGCTGCAGAACTCCACCGCCTCGCTGCACTTCGTGCCCGACGTGTTCGGCGTCAGCATCATCCAGGGCCGGCTCGACGACATGGGCGGCGTGCCGGTGGTGGGCCTGCACGTGACGCCCTTCACCGGCATCAACGGCCTGCTCAAGCGCGCCAGCGACGTCGTGCTGGCCACGCTGATCCTTATCCTGGTGGCGCCGGTGATGCTCGCCGTGGCGGTGGGCGTGAAGCTCAGCTCCCCCGGCCCGGTCATCTTCCGCCAGCGTCGCACCGGCCTGGATGGCGAGGTGATCGAGGTGTACAAGTTCCGCTCCATGACCACGCAGGACAACGGCGCCGTCGTCCAGCAGGCCACGCGCAACGACCCGCGGGTCACCCGCTTCGGCGCCTTCATCCGCCGCACCTCGCTGGACGAGCTGCCGCAGTTCTTCAACGTGCTCAAGGGGCAGATGAGCATCGTCGGGCCGCGCCCGCATGCGGTGGCCCACAACGAGCAGTACCGCAAGATCGTCAAGGCCTACATGGCCCGCCACAAGGTCAAGCCGGGCATCACCGGCTGGGCGCAGGTGAACGGCCTGCGCGGCGAGACCGACACGGTGGAGAAGATGGCGCGACGCGTCGAGTACGATCTGGAGTACCTGCGCAACTGGTCGCTGGGCCTGGACCTGCTCATCATCGCGCGCACGGCCAAGCTGATGTTCTTCGACCGCAAGGCGTACTGACCGGCGGCCCGCCGTCCGGCGCCATGGCGACCCTGCACCGACCAGGACGACCTCACGAGGCACCCGCATGACCGGATCCCTGCTTTCCCGCCCGCTGCCCCTGGCCCTGGCGGCCGCCACGGTGTTCGCCGCCTCGGGCGCGGCCTTCGCCCAGGCCGATGCCCTGCCGCCCGCACCGCCCCCCGTGCCGGCCCCCGGCAGCCAGGCCGCCACGCCGGTGCCGCTGGCCTATGGCATCTCGCAGAAGTTCACGCACGAGAGCAACCTCTTCCGCGAAACCCGCGGGGCCGAGGACGACTGGGCGTCCACCACGGCGCTGAACCTGGCGCTGGACCAGCCGCTGGGCCGGGGCAAGCTGCGCGGCACCGCGTCGCTGCAGGCGAACCGCTACGGCGACCACGATGAGCTGGACAACACCGGCCACGACGTCGACCTGGCGCTCGACGTCGAGACCGCCCTCAACCTGGCCGGCACGGTGGGCGTGCGGGCCAGCCGCCAGCAGTACCGCTACGGGCTGGACAGCGCCACGCCGTTCGACGGCAAGAACATCGAGGACGAGCAGGCCGCCTACGTGCAGGCGCGGCTCGGCGGCATGGGGGTGTGGTCGCTGCTGGCCGGCGCCGACACGCTCGAGCGCAGCTATTCGCAGGACGCCTTCGCGGACCTGAACGACCTGTCGCAGTGGAGCGCCGAAGGGGGCGTGGGCTGGCGTCCGAGCCCGGATCTCGGCGGCACGTTGAAGGCCCGCTACACCCGCATCAGCCGGCCGGATTCAGCGCTGGGCTTCGGCGACGACGTCGGCCGGCGCGAGGTGGAGCTCGCCCTGGGCTGGCAGGCCAGCGGGGCCAGCCGCTTCGAGGGCCGCGCGGCCCGCGCCAAGGAGCGCCACTCGGTGCTGGACGACCGCTCCTTCTGGACCGGCGGCCTGGCCTGGGACTGGATGCCCGCCGCCAAGCTGCACCTTCGCACCGAGCTGGCGCGCGACACCGAGGGGGCGGGCGGCGCGCAGACCTCGCCCGAGCCCAGCGCGCAGGCCGTGCCGGCCGGCGACACCCTGCGCGACGCGCTGCGCTGGTCGGTGCAGTGGGCCGCCACCGCCAAGGTCAACGTGCTGGCGGCGGCGCAGTATTCCGAACGGCGGCTGAAAGCCCTGGTGGGCGGGCTGCCCGCCAGCGCGGAAGACCAGACCACCGCCTTGTCGCTGGGCGTGCGCTGGGCGCCGTCGCGTGCGCTGGACGTGGGCTGCGAGCTCGGCCGCGAGAAGCGCGAGACCGACAGTTCGCTCACCGTCATCACCCGGCCCTACGAGCTGACCACGATGGGCTGCTCGGTGGCCTTCTGGTTCCGCTGACCCGGCGCCGCGCCCCGTGGGAGGCATCCATCCGACCGCCGTCCTCAGCGGCCAGGTGACGGTGGACCCCACCGCCGAGGTGGGGCCCTGGTGCGTGCTCGACGGCGACATCACCGTCGGCGCGCGCACCCGGCTCGAGGTGGGCGTGTCCCTGCAGGGCAAGGTCACGCTGGGCGAGGACAACTTCATCGGCGCCCACAGCGTGATCGGCGGCCGGCCGCACGACCCGGCCTGGCGGGGCGAGCCGGGCGAGGTGGTCCTGGGGCGTGGCAACCAGATCTTCAGCTTCGTCACCATCGACCGCGGCACGCCGCGCGGCGACAGCCGCACGGTGCTGGGCAACGACAACTTCGTGATGGCCTACACCCACCTCGCGCACGACTGCGTGCTGGGCAACGGCTGCCGGATCACCAGCTACTGCGGCATCGCCGGCCTGTGCCGGCTCGACGACCACGTGGTCATCGCCGGCATGGTGGGCATGCAGCAGGCCGTGCGCGTGGGCGCCCATGCGTTCATTTCCGGCATGTCGGCGGTGACGAACGACGTGCTGCCCTTCGCCATCGCCCATGGCACCGACCAGCCCACGGCTCTGCGCGGGGCGAACGTCATCGGCATGAAGCGCCATGGCTTCAGCCGCGAGGACATCGACATTGCCCGCGCGCTGATCGCCCGCTTCGAGGGGCAGGCCATGCCCTTTGCCCAGATCCTGGCCGACATCGAGTCGGCCTATGACTCGGCCCACCCCGTGGTGCGCCGGGTGCTGGATTTCGCCCGCGCGCCCTCGCGCAGCGGCGTGCTGCGATGACGGTGGCGGCGGGCGACGGCATCACGCTGCGCCCCTACACGCCGGCCGACGAGGCCGTGTGGAACCGCTGGGTGGCGGGTGCCGCCAACGGCAGCTTCCTGTTCGACCGCGGCTTCATGGGCTACCACGCGGACCGCTTCCCCGACGCGTCGCTCCTGATCGAGCGGCAGGGGCGGCTGCTGGCCGTGCTGCCGGCCCACCGCGACGGTGACGGCTGGGCCAGCCACCGGGGCCTGAGCTACGGCGGCCTGGTGGTGGCGCAGCCCTTGGGGCCGGAGGCCACGCTGGCCGTGCTGCGGGCCGTGCAGGCCCATGGACGGCGCCAGGGCTGGCCGGCGCTGCTGTACAAGACCGTGCCCCTGATCTACCACCGACTGCCTTGCGAGGACGACCGCTGGGCGCTGTGGCGGCTGGGTGCCACGCTGGTGCGTCGGGATGCCCTGGCCGCGATCGGGCCCACCGCGGCGCACTGGCCGCCGGCGCGCCGCCGGCCCATCACCCGCGCGATGCGCGAGCGCGCCGCCCTGCGCCTCCACTGGCAGGCGGGCGACGAGGCCGCCGCGTCCTGGCCGGTCTTCTGGGGGCTGCTGGAGGCCGAGCTGCAGGCGCGCCACGGCCAGTCGCCGGTGCACAGCCTGGACGAGATCCGCCTGCTCGCCGGGCGGTTTCCGGCCCACATCCGCCTGGGCCTGGCCTGCCAGGGCGCCGAGGTGCTGGCCGGGGCGGTGCTCTTCGAGGGGCCGGCGGCCTGCCGCCTGCAGTACACCGCCACGGGCGACGCCGGCCGGCGCGTGGCGGCGCTGGACCAGCTGCTGGAGCAGGCGGTGGCCCAGGCCCAGGCGGGGGGGCGCTGGTTCGATTTCGGCCATTCCCATGAAGACCAGGGCCGCGCCGTGAATGCCGGGCTGGCCTTCTACAAGGCGAGTTTCGGGGCCAGCACGGTGGTGCATGATCACTACGTCCTGCCCTGCTGAGCGAGGAGACCCGGATGTCCCATGTCGATGATTGCCGGCTCGTCGAGCTGCGCACGGTGTACGACCACCGCGGCTCGATCTCCTTCGTCGAGTCCGGCGTGGATTTCGAGTTTCCGATCAAGCGCGCCTACTGGACCTACGACGTGCCGTCCCGCGCTTCGCGGGCCGGCCATTCGCACCGGCGGCTGCGCCAGCTGTACGTGGCGATCTCCGGCTCGTTCCAGGTGCACCTGGACGACGGCGAGCGGCAGCGTGTGGTGGGCCTTGGCCACCCCAACGAGGGGCTGCTCATGGCCCCCGGCGTCTGGCGCGAGCTGCACGGGTTCTCGTCGAACGCCTGCCTGCTCGTGCTGGCGTCCGAGCTGTTCGACGAATCGGACTACATCCGCGAACGTGCGGACTTCATGCGCTGGGTCGCCGAGGGCCGCCCCTGATCGGTGCGGCGCTTGACGATCGTCAGCGTCCGGTGTCGCCAAGTGGCGACACTGGGGCGCCCCGGCCTGCCCGCATCGGGTGAGGCCGCCTGGTTCCCATGAAGATCGTTCTCCTGCGCAGCATCGCGGCCGCCCTGGACGGCCTGGACATCGGCTTCTGTGCCTTCGACAGCCAGGACCGGGCCGTGGCATGGAACGAGACCTTCCTGGCCGTGTTTCCCGAGCACCGCGGGCACGTGCAGGTGGGGGAGCCCTACGCCGACAACCTGCGGCGCTTCTACGGGGTGCGCCTGCAGGGGGCCGAGCTCGACCTGATCGAGCGCTACATCGAGCAGGGCATCGCGCGCCACCGCAGCCAGCGCCGCCCTTACGAGTTCGAGCACCTCGGCCAGCGCCTGCGCGTGTCGTCGGTGGAGGCGGGGCGGTTCGGCCGCCTGCGCGTGTGGCGCAGGCTGGGCCCGGTCGACGGCGCACCGCGCGCCACCCAGCCGGTGGAGCATCCCGGCGAGGTGGCCTGGCGGGGCATTCTCGAGCGCATCCCCGACGGCGTGCTGGTGGTCGATTCCGGCGACCACATGGTCTGGGCCAACGCGGCGTTCCTGGCCCTCTACGGGCTGCCGGCCGACGAGCCGCTCACCGGCCGGCCGTTCGAGGCGCTGTACCGGCAGGCCTGGGATTCGGCGGCCGAGTCCCCGCGCCTGCGCGACAGCCTGCAGACGCTGGCGGAGAACCGGCGTTTCCCCGGGGCGCCTTTCGAGCTGGCATTGCCGGGCGACCGCTGGGTGCGGGTGGTGGAGCAGCGCGGGGACGCGGCCGACGGCACGGGCTGCTTCGTGCACGTGGACATCACGGCGGCCAAGCGCCAGCAGCAGGCGTTGCAGGCCGCACAGGAGCGCGCACGTGAGAGCGAGGCGCGCTACCGCCTGCTGGCCGAGTACTCCAGCGACGTCACGCTGGAGCTGCACGACGGTGCGGTGACCTACGTCTCGCCGGCGATCACACGCTTGCTGGGCTGGTCGCCCGAGCAGGTGCTCGGCCGCCGCGTGGAGGACTTCTGCCACCCGGACGACGCCGCCCGCGTGGCGGCCGCGGCGCGCTCGGCGACCGCGCGCGGTGAATCGGAGTACCGCGTGCGCGCGCTGCATGCGGCGGGCGAGCCGGTGTGGGTGGAGGCGCGCTCCCAGCGCCTGCCGCCACGCGGCGCGGGCGACACGACCACCCGCGCCATCCTCAATGTGCGCGGCATCGCTGCGCGCAAGCAGGTGGAAGACCGCCTGGCCGCGGCCAACCGCCGTCTGGAGGCGCTGGCGGTGACCGATGCGCTCACCGGGCTGGCCAACCGGCGGCGCTTCGACGAGGCCCTGGAGGCGGAGTGCCGCCGCGCCCAGCGCGACGGCAGCGAGCTGACGCTGCTGATCTGCGACCTGGACGACTTCAAGCGCGTGAACGACGGCTTCGGGCACCCGGTGGGCGACCAGGTGCTGCAGCGGGTCGCCGAGCTGCTGACCGCCCACGCCCAGCGTGCCGGCGACGTGGCGGCGCGCTACGGCGGCGAGGAGTTCGCGGTGCTGCTGCCCCACACCCCACACGAGCACGCGGCCGCGGTGGCCGAAGCGCTGCGCCGCGCCGTCGAGGCGGAGACGGGCTGGCCCCCGGGGGTGCACGGGCTCACGGTGAGCATTGGCCTTGCCGGCACCCGCCACGGTGGCGTCGACGGCTCACCGCGGCGGCTGGTGCTCATGGCCGACCATGCGCTGTATGCGGCCAAGCGCCAGGGGAAGAACCGGGTGGTCGCCGCGACAGCAACGCCATCTCCGCTGCCTGCTCCGGAAACTGCCGGCCCAGGGCGATGAGCCCCTGCACGCCGGCTTCGCCCAGCGAGGGCAGCAGCTGGGCCATCTGGGCGTGCGTGAAGGGCTTGAACAGGTAGCCGGCCATCTCCACCTCGTCCAGCCCGAGCGGGCCGACGAGCGCGCGCAGGTCCTGCGGCCGGTACACCGTCGGCTGGCCGAGCAGGCGGTTGCGTTCGCCCAGCGTCTCGGGGGAGGGCATGAGCCCCATCTGCACTGCCAGCAGGCGGTGAAAGGACAAGGCATTGGGCACGCTCACCAGCAGGTGGCCGCCCGGTCGCAGCCAGGCCACGGCCGCCCGCAGCAGCGCCAGCGGCTCGGCCGTCTCGTGGACCACGCCCGAGACGATCACCAGGTCGGCGCGGGGCTCACCCGGCCAGTGCACCGCCAGGGCGTCGCCGGCCGATTCGATGTAGTCGTGCACCACCGTCACGGCCGGCCGCGTGCGCCCGGCCGTCGCCGTGCGCGCCGCCTCGGCCCAGCGGGTGGCGGGCTCCACGATCACCCAGTCCCGGGGCGGCGCGGGCGCGGCGGACACCGCATCCACCAGGCGCTCCGGGCCGCAGCCCACCTCCAGCACCACGGCCGGCGCCAGGCGCTGCACCACGCCGAGGTTGTGCGCCTGGCGGGCGCGCAGGCAGACCGCCTCGAAATCGAGCGCGCCGTCGTGGCGCGCGGCGTAGTCGTCGGCCGACAGCGGCTTGCCGCTCGGGGTGGGGCTCATGGGGCAGGCGGCATGGCAGTGGCACCGTCGGCACGGCAGAAGGCCCGCACGGCGTCGGCCACGCGGTCCACCTCGTCCAGCCGGAGGTGCGGGCCGATCGGCAGGCTCAGCACCTCGTCGCACAGGGTGTCGCTGGGGCTGCGTCCGGTGGCCGCGGGGTCGGGTGCGAAGGCAGCGAACGGGGCAAAGCGGTAGACCGGCTTCGGGTAGTGCACCAGCGTCTCGATGCCGGCGGCCGCCAGCGCCGCCTGCAGCGCGTCGCGCCGGCCATGTCGCACCACGTACAGGTGCCACACCGGTTCGTCGCCGGGCACGGTGGCCGGCAGCTGCAGGCCGGGCAGGCCGGCCAGCGCCTCGGCATAACGCGCTGCCTGCGCCGCGCGCCGGGCGTTGTGCTCGCGCAGGCGGGCCAGGCGCACGCGCAGGAAGGCCGCCTGCAGCTCGTCGAGCCGGCTGTTCACGCCCTCGGTCTCGTGCGCATAACGCTGCAGGCTGCCGTAGTTGCGCCGCTGCCGCAGCGTGCGCGCAAGCGCATCGTCGTCGGTCGCTGCCGCGCCCGCGTCGCCGAATGCGCCGAGGTTCTTGCCCGGGTAGAAGCTGTAGCCGGCCGCGCGGCCGAAGCTGCCCACCGGCCGCCCCTGGTGGCGCGCGCCGTGGGCCTGGGCGGCATCCTCGATGAGCACCAGGCCGTGCGTCTCGCACAGTGCAGCGATGGCCGCCGGGTCGGCCGGCTGGCCGGTCAGGTGCACCGGCATCACCGCGCGCGTGGCCGGCGTGAGCGCCGCCTGCACGCCGGCGGCGTCGATGTTGAAGCGGCCCGGGGCGGGCTCCACCGCGCGCGGCGTGGCGCCGGCCAGCCGCACCGCCTGCCAGGTGGCGATGAAGGTGTGGGCCGGCACGATCACTTCGTCGCCCGGGCCGATGCCGGCCGCCTGCAGCGCCAGCGCCAGCGCGTCCAGCCCGTTGCCCACGCCCACCACGTGCCGGCACCCCAGGAAGGCGGCGAACTCGGCCTCGAAGGCCTCCAGCTCGGGGCCCAGCAGCCAGCGGCCGCTGTCCATCACGCGGCGGTACCCGGCGTCGTAGGCGGCCTGGTCCTCGCGGTAGACCGCCTGCAGGTCCAGGAAGCGCACGGGCGGCGCCGTCATGCGTCGCCCGCCGCCCACTGCAGCGCCTGCCGCGCCAGCGCCAGGTCCACCGAGAACGGCGAGGTCACGATGGACACGCCCTCGAAGCCCGCCAGGCTGCGGCCCTGCAGCCAGCGGTGCGCCTGGCCGCGCAGGAAGGACAGGTCGAGGAAGGTGGGCGAGTAGATGTCCTGCTTGTACACGGTGAGCACCCGGCAGTCCGGCTGCGTCCACATCAGGTTGGTGAAGGCGGCGCCGGGCGGGCCGGCGATCGCACGGGCGGTGGCGAACAGGCGCACCTGGTCCAGCAGGCTCAGCGTCTCCGGGGCCACGATCTCGAAGCCCAGCGACTCGGCGAGGGCGATCATGTCCTCGGCCTCCGCCATGGGGCGGCGCGTCTCGCCCCGGCGGGCGAGGTAGACGCGCCGCGCCAGCGGCGGCGGGGCATCCGGGTCGAGGCCGGCGGCCTGCCACAGGCATCGGCGCAGGCCCTCCACCAGCGTCGGGCTGGCGAACTCGGCCGGCGAGGCCACCAGCGCATCGGACAGGCGCAGGTCGTCCGCCGCCTCGTACCAGCGCACGCGGCTGTCATCCAGGCCGATGTCGGCGAGCGAGCTGCGCATCCAGCCGTTCAGCTCACGCGGCAGCAGCAGGCGGCGCGTCTTGAGGATGCCGCGCACCATGAGGCCGTGGATGCGCGCGAGGGTGAGCACCATCCAGTGGTAGTAGTTGCGGTGGAAGGGTGCGTCCATGTTGGCCAGCACCACCAGCGGCTCGTCCACACGCTGCCAGCGCGTGGCGCGGCGCATCACCGTGCCTGCCGCACCGCGCGCCACCACCGACGGGTGCGGGTAGGGGAAGTCGGCCATCTGCAGGTGCCACGGGTGCGGCTTGAGGATGCCGCCCTGCGGTGCGATGAGCAGGTGGATGGCGCGCACTCGCAGGTCGGTCACGCGGGCCAGGCTCAGCGTGGTCGCTTCGGCGGCGTGGCGCTCCACCCGCAGCCGCCCCGTCACGTCGACCACCTCGAACTGGCCGGGGCAGGGCGGGTCGCTCACCAGCGCATGGTCGGTCACGCCCTCGGCGCGCAGCCAGTCGGCCCACTCGCGCAGCGGCCACACCTCCAGCACGCGCGCCGCGGCGGCCTCGGTGGGGTGCAGCCGCGCGATGTCGGCCTGCACGGAAGTGGCCTGCCCGGCGGCGAGCAGCGCCCGCTCCTGCATGGGCTCGACGGCGCCGGCGCCCAGCGCGCCCAGCCGCTGGCGCGCGTCGGCCAGGTCGGCCAGCGCCTCGTGCGGCTGGCGCATGGCCAGCCGGGCGTCGAGCTGCAGCTGCAGCAGGCCGATCAGGGCCGCCACGCTGCCCTCGGTCGGCGCACCACGCAGCGGGCGGTCCTGGCGCATGACATGGCCGACCAGCGTCACCAGGTGCGCCAGCACCGCCATGCACTGCGCCCGCGCGCGCTGGCCGTCGAGCACGCCGAAGGCCGGGCCCACCTCGAAGGGAAAGACCTGGTCCCAGTGGGCCAGGTCCAGCGCGCCGCAGTTGGCCTGCACCCACAGGTGGGTGGCGGCGGCCAGGGCCTGGGCCGCGGTCGGGCCCTCGTCGGCCGCGATGGCGGCGCGGCAGGCGGCGTCGAACTCGGCCAGGGCAGCGGCCCCGGCGCGGGTGATGTCGGCGGGCGTGTGGGGGCTGTCGTGCCGCGGCGGCTCGGCCACCAGCTGCGCCAGGGCCGCCAGGGCCGGCGCCACCGGGCCGAGCGCCTCGGCGTCGAAGTGGGTCGGGCCCGCGGCCTCGCGCAGGCCGCCGGCCCCCGGCTGCGCCAGGGCCGCCACGCGCGACTGCTGCAGGCGCAGGTGCGCCAGGCGCATCTCCGCCTGGTCGTCCAGCGCCCCGATGTCCGCGAGCTTCTGGTAGACCTGCTCGGCCAGTGCCGTGTCGCCGTCGTGGAAGGCGTACTCGGCCAGCAGTTGCCAGGCGCTGGGCGTGGCCGGGTGGGTGGGCTCCAGCGCCAGCAGCGGCGCCGCCAGGTCCTGCACCAGCGTGCCCGCGGCGCGGCGGCGGCGCGCCAGCTCACGCTGGATGGAGGGCTGCTTCGGCCAGGCCTGCGCGGCGCGCTCGGCGAGTGCGTCGACCTCGGGACCCGGCGCGAGATCGGCGAGGGTGGCGATGGCGCTGGCCAGTGCGAAGCCGTCGTTGGCGGCCGGGTCGTCGAAAGCCAGCATCGCCTCGGCCAGCTGGCGCAGCGACGGCAGGTGCGCGCAGCGCACGGCCGCGCTCACGAGTGGCGTGCGCCAGGCCTCGACGCCGGCACGGGCAGTGTGCGGGGCCAGCCGCTCCACCCAGGCCGCCACGCGTTGCAGCGGCGCCAGCTGCTCGGCGGCGCGCGCCACCATGGCCAGCGAGCCGGTGAGCTCGGCTGTCCAGTCGACCTCCGGCTGCCAGCGTTCGCCCAGCGCGTCGATGAGCGCCAGCGTGGGTTCGATGGCGGCCTCGCCCTTCAGGCGGCGCAGCTGGCGCAGCAGCGCCAGGGCCACCGCCTCGTGCTCGGGCAGGGCCAGCTGCGATTGCCAGCGCAGGGCCGCGTCGGCCAGGGGCTGGACCCGCCCGAGCGTGCCTTGCGCGCGGATCCAGGCGGGGACCAGGCCGGCGCCGAGCGGCTCGGTGCCCTCGGGCAGCGTGTGCCACCAGGCCTCGATGGCCTCGACGGTGGCCTGCAGCTGCCAGGGCGGGACGTCCTGCCGGCCCTTCACCCATTCGTGGTGCATCACCTGGGCCAGGCGGCCGCGGGCCGCCGCCGGCACCTCGGGGCGGTGCAGCTTCTGCTGCAGCTGGGCACCGCCGGGCAGGCTCAGGCCCTCGCGCTCGCAGCGGGCCAGCAGTTCGTCCAGCCAGACGCGCCCCAGCGCCGGCACGGCGGCGCCCGCCGCCAGGGGGGTGCTGCTCATTCGACGGCCTCCGTGCCGGCGCCGGCCACCCAGTGCAGCTGCGCCTCGGCGAGCGCCATGTCCACGCTGTAGGGGGCGTTGACCACCGACATCAGCTCATAACCCGGCAGGTTGCGGCCCAGCAGCCAGCGGTGGGCCTGGCCACGCACCAGGGACAGGTCGACGAAAGTCGGCAAGTTGGCTTCCTCCTTGAAGATCGAGAGCACGCGTGCGCCGCGACCGGCCCACAGCAGGTTGGTGTACGCGGCGCCGGGCGGCCCGGCAATCCCACGGGCCGAGGCGAACAGCCGCACCTGGTCGAGCAGGCTCAGGGTCTCGGGTGCCACCAGCGTGAAGCCCAGTGACTCGGCCAACGACTCCAGCGCGGCTTCCTCCACCAGCGGCCGCCGTCCTTCGCCGCGGCGCGAGATGTACAGCAGCGCGCCCCCGGCCGGGGCGGGCGCGTCCGCGTCGCAGCCGGCGGCGCCCAGCAGCGTGCGCCGCAGGCCGTCCAGCAGCGCAGGGCTGGCGAACTCCAGTGGCGAGGCCACCCAGGCGTCGGTGAGCCACAGGTCCTCGTCTTCGCCATAGCTGCACAGCGCGCTGTCGGGCACGCTGATGTCCACCAGCGAGGACCGCATCCAGCCCGACAGCTCGGCCGGCAGCCACAGCGGCCGCTCCGCCGAGAACAGGCCTGCGCGGTGCAGGGCGTCGATGCGCGACAGCAGCAGCACCACCCAGTGGTAGAAGTTGCGGTGGAAGGTCGCGTCCAGGTTGGCCAGCACCAGGGCCGGGCGGTCCACCGTGCGCCAGCGCGGCGCGCCGAGCACGGCGGCACGCGCGCCGGCACCGCCGCGGGCGCGCACGTGGCGGTGGTCGTAGGGGTACTCGCCCATGCTCAGGTGCCAGTCGGCCGGGCGCAGGATGCCGCCCTGCCGGCCGATGAGCAGGTGCGAGTTGCGCACGCCCAGGCCGGCGTGGCGGCTGAGGGACAGGGCCGTGGGAGCCAGGCGATGCGCATGGCGGCGGCAGGCGCCGTCGGGCCCGACGGACTCGAAGTGGCCCTCGCATGGGCGGTCTGCCACGAGCAGGCGTGCGCTGGCCGATTCGGCGGCCAGCCAGGCATCCCATTCGCGCAGCGGCAGCAGCTCGTCCTGCGGCGAGGCGAGGGCGGCGCGCGCCGCGTCGAGCCGCCCGGCGGTGAGCCAGGCCCGCAGGCGCAGGCGCGCCCGCGGTTCGGCCGCCAGCGGCCCCAGCTGGGCGTCCAGGCGGGCCAGGTCGTCCAGGGCGGCGTCGGCCTCGCCCAGGGCCCAGCGGGCCTCCGCGCGCTGGGCCTCCAGCTGCTCCACATGGCGCAGGCTGGCCACGCCGGCGCCGCCTTGCAAGGCGCGCGGGCGCTCGATGGCATGGCTGCACAGCGCCACCACATGCCGCTGCACGGTGCGGTGCTGGGCCCGGCAGCGCTGCGGGTCGAGCCGGCCGTAGGCCGGGCCGAACGCCATGCCGAAGGCCTCGGGCCAGCGGGCATGGTGGCCGAAGGCCGCGTCCGCCAGCTGCGACAGGTGGCGGGCCAGGCGCAGGCAGGCCTGCAGGCTGGCGGGCGGCGCAGCCTGCAGCCCGGCGGTGAAGTCGTGCAGTGCGGCCTGGCCCGCCGCCGCCAGCGCCGCGGCGTCGTAGCGGCTGTCGTGCGTGGGCGCCACCGACAGCAGCGCCCTCAGCGGCGCCAGCGCCGCGCCGAAGGGCGCCAGCAGGTCCTCGGGCCAGGTGTCGCGCGCGCTGCGTTGCGCGCGCGCCTCGGCCAGGTCGCTGTCGGTGGCCGTGGCGTGGGCCGTGTCCGCCGCCGGCTCGGGCGCCGCCGGGTGCGTGGGCAGGAAGCCCGATTCCTCGCGCGAGCGCAGGTGGCCCAGCCGCAGGCGGTCGATGGCCGACAGCGCACGCCGCGACTCCAGCGCCCGGTACAGGCCGATGGCCTCGCGCTCATGGCCCTGGTGGAAGCAGATGCCGGCCAGCCAGCCCATCGCGGTGGCGGCCCCGGGCTCGTCGAGGTCCAGCGGCCCCAGCAGTTCGCGCAGCTGCGGCACCTCGGCGCCGTCGGCATGGGCGAGCTTGGCCATGGACAGGCGCAGCCCGGCATGGTGGCCATGCGCTCCGGCTCGCGCCAGCAGCGCACGGGTGGTGTCGTCCGGTGCCAGCGAGCCGAGCGTGGCCAGCAGCTGCACCAGCAAGGCGGTGCTGTCCTCCGCGGCCAGCCCGCCGTGGGCCAGCAGCGCATCGGCGGCCTGCTGCATGGCGCCCACCTGCAGGGTGCGCAGGGCCAGGCGGCCTACCTCGTTCCAGCGGCCCAGCCGTTGCGCGGGATCGTCTGCCGGCGTGTCGCCCGCGGCATGGGCCAGCGCACACAGGGGCTCGACCCACATCGCGGCCAGGCGCAGGGGGGCCAGGTCGTCCGCGTGGCGCGCCAGCGCGGACACCGCGCCCAGGGCCGGCGCCTGCCAGCCGGCGCACGCGTGCCACACCGGCCGCAGGGCCGCGAGCAGCCGGGCCAGGGCGGGCCAGTCGCGGCGCTGCCGCAGGTGGCGCAGCAGCGCGGCCACCAGCTGCTCGGCCGGCGGGGCGCCCAGGCGGCCGGGGTGCGTGGCGGCGGCGGCCACCTCCTGCGCGAGGGCGCCGAGCGCGGGGCCGTCGTCCAGCTCGGCCAGGGCGCGCACGAGCGGGGCGCCGAGGCCGCAGGCCGGGCGATCGGCAGGCGGCAGCGACTGCCAGGCCGCGAGGGCCAGGTCGGCGAAGAGCCGGCCATGCACCGGGTCGGCGCCGGCGCCGCCCTTGAGCCAGGCGGCGTGGCAGGCCTGTGCGGCGCGCAGCCAGTCGGCGGGCGCCGGGTCACCGGACGCCAGCTTCGCCCAGGGCCCGGGCGGCCCCGGCGGGCCGGAGGGCGAGACCGCCCGCACGCGCTCGAGCAGCGCAGCGGCGGTGCCGGCGGCGGCAGGCGCCCCGGGGCCGGCGGCCGGCGTGGGCGGGTCGGACGGGAAGGCGGCGGCGCTCACCCCCGCAGTACACCACAGGCGGGGGGCCGCGCCGACCGCCCGGCGCGGGCGCTCAGGCGGTGAGGAAGCCCAGGTTGCGCTGCGACACGTTCCAGCGCGACAGGCCCGGCAGCACCGCCAGCAGCTCGCTGTCGGTGAGGCCGAACCAGCGGCCCAGCGTGGCGGCGTAGGCCTCCACGCTCGTCGTGGGCAGCAGCGCACCGCCGCGCAGCTGGTCGTCGCTGGTGAAGCCGCCGCTGCCGTCGGCCGTGCCGTACACGGGCAGCTTGCCGTAGACGTCACCGCCGCGCACCGCGCCGCCCATCACGAAGTGGTGGCCGCCCCAGCCGTGGTCGCAGCCGTCGCCGTTGCCGGCGAAGGTGCGGCCGAAGTCGCTGGCGGTGAAGGTCGTCACGTAGTCGTCCACGCCCATGGCCTGGGTGGTGGTGTCGAAGTAGCGCAGCGCGTGGTTCAGCTGGGCCAGCAGGCGGGCGTGGCGCGGCTGCTGGGTGTCGTGGGTGTCCCAGCCGCCGATGCCGACGAAGAACACCTGCCGCGCCATGCCGAGCGTGGACCGGGCCGCGACCATGCGGGCCACTGCCTGCAGCTGCTGGGCCACGGGGTTGGGCGTCATGGCGCCGGTCTCCGGGTCGCGGTACATCAGCATCGGGTCGGCCTGGCCGGGGGCGAGGCCGCCGGTGCCCCAGGGCCCCGCGCCGGCGCCGGGCAGGGCGGCCGACAGCACGGCCTCGGCCTCCATGGAGCGCGCCGACACGGCCGCGTGCTCACGCTGCAGGATGCTGTTGTCGCGCGCGGCGCCCATCAGCGCCATCATCTTCTGGCGCACCGTGGCGGAGCCATACACCAGCCCGTCGCTGCCGCCCACGTGGATGGCGCCCTCGGCGGTCATCTGGTAGGCGCGGGCGGACTGGCCCGACAGCCACACCGCGTCGCCGGTCAGGCTCACGGAGGTGAACATCGAGCGGCCGTTGGCGGAGAGGATGCGGTCGGCCATCTGGCCGCCCCAGCCCTTGGTGCTGCCCTCGCCGGAGAAGGACTGCCACACCGACTGCTGGTCGTTGTGGGAGAACAGCTTCGGCGGGCGCGCCGCCGTGCCGGCCACGAACGCCGCCTTGGTGATGGGGCCCACCAGCGGGCCCACGTTGCTGACGATGGCCAGCCGCTGCGAGGCGAACAGGTCGCGCACGCCACCGAGCACCGGGTGCACGGCCAGCGTGCGGCCCTGGGCGTTGAGCGGGCTGATGGGCAGCACGCCGCCCAGGCGGGCATGCAGGGAGCCGGTGCCGGCGGGGGTGCCGGGCGCGGCGAGGGCGATGCCTTCCAGGCCGCCTTCGCGTGCCGCGTTGTAGGCGGCCCAGGAAGCGCTGTCGGTGGCCAGCACGGTGTTGTAGGCGTCGTTGCCGCCCATCAGGAACAGGCACACCAGGGCCTTGTAGCCGCTGGTGTTGGCGGCCGCCGCCGGGCCCATGGCGGCCAGGCTGAGGCCCAGGCCACCCAGGCCGGACAGCACCGGCTGGCTCAGGCCGAGGACGGCGCCGCGGCGCAGCAGCTCACGGCGGGTAAGGGGAGAAAGCGGTCGGGTCATGGTCGGGGTTCCGTGGCCGGGCGCGTCACTTCTGGACGACGAATTCAGGGGTCACCAGGGTCAGCGCGGTGGCGGCCCAGAGGCGGTTCGACTTGGCGCGCTCCACGGCGGCCTGGTTGCGACCATCGGGGCGCAGGACCGGGATGACGATGGAGGAGACGGCGCTGATCTGCTCGTTGCGCAGCGTGGCGCCGATGCCCTCGCCCAGCAGGCGGCGGTTGACCTGGTCCACCAGGGCCGCGGGGTCGTTCACCAGCGGCTTGAGCGCACCGTAGTCGGGCTGCAGGTCGGGCCGCAGGCCCTTGCCGTCCGCGCCCCACTGGCCGGCGCCCTTCTGCACCACCGTCATCATGTAGTTGGCGTAGCCCGCGACGGTGGTCTCGTTGGTGATCTGCATCTCCGGCAGCGTCAGGCCGGCGCCGGCTGCTTCCCCGCCGGGCGGCACGAAGCCGGGGCGGTAGAAGTTGAAGACGCTCGGCGAGCGCAGCGGGGTCTGGCCCAGCTGGCGGCCCGGGTCGTCGGTGGCGGTCATCAGCACCTTGCCGCTGTCGCTCTTGGCGTTGAAGGCGCGCAGGAAGGCGGTCAGGCGCAGCACCGGCTCCTTGACCTTGCCGTACTGCGGCGCCGCCATGGCGACGGTGGAGCGCGCTTCCTCGTCCAGCAGCACCGCACGCACCACGGCCTTCAGGTCGCCGCGCACGCCGGCGCCGTTGTTGTTGAAGACCGTGGCCACGCGCGCCACGTAGGCGGGGCTCGGGTGGCTGGTGACCAGGCGCTGGATCAGCTGGCGGCCGATGAACGGGCCCACGTTCGGATGGTGGAAGATGGTGTCCAGCGCCGTGGTCAGGCTGGCGCCCGGGTTGGCGACGCCCTGCGCGGCCACCGTGGTGCCCAGGAAGGTCTTGGGCAGCATCGAGTGGTACTGCGTGTAGCCCTGCATCGGGATCGTCAGGCGGTTCGGGTCCCGCGTGACGCCGTTGAAGCGGCTGTTCAGCGTGTCCGGGCCGCCCCAGGAGAAACCGGTGAAGACGGACGCCAGGCCTTCGATGTCGGCGGTGTCGTAGGTGGGGATCGGCCGGCCGCTGCCGTCGAGCCGGGGCGTGCCGTCGATGTTCAGCTGCACCAGGCCGATGGAGAACAGCTGGATCAGCTCGCGGGCGAAGTTCTGGTCGGGCACGCGGCCGGTGCGCGGGTCTTCCTTGCGGTTCTTCAGGTGCGACAGGTACAGGCCCATCGCCGGGTGCATGGCCACGTCGCGCAGCAGCGTGCGGTAGTTGCCGAAGGCATTGCGCGTCAGCATGTCGTTCCAGGACGCGGCCGCCTGGGCGCGCTCGCTGCTCAGGTCGGCGAGGGAGACGACGAAAATTTGTGACAGCGCGTAAGCCGTGCGCTGGCGCAGCTGGTCATTGGCCTGCAGCGCTTCGCGGTAGAACGACGAGATCACCGGGTTCGGGCCGGCGTTGGCGTCCGGATTGACCGCCTTGACGGCGGTGTTCTCGGCGTTCCAGCGGGCCAGGTGCACCGAGCGGGCGGACATGGCCAGCTGCTCGTCCACCCAGCCGGCGGCGCCCAGCGACATGGCGCGCGAGATCGCCGCCTCGGTGGGGCCGAAGCTGGCCTGGGTGAGCAGGCGGAAGGCATCCGCCCGCGTCGTGGGCACGGCGAGGTAGCCGGCCTGGAGGCCACCGTCGGCGCCGGCACCGCCGCCATCGTCGGAGCCGCCATCGGGCGGGGTCACGCCCGCCACGGGGGCGTCGGCGGCGGGTTCGCCACCGCCACCGCCGCAGGCGGCCAGCAGCAGGCTGGCCAGCACGGCCGCCACGGCGGTGTGCCGGGGCCGCAGGAAGTCGAGGGAGGAGGGCATGCGATATCTCGGATCGGGGCGGGGGTGCGCCACGCACCCCCTGGTGACCCGAGATATCGACCGGCGCCACGGCCCGTTAAGCGGCCGACGCCTTGTAACGTGGCCGGCGTGAGGCCTTGCTCACGCCGGCTTGACGGACGTCAACCGCGTCGTCAGATCAGGCCGAGCTCCTTGATCTTCGAGATCACCGCGTCGGCCGCCTGGTCGGCGTTGAGCAGCGTGGTGTCGATGCGCAGCTCCGGCGACTCGGGCGCCTCGTAGGGGCTGGAGATGCCAGTGAAGTTGGCGATCTCGCCGCGACGGGCCTTCTTGTACAGGCCCTTCACGTCCCGGTCCTCGGCCACGTTCAGCGGGGTGTCCACATGGATCTCGATGAACTCGCCCTGGCCCAGCAGGCCGCGCGCCATCGCCCGTTCCGAGCGGAACGGCGAGATGAAGGCGGTCAGCACGATCAGGCCGGCGTCCACCATCAGGCGTGCCACCTCGGAGACGCGGCGGATGTTCTCCACGCGGTCGGCCTCGGTGAAGCCCAGGTCCTTGTTCAGGCCGTGGCGGATGTTGTCGCCGTCCAGCAGGTAGGTGTGGCGGCCCATCGCATGCAGCTTCTTCTCCACCAGGTTGGCGATGGTGGACTTGCCGGCGCCCGACAGGCCCGTGAACCACAGCACGCCCGGGCGCTGGCCCTTGGCCGACGCACGCGCCACCTTGTCCACGTCCACATGCTGCATGTGGATGTTGTGCGACCGGCGCAGCGCGAAGTGCAGCATGCCGGCGCCCACCGTGTTGTTGGTCAGGCGGTTGATGAGAATGAAACCACCCGTGTCACGGTTGTCCGTGTAGGCGTCGAACGCGATGGGACGGTCCAGGGCGAGGTTGACCACGCCGATCTCGTTCAGGTCGAGCTTCTTGGCCGCCAGGTGCTCCATCGTGTTGACGTTCACCTTGTACTTCGGCTCGGTGATCGAGGCGGTGACGGTCTGCGTGCCCACCTTCAGCAGGTAGGAGCGGCCAGGCATCATCGGCTCGTCGTGCATCCACACGAGCGTGGCCTCGAACTGGTCGGCCACCTCGGCGGGCGATTCCGCACCCGAGATGACGTCGCCGCGCGAGATGTCGATCTCGTCCTCGAGCGTGATGCAGACCGACTGCCCGGCCACGGCCATGGGCAGGTCGCCGTTGACGGTGACGATGCGCGCCACCTTGCTCTCGCGGCCCGAAGGCTGGGCGCGGATGCGGTCGCCCGGCTTGACCATGCCGCCGGTGACCACGCCGCAGAAGCCGCGGAAGTCCAGGTTGGGGCGGTTCACCCACTGCACCGGCATGCGGAAGGGCTGCTTCTGCATGCGGGTCTCGTCGATCTCGCAGGTTTCCAGGAAGCCCATCAGCGTGGGGCCGTGGTACCACGGCGTCTTCTCGCTGGCCACCAGCATGTTGTCGCCCTTCAGGCCCGACAGCGGGATGCTGGTGATGTCGGTCATGCCGATCTGCTTGGCGAACTCGCGGTATTCCTCGTTGATCTGGTTGAAGACCTTCTCGGAGTAGTCCACCAGGTCCATCTTGTTGATGGCCAGCACCACCTTGCGGATGCCGATCAGGCTCACCAGGTAGCTGTGGCGGCGCGTCTGCGTGAGCACGCCCTTGCGCGCGTCGATCAGGATCACGGCCACGTCGGCGGTGGAGGCGCCGGTGATCATGTTGCGCGTGTACTGCTCGTGGCCCGGGGTGTCGGCGACGATGAACTTGCGCTTGTCGGTGGAGAAGAAGCGGTAGGCGACGTCGATCGTGATGCCCTGCTCACGCTCGGCGGCCAGGCCGTCGACCAGCAGCGCGAAGTCGATGTCACCGCCCTGGGTGCCCCACTTCTTGGAGTCGTTCTCGATGGCGGCGAGCTGGTCCTCGAAGAGCATCTTCGATTCGTACAGCAGGCGGCCGATGACGGTGGACTTGCCGTCGTCCACCGAGCCGCAGGTGATGAAGCGCAGCAGGCTCTTCTTCTCGTGCTGCTTCAGGTACTTCTCGATGTCGACGGAGATCAGGTCCGATTGGTGGGCCATGATGAATCCTTAAATGCGTTCGTGTGTTCTGCCAAGTGGCACTCGGAAGGCGCAGGCATGTGCCAGCCCGGTGGCGTGCGCGGATACGGCTTCGCCGGTCCGCTGCGCGAGCCCCCTCGGGGGGGCAGCGCGCGCCAGCGCGCGTGGGGGCCTCAGAAATAGCCTTCTTGCTTCTTCTTCTCCATCGAGGCGGCGGCGTCGTGGTCGATCATGCGGCCCTGGCGCTCCGACGTCTTGGTCAGCAGCATCTCCTGGATGATCGACGGCAGCGTGTCGGCCTCGGACTCGACGGCACCCGACAGCGGGTAGCAGCCCAGCGTGCGGAAGCGCACCTTCTTCTTCATCGGGACCTCGCCCTCGCGCAGCGGGAAGCGGTCGTCGTCCACCATGATCAGCGTGCCGTCACGGTCGACCACGGGACGCTCGGCCGCGAAGTACAGCGGCACGATGGGCACGTTCTCGAGGTAGATGTACTGCCAGATGTCCAGTTCGGTCCAGTTGGAGATCGGGAAGACGCGGATCGACTCGCCCTTCTGCTTGCGGCCGTTGTACAGGCGCCAGAGCTCCGGGCGCTGGTTCTTCGGGTCCCAGCGGTGCTGCGCCGAGCGGAAGCTGAAGATGCGCTCCTTGGCGCGGCTCTTTTCCTCGTCGCGGCGGGCGCCGCCGAACGCGGCGTCGAAGCCGTACTTGTCCAGGGCCTGCTTCAGGCCCTGCGTCTTCCACATGTCGGTGTGGATCTGCGAGCCGTGGGTGAAGGGGTTGATGCCCATCTCCATGGCCTCGGGGTTGTGGTGCACCAGCAGCTCCATGCCGAGCTCCTTGGCCATGCGGTCGCGCATCTCGTACATCGCCCGGAACTTCCAGGTGGTGTCCACGTGCAGCAGCGGGAACGGCGGGGGCGACGGGAAGAAGGCCTTCTTCGCGAGATGCAGCATCACCGCGGAGTCCTTGCCGATGGAGTACAGCATCACCGGGTTGTCGGCCTCGGCGACGACCTCTCGCATGATGTGGATGCTCTCGGCCTCCAGCCGCTGCAGGTGGGTCAGGTTCATGGCAGTACGGTGTCCGTTTCTGGGTTCAGGCGGAAGGGAAAGGGAGGGGGCACCGGGCGAGGCCGGTGCGGCGGTTCGGGCACCCGGCGCGGCCGGTGCGGTCGGTGGCGCGGGGATGATCGCCGCGGTATCGGGCGCCTCCGGCGCCGCGGCAGGGGAAAACGTGACGGATGTGGCTGGCGCCGGCGAGCGGGGCAGGGGCGGCGCCTCGGCCGGCGGCGGCTCGGCCGCCTGCCGGGCGCGCGGCGCCACCGGACCGGTGTCCAGCGTCAGCCGGGGATGCGCGGTCAGCCAGCGCTGCACCGCCGGCACGCGCCGGAAATCCGGCCCGTGCAGGAACAGCTGCCAGGGCCCGACGGCGCTGCGCAGCAGCCGCGAGAAGAACTCGATGTAGGTGTCGGCAGCGGCCAGCGTGCCGGCCACCGGCCACCACATCAGGCTGCCCACCGGCCGGCTGGCCACCAGCAGGCCGCCGGGATGGGGCAGCTCCGGGTGGGCCAGGCTGCCGGCCCACGCCACCTGCGCCTTGCGAGCCCGGGCCGCCTCGACGGCCGGCGACCAGGTGTGCGCCAGCCACGCGGACTCGGCCGCGGGGCGTTCCACGCCCTCGGCCCGCAAGGGCACCAGTGCCAGCCCCCAGCGCTCCAGCATCCGGGAGACGGCGCGCGGCTCCAGCGCCGCGCCGAAGTGGCGCTCGGCCAGCGCGCGCAGGCCCGAGCCCGTCCAGAGCCCAGGCGGCAGCCCATGCTGCTCGGGCGTGTCGTGCAGGGCGGCCCGGCGCAGGGATGATTCTTGCGTGAGCGTCAGCACCCGCCCGTCGCCACGAGGGCGACCCCGCGGCCGCACGGCCACCGCCGCCCAGCCGCCGGCTTCGAAGGCCTTGCTCGCCTGGATGATCGTGGGCACGCTCAGGCCCGTGGCCTCGCGGATCCGCGCCAGGCTCAGGCCGTCGATGCGCAGCTCCACCGCACGCCGACGGCGCGCGTTCAGCGCAGCGATCTCGGGGGTCGGTGGAGAGGCCAATCACGGTCAGTAAATGTTTTAGGGGATTGGATTGTGGCATGCCCCGGGCACAATGGCACATCCCTCATTTGTTCATGAGTATTTCGATGACCACCTTCACGCCGACCGATGCCGCCGCTCTGCTCGACCGCCTGACGCCGCTGATCCGGGCTGCCGGTCAGGTGATCATGGACATCTACGCCACCGATTTCGATGTCACCCGCAAGGGCGACGATTCGCCCGTGACCCAGGCCGACCAGAAGGCCGAGGCGGTGATCCTGGCGGGCCTGAAGGAGATTGCACCTTCCATTCCCGTCGTGGCCGAAGAGGAAGTGGCCGCCGGCCGGACGCCTGATGTGAGCGATCGCTTCTTCCTGGTGGACCCGCTGGACGGCACCAAGGAGTTCATCAGCCGCAACGGCGAGTTCACGGTGAACATCGCCCTCATCGAGCAGGGCCGCCCCGTGCTGGGGCTGGTGTATGCACCGGCCGTGGGCGCCAAGGGGCGCCTGTTCACCGGCGCCGCCGGGCTGGGCGCCTGGCTGGAAGACACCGAGGGCAAGCGGGCCATCCAATGCCGTGCCGTGCCGGCCGAGGGGCTCACGGTGGTGGCCAGCCGCTCGCATGGCGACGAGACGGCGCTCGACGCCTTCCTCAACGGCCGCAAGGTGGCATCGCGCACCAACGCCGGCTCCTCGCTCAAGCTGTGCCTGGTGGCTGCCGGCGAGGCCGACCTGTACCCGCGCCTGGGCCGCACCATGGAATGGGACATCGCCGCCGGCGACGCCGTGCTGCGTGCCGCGGGCGGCCGGGTCACCGTGGTGGCCGACGGCACCGACCTGCGCTACGGCAAGCCGGGCTTCGACAACCCCCATTTCGCCGCCCAGGGCCTGTGATCCGGGTCGCCCCCCGCGGGGCACGCCGTGGTGCTTGATCCGCTGGCCGGCTGGCAGCGCGCCTGGGTGCAGCGTCCGCTGCTGCGGCGCACGTCCAGCCTGGCGGCGCTGCTGCCCGGCGTCACCCTGGTGCACGACCAGCGCCAGGGACGGCCCGACGGCGTGCTGGCCTGGGGCCGCAAGCCCAGCGCGGCGCGGGCCGAAGCCCGCGCGGCCGCGCTGGGCGTGCCGCTCGTGCGCGTCGAGGACGGCTTCCTGCGCTCGCTCGGGCTGGGCGAGGACGAGCCGCCGCTGGCGGTGGTGCTGGACGACCAGGGCATCTACTACGACGCCAGCCAGCCCTCGCGGCTGGAGCGGCTGATCGGCTTGCCGCTCAGCGCGGAACGTGCGATGCGCGCGCGGGCACTGGCGGCCGCCTGGCGGGCAGGCCGCGTGTCCAAGTACAACGCCGCGCGCGAGCAGCCCGGGGCCGTGGCGCCGGGCGACGTGCTGGTCGTCGACCAGACCTGGGGCGATGCCTCCATCACCTTCGGCGGCGCGGGTCCGGACCACTTCGCGCGCATGCTGGAGGCCGCGCTGGACGAGCATCCCCGCGCGCGCGTCGTGCTGAAGGTGCACCCGGATGTGCTCGCCGGTCGCAAGCGCGGCCACTTCGACCGCCTGTCGCCCGGCGCGGCGGCCAGGGTGCAGGTGCTGGCCACCTGGGCCCATGCGGCCGGGGTCATCGAGCCGGCCGCGGCCGTCTACACGGTCACCTCGCAGATGGGCTTCGAGGCGCTGCTCTGGGGGCGGCCGGTGCGCTGCTTCGGCCTGCCGTTCTATGGTGGCTGGGGCCTCACCGCGGACGAGCTGCCCCGGCCGGACCGCCGCACGCCGGTGCCGCTGGAGGCGCTCGTCCATGCCGCGCTGGTGGACTACGCGCGCTTCCTCGATCCGGAGACGCAGCAGCGCTGCGAGCCCGAGCGCCTGGTGGCGTGGATGGCCCTGCAGCGCCGCATGCGCGAGCGCTTTCCTGCGCACCTGGCCGCGGTGGGCTTCTCGCGCTGGAAGAAGCCCATTGCCCGGGCCTTCCTCGCGGGCAGCCAGCTGCGCTTCCAGCGTCCCACGCGCCCGGTGCCGGACGGCCTGCCCATGGTGCTGTGGGGGCGCCGGCCCGTGCCGTCGTCGGCCGTGCCCGCGGGGGCGCCGGTGCCGCCGGTCATCCGGCTGGAGGACGGTTTCCTGCGCTCGGTGGGCCTGGGCGCCGAGCTGGTGCGGCCGCTGTCGTGGGTGGTGGACGACCTCGGGCTGTACTACGACGCCAGCGCGCCGTCGCGACTGGAGCGGCTGCTCGCCGACACCACCTTCGACACCGCCCTGTGCGAGCGGGCGGCCCGGCTGCGCGAACGCATCCTCGCGCTCGGCCTGACCAAGTACAACGTGGGGCTCGCGCCCTGGTCGCGCCCCGACACGGCGCGACCGGTGGTGCTGGTCGTGGGCCAGGTGGAGTCCGACGCCTCCATCCGCTGGGGGGCGCCCGCACTGCGTGGCAATGTCGCCCTGCTCAAGGCGGTGCGCCAGGCCCGGCCTGACGCGCACCTGGTCTACAAGCCGCACCCGGATGTGGTGGCCCGCCTGCGCGAGCAGGGCCAGGGCGAGGGCGCGGCGGCGCGCTGGTGCGACGAGGTGGTGACCGATGCGCCGATGGACCACGTGCTGCGGGCGGTGGACGAGGTGCACGTGCTGACCTCGCTCGCCGGCTTCGAGGCGCTGCTGCGCGGCAAGCCGGTGGTGTGCTGGGGCGCGCCCTTCTATGCCGGCTGGGGGCTCACCGAGGACCGCGTGCCCACGCCGCGCCGCGGGCGTGCGCTGACCCTGGACGCCCTGGTGGCGGGCGTGCTGCTGCTGTACCCCACCTACGTGAGCCGCACCACGGGCCACTTCACGACGGCCGAGTGGGCGCTGGAGGAGCTGCAGGCCTGGCGGGAAGAGTCGCCCGGCGGCTCCACGGGCGTGACGCCGGTGCGGCGGGCCTGGCGCTGGACCTTGCGCCACCTCGTCGCCTGGCGCCGCCTGTGGACGGGTGAGGCGGCCTGAGCGCACCCGGGCGCCCGGCCTGCCGGCGCAGCATTTGCGGCAGGAACGACCGTCAACAACCGTCAACTCCCCCACGCAGACGGCCGAATCGTGGGATCGTCACATTCCCGGGCTTTCCCTAGAGTGTCACAGTGATTCGCCATCGTGGTGCCCAGCCGGGCGCCGCCTGGTGCCCGCGGGAACGCGGGTTGCTTCGCATTGCCGTTCCGCGCGACCGACCTCCGCCCGCATGATTCCCACCTCCCTCGAACGCCTGCTCGGCCAGCGACGCACGCTGCTGCTGCAAGGGCCGATGGGGCCGTTCTTCGAACGGCTCGGGGAGACCCTGCGGGCGCACGGCCAGCAGGTCTGGAAGGTCAACTTCAACGCCGGCGACGACTGGTTCCACCGGGGCGAGGGCGTCATCCGCTTCCAGCAGCCGCTGGACGCGTGGCCGGCCCGCCTGCGCGAGCTGCTGGCCGAGCTGCGCATCGACGCCATCGTGCTGTTCGGGCAGTCCCGCCGCATGCACCAGGCGGCCATCGAGGTGGCGCGCGCGCAGGGCATCACGGTGTTCGTGTTCGAGGAGGGCTACGTGCGGCCCGACTACGTCACGCTGGAGGTGGGCGGGGTCAATGCGGCGTCGCCGCTGCCGCGCGACCCGGCCTTCTACCGCGCGCTGAACCCGGAGCCGCAGGCCGCGCCGCAGCCCACCGGCCAGACCTTCGGCCGGGTGGCGCGCGCGGCCATGACCTATTCGCTGGCCCGCTGCATCGGCCATGGCCGCTACCCGCACTACCGCCACCACCGGTCCATCGCGCCGGTGCGTGAGGGCCTGAAGTGGGCCCACGGCGCGTGGCGCAAGTGGTGGTACCGGTTCGCCGAGCGGGGCATGCAGGACGCCCTCGCCGCGCCGCACAACCACAAGCAGTTCTTCCTGGTGCCGCTGCAGGTCTACAACGACAGCCAGATCCGCCGCCACTCGCGTTTCAAGGAAGTGCCGGCCTTCATCCGCGAGGTGCTCGGGTCCTTCGCCCGCCACGCGGCGCCGGACCAGCTCCTGGTGTTCAAGCACCATCCGCTGGACCGCCCCTACAACGATTACACCCGCCTCATCTCGCGCGAGGCGGAGGCGCTGGGCGTGGCCGACCGGGTGCAGTACCTCCATGACCAGCACCTGCCCACGCTGCTCAAGCACGCGGCTGGCGTGGTCACCGTCAACAGCACCACGGGCCTGCAGGCGCTCTACCACGGCACGCCGGTGATCGCGCTGGGCGAGTGCATGTGGGCCATCCCCGGCCTGGTGCACCCCGGCCCGCTCGACAGCTTCTGGCGCGACCCGGGCCCGGTGGACGCGGAGCTGTTCCAGCGCTACCGCAGCCACCTGGTGCGGCAGACGCAGCTCAACGCCAGCTTCTACGCCGCAGCGCCCGGCCTGCCGTCGATCACCGAGACGAGCCGCCGCCGCGCGGCATCGGCCGAGATGCCCAGCGCCGCCGCCCAGGCGCCCAGCTGGTCCTCGCCCACCGGCCCCACGTTGAAGTAGCGCGCCTCGGGGTGCGCCAGGTAGAAGCCGCTCACGCTGGCGGCCGGGGTCATGGCCAGGCTCTCGGTCAGGCCCATGCCGATCTCGTCGCAGCCCAGCACGCGGAACATGTCCGCCTTCACGCCGTGGTCCGGGCAGGCGGGGTAGCCGGGCGCCGGACGGATGCCGCGGTACTTCTCCGCGATGAGCGCCTCCAGGCTCAGCTGCTCGTCGGCCGCGTAGCCCCACAGCTCGCTGCGCACTCGCTGGTGCAGGCGCTCGGCGAAGGCTTCGGCGAGGCGGTCGGCCAGTGCCTTCAGCAGGATGGCGGAGTAGTCGTCGTGCGCCGCCTCGAAGGCGGCGGCGCGCGCCTCGCAGCCCACGCCGGCCGTCACAGCGAACAGGCCGATGTGGTCGGGCTGCACGCCCTTGGGGGCGATGAAGTCGGCCAGGCTGCGGTTGGGGCGGGGCACGCCGTCGATCACCGGGCGCTCGGTCTGCAGGCGCAGCGGCGCCCAGCGCATCAGCACCTCCTGGCGTGACTCGTCGGCATAGATCTCGATGACGTCGTCGTCCACGGTGTTGGCCGGGTACAGCGCCATCACGCCGTGCGCTTGCAGCCAGCGGCCGTCGACGATGCGCTTGAGCAGGGCCTGGCCATCGGCGAACACGCGCCGCGCGGCCTCGCCCACCACGGCGTCGTCCAGGATGGCAGGGTAGGGCCCGGCCAGGTCCCAGGTCTGGAAGAAGGGGCCCCAGTCGATGCAGCGGGCCAGCTCGGCCAGGTCGTACTGGCGGAACACGCGTCGGCCGATGAAGCGCGGCGCGGCCGGGGGCGAGGACCAGTCGATCGGCGTCTTGTTGGCCCGCGCCTGCGCCAGGCTGACCAGCGGCGTGGCCTTCTTGCCCGCGTGCAGCGTGCGCACGCGCTCGTAGTCGGCCTTCAGCTCGTCGATGTAGGCCGCGGCCCGGTCGTCGGACAGCAGCTCGGCGCACACGCCCACCGCGCGCGAGGCGTCGGGCACGTAGACCACGGGCCCTTCGTAGTGCGGCGCGATCTTCACGGCGGTGTGCACCCGGCTGGTGGTGGCGCCGCCGATCAGCAGCGGCAGCTTCTTCTCGCGGAACCAGGCGTCACGCTGCATCTCCGCGGCGACGTGCTGCATCTCCTCCAGGCTGGGCGTGATCAGGCCGGACAGGCCGATCAGGTCGGCCCCTTCGGCGCGCGCCTTCTCGAGGATGTCCTGGCACGGGACCATGACGCCCATGTTGACCACCTCGAAGTTGTTGCACTGGAGCACGACGGTGACGATGTTCTTGCCGATGTCGTGCACGTCGCCCTTCACGGTGGCGATCACCACCTTGCCCTTGGCGCGGGTCTCGCCGCCGGCCGCCGCCAGCGCCGCCTTCTCGGCCTCGATGTAGGGCAGCAGGTGGGCGACCGCCTGCTTCATCACGCGCGCGCTCTTGACCACCTGCGGCAGGAACATCTTGCCGGCGCCGAACAGGTCGCCCACGATGTTCATGCCGGCCATCAGCGGGCCTTCGATCACGTGCAGAGGCCGGCCGCCCCGCGCCTCGATGGCGCGCCAGGCTTCCTCGGTGTCCTCGGTGATGAAGTCGGTGATGCCGTGTACCAGGGCGTGCGACAGGCGTTCGTCCACCGTCGCCTGGCGCCAGGCCAGGCGCGTGGTCTCGTCCTTGGCCGCGCCCTTCACGCTCTCGGCGATCTCCAGCAGCCGCTCGGTGGCGTCGGTGCGGCGGTTGAGCACCACGTCCTCCACCCGCTCGCGCAGGCCGGGCTCGAGCTCGTCGTACACGCCCACCATGCCGGCGTTGACGATGCCCATGTCCATCCCCGCCTGGATGGCGTGGTACAGGAACACGGTGTGGATGGCCTCCCGCACGGGATCGTTGCCACGGAAGCTGAAGCTCACGTTGCTGACGCCGCCCGAGACCTTGGCACCCGGCAGGTGCTGCTTGATCCAGCGCGTGGCCTCGATGAAGTCCACCGCGTAGTTGGCGTGCTCCTCGATGCCGGTGGCGATGGCGAAGATGTTGGGGTCGAAGATGATGTCCTCGGCCGGGAAGCCCACCTCGTCCACCAGGATACGGTAGGCCCGGGCGCAGATCTCCGTCTTGCGCGCGAAGGTGTCGGCCTGGCCCTGCTCGTCGAAGGCCATCACCACGGCCGCCGCGCCGTAGCGGCGCACCAGCGTGGCCTGGCGCCGGAACTCGGCCTCGCCTTCCTTCAGCGAGATGGAGTTGACGATGCCCTTGCCCTGGATGCACTTCAGGCCGGCCTCGATCACGCTCCACTTGGACGAGTCGATCATGATCGGCACGCGCGCGATCTCGGGCTCGCCGGCGATGAGGTGCAGGAAACGCACCATGGCCGCCTGGCTGTCCAGCATGGCCTCGTCCATGTTGATGTCGATGACCTGGGCGCCGTTCTCCACCTGCTGGCGCGCGACGGCCAGCGCCTGCTCGTACTGGCCGGCCAGGACCATGCGGGCGAAGGCCTTGGAGCCGGTGACGTTGGTGCGCTCGCCGACGTTCACGAACAGCGAGCCGGCGCCGATGGACACGGGCTCCAGGCCGGACAGGCGCATCGGGGGCACGAGGGGAGAGGGTTCGGCGGCGGTGGTCATGGCGGCGGCAGGAAGGGGGCGGCCGCTGGAGCGCCACGGCTCACCCGCGGCGGCCGCGGCGCGGCCTGGGGTGAGCGCCGTTGTCGCACACGCGCCGAGCCGGCGGGGTGTGCCCGTGCCGAGCCTGGCGGGGCCCAGTAGGCGGGGCCACCGTCGCAACGCTCCTCGGACGGAAGAGCCGGGGATTGTACGGGGGCACCGTTCACCGCCACTGACGGCGCTTACACCTGGTCGCCGAGGGGTCGGCCGCCCGTTTGCTGCAATGGCGGCCATGCGTGACATCCTGCACGGCGCCGGCCGCCGCCCTTCGCCCCGCTTTCGCTGGCTCGCTGCGCTGGGCGCCATCGCGGCGCTGAGCGCTTGCCAGACCCCCACGCCGCCCAGCGGGCCCGCCGGCGCGGCGTCGGCGCCCACGTCGCCGGCCGCCCCGGCCGACCCGGCCGGCGGCCTGCCGCCCGGCGCGGCGCTGGCGGCCGAGGCGCGCTGGCTGGGGGAGCTTTTCGCCGGCACGCCGGTGCGTGTCGCCGGCGAGCGCGACGGTTCGGTGCGCCTGTCGGTGCCGGTGAAGTACGCCTACGACACCCCGGCGGCGCTGCCGCCGCGGCCGCCGCTGCAGGCGGTGCTGGACAAGCTGGCCCAGAGCCTGCAGCGCCAGCCGACCGCCCGCCTGGTGGTCAGCCCGCCCGGCAGCGCCGTCGCGGCCGGCCGCGTCGCCGCGATCGAGACCCACCTGGGCCGCCGCGGCGTGTCCGCCGCGCGCGTGTCCGCGGGGTCGGCCGGGGCCACCGAGGCGGCCGTGCTGCTGCGCCTGCTGCCGGGCCCCACCGCGATCCGCCGGCTGGACGACAGCCAGCTGCCGCCGCCCCCCCCGCCACCCTCGGCGGCCCGCTGAGCGCGGGGCCGGCCTCAAGAACCGGGCCGGCGCGCCGACATCCCTACCGAATGCGCCGAGTTGCCCCACGTTCATGAAGCTCGTCCCGATCAGCCCCGATGGCCTGGTTCCCGGCCACCCGCTGCCCTTCTCGCTGAGGGATGTGGAGGGGCGCGTGCTGGTCCAGCGCGGGGCGCCGATCGCGGACCGCCACCAGCTCAGCCTGCTGCTCGGACGCCGCCTGTTCGTGGAGGAAGGCGAGAGCGAGCTCGTGCAGCGCCGGCTGAACAACCAGGTGGACATGGCGTTCCGGGCCGGGGACACCACGCTTGGCGCCATCGCCGCGCTGCGGCCCGAATACGACCTGCGCACGCTGGAGGCCAGGCCGGTGGAGCGGCCGCTGGAGTGGCCGGACCTGGAGGGCCGGGCGCGCGTGCTGCTGGCCGACACCCAGGCCCCGGGCTGGCTCGGCCGCCTGGATGAACTGGGCGACACCATGCTGGCCCGGCTGGACCGCCAGCCCGATGGCACGCTGCTGCGCTTCGTCCACATGGCCGGCACCCGCCCGGAGGACTACAGCACCCACCACGCCATCCTCGTGATGATGCTGTGCGCACTGGCCGGGCCGCGCCTGCACGGCTGGGACGACGCCTGGCGCCGGCCGCTCACCCGCGCGGCGCTCACGATGAACGTCGGCATGGTGCCCCTGCAGAACGAGCTGGTGCGCCAGAGCACGCCGCTGACGGCCACCCAGCGCGCCGCGGTCGAGGGCCACGCGACCCGCGGCGCCGGGCTGCTGCAGGCCGCCGGCGTGGACGATGCGCTGTGGCTTGAGGCGGTGCGCCACCACCATAGCGCGCCCAGCGGCCCCCTGGCGACGCTGGCGCCGGGGCTGCGGCTGGCGCGCCTGATCCTGCGCGCCGACCGCTACGCGGCGCGCCTGAGCGCGCGCCGCAACCGGGCGGCGCTGTCGGCCAAGGCCGCGGCCCAGGCGGCCTTCTTCGACGAAGGCGGCCACCCGGACGAGGCGGGCCAGGCCCTGCTCGCGGAGACGGGCCTGCACCCGCCGGGTGCCTGGGTGAAGCTCGCGTGCGGCGAGATCGCGCTGGTGATGAAACGGCAGCCTAACCCGCGCGCGCCGCTCACGGTGGTGAGCCTGATCAACCGCGACGGGATGCCGCTGGCGGTGCCCGCGGTGCGCCACACGGCCTTGCCGAAGTTCAAGGTGGAGGCCGGCGTGCCCTCTGGCGAGGTGAAGCTGCAGCCCAACCTGGAGGCGCTGCAGAAGCTGGTCTGACGCCCCGCGCGCGGCTCAGGCGGCGGCGCTCACCAGGTGCGTCAACAGCGGGTCGCGGCGCGAGCGCGGGCGGTAGGTGCCCAGGCGCCGTGCGATCTCGGCGATGTGCGCGGGCGTGGTCCCGCAGCAGCCGCCGGCGATGTTGAGAAAGCCGCTGCGCGCGAAGTCCTCCAGCAGGCCGCCGGTGATCTCGGGCGTCTCGTCGAACCCCGTCTCGCTCATGGGGTTGGGCAGTCCCGCGTTGGGGTAGCAGCTGACGAAGGTGTCCTCGGCCAGGCGCGACAGCTCCTCGATGTAGGGCCGCATCAGCGTGGCGCCGAGCGCGCAGTTCAGCCCGATGGCCAGCGGCCGGGCATGCCGCACCGAGTGCCAGAAGGCCCCCACCGTCTGGCCGGACAGGATGCGGCCCGACGCGTCGGTCACCGTGCCGGAGATGATCACCGGCAGGCGCTCGCCCGTGTCCTCCATCAGCTCGTCGAGCGCGAAGATCGCCGCCTTGGCGTTCAGCGTGTCGAAGATGGTCTCCACGAGGAACATGTCCACGCCGCCTTCCAGCAGGCCTTCGGCCTGTTCGCGGTAGGCGTCACGCAGCTCGTCGAAGGTGACGTTGCGCGCGCCCGGGTCGTTCACGTCGGGGCTGATGCTGGCCGTGCGCGGCGTGGGGCCCAGGGCGCCGGCCACGAAGCGCGGCGAGTCCGGCGTGGCGCGGCGGTCGGCCTCCTGCCGGGCGATGCGCGCGGCGGCCACGTTCATCTCCCGCGCCAGGTGGGCCAGCCCGTAGTCCTCCTGGGCGATGGCGGTGGCGCCGAAGGTGTTGGTCTCGATGATGTCGGCGCCCGCGTCCAGGTACTGGCCGTGGATCTCGGCGATGACATCGGGGCGCGTCAGGACGAGCAGGTCGTTGTTGCCCTTCAGGTCGCGCGGGTGGTCCGCCAGCGCGGCGTGGCGGAAATCGGCCTCGCCGAGCCGGTAGCGCTGGATCATGGTGCCCATGGCCCCGTCGAGGATCACGATGCGCCGGGCCAGCAGCTCGGGCAGCCGGGCGGCACGGGTGTAGGGGGGCAGGGCACGGGTCATGGCCGGGATTGTAGGAAGCAGGCGCCGGGCCGGCAGGGAACGGGGCTTGCTGGGCGGCGCGGTCGCCACGGCTATGCTGCCTGCCGGACACCCACCCCATGAGCCCGTCGCCCGCCGCCCTCCCTTCCGCCCTGGCCTTCGTGGTCAACCCGGGCAGCGGGCAGTTGCAGGGGCAGCAGCGGCTGCAGGCCATCGCCGAGCGCATGGCCGGCGACGGGCGGCCGTTCCAGCTGTGGCCGCTGGGCGGCGCCGTGCCGGTCGAGGCGGCGGTGGACCAGGCCGTGGACTGGGCCATGGCGCGCGGCGGTGCCGTGGTGGCGGCGGGCGGTGACGGCACGTTGAACGCGGTGGCGCAGCGTGCGGTGGCCACCGGCTGCCCCATGGGCGTGCTGCCGCAGGGCACGTTCAACTACTTCGCCCGGGCACAGGGCATCCCGCTGGACCCGCCGGCCGCGCTGGACCACCTGCTGGCCGCCCGGCCCCGGCCGGTGCAGGTGGGCGAGGTCAACGGGCACGTGTTCCTGGTCAACGGCAGCCTCGGCCTGTACCCGCAGCTGCTGCAGGACCGCGAGGCCTTCAAGCGCCAGTACGGCCGCAACCGCTTCAACGCGCTGCTCGCCGCCGTGGGCACCATCATGAAGGACCACCGCGACTGGCTGCTCGACCTGGACCTGGGCGAACGCCGCCTCAGCCTGCGCACGGCCACGCTCTTCGTGGGCAACAACCCGCTGCAACTGCAGCAGGTGGGGCTGCCCGAGGCGGAGGTGGTGCCGCACGGGGCCCTGGCCGCGGTGGTGGTGCGGCCCATGGGCCGGCTGGCGATGATGGGCCTGGCCCTGCGCGGTGCGCTCGGCAACCTGGGCGACGACGACCGGGTGCTCAATTTCGCCTTCCGCGAGCTGGTGGTCGTGCGTGCGCGGCGTGCCGGCTGGCGCCGCGCGCGGCCGGTGCGCGTGGCGGTGGACGGCGAGCTGCTGCGCCTGCCGTCGCCGCTCACCTTCCGGGTGGGGCCGCGGCCGCTGCACCTGCTGCTGGCCGACGCGGGCGCCGACGGGGTGGCTCAGCCGTGAGCCCGCCGGTGCGCCTGCTGCAGGTCTCGGACGCCCACTTCGGCACCGAGAGCCCCGAGATGGTGGCGGCCCTGCGCCACCTGGTGAACCACCTCGCGCCCGAGTGGGCGGTGTGGACGGGCGACATCACGCAGCGCGCGCGCCGCGCGCAGTTCGACGCCGCCCGGCGTTTCATCGATTCGCTCTGGCCGGTGCGCTCGGTGGCCACGCCGGGCAACCATGACCTGCCCCTGTTCAACCTGCCGGGCCGGCTGCTGCGGCCCTACGGCGGCTTCCGCCGCGCCTTCGGCGGCGAGCTGGAGCCGGTGATCGACCGCCCGGGGCTGCTGCTGGTGATGGTGGACACCACGCGCCGCTGGCGCCACCAGCACGGGGAGCTCTCGCCGGCGCAGATCGACTGGGTGGCGCGCCGCCTGGCGGGCGCGTCGCCGGGACAGTGGCGCCTGGTGGCCACGCACCAGCCGCTGCACGAGATGGCGTATGCCAGCACCGGCCGGCGACGCCCCTGGGTGCGCCGGGGCGAGCAGGCCCTGTCGGTGTGGGCCGAGGCCGGGGCGGACCTGCTGCTGGCCGGCCACACGCACCACCCGGGGTGCTTCCCGCTGCGCCGGGGTGGACGCGACCTGTGGCTGGTGCAGGGCGGCACCTCGCTGTCGCACCGCGTGCGCGGCGGCGAGCCGAACTCGGTGAACCTGATGTCGCTGGGCACCGGCGACACCCTGCAGGGCGAGGTGCAGCGCTGGGACCACGACCCCCGCGACGGGCATTTCCGCTGCGTGGAGCGCGTGGCGCTGGCGCCCTCGCGTTGACCCGCTGGCCCGCCGAGAGGCCGGCTCCCCCGGCGCGCCCGCTCAGTCCAGGCTCAGGCCGACGTAGTTCTCGGCCATGGCGGTCATGGCGGCCTCGGAGTTCACGAGGTAGTCCAGCTCGGCCTGCTGCATGCGCCGGCCGAAGTCGCCCGTCTCCGGGAAGCGGTGCATCAGCGTGGTGAACCACCACGAGAAGCGCTCCGCCTTCCACACCCGCGACAGCGCCCGCTGCGAGTAGGTGTCGATGCCGGTGTCCGAGCCGCGGTAGTGCTCGGCCAGCGCGCGGCCCAGCAGCCCCACGTCGGACGCGGCCAGGTTCAGCCCCTTGGCGCCGGTGGGCGGCACGATGTGCGCGGCATCGCCGGCCAGGAACAGGCGGCCGAAGCGCATGGGCTCGACCACGAAGCTGCGCAGCGGCGCGATGCTCTTCTCGATGGACGGGCCTTCCACCAGGCGGGCCGCGTCGGCCTCGGGCAGGCGGCGCTTCAACTCGGCGAAAAAGCGCGCGTCGCTCCAGTCCTCCACATGGTCGTCCAGCGAGCACTGCACGTAGTAGCGCACGCGCGTCTTGCTGCGCATGCTGCACAGGGCGAAACCGCGCGAGTGGTTGGCGTAGATGAGCTCCTCGTGCACCGGCGGCACGTCGGCCAGCACGCCCAGCCAGCCGAAGGGATAGACCTTCTCGAAGTTCTGGATGGCGCTGGGCGGCACGCTGGCGCGCGCCACCCCGTGGAAGCCGTCGCAGCCAACGATGAAGTCGGCCTCTAGCGTGGCGTCCTCGCCGGCATGGCGGTAGCGCACCTGCGGCCGGGTGCCGTCGAAGCCGTGCAGGCTCACCTGCTCGGCTTCGTACACGGTGGTCAGGCCGGCGGCGTGCCGGGCATCCATGAGGTCGCGCGTCACCTCCGTCTGTCCATAGACCATCACCCGCTTGCCGGTCAGGCCGTGCAGGTCGATGCGGTGGTGGCGGCCGTCGAAGGCGAGCGAGAAGCCGTCGTGCGGCAGGCCTTCGCGGTGCATGCGCGCCCCCACGCCGGCCTCGTCGAGCAGGTCCACGGCCACCTGCTCCAGCACCCCGGCGCGGATGCGGCCCAGCACGTAGTCCGGCGTCTGCCGCTCCAGGATCACGTGGTCGATGCCCTGCTTGTGCAGCAGGGCGCCGAGCAGCAGGCCGGCCGGGCCGGCGCCGATGATGGCGACTTGGGTTCGCATGGGCTTGTCTCCTGTCTTGTGGGGGGCGATGGGCCGCCAGCGTAGGCGCCGGCACCGCCGGCCTCAATGGACGGATGCGGCAAGCACTTGCACAATTCGAACATGCCCACCCGCCCGGTGCCGTCGCGGCTGCCCACCTACCAGCTCTATGGCGACGCCGGCACTTCCGGCGTTCCGGAGCGGCTGCATGTGGAGACCATCTCGTCGCGCAGCCGCCTGCACGACTGGGAGATCGCGCCGCACCGCCACGAGGTGCTCTTTCAAATTCTGTACATCGCCAGTGGGCAGGCCGAGGCCCAGGTGGACGGCCGGCGCCAGGCCCTGGGCGGCCCGGCGGCGGTGCTGGTGCCGGCGGCCGCGGCGCACGGCTTCCGCTTCGAGCCGGGGGTGCAGGGCTGGGTCGTCACGGTGCAGGAGGCGCATGTGCGCCAGCTGCTGGCCAGCGAGCCGGGCCTGTGGGCCGCGCTGGGTCAGCGGCCCCAGGCGCTGGGCTGGGGACGCGCCGGCCCCGGCTGCCTGCGCGCCCAGGGGCTGCCGAACGACGTGGCGGCGCGCGTGGCTGAGCTGGCGGACGAGCACGCCGGCCATGCGCGCTGGCGCCAGGCGGCGCTGGACGCCGCACTCACGCGGCTGCTGCTGGCGCTGGCCCGTGCGCTGCCCCCCGTGGCGGAGGGGCCCGGCGCCGTGCCGGCGCCCGACGGCCACCTGGCCCGCTACCGGGCGCTGGTGGAGGCGCGCTTTCGCCTGCAGCCCAGCGTGGCGTCGCTGGCGGACGAACTCGGCATCACGCCCACCCAGCTCAACCGCATCTGCCGCGCCCAGCTCGGCCGCGGTGCGCTCGCGCTGCTGCACGCGCGCATGGCGCTCGAAGCCCAGCGCCAGCTGGCCTACACCACACAGAGCGTGAAGCACATCGCGCTGGACCTCGGGTTCGCCGACCCTGGCTACTTCACCCGCTTCTTCCAACGCGAGTGCGGGCTGTCCCCCACCGCCTGGCGGCGGCAGGCGCACCGCTGAACGCCCGCGTCAGACCCGCTCGAGCACCAGGGCGATGCCCTGGCCGACGCCGATGCACATGGTGCACAGCGCATAGCGGCCGCCGGTGGCGTGCAGCTGGTTCACCGCGGTGGTGGCCAGGCGGGCCCCGGAGGCGCCCAGCGGGTGGCCGAGCGCGATGGCGCCGCCGTTGGGGTTGACGCGCGGGTCGTCGTCGGCCACGCCCAGCTGCCGCAGCACGGCCAGGCCCTGCGCGGCAAAGGCCTCGTTGAGCTCGATGACGTCCATCTGCGCGATGGACAGCCCGGCCAGCGCCAGCACCTTGCGCGAGGCCGGTGCCGGGCCGATGCCCATGATGCGCGGCGCCACGCCGGCCGTGGCCATGGCCACCACGCGGGCCCGGGGCGTCAGCCCGTGGCGGCGCGCGGCCGCCTCGCTGGCCACGAGCAGCGCGCAGGCGCCGTCGTTCACGCCCGAGGCGTTGCCGGCGGTCACCGTGCCGTCGGGGCGCACCACGCCCCTGAGCTTCGCCAGCGCCTCCAGCGAGGTGTCGCGCGGGTGCTCGTCGCGGGCCACCACCAGCGGGTCACCTTTCTTCTGGGCGATGGTGACGGGGGTGATCTCGGCGTCGAAGAAGCCGCGCGCCTGCGCCGCCACGGCCTTGCGCTGGCTGGCCAAAGCCATCTTGTCCTGGTCCTCGCGGGAGATGCCGAACTCCGCGGCCACATGCTCGGCCGTCTCGGGCATGGAATCGATGCCGTGCTGCGCCTTCATCAGCGGGTTGACGAAGCGCCAACCGATGGTGGTGTCGTACACCGCGTTGTCGCGGCTGAAGGCGCTGGTGGCCTTGGGCATGACGAAGGGCGCGCGGCTCATGCTCTCCACGCCGCCGGCGATGACGAACTGCGCCTCGCCCGCGCGGATGGCCCGGGCGGCCGAGCCGACCGCGTCCAGCCCCGAGCCGCACAGGCGGTTGATCGTGGCGCCCGGCACGTCCACCGGCAGCCCGGCCAGCAGGGCCGCCATGCGGGCGACGTTGCGGTTGTCCTCGCCGGCCTGGTTGGCGCAGCCGTACAGCACCTCGTCCACGGCGGCCCAGTCGGTGCCGGGATGGCGGGCCATCAGGGCGCGGATGGGCACCGCGCCCAGGTCGTCGGCGCGCACGGGCGCCAGGGCGCCGCCATAGCGGCCGAAGGGAGTGCGCAGGGCGTCACACAGGAAGGCGTAGGTCATGTCGGGGCAGGGTTGGCAGGCGCAGCGCGCCATGCTAACGCCGGCCGGGCGGCGGGGTGGTGGCTCAAGTTGCGGCGGGAAACGCCGATCTTTCCCCGTAACGAACCGGGCTGTGGCCCGCCACGATCAGGGAGAACACCGTGTCCATGACCGCCACCGTCGAGCCCAACGACCTCCGGGTCGGGATGTTCATCCATCTCGACGGAGGCTGGATGTCGCATCCCTTTCCGCTGTCGAGCTTCAAGATCAGCAGCCAGGACCAGATCGACACGATCCGCGCCCTGGGGCTGACGCGGGTGCGCTGGTCGCCCGAGCGCAGCGACCTGCCGGTGGAGGCGCAGGTGGCCGCGACCGTCGGCGGGGGCGACGAGCCTGGGGCAGCCGGGGCCGTGGCGGTGCCCGTGGAGGACCCCGCCACGCGGGCGCGCCGGCTGGCCGATGCCCGCGACGAGGCCGACCGCGCCGCGGTGCGCCTGTGCGAGCGCCAGTACCAGGAGGCCTGCCGGGACCTGCGCCGCATCAATGACACCGTGGGGGCCGACCCCGAGCGGGCGCGCGACAGCGCCCAGGCCCTCACCCGGGCGATGCTGGACAAGATGATGGTGGACGGCGAGCTGTGCGTGCGCGTGCTGGGCGAACCCGCCGGCGACCGCCACAGCGCCCATGCCGTCAACGTCTCGGTCGTCTCGCTGCTGCTGGCCAAGTCCATGGGCGTGGCCGAGCCGGAGCTGGCCGACCTGGGTACGGGGGCGCTGCTGCACGACGTGGGCAAGCTCGACCTGCCCGACCGCGTGCGCCTGCCGCACGACGACTTCACGCACGCCGAGACCACGCTGTACCGCGACCACGTGAGCCACGGCATCGTGCAGGGCCGGCGCATGGGCTTGCCGCCCACGGCGCTGCTGGTGCTGGCCCAGCACCACGAGCTGGCCGACGGCAGCGGCTTTCCCAAGGGGGTGCCCACCGAGCGCATGGCCATGGCCGCGCGCATCGTGTCGCTGGTGAACTACTACGACAACCTGTGCAACGGGCCCACGCCCGCGCGTTCGCTGACGCCGCACGAGGCGCTGTCGCGCATGTTCGCGCAGTCGCGCAGCAAGTTCGACCCCGCCATCCTGAACGGCTTCATCCGCATGATGGGCATCTACCCGCCGGGCTCGCTGGTGCAGCTGTCCGACGACCGCTATGCCATCGTCACCTCGGTCAATTCCGCCCGGCCGCTCAAGCCGCACGTGCGGGTGCACGACCCGGCCCGCGGCGGCCGCAGCGTGCTGCTCAACCTGGAGGACTGCCCCGACCTGGGCATCCGCCGCAGCCTGAAGGCGGCCCAGCTGCCGGCGCGCGTGGCGGACGTGCTGTCCCCGCGCCAGCGCGTGGCCTACTACTTCGACGTGGCTGCCCGGCCGACGGCGGACGAGGCGTGATGAGCGGCCCAGACGCGGGGATCGCCTGGCTCGCCGGGCAGGCCAGCGCGCGCGCCGAACTGGTCGACAGCCTGGACGACCCGGCGTGGCTGGTCGATGCCGTGGACGCCACGGTGCAGCACGCGAACCGCGCCGCGGCGGCCTGGTTCGGCAGCGAGCCGGCGGCGCTGATCGGCCGGGCGGCCGACAGCCTGCTGCCCACGCTGGAGGACGCGGCGTTCTGGGGCGCGGTGCGCTGCGGTGCGCCGGGCGCCCTGGCCAGCGACACCGAGCTGCCGCGCCCCGGCGGTGAGACGGCCTGGGTGCACCGCCGCGTGGTGCCCATCGGCGGGCTCGCGGCCGGCGCGGCCGGCGTGCGCGGCTACCTCGTCATGCTGCGCGACCGCAGCGGCGAACGCCGGGCCGAGGGCGAGCGCGACCAGCTGCTGGCCGAGCTGCGCGCCACCCTGGAGGCGACGGCCGACGGCATCCTGGTCACGGGCCTGGACGACCGCATCCATGCGTTCAACCGGCGCTTTGCCGAACTGTGGTCGCTGCCGGAATCCGCCCTGACGCAGCGCGACGACGCGGCGGTGTACCGCTGGATGAGCCGCCAGACGGTGGCGCCCGCCACCTACGACGCCCGCCTGCAGCAGATCATGGCCCAGGCGCTGCTGTCGGCGGTGGACACCGTGCAGCTGGTCGACGGCACGCAGCTCGAGCGCCACATGCAGCCGCAGTGGAGCCAGGGCCGACCGATCGGCCGCGTGTTCTCCTTCCGCGTGCTCAACCCCCACCGCCGCGGCGTGCCGCGGCACCAGCGTGCCGTGCTGGACGAGACCAGCGGCCTCATCGAGCGCAGCGGCTTCGTGGCCGAGCTCGACGATGCGGTGGGCCACGCGCGCCGCGACGGCAGCCCGCTGGCGGTGCTGGCGGTGGAATACGACCGCGATCAGCTCTATGCCCTGGACGGCTCGGGCCAGGCCCGCAGCCTGAGCGACATCGTGGAGGGCCTGCGGGCGCTGGTGCCGGTGCGCTGCCGGCTGGCGCGCCTGGGCGGCATGCGCTTCGGGCTGCTGCTGACCGACGAAGGCGAGGCGACGGCGCAGGCGCTGGCGCGGCGCCTGGTGGAGCATGCGCGCGCCGACGGCGGCCTGCTGGCCACCCGGGCGCTGACGGTGTCGGTGGGCATCGCCACCTACCCCCACGGCGGGCTGGGTGCCGAGGACCTGCTGGCCAGCGCCGAGCTCGCGCTCGAGCACGCGCGGCTGGATGGGCGCAGCGCCTGGCGCGTGCAGGGCTACGACGGCGGCGACGACGGCGCCCGGCTGGCCCGCCTGCACCATGCGCTGCACGCCGGCGGCGGCGACGCGCTGCGGCTGCGCTACCTGCCGCGCGTGGACGCGGCCACCGGCGAGGTGCAGGCCATCGAGGCGCTGCTGCGCTGGAACGACGGCGCCAACGGGCTGCTGCCTCCCTCGCAGTTCCTGCCCCTGGCGGACAAGGCGGGCCTGGCCGGCGCGCTGGACGACTGGGCGCTCGAGCATGCGCTGCAGCAGGCGGCGCGCTGGCGCAGTGCGGGCCACACCTGGACCATCAACGTGAACCTGGGCAGCGTGCAATGCCTGCAGCCCGGGCTGGCGCGCCGCGTGGCGGCCGCGCTGCAGGCCGCCGACTGGCCCGCCGCGCGGCTGGAGCTCGACATCACCGAGGCCGCGCTGCGGCACGATCCGGTGCTGGCGCGCGCCCAGCTGCAGGCGCTGCGCGGCCTCGGCGTGCGCCTGCTGCTGGACGACTTCGGACGCGGTGAGGCCGGCCTGAACCTGCTGCGCCGCTTCCCGCTGGACGGCGTGAAGCTGGACCGCGACACGGTGCACGGGCTGGCGCGGGGGACCCAGCCGGACACCGGGCTGGCCACGGCGTTGGCCGGCGCGGCCCGGGCCTGCGGCCTGACGGTCTACGCCGAGGGCGTGGAGTCGGAGGCCCAGCGCCAGCCGCTGGCGGCGCTCGGCGTGAGCGGCTGGCAGGGGTTCCTGCGCACCCGGCCGCTGGACGCGGCCAGCGTGCCCGCCTGCGTGGCCACCTCGCCGGCGGCACGCAGCCTGCGCTAGGGTCTCCGCCCCCGTGCGATGATCGCCGGGCCATGATCTACAAGTTCAAGAGCCAGGCCGCCGGCGACGTCATCATGCTCGGCCCCACGGGCGAACGCGTGCTGGGCGTCATCGGCAAGGACGCCACCCCGCAGGGCATCATCGAGCCGGCCCAGATGCCGGCCGCCATCCAGGCCCTGGCCGAGGCCATCGCGGCCGACGACGCCCTGCGCGAGCAGGCCGCCCGCGGCGAGGCGCCGGCCGACGAGCCCGCCGCCGCGGCCGGCCGTGACGCCATCTCGCTGCGTCAGCGCGCCTGGCCGCTGGTGGAGATGATGAAGCGCTGCCAGGCCGCGGACGCGCCCATCACATGGGGCGTCTGAACGACGTGGGCGGCCTGCACGAGGTGACCCGCCTGCTGGCCGTGCGCCATGGCGAGACGGCCTGGAACGTCGATGCACGCCTGCAGGGCCAGCTCGACGTGGGGCTGAACGACCAGGGGCGCGCGCAGGCGCAGCGCCTGGCCGAGGCGCTGGCCGACGAGGGCCTGGAGGCCATCGTCAGCAGCGACCTGTCCCGCGCCCACGACACCGCCCAGGCGGTGGCCCGGCGCCTGGGGCTGCCGCTGGTCACCGACCCGGGGCTGCGCGAGCGCCATTTCGGCACCTTCCAGGGCCATACCTACGCCGAGGTCGAGCAGCGCTGGCCCGAGGCGAGCGCGCGCTGGAAGCGCAGGGAGGCCGACTTCGGCGCGCCCGGCGGCGAGACCCTGCAGGGCTTCTACGACCGCGTGGTGGAGGCGGTGACCCGCATCGCCAGCGCCCACGCCGGCCGCCACCTGCTCATCGTGACCCACGGGGGCGTGCTGGACTGCCTGTACCGCGCGGCCTCGCGCATCGCGCTGGATGCACCGCGCACCTGGGAGCTGCCCAACACCGGGGTGAACCGCCTGCTGCACACGCCCCAGGGCCTGTCGCTGGTGGGCTGGGGCTGCGTGCAGCACCTGCAGGACACCGCGCTGGACGAGCTCTGACGCGCCCCCGCGCCCTGGGCGCCCTCGGACTCAGCCGCCCGCCTCGGCGGTGAAGGTCCACGATCGCGTGACCGGCACCGTCCCGTCCTGCAGGGTGCCCGTGAAGTAGGCCGTGTAGGCCGCGCCCGGCGCCAGCGCCTGCAGCGGCTGCAGCCGCAGCGCACCGTCCGGCAGCCGCCCGTCGCCCACCACCGCGACCCCCGCGCCCTGCATGCCGGCGCCGCCCCAGGCCTGTGCCGGCACGGCTTCGCCCGTCGCGGCACGCAGCTCGAACTCCCACACCACCAGCGGCCGGTCCGCCGTGGCGCCGGTCACCCGCACCTCGGTGCCCGACACGGCCACCTCGGCCGGCGGCGGGCCGGGGTCGTCCCCGACCACGGGCGGCACGGGCGGCCAGGACACGGGCGGCGGCGCCCCGACCCCGCGCCGATGGGCGCCCGGCGGGCCGCCGTCGGGGAGCGGGCGGGCCGGCATGGCGGCGCGGGGGAGGGCGCCGGCGGCAGCGGCTCCGTCCACCGATGCCAACGATGCCACCGGAACGACCGGCGGCACCGGCGTCGGGCCGCCGCACGCGGTCAACAGGCCGATGGCAGGCCACAGGCACCAGGCGGACAGGGGCGGCAGGCAGGACATGGTGACCCTGCTTTCGGCGGGTGCGCGCTGCGTGTGAGTGCCCGCCCACGGCGCCGGCGGCAGGAGTGCACGGCCTCAGGGGTTTCCCGTGCCGGGTGTCGCCACGGTGGCCGCAGGCCCGATCATTCGGCGCTGGAGGCCCCATGTCCCTGACCCCTGCCCAAGTCATCGTGCTGGCCACGCCGGTGTTCCTGGCCCTGATCGCCATCGAGTTCGCCGTCGGCTGGCGCCGCGGGCGCAACACCTACCGCCTGGCCGACGCCATCAGCAGCATCGGCCTGGGCATGATGAGCCAGGTGGTGGGCCTGTTCACCAAGCTGGCGGCCATCGGCATCTACACCGCCGTGCACGAGCGGGCGGCGCTGTTCGAGCTCTCGGCCGGGTCGGCCTGGGTGTGGGTGGCGGGGCTGCTGCTCTACGATTTCTTCTACTACTGGCTGCACCGCTTCGGCCACACGGTGGCGCTGCTGTGGGCGGCGCACTCGGTGCACCACCAGAGCGAGGACTACAACCTGTCCACCGCGCTGCGCCAGACGAGCAGCGGCTGGATCGCCGGCTGGCTGTTCTACCTGCCCATGGCGGTGCTGGGCATTCCGCCGCTGGTCTTCGGCGTGGTGGCGCTGGTGGACCTGCTCTACCAGTACTGGGTGCACACGCAGCAGATCGGCAAGCTCGGCTGGTTCGACCGCTGGTTCTGCTCGCCCAGCAACCACCGGGTGCACCACGCCGTGAACGACCGGTACCTGGACAAGAACTTCGGCGGCATCCTGGTGGTATGGGACCGCCTGTTCGGCACCTTCGTGGAGGAGGACGACGCCCATCCGTGCGTGTACGGCACGCTCAAGCCGTTGCGCAGCTGGAACCCGCTGTGGGCCAACCTGGCGTTCTATGCCGAGCTCGCCCGCGACAGCTGGCGCACCCGGCGCTGGCGCGACAAGCTCAAGCGCTGGGTGGGCCCGCCGGGCTGGCGGCCGGAGGACGTGGCGGCCCTGGGCCCCGCACCGGAGCCGGTGGACCTGGCGCGCGCACCCTGGGGCCCGCCGCTGTCGCCCGGGCGGCAGCTGGCCGCGGGGGCGGTGTTCCTGGCCGCCATGGCCGCCACGCTCGCCCTGCTGTGGTGGGCGCACACGGTGGCGCTGCCTGCCCTGGCCGGCGCCGCGGCCGGCGTGATGGGGCTGCTGTGGCTGGCGGGCTGGCTGTGCACGCCGGCGCTGGCGGCCGCGCCGGCGGGCCAGGCCCAGCCGGCCTGAACGCGGCTGCTCAGCCGCCGGCGTCGAACAGGTCGCCCGGGCCGCGCGCCGGCGGCGCCAGGCCCAGGTGGCGCCAGGCCATCATCGTGGCCACGCGGCCGCGCGGCGTGCGCTGCAGGTAGCCCTGCTGGATCAGGTAGGGCTCGATCACGTCCTCGATGGTGCCGGGCTCCTCGCCGATGGCCGCGGCCACGTTGTCCAGGCCCACCGGCCCGCCGTCGAAGCGGTGCACCACCGCCTCCAGCAGCTTGCGGTCCATGAGGTCGAAGCCCATCGGGTCCACGTCGAGCATCTTCAGCGCCGCGTCCGCCGTGCCGGCGTCGATGTGCCCGGTGCCGCGTACGTCGGCGTAGTCGCGCACCCGGCGCAGCAGCCGGTTGGCGATGCGCGGCGTGCCGCGCGAGCGGCGGGCGATCTCCAGCGCGCCGGCCGGGTCGATGGGGGCCCCCAGCAGCCCGGCCGAGCGGGTGACGATGCGGGTGAGCTCCTCGGGCGTGTAGAACTCCAGCCGGGCGACGATGCCGAAGCGGTCGCGCAGCGGGTTGGTGAGCATGCCTGCGCGCGTGGTGGCGCCCACCAGGGTGAAGGGCTGCAGGTCCAGCTTGATCGAGCGGGCCGCCGGGCCCTCGCCGATCATGATGTCGATCTGGTAGTCCTCGAGCGCGGGGTAGAGGATCTCCTCGACCACCGGGCTCAGCCGGTGGATCTCGTCGATGAAGAGCACATCGTTCTTCTCGAGGTTGGTCAGCAGCGCCGCCAGGTCCTTGGGCTTTTCCAGTACCGGGCCGCTGGTCTGGCGCAGGTTCACGCCCAGCTCGTTGGCGATGATGTGCGACAGCGTCGTCTTGCCCAGCCCGGGCGGGCCGAACAGCAGCACGTGGTCCAGCGCCTCGGCGCGCTTGCGCGCGGCGCCGATGAAGATCTCCAGCTGCTCGCGCGCCTTGGCCTGGCCCACGTACTCCGCCAGGCCCTTGGGGCGCAGGGCGCGTTCCAGGGCTTCCTCCTGCGGCGAGGCCGCACGCGCGGTGACCACGCGGGAGGCGGTCCGCTCGGGGAGGCCGAAGTCGTCGGTCTGGATGGACATACAGCGATTATCACGCGGGCCGTCGGCCGCGATGCAGGCGCGCCGGCTTGCGCCAGGTCAAGCGCCGGGGTGCCGGGCACCCGGGGGGTGCGGCACCTTCCTAGAATGCGGCCGTGGTCCTGCACGCCCGCCTCCGTCGCCATGCCTGGATCGCCTTCCTGGCGATCGTGGCGCTGGCCTGCGGGCCGACAGTGTCGCGCGCCCTGGCGGCGCAGCAGCTGTTGCACCAGGCCTCGGCCGCCCCGCCGGCCTGGGCGCAGATCTGCCTGCACGGGGCGGTGGTGACCGCCGCCAGCCTGGCGGTGGACGGCCCCGAGGCGCCGCCCGCCGAGGCCGCGCCGGCGCTCGACCACTGCGGCCTGTGCGCCCTGGCCGGCGACCTGGCCGGCCCGCCGGCGCCGGCGGTGGGCACCGTGCCCGCCCCCGCCTGGCGCGAGCGGCCGCCGCGGTTCCTGCAGGCGCCTCATCACCTGCACGCCTGGGCGCCGGCCCAGGCGCGCGCGCCCCCCGTCCTCATCGGTTGAGCTGAAGCCGTCCGCCTCCCGGGGCGCCCTCACGGGGCCACGGCGGGGCGCTCCCGCGCAGGCCGCCGCGCCTGTGCCGCGCCGGCCGCATGCCCCTCGCATGCGCGGCGTCTCGACCGATCGTGTCCCATGTCATCCCCTTCCCGCGCCCACCCGGGCGCCACCCGCGGCCGCCCGTGCGGGCGCGCCCGCCAGATGGCCCTCGTGGCCGCCCTGCAGGCCGCCGGCCTGGCCGCCCACGCCCAGGGCGTGGCCACCGACACCGAGCTGCAAACCGTCACCGTCACCGGCCAGGTCGTGCGCAACGGGCTCGCACGCCATGTGCCGAGCACGCACGTCAGCAAGACCGCCGAGCAGCTGCGCGAGCAGAACCTCGTGAACCCCGAGGACGCCCTGCGCTTCGTGCCCAACACCACCATCCGCAAGCGCTACGCGGGCGACCGCAACGCGCTCATCGGTGGGCGCAGCTTCGGCACGCTGCAGCCCTCGCGCGGCCTGGCCTACGTGGACGGCTACCTCATCAGCAACTTCCTCGGCCGCTTCGACGCCCCCCGCTGGCACATGGCGACGCCCGAGGCCATGGCGCGGGTCGACGTGCTGTACGGTCCCTTCTCGGCCCTGTACCCCGGCAACTCCATCGGCACCACGGTGGCCATCACCGAGCGGCAGCCGACGCGGCTGGAAGGCTCCGCCCGCCTGACGGGCTGGAGCCAGTCCTTCCGCGAGTACGGGCATGGCGACGAGTACGGCGGCCACCAGGCGTCGGCCTTCCTGGGCTGGGCGGGCGAGGCGGCCGGCCGGCCGGTCTGGGCCAGCGTGGCGCTCAACCGCCAGGTGGCGACCTCGCAGCCCATGCAGTACCTCACCGTCACGGCCAATGCGGCCGGCGAGTTCCCGGCGGTCAGCCTGCCGCCGGGCAGCGTGCCCGCGCGGGTGACCGGCGTCGTGTACGACCGCGACCCCAAGGGGGCGCGCCGCGCCGTGCTGGGCGCGGGCAGCGGTGCCATCGAGGACAGCCGGCAGCACACCGCCAAGCTCAAGCTGGGCGTGGCACTCACGCCCGACTGGCAGGCCAGCGCCATGCTGGGCGGGTGGGACCATGCGGCCAGCGCGCGCAACGTGCCCTTCCTGCGCGACGCGGCCGGCGCCACCGTGTGGAGCGGCCCGGTGACGGACGGCACGCACGTGTTCGCCGTGCCGGCGACCGCCTTTGCGCCCACCTCGCGCGACGAGGCGCACCGGCATGGGGGCCTCACCGTGAAGAGCCGCTACCGCACCGGCTGGAACACCTCGGTGGTGGCGTCGGCCTACCGCATCGACCAGGACGTGGCGCGCCAGGCGCTGACGCCCGAGCCGCAGGCCGCCGCCGGCGGCGCCGGCACCGCCACCCACCGCGACGGGACCGGCTGGCACACGCTGGAGTGGCAGGCGGCCTACACGCCGCAGGCCGGCGACTGGGGCGGCGGGCACCATGCCCCGACCATGGGCCTGCACCGCAATGGCTACCGGCTCGACAGCCCCACCCATGCCACCGCCGACTGGCGCGATGAGGACACCGCGACCGCACTGAGCCAGCGCTTCCGCGGCCGCACCGCCGTGCAGGCGGTCTACCTGCAGGACGTGTGGTCGGTCGCGGGCGATCTCAAGCTCACGCTGGGCTGGCGCCACGAGCGGTTCCAGGCCAGCGACGGCGAGCAGCTGCTGCGCCTGGAGGCCGGGACGCCCTGCGTGCCGGGCCCGGGCGTCACCTGCGAGGTGCAGGACGACGGCAGCACGCGCAAGATCGCCCGCGCCGGCAGCCGCCGGCTCGCGGGCGACAGCCCCAAGGCGTCGATCGCCTGGACCTGGCCCGGCGCACTGGACGCCGACGGGGCGCTGGTGCTCAAGCTCAGCGCCGGGCGCGGGGTGCGGTTCCCCAACGTGGAGGAGCTGTACAACGGCACCGTCACCGCCACCAGCGCCACCCTGTCCGACCCCCACCTGCGGGCCGAGCGCGCCGATGCCGTCGAGCTGTCGGCCGAGCACGACTGGGAGCGCCATCGCGTGCGGGTGAGCCTGTTCCGCGACGAGGTGAGCGACGCCATCCTCCGCCAGAGCGAGGTGGTGGGCGGCACCACGGTCACCCGCATCTCGAATGTGGACCGGGTGCGCACGCACGGCGTGGAGGTGGGCTGGCAGGCCGAGGGCTGGCTCCACCCCCGGCTGACGCTGGATGCCAACGCGGCCTGGGCCGATGCGCGCGTGACCGCCAACTCCCGCGACCCGGCCATGGTGGGCCGGCAGTGGCTGCGCGTGCCGCGGGTGCGCGCCAACCTGCTGGCCGCCTGGCGGCCCGCCGAGGGGTGGATGGGCAGCGTCGGCGTGCGGCATGCCGGGCGCGCGTACAACGACCCCTACAACCTGGACACCCACCCCAACGTCTACGGCGGTGTGTCGTCCTTCACCTTCGTGGACCTGCGCGGCAGTGTCCGGCCGGCCAGGGGCGTGGAGCTGGCGCTCGGCGTGGACAACGCCACCGATGCCCGCGGCTACCAGGCGCACCCGTACCCGGGCCGCACCGTGAGCGCCGAAGTGCGCGTGGAGATGTGAATGGACCGTCGATGCCTGTGGCCCCGGGCGGCCGTTCTCGTTCGTGCGCGGGGCGTCGCAGCCCGCTGGGGGGCGAGCCTGTGGGTGGTGCTGCTGCTCGGCGTCCTGCCGCCGGGCCTGGCCGGCGCCGCCAGCGCCGCCTCCCCGGCTGCCTCCGCCCCCGTGGCCACCCGCCCCGCGCTGGGCAGCGGCGTGGCCGTGGCCCCCGACGGCCGGCTGTGGTGGGTGGGCCTGGACGAGGTGGGGCGCCTGTTCGTGCGCCACACGGCCGGGCCGGGCCAGGACTGGTCGCCGCCGCGCTGGCTGGAGGCCGACAGCCGCATCAGCGCCGATGGCGAGAACCGTCCCAAGATCGCCTTCGGTCCACCAGGCACGCCGGCGGCGGGCCAGGTGGTCATCACCTACACGCAGCCCCTGGCCCGGCCCTACACCGGCGCCGTGCGCCTGCTGCGCAGCAGCGACGGGGGGGAGCGCTTCTCCGCCCCGTCCACCGTGCATGCCGACCGGCAGGAGATCACCCACCGCTTCGATGCCGTGGCGTTCGATGCCGCCGGCGCCCTGCACGTGGCCTGGATCGACAAGCGGGACGTGGAGGAGGCCCGCGCCGGCGGCCGGGCCTACCGCGGCGCGGCCCTCTACCGCGCGGTCTCGCACGACGGCGGCGCCCATTTCGGGCCGGACACCCGCGTGGCCGACCACAGCTGCGAGTGCTGCCGCATCGCGCTCAGCCCGGCGCCCGGCGGTGGCATGGCGGCGCTGTGGCGCCATGTGTTCGCACCCAATGAGCGTGACCACGCCTTCGCGCGCTGGAGCGCCTCCCCCGACGCGCCGGCGACGCCGTCGGTCGACCCGGTGCGCGCCACCGAGGATGGCTGGCGGCTGGACGCCTGCCCGCACCACGGGCCGGGGCTGAGCCCGGCGGCCGGCGGCGGCTGGCATGCGGTGTGGTTCGGGGTGCGGGGCCTGGATGCGCAGGCGCAGGCGGCCGTGCGCGTGGGCCGGCTGGACGGGCAGGGCCGCCCCGCGGGCCCGGTGCAGGTGCTGCCCGATCCGGCGGCGGAGCACGCCGACATCGCCAGCGCGGGTGAGCAGGTGGTGGTGGTCTGGCGCAGCTTCGATGGCGACCGCACCCGGCTGCGGGCCTGGGTGTCGACCGACGGCGGCCGCCAGTTCCGCCTGCGCGAGATCGATGCGACACCCCTCGACAACGACCATCCCCGCCTGCTGGTGCGTGGCGGGCGTTTCCTCGTGTTCTGGCGCACGCGCCAAGGAGCTGTCGTCCATGACGTCCCCCTGTCCTGAGAGGGTCCCGCCCTGTCCTGCCCTGCGGCGCACCGGGCGCCTCGTGGCCGCCCGCGGGCTGGTGGTCGCTGCACTGGTCAGCGTGGCCGCGGCCGCGGTCTGCGCCGCACCGCCTGCCCGGGTGGAGGCCCTCGCCGACGGCGACTGGAGCCGCCTGCACGCCGCGGTGGCGGCGCCGGCCGTGGTCGTCTTCACCACCACCGATTGCGCCCACTGCCCCGCCGCCATCGCCCGCCTGGGGGCCGCCGTGCGCCAGCGTGGCGCCGGCGCGCGCCTGTGGGTGGTGGTGATGGACGTGCCGCCGGGCCAGGACGACGCCGCGCTCCTGGCCGATGCGCACCACGCGCCGGCCGACCGGCTGTTCGCCTTCGCGGGCGAGCCGGCCCGCCTGCGCCACCAGGTGAACCCCGCCTGGCGGGGCGTCACGCCCTACGTGGCCTGGCTGGCCCCCGCCCAGGCGCCGCGCTTCGTCACCGGTGCCCCGCCCGAGGCAGAGGTCCGCGCCTGGGCAGCGGGGCGATGACACCGCCCGCAGAAGCCGCTTGCGTTCTGCCGTACCCTGCCGTCCAACCGCCTTTCACAGGAGCTTTCCCATGACGACCTTCCGACCCCTTCCGCGCCGGTGCGCCCTGGCGCTGGGCGCGATCGCCCTCGCGGCGTCCGGCCTGGCCGCGCACGCCCAGACCACCGTGCAGGAACCCTGGGTGCGCGGCACGGTGCCTGGCCAGCAGGCCAGCGGCGCCTTCATGCGCCTGACCTCGGCGCAGGGCGGCCGCCTCGTCGCCGCGGCGTCCCCCGTGGCCGCCACGGTGGAGGTGCACGAGATGAAGATGGCCGACGGCGTGATGCGCATGGCCGCGGTGCCGGCGCTCGACCTGCCGCCCGGCCAGGTGGTGGAGCTCAAGCCCGGTGGCTACCACATCATGCTGATGGGCCTGAAGCAGACGCTCAAGGCAGGCGAGCCGGTGCCGCTGACGCTCACCGTGGAAGGCCGCGACGGCAAGCGCGAGACGCTGGAGCTGAAGGCGGACGTGCGTGCGCTCGGCGCCGCGCCGGCGCCCCACGGCCACACGGGGCACTGAGGCGGACGAGGGGCCTCAGCCCAGCGCCTTGAGCGCGAGCTTGATGCCCTCGCTCACGCCCACGTCGGCCGGCAGCTTCTTCAGCGCGCCGGCGGCGTCCTTCTCGCTGTAGCCCAGGGCGACCAGGGCCTGGACGATGTCGGCCTGGGCGTCGTTGGCGACGCTTGCCGCCGGCAGGCCCAGGTCGGGCGCCAGCTTGCCCTTGAGCTCCAGCAGCAGGCGCTCGGCGGTCTTCTTGCCGATGCCCGGCACCTTCTGCAGGCGGCCGCTCTCCTGGCGCGACACCGCGGCGGCGAGGTCCGCCACCGACAGGCCCGAGAGGATGGCCAGCGCGGTGCGCGGGCCGATGCCCGAGATCTTGATCAGCTCCCGGAAGGTGGCCCGCTCCTCCGCCGACAGGAAGCCGTACAGCAGGTGCGCGTCCTCGCGCACCACCGTGTGCGTCAGCAGCACCACCGGCTCGCCCAGCCCGGGCAGGTTGAAGAACGTGCTCATGGGCACGTCCACCTCGTAGCCCACGCCGTGGACGTCGACGAGCACGTGCGGGGGCGTCTTCTCCGCGAGCTGGCCCGAGAGGCGACCGATCATGCCAGGGCGTCGGTGCGGCGCACCGGGGTGTCGACAGTCCAGGGGCGGGGAGTCATGGACCGGATTATCGACGGGGCTGCCAGACGCTCGCGCCGTGACCGGGATCAGGCCGCACCAACTTCCTGTGGAGGCGTGCGCCGCCGCTTCCCCCTAGGATGCCGGGTTCGCATGACATGGAGCCACCTTCACGGACGGAGGTGGACAGGGGGATCGATGCAGACGACGTGGAAGCGCCCCGCGGCGCGCGCCTGGGTGCGCGTGCGCGCCTGGATGGCCCTGGCCCTGGTGGCTGGCTTGGCAGCCTGTGGGGGTGGGGGCGGTTCTTCCACCAGCGTGCAGTTGAGCCAGAGCGAGATCCGCCTGGCCGACAGCTACGACGATGCCCAGAGCCCCGCGCCGCAATCGGTCAGCGTCACGGTCGACGGCGATGACGTGGCCGCCGTCGGCGTCGGCTACGACTCCGGCTACCCCGCGGCGGACTGGGTTGGCGCCCAGCTGAGCGGCACGCGATCGCCCTACACGCTGCTGGTCGGCGTGGGCAGCGCGGCGCCGGTGGGCGAACACACCGCGCACCTGGTGGTGGGCGCGCTGGACGCCCAGGGCCGTGCGCTGGACATCAAGCCGCTGACCGTTCACTACAAGGTGCTGGCGCGCCTGCGGGCGGACAGCCCGTCGCTGGCCTTCGCCGGCATCAACGGCGCCACGCCGCCCGCGCCGCAGACGCTGTCGCTGCGGGCGGAGGGGCTCAGCTGGACCGCCGAGGCCGACCAGCCCTGGATCCTGCTGTCACAGGACAGTGGCACGGGTGCGACGGACCTGGCCGTGTCCGTCGATGATGCCGGCCTGGCGTCGGGCGCCCACACCGGGCACATTGCCTTCACCGCGTCGGATGGCCAGACCCTGACCGTCCCCGTGAGCTTCGAGCTGACCTCGACGGCGCTGACCGTCACGCCGTCCAGCCTCACGTTCGGCGGCGCCACCGGGCGCGACATGGCCGCGCAGGCCGTCGAACTCAGCCTGGGCACCGACGGCAATGCCTATGCATGGCGCGTGCAGTCGCTGCCCGCCTGGCTGGCGGCCGACATCCAGGCGGGCACGGTGTCGCAGACGCCGCAGACCATCCGCCTGACGCCCGACCCCGCACAGCTGGCCGCCGGCACGCACACCGCGCGCCTGGTGCTGTCCGCGGAGGTGAACGGGGACACGGTCACGCAGGAGGTGGCGCTGACGATCCATGTCGATGGCCGGCGCCTCTACCTGTCGCGTGACGGCGTGGCGTTCACCTCCTCGCCCGGCTGGTCGCGGCTGTCCCGCACGCTCACGGTGAAGGACAACTTCGGCACCGCCACGGCGTGGACGGCGTCCTCCGACCAGGGCTGGCTGACGGTCACCGGCAGCGGCATCGGCGGCGGTCAGCTTGCGCTCACCGCCAACCCGGCCGCGCTGGTCGAGGGCCTGCACATGGCCACGGTGACGGTGCGCAGCGCCGACGCTCGCTTCGCGTCATCCGTGGTGCACGTCGGTCTGTGGAAATCTGCCACCACGCCTGCCGCGACGGTCACGCGCACCGGGGTGAGCTACCGCCAGCTCGTCGCCGACACCGTCCGCCCCTTCGTGTATGTCCACTCGGGCGGAACCTCCATCGACGTGTTCAACCCGTACACCAACATCCGGGTGGCCACCATGTCCAACGTGGGCAACTCGCTGGGCGCCATGTCGGTCGCGCCCGACGGGCAGCGCCTGTACGTGGTGGACAACGGCTTCAGCCGCGTGGCGGTGGTGGACCTCAACACCCGTCGTCGCACGCACTTCATGGCGACCACGCCCAACAACGGCCACGGCCTGCTGGCCACGCGTGTGAAGGGCACGGACCTGGTGCTGGTAGGCAATCGCAGCGTCTACCGCGCGAGCGACGGTGCCCGGGTCGACGATGGCAGCGGTCCCATGGGCATCATGGTCGCCGGGCCGGGCGGTGAGCGGGTGTACACGCAGAACACCGGCACCAGCCCCTCGGGCGGCGGCGTGTATGCGGTGGACTACACCGGCGCATTCGGGGGCAGGTTCGTGTCCACCTCCGAGGGAGGGGGAGAGACCGGCAGCAACGGGCAGGACATCGCCGTCGCGCCCGATGGCGCCACCGTGTACACGGCCAGCGGTGCGCCCTACCGCATCCACACCTTCCGCGGCAGCGACTTCAGCCCCATCGGCGAGTTGCCGGAGTTCGATGCGTACCCGAACAACGTCGACGTGGGCACCGATGGCCGCGTGGCCGGCGGCATCAATGGCCTGTACTCGACCCATGACATCTGGGTCTACAGCAGGACGGGTGCGGTGCAGAAGCGCTACAAGGTCGTGGGCTACGCCTCCGGCCTGCGCACCGGCACGCTGAACTTCACGCCCGACGCGCTGATGCTGGCGACCTTGTCGGACGATGACCGCATGGTCTTCATCCCGGTCGGCCCCTGAACGCCGGGCGGCTTGTTTCACAATGCCGGTCTCGACGACTGACGGGACCGGCTTGATCCTCCGCCACACCTTCTCCCCGCTGGACAACACGCGCCTGGGCCACCTGTGCGGCCCCATGGATGAGCACCTGCGTGCCATCGAGGCGGTGCTGCCCGTCACCGTGACACGGCGGCAGGGCGCTTTCCGCATCGAGGGCGCCAAGCGCGACGCCGAGGCGGTGCTCGGGCTGCTGCAGACCCTGTACGAGCGGGCGAAGAAGCCCATTCCCGCGGATACCCTGCAGCTGGCGCTGGACGACCTGCGCCGTGCCGCCCGGCCGGCGCGGGCCGCACGCGCCGCCGCGGCGGAGGCCGAGCCGGCTGTGGCGGGCGAGGCGGACATCGTCCTGCACACCCGCCGCGCCGACCTCACCGGGCGCACGCCCAACCAGGTGCAGTACCTGCGCCAGATCCTGTCGCACGACATCACCTTCGGCATCGGGCCGGCGGGCACCGGCAAGACCTTCCTGGCCGTGGCCTGCGCGGTGGACGCGCTGGAGCGCAGCGGCGTGCAGCGCATCATCCTCACCCGCCCGGCGGTGGAGGCCGGCGAGCGCCTGGGCTTCCTGCCCGGCGACCTGACCCAGAAGGTCGATCCCTACCTGCGCCCGCTGTACGACGCGCTGTACGACCTGATGGGCTTCGACCGCGTCACCAAGGCCTTCGAGAAGGGACTGCTCGAGGTGGCGCCCCTGGCCTTCATGCGCGGTCGCACGCTCAACCACGCCTTCGTCATCCTCGACGAGGCGCAGAACACCACGCCCGAGCAGATGAAGATGTTTCTCACACGCATCGGTTTCGGCTCCAAGGCCGTGGTCAATGGCGACGTGAGCCAGATCGACCTGCCGCGCGGCATGCCCAGCGGCCTGATCGACGCCGCCGAGGTGCTGAAGAAGGTCAACGGCATCGCCATGACGCGCTTCACCTCGGGCGACGTGGTGCGCCACCCGCTGGTGGCGCGCATCGTGCAGGCCTACGAGGCGCGCGGGCCGCGCCAGGCAGGCGCCGCGGAGGCGCGGGAGTGAGCCGGGCCGCACGGCCGGCACTCGGCCTGAGCCTGCAGTTCGCCGACCCGAGCCACCGCGCCGCGCTGCCTCGCCACCAGGTGGCCCGCTGGATCCGCGCGGCACTGGAGGCGCCCGGGGAGATCGCCGTGCGCATCGTGGGTGAGGACGAGGGCCGCGAGCTCAACCGCAGCTACCGCGGCAAGGACTACGCCACCAACGTGCTCACCTTCGACTACGCGCAGGAGCCGCTGGTGCACGCCGACCTGGTGCTGTGCGCGCCGGTGGTGGAACGCGAGGCGCGCGAGCTGGGCCTGCCCCTGGCGGACCATTACGCGCACCTGCTGGTGCACGGCACCCTGCACGCGCAGGGCTGGGACCACGAGACCAGCGACGCCGATGCCGAGGCGATGGAAGCCCGCGAGACCGCGATCCTGCACGCGCTCGGACTGCACGATCCCTACGCCCGCGGCTAGCGGGCCTCACGGCCTGACGTGGGTGCCCAGGTAGCGCTTGCGCCAGAAGAACAGACCCAGGCCGATGCCCACGGCGGCCATCACGCCGGCGGCGATCCACACGCCGGTGGCCGAGTGGATGAGCGGCAGGGCGTCGAAGTTCATGCCGAAGAAGCCGGTGATGAGGTTCAGCGGCAGGAAGATGGCGGTCAGCACCGTCAGCGTGCGCATGATGTCGTTCGTGCGGTGCGACAGCGCCGAGAAGTGCATCTGCACCGCGGCCTCGGCCGAGGCCTCCAGCCGACGCACATGGCTGAGCACACGCTCGATGTGCTCCAGCACGTCGCGTGAGCGCACGCGCAGCAGCTCGCGCTCGCGCCGTGCGTCCGCGTCGCGCTCCTCGGGCCACTCGTCCAGCGCGTCGATCCATTCCTGCACGGCGCTGCGCTGGTCCTCGCAGGTGTCCTCCAGCTGGTGCAGCGCGTTGCGGCTGGCCAGCAGCACCTGCCAGTCGCTGAAGTGGCTGCGCGGGCGCAGCAGCTCGGCCTGCAGCGTGGCCAGCTGGCGCGTGAGCAGGCGGCGCAGATCGAGGTAGCTGTCCACCATGTGGTTCAGCATGCGCAGCATCAGGTCGGCGGGGCCCGAGGGCAGGCGGGCGCCACCGCGCAGGTCGGTCTCGTGGGCATGCTGCGCCAGGCGGCGCGCGAAGTGCTCGCGCACCGTGCAGTCGGTGGGGTGCACCGTCACCAGCACACGGTCGTAGACCACGAACCCGACGGGGCTGGTGTCGATCGCCTCGAAGGCCTTCTGCGCGGACGCCAGCGTGCCGTGCTCCTCGTCGACGAACAGGGCGCGGGCCTGCATGCTGGTGGCCAGCCGCCGGAACACCAGCATGTCGTACCAGGACGTGTCCTCGAAGTGCGAGGGCAGCTGGTGGTTGAGCAGGTCGCTCAGGTGCAGGTCGACGATGCCGCTGCCGGCCCAGCGCTGCAGGGCCGCCTGGATCTCGTGGCGGTGCACCTCGAACTCGCGCCGCCCGCTGCCGATCCAGAGGAATCCCGCGGGCGGCAGCGCCTCGGGCAGCGTGTCCAGCGCGGAGAAGTCGTCCGCCGTGATGTGGAAGATGCGCATGGGCGCCCGGTCAGGCGGCCTTCAGGCGCCGCGCGGCATCGAGTGCGAAGTAGGTGAGCACCCCGTCGGCACCCGCGCGCTTGAACGCCAGCAGCGATTCCATCATGACGGCGTCGTGGTCCAGCCAGCCGTTGGCGGCGGCGGCCTTCACCATGGCGTACTCGCCACTGACCTGGTAGGCAAAGGTGGGCATGTGGAACTCGTCCTTCACCCGCCGCACGATGTCCAGGTACGGCAGGCCCGGCTTGACCATCACCATGTCCGCCCCCTCGGCGATGTCGAGCGCCACCTCGCGCAGCGCCTCGTCGGTGTTGGCGGGGTCCATCTGGTAGGTCTTCTTGTCGCTCTTGCCCAGGTTTTTGGCCGAGCCCACCGCGTCGCGGAAGGGGCCGTAGAAGGCGCTGGCGTACTTGGCGCTGTACGCCATGATCCGGGTGTGGATGAAGCGGCGCGCTTCCAGCGCCTGGCGGATGGCGCCGATGCGGCCGTCCATCATGTCGCTCGGCGCGACGATGTCCACGCCGGCCTCGGCCTGCACCAGCGCCTGCTGCGTCAGCACCGCCACGGTCTCGTCGTTCAGGATGTAGCCGGTGTCGTCGAGCAGGCCGTCCTGGCCGTGGCTGGTGAAGGGGTCGAGCGCCACGTCGGTGAGCACGCCCAGCCCGGGAAAGCGGCTCTTCAGCGCCCGCACGGCGCGCGGCACCAGGCCGTCGGGGCGCGTGGCCTCGCGGCCGTCGGGCGTCTTGAGGGCCGGGTCGATCACGGGAAACAGCGCCATCACCGGCACGCCCAGCTCGCAGCAGGCCTCGGCCTGGGCGAAGAGACGGTCCACCGACAGGCGCTGCACGCCGGGCATGCTGGCCACGTCCTCGCAGCGGTTGTCGCCGTCCATCACGAAGACCGGGTAGATCAGGTCGGCCGCGGTGAGGTGGTGCTCGCGCACGAGGGCACGGCTGAAGGCATCGCGGCGCAGGCGACGCGGGCGGGCGGCGGGGTAGGCGGGCAGCATGGGCAGGGGTTTGTCTGGGGATCGAAGGCCTATGGTACAGAGCTGCCCACCGGTGTTAAAGTTATTGCTGAGTGGTGCCCGTGAGGGCGTTGCTCCCTGCTTTTCCTCCCTGAGCAGGTGCCTTTACGTGATGACAGCGTCAAGGCTTTTCAGCCCCGGCCGATGGCCGGGGCTCTTTCTTTTGCGGGGTGCCCTGGCGTCGGCGGCGGTGTTTTTGTGCACCGCATAATCAGTCGATGACCACCGCCTACCTCTGGATCAAGGCCCTGCACATCGTCTTCGTGGCGAGCTGGTTCGCCGGCCTGTTCTACCTGCCGCGCTTCTTCGTGAACCTGGCCGGCGTGCCGTCCGACAGCCATGCGGAGCGCGAGCGCCTGCTGCTCATGGCACGCCGGCTCTACCGCTTTTCCACCCTGCTCATGGTGCCGGCGCTGGTGCTCGGCCTGTGGCTGTGGCTGGGCTACCCGATGTGGCGCGGCCCGGGCAACGGCTGGCTGCATGCCAAGCTGGTGCTCGTGCTGGGCGTCGTGGGCTACCACCATGTGTGCCTGGCGCACCTGAAGCGCTTCGAGGCCCTGCAGAACCGCCGCAGCGAGCGCTGGTTCCGCGTGTTCAACGAGGTGACGGTGCTGCTGTTCGTCGTCATCGTGGTGCTGGTCGTCGTCAAGCCCTTCTGAGCGCGGCGCGCGCACGCATGGCCACGGCCACGGCCACGCCGCCCCCCCACCGCAGCTCCGCGCCGCCGCTGGCGGCGCTGGCGCTGGCGGTGGTGGTGTACGCCAGCCTGTACCCCTTCACCGGCTGGCGCTGGCCGGCCGGTGCGAGCTGGCTGGAGCTGGTCTGGCTGCCGCTGCCACCGCAGCGCTACCGGTTCGACATCTGGGCCAACTTCGTCGGCTACGTCCCGGTGGCTGCCCTGGTGCACCTGGCCGGCGTGCGCAGTGGCTGGCGGGCGGGCCGCTGGGCGGTGGGCACGGTGCTCGTGATGTCGGGGCTGTCGTTCGCGAACGAGTTCGTCCAGCAGTTTCTGCCGCTGCGCTACCCCTCCCGGCTCGACTGGGCGCTCAACAGCGGGGGGGCGCTGGCAGGGGTGACGCTGTCGATGCTGCTGCTGCGGCTGGGGGGCGTGGAGCGCTGGGAGCGGTCACGCGACCGCTGGTTCGGCCGCCACGGCGGGGGGGCGCTGGCGCTGCTGCTGGCCTGGCCGCTGGGCCTGCTGTTCCCCACGCCCCTGCCGCTCGGCCTGGGGCCCAGCTGGGCGCGCCTGCAGGACCGCCTGGCCACCGCCCTGGAGGGCGTGCGCGGCGCCGAGGGCGTGCTGCAGTGGCTGGCCAACGCGCCCGTGCCGGACGCCCCGCTGCCGGCACTGGCCGAGGTGCTGGCCGTCACGCTCGGGCTGCTGGGCCCGTGCCTGCTGGCCCACGTGGTCACCGCACCCGGGTGGCGCCGGCTGGTGATGTCCGCCGGCGCGGCTGCGCTCGGCCTGGCCGCGGCCACCTTGTCGGCCGCGCTGAACTTCGGCCCGGCCCATGCGCTGGCCTGGCTCACGCCGGCCGTGATGCCGGCGGTGGGGCTGGCGCTCGGGCTGGCCTTCGCCCTGTGGCGCGTGCCGCCCCGGCTGGCGGCCGTGCTGGGCGTGGCCACCGTGTCCGCCGGGATGATGCTGGTGGCCCAGGCGCCCGCCGACCCGTACTTCGCCAGCAGCCTGCAGGCCTGGGAGCAGGGCCGGTTCATCCACTTCCACGGCCTGGCGCAGTGGGTGGGGTGGCTGTGGCCGCTGGCCGCATTGGGCTGGCTGCTGGCCGACCTGTCCCACCGCGAGCGCCGCCCCTGAACCGGCGGTGCCGGCGACCCGGCTCCTACAATCCCGGGTGATGAGCTACTACCGCCACCATGTGTTCTTCTGCCTGAACCAGCGGTCCAACGGCGAGGCCTGCTGCATGCAGCACGCCGCGCAGGCCGGCTTCGACCGCTGCAAGGCGCAGGTCAAGGCCGCCGGCCTGGCCGGGGTGGGCGGCGTGCGCGTGAACAAGGCCGGCTGCCTCGACCGCTGTGCGGGCGGCCCGGTGGCGGTGGTCTACCCGGAGGCCGTCTGGTACACGTTCATCGACGAGCAGGACATCGACGAGATCGTGGAATCGCACCTGAAGAACGGCCGGCCCGTGCAGCGCCTCATGCTGCCGCCGGACGTGGGCCGCTGATGAACCTGGCCACCCGACGCCTCACCGTCACCGGCCCGGCCGGCACGCTGGAGGCGGCCGTCAACGAGCCGCTCGATGCCGCGCCGCGGGGCGTGGCGGTGGTGTGCCACCCGCACCCCCAGCATGGCGGCACCATGGACAACAAGGTCGCGCAGACGCTGGCGCGTGCGTTCGTGCAATTGGGCTGGCGCGCGGTGCGCTTCAACTTCCGCGGCGTCGGGGCCTCCACCGGCGCGTGGGACGCGGGCCAAGGCGAGATCGACGACGCGCTCGCCGTGGTGGCCGACCAGCGGGACGCCGCGCTGCCGTTCGCGCTCGCCGGCTTCTCCTTCGGTGGCTACGTGGCTTCACAGGCGGCGCGCCGTCTGGCCGACGCGGGCCACGCGGCCGACCGCCTGGTGCTCGTCGGGCCGGCCACCCAGAATTTCGACGTCGCCCCCGTGCCGCCCGGCACCCTGGTGATCCACGGGGAGGCCGACGAGGTGGTGCCGCTGTCGGCCACGCTCGACTGGGCCCGTCCCCAGCACCTGCCGGTCGTCGTGGTGCCCGGCGTGGGGCACTTTTTCCACGGGCAGCTGTCTCTGCTCAAGTCCATCGTCGTCGGCGCCTGCGGCGCCTGACCTTCCTTCGCGCGCCGCCTGCCGGGCCGGGTCCGGCAGGCGCGTGCCTTCCATCGCACCCCATGAACCGCATCCAACACATCCTCTGCGTGGCCACGCTCGGCGCCGGCCTGTCCCTGTTCGCCCTGGCCCCCGCGGCCGCCCAGGCGCCGCAGCCGCCCGAGGTGGCGGCCCGCTCCTACCTGCTCGTGGACATGAGCTCCGGCCAGGTGCTGGCCGAGCGCAACGCCGACGCGCCGGCGGAGCCCGCGTCGCTCACCAAGCTGATGACGGCCTACCTCACGTTCGTGGCGCTGAAGGAAAAGCGCCTGACGCTGGAGACGCGTCTGCCGGTGTCCGAGCGCGCCTGGGCCGAGCGCAAGGGCGGCGGCTCGCTGATGTTCATCGACCCGAAGATGACGCCCACGGTGGACGAGCTGCTGCGCGGCACGATCGCCGTGTCCGGCAACGATTCGTCGGTGGCGCTGGCCGAGGGCGTGGGCGGCTCGGTGGAGAACTTCGTTGCCATGATGAACCGCCAGGCCCAGGCCTGGGGCCTGAAGAACACCAGCTTCCGCAACGCCACCGGGCTGACCGAGGCCGGCCACACGAGCACCGCGCGCGACCTCGCCGTCATCGCCCAGCGCATCATCCGCGACTTCCCCGACCGCTACCCCTACTACTCGCTGAAGGAATACAGCTTCAACAACATCCGGCAGGACAACCGCAACCTGCTGCTGCGCCGCGACCCGACGGTGGACGGCATGAAGACCGGCTTCACCGAGGCTGCCGGCTACTGCCTGATCGCGTCGGCGCAGCGCGACTTCCCCAACGGCAAGCGGCGCCTGCTGTCCGTGGTGATGGGCACCGAGTCGATGCAGGCCCGTGCCAACGAGAGCCAGAAGCTGCTGAACTGGGGCTACACCGCCTACGACGCGGTGCGCCTGTTCGAGGCGGGCAAGCCGGTGGCCACCGTGCCGGTGTGGAAGGGCGCGGCCAGCGAGGCCCGGCTGGTCGGCGACGGCGCGGTGTACGTGTCGGTGCCACGCGGCGAGGGTGACAAGCTCAAGACCACCATCGAGCGCACCGACCCCCTGGTGGCGCCGCTCGCCAAGGGCCAGCGCGTGGGCACGCTCAAGGTCACCACGTCCGCCGGCACGCCGGTGGCCCAGGTGCCCCTGGTCGTGGCCGACGAGGTGCCGCAGGCCGGCCTGCTGGGCCGCGCATGGGATGCCATCCGCCTCTGGATCCAGTAACCTGACCGCCCCTTCTTGCCCGCGGAGGCCGCGATGAACACGACGCTGCCGGACACCCTGTGCGACCTCGACGGCGACCTCCTGCCCCTGTCGCAGGCCCGGGTGAGCGTGATGGACCGCGGCTTCCTCTTCGGCGACGGCGTGTACGAGGCCATTCCGGTGTACGCCCGGCGGCCCTTCCGCCTGGACGACCACCTGGACCGACTGGCGCGCAACCTGGACGCGCTGCGCATCCCGGCCCCGGCTGGCCTGGCCAGCCGCGAGGACTGGCGCACGCGGCTGCAGCGGGTGGTGCAGGCGCATCCCGCCGAGGACCAGATGCTGTACCTGCAGGTCACCCGCGGCGTGGCCCTGCGCGACCATGTGCCACCGCCTGGCCTGCAGCCCACCGTGTTCATCATGACCCAGCCCTGGTCGGGCGTGCCGGCCGCGCAGCGCCACCAGGGCGTGGCCTGCGTCACGGCGCGGGACGTGCGCTGGGAGCGTGGCCAGCTCAAGACCATCTCGCTGCTGGGCAATGTGCTGGCGCGACAGGTGGCGGCCGACCACGGCGCCGCCGAGACCATCCTGCTGCGCGACGGCGTGCCGGGCGGTCCGTGGCTCACCGAGGGCTCGTCCAGCAACGTCTGGCTCGTGCACGAGGGCGCGCTGCTCGGCCCGCCGATGAACGAGCACGTGCTGGCCGGCGTCCGGGTGGGCCTGCTGCGCGAGCTGTGCGAGGAAGAGGGCATTGCCTTCAACCTGCGCCCGCTGAGCGAGGCCGACCTGCGCGCCGCCGACGAGGTGCTGCTCAGTTCGGCCGGCCGCGAGGTGCTGGCCGTCACCCGCATCGACGACGAGCCCGTGGGCCACGGCGCACTGCGTGGCAAGCCAGGCCCGGTCTATGCCCGCCTGTACGAGGCGTACCAGCGCGCCAAGCGACAGCCCGCCTGAGGGCGCGGCCGCCCGACGCCATCCGGAATCTTCCTGCCATGCCCCCCATCCCCCCCGAACAGTCCCTCATCGAGTACCCCAGCGCCTTCCCGATCAAGGTGATGGGCGCGCACGTCGAAGGCTTTGTCGAGGCCATCGTCGCCGTGGCGCGTGCCTTCGACCCGGTGTTCGACGCCGAGACCGTGGAAACCCGTCCCAGCAAGGCGGGCACCTACCTCGGCATCACCATCACCGTCACGGCCACCAGCCGCGAGCAGCTCGACGAGCTGTACCGCACGCTGTCCAGCCACCCGATGGTGAAGGTGGTGCTGTGAGCCCGCGGCGCGCGCCGGTGCCCGCTCAGGGCGGCGCCAGCCGCGCGTCGATGTCCTTCAGCTTGCCCGGCGCGGCCTCGTCGCCCTGGCGGGCGGCGGCGGCGTACCAGTAGCGCGCCAGGCGCAGGTCGGCCTCGACGCCGTCGCCCCGTTCGTACAGCGAGGCCAGGATGTACTGCGCGCCCACGTCGCCCGCGTTCGCCGCGGCGCGGTACCAGCGGGCCGCCTGCGCCGCGTCCCGGCGCGCGCCGCGGCCCATGAAATAGGCGGTGGCCGCCTGCACCTGCGCGTCCATGCTGCCCGATTCGGCGGCGCGTTCGTACCAGGCCAGGGCCTGCACCAGGTCGGGCGCGCCCAGGCGGCCGCTTTCGTGCAACTCGCCCATGGCCAGCTGCGCCGTGACGAAGCCGCGGCCCGCGGCGCGCTCCAGCCACTGGCGGGCGGTCTGCACGTCCGCCTCCCGTACCTCGCCGCGCAGGTGCATCACGGCCAGGTTGTGCATGGCCACGGGCTGGCCGGCCGCCGCCAGCGCGGCGAAGGCGCGGGCCGCGGGGGCGAAGTCGCCCTGCGCGTACCAGCCCAGCGCGTCGGCCAGCGTCGGCTCGTCGGCTGACGCGAGCGCCCCCATGCCCAGGCCCATGCCCACGGCGAGTGCCAGGGCGCGGGACAGGCGGACCATCGGTTGCTTCATGCCGTTCACGATACGCCGGCGGGCGCCCGTGTGGGCCACGGGGTCTTGCGCCGGCGCGCCCGACAATGCGGACATGAGCCCCGACGCCGTCGACGACCTCGCCGCCGCCCCGCGCGTGCGGTGGCTGGGCCGCCAGCCCTACGCCCTGAGCTACGAGCAGATGCGTGCCTTCACCGCGGCGCGCGATGCGGCCACCGCCGACGAGATCTGGCTGGTCGAGCACCCGCCGGTCTTCACCCAGGGCATCGCCGGCAAGGCGGAGCACCTGCTGGCGCCGGGCGACATCCCCGTGGTGCCCACCAACCGCGGCGGCCAGGTCACCTTCCACGGCCCGGGCCAGGTGGTGGCCTATCCGCTCATCGACCTGCGCCGGCTGGGCATCTTCGTGAAGGAATACGTCTTCCGGCTGGAGAGCGCGGTGATCCAGACGCTGGAGCCGCTGGGCGTGGTGGGGCTGCGCGTGCCCGGTGCACCGGGCATCTACGTGAACCTGGCCCATCCGCACGCGGGCTTGCCGCCAGGCCCGCGCCCCGATCCGTTCGCCGGCCTCGGCAAGATCGCCGCCCTCGGCATCAAGGTGAGCAATCACTCCACGTACCATGGTGTTTCGCTCAACGTGGCCATGGACCTGGAGCCCTTCGAGCGCATCAACCCTTGCGGCTATGCCGGGCTGTGCACGGTGGACCTCGCTACACTGGGCGTCCGCGCGGAGCTGGACGCCGTCGCGAGCCGGCTGGCCGAGCGCCTGGCCGCGCACCTGAGCCGCTGACTCCGCGGCAACGCCGCCCGCGCGCGGGCCACTCGCACATCCCATGGCCACCCCGAACACCACCCAAGAAGCCAAGACCGGCGCCGAGTACGACGCCTCCGCCAAGCAGAAGGCCCAGGCCAAGACGGCGCGCATTCCCATCAAGGTGGTGCCGGCGGACGAGGTGCTGAAGAAGCCCGAGTGGATCCGCGTGAGGGCCGGTTCGCCCACCACGCGCTTCTACGAGATCAAGCAGATCCTGCGCGAGCACAAGCTGCACACGGTGTGCGAGGAGGCGTCCTGCCCCAACATCGGGGAGTGCTTCGGCCACGGCACGGCCACGTTCATGATCATGGGTGACAAGTGCACCCGCCGCTGCCCGTTCTGCGACGTGGGCCATGGCCGCCCGGACCCGCTGGACGTGAACGAGCCGGCGAACCTGGCCAAGACCATCGCCGCGCTCAAGCTGAAGTACGTGGTGATCACCAGCGTCGACCGCGACGACCTGCGCGACGGCGGTGCCGGCCATTTCGTGGCCTGCATCGAGGCGGTGCGCCGCGAGTCGCCCGCCACCCGCATCGAGATCCTCACGCCCGACTTCCGTGGCCGCATGGACCGCGCGCTGGACATCCTGCAGGCCGCGCCGCCCGACGTGATGAACCACAACCTGGAGACCGCGCCGCGCCTGTACCAGGAAGCGCGCCCCGGCTCGGACTACGCGTTCAGCCTCAACCTGCTCAAGCGCTTCAAGGAGCGTGTGCCTGGCGTGCCCACCAAGAGCGGCCTCATGGTGGGCCTGGGCGAGACGGACGAGGAGATCCTGCAGGTCATGCGCGACATGCGCGAGCACGGCGTGGACATGCTCACCATCGGCCAGTACCTGGCGCCGTCGGGCCACCACCTGCCGGTGCGCCGCTACGTGCACCCGGACACCTTCCGCATGTTCGAGCAGGAGGCGGCCGCGATGGGCTTCACCCACGCTGCCGTGGGCGCCCTCGTGCGCTCCAGCTACCACGCCGACCGCCAGGCGGCCGAGGCGGGGGTGACTTGAGCCCCCACGCCCCCTCCCGGGGGCTGCCCCCCGAGGGGGCTCGCGCAGCGGCCCGGCAAAGCCGGATCCGCGCACGCCACTTGAATGCGGTTGCCTGACGTCGTCAGGCTTCCCGCAACAGCTCTTCGATGAGGGCGTGCAGGGCGGCGAAGTCCGGCTCGCCCACGTACTTCTTGACGATTCCGCCGCGCTTGTCCAGTACGAAGGTGGTGGGTGTCAGCCGGATGTCGCCGAAAGCCTTGGCGATGCCGCCGGTGTTGTCGATGGCCACGCCGAAGGGCAGCTGCCGGCTCTGCGCGAAGCTGGACACGTACGCCGGCGGGTCGTAGCTCATCGCGACGGCCAGCGTGTCGTAGCCGCGCTCGCGGTACTTCTGGTGCGTGGCCACGATGTCCGGCATCTCCTTGACGCAGGTGGTGCAGCTCGTGGCCCAGAAGTTCACCAGCATCACCTTGCCCTGCTGCGCCTTCAGCGTCGTCTGGCGACCGTCCAGCAGGGTGTAGGACACGTCGGGCGCGGCCTGGCGCGACGAGCAGCCCGAGGCCAGCAGGGCCAGCGGGGCGCTGGCCAGCAACCCCGCGGAGAGGGCAAGATGGCGGCGTCGAACGAGATCCATCGGAGGTGGTACCTATGCAACGCAGGCAGTTTACGTCGGCGGCCCTGCTGGGGTGGGCGCTGCCCTGGCGTTCCCACGCGGCCGGGCTGGGTGAGGCGGACGCGGCGCTGGGCGTGCGCACCGCGCTCGAACGCGGCGCCGAGGCGGCGGTGTCGCTGCTGGGCCGGCGCGACGGCTTCCTGGGCAATGCCAAGGTGAGGATCCCCCTGCCGGGCGTGCTGCAGGACGCCGAGCCGCTCCTGCGGCTGTCGGGCCAGCAGCACCGGGTGGACGAACTGGTCACCGCCATGAACCGCGCCGCCGAGGCGGCGGTGCCGCACGCACGGGCGTTGCTGGTGGATGCGGTGCGCACGCTCACCGTGGCCGACGCGCTGCGCATCGTGCGGGGTGACGACACCGCCGTCACCGACTACTTCGAACGCCGCACGCGCGAGCCGCTGGCCGGCCGCTTCCTGCCCATCGTCACCCGCGAGACCGAGCGCGTCTCGCTGGCAGAAAAATACAACGCCGTGGCCCGCCGTGCCAGCGGCTTGGGGCTGGTGAAGCCCGAAGACGCCGACATCGCCAGCTACGTCACTCGCAAGGCGCTGGACGGCCTGTACTGGATGATCGGCGAGGAAGAGAAGAAGATCCGGCGCGACCCCGTGGGCACCGGCAGCGACATCCTGCGGCAGGTGTTCGGCGGCTGAGGCGACGGAGCGCCACAGGCACCGGAGGCGCCTGACACGGCCCCGGGCGCACGCCCGGGGTCACATCGCCCGCGACAGCTCGAAGATCAGGGCGGACGGCAAGGACGCGGACACCGCCTCTCGCCCGATGGTGGCGTGCGACCGTGCGCCCTCGTTCGACAGATGGAAGCCGTCGCCTTCGGGTGTTACCTCGATGAAGACGAACTGTGGCAGCTCGGCCTCGATGCTGGCCCGCAGCCGCTCGAACCTCTGCCCGCCCAGCGTGGATTCGTAGATCACCGCCTGCGGCAGGGCGTCGCGGCAGAACTCCTCGGCTTCCTCGACGGAGCCGACGAAGTCCACAACCAGGCCCATGTGACGGGTGGCATCACGGATGTCCGCGCGCAGGTCACGGCGCGCGGCCAGCACCAGCACCTGCGCGCCGGCCAGCGGCTTGGAGTTGTCTGACACCCCGAAGCCCTGGTCGATCTCGATGGCCGTCACGCCCTCGATCTGGTCCGTCACCGTCTGCGGAAACTCCAGTGTCACCGCCGTGGTGTCGCCGGCCCCTTCCACCCGCTCGATGCCCAGCTTGAGCGTCCAGGCGATCTGCTGCACCAGGCGCCAGCTCAACGTGTCGAGCCGGGCGGCGGTGCCCGCCTCCTCCTCGTCGCGCGCGACGATGCCGTCCTCCGGCATCGCCAGGGGCTGGTGGCTGAAGTGGCAGCTCAGCCGGGCGTGCGGCGGCCAGGGCCGCAGGTCGATGCGGAACTCCACGGCGCCGCGGGCATGCTCCAGCGTCCAGTCCACCAGCGCCTGCAGCAGCGTGTGCAGCAAGGTGGCGTCGACGATCACGTCCACGGGGCGCATCGCCTGGCGCACGTCCAGGCCACGTGCGGTGAGCTCGCGCCCTCGATGCACCAGGACATCGCGTGCCATCTGGGTCAGGCTCAGCGTCTCCGGAGACTGCCGGACACGGCCGGACGCGAAGCGCGCCAGCTGCTGGCCCATCATGCCCACGCGTCGCGCCAGCTCGATCTCGTCACGCAGGGCGCGCAGACCGGGCCGGTCGATCTTGCCGGTGGTGGCGAGGGCGTTGACGCGCTCCAGCGCACTGGACAGCGATTGGCCGATCTCGCTGCCGATCTGGGCGATCAGGCTGCGGTAGTGCTCGTCGGCACGGGGCTCGACGGCCCGGAGGTCGTCGGCGTGGGCCTGCGGCCAGGCAGAGGTGTCGGCGCGCATGGCAGGAGGGAGGCGGTCCGGGGCGTTCATGGCAGGTGCGATGGGCCGCGATCGTGACGATTTGTCACAGGGCGGCCCATCCCACGGTTGATGGAGCCCACCCCGCCGGACCGGCCCACCGTGAACTATTGCGCAGCTTGCCCGGGGCTGGCCATCCCGTGCAGCAGTTTCGCCAGGTCGTTGGGCGCCGTGATCATCGGGTCGTGGCCGGTGGCCAGCGTGTGCACGTGCCAGCCGGACTCCTCGCGCACGCGACGCCGGCTCACATCGACGGTGGGCAGCGCGGGCTCGGTGCAGTCCACGAAATGGCGCACCTGGCGTTGCCAGCGGTCGGCGTCGAAGTGGAGGGCCGCGTCATAGCAGCCGCCCGGCTGTGGCGTCTGTCGGCGGGCCACCCAGGCGTGGTCGTCGCCGGACAGGCCGAACACCTTGGGGTCGGGCGGCGCCAGGGCACCCGTGGCGGCGATCAGCGCCCGGCGCTCCGCCTGCGTCGCCGCCGCGTGGGTGGTGGACCAGGCCTCGCCCGGGCGCGGGACCACGGCATCGACGTACACGAGCGCGCCCACGCGGTCCGGCCGCTGGTCGGCGGCACCGGTGACCACGAGGCCGGCATAGCTGTGCCCCACCAGCACGGCGCCCCGCAGTTCTTCCGAGTCGAGCAGTTCGACGACGTCCTGGACGTGCTCGGACAGCCCGATGTCCGGCCGGAACAGATGCCGCCGAGCGCCCAGGCCGGTCAGGTCGAGTGCGAACGCCCGATGCCCGTGGCGCCACAGCAGCGGCAGCACCCGGCGCCAGCACCACGCCCCATGCCATGCGCCGTGGACCAGAACGAAATCCGCCATGTGTGTCCCTCCATCGGCCCGCCACACGGGGCCGGTGCGCATAATGCCTCGGATGCCTGCTTGTCTGCCCGGCCGGTCGGTGCGCCTGCGTGGTGGGGCCACGGCCGGTGCCACCTGCGCCGCCGCGTGCGCCCTGTCCGCCTGCGCGCCTGCCCTGGACTGGCGAGAGGCGCGCCTGCCCGGGGCCGGCCTGGTGGCGACTTTCCCCTGCCGCCCCGTGGCGCAGGAGCGGCGGGTGCCGTTGGCCGGCCAGGAGGTGACGCTGGTGCTGCATGCGTGTGAAGCGGCCGGCACCACGTTTGCGGTCGGCCTGGCGGATGTGGGCGACCCTCGCCGGGTCGGCCCGGTGCTGCAGGCCCTGCGCACGGCCTCCGTCGACAAGCTGGGCGCGCCAGGCGCGGCATCCGAGTCGGCGGCGGCGTCGGGGTCGGCGGCCGGCATGCCGTGGTCCGTGCCCGGTGCGACGCCCCAGGCGCAGGCCGTGCGCATGCAGTGGAGCGGGGCGCCGGGGCAACCCGCGGGGTGGCGGATGCAGACGGCGCTGTTTGGCCGCGGCACCTGGGTGGTGCAGGCCACTTGGCTGGGCACGCTGCCCGCAGCGCAGGCCGATCCGTTCTTCGACGGGCTCCGTTTCACCCCATGACGCGGGTGGGCGACACCGCGCATCCGGAATAATGGCGCCATGGCGGGTCTGGTGATCGTGGCACACGCACCCCTGGCCGCGGCCCTGCGGGCGGTGGCTGGCCACTGCTTTGCCGGCGAACACGGGGCCATCGAGGCCGTCGACGTGCCGCCGGGCTGGTCCGCCGAACAGGCCGAGGCCGAGGTGCGCGAGGCGGTGCGCCGGGCGGGTGGCGACGAGGTGCTGGTGCTGGCCGACGTGTTCGGCGCCACGCCGTGCAACGCCGCGCAGCGCGTGGCCGATGGCCAGCGTGTGCGCCTGGCGGTGGGCGTGAACGTGCCGATGCTGTGGCGGGCCATGTGCTACGCCGGGCTGCCGCTGGACCAGCGGATCGAGCGGGCGCTGTCGGGGGGCGCACAGGGCGTCATGCCGGCGTCGCCCCAGCGGCCGCAGGACCAGACACTACACTTGCAGCCCCATGATCCGTCGCACCGTCACCATCAGCAATAGGCTGGGCCTGCACGCCCGCGCATCGGCCAAGCTGACCAAACTGGCGGGCGGTTTCGCCTGCGAGGTGTTCATGAGCCGCAACGGCCGCCGCGTGAATGCCAAGAGCATCATGGGCGTCATGATGCTGGCTGCCGGCATGGGCACCCAGGTGGAGATCGAGACCGAGGGCGCCGACGAGCTGCCGGCGATGGACGCGCTGGTGGCCCTCATCGACGACAAGTTCGGCGAGGGCCAGTAGGGCGCCTGGGGCGGGGGCGGCTGTGGCCGCTCAGGCCCCGAGAAAGTGCCGGCGGTAGCGCGCCGGCAGGTCGGCCAGGCGCAGCAGCATGGGCAGGTCGGCAGTCTGGAAGTCCGGGTCCCAGGCCGGCGCGCCCAGCACGCGGGCGCCGCAGCGCAGGTAGCCCTTGATCAGCGCTGGCGGCTCCACATCCAGCGTCTGGTCGAGGTCATCCACGGGCAGCGGCAGGCGGGGCCGCACCTGGTATTCGACGCTGGCCAGGTGGCTGTCCCGCAGGCGCGCCCACAGGCTGGCGGCGCTGTGGCCCCCGTCGCGCATGCCTACACTGGCACAGCCCACCACGTTGTCCAGGCCGTTGCGGGTCATGAAGCCGGCCAGGGCCGCCCACAGCGACAGGATCACGCCCCCGCTGCGGTGGTCCGGGTGCACGCACGACCGGCCGAGCTCGGCCAGGCGCGGTCGCAGCGGGCGCAGTCTGGTGAGGTCGAACTCGGTCTCGCTGTAGAAGCCGCCGGCGCGTCGGGCCGCCTCCGGGGTGAGCACGCGGTAGGTGCCGATCACTTCGGCCGGCTGGTCGTCGGTGGGCATCGTGCGCACCAGCAGGTGCTCACAGAAGTCGTCGAAGAGGTCCACGTCGTGTCCGGCGGGCGCATGCGGCGGCGCGCTCAGCCGCGCGCCCATCTCGCCGGCGAACACCACGTGGCGCAGGCGTTGCGCGGCGCGCACTTCCTCCTGATGGCGGGCCCACACGACCTCGAAGGCGTCCTCCGCCCGGGTGGGAGCCGCCGGGCGCATCTCGGGCATTGACGTGGGTGCGCCCGTCCGCGCGGGCACGGCCATCCGGCCGGCGCGCTCGGTGGCAAGTTCGGTGCTCGCGCGGGCGCCGGCACCGAACAAGGTGAACAGCGGCATCGTGGGGATGGGAAGTTCCTTCATGGCGGCTCGGCGACGTGAGATGGGGCCATGGTGGGCAGTGCCGGTGACCTGTCGATGACCCCGCAATGACGCTGCCGTGACAGGGCCGCCGCTGCTACAGTGAAGCGATGAGCATCCAGGTCTTCGGTCAGCCGGTGTCGCGTGGCGTTGCGATCGGCCGGGCGGTGCTGGTGGCGTCGAGCCGAGTCGACGTGGCCCACTACTTCATCGGTACCGAGCAGGTCGAGGCGGAGGTCGGCCGCCTGCGGGAGGCGCGCGACGCCGTCGCGGCCGAACTGGTGGCTCTCAAGAGCGAAGTGCCGGAGGAAGCGCACGCCGAACTGGTGGCGCTGCTCGACGTGCACCTGATGCTGCTGCACGACGAGATGCTCGCCGAGGCGACCAAGCAATGGATCGTCGAGCGGCACTACAACGCGGAATGGGCCATGTCGGCGCAGCTCGAGGTCATCGCGCGCCAGTTCGACGAGATGGAGGACGACTACCTCCGTGAACGCAAGGCCGATCTCGAGCAGGTCGTCGAGCGCCTGCTCCGCGCGCTGGCGCGCCAAGCCAGCGGCATGCCGCCCGAGGCCGGCGCGGCACGTGATTTCGCCGGCGAAGACCCGCTGATCCTGGTGGCCAGCGACATCGCGCCTGCCGATATGTTGCAGTTCAAGCGCAGCGTCTTCACCGGTTTCGTCACCGATGTGGGGGGCCGCACGTCCCACACGGCCATCGTGGCGCGCAGCATGGACATCCCGGCGGTGGTCGGGGCCCGCGAGGCCAGCCAGCTGGTGCGCCAGGACGACTGGCTGATCGTCGATGGCGACGCCGGTGTGCTCATCGTGAACCCGTCCCCCATCGTGCTGGAGGAGTACCGCTTCCGCCAACGCCAGCTGGAACTCGAGCGGGCCAAGCTCGACCGGCTGCGTCACACACCCTCTGTCACGCTGGACGGGCAGCCGGTCGAGCTGCTGGCCAACATCGAGCTGCCCACCGACGCCGGGGCGGCGATGGCGGCAGGCGCGGTGGGGGTCGGGCTCTTCCGCAGCGAGTTTCTCTTCATGGGCCGGGAAGGGCGGTTGCCCGATGAGGAGGAGCAGTTCCAGGCCTACCGCCGTGTCGTCGAGGCGATGGGGGGCTTACCCGTCACGATTCGCACGGTCGACGTCGGCGCGGACAAGCCGCTGGACCGCATGTCGGCGCACGAGCTGCGCCACGAGCACACACTGAACCCGGCGCTAGGGCTGCGTGCCATCCGCTGGAGCCTGTCCGAGCCGGAGATGTTCGGCCAGCAGTTGCGCGCCATCCTGCGCGCCAGCGCATATGGCAAGGTCCGCATCCTGGTGCCGATGGTGGCTCACCGGGCAGAGGCCCTGCAGGTGCGCCAGGCGCTGGACCGTGCCCGCGCGCAGCTGGCGCAGTCCGGCCAACCGTATGCCGACGTCGAACTGGGCGCCATGATCGAGATCCCGGCGGCGGCGCTCATCATGCCCACCCTCATCCGGCACTTCGACTTCGTCTCCATTGGCACGAACGATCTCATTCAATACACGCTGGCCATCGACCGGGCGGATGAGTCGGTGGCCCACCTGTACGACCCTTGGCACCCGGCGGTGCTTCAGCTCATCGCGCAGACCATCGCGCGGGCGAATGAGGCGGGGCGCCCGGTGAGCGTGTGCGGAGAGATGGCAGGCGACCCGGCATTCACCGAGCTACTGCTGGCCATGGGGCTGCGCAGTTTCTCCATGCACCCGTCGCAAGTGGCTGCCATCAAGCAGCGCGTGATCCGCTCTGACGCCCGGGCGCTGGCCACCCAGCTGCCGGCCGTGCTCGCGGCAGAGGTGCCGCAGGAGGCGGGCCAGTCCCTGTTGCGCACCCGCGTGCACTGACCCGCTCTCGCGGCGCCGGGGCCGCACGGTACGTCTCGGCCCGGCAGCAAAAATTTCAGAAAGAAGCTTGCGCCGGCAAAAAGTGCTGTGCTACAGTCGAGGGCTTCGCTGATCACACGGCGCGACGCAGAAATGCAACGCGAATCGCGTGACCAACGGAGCGCTGCAGCGGCCCGGCTGCTGCAGCGAAGAAGCCGAGTAGTTGACAGGGTTTTAAATCTAGTTCATAATTCGCCTTCTTTGCTGCTGACGACAAGTTAGCAGCGCAGCGCGAAAGCAGCTGCAGGTTCTTTAAAAACTAACAGCCGATAAGCGTGGGTGTTTGAAGTTGGGTGCTTTGGGTCGAAAGACCTGAAGTCGTAAGGCTTCGAACGCTCATGGAAACTGAAGTGAAGTTCACTTCAATTCCTAATGAGTGAAATCAAGATCGAACTGAAGAGTTTGATCCTGGCTCAGATTGAACGCTGGCGGCATGCCTTACACATGCAAGTCGAACGGTAACGCGGGGCAACCTGGCGACGAGTGGCGAACGGGTGAGTAATGCATCGGAACGTGCCCAGTAGTGGGGGATAGCCCGGCGAAAGCCGGATTAATACCGCATACGACCTATGGGTGAAAGCGGGGGACCGTAAGGCCTCGCGCTATTGGAGCGGCCGATGTCAGATTAGGTAGTTGGTGGGGTAAAGGCCTACCAAGCCGACGATCTGTAGCTGGTCTGAGAGGACGACCAGCCACACTGGGACTGAGACACGGCCCAGACT
>NZ_JAYRUN010000006.1:0-219282 GCF_041918995.1 Ideonella sp. | reverse complement strand
CAGCGTGCGGCACGCGGGGCCCGGCCGCGATCGGCCGGCGGCGGGTGGCCCTGTCGGACAACGCCGCACGCGGCGACGGCGCCGACGGGCGGCGGTGTCAGCGTGGCGGCGTGATGCGGTAGATGCGTCCCAGCGTGTCATCCGACACGAACAACGCGCCGTCGGGGCCGAAGGCCAGGCCCACCGGCCGCCCATGGACCACGCCGCTGCCCTTGTCCAGGAAGCCGGTCAGGAAGTCCTCCACGGCGTTCGGCCCGCCATGGGGGCCGAAGCGCACGCGCACCAGCTTGTAGCCCACCGGTTCGCGCCGGTTCCACGACCCGCGCAGCGCCACCAGGGCGTCGCCCTGCCACGCCTCGGGCCAGCCGCGGCCGAAGGGAACGAAGCGCATCGCCATCGGGGCCGAGTGCGCCGGCAGCGTGAGCGTGGCCGGGGCCGTGAGCGCGCAGTACTCGCTGCGCGGCATGGGGCGGCCGATGGGCGTGGGGTCGCCCGGTCGCAGGGCCATGCGCGCGGGCGGGGCCTGGGTCATGCCGTCCACATGGCGGTCGGCGTAGCAGATCGGCCAGCCGTAGTTGGCGCCGGGCAGGATGTGGTTGAGCTCTTCGGGGGGCAGGGTGTCGCCGCGGAAGTCCGAGCCGTGGTCCATGCCCCAGAGCGCCCGCGTGCTGGGGTGCCAGTCGTAGCCGATGGTGTTGCGCAGGCCGTTGGCCACCACCTCGCGCTGGCTGCCGTCGGGCGCATAGCGGATCAGCGTGCCGCGCTCCAGCTGGTTCTCCTCGGCGCAGTCGTTGCAGCTGCTGCCGATGGACACGTACATCCAGCCATCGGGGCCGAAGCGCACCATGCGGTTGGGGTGCTGGCCGCCGTCGGGCAGGCCGGTGACCAGACGCTCGCGGCCGCCGCCGCCCGCCGGCACGCGCCACAGCGTGGTGGACGAGGCGAGGACCAGTGAACCGTCGCGCCAGGCGATGCCGTGCACCCCCTCCAGACCGCGGACGACGGTGCGCTGCTCGTCGGCCTGGCCGTCGCCGTCGGTGTCGCGCAGCGCCAGCACGTCGCCTTCGTCGCGCCGGGTGACGTACAGGGTGCCATCGGGGCCGGTGTCCAGCATGCGCGGGTGGCCCAGCGCCGACGCGAACACCTGCAGCTGGAAGCCCGGCGGCAGCTGCCACGACGGTGCAGGCGCCCCGAGCCCGGTGGCTGCCGTCTGCAGGGTGTGGCGGTGCACCAGCGCACGCTGGCGTTCTTCAGCCGGCAGCGGCTCGGCCAGGGCCGTGGCGGCCAGCAGGCCGGCCAGGCAGGCCGCGATCGCGGCCGGGGTGAGCAGGGTGGGTGCCATGGGGGCCTCCGGGTGGACGGGCGGAAACGCCCGGCCGTCCCGGCAACCCGCATGCCGTTCACGCCGTGGAGGACACCGGCTCGGGCGGGCGGGCGGGCGACGGCTTGGCCGTGCGGTAGTGCCACCAGGGCAGCGCCCGGGTCAGCGGCAGCACCTCGCCGGCGTGCGGGGCGGGCGTGTAGCCGGGCAGGGCGGCCAGCGCCTCGCGCCACGCGGCGCTGGCCAGCACGGCGCGCAGCTTGGCCACGCCGGGGTGGTCCAGCGCGTCCTTCAGGCAGACCAGGAAGTAGTCCTCGGTCACCAGCGGCACGAAATCCAGGCCGAAGGCGGCGGCCGCGGCCTCCACGCCCAGGCCGGCGTCGCCTTCGCCGCTGGCCACGGCGGCGGCCACGGCGTTGTGGCTGTCCTCGGCCACGCCACGTGCCGCGAAGGGGGCCGCCGGCAGGTGCTGCGAGGCCACGAGGTGGTCGGTGAGCAGCCGCGTGCCCGAGCCCGGCTGGCGCGGCACGAAGCGCACGCCGGCCGCCGCCACGTCGGCCAGGCTGCGCAGCGCCAGCGGGTTGCCGGGCGCCACGATGAGCCCCTGCGTGCGGCGCGTGCAGCCGATGAGCTTGTGCCGTCCCGGCCTGAGCAGCGGCTTCAGGCCACGCGCGAACGGGTTGCTCGCCTCGGCCAGCGGCGGCACGTGGAAGCCCGCCACCAGGCAGCGGCCCTCGGCGAGGTCGCGCAGCGCGTCCAGGCTGCCGGAAAAGCGCAGGTCCACGTGCAGCCGCTCGCTGCGGCTGGCGTGCTCGCGCAGCAGCGGCAGCGCCAGGTCGTGGCTGGCGTGGACGGTGAGCACCTGCTGGCTGCCGTCCAGCGCCTCGGCCAGCACCCGCTCGAGTTCGGCGCGCAGGGCCTCGATGTGCGGCGTCAGCCGCGCCCGGGCGCGCGCCTCGGCCCACAGCAGCCGCTCGGCGAAGGGCGTGAGGCGGGCGGGCTGGCCGCGCACCCAGTGCACCAGCGGTTCGCCCAGCGTGTCCTCCCAGCGCTTGAGCGAGCCCCACACGTGCCGGTAGGACGCCCCCAGCGCCGTGGCGGCGTGCTGGATCGAGCCGCTGTCCCGCACGGCGCTGAGCAGCTCGAACAGCGGGTTGTGCAGGTCGGCGCCGCGCTGGTCCTCGGGTTCAAAGCTGTATTGGAGTCGGACGCCACGGCTGCGCATGCCGGCACGATACCGCAGGGCCCGCGCGCTTCGGCTGTCACAGGATGGAGCAGTTCCCCGCGCGCTCAGGGTTAGCCCTGGGTGGTTGCCCGCTGGCTGTATGCAGATGATTGCATATGCCCTGTGCGCCGCCGGCGTGCCGTGGCGCACCCGAGTGTCTGCAACCCGCGAGTCCACCGTCATGCAGAAGAGCCTTCACATCAACCCCGACAAGTGCACCGGCTGCCTCCAGTGCGAGATGGCGTGTTCCTACGAGAACTACGCCGTGTTCGCGCCGGCGAAGTCGCGCATCAAGGTGTTCAACTTCCACGAGACGGGCCGCAAGGTGCCCTACACCTGCACGCAGTGCGACGAGGCCTGGTGCCTGCACGCCTGCCCGGTGGAGGCGATCACGGTGAACGCGCTCACGGGCGCCAAGGTGGTCAACGACAGCACCTGCGTGGGCTGCAAGGTCTGCACCATCAGCTGCCCCTTCGGCACCATCAACTACGTGCAAGAGACCGGCAAGGTCCAGAAGTGCGACCTGTGCGGCGGCGACCCGGCCTGCGCCACCGCCTGCCCCACCGGCGCCATCACCTACGTGGACGCCAACTGGACCGGCATCGACAAGATGATGGCCTGGGCCGACAAGCTGGGCAACCAGCCCTCTGCCGCCTGAAGCGCGCGCACTCAAGAAGGAGCCACACGATGTCCTGGGCTGGAAAGATCCTGCGCGTCAACCTCACCGAAGGCACGGTCACGAGCGAGCCGCTGCGCATGGACTGGGCGAAGCTGTACCTCGGCTCGCGCGGTCTGGCGAGCAAGTACCTCATCGACGAGATCGACCCCAAGGTCGATCCTCTGTCACCTGCCAACAAGATCATCTGGGCCACGGGCCCGCTCACCGGCACCATGGCCTCCACGGGCGGCCGCTACACGGTCGTCACCAAGGGGCCGCTGACGGGGGCCATCGCCTGCTCCAACTCGGGCGGCTACTGGGGCGCCGAGCTCAAGACGGCCGGCTGGGACATGATCATCTTCGAAGGCGCCAGCCCCAAGCCGGTGTATCTGTACGTCAATGACGATGTCGCCGAGCTGCGCGACGCGTCCGCGCTGTGGGGCCACAGCGTGTGGGAAACCGAGGAGACGCTGAAGAAGCTGCACCAGGACCCGCTGCTGCGCATCAGCTCCATCGGCCTGGCCGGCGAGAACCAGGTGCTGTTCGCGGCCGTGGTGAACGACCTGCACCGCGCGGCCGGCCGCTCGGGCGTGGGCGCGGTGATGGGCAGCAAGAACCTGAAGGCGGTGGCCGTGCGCGGCACCAAGGGCGTGGGCAACCTCGCCGACCCGCCAGGCTTCTTCCGCGTCACCGCCGAGAAGAAGAAGATCCTGCACGACAACGCCGTCACCGGCCAGGGCCTGCCCACCTACGGCACCCAGGTGCTGATGAACGTGATCAACGAGATCGGCGCGCTGCCCACCCGCAACCACCGTGACGTGCAGTTCGAGGGTGCCAAGGACATCTCCGCCGAGGCCATGGCGGCGCCGCGCGCCACCGACGGCAAGAAGCACCTGGTGACCAACCAGGCCTGCTTCGGCTGCACCATCGCCTGCGGCCGCATCAGCAAGATGGACAAGGGCCACTTCACGGTGGAGAACAAGCCGCAGTACTGGGGCGCCTCCGGCGGCCTGGAGTACGAGGCGGCCTGGGCGCTGGGCGCGGCGAACGGCGTGAACGACCTGGAGGCGCTGCAGTATGCCAACCTGCTGTGCAACGAGCAGGGCATGGACCCGATCAGCTTCGGCGCCACCGTGGGCGCCGTGATGGAGCTGTACGAGATGGGGGTGCTCACCCAGGAGCAGCTGGGCATCGATGCCCGCTTCGGCTCCGCCCAGGCGCTGGCCCACTTCGCCGAGATCACCGCCCGCGGCGAGGGCTTCGGCAAGGAGATCGGCCAGGGCTCCAAGCGCCTGTGCACCAAGTACGGCCACCCCGAGCTCAGCATGAGCGTCAAGGGCCAGGAGTTCCCCGCCTACGACTCGCGGGGCATCCAGGGCATGGGCCTGACCTACGCCACCAGCAACCGCGGCGCCTGCCACCTGCGCAGCTACACCGTGGCCTCCGAGGTGCTGGGCATCCCGGTCAAGACCGACCCGCTCACCGCCGAGGGCAAGCCCGAGCTGGTGAAGGCCTTCCAGGACGCCACGGCCGCCTTCGACGCGGCGGGCATCTGCATCTTCACCAGCTTCGCCTGGGGCCTGGCCGACGTGGCGCCGCAGGTGGCGGCCGCGTGCGGCGAGGAGTTCACGCTGGAGAACATGGAGAAGATCGGCGAGCGCATCTGGAACATGGAGCGCGACTTCAACAACCGCGCCGGCTTCACCGCCAAGGACGACAGCCTGCCGCCGCGCCTGCTCAACGAGCCGGCGCAGACGGGCCCGGCCAAGGGCCTGGTGAACAAGCTGCCCGAGATGCTGCCCAAGTACTACGCCGCCCGCGGCTGGACGGCCGAGGGCGAGCTCACCCCCGCCACGCGCGAGCGGCTCGGCCTGTGAGCGCACACGTCCGGACACCATGAAGCACGTGATCCTCGGCGCCGGCCCGGCCGGCGTCATCGCCGCCGAGACGCTGCGCAAGCACGCCCCCACCGACGAGATCCTCATCGTCGGTGACGAGCCGGAACTGCCGTACTCGCGCATGGCCATTCCCTACCTGCTGGTGGGGCAGGTGGGCGAGGACGGCACCCGGCTGCGCCGCGGCGGTGCCTTGCACTACGACCGCCTGCAGGTGGGCCTCATCCAGTCGCGTGCCACGGCCGTCAACACGGCCGCCCGGCAGGTGGTGCTGGACGATGGCCGCACGCTGGCCTACGACCGCCTGCTCGTGGCCACCGGGTCGTCGCCCGCCCAGCCGCCGGTGCCCGGCATCGACGGCCCCGGCGTGCACACCTGCTGGACGCTGGCCGACGCCCGCGCCATCGCGGCCGCCGCGAAGCCGGGCGCGCGGGTGCTGCAGCTCGGCGCGGGCTTCATCGGCTGCATCATCATGGAGGCGCTCGCCACCCGCGGCGTGCACCTCACGGTGGTGGAGATGGGCGACCGCATGGTGCCGCGCATGATGGGCCCGGCGGCCGGCGGCATGATCAAGCGCTGGGTGGAGGGAAAAGGGGTGCAGGTGCACACCGGCGCGCGGGTCGAGGCCATCGAGCGGCCCGGCCCGGACGGCGCGGCCATGGGCGTGCGCCTGTCGAACGGCGCGGTGCTGCCGGCCGACCTGGTGATCAGTGCCACGGGCGTGCGGCCCAACATCGGCTTCCTCGAAGACTCGGGGGTGCGCTGCCTGGTGGGCGTGCTCACCGACGAGCGCATGCAGACCAGCGTGCCGGGCGTGTACGCGGCGGGCGACTGCGCCGAGGCCTTCGACAAGGTCAGCGGCCAGACCATCGTCAGCGCCATCCAGCCGAATGCGGCCGAGCAGGCGCGGGTGGCCGCGATGAACATGCTGGGCCGCGACAGCACGCTCAAGGGCGTCACGCAGATCAACGTGCTGGACACGCTGGGCCTCATCTCGGCCAGCTTCGGCCAGTGGGAGGGGGTGCCGGGCGGCGAGCAGGTGCAGATGACCGACGAGCCGGCCTGCCGCCATCTGAGCCTGCAGTTCGCGGGCGACCGGCTCATCGGCTGCAACGCGGTCGGCTGGACCCAGCACGTGGGGGTGATGCGCGGTCTGGTCGAAGGACAGGTGCGCCTGGGCGCGTGGAAGGATAAGCTTCTGGCTGATCCCACCCTGCTCATGGAGGCCTACCTGGCCAGCGCCCAGGCGCAAGGCGAGCGGGGCCACCTGACGGCCTGACGTGCACATCACCTTCAAGCTCTACGCCAGCCTCACCGCGTACCTGCCGCCCGAGCGGCGCAGTGGCAACCAGATGCCGCTGGAGCTGCCCGTGGGTGCCACCGTGGCCGAGGCCGTGGCACCGTTCGCCCTGCCCATGCACCTGGTGCACCTGGTGCTGATCAATGGGCACTACGTCCCGCCGGAGCAGCGCGCCAGCCGGGTGCTGAACGAGGGGGACGTCCTGGCCATCTGGCCGCCGATCGCAGGCGGATGAGCACGAGCATGGCGCCGTCCAGCCCCCACGCCTTCGAGCGCGAGCACGGGTTCACCGAGGCCGAGTGGCTGCGCTGCCTGCCGCACGCCGTGGGGCCGCATGCGCTGGAGCGCCTGGAGCCGGGGGCGGCGAACGTGCGGCTGCTGGGCGGCGGCCTGCTCACCCTGCGCTGGAAGGTGCTGCCCGACCGGCGCATCGCCTTGCTGCGCATGCCCCGGCTGGGCGTGCGCTACGTGTTCGAGGCCGCGGTGACACAGGTGCAGCGCGACGAGTTCCTGCGCCAGTTCGACCGCTACCTGCAGCGCGGCGGCGGTTGACCGCCCCGATCTGGCGGGCGATCACCCCGCTGATCGTCACATCAGCGTCACGCGGCGCGCCTACACTGAGGACACCGAAGCGCAGAACCGGCCGCACGATTGGGCGGTGGGATGTGAAGTGTCCCTGGGAACCCGTCACCCAGCGCCGAGAGCACCGTCGCCCGTCCATCAGCCCCTGGCTGCATGGCGGGTGTCCGGAAGCGAGCCCGCCGCCAGACATGGCCGCGGGCTTTGTCTTTGGTGGGCCGGGGTGGGGTGGCATGGGGGCCGGTGCGGGCCTTCAGGGCTTTCCCTCGTCGCCGTGCGGCAGTTCGCACCCCACCGTCCGCTGCGTCGCCCATCGTCCCGCAGGTGACAGTCGCGCGCCGCCCGGCTGCCTAGTGTCGCGCCCGGCATCCACCCGCCGGGTGGCTCAACGACCGACCGACACCAGGAGACACGACATGACGGATGGACTTCAGGCGCGCCGCCGCTGGCTGCATGCGGCCGCGGCCGGCGCGGCCACGGCGGCGCTGGGCCCGCTGGCCCGCCCCGCCCGCGCGGCGGGCGACGACATCGTGATCGGGCAGAGTGCCCACCTGTCCGGGCCGCTCGCGGCCACGCTGGCCGCGGTCCTGCGCGGCCAGCAGCTCGCCGTGGAGGAGTTCAACCGCAAGGGCGGGGTGGGCGGCCGCCAGGTGCGGCTGGTGACGCTGGACGATGCGTACGACCCGGCGCGCTGCCTGGACAACGTGCGCCGCCTCATCGACCAGGAGCATGCGACCGCCTTGTTCGGCCTGGCCAGCACGGCCAACGTGGCCGCGGTGCTTCCGCTGCTGGAAGACAGGAAGGTGCCGCTCGTGGGCGTGTACACCGGTGCGCCGTCGCTGCGGCAGAAGCCCCATCCGACCTTCTTCACCGCCATGGCCAGCTACGCCGACGAGGTGGTGGCCATCGTGCGCAACCTGGTCACCGTGGGCCGCACGCGCATCGCGCTGGCCTACCACGACAGCCCGTTCGGCCAGCAGATGCTGCCGGTGGTGGAGGCCGCCTGCAGGCAGCTGGGCGCCACGCTCGTGGCCAAGGCCGCGCTGGACATCCCGGGCCAGCACTCGGTGGCGGTCTGCCAGTCGCTGGCCCAGGGCGCGCCCCAGGCCGTGATCTTCATGGCCTTCGGCCCGGCGCTGGTGCCCTTCGTGCGGGCGGCGCGCACCCACATCAGCGCCCAGGTGTACGGGCCCTCCATCGCCAACTCGGGCCAGCTGCTCAAGGCGCTGGGCGACGACGCACGCGGGCTGTCCTTTGCGCAGACCGTGCCCTACCCGATGCAGGCCACCACGGCCGTCACCCGGGACTACCACGCGGTGATGCAGCGCGCCCGCCTGCCGGTGGACTTCGACCACTTCTTCGGCTACCTCAACCTGCGCGTGCTGCTGGAAGGGCTGCGCCGCGCGGGCCGCCAGGTGAGCCCGCAGAGCCTGGTCACGGCGCTCGAGGCCGCCGGCCGCATCGACCTGGGCGGCTATGCGGTCACCTACGGCCCCGGCCAGCACCATGGCTCCAGCTTCGTGGACCTGCTGATCGTGGGGCCGGGCGGCCGCTTCATCCGCTGACGGCCGGGGCCGGGGCGCCCAGCCGAGGGTGGCGCACCGGGGTGAACCACCCCATGAACAGCCGCTTGAGCGGCCCTTTCTGACGCTCCAGCCGCGCCCCGATGCACCAGACGGCGCCCAGGGAAGCGGCCACCACCCAGGCCGCGCGATGCGCTTCCAGGCCCAGCACCGGCACGCTGGCCGAGAAGAACTGCACCAGGGGGTAGTGCAGCAGGTACAGCGAGAAGGTGAAGCCGGCGAGGTGGCGGACGGCGCGCTCCGCGGCCGCGGGCAGCGCCGACAGGTGGGGCGCCAGGCCGGCCAGGCCCACGAAATGGGCCGCCACCAGGGCACCGATCACGTAGTTGGCCAGGAAGTGGCGCGACCAGGAGAGTTGGTCATGCAGGACCTCCTCGCCCAGGTGGCGCCCGGCCAGTTCCAGCAGCAGCCCAGGGCCGTCGGCTTGTCGGAACGCCGCGTAGGCCACCAGCGGCGCGAAGAACAGCAGCGCCGACATCGCCACGCCCGGCAGGCGACGCTGCGACAGGCGGTAGGCCCACACCCCCATCCACCAGACGGGCAGCAGCAGGAGGATCTTCGGGCCCACGATCAGGCACACGGCCGCCACGGCCAGGGTTCGCCGGCCAGGCGGCAGGTAATGCGCCACGGCGAACAGCACGTAATACCAGAACTCGTAGCCGATGGACCAGAACGGACCGTTCGAGAATGGGCGGGTATAGGAAAACCACAGCTCATTGGTGAATGTCAATCCTGCGGCCATCCGCTGCAAGGGGTGGTCCATTTCATACCAGCGGCCGGTGTACAGGCTCGGGTCCAGCTGCGCGCCCAGGGTATCGAGCACGAAGGTCAGCAGCAGGGCGGGCACCACCACCGAGTACAGGCGCGCCAGGCGGCTGGCGGCGAACTCGCCCAGGTGGGACTCGCGCGTGGCTGCCACGTGGGCGATGACGTAGCCCGACAGCACGAAGAACACCATCACCGCGTCGTTGCCCAGGCCCGCGACCGGCTCGAACAGCGGCACGCCGCCGGTGAAGCGCTGGTAATTGGCATGGGAGGCAAACACCACCATGGCCGCCAGGAAGCGCACAGCGTCGAGATAGATGGACGTGTTCGGATTCAATACAAACTCCTTGTCACGGCGAGTATCAAAATTCCCGTGCGGGTGAGGCGAAAACGCGCGCCGCAAAGCCGCGCAGTCTGCCTGCGCGCAGGGCGAAACCCCTTTACTGCCGCGTCTCATGTGCGCCCAGGTGTGACGGCCGGCCTGCGCGGGCCCGCGGGCGGGGCATGGCGACGTGGCAGATGGCGCGGCCGGGACGGGCGCGCGGCGCCGAAGACGGCAACAATGGTGCCTTCCCCCTGGTGGCCCCTGCCCATGAAGACCTACGAGATCGAGATCCAGCGCCTGAAGTCCGCCCGCCACGACAAGGGGCTCATCGAGCTGGGCGTGGATGTGCTGGTCGCGCCGCGTTCGCCACGCGACGACGATGCCTCCCCGGCCAGCCGGCTGAGCCTGCCGGTGGAGCATGCGCGCACCCTGGTGCTGCTGCTCAAGCAGCAGCTGGCCGAACTGGACAAGCTGCAGCCGCGCAGCCGCCGCTCGGGCCGCGCCTGAGCCCCGCATGGACTCGTTGACGCAGGCCGCGCTCGGCGCGGCGGTGGGGGTGGCCACGCTGGGCCGCCGCACGGCGGTGTGGAAGGCGGCCGCCTGGGGCGCGCTGTGGGGCACGCTGCCCGACCTGGACGCGTTCATCGACCATGGCGACCCGGTGCGCAACATGACCCTGCACCGCGGCGACAGCCATGCGCTGTTCTGGCTCACGCTGCTGGCGCCGGGGCTGGGCGCGCTGGCCGCCCGGGTGCATGGCGAGTGGGGCCACTGGCGCCGCTGGTGGCTGGCCGCGTGGCTGTGCCTCGTCACCCACCCGCTGCTGGACTGGATGACGGTCTACGGCACCCAGCTGCTGCGGCCCTTCACCGACACGCCCTACGGGGTGGGCAGCGTGTTCATCATCGACCCGCTGTACACCGTGCCGCTGCTGCTGGGCGTCGGCGCGGCCTGCGTGTCCCGCTCGCGGGGGCTGGGCCTGAATGCGCTCGCGCTGGGGCTCTCCACGGCCTACCTGGGCTGGAGCGTCGCGGCGCAGGCGCAGGTGCGGGCGGTGGCCGAGGCCGAGCTGGCGCGCCGCGGGGTGGTGGCCACGCAGCTGCTGGTCACGCCCACGCCGTTCAACACCGTGCTGTGGCGCGTGGTGGCCGTCACGCCCGAGGCCTACCACGAGGGCTTCCGCTCGCTGCTCGACGAAGGCGCGGGCATGCACTTCGACCGCTTCGAGCGCGGGGCGGCGCTCGAGGCACCGCTGGCGGGCGTATGGGCGGCCGACCGCATGCGCTGGTTCACGCGCGGCGTGTATGCCTTGTCCACCGTGGGCGACGAGGCGCGCATCACCGACCTGCGCATGGGCCAGGAGCCGCACTACAGCTTCTCCTTCGCCGTTGCCCGGCACGACGGCCAGCGCTGGCTGCCGCTGGACGTTCCCGCATCGCGCGGCGGCCGCCCTGCGGACCTGAAGCCGGCCCTGCAGTGGCTGTGGCGGCGCCTGCAGGGCGAGCCGCTGCCGCCGCCGCGCTGAGCCGCGGCGGGCCGCGTCAGCGCCGGCCGGGGCGCGGCGGCGCGGGCGGGTCCACCGCGTCCAGCCAGCGCAGGGCGTCCACGTGCGCCGTGAAGTGCTGCAGGTAGGCTGGCGACACCTGGTGCATCAGGGTCAGCGCCCGCAGCACCAGCTGCACCGAATTCAGCGGCCCGGCCTGGGCGGGCACCCGCGCGAGGGAGTCGTGCAGGCGCCGCTCGGCGTCCAGCCGCGCCCAGGTGCGGCGCACGTCCTGCAGCGAGGACACGCCGACCATCGGTCCCGGCAGCGCGGGTACGTCCTCGGCGACCGCCGCCTGTCGCGGCTGCAGCGCCTGCCTCAGCCCGCCAAGCGCCTGCACCGCTGGCCGCGGCGGCGACGGGGCCTGCGCGGCCGGGGGCACGCCGTCACGCTCCCAGTCGGGTGCACACATGGCCAGCCAGCGCTGCAGCCGGGCGTCCACCCAGGCCCGCGTGGCGGCCGGCTGCGCGGCGGCGCGCCGCGCCAGCGATTCGACGAGCTGGAAGCGCACCGGGTCGCGTGACGCCACGCCCCGCGCACGCCAGCGGGCCAGCGCGGCGTCGAGCTCCTGGGGGGCGGGCAGCGGGGCGGTGGACATCGCGATGGCTCCGCGGGGCGGCTCGGCGGCGCTCAGGGCGCGACGGCGCTGGCCGCGGCCTCGCGGCGCGGGCGCGGCGTGGGCGCCATCTCCACGCGCCGGTTCTGCGCCCGCCCGGCGGCATCGTCGTTGGACGCCACCGGCTGCTCGGCGCCGAAGGCCGCGGCGAACACGGCGGACGACGGCACGCCCTCGGCGATGAGCGTGCGTGTCACCGTGAGCGCCCGCTGTGCGGACAGCTCCCAGTTGTCGGCGAAGGGCGCCTGCTTGCCGGCGCGTACCGCGCGGTCGTCGGTGAAGCCGCTGACCATCAGCACCTGGTCGCGTGCCTGCAGGTAGGCCGCCAGCGGCGCCGCCAGGCTGTGCAGCAGCTGGCGGCCCTCGGGCTGCAGCTCGGCCGAGTTGAAGGCGAACAGCAGGCTGCCGCTGATGCCGATGCGGCCGTTGTCCAGCGTGATGCGGCCGGCGGCCAGCGGGCCCGCAAGCGCCTGCTCCAGCGCCTGGCGCTGCTGCGCCTCGGCCTGGGCGCGGGCGGTCTCGGCGCGCAGGCGCTCGGCCAGGTCGAACTGGATGCCCAGCGCGCACACCAGGATGAGCACGAAGGCGCCCAGCAGGCCGGCCATCAGGTCGCCGAACACCGCCCACACGGGCGTGGCCTCGTCGTGCAGGCCGGTGGCGTCGAGCTCGTCCATGGCGATCAGGAGGCGTCCAGCGCCGGCGTGCGGCCGGCCAGCTGCTGCAGCTGGTCGATGATGTGCTTCTGCGAGGCCACGCTCAGGTCGATCAGCTCACGCGCCTGGGCCACGTAGTAGCCGAGCTGCTCGTCGCTGCGCTCCATGTGCTGGCCCAGCGCGGCCTCCACCCGGCCCAGCTGCTCGGCCAGCTGCTGGCCCGTCTGGCCGAACTGCAGCACGGCGGTGCCGAAGGCCTCGCCCACGCTGGCCAGCTCCACCACGCTGCCCGTGGCCTGCGCGGCGGCGGCCGCGATCTTCCCGGCCTCGGCCGAGGCCTGCTCGGCGAAACGCGCGCCGGCCTGCTCCAGCACGCCGGCGGTGGCGGCGATGAGGGCGTCGATGGCGCCGCGCTGCTCGTGCGACGCGCGGTTCACCGCGTCGAGCAGGGTGGCCAGCGTGTCCATGAGGCGGGTGCGCTCCTCCAACGCTGCCTGGTCGCGCGCGACGCTGTCGCTGAAGCGCTGGCGCATCTCGGCAATGACCTCCGCCGCCATCCGCGGCGCCTGGGCGGCCTGCTCGACCAGCTCGCCCAGCCGGCCCAGCGTGTCGCGCGCCTGTGCCTCGGACCGGGCGCTCAGCGCCTGGGCCGTCTGCTCCAGCGTCTGGCAGATCTGGCGCTGCTGGGCCAGGGCCTCGGCGCTGCCGGCGCGTGCCTGCTGCTGCAGCTCGCCCGCCCAGTCGCGCAGCGCCTGCTGCCAGCCGGCCAGGCGCTCGGCGTCCTGCGTGGCCTGCAGCGCCAGGGCGCGTTCCTGCGCCGCCTGCACGGCCTGCAGCAGCGCCTGCTGTTGCTGGCTGAGCCGGTCACCCGCGGCGGCCAGCTGCTCGCGCAGCGACTGCGTGATGCCGCCCAGCTGGCCGCGCAGCTCGCTGGCGATCGCGCCCAGGTGCTGCTCGGCCGCTTGCGACAACGCGGCGTGCAGGCCCGCGGTCTCACGGCCGAGCTGGGCCAGCGTGCCCTCGACCACCGGCTGCAGCGACTGGGTGGCCAGGCGGGCGCTCTCCTGCACGCTGGTGCGCACGCTGTCGTCCAGCGTGCGGGCCACCGAGGCGGCCAGGCCGGCGTAGGCGGCCGTGGTGTCGGCCTGCCAGGCCGCCTGCTGGCCCGCGATGCGCGCGGCCAGTGCCTCGTGCTGGCCCGTCAGGCGTTCGCCCAGCTCGGCCTGCCGGGCCCCCAGCGTGTCGGCCAGTGCGCCGTGCTGTTGCTGCAGGCGTTCTGCCAGGGTGCCATGCTGCTGGTGCAGGCGCTCTGCCAGCGTGCCGTTCTGCGCCTGCAGGCCATCGGCCAGCGCGCGGTGCTGCGCCTGCAGCGCATCGGCGAGGCGGCGGTGCTGGTCGTGCAGGTGCTGCGCCGTGGCCTGCTGGCCGTGGGCCAGCTGGGCGTCCAGCGTGCGGGCCCGTTCGTCCAGCCGCTCCATCAGCCCGCGCAGGCCGTCCACCAGGGCCGGCATGTGCTGCGCCTGCTGCTGCAGCACGTCCACCTGGCGCTGCATCAGCCGCAGCATGTCCTCGCGCTGCTGCAGCCGGGAATGGGCGCGCAGGCCGGAGTGGGCGAGGGCGCGGTCCAGGGCCTGCGACACGCGCTGGCGCTCGCGGCGCCGCAGCGCCACCAGCAGGCCCAGGGCCGTGGACGCGGCGATGCCGGCGACCGAGGTGCCGAACGCCAGGCCCAGCCCGCGCACCGGAGCGGCCAGGGTGTTGCGCACCGCCTCCACGCTGGTGGCGCTGTCCAGCGCCGCGCCGGTGCCGTTGAGCGTGGCCACCATGCCGAGGAAGGTGCCCAGCATGCCCAGCAGCACCAGCAGCCCGGTGAGATAGGGGGCCATGGCCGGGCCGGGCAGGCTCGTGCGTTCGGTCTCGACGCGCGCGCGCACCGGCTGCTGCAGTGGCGCGGGCAGGCCGGCCAGCCAGTCCGCCAGCGACGGCAGCTCGGCCGGCACGGTGGCCAACGCGCCGGCCAGCGCACGGGTGTCGCGGCCGAAGCGGTGCAGCTCCACCACGCCGGCGGCATAGGCGGCGGTGATCCCTGCCGTCAGGGCCAGCGCGAAGGGGTGGCTGCCGAGGTAGCCGGCGCCGATCCAGCCGAGGGCGGCGAAGCCGGCGGCCAGCGTGGCGGGGTAGAGCAGGTTAGGCATGGCGGTGTGAAGAAGGGGCGGCGCTGGAGGGGGCGGCGCTGCGCAGGGCGGCCAGCAGGCCGTCCACGGGCTGCAGCCGCGTGTCCAGCTCGGCCCGCAGCAGCGCCTGCAGCGTCTGGGTGAAGGCCGCCAGGCCGGCGCTGGCGGTGGCCGCGTCGGTGAGGCTGCGCTGGCGCAGCAGCTGCTGGAAGCGGGGCTCCAGGCGCTGGGGCACGCTGGCCAGCAGGGCCTGCTCGCGCGGGCCGAGCACCTGTTCCATCACGGCGTCGAGTGCGGCCAGGCGGGCATGGGCGGGCGACAGGGTGGCCAGGGTGGCCCGCAGGCGCTCGCGCAGCGGGCCGACACGGGCCGCGAAGGTCTGCTGGGCCGCCTGGTAGCGCTGGCGGTGGGTGGCCGGGTCCCAGGGGTCCGCCGGCGCCACCGCGGGCCGCGCCGGCGACCAGGCGCGGCGCGCCGGGCGGGGCGCCGGTGCGGCGTCGCCGCGGGCCACGGCGCCGAGCTCATCCCGCACGCGCTGCACCTCGGTCTGCGCGGCCTCGGCCAGCGCCGCGGCGGCCTCGGCCGGCACGGCCACGACGGCCGGCGTGGTGTTCAGCGCCGTGGCCAGCTCGATCGCGTCCGTCCAGCCGAGCCATTGGCTCAGTTCCTCGGCAAAGGTCTGTGTCGAGCCCGGGGCGTCGGCATCGGTCAGCCGGGCAAGCTGGCGGATCAGGTCGGAGCTGGGAAGGCGGGTGCGCGGTGTCCCTCGGGCCATGGTGCCTGAAGGCGGAAAAGGGCGGGCGAAAAAAGGGCGGAGTCTACCCGGTCGCCCCCGGCCGACCACCGGCCCCGGCCTTGGCGCGCGTCAAAACCACACGCCCGGCAGGTGCCTACGCTGGCCGGGACTTCCCTGAGCCCCATGACCCTGCCCCTTCCCTTGCCACCGCGCCACACCGCCCCCGCCACTGCCCTGCGCCTGCCCGGCGACGGGGTGATGTGGCTGCTCGTGCTGGTGGAGCTGGCCACCTTCGGCCTGATGTTCGCCGCCTTCGCGGTGGTGCGCGCCACGCACCCCGAGCTGTTCGACCGCTCCCAGGCCATGCTCGACGCCAGCAAGGGAGCGATCAACACCTGGCTGCTCATCGGCGGCAGCGGCTGCGTGGTGCAGGCCGTGCGGGCGGCGGCCGCGGGCCGCGGCCGGGCCGAAGCCGGCTGGCTGGTGGCGGCGCAGGCGAGCGGCCTGGCCTTCGCCGCGCTCAAGCTGGGCGAGTACGCCGCGCTGTCGGGCCAGGGCATCGACGTGGAGACCAACGTGTTCTTCACGCTGTACTTCCTGCTCACCGGCTTCCACTTCCTCCATGTGCTGGCCGCCACGGTGCTGCTGGGGCTGGTGCTGCCGGCCGCCTGGCGCGGCGGCGGCGGCGAGCGCCATGGGCATGCGGTGGAGACGGTGGCCACCTTCTGGCACCTGGTCGACCTGCTGTGGCTGGTGCTCTTTCCCCTTGTCTACATCCTGCGATGAGCGCTTCTTCGTCCCCCGAGTCCCCCGGCCGCGCCCGCTGGCGTGACACCGCGCACCTGGCCTGGCTCGCCCTGTTCCTGGCCACGGGGCTCACCCTTTGGCTGGGTGAACGGGCGCCCGGCCGCCTCGGCACGGGCACCGCATCGGCCGTGCTGGCGCTGGCCGTCTTCAAGGGCTGGCTGGTGGCCGACGGGTTCATGGGCCTGCGCCAGGCGCCGCGGCTGTGGCGCTGGCTGGTGCGCGGGTGGCTGCTGGCCGTGTGCGGGTTCATCGCCACACTGCGCCTGCTGGGATGAGGGTCGTTGACCAAGCTCCCCGGATGCGCCGCCGGCCGCGCGCGGGATCCTCACCACCGGGACGCTATGCTGCCCGCCTGTTTCCGATCCACGAGGGAGATCTCACATGAGGGCATCGAAGACCCTGGCCGCACTGGCCATGGCAGCGATTCTTGGCGGCTGCGCGTCCAGCGTGCCGCTGCAGCAGGGCCAGGTCGGCGCCATCACGCGCGATGCCGCGCCGGCACAGATCGACCAGGCGCTGGGCCAGGCCACCGTCGTGGCCCAGTACGAGTTCAAGGAGCGTGAGGGCCACTACACGGCGCGGCACTGCAACCTGCAGACCGGCACCCAGCAGCAGATGACCATGGTGTGCACCCCGACCTGCATTCCCATCTTCATCACGGTGCCGGTGCTGACCGAGTACGTGGTGATCCAGTCCCTGCCGGAGCGCAAGGTGCACGCATGGGGCACGCTGGAGGAGCTCAGCAAGGACGCGGATCCGTCGGTCAGCGGCCTGATGCCCACGGTCAAGCAGCGCCTGGCCGACGCCAAGGCGGCCAAGAAATGAGCGCGCGGTTCCTGCATCGCGCGCTCGCGGCCGCCCTCGTCGCGACGGTGGCGGCCTGCGCGGCACCCCAGATCTACCACGGCCAGCTGTCCGCGCTCGACAAGGGCCTGAGCCCCGCCGAGGCCGTGGCCCGGCTGAAGCTGCCGCCCACCTGGACCGACACCGCCACCGTGGAAGGCCGCACCTTCACCTTCCAGCGCTATGCGCTGAACAATGGCATCCAGACCGACCTGTACCTGCTTGCCTACGAGAAGGAGCGGCTGGTGTTCTGGGGCTACGTGGCCGAGTTCCGCCGGCAGGCGGACCGGGATCTCAGCGCTGCCGTGGGCCAGGTGCTCGCCAGGCACCCGGGCGGCTGAGCGCAGGTGAGTCTGCCGGCGCTCAGCCGGTCGTCCCGGCCTCGTCGCGCTGGTAGGCGGGCAGGCGCTCGCCGCACTGGCTGCAGAAGCGCGCCTGCGGCGGCAGGCCCTCGGTGAGGCAGGCGGGGCAGGTGCGCGTGGTGTGGGGCACCAGGCCGCGGCGCTGCAGCGTCATCTCGGCGGTGACGATGCCGGTGGGCACCGCCAGCACGCCCCACCCGAGCAGCATCATGACCGAGGAGATGGCCCGGCCCAGGTCCGTCTTGGGCGTGATGTCGCCGAAGCCCACGGTGGTCATGGTGGTCACCGCCCAGTACATGGCGGTGGGAATGCTGGTGTAGCCGTTCGACGGGCCCTCCACCACGTACATCACGGTGCCCGCCACCAGCACCATCATCAGCACGAAGGACAGGAACACCAGGATCTTGCGCCGGCTGGCATACACCGCGTCGACGAGCGCGGTGTACTCCTCCACATAGCGGGTGAGCCGCAGGATGCGGAACACGCGCAGCAGCCGCAGGATGCGCACGTCGATGAGCACGCCCGCCTCGGGCACGAAGAAGGCGATCCAGGTCGGCAGCATGGCCAGCAGGTCGACGATGCCGAAGAAGCTGGTCGCGTAGCGCAGCGGGTGCTGCACGCAGGCCAGGCGCGCGATGTACTCGAGCGTGAACAGCGCGGTGAAGATCCACTCGAGCAGTGCGAAGCTCTGCCGGTGCTGCGCGTGCAGCCCCTGCACGCTGTCGGCCACCGCCACCGCCACGCTGAGCAGGATGGCCGCGATCACGGCCAGGTCGAAGGCGCGGCCGGCGCGGGTGTCGGCCTCGAAGATGACCACGTACATCCGGTGGCGCCAGCCGGAGCTGGGGCGCCCGAGGCGCCGGGCGTCGGCCGCCTGGGCGTCGGCCAGCGGGCGAGAGGGGGCAGTGGAGCGGTCGAGCGTGGCCATCGACCGCCATGTTAGGGGAGTGCGCCGGTCCCGCCGTGGCGCGTTTCGTCGGCGCGACGGCGCGGTTCGTCGCGCGGGATGCCCCGGCCGGGGCGCCTGCGGCATCATCGCGCGCTTTCGCGCTGCCCCCCTGAGGATCATGACGACGAGACGCCCGATTCCCTTCCGCCTGGCCACGCTGGTGCTGGCCTGCGCCGTGGCCGCGCCGCTGGCCGCCCAGGCACAGACCGCTGGCAAGGCCACGCCGAACGCTCAGTCGGCGCAGGCCACGCAGAGCCCGCCGCTGGGGCCGCTGCAGCAGCCGCTGTGGATGCGCTACCCGGCGATCTCGCCGGACGGCGCGCAGATCGCCTTCTCGTTCCAGGGCAGCCTGTATGTGGTGCCGACCGCGGGCGGCGTGGCACGCCTGCTGGTGTCCAACGGGCACCACAGCTTCGCGCCGGTGTGGTCGGCCGATGGGCGGCGCATCGCGTACGCGTCGGACGTCTACGGCAACTTCGACGTGTTCGTGGTGGACGCCCAGGGTGGCCCGTCGCGCCGCCTGACCACGCATTCCAACGGCGAGCGGCCGCTCGGCTTCACGCCCGACGGGCAGCAGGTGCTGTTCTCCGCCACGCGCCAGGACACCCGCACCAACGTGCAGTTCCCCAGCCGCGCGGTGGGCGAACTCTACCGCGTGGCGGTGGACGGCGGGCGCCGGCCGCAGCAGGTGTTCAGCACGCCGGCCGTGGCCGGGCAGCTCGATGCGCGCGGCCAGCGCCTGGTCTACGAGGACTGGAAGGGCTACGAGAGCGACTGGCGCAAGCACCACATCTCGCCGGTGGCGCGTGACGTCTGGTTGTACGACATGGCCAGCGGCCGCCACCGCCAGCTCACGGGCTTCGGCGGGGAGGACCGCAACCCCGTGTGGTCCGCCGACGGCCAGTGGGTGTACTACCTGAGCGAGAAGAGCGGCTCGTTCAACGTCTGGCGCATGCGCGTGGGCGAGACGGGGCTCGCGGACGGGCAGGCGGAGCAGGTCACCCGCTTCACCACCCACCCGGTGCGCTTCCTCAGCCTGGCGGCCAACGGCACCCTGAGCTTCGGCCACGACGGCGAGCTCTACACCCTGGCGCCCGGCGCCACGCAGCCCGCCAAGGTGGCGGTGCAGATCGCGTCCGACACCCGCGTGGACCGGGTCGAGAACGTCAAGCTCAAGGAGGGCGTCACCGAGGTCGCCGTGAGCCCCGACGGCGCCGAGATCGCCTTCGTGATCCGCGGCGAGGTCTTCGTCGCCTCCACCGAGTTCGGCGACACGCGCCGCATCACCGACACCCCCGCGCAGGAGCGCTCGGTGAGCTTCAGCCCCGACGGCCGCCGCATGCTCTTTGCCGGCGAGCGCGAGGGCTCGTGGAACCTGTACGAGGCCCGCCTGCCCGGCAAGAAGAAGGACCAGCCGTACTTCTTCGCCGCCTCGGGCGTGCAGGTGAAGACCCTGCTGAAGAACGGCAAGGAGAACTTCCAGCCGCGCTACTCGCCCGACGGCAAGGAGGTGGCCTACCTGGAGAACCGCACGACGCTGAAGGTGCTCAACCTGGCCAGCGGCCAGAGCCGCACCGTGCTGCCGGGCGACATGAACTACTCCTATGCCGACGGCGACCAGTGGTTCGACTGGTCGCCCGACGGCACGCGGCTGCTGGTGAACTTCGTGGACCGCAACCGCTGGAGCGCTGAGGCCGGCCTCATCGATGCGCAGGGCAAGGGCCCGCTGGTCAACCTGACCAAGAGCGGCTACGAGGACTACCGCCCGATGTGGGGCCCCAAGGGCCAGTCCATGCTGTGGTTCAGCGACCGCCAGGGCCTGCACGGCACCGGCGGCGCCGCCCAGATGGACCTGTTCCAGATGTTCTTCACCCAGGAGGCCTTCGACCGCTTCAACCTGGACAAGGCCGAGTTCGCGCTGCTGAAGAAGCAGGAAGACAAGGACGAGGACGGCAAGGACGGCGAGAAGGACGGCGACAAGAAGGACGGCGACAAGAAGGCCGAGGCCAAGAAGGGCGACAAGGACGCCGACGCCCGCGAGGCCAAGCGCGAGGGCAAGCGCCAGGGCAAGGGCGACGAGGACGCGGACGACCAGCCCATCAAGCTGCCCAAGCCGGTGAAGATCGACACCGAGGGCCTGGAGCACCGGGTGGTGCGCCTCACCCCCAACTCGGGCCGGCTCACCTCGGCCGCCATGACGCCGGACGGCGACTCCGTCTTCTACACGGTGGAAGTGGCCGACGGCCACGAGCTGTGGCAGCTCAAGCCGCGCGAGAAGGAGGTCAAGAAGCTCGCCGACCTGGCTGGCGGCGCCGGTGGCGCCGGTGGCGATGGCGACGGCCCGGGCGCCGAGGTGGTGCTGGACGCCAAGGGCGAGCAGGGCTTCGTGCTCACGGCCGGCGGCCTGCGCAAGTTCAAGGTGCCCCAGGGCGAGGGTGAGGTGAAGCTCGCGCCGGTGGAGTTCCAGGCGGAGATGCGCCTGAACCGCGCGGCCGAGCGCGCCGAGATGTTCGAGCACGTGTGGCGCCAGACGCGCGAGAAGCTCTACGTGGCCGACATGGAGGGCGTGGACTGGGCGGCCTATGGCAAGTCGTACCAGCGCTTCCTGCCCTACATCGCCAACAACCACGACTTCGCGGAGATGCTGTCGGAGCTGCTGGGCGAGCTGAACGTGTCGCACACCGGCTCGGGCTACCGGCCCAAGCGCAAGGACGCCGACGCCACGGCCGCCCTGGGCGTGTTCTTCGACGAGGCCCACACCGGCGCCGGGGTGAAGATCGCCGAGGTCATCGAGGGCGGCCCGCTGGTGGGCGCCAAGCTCAAGGCCCGGGCCGGCATGGTCATCGAGAAGATCGACGGCGTGGCCATCGAGCCGGGCGCGGAGTTCGACTCGCTGCTCAACCACAAGGTGGGCAAGCGGGTGGAGCTGGCCGTGTTCGACCCGGCCACGGGCAAGCGCTTCTCGGAAGTGGTGCGGCCCATCGCGCAGGCGGCCCAGGGCGAGCTGCTCTACAAGCGCTGGGTCAAGGCCCAGCGCGAGATGGTGGACAAGCTCTCCGGCGGCCGCCTGGGCTACGTGCACGTGCGCGGCATGGACGACGAGAGCTACCGCGACGTCTACGCCGAGATGCTGGGCCGCCACAGCGGCAAGGAAGGCCTGGTGGTCGACACCCGCTTCAACGGGGGTGGCAACCTCACCGACGCGCTGGCCAACCTGCTGTCGGGCGCCAAGTACCTCGAGTTCCTGCCACGCGGCCAGTCGCTGGGCTGGGAGCCCACGGGTCGCTGGACCAAGCCCTCGGTGGTGCTGATGAGCGAGAGCAACTACTCCGACGCGCACCTGTTCCCGTGGGTGTACCGCCACCAGAAGATCGGCCAGCTCGTCGGCATGCCGGTGGCCGGCACGGGCACGGCGGTGTGGTGGGAGACGCTGCAGGACGACACCCTGTACTTCGGCATCCCCGAGGTGGGCATCCGCGACGCCAAGGGCGAGTTCATGGAGAAGGCGCTGGTGAAGCCGGACGTGCAGGTCGCCCACGACCCCGCGCAGCTGGCCGCGGGCCGGGACGCGCAGACGGAAGCGGCGGTGAAGGCCCTGCTCGACCAGCTCGGGGCGAAGCGCTGAGGCGGCCCGCCGCCGGCCAGCCGCCCGTCAGGCGGCGGCCGGCTGCACGCCATCCAGCCGGAACGTGGCCACCAGACGCGCCAGGTCGTCGGCCTGCCGGCGCAGGCTTTCCGCGGCGGCGGAGCTCTCCTCCGCGAGTGCCGTGTTCTGCTGCGTCACCCGGTCCAGCTCGGCCACCGCACTGCCGACCTGGCTGATGCCGGCGCTCTGCTGGCCGCTGGAGTGGCTGATCTCGCGGATCAGACCACCCACCTCGCGCACCTGCTCGACGATCTGCGTCATCGTGCGGCCGGCGTCGGTCACCAGGCGGCTGCCGGCCTCGACGCGCTGCACGCTGTCGGCGATCAGGGCCTTGATCTCCCCGGCCGCCTCGGCGCTGCGCTGAGCCAGGCTTCGCACCTCGCCGGCCACCACGGCGAAGCCACGGCCCTGCTCGCCGGCGCGGGCGGCCTCCACGGCGGCGTTCAGCGCCAGGATGTTGGTCTGGAACGCGATGCCGTCGATCACGCCGGTGATGTCGGCGATCTTGCGTGAGCTGGCGCTGATGCCATCCATGGTCGCCACCACACGGCTCACCACGGCCCCGCCTTCCTCGGCCACCTGCGACGCGCGCAGGGCCAGGCCGGAGGCCTGCTCGGCGTGCGCCGCGTTGTGCTGCACGGTCGCGGTCAGCTGTTCCATCGATGCGGCCGTCTGCTCCAGGCTGCCCGCCTGCGCCTCGGCGCGCTGGCTCAGCTCGGAGCTGCCCATGGCCAGCTGGGACGACCCGCTGGCGATGGATTGGCTGGCGTTGCGCACCTGGCTGACGATCCGGACGAGACCGTCATTCATGCGCTGCAGCGCGCCCAGCAGCTGGCCGGTCTCGTCGGTGCCCTGCGCATCGATGCGCGAGCTGAGGTCGCCCGAGGCCACTGTCTCTGCCACGGCCACGGCGCGGTGCAGCGGCCGCGTGATGGACCGGGTCACCAGGCCGATGCTCAACGCCGCCAGCGCCATGCCGAGGGCGGTCAACGCCAGCTGCCAGCGCACCGTGGTGTCGCGCACCTGCTCGACCTGCGCGAGCACCGCGCTGGCGCGCGCCATGGCCCGCTCGTTGATCGTGTGCACGGCGGACTCCATCCCGCGCACGGCCGCCTTGTGGCGGTCCATGGCGGTATTGGCGTCCTCGGGCGAGCCGATCGCGCCCTCGTCGACGCGCGCGCTGACCTCCCGGAAGCCGGTCACATAGGCGGTGAAATGCTGCCCCACCTGGTTCAGCACCTCCTGATCCTCGGCGGGCATGTCGTGGCCCCGTGCCGCCTGCAGCACGGTGCGCAGCCGCCCCGCGGCGTCTTCCCACTTCGCCAGGTAGTCGGCTCGCTTGTCCGCCTGGCCGATCTGGAAGAACGAGTCCTTCTCGTAGCGGCGCTCCATCAGCGTGAGCGCCTGCAGGTCGGCCGCGTGCTGGGCCAGCGAGACGTCGCGCTGAAGTGCCTGCTCGGTCATGCGGAACAGGCTGTCGACACCCCACACGCCGAAGCCGGCGATGGCCGCCATCAGGGCGAGGGCGCCGGCCAGGACGAGAGTCAGTCGGGTGGCGATGCGGGCGTGCAGCAGGGTGAACATGGAAGCTCCTGGGCGGCGCTGGGGGGCGGCGCGCCGAGGCCGCGTGGGGCGCGGGTATGCGACCCATGATGGCTTTTCGACGCTGGCGGGCGACGCGCCACCACCAGATCCGAATGGCAGATATTCGGTCAGGCGGTGGTTGCCAGTGCGCTCCAGCCCGGATAGTCCGCGGGTCGGAGCACGGACTTCCGGGCGTACGGGCGCGTGGGCTCGCCGCGTCGCAGTGCCTCGACGAACGCATCGGGGTCGGTCACCCAGCTGCCTCCCAGGCAGGTGATGCCGCGCGCGAACAGCGGGTCGGGCGGGCCGCCCACGCTGGGCCCGACGAGGGCGATGTGCGTGGCCGCGCGGCAGTGCGCGAGCATGGTGTCCAGCGTGCCGTTGAGCAGCAGCGTGCCGGTGGCCAGCACCTGCCGACAGGTGGCCAGCTCGGTGGCGTCCAGCGTGACGCGCACCTGGCCGTCGTCGCGCACCAGCTCGGGCCGCAGCTCCACCACCACCACCCGGGCGCCGCGCTCGCGCAGCCGCGGCAGCAGCGGGGCGAAGTGGCCGATCATGCCCACGGTGTCGCCTGCCTGCGGAGCCAGCCCGCCGAGTGAATCGTCGCTGCCGGGGGGGACGAAGCCGGCGCGGTCGAACACCCAGCGGGTGAGGGCGTTCACGGCGGCGAACCCCACGGTGCGACGCAAGGCGTCGGTGCTGAGGAAGCCCCGCGCCAGCTCGAGTGCGGGCTGGCCCGCCACGCCCAGGCCGGCGGCCGAGCGCGCGGCCGCGTCCAGCCGCCGCCAGGTGTCGTCCAGCAGCACGTAGCTCTGGCCGAGCGCGCCGCCTTCGAGCGCCAGCGCACAGAACTCGCCGCGCTCGCCGCCGGGCGGCGGCGCGGGCGGCAGGTGCAGGGCCTGCACGCGGGGCAGGCGCACCTGCGCGGCCAGCGCCTCCAGCAGCGCGAGCATCTGCGCCGCGACCGTCAGCGACGTGGGGGACGGGGCGGTGGGCGGGGCAGGGGACAGCGCCGGTGGGGTCATGGTCGGCTGCCCGGCGTGCCGCGGTGGCGGGCTGCGCGGGCGGACAGGGCATTGGCGAAGTACAGCGCGGTGAGGCTGCGGCTGTGCACGGGCGGCTCCGCGTGGCGGCGCTCCGCCGGGGCGGAGCCTTCGGCGAAGCGCCGCCAGTCGTGCACCCAGTGGATCGCGTCGCACACCTCCAGCAGGCCCAGCGTCTCACGGTCGCCCACGAGCACGCCTTGCACACGCAGGCCCAGGCGCTCGCGTGCGTCGTCCAGCAGCGCGAGGGTGGCGGGCACGCAGCCGAATTCGCCGTCGCTCACGACCAGCAGGTCGGCCGCGCGCCAGCGCGCCTCGTACACCCGCGCCACGGCACGCTCGATCGGTGTCTGGATGTCGGTGCCGCCGTCGAAGGCCTGGTCCATCAGGGCGAGCAGGGCGGCCAGGCCGGCTTCGCCACGGCCCAGCTCATGCTCGATCAGCTCGCCCGGGCCGCCATAGGCCAGCAGCAGGCAGGCGCGCCCGGTGTCGCGCACGGTGCGCAAGGCCGCCACGGCCACCGCCTTGGCGATGCGCTCAGGCGCGCCGCGCATCGAGCCCGAGGTGTCCAGGCAGAGGATGACGGGGCCGCGGGTGTGTGGATCCGGCGCGTTCGACGGGGCCGGCGCGACCGTGAGCGCATCGGGGTCGGGCCGCCAGTCGGTGAGCACGGCCGCGGTGTCCCAGCCGAGCAGCCGCGCCTCGGCATGGCGGGCGCGCCAGAGCTTGCGCAGCAGCGGATGGGTGAGCATCACCGCCTCGCTGGCCAGCATGCGTTCGGGCCGGCCGGTGAAGCGCACGCCGGTGATCTCGCCCGGGGCGCCGGGCAGCCGCGTGACCACCGGGCGCAGCGGCTGCCGCTCTCGCGACGGTGGCGCCGAGCCGGGCGCCGGGCTGGGGGGCACATGCTTGTCACGCGCCTGGCGCCCCAGCCGCTCGACCAACCGGGCAAGCGCCGGCAGTTGATCCAGCAGCTCGCCGGCCTCGCGCACGGCCGCCCAGGGCCGCGAACGCAGCTGGCCGCACAGCCGGTCCCAGGGCAGGTCGGCGAAGTCGCCCAGGCCGAGCAGCAGCTGCAGGTCCTCGTCCAGGCCCACGGTCTGGGCGGCCCAGCCCTCGTGGAACTCGCGGGCGAGCTGCACGATGGCGGTGTCGCGGTCCTGGGCCGGTTGGCGGTCGGCCAGCTGGTCCAGGTGCCACAGCAGGCTGCGCAGCACCTGCTCGGCCAGGGGCGGCGTGGCGCGGCAGAACGCCGGCAGGCCCAGCTCGCCCACCACGGCGCGCAGCGGGCCGCTGGCGACCCGGTCGCCAAAATCGGCGTCTGGCGGGGGCAGCTGGCCGGCCTGCAGGCTGTCCAGCCACGCACGCGCGTGCGCCAGCCGGTGGGCGGGCGTGCCCACGCCGGTGACCAGGGCACCGCGCCACACCGTGCGCGGCAAGGCGGCCAGCCGGTCGTAGGGCGGGTCGGCCGGGTGCAGCGCGGCTGTCATGGCGCGGCTGTCATGGCGGGGCCGTCATGCGGGGCCGTCATGGGGGGGGCCGTCATGGGGGGGCGTCACACGGCGGGCGTGAGCGAGTCCAGCGCGGGCAACGCCACGGGCTCGGGCGCGACCGGGGGCGCGGCCTGCGACACAGGCAGCGCCGCGAAGGCCTCGCGCGCCGCCTGCAGCCGCGTGGTGAGGGATTGCAGGCGCGCCAGCGAGCCCGCGTGCGCTGCCTGCCAGCGTGCGGACACGCTCGTCGCGATCCACAGCCGCCCCGCCAGGCGGGCGTCCAGCGCCGCCGCCTGCGCGGCCAGGGCCTGGTGATGGCGCGCCACGTGGTCCAGCAGGTCGTCGACCTGCGCCAGGCGGCTGGCCACATGCACGGGGCTGTAGTGGCGGCGCTGCGCCGCCTCCAGGCCGGCCAAGGTGAGGCGCGCCATGGCCGCGGTGCCCGGCGCGTCCGCGTTGCCGTCGGCGGGGTGCCCCTCGCCCCAGCCGATGGCACGGGCGAGCGCGAGCTTGCCCGCGGCGTCGTCCGGCCCGGCCGCGCCGGGGGCGGGTGCGCTGTGCTCCAGCTCGGCCTGCTGCTCGAAGGCCTGCACGGCGTGGCCGAGCGGCGCGAAGTCGTGCGCCACCGCGCCCAGCACCTCGTGGGCGAACCACTCCGCGACCGCCTGCATCTGCACCGCGTCCGCGCCGGCGACGTACGGCGCCAGCCACAGGTCCAGCACATCCACGTCGGGCCGGCCCTCGGTGGCGGCGGCAGTGCGCATCAGGCCGATCCACTGCCGCCAGCGGCGGTCGGAGACGGTCCAGCCGCGCGCAGCCAGCCAGGTGCGCAGGGCGGCGCAGGCCTGCAATGCGTCCTGGCCGAGGGACACGGCCGATGCGGCGGTGGCGACGGCGCTGCGCTCCGCCTCGTCCAGCGGGGCGGCGTGCGGCAAGGCGCTGCCAGGTGTCGGCAGGTGCAGCAGGGCGGCGAAGGCGGCGTCGCTCACCGGCGCCACCGGCACGCGCACCAGGAAGCGGTCGAAGAAGGCCTGCAGTGCCTCGTCGGCGGGCAGCTCGTTGCTGGCGCCCACCACGCTCACGAGCGGCACCGCTTCACGCCCTCTGCCGTTGTCGAAGGCGCGCTCGTTGAGCAGGGTGAGCAAGGCGTTGAGGATGGCCGAGTTGGCCTTGAACACCTCGTCGAGGAAGGCGATGCCGGCCGTGGGCAGGAAGCCGGTGGTCAGCCGCTCGTAGCGGTCGGCCTCCAGCGCCTTCAGCGACAGCGGGCCGAACAGCTCCTCGGGCGTGGAGAAGCGGGTGAGCAGGCGCTCGAAGTAGGGTGCTGCGGCAAAGGCGGTGTGCAGGCGCCGCGCCAGCTCGCTCTTGGCCGTGCCGGGCGGGCCGATGAGCAGCACGTGCTCGCCGGCCAGGGCGGCCAGCAGCACCAGCCGCACGGCGGCGTCACGCTCCAGCAGGCCGGCCTCGAGCCGGGCGATGAGGGCGCGCAGGTGGGCGGCGTCGGGCAGCGTCATGCGCTGCGATTCTGCGGGCCGCCGCCGGGGCCGTCCAATGAAGCAGTTCAAGGACACGCTGCCCGCCCGGCGCACGGCGGGCCGCGTGGTGGGCCGCTGGGTGGGCCGCGTGGTGGGCCGTCAGCGCGGCGCGTTGGGGAAGAACAGCGGCTCGCCGTTGATCTTGTAGGCGGCGATGGCGGCCTGGCCGGCCGGGCCGGTGAGCCAGTCGGCGAAGGCCTGGGCCAGCGCCTGCTTCACGTGCGGGTGCCTGGCCGGGTTCACCACCATCACGCCGTAGGGGTTGAACAGTGACTTGTCGCCTTCGACCACGATGCCGAGCTCACCGCGGTTCTTGAACGCCAGCCAGGTGCCGCGGTCGGCCAGCACATAGGCGTTGGTGCTGGCGGCCATGTTCAGCGCCGGGCCCATGCCGCAGCCGCACTCGCGGTAGCCGGCGGGCCGCGCCGCCGACAGGTCCACGCCGGCCGCCTTCCACAGGCGCAGCTCGGCGGCGTGGGTGCCGCTCTTGTCGCCGCGCGAGACGAAGCCCGCGCCGGGCGTGCGGGCCACCTTGGCCAGGCCGGCGGCGATGTCCGCACCGCGGGCCTGGGCCGGGTCGGCCTTGGGGCCGACCAGGATGAAGTCGTTGTACATCACCGGCTTGCGCGCGTTGGACCAGCCCTCGGCGACGAACTTCTCTTCGGCCGCCGTGTCGTGCACCAGCACCGCATCGGCGTCGCCGCGGCGCGCCGTGTCCAGCGCCTGGCCGGTGCCCACCGCCACCACGCGCACCTCGATGCCCGTGGCCTGGCGGAACAGCGGCAGCAGGTGGCCGAACAGGCCCGACTGCTCGGTGGAGGTGGTGGAGGCCAGCACGATGAACCTGCCCTCGTCGGCGGCCTGCACGGCGGTCGCGCCGGCCAGCAGGCCGACGGTGGCGGCGGCCGCACCCAGGGTGCGGGCCAGCAGGCCGCGGCGGGACAGGGGGCGCAGGAACGGGTTCAGCGGGTCCAAGCCAATTCTCCTTTGAGGAACAGCTGTGCCTGCGGCGGCAGGCGGTCGGTATCGAAGAACGTGTGCACGGGCAGGTCCACCACCACCTGGCCCGCCTCCAGGTAGGCCACGCGCGTGGCCAGGCGCTTGGCCTGGCCCAGGTTGTGGGTGGCCAGCACCACGGTGAGCCCTTCGGCGGCGAAGGACTCGATGACGTGCTCCACCTCGCGCTTGGCGCCCGGGTCCAGGCTGGCCGTGGGCTCGTCCAGGAAGAGGATGTCGGGCCGCAGCGCCCACGCGCGCGCCAGCGCCAGGCGCTGCTGCTGGCCGCCGGACAGCGCGCGCGCCGGCCGGTGCGCCAGGTCGTCCAGGCCGACGCGGCGCAGCGCGTCCAGGGCCCGGGCCCGGCGCTGTGCGCGCGGCACGCCATGCAGCCACAGCGCCAGCGACACATTGCGCCACGCCGACAGCGACAGCAGGAAGGGCCGCTGGAACAGCATGGCTGCGACGGGCGCGCGCCCGGTCGACGGCAGCGCGTGGCGCTCGGCCCGGCCGGCGGCCAGCGGCACCAGGCCGTGCAGCAGGCGCAGCAGGGTGGTCTTGCCGGAGCCGTTGGCACCCACCAGCGCCAGGCGGTCACCGGCCTGCAGGGCGAGGTCCACGCCGTGCAGGGCCGTCACGCCGCCCAGCCGCACGCTGGCGCCGTGCAGGGCGATGAGCGGGGGCCGAGCCGCCGTGTCGGGGCCGGGGGCCGGCGCCGCGGGCGGCGCGGCCGGGGCCAGGCGCGGCAGGCGTTCGGCCACGGCACCGGCGGCGTCGGAGGGGCTCATGCCGCCACCACCTCGGGCCGTTGCCCGGCGGCGTTGGTGGCGCCCTGGGCAGCGGCGATGAGCAGGTTGACCAGCGCCACCACGCCCAGCAGCACCGCGCCCAGCGCCAGGGCCAGCGGCAGGTCGCCCTTGCTCGTCTCCAGGGCGATGGAGGTGGTCATCACCCGCGTGACGTCAGCGATGTTGCCGCCGACGATCATCACCGCGCCCACTTCGGACACGGCGCGGCCGAAGGCCGTGAGGCCCACGGTGAGCACCGCGCGGCGCTCGTGCAGCAGCATCAGCAGGGCCGAGAGCAGCGGCCCGGCGCCCAGCGAGCGCAGCTGGTCGCCGCCCTCGGCCAGGGCATCGATGACCAGGCGGCGCGTCAGCGCCGTGACCAGGGGCGTGACCAGCACGGCCTGGGCAATGACCATGGCCGTGGGCGTGAACAGCAGGCCCAGGTCACCCAGCGGGCCGGCGCGCGACAGCAGCAGGTAGATCAGCAGGCCCACCACCACCGAGGGCAGGGCCAGCAGGGTGTTGAGCACCCAGACCACCGCACGCCAGCCGGGAAAGCGCGCCACGGCCAGCCATGCCCCCAGCCACAGCCCCACGATGCCGCCCAGCAGGCAGGCGGTGAAGCTCACGCGCAGCGACAGCGCGACGATGCGCCACAACTCGGCATCCCCCTGGGCGACGAGTCGAACGGCAAGCTGCAGGCTGTCGGCCAGGGTGGACATCGCCGGCGATTCTCCCCGTGGGCGCCGCGGGCCGCGATATGTCGGTGTGTGCATAGCCGCCGGCGCGGCCGACAATGCGGGCCTTGTCTTCCTGCTTTCCTCCGTCATGAGCGCACCCTCGGCACCCTCTTCGGCACTTGGTCCGTCTCCCCTGGCCCAAGGGGACGCGCAGCTCAGCGTGGCCGAGGCGCGGGCGCGCATCGCCGCCAGCCTGCAGCCCATCCACGGCGAGGAGCCCGTGCTGCTGGCGCAGGCGCTGGGCCGCGTGCTGGCGCAGGACGTCATCTCGCCCATCGACGTGCCCGCGCACGACAACTCGGCGATGGACGGCTACGCCCTGCGTGGCGCCGACCTGCGCACCGACGGGCCCACCGTGCTGCGCGCCGCCGGCACCGTGATGGCGGGCGATGCCCACCCCGTGACGGCGGGCCCGGGCGGCTGCGTGCGCATCATGACCGGCGCGGTGATGCCCGCCGGCCTGGACACGGTGGTGCCGCTGGAGCTGTGCCGCGTGCAGGGCGACGAGGTGCACATCGAGCCGGGCGTCATCCGCCCGGGCGAGAACCGCCGCCTGGCCGGCGAGGACCTGGCGCGCGGCAAGCCCGCGCTGCGCCGCGGCCGGGTGCTGCGCCCCGCCGACCTCGGCCTGGCCGCCTCACTGGGCCTGACCACGCTGCCCGTGGTGCGGCGGCTGCGCGTGGCGCTGTTTTCCACCGGCAACGAGCTGCGCGACGCCGGCCAGCCCCTGGACCCCGGCTGCATCTACGACAGCAACCGCCACAGCCTCGCGGCCGCGCTCACCCGCATGGGCGCGGAGGTGGTGGACCTGGGCCTGGTGCCCGACGACCCGGACGCGCTGCGCGCCACGCTGGCCACCGCGCTGCACGACGCGGATGCGGTGGTCACCAGCGGCGGCGTGAGCATGGGCGACGCCGACCACACCCGCGACCTGCTCACGCACATGGGCGAGGTGGCCTTCTGGAAGGTGGCCATGCGCCCGGGCCGGCCATTCGCGTTCGGCCCGCTGCGCCGGGCGGCCGACGGCCCGCGCGGCACCGCCCCGGCGTGGCTCTTCGCCCTGCCGGGCAACCCGGTGGCGGCGCTCGTCACTTTCCACGTCTTCGCCCAGGAGGCCCTGTGGACCCTGGCCGGCGCCACCCAGCCGCCCATGCCGCCGCGCCTGCAGGCGCGCAGCGCCGCGCCCATCCGCAAGCGCCCGGGCCGCACCGAGTTCCAGCGTGCCATCGCCGAGCCCGCGGCCGACGGCAGCGGCTGGCAGGTGCGCCTGACCGGCTCGCAAGGCGCCGGCATCCTGCGCAGCATGAGCGAGGCCAACGCACTGGCCGTGCTCGGCCACGACCAGGGCAGCGTCGCCGCGGGCGACCCGGTGGAGGTGTGGCTGTTCGACGGGCTGGTGTGATCCGGGCAAGGCGCCCGGGCGTCAACGCTGCAAGGACTGCAGTTCGGCCAGCGTGTTCGCGTTGAAGAACGCGCCCGCGTCCTCGAACTCCGTCTGCGCCAGGCGGTGGCGGGCGGCCCAGCGGTCGATCTTGCGCTCGCCGGCCTGGGTGGCCTGCACGAGACTTTCCAGCAGGCTGGCGCGCAGCAGGCAGAACACGGGCTGCGGCTGCAGGCTGCCGTCGGCCTCGCGCGTGGCGGCGATGACGATCTCGGCGTCCTGCGCGGCGGCGGTCTCGGCCAGGCGCTGCACCAGGTCGGCGGGGAAGTTCGGCGTGTCACACGGCACGGTGACCAGCCACGGGGTGTCGCACTGCTCCAGCCCCGCCAGGAAGCCGGCGAGCGGGCCGGGGTAGTCGGGCAGGGCGTCGGGCCACACGGGCACGCCCATGGATTCGTAGGCCGCCAGGTTGCGGTTGGCGTTGATCATCACGTGGCCCACCTGCGCGCCCAGGCGCAGCAGCGCGTGCAGCGCGAGCGGCATGCCCTGGTGGTTCTGCAGGCCCTTGTCCACGCCGCCCATGCGGCTGCCGCGGCCGCCGGCCAGCACCAGGCCGGTGATGTCGTCGCGCGGGATCGGGTGCGTCGGGTGCATCGAGGTCTCCATGGCGACAGCGCTCACTCCATCAGGTCGAAGGCCTGCGTCTCCACCTCGATGAAGGCGCGGGTGAAGCCGGCGATGGCACCCCAGGTGACGGCGGCCGGGTGGCCCTGCACGGCGTCGCACAGGCGCTCCACCCAGGTCTGCAGGTGGGCGCGGAAGAAGCGCCGCTGCTGCTCCAGATTGCACACGGCGGCATCGTCGCCGGCGATCAGCCAGCGCATCACCTCGAAGCCGAACGCGATGTGGTCCTCGGTCTGCGCGCTGTCGGGGTCGCGCGCCAGGCCCAGCGCGGCCAGGTCGGTGCGCAGCGCCACCAGCGGCTTCTCGTTCAGGAAGCCGGCCAGGTAGTAGGAACCATAGAGGAACACCTCGGGCTTGCCCACGCCGCCGAACAGCGCGTCGTACTCGGCTGCGGCGCGCGGTTCGTCGGTGGCGCGCAGGGCGGCCACCATCGCCTGCCAGGGTTCCTCCAGGTGGCCGCCGCGCTCGGGCGGCTCGGTCACCGCCACGCGGAACTGCTGCAGCAGCGCCTCGTCGGGCGGCGCGAACCATAGCCGCGCCAGCAGGCCGTAGAGCTCGGCGCGGGCGATCTCCTCCTGGAAATCGGGGCGGGCGAAATGCAGGGCCTGGGCGGGGGCGTCGGGCATGAACGGGCGATTACAGGTCGGTGATGCGGACTTCGTCCACGCGGGTGTGCAGGTCGATCACCCGGCAGTCGCCGCACATTTTGAGCCGCTCGGCCGCCGGGCCCTGGAAGGCCGCGTGCGTGGCCAGCTTGGCGACCATGGCCTCGATGGCGCGTGCGGTGCCGAAGGGCTTGCCGCAGCGGATGCAGCCGAAGGGCTGGGCCTCGTTGAGCACACGCGGCTGCTTGCGCGCGCGGCCCTCGTCGGCCAGCCACAGCCGCGGCTCCAGCGTGATGGCCTGCTCGGGGCAGGTGCCGGCGCACAGGCCGCACTGCACGCAGTTCTTCTCGATGAACTTCAGCTGCGGGCGGTCGGGGTTGTCGGCCAGCGCGTTCTCGGGGCAGGCGCCCACGCAGGCCAGGCACAGCGTGCAGCGCTCGGCGTCCACGCGCAGGCTGCCGAAGGGCGAGCCGGCCGCGGGCAGGGCGATGGCCTCGGGCACGGCGGCCGGCGCCTCGGCGCGCAGGTGCTCGATGGCGAGCTCCAGCGTGCTGCGCTTGTCGGCCTGGGCGGCGAAGCTCGCCGGCCGGCGCACGCCGGTGGCGGCCGGGGCGCGCAGCGCGGCGTCCAGCGTGGCCAGGTCGCGTGCGTCTCGCGCCTCGATCAGGCGCAGGTGGCCGCTGCCGTAGCCCAGGCCTTCGAGGATGGCCTGGCCCACGGCGAGCTGCTCGGCCAGCGCCACGCGGTACTCGGGCGCCTCCTCGTCGGTGAGCAGCAGCCACACCTGGGACGCGCCCTGGGCGATGGCGGCGAGCCACAGATCCAGCCCCACGCTGGCGGTGTGCCACAGCGGCACGGGAATGACCCGCGCCGGCACGCCGTGCAGGCTGTCGTCCAGGCGCGCGGCGCGGCCCAGGTCGTCGATGAGCCGCTGGCCAGCGCCCTGGCTGTGCAGCAGCAGGGCCGGGGGGGCAATGCGCGGCCCGCTGGCGGCCGCATAGGCGGAGAGCAGGGTCTTCAGGCGCTTGCCCTGGTCCACCGGGTTGGGCGCGGCGTACGACAGCGCGCCGCTGGGGCACACGGTGGTGCAGGCGCCGCAGCCCACGCACAGGTGCGGCTCCACGATGATGCCGCCGGCCGGCTGCAGGCTGTTCTTCGCGCGGCCCTTGGCCGAGGCGTCGCTGCGGATGGCGCGCGCCGAGCACACCTCGATGCAGGCGTCGCAGCCGACGCGCTCGTTGCGGCTGTGCGCGCACAGCTTGGCGCGGTACTGGAAGAAGCGCGGCTTGTCGAACTCGCCCACCAGCTCGCGCAGGCGCAGCACGGCGTCGAACAGGCGGCGCTCGTCGCTGGCGACGTGGAAGTAGCCCTGCGGCGGCTGGTGCTGGGTGAACGCGGGCTCGGCGCGCAGGTCCAGCACGGTGTCGAAGGGCTCGGTGTGCAGCACCGGGTCGCGCTGGAAATCGATGGCGCCGGCCGCCTCGCACACGCGCACGCAGGCGCGGTGGCCGGTGCAGCGGTCCAGGTCCACCTGCCAATCGAGCCCGATGGCGCCCTCCGGGCAGGCGGCCACGCAGGCATTGCAGCGGGTGCACAGCTCGGGGTCGATGGGGTTGCGGCTGTCCCACTCGGCCTCGAAGGCACCCAGCCAGCCGGACAGGCGCACCAGGCGGCCCGTGTGCACCACCTGCTCGCGGGCCTGCGGCAGCGCGCCGCCGGTGCCGGTGACGAGCAGGGTGACGGCCAGGCCGTCGCCCAGCAGGGCGGCGGCGCGTGCGGCCGCATCGGCCGGGCCGACGACCAGCGTGCGGCCGCTGGCGCGGTAGGTGACGGTGCCCACCGGCTCGGGGTCGGGCAGCTGGGCCGCGGCGAGCAGGGCGGCGATCTTGGGCGTGGCCTGGGCCGCGTCACGCGACCAGCCGCCCGTCTCGCGGATGTTCACGAAGCGGATGGGCCGCTCCTGGAGCGCAGGCGCACCGGCCGTCTCGGCATGCAGCGCCTGGAACAGCCGGGCCTCCTGCGTGCAGGCCACGACCAGGGCCTCGCCCTCGGCCTGGGCGGCGCGCTGGAACGCGCCGGCCTCGCGCCGGCACAGCACGCTGTGGGTGGCCTCCAGGCCGTCAGGGCTGGCGCCCGGCGTCGCTGCCAGGGCGCGGGCCAGGGCCGGCGCATCCAGCGGCATCGTCCGGTTGCAGTCGCAGATCAGGGTCTTCATCGGGCGGGGCAGGGCAGGTGGGGTCGGCGGCGGTGGCCGGGCCGGCGGACGGGTCGGGCGCGGGGGCCGGTGGGGTGGCCGCGGAGGCGGCAGGCGAAGGGGCGGTGGCCGGCTCGTCCTCGGTGAACAGGCCGAGGAACTGCGCCTGGGCCATCTGGCGCAGCATGCCGGCCGGCAGCGGGTCGGGCCGGCCGTAGTCGTCGATGTAGGTGTCCAGGCCGTCCATCACGTTGAAGTGCGGGTCGGCGAAGAGCTTCTTGAGTGCCGTGTTGCGCACCGCCGGTTCCACGTCCGGCGCCACGAAGCGGGAAAAATCGGCGTCCGGCGTGAGCGCGGCGGCCTCGTCCAGCGTGGGCGGCGGGGGCGCGGGCGCGGCGGCCTCGCCCGGCACCGGTGCCGCCAGCGGGGCCGCGTGCGGCGGGAGGGCCGGGCGGGCGACGGGCGGGCGGGCGACGGGCGGCTGCGCCAGCGGCGTGGGGGCCGGGGCGGGAGGCGGCTCGGCCGGCTGCACGCCGCCGCGCACCTGCGCCTTGCGCTGCGACCAGCGCGAGAAGAAGCCGGTGTCGCTCACCGCGGCCCCCGCTCGCCCGGCGCGCGGAAGGACGCGGGGCGCTGGCGCTTCTTGGGCTCGGGCCGGTAGTGCGCCTCGGTGTAGCCGGCCAGCATGTCCACCCAGTCGGGCGGCAGCGGCCAGTTGTCCACGCGCTCCTGCGCGTCCAGCAGGCGGCCGGCCTCGTGGTACGACAAGGTCACCCGCTCGGGCCAGGCCTGCGAGGGCTCATCCTCGTCGGTGCGCCACATGACGAACCACACCGGCGCGCCGCTGGTGAGGTTGAGGTGGTAGCCCTCGCCCTCGTCGGGGTGCAGGCTCACCTCCAGGCCGGGGAAGGCCCACAGCGCCGTGCGGCCGTCGTCGCGCAGCACCCGCGGCTGCGGGCGCGCCGCGCCGGGGGCCGGCACGCCGAGGTGGCCGTCGTCGGGCTCGACGCCGGCCAGCACGAAGCGCCAGTCCTCCCAGCGGTTGGGCTGGTGCTGGCGTTCCAGCAGCACGGTGGCGCGCAGCGTCAGCAGACGCGGCGCCTGGTCGTCCAGGCGAGGCTCGTCCATGGCAGGAGGCGGCAGCGGGATCAGCGGGGCGCCGAGGACACCACGCGCATGGGCGAGGGCTCGGGCAGCGGCTCGGAATCGAAGCGTTCGAAGCCGGTATAGCAGAGGAAGTGCTTGTTGGCCGCCCGGCCGAAGAGTGTCATGCCCAGCCGCGTGGCCAGCTCGTGGCCCATCTGCGTCACGCCGTTGCGCGACACCACGATGGGCACCCCCATGTGCGCGGCCTTCATGACCATCTCGCTGGTCAGCCGGCCCGTGGTGTAGAAGCACTTGTCGGCACCGTCCACGCCCTGCAGCCACATCCAGCCGGCGATGGTGTCAATGGCGTTGTGGCGGCCCACGTCCTCGACGAAGTGCAGCAGCTCCGCCTGGCGGTCGGCCACACGGAACAGCGCGCAGCCGTGCACCGAGCCGGCCTGGCGGTGGATGCTGTCCTGCTGGCGCATGGTCTCGAGCATGGCCGCCAGGGTGGACTGGCGGATGCGGGCCTGCCCGGGCGGCGGCAGGTGGATGCCGGCGGTCTGCTGCATCAGGTCGCCGAACACCGTGCCCTGGCCGCAGCCGGTGGTGACCGTGCGGCGCGCGGTGCGCGCGCCCAGGTCGGGCAGGCCGTGGCGCGTCTTCACCGCGGCGGCGTCGACGTCCCAGTCCACGGTGATGGACTCGATCTCGTCCATCGAGGCCACCAGGCGCTGGTTGCGCAGGTAGCCCAGCACCAGGCGCTCGGGGTCGGCGCCCAGCGTCATCAGCGTGACGAGCTCGCGCTTGTCGACGAAGACGGTCAGCGGCCGCTCGGCCGGGATGTGCAGCGGGCGGTGGTTGCCGTACTCGTCGAGGATGCGGATCTCGCGCAGCAGCGGCTGGCGCGCGGCGGTGAGCCGGGGCGCGCGCACGCACTCCGGCGCCCGTGCGTCCGACGGGGCGGGCGGCGGCGGTGCCGAGGGGTGCGGGTGGGCCATCGTCAGGCGGCGCGGTGCAGGTCGTTCAGGGCTTGGACGCCGGCTTGCCGGCCGGTGCCGGGTTCACCACGGCGTCGGGCCGGTTGCTGCTGGGCGGCTGCGTGGCGGTGCGGGCCGGCGAGTGGGCGCCGGACGCCTCCAACGGCGGCTTGGCCTCGGCCGAGGGCACGTAGGCGAACGGGCCCGGGTCGGCGCAGGGCGGGGTCTCCACCGGGGCGGAGGCCGGCCGGCCGGCGGCCTTGGCGTGGGACAGGTAGCCGGCGGCCACCTTGTCCTGCGCCTTGCACAGCTGGTAGGCCGCGACCTTGTCGGTCCAGGCGGTCTTGGCGGCGGTCTCGGCGGCCTTGGCCTTGGCCTCGTCGCTGGGCGGCGGCAGCTTGGCGGCGGCGGTGCCGGCCAGCAGCAGGGCGCCCAGGGCCACAGCGGTGGCCGACACAGGAAGGGACGTGCGGGAGGTCGTCATGGCGGGGTGCGTCTTTCGTCTGTCTCGACCGACCGGTCAGGCGCCGGCACGCGGCGTGGCCAGCGGGGCGGCGGTGGGCCCGGGGGCCGGCTGGGCGGAGCGCTGCGCCGGGATCTTGCCGGCGCGGATGTCGTCGTACCAGAGCTCGTGGTGCTCGTGCGCCCAGGCTTCGTTGACGTAGCCCGTCTTCATGGCGCGGTAGGCCCCGCGCACGCCCAGCGTGCCCATGTAGATGTGGCCGATCATCACGCACATCATGGCCACGGCGACCACGGCATGCACCATGTGGGCGACCTGCATCTGGCCGCGCGTGTCGCCCAGGCCGGGGATGAGGCCGTCCAGCACCAGGCCGGAGGCCACCACGACCAGGCCGGGGAAGAACGCGCCCCACCAGTAGATGCCCTTCTCGCCCGCATTGAAGCGGTGCGAGGGCACCTCCTGGTGGCCCAGCATGCCGCCGGCCTTGGACAGCCAGACGAAGTCGGCCTTGTTGGCGATGTTGTCGCGGAAGAACACCACGAGCACGATCAGCAGCGACACCGCGAACAGCGGCCCGACGAAGTTGTGGGCGGTCTTCAGCGCATAGGTGAGCCAGCCGAACAGCGTGCCGCCGATCAGCGGCAGCAGCAGGAACTTGCCGAAGGCCATCACCAGGCCCGAGACGGCCAGCACCACGAAGGCACCGGCATTGGCCCAGTGGGCCGCGCGCTCGAAGGGCGTGAAGCGCTCGATCAGGCGGCCGCCGTCGCCGTGCTCGCGGCCGAGCGGGCCCTTGCGCCAGTAGAAGATGGCCACGGCCAGCGCCACGATGAACAGCAGCGCGCCGCCGTAGGGCAGGATCCACTGGTTGCGCACCTGGCGCCAGGCTTCGCCGGCGTTGGTGCGGTCGGAGCCGGGGTACTGCACGAAGGGCTGGATGAGCACGCCCTTCTCGGCGCCCGGCAGCGTGCTGCTGCCGCCCACGTCGCGCACCGTGCGCCACATCGGCGCGTTGTTGCCGGGCTGGCTGCGGGCCCGCTCGGCGTTGGTGTCGTCGGGGCGGGGCGGCGGCTGGGTGGCGGACGACGCCGGGGTGGCCACGGCGCGCACGGCGGGCGCGGCGTCCGCGGCCGGCACGCTGGCGGGCGCCTGGGCGCCGGCCTGGCCTGCGGCCGCGCAGGCCAGGGCCAGCGCGGTGGAACGGATGAGGCGCAGCATGGTGCGGTCCTTCACGGCGAGCGGGCCGGCGCCTTCAGGGCGCCGACGCGGGTCGGGCGGCGGGCATCGTGGCCGGCATGGGGGCAGCCACGACGCCGCCCGTGGCGGACGGCGAGCTCGACTGCACGCGGCTGTACTCGTTCTGCCCCTGGGTGCGCGCGCGGATCTGGTTCTGCCAGCTGGCGTCGTCGCCGGCCTTCCAGCCCGCGGCGGTGTAGGCGGCGTCGGCCCCGGCGGACGGGCGGGCATCCGCCTGCTTGCGCGGCCCCGGCTCGGTGGCCGACTGCGGGCGTTCGCCGCAGGCCGAGAGCACCAGCCCGGCGACCAGTGCCGCCAGGGCGGCCAGGGTGAGCGATGCGGTGGAGCGCGGGCCCATCACGACTTGGCCCCCTCGGTGGTGGCGGGCGCGGCCGGCGCGGCCTGGCCCTGGGCCGGCTTGCCGTAGGCGGTGCCCCAGCCCCAGACCTCGCTGCCCTTGCCGCGCACCAGCACGCGGTTGCGGAAGATGTCCGCCACCACGTCGCCGTCGCCGCCCAGCAGCGCCTTGGTCGAGCACATCTCGGCACAGGCCGGCAGCTTGCCTTCGGCCAGGCGGTTGCGGCCGTACTTCTCGTACTCGGCCGCCGAGCCGTTGTCCTCGGGGCCGCCGGCGCAGAAGGTGCACTTGTCCATCTTGCCGCGCAGGCCGAAGGTGCCGTTGCTCGGGAACTGCGGCGCGCCGAACGGGCAGGCGTACGAGCAGTAGCCGCAGCCGATGCAGACGTCCTTGTCGTGCAGCACCACACCCTCGTCGGTGCGGTAGAAGCAGTCCACCGGGCACACCGCCATGCAGGGCGCGTCGGAGCAGTGCATGCAGGCCACCGAGATCGATTTCTCGCCCGGCAGGCCGTCGTTGAGGGTGACCACGCGGCGGCGGTTCACGCCCCAGGGGACATCGTGCTCGGCCTTGCACGCGGTGGCGCAGCTGTTGCACTCGATGCAACGCTCGGCGTCGCAGATGAACTTCATTCGTGCCATGGATGTCGTCTCCCGGGTCAGGCCGTGGCCTTCTCGATCTGGCAGATGGTGGTCTTGGTCTCTTGCATCATGGTCACGCTGTCGTAGCCGTAGGTGGTGGCCGTGTTGACGGCCTCACCGCGGACCACCGGCATCGCGCCCTCGGGGTAGTACGGCGCCAGGTCGACGCCGCCCCAGCGGCCGGAGAAGTGGAAGGGCAGGAACACGGTCTCCGCGTCCACCCGCTCGGTGACCAGCGCCTTGACCTTGATGCCCTGGAAGCCCGGCGCGGCGGCCATGGGCGGGGTCTTCACCCACACCCAGTCGCCGTGCCGGATGCCGCGGTCGTTGGCGGCCTTGGGGTTGAGCTCGACGAACATGTCCTGCTGCAGCTCGGCCAGCCAGGGGTTGGAGCGCGTCTCCTCGCCGCCGCCTTCGTACTCGACCAGGCGGCCCGAGGTCATGATCAGCGGGAAGTCCTTGTGCAGGCCGACGTTCTTCTCCTGCACCGTCTTGTACAGGGTGGGCAGGCGCCAGAAGGCCTTCTTGTCGTCGTGCGTCGGGTACTTGGCCACCAGGTCGGGCCGGGTGCTGTACAGCGGCTCGCGGTGCTTGGGGATGGGGTCGGGGAAGTTCCAGACGATGGCGCGCGCCTTGGCGTTGCCGAAGGGGTGGCAGCCGTGGTTCTTCATGGCCACGCGGATGATGCCGCCCGAGGGGTCGGTCTTCCAGTTCTTGCCCTCGGCCGCGGCCTTCTCGGCCTCGGTCAGCTCGTTCCACCAGCCGAGCTTCTTCAACAGCAGGTGGTCGAACTCGGGGTAGCCGGTGGTGAGGTCGGCGCCCTTGGAGTGCGAGCCGTCGGCCGCCAGCAGGGACACGCCTTCACGTTCCACGCCGAAGTTGGCGCGGAAGTTGCCGCCGCCTTCCATCACGTGGCGCGAGGTGTCGTACAGGTTGGGCGAGCCGGGGTGCCTGAGCTCGGGCGTGCCGTAGCAGGGCCAGGGCAGGCCGAAGTAGTCGCCGTCGAGCGAGTAGCCGGTGGCCTTGTCCACCCCGCCGCGGGCGCGCAGGGTCTTGACGTCGAACACATGCATGTTGCGCATGTGGGCCTTCAGGCGCTCGGGGCTCTGGCCCGTGTAGCCGATGGTCCAGACGCAGGTGTTGATCTCGCGGAGGATGGATTCGGGCTCGGGCTCCATGCCGCCCTTGCCCTGCACCATCTTGTAGTTCTTGACCAGCTCCTTGGCGAAGCCGAGCTTCTCGGCCAGCTGGAACATGATCATGTGGTCGGTGCGGCTGTCCCACAGCGGGTCGATGACCTTCTCGCGCCACTGGAGGGAGCGGTTGGAGGCGGTGCAGGAACCGCTGGTCTCGAACTGCGTGGTGGCCGGCAGCAGGTAGACCGCGCGCTTGGGGTTCAGGTCTTCCGGGCGGCCGGGCATGGCCGCCATGGCGGCGGTGGCGCTGGGGAAGGGGTCGACCACGACGAGCAGGTCGAGCTTGTCCATCGCCCGCTTCATCTCCAGGCCGCGCGTTTGCGAGTTGGGCGCGTGGCCCCAGAAGAACAGGCCGCGCAGGTTGGAGTCCTGGTCGATCAGCTCGTTCTTCTCCAGCACGCCGTCCACCCAGCGGGAGACGGTCATGCCCGACTTGGTCATCATGCCGGGCGCGTACTGCTTCTTCATCCACTCGAAGTCGACGCCCCAGGCCTTGGCGAAGTGCTTGTGCGCGCCTTCGGCCAGGCCGTAGTAGCCGGGCAAGGAGTCGGGGTTGGGGCCCACGTCGGTGGCGCCCTGCACGTTGTCGTGGCCGCGGAAGATGTTGGTGCCGCCGCCGGACTTGCCCACGTTGCCCAGCGCCAGCTGCAGCAGGCAGGAGGCGCGCACGATGGCGTTGCCGATGGTGTGCTGGGTCTGGCCCATGCACCAGACGATGGTGCTCGGCCGGTTCTCGGCCATGGTCTTGGCCACCTTGTAGGTGGTGGCCTCGTCCACGCCGCAGGCTTCCTGCACGCGGTCGGGCGTCCAGAAGTTCAGCGCCTCCTCGCGGACCTTGTCCATGCCGTAGACACGGTCCTCGATGTACTTCTTGTCTTCCCAGCCGTTCTTGAAGATGTGGTGCATCACGCCGAACAGGAACGGGATGTCCGAGCCGGAGCGGATGCGCACGTAGTCGTCGGCCTTGGCGGCCGTGCGGGTGAAGCGCGGGTCGACCACGATCACCTTGCAGCCGTTCTCCTTGGCATGCAGCAGGTGCAGCATGGACACCGGGTGCGCCTCGGCGGCGTTCGACCCGATGTACAGCGCCGCCTTGGCGTTCTGCATATCGTTGTAGGAGTTGGTCATCGCGCCATACCCCCAGGTATTGGCGACGCCGGCGACGGTGGTGGAGTGGCAGATGCGCGCCTGGTGGTCGCAGTTGTTGCTGCCCCAGAAGCTCATCCACTTGCGCAGCAGGTAGGCCTGCTCGTTGTTGTGCTTGGACGAGCCCACCACGAAGATGGAATCCGGGCCGCTGGCGGCGCGCAGCTCCTTCATCCTGGCGGCGATCTCGTCGAGGGCCTGGTCCCAGGTGATCTTCTGGTACTTGCCGTCGACCAGCTTCATCGGGTGCTTGAGCCGGTACTCGCCGTGGCCGTGCTCACGCAGCGCGGCGCCCTTGGCGCAGTGCGCGCCCAGGTTGATGGGCGAGTCGAACACCGGCTCCTGGCGCACCCACACGCCGTTCTCGACCACCGCGTCCACCGCGCAGCCCACCGAGCAGTGGCCGCACACCGTGCGCTTGACCTCCACCTTGGCGGCGGCGCCGTCGGCCTTGGGGGCGGCGTCGGCCGCGCGCGCCTTGCGCACGAGCAGCAGCTCGGACGCGGCGATGCCGGCACCCACGCCCAGGCCCGAGCGGCGCAGGAAGGCGCGGCGGTCCATGGTGGGCATGGCGCGCGCGACGCCACGCGCCAGGCTGGCGACGAAGGGGGACGAGGCCGCGCCAGCGGGCGACGCGGCGGGCGAGACGGGGGTTCTGCGGGTGAGCAGCATGCGTTTCTCCTCGGGCATGCCGGGCGTGGTGGCGCCGGGCAGGCGGGGGCGGGGAAGCCTCAGACCTTGGCGGTCTGGTAGTAGCGCTGGATGTGGGCGGTGAGGCGGTAGCCGGTGGCCGGCTCCGGCTGGGCCGGCTCGGCGGCCGGCTGGGGCTCGGGTTCACGCACCAGCGGCAGCGCGGCAGCCGCCGCGGCGAGGGCGCCGACGGTGCCGGCACCGGCGAACAGGCGCCGGCGCGACAGGCCGGGCGAGGAGGGTTGGTCACTCATGGCGGTGTCTCCAAATCCTGAATCGCCCCCCGGCCATGGGGGGCGACGAACCTAGTTTATTGGGGCACGAGGCACGAGCCTTGCCTATGGGTTGGAACCCGCGTGCATATCGGAGTATCCCGCCCCGAGTGCGACAAATTGTCGCGGCGCTCCCTAGAATGCGCGGCTCGTGACAACCGAGGCAATTTCGAGCGAGGCCGTGCCGGCCAGCCAATGGCATCTGGCCAGCGTGCTGGTGGTCGACGACGAGCCGGGCATGCGCAGCTTCCTGGCCAAGACGCTCGCCTCGCGGGTGGGGCTGGTGCACACGGCCGCCAGCGCGGACGAGGCCGACGGCCTGGTGCGCCGCCACCGCTACGACCTGGTCATCCTGGACGTCGCCATGCCCGGCCGCAGCGGCATCGCCTGGCTGCGCCAGCAGCGCGCCGAGGGCAACGCCTGCGAGGTGGTGCTCATCACCGCCTTCGCCGACCTGGACACGGCCATCGAGGCCCTGCGTGCCGGCGCGGCCGACTTCATTCTCAAGCCCTTTCGCGTCACGCAGATCCTCAACGCCGTGCACCACGGCCTGGAGCGGGCGCTGCTGCGCCGGGAGAACTGGCTGCTGCGCCGCACGGTGTCCCAGCGCACGCCGCCGGCCGATGGCCTGGTGGGCAGCTCCATCGCCATCCGGGGCCTGCAGGCCGCCATCGCCAAGGTGTCGGCGGTGGACAGCACGGTGCTGCTCACCGGCGAGTCGGGCACCGGCAAGGAGCTGGCGGCGCTGGCCCTGCACCGGCGCAGCCCGCGGGCCGACGGGCCGTTCGTGCCGGTCAACTGCGCCACCCTGTCGCCGGAGCTCATCGAGGCCGAGCTGTTCGGCCAGGCCTGGACGGGCCAGGGCCGGGGCGGCCGCGACGGCCTGTTCGTCTATGCCCAGGGCGGCACGCTGTTCCTGGACGAGATCGGCGAGTTGCCGCTGCCGCTGCAATCCACCCTGCTGCGGGTGCTGGAGGACCGGCGCGTGCGGCCGGTGGGCAGCGAGCAGCAGATCCCCGTGGACGTGCGCATCGTCGCCGCCACCCACCGGCCGCTGGGGCGCGAGGTGAGCGCCGGCCGGTTCCGGGCCGACCTGTACTACCGCCTGCAGGTGGTGGAGATCCACCTGCCGCCGCTGCGCTCGCACAAGGAGGACATCCCCGAGCTGGTGGAGCATTTCGTGGCCACGCTGGCCCCGCAGCTGGGCGTGCCGCCCATCGCGGTGACGGCCGACGAGCTGGCCTTCCTCGGTCAGTACGACTGGCCGGGCAACGTGCGTGAGCTGCGCAACCTCATCGAGCGCTCGCTGATCCTCGGCGCGCTCAACGTGTCGGCCCTGTACCAGCGGCCCGCGCGGGCGGCCGCGCCCGTGCCCACGGACCTGCAGACGCTGGAGAAGCAGCACATCCTGGCCGTGCTGGCCTCCGTGGACGGCGACAAGACCCGCGCGGCGCAGCTGCTGGGCATCTCGCGGCGCACGCTCGAGCGGCGCGTGGCCGAATGGGGCGTGACCTGACGCGGCCGGCCGGGCTCGCCCGCCTGGCGTTCCGCCGCTGGCCCATCCGCCGCAAGCTGCTGGCGATGGTGCTGCTGCCGCTGCTGGTGGTGCTGCCGCTGCTCGGCCTGGCGCTGCTGTGGTGGGGCAACATGGCCCTGGACCGCCTGCTCGTGACCAAGGTGCGCGCCGACCTCGCCGTGGCGCACGGGTACTTCGACCGCATGCTGGACCAGGTGGGGGCCAGCGCAGCCGCCGTGGCCGATTCGCACACCCTGGCGCAGGCGCTGCGCGGCGGCGCCACGCCGGCCGAACTGCAGGGGCTGCTGGCCCGCTGGCGCGAGCGCGAGGGGCTGGACACCGTGGAGCTGCGCACGCCCGAGGGCCGGCGCGTGGCGAGCGACTGGGCCGAGGGCGGCATGGCCTTGCCCTTCGTCGAGCCGCCGGCGGGCCGCCGGTCGGCCACCGTGGAGGTGCTGTCACCCGGCCAGCTGGCGGCACTGGCGCCGGCCCTGCGCGACCGCGTGCCCGTGCCGCTGCTGCCCACGCGCAACGCCGTGCCCACCGAGCGCCACGACGAAGACCGGGCCATGGTGGCGCTGGCCAGCGCGCCGGTGCGCGACGACACCGGCCGCCTGCTGGGCCACGTGCAGGCGGGCCTGCTGCTCAACCGCAACCTGCCCTTCATCGACCGCCTCAACGACATCGTCTACCCCGAGGGCTCGCTGCCCTGGGGCAGCGTGGGCACGGCCACCCTGTTCCTGGACGACGTGCGCATCTCCACCAACGTGCGCCTGTTCGGCGGTGAGGGCCGCGAGCGCGCCATCGGCACCCGCGTGTCGGCCACGGTCCGCCAGGCGGTGCTGGGCCAGGGGGCCACCTGGCTGGACCGTGCGTTCGTGGTGAGCGACTGGTACGTGAGCGGCTACGAGCCCATCGCGGACCACACCGGGCGGCGCGTGGGCATGCTGTACGTGGGCTTCCTGGAGCGGCCCTTCACCTGGCTGAAGTACGCGGTGCTGGCCAGCATCGGCCTGCTGTTCTTCGCGGTGATGGTGGCCGCCAGCGTGGTGTCGCTGCGCTGGGCGCGCGCCATCTTCAAGCCGCTGGAGCAGATGAGCCGCACCATGCAGCGGGTGGAAGCCGGCGACGCGGCGGCGCGGGTGGGCCCGGTGGCCAGCCGCGACGAGATCGGCGAGCTCGCCGCCCACTTCGACCACCTGCTCGACACGCAGGCCGAACAGACCGAGGCGCTGCGGCGCTGGAACGCCGAGCTCGACGCCAAGGTGGCCGAGCGCACGCGCGAGCTGCAGGCGGCGCAGCGGCAGCTGGTGCGCGCGGAGAAGCTCGCCGCGGTGGGCCAGCTGACGGCGGGCGTGGCGCACGAGGTGAACAACCCCATCGCCGTGATCCAGGGCAACCTGGATCTGGTGCGTGAGCTGCTGGGCCCGGCGGCCGCGCCAGTGTCTGGCGAACTCAAGCTCATCGACGAGCAGATCGAGCGCATGCGGCTGATCGTGACGCAGCTGCTGCAGTTCGCCCGCCCCACCGAGTACGCCGGCTACGTGGAGTCGCTGGCGCCTGCGGCGCTGCTGGAGGCCAGCCTGGTGCTGGTGGCGCCGCTGCTGGCCAAGGCCGGCATCGCCGTGACACGCGATTTCCGTGCGGCAGGCACCGTGGCCATGAACCGGCACGAGCTGCAGCAGGTGCTGGTCAACCTGCTCGTCAACGCCCTGCAGGCCATGCCCGACGGCGGCGAGCTGCACCTGTGCACGCGCGACTGGCCCGATGGCGGCGGGGTGGACCTGGTGGTGGCCGACACCGGCCCGGGCCTGCCCGACGAGCTGCGTGCGCAGCTGTTCCAGCCCTTCGTCACGCGCAAGCCCGATGGCACGGGCCTGGGCCTGTGGATCAGCCAGAGCCTGGTCGAGCGCTACGGCGGCGAGATCCGCGCGGCCAACCGCCCCGGCGGCGGCGCCGAGATCACGGTGGCGCTGCGCGCCGACGTGCCCCCGGTGGGCTGACGGCGTTCCCGTCAGCGCGCGCCGAGCAGCGGCCGCAGCACCGGCCACACGTTGTCCAGCATCACCGGGTGGGCCCTGGCCAGCGGGTGGATGCGGTCGGGCTGGAACCAGGCGTCGGCCTCGGGCCGGTCGGCCACGCCGGCCAGCAGGAAGGGCACGAGCGCCGTCTTCTCCGCGCGCGCCACGTCGGCGAAGCTGCGCGCGAAGTCCTCGTTGTACTGGCGGCCGTAGTTGGGCGGCACCTGCATGCCCACCAGCAGCACGCGGGCCCCGGCCTCGCGCGCGGCACGTGCCATGGCGGCCAGGTGCTCGCGCGTCTGCGCCAGCGGCAGCCCGCGCAGGGCGTCGTTGCCGCCGAGTTCGATGACCACGACCGCGGGCGCGTGGGCCTTGAGCAGCGCCGGCAGCCGTGCGCGGCCGCCGGCCGTGGTGTCGCCGCTGATGCTGGCATTCACCACCTCGTGTGGCAGCTTCTCGCGCTGCAGGCGCGCCGCCAGCAGGGCCACCCAGCCGGTGCCGCGGGCCAGGCCGTACTCGGCCGACAGGCTGTCGCCCACCACCAGCAGCTTGGGCGCGGCGGCGCGCGCGGGCGGGGCGGTGCCCGCGGTGAGCGCGGCACCCAGCCCGATGCCCAGCGCCAGCAGGCGCCGCCGCGAGCCGCTACAGTCGCCAGCGCCGGCGATCCTGCCTGCTGCCCACCATTTCTGCATGTCCGAACCCATCATCTGCGTTGAGCACCTCACCAAGCGGGTGAGCGATTCCACCGGCACGCTGACGATTCTCCACGACATCTCCTTCACCCTGCGGCCGCAGGAGTCGGCGGCCATCGTGGGCGCGTCCGGCTCGGGCAAGAGCACGCTGCTGGCGCTGATGGCCGGCCTGGACGTGCCCAGCGAGGGGCGGGTGCTGATCGAGGGCGAGGACCTGTTCGCGCTCGGCGAGGACGCGCGGGCGGCCCTGCGCGCCCGCAAGCTCGGCTTCGTGTTCCAGAGCTTCCAGCTGCTGGCCAATCGCACCGCGCTGGAGAACGTGATGCTGCCGCTGGAGCTGGCCGGCCGGCGCGATGCGCGCGCCCTGGCCACCGAGATGCTGGGCCGCGTCGGCCTGGGACAGCGGCTGGGCCACTACCCGCGCGTGCTCTCCGGCGGCGAGCAGCAGCGGGTGGCCCTGGCGCGGGCCTTCGTGGTGCGGCCGCGGCTGCTGCTGGCCGACGAGCCCACCGGCAGCCTCGATTTCGCCACCGGAGAGACCGTGATGCAGCTGATGATGGAGCTCAACCGCGAGGCCGGCACCACGCTGGTCATGGTGACGCACGACCGCGCGCTGGCCGAGCGCTGCGAGCGCCAGCTGCACATCGAGGCCGGGCGGCTGCTTGACGCAGCCGCCCGTGGCGGCTAACGCCTGCTCCCCCAGCCCCCTCCGGGAGGGGGCTCCAGCACGTTTGGCGGCACCCTCCAGCCTCCCTCCGGGAGGGAGGCTCCAGCCAGTTGGACGAAGACGTAGCCCGGCGCGGGCGCGCCGCGACGGCCGCCGACTCAGCCGGCGAGGCGGGGCGCGATGGCCAGGCTCCAGGCGAGGCCTGCCAGCGCGGCGCCCGCGATGACGGGGATGACGCCGGCCTTGAAACGGAACAGGGCGATGGCCGCGCCCACCCCGATCACGGCGGCCGCCCACTCGAAGCGGCCGGCCCAGCCCTGCGGCCACAGCACGTGCCAGGCGAAGAACACGGCGAGGTTCACGATCACCCCCACCACGGCGGCGGTGATGCCGGTGAGCGGCGCCGTGAAGCGCAGCTGGCCGTGGGTGGTCTCGATGAAGGGCGCCCCCAGCAGGATGAACAGGAACGAGGGCAGGAAGGTGAAGAAGGTCACCACCGTGGCCGCCACCGCGCCCGCCAGCAGGGTGTGCTCGGGACCGAACAGCGCCTGGTTCCAGCCGCCCACGAAGCCCACGAAGGCCACCACCATGATCAGCGGGCCGGGGGTGGTTTCGCCGAGCGCCAGCCCGTCGATCATCTGGGTGGCGGTCAGCCACTGGTAGTGGTCCACCGCGCCCTGGTACACGTAGGGCAGCACCGCGTAGGCGCCGCCGAAGGTGAGCAGGGCGGCCTTGGTGAAGAACCAGCCCATCTGGGTGAGCGTGCCCTGCCAGCCGTACACGGCGACCAGCCCGCCCAGGACGAGGACCCACAGGCCGAGGAACAGCACCAGCACGCGCCAGAAGCGGCCCCAGCGGAAGCGCGCATGCGGCGGCACGGGGGTGTGGTCGTCGATCACCGCGGGGCCGGCGCTGGCGTGCTTTCCGCCGTGGCCGCCGCCGGCACGGAAGTGCTGCGGCGCGAGCCGCCCGCCCAGGGCGCCGGCCAGGCCGGCGGCCAGCACGATGAGCGGGAACGGCACGTCGAGCGCGAAGATCGCCACGAAGGCGGCCGACGCGATGGCCCACAGCCAGGCATTGCGCAGGGTGCGCGAGCCGACGCGCCAGGCCGCATGCACCACCAGCGCCGTGACGGCCGGCTTGATGCCGTAGAACAGGCCGGCCACCGCGGGCACCTGGCCCCAGGCCATGTACACCCACGACAGCGCGATCAGGATGAACAGCGAGGGCAGCACGAACAGGCCGCCGGCGACCACGCCGCCCCAGGACCGGTGCATGAGCCAGCCGATGTAGGTGGCCAGCTGCTGCGCCTCGGGCCCGGGCAGCACCATGCAGTAGTTCAGCGCGTGCAGGAAGCGGCCCTCGGAGATCCAGCGCTTGCGCTCGACCAGCTCCTCGTGCATGAGCGCGATCTGGCCCGCCGGCCCGCCGAAGCTGATGAAACCCAGGCGCCACCAGTAGCGCAGTGCCTCGCCGAAGCTGGGCGGGGGCGGGGGCGCGGGCGGGGCAGTGTCGGGCAGGGCGGCCGGGTCGGTCATCGGGGGGGCTCCAGGGCAGCGTGCAGGGTGTCGAACAGGGGCAGGGCGGCGGCCAGCAGGGTGTCGTCGTCGGCATGGCGGGCGTGCAGGCCGCGCACCATCAGCTCGACGCCGGCGGCCTCGTCCTGCGGGGCGCCGGCACCGGTGTCCAGGCAGCGCACGATGGCGCCCAGCCGGGCGATGGCCGGCTCGTCCGCCAGGCCGAAGCTGGCGGCGACCACCTCGAAGCTCACCCGCTCGCCCACATGGGTGAAGCGCGCCCCGTCGAAATCGAAGCCCAGGGCATCGGGCGGGCAATCGGCGGGGCGGTCCAGCCACAGGAAGCGTGCCTCGGGGTCGACCCGGCGCTGGATCAGCCAGGCGGTGGCCAGCCGGTCCACCCAGGGCCGGCGCCGGGTGGCCCAACGCCGGCCCTGGTGATCCGCCCGCGCCAGGCGCGGCATGGGTGTCGCCGGCTCGCCCGTGGGCTCGCCGGGGCTGTGCCGCCGGTCGATCTCCTGCTGCAGCGCCTCCAGGCCGGCGTCGGCCTTGGCGGCGGCATGGCCGGGGAAGAAGTCGATCGCCCGCAGCTCCGCCACCTGGCGCGACAGCGTGCGCCACAGGCGCCGCGCCTCCGTGGCGCCCAGCTCGGGCAGCTGCTGGCGCGCATCGCGCAGGGCCTGGTGCAGCACCGCATAGGCGTCGGTGCGGTCCACCAGGGAACGGAAGACGGTGTCCTGCGCCGCGTCCACGGGCTGCACGGACAGCAGGTGGGCGGTGGCGCCATGGCCCGTGACCGTGGCCGCCAGCTCGCGCAGCACCGCCGCGCCCGGCGCGTGCGCGGGCAGCAGGTACACGCCGTCGCGCAGGGTGCCCGCCCCGGTGGCCTTCAGCGCACGCCACACCCGCACACGCAAGGCGCTCGGGTGGGTGGGCAGGGTGGCGGCGAGGACAAGCCAGTCGGTCATGTAGCAGTCATCACGAACAGCGATGGATGATACATGCGGTCCCGGCTGGCGCCGCGGCGTCGCGCGCGTCCCCCCAGAAACGCACACGGCGCCCAGAAGGCGCCGTGCGGGAGGGTGAGCCGCGCCCCGGTGGACAGGCGCGTGGGCTCAGCGGCCGGTCATTCGGCCATGAACTGGTAGTTGTTCGTCTTGGCCGCCTTCTTCAGGCTCTCCTGGTACTTCTGCACCTTCATCTGCTCCACGCGGGCCATCAGCTGCGGCTTCACCTCGTCGAACGCCGGGAAGCTGGCTTCACGGGTGTCGTCGAGCTTGATGATGTGGAAGCCGAACTGGCTCTTGACCGGGGTCTCGGTCATCTCGCCCTTCTTCAGCTTGGTCATGGCGCCGCTGAACTCGGGCACGTAGTTGTCGGCCTTGGCGAAATCGAGGTCGCCGCCGTTCTCGGCCGAGCCGGTGTCCTTGGAGTGCTTCTTGGCCAGGTCCTCGAACTTGGCGCCGCCCTTGATCTCGGCGATCAGCTTCTTCGCCTCGTCTTCGGATTCCACCAGGATGTGGCGGGCGCGGTATTCGGTGCCGCTCTGGGCGGCCTTGAACTGGTCGTACTCCGCCTTGGCCTCCGCCTCGGTGGCGGGGTTCTTCTTCTTGAAGTCCTCGAACAGCTCGCGGATCAGCACGCTCTGGCGCAGCAGTTCCATCTGTTCCTTGTAGGCGGCCGACGCGGCGATGCCGCGCTTCTCGGCTTCCTGCACGAAGATCTCGCGCATGACGACCTCGTCGCGCGCGCGCTGCTGCAACTCGGGCGTCACCGGCTGGCCGCCGCGGGTGGCCTGCTTGAGCAGGGCGTCGACGCGGGACTTGGGAACGGCCTTGCCGTTGACCACGGCCACGTTCTGCGCGTGCACGGCCAGCGGCAGCAGCAGGGCAGCGGCCAGGGCAGCGGAGGATTTCAGCTTCATGCGTGTCGCCTTCGTAGGGTCGCTCGTGACGAGGGTGTCAGCGATGGACGAGAGGTTGAGAAAGGGGAGAGTATGACCTGACGCCCAGGGTGTGCGGCAGGCGGCCCACGGTGGGAGCGACGCCCGGCGGGGGAGCCGGCGCCGCGCCATCAGGGCTCGGCAGGCGCGCGTGCGTCGATCGCCAGCGCGTGGATGCCCTGGGGCATCAAGGTGCTCAAGGCATCATACACGAGGCGATGGCGCGCCACGCGCCCCAGCCCGGCGAAGCGCGCGCTGACGATGCGCACGCTCAGGTGGCTGCCTTCGCGCGCGCCCGCGTGGCCGGCGTGGGCCGCGCTGTCGTCGTTCACCTGCAGCTCCTCGGGCTGCAGGCGCTCGCGCAGGCAGGCCTCCACGGCGGCGGCGCTGACGTGCGGCCGGCTCATCGGTCCACCCCCTTGGCGCCGGCGCCGGGCGCGGTGTCCGACGGTGCCGGCGCGGCGTCGTCGCGCGTCAGGTAGCGGCCCAGGTACAGCCCCTGGCCGATCACGAAGGCGAACATCAGGCCGGTGGTGCCGAAGACCTTGAAGTTGACCCACGTGCTGGTCTCGAAGTGGTAGGCCACCCACAGGTTGAGCAGGCCCATGCAGCCGAAGAACAGCACCCACGCGAGGTTGAGCCGGCGCCAGACGGCCTCGGGCAGCACCAGCTGCTCGCCCATCAGCGTCTTGAGCAGGCTCTTGCCGAACAGCGCCTGGCTGGCCCAGAACACCAGGCCGAAGCTCCAGTACAGGCCGCTGGGCTTCCACTTGATGAAGGTGTCGTTGTGGAACCAGACCGTCAGGCTGCCCAGCACGACCACCAGCGCCAGGCTCACCCACAGCATCACGTCCACCTTGCGGCCGCGCAGCTTGAGCCAGGCCACCTGGCCCAGCGTGGCGAGGATGACCACCAGCGTGGACAGCAGGACCGGCGCCTCGCGCGTGCCCACCACGCCGCCCGAGACCAGGGCGCCGAAGTACTCGGTGGCGAACGCGGCGGCCTCTTCGGGGCGACCCTCCGCCACCCGGAAGGTGGCGAAGAACAGCACGAGCGGCAGGAAGTCGAACAGCAGCTTCATGGGGAATCGGTGGCCTTCGGGGGCGAGGCCCGGGTGCTCGAGCGACGCGGGAGTCTACCCGCGCGCCCCGGCGTCTGCCTCCGCCCCGGGCGGGGCGGCGTCCTCGTCGAAGCGGATGGCGGCCGAATTGATGCAGAAGCGCTCGCCGGTGGGCGCCGGGCCGTCGTCGAACACATGGCCGAGGTGCGAGCCGCAGCGCGCGCAGCGCACCTCCACGCGGGTCATGCCGTGGGAGGTGTCGACCACGCGTTCGATGCGCCCGTCGTCCACGGCCTGCCAGTAGCTGGGCCAGCCGCAGCCGGCGTCGAACTTGGTCGCGGACTCGAACAGCACCTCGCCGCAGCCGACGCAGCGGTAGACGCCGTCCTGCCAGTGGTCCCAGAAGCGGCCGGTGAAGGCGCGCTCGGTGGCGGCCTGGCGCGCGACGGCGTACTCGGTCGGCGAGAGCTGGGCGCGCCACTCGGCGTCGGTCTTGCGCACCGGGTAGCGCGGGTCGTCGATGGGATGGGGGGTGTCGTGCTTCATGAGGAACAGCTCACTTCGATGTGGCGCGCCCAGTCGGGCGGGAAGCCGGCGTCGGCCTCGTGCTCGGGCTGCTCGTCGAACGGACGCTGCAGCACCCCGAGCAGGCGCATGGTCTCGGCGAAATCGCCCTGCTCGGCGCGTTCGATGGCGGCCTGGGCCAGGTGGTTGCGCAGCACGAACTTGGGGTTCGCCCGGCGCATGCGGGCGGCGCGGTCGTTGTCCTGGCTGGCCTCGCGGGCGAGGCGGGCGGCGTAGCGGCCGGACCAGGCGTCGAAGGCGTCGCGGTCGATGAACAGGTTGCGCACGCCGCCGCTGGCGTGGGGCTCGGCGGGCTGCCAGTCGCACAGCCGCCGGTGGGCGATGGTGTAGTCCACGCGCTCGGACGCCAGCAGGCGCTGCCAGTCGTCGATGAGCGCGGCGTCGTCGGGCTCGGCCTGCGCCAGCCCGAGCTTGGCCCGCATGTGGCCGGTCATCGCCTGGCTGAACGTGGCGGGGTAGGGCGACAGGGCGTCGTGGAGGGCGTCCACGTCGTCGTCCACCAGCGGCGCGAGGGCCTGGGCCAGGGCGTGCAGGTTCCACCACGCCACCTGCGGCTGCGCGGCAAAGGCGTAGCGGCCGCGCTCGTCCGAGTGGTTGCAGATGTGGCCGGGGTCGAAGCCGTCGAGGAAGCCGAAGGGGCCGTAGTCGATGGTCAGGCCCAGGATGGACATGTTGTCCGTGTTCATAACGCCGTGGGCAAAGCCCACCGCCTGCCAGTGCGCCATGAGCCGCGCGGTGCGCTCGGTGACGGCGCGCAGCATCGCCAGCACCGGCCGCTCGGCCTGGGCACAGGCGGGGTAGTGGTGGGCGATGACGTGGTCGGCCAGCGCGCGCAGCTCGTCGGGCAGCCCGTGGTGGGCGAAGTGCTCGAAGTGGCCGAAGCGGATGAAGCTCGGCGCCCCCGGGGTGGCGACGGCCGCCGTCTCGATGCGCTCGCGCCGCACTGGCAGGGCCGACCCGGTGACGCACAGGGCGCGTGTGGTGGGCACCCCCAGGTGGTGCATGGCCTCCGAGCAGAGGAATTCCCGGATGGACGAACGCAGCACCGCCCGGCCGTCGCCCATGCGCGAGTAGGGCGTGCGGCCGCCGCCCTTGAGCTGCAGTTCCTGCGGGCCGGCGGGAGTGTCCAGCTCGCCCAGCCACAGCGCCCGGCCGTCGCCCAGCTGGCCGGCCCACACGCCGAACTGGTGGCCGCTGTAGACGGACGCCAGCGGCCGCATGCCCGGCCAGAGCGCACGGCCGCTGAACACGTCCAGCGCCGGCGGCGCGCCGGGCCCGGGGAAGCCGGGCTCGCGCCAGCCGGCCGGCCAGCCCAGGGCCGCCGCGCAGTCGTCGCTCCAGGCCACCCAGTGCGGCTCGGGCAGTCCGGCCGGCGACATCTCGGTGAAGAACGCCGGGCCCAGCGTGGCGAAGCGGTGCGTCCAGGGCAGCGCCGCAGGGGCGGCGGCCGTGGCGGGCGGGGCGAGCGGGCGCGCGGTCATCCACGGCAGTGTAGGAAGCGGCGCGCATCGTGTGGGCGGCGGGGTCTTGTGGCCGCCGCGGGCCGACCCTGCGGCGCCTTGACGCGGTCGGGACAGACACCGCCGCGGCCGGTTCTAAGATGCGGGTCGACCTTTTAACCTGCAGGAGACACCCCATGACCGCTCTGGCCGGCCAGATGATGCACATGCCGCTGCTGATCTCGTCGCTGATCCGCCATGCCGCCCGCCACAGCGCCGACACCGAGATCGTGTCCAAGCGCGTCGAGGGCGACGTGCACCGGACCACCTGGGCGCAGGTGGAGAAGCGCTCGCGCCAGGTGGCGCAGGCCCTGGCCCGGCTGGGCTGCGGCCTGGGCGACCGGGTCGGCACGCTGGCCTGGAACGGCTACCGCCACCTGGAGCTGTACTACGGCGCCTCCGGCTCGGGCCTGGTGCTGCACACCATCAACCCGCGGCTGTTCCCGGAGCAGATCGCCTGGATCGCCAACGACGCGCAGGACCAGGTGCTCTTCTTCGACCTGACCTTCCTGCCGCTGATCGAGAAGCTGGCACCGGCGATGGGCTCGGTGCGGCACTTCGTGCTGATGAGCGACCGCGCGCACATGCCGGCGCAGACCGCCATCCCCGGCCTGCTGTGCTACGAGGAGCTGGTGGACGCCGAGGACGGCGCCTACGACTGGCCGGTGCTCGACGAGAACAGCGCGTCCAGCATCTGCTACACGTCCGGCACCACGGGCCACCCCAAGGGCGCCGTGTACAGCCACCGCTCCACCGTGCTGCACGCCTATGGCTCGGCGCTGCCCGACGCCATGGACTGCTCGGCCCGCGACGTGATCCTGCCGGTGGTGCCCATGTTCCACGTCAACGCCTGGGGCCTGCCCTATTCCGGCGCCCTGGTGGGGGCGAAGCTGGTGTTCCCCGGCCCGCACCTGGACGGCAAGTCGCTGTACGAGCTGTTCGAGGCGGAGCAGGTGACCTTCTCGGCCGGCGTGCCCACCGTCTGGCTGGGCCTGATCACCCACATGAAGGCGCAGGGGCTCAAGTTCAGCAGCTTCAAGCGCACGGTGATCGGCGGCTCGGCCTGCCCGCCCGCGATGATGAAGACGCTGCAGGAGGACTTCGGCGTGGAGGTCATCCACGCCTGGGGCATGACCGAGCTGAGCCCGCTGGGCACCCTGTCCAAGCTCAAGAGCAAGCACGACAGCCTGCCGCACGACGCGCAGCAGCGCCTGCTGGAAAAGCAGGGGCGGGTCATCTACGGCATCGACATGGCCATCATCGACGACGCCGGGCGGTCCCTGCCCTGGGACGGCCAAGCCTCCGGCAACCTCGTGGTGCGCGGCCCGTGGGTGATCGGCAGCTACTTCGGCCGGCCGGAATCCCCCCTGGTCAGCGTGGACGGCGAGCCCGGCTGGTTCCCCACCGGCGACGTGGCCACGATCGACGCCGACGGCTTCATGCAGATCACCGACCGCAGCAAGGACGTGATCAAGTCCGGCGGCGAATGGATCAGCTCCATCGACCTGGAGAACATCGCCATGGCGCATCCCGGCATCCACGAAGCCGCCGCCATCGCGTGCCGGCACCCCAAGTGGGACGAGCGGCCCCTGCTGGTGGTGGTGCTCAAGCCGGGCGTCACGCTCACGCGAGAGGACGTGCTGGGCTTCTTCGAGGGCAAGATCGCCAAGTGGCAGGTGCCCGACGACGTGGTGTTCGTGCCGGAGATCCCGCACACGGCCACCGGCAAGGTGCAGAAGCTCAAGCTGCGCGACCAGTTCAAGGACCACCAGCTGCCGGCCGCCTGAAGGCGCCTGTCCCGCCCGCGACAGGGCGGTTCGGGGAACTCCTGAAGCCGCCTGATGCGATTCGCCGCTACCGTGCGGCCACGCTGCACCGCACACAAGGAGACTCCCCATGGCAACGCGTCGTTCCTGGACCCTGACGAGCCTGACGATGGGCGCCGCCCTGCTGCTGCACGGCGGCCTGGCCTTCGCCCAGGCGGGCGAGACGGTGAAGATCGCCTTCATCGACCCGCAGTCGGGGCCGTTCGCCAACATCGGGCAGAACATCCTGCGCACCTTCCAGCTGGCCGCCGAGCGCTCCAGCGCGAAGACCGGCGTGAAGTACGAGGTGACCGCGTTCGACAACAAGGCGTCCCCCCAGGAGACGCTGAACGTGCTGAAGGCCGCCATCGACCAGGGCTACCGCTACGTGGCCCAGGGCAACGGCTCCGGCGCCGCGGCGGCCCTGATCGACGCGATCAACAAGCACAACGAGCGCAACCCGGGCAAGGAGGTGGTGTTCTTCAACTACGCCGCCGTCGACCCCGAGCTGACCAACGCCAAGTGCAGCTTCTGGCACTTCCGCTTCGACGCCGACACTTCCATGAAGATGGAGGCCATGGTCACCGCCATGACCGAGGATCCGTCGGTCAAGAAGGTGTACGTGATCGGCCAGAACTACGCCCACGGCCACCAGGTGGCGCAGTACACGAAGGAAATCATCAAGCGCAAGGCGCCCAACGTCCAGGTGGTGGGCGACGAACTGCACCCGATCGGCCAGGTGAAGGACTTCGCGCCCTACATCGCCAAGATCAAGCAGAGCGGCGCCGACACGGTGGTCACCGGCAACTGGGGCCAGGACCTGTCGCTGCTGATCAAGGCCGCCAAGGACGCCGGCCTGGACGCCAAGTGGTACACCTACTACGCGGGCGCCCAGGGCACGCCCACCGCCATCGGCAACGCGCTGTCGGGCAAGATCACCAGCATGTACGGCTCGTACAGCAACCTGCCGGGCGACTACACCGCCTTCCGCGACGCCTTCAAGGCCAAGTACAAGCAGGACTTCTCCACGTCCACCGTGCTGCACGTGTTCGCGGTGCTGGACGCGGCCATCGCCAAGGCGAAGTCCACCGATCCGGTGAAGGTGGCGCGGGCCATGGAAGGGCTCACCGTGCGCAGCTACGCCGGCGAGGTCACCATGCGCGCGGCCGACCACCAGCTGCAGCAGCCGCTGTTCTTCGCCACCTGGCAGAAGACCGACGCGAAGAACCCGTACAACGTGGAGGACACGGGCAACACCTTCGCGCTGACCAAGATGTACCCCTCGTACGTGTCCAGCACGCCCACGTCCTGCCAGATGAAGCGCCCGTCCTGACGGTCGCTGCGCCGCTGCCGGCACGCCGAAGGGCCCGCACGCCGCTGGCGAACGGGCCCTTTTTTCCGCCCCGCGCGGCCCCTTCCTCCTCCTTCCGCCTGCCCCCATGACGCTCGAGGCGCTCACCATCTCGCTGCTCAACGGCATCAGCTACGGGCTGCTGCTGTTCATGCTCAGCTCCGGCCTGACGCTCATCTTCAGCATGATGGGCGTGCTCAACTTCGCGCACGCCAGCTTCTACATGGTGGGCGCCTACCTGGGCTACACCTTCTCGCGCTGGGTGGGCTTCTGGCCGGCGCTGGTGCTGGCGCCGCTGGCGGTGGGCGTGCTGGGGGCGCTGTTCGAGCGTTTCGCGCTGCGCCGCGTGCACAAGTTCGGCCATGTGCCGGAGCTGCTCATCACCTTCGGCCTGAGCTTCGTCATCCTCGAGCTGGTGCAGCTGGTGTGGGGGCGCGCGGCCGTGCCCTACGCGCTGCCGGCCCAGCTGGAGGGGCCGCTGTTCACCCTGTTCGGCACGCAGTTCCCGCGCTCGCGCGGCTTCATCATGCTGATGGCGCTGCTCATGCTGCTGGGCCTGTGGCTGCTGCTCACGCGCACCCGGGTGGGCCTGGTGATCCAGGCGGCCCTGACGCACCCGGACATGGTGGAGGCCCTGGGCCACAACGTGCCCCGCGTGTTCATGCTGGTCTTCGGCGGCGGCGCGGCGCTGGCCGGGCTGGCCGGCGTGATCGGCGGCAACACCTACGTCACCGAGCCGGGCATGGCCGCCGCGGTGGGCGCCATCGTGTTCGTGGTGGTGGTGGTCGGCGGCATGGGCTCGCTGGCGGGGGCCTTCCTGGCCTCGCTGCTGATTGGCGTGCTGCAGAGCCTGGCGGTGGCGCTCGACCACTCGGCGCTCGACCTGCTGGCCTGGATGGGCACGCCCGCGGATGCAGGCACCTTCGGCTACGCCCTGCTCAAGCTCAAGATCTCGCAGGTGGCGCCCATCCTGCCGTTCCTCCTGCTGGTGCTGATGCTGGTGTTCCGCCCGCGCGGCCTCATGGGCACGCGCGAAGGTTGATTCCATGAAGACCCTGTCTGACCAACCCGCGGGCGCGCTCGGCGGCCGGGCCGCCCCCGCCGCGCCGCCGGCGCGCGCCACCTACGAGTGGAAGCCCCACGACGTCGGCCGGTGGCTCGTGTGGGGCGGCTTCGCCCTGCTGCTGGCCGTGGCGCCCAGGCTGTTCACCAGCGGCCTGTCGCTGACGCTGCTCTCGCAGATCGGCTACATGGTCATCATCTGCCTCAGCTACAACCTGCTGCTCGGCCAGGGCGGCATGCTGAGCTTCGGCCATGCGGTGTACACGGGGCTGGGGGCGTTCTTCGCCGTGCACGCGATGAACCTCGCCAGCGCGGGCTCGCTGCCCATCCCGCTGCCGCTGATCCCGCTGGTGGGCGGCCTCGCCGGCCTGGGCGTGGCGGCGCTGCTGGGCTACCCGTCCACCAAGAAGGCCGGCACGCCCTTCGCCATGATCACGCTGGGTGTGGGCGAGCTGGTGGCGGCCATGTCGCTGATGTTCCCCGAGTTCTTCGGCGGCGAGGGCGGCATCAGCGCCAACCGGGTCTACGACACCCAGCTCTTCGGCTGGACCTTCGGGCCGTCGATCCAGGTGTACTACCTGATCGCGTTCTACTGCTTCGTGTGCACGGCGGCCATGTTCGCCTTCACGCGCACGCCGCTGGGCCGCATGCTCAACGCCGTGCGCGACAACCCGGAGCGTGTGGAGTTCATCGGCTACGACACGCGCAAGGTGCGCTACCTGGCCTTCATGATCGCGGGCTTCTTCGCGGGCATCGGCGGCTCGTTCGTGGCGATCAACTTCGAGATCGTCACGGCCGAGACGGTCAGCGCCATCCGCTCGGGCGGCTACCTGCTGTTCACCTTCCTCGGCGGCGCCACCTTCTTCTTCGGGCCGATCATCGGCGCGGTGCTGCTGGTGCTGTCCTCGGTGCTGCTGTCCGAGATCACGCCGGCCTGGCAGATCTACCTGGGCTTCGTCTTCCTGTTCATGGTGATGTACGCGCCGGGCGGCGTGGCCAGCCTCATCATGATGAACCTGCACGTGGCGGCCTTCGGCCGGCTGGGCCGGCTGTGGACGGCCTACCTGGCGCTCGGCGGCGCGGGGGCGGTGCTGCTGGCGGCGCTGGCGGCGGTGGTGGAGATCGTCTACCAGCTGCAGCTCGACAGCTCCGGCGAGGGGGGCGTGAAGTTCTTCGGCACCGTGCTCGACCTGCAGCACACCGACACCTGGGTGGGCATTGCGTTCGTCGCGGCCACCGGCCTGGTGCTGTTCGAGCTGGCCCGCCGGCGTTTCGTCCACGAATGGGGCGAGGCGCAGTCGGAGATCGAGAAGGAAATCAAGCGCCGGGAGTCGATGTGAACCCATCCCCTTCGCCCAGCGGCGCGGCGCCGGCCATCGAGCTGCGCGGCGTCACCAAGAGCTTCGGCCGCACGGAGATCATCCGCGGGGTGAACCTGTCCGTGCAGGCCGGCGAGCGCGTGGCCATCATCGGCCCCAACGGCGCCGGCAAGTCCACGCTGTTCAACCTCATCAGCGGCCGCTTCGGGCCCACCCGCGGCGACATCCTGCTGCATGGCCGGCCCATCCAGGGCATGACGCCGTTCGAGATCAACCGCGCCGGGCTGTCGCGCAGCTTCCAGGTGAGCAACCTGTTCGGCCGCCTGTCGGTGTTCGAGAACATCCGCTGCGCCCTGCTGTGGGCCATGGGCCACCGCTACGAATTCTGGAAGTTCCTGGCCAACCTGCGCGACGTGAACGAGCGCACCGAGCAGGTGCTGGAGATGATCCACCTGGAGCGCAAGCGCGACCACCTCGCCATGAACCTCACCTACGCCGAGCAGCGGGCCCTGGAGGTGGGCCTCACCATCGCCGGCGGCTCCAGCGTCATCCTGCTGGACGAGCCGACGGCGGGCATGAGCAAGAGCGAGACGAGCCGCTTCGTGCAGCTCATCCGCGAAGTGACCGTGGGCCGCACCCTGCTCACGGTGGAGCACGACATGGGCGTGGTGTTCGGCCTGGCCGACCGCATCGCCGTGCTGGTGTACGGGGAGGTGCTCGCCTTCGACACGCCCGACCGCGTGCGGTCCAACGCGCGCGTGCAGGAGGCCTACCTCGGCTCGGTGCTCGCGCATGCGCAGGCGGCGGAGGCCCAGGCATGAGCGTCACCTCGCTGCACGAGGCCGCCAGCGCGGCTGCGGGCCCAGCGGCCGGGGCGCTGCTGCAGGTGGACAACCTGCATGCCTACTACGGCAAGAGCCACGTGCTGCATGGCGTGCGCATGGGCGTGGGCGAGGGCGAGATCGTCAGCCTGCTGGGCCGCAACGGCTCCGGCCGCTCCACCACCGTCAAGGCCATCATGGGCCTGGTGGACGCCACCGGCTCGGTGCGCTGGCGCGGCCAGGAGCTGGTGGGCCGCAAGGCCTTCGAGATCGCCCACCTGGGCCTGGGCTACGTGCCCGAGAACCGCGACATCTTCCCCAAGCTCACGGTGCACCAGAACCTGCTGCTCGGGCAGAAGAGTGCGCGCCGCCGCGGGCGCTGGGACTTCGACGACATGTACGCCATGTTCCCGCGGCTGAAGGAGCGCCAGCACACCGAGGCGGGCGTGCTCTCCGGCGGCGAGCAGCAGATGCTCACCCTGTGCCGCACCCTGATGGGCGACCCCGACCTCATCATGATCGACGAGCCCACCGAAGGGCTGGCGCCCAAGATCGTGGAGCTGGTGGCCGACTACCTGCGCGAGCTCAAGCGCCGGGGCATCTCGGTGCTGCTGGTCGAGCAGAAGCTCACCATCGCGCTGGAGGTGTCCGAGCGCTGCCTCGTCATGGGGCATGGCCAGATCGTGTTCGAGGGCACGCCCGAGTCGCTGAAGGCCGACGCCTACATCCGCAAGGAGTGGCTGGAGGTCTAGCCGGCGCCGGCGCGCGGCAGCACCAGGCCCTCGTGCACCGCGAGGCGCTCCAGCGCGTCCTCGAACAGCGCGCGCGCCAGGCCGGCGGTGCGCTGCAGGTCCCGGTGCACGGCCGCATCGGCCGCGTCGCGTTGCGCACACCCGCCGCTGTAGGCCTCGAAGTGCGACAGCTGCATCAGCAGGTCGGCCACGTGCCGCGGGCATTCGCACGCCATGGTGGGTGACAGCGCGGCGATGTCCGTCAGCGTCAGGTCGTCGTAGCGGCGCGGCGGCGGGGCGTCCGGCCCGCCCGGCCCCTCGGCGCGGGCGGCGGCCGCAGGCAGCCCGGCCGGCTCGGCCTCGGCCAGCGCCGCGTTCCACTGCGCCAGGCAGGCCGCCAGGGCCTCGTCGTCCTGCGGCTGGCGGCACAGCCACAGCCCCGCTGCGCGGGCCGCCGCCAGCGCGCTGCGCTCGGCGTAGCCGTACACCACCGCCAGCTGCGGTGCCCCCCAGGCAGAGGCCGCCCGCTGCAGCTGGGCCAGCTCCTCGTGCCGCAGGGTGGCCAGCGAGGCCAGGAACAGGGCCGGCGCGTCGGCCGGAGGATGGGCCGGCGGGTCGTCCGCCGGTGCGTCGCGCAGCACCAAGGCCGGCAGCAGGCCCGGAGCCGCCCGCTGCAGCCGCCGGGCCAGGGCGCGCCCGACCACCACCCAGGCGGGACGGGCCGGCCGCGGCCCGGCCTGTGGGCGGTGCCCGGGCGGCAACTGCGCGGCACGGGCGCTCGCATGCGTGCTGGCCACCGCCTGCAGGCCGTCGGCGTCCAGGTGCACCAGCGAGCCGATGGCGTGGCCCAGCTGGGTCAGGCGGCGCAAGGTCGCCAGGCGCTGGACATCGGCCGTGCTGTAGAGCCGGTGGCCGGCCGCCGTGCTCGTGCCGTCGCCCAGGCCGTAGCGCCGTTCCCAGACGCGCAAGGTGGTGACCGGCATGCCCACCATGCGGGCGACGGCACCGCTGCGGTACACCGGGCGGTCGGGGGAGGGGAGCGACGGGGATGACGTGACCACGGGTTGACTCGTAATGTGGCGGTGAAACGCTCGGGCAATGGCACTTCTCGGGCCAGGTGACTCGGATTTGCCTACAGTCCGTCGCATGTGTGCATCGGGAGTTTCCTCATGAGTCGCCCGCGCGTGGCCGTCGTGGGGACCGGCATGGCGGGGGCTGCCTGCGCGGCCCGGCTGGCCCGGGCCGACGTCGAGGTGGTGCTGTTCGACAAGGCGCGGGGCGTGGGCGGCCGGCTGGCCACGCGGCGCGTCGTGCTGCCCGGGCCGGATGGCACCGACCAGGAGGTGGCGTTCGACCACGGTGCGCCCTTTTTCACCGCCCGGTCGCCCGGCTTCGCCGCTGCCGTGGACGAGGCCGCCGGCGCCGGCTGGCTGGTGCCATGGTCCCCGCGCTGGGCGCCGGACAGCTTCCAGCCACTGGAGCAGGAGGCGGCCTGGCTCGCGCAGCCGCGCATGACACGCTGGTGCGCGCAGCTGTGCGCCGGGGTGCCGGTGCACCTGAACGCCCAGGTCGTGCAGCTGGTGCGCCGGGGCGGGCGATGGGCCGTCCATGCGGATGCGCCGGTGGGCGTGGTGGACGGCTTCACCCACGTGGTGGTGGCCGTGCCGCCCGCGCAGGCCGCGCCGTGGCTGCTGGAGCACCGGCCCGACTGGGCGCACGAGGCGCGCCACTGGGCGCTGCAGCCCTGCTGGACCTGGCTGGGCGTGGCCGAGCACACCCCGGAGGCGCCGGCCTGGGACGTGTGCCGGCCCCCGCGCGGCCCCCTGGCCTGGCTGCTGCGCCAGGACACCCGGCCCGGCCGCGCGGCCCCTCCGGGATGGACACCCTGGGTGGCGCACGCCACCGCCGAATGGAGCCGCTTGTGGCTGGAGGCTGCGCCCGAGGCGGTGGAGGCGGCGCTGCGTCCCGCCGTGCAGGCGCTGCTGGGCGAGGGCGTGCGCTGGCGCGGCAGCTGGGTGCACCGCTGGCGGTATGCCCAGTCGGCGCGCAGCGTCGCCGCCCAGCCGGCCCCCTGGTGCGACGACGCCCTCGGGTTGGCCGTGGCCGGCGACTACCTCGGCGGCGGCGGCGTGGAGGGCGCCTGGCGCTCCGGCCAGGCGGTGGCCGAGCACTGGCTCGCCACGCTGGCGGGCGACGCGGGCCGCCCGGGGGCGTGAGGCACCTGGTGCTGGTCCTGGGGGACCAGCTCGATCTCGATGCCTCGGCCTTCGACGGCTTCGACCCGGCGCAGGACCGCGTGTGGATGGCCGAGGTGGCGGAGGAATCCACCCACGTGTGGTCGAGCCAGCCGCGCATCGCCCTGTTCCTGGCCGCGATGCGGCATTTCGCGGCCGAGGTGCAGGCCGCCGGCCGGCCCCTGGACTACCGCCGGCTCGGCGATCCGGGCAACCGCGGCAGCCTGGCCGGCGAGCTGGCAGCGGCCATCGAGCGCTGGCGGCCCGCCGCGCTGGTGATGACGGCGCCCGGCGATGCGCGGGTGCTCGCGTCGCTGCGGCGCGTGGCGCAGGCGGCCGGCCTGCCGCTGGACCTGCGGGACGACCGCCACTTCTTCGGCACCGTGCGCGACTTCGCCGCCCATGCACGCGGCCGCCGCACCCTGCGCATGGAGACCTTCTACCGGGGCATGCGCCAGCGCCACCAGGTGCTGATGGACGGCGGCCAGCCCGCGGGCGGGCGCTGGAACTTCGACGCCGACAACCGCGCGGGCTTTCCACGCAGCGGGCCAGCGGAGGTGCCCGCGCCCAGCCGCTTCCCGCCCGATGCGCTGACCCGCGAGGTGATCGCCGAGGTGCGTGCGCGCTTCGCCCACCACCCGGGCTGCCTGGACGACTTCGCCTGGCCCGTCACCCGCGGCCAGGCGCGTCAGGCGCTGCACCACTTCGTCGGCCAGCGCCTGCCCGGCTTCGGCCGCTGGCAGGACGCGCTGTGGCCCGGCGAACCCTGGCTCTGGCATGCCCACCTGTCGGCCGCCATGAACCTGAAGCTGCTGGGGGCGCGCGAGGTGGTGGCGGCCGCGGAGCAGGCCTGGCGTGCGGGTGCGGTGCCGCTGGCCAGCGCGGAGGGCTTCATCCGCCAGGTGCTGGGCTGGCGCGAGTACGTGCGCGGCATCTACTGGACGCAGATGCCCGGCTACCTGGAGCACAACGCGCTGGGTGCGCACGGGCCGCTGCCGGCCTTCTACTGGACCGGCGACACGCCCATGGCCTGCCTGGCCGACGCCATCGGCCAGACCCTGCGCCACGGCTATGCCCACCACATCCAGCGCCTGATGGTGACGGGCCTGTACGCGCTGCTGCTCGGCGTCGACCCCCAGGCCGTGCATGCCTGGTACCTGGCGGTCTACGTGGACGCGGTGGAGTGGGTGGAACTGCCGAACACGCTGGGCATGAGCCAGGCGGCGGACGGCGGCCTGATGGCCAGCAAGCCCTACGTGGCCAGCGGCCGCTACATCGAGCGCATGAGCGGCGGCAGCCTGTGTGCGCGCTGCCGGTTCCGGCCCGGCGAGCGGCTGGGCGAGCGCGCCTGCCCCTTCACCACGCTGTACTGGGATTTCCTGGACCGGCACGAGGCCCGGCTGGCGGCCAACCCGCGCACCGCCATGCAGGTGCGCCATCTGGCGGCGCTGTCGGACGATGAGCGCATGCGCATCCGCGAGCGGGCCGCCGCATGGCGTGCGGCGGGCGGGCAGCCGCCCGCCTGGCCGCCGGCGGGCATGGCCGGCGCAGCGGCGCCAGGGCGCCCCGCGGTTCAGGCATCATCCGGCGGATGAACCGCCTTGCATTCCTCCTGCTGGCCGGCGCCTGTGCCCTGGCCGCTCCGCTGGCCGCCCAGGCCGCCAGCTCCGCGTCCTCCCTGGCCTCCGAGAGCCTCACCGCCTCCAGCGGCAGCATCTCCGACTCGCTGGAAGGCTCCAGCGAGAGCTCCAGCCGCCCTGCGCGCCGCGCCGAGGGCAACTACCGCGTCACGCGCGTGGCCGCGGCCGCCGGCCGGGCCGGCTACGCCCGCCTGACGCTCGTCCCGGCGGCCGGCCAGGACGAAGGCTTCGACCTCGTGCTGCCGGCGGCCACGGCGGACGCCGCGGGCCTCGCCGCGGGGCAGGTGGTGCGGGCCCAGCCGCAGCCCTACGGCATCCGCTTCGCGCGCGCCGACCGCACCGAGCCGTTCTTCCTGGCGCTGGACGACGCCTGGCACCGCGAACTCGCCGCCCACCCCGTCACGCTCTGAGGCGGCGCGGCATGGCGGGCCCGATCCTGGCGCCGGCCCGGCACGGGCTGGCGGCGCTGCTGCTGGCTGGCATGGCGGCCGCCGCGCCGGCCGGCACGCTGCGCTACTGCGACCGCGGCAGCGCCATGACGGCCGCGCAGCAGGACCAGGCGCTGCAGCTGGCGGCCCGGCTGAAGCAGGAGCTCGACGCGGCCGGCGAGCCGGTGGCGCTGGTCTCGCGCTCCGGCCTGAACCTCGCCTGGCTCGGCCTGCGCTTCACGCACGCCGGGCTGGCCCTGCGTGACAGCCCGCGCGGGCCCTGGGCAGTGCGCCAGCTGTACTTCGACTGCGACGCCGCCGTGCCCCGCCTGTTCGACCAGGGCATGGCGGGCTTCGTGCTGGGCACGGACGACCGGCAAGCGCGGCATGTGTCGGTGGTGTTCCTGCCCCCCGCAGCGAGCGCGCCACTGGCCCGGCTGGCCGGCAGCGCGCCCGGCGCCCTGGCCGTGCTGGCCGCCGACTACAGCGCCAACGCCTACGCCTGGGGCCTGCGCTACCAGAACTGCAACCAGTGGGTCGCCGAGCTGCTGGGCCTGGCCTGGGGCGAACTGCCGCTGCAGCCGCCGCCCGGCGCGCATGCCTCGGCGCCGCCGCTGCGCCGGCAGGCGCAGGATTGGCTGCGCCGGGCCGGCTACGCGCCCATGGTGTTCGACGTGTTTCCCCCGCTGCGCCTGGCCGCCGCGGCCGTGCCCTGGCTGCACGAGGACGACCACCCGGGCGAGGACCGCGCGCGCAGCCAGTACCGGGTGAGCATGCCCGATGCCCTGGAGGCGTTCGTGCGCCGCCGCTGGCCCGAGGCGCGGCGGGTGGAGGTGTGCCACGCGGGCGACCGGCTGGTCGTCCGCCGCGGCTGGGACCCGATCGCCGATGGCTGCATGCCGGCGCCGGGCGACGAGCTGAGGTCGCTGGGGGGGGAAACGGCCGGCACCCAGGCGGGAACCCCCGCGGGAGACGCCAGTTGAACCCTGTCGGATGCTGCCGCGCCGCGGTGGAGGCGGGCCTGCTTGCCCTGGCGATGCTGGGGTGCGCCGCGGCGGCGGCGGCGCCGCGCCCGGCCCCGGCGTCCTCGGCGGCGTCGGCGGCGTCAGCGCCCGCCGGCGCCCTGCTGCAGGCGCAGGGCGCCGTGGTGCACCAGCCGGCGGCCCGGCTGGTGTGGGCGCGCTGCGTGGAAGGCATGCGCTGGGACGGCCGCAGCTGCACGGGCGCCGCGCGGCGCGTGGACCTGGCAGGCGCGCAGCAGCTGGCCGCCGAGCGCCGGCGCGCCGAGGGCGGCGACTGGCGCCTGCCGCGCGTGCCCGAGCTGCAGCGCCTGGCCAGCTTCGCGCGGCGCCAGCCGGCGCAGGCCCGCCTGCTGTTTCCCGCCGCGCCGGGCGGGCCGCTGTGGACGGCGACGGCGCGTGTCGACACGCGCTCGGTGAACCCCTACAACTACGGCAACATCGCCGCCGGCCGCAGCGCGGAGTCCAGCGGGCAGGACGCCGCGCTGTTCGGCTGGGCGGTGGACGCCTTCACGGGCGACGCCGACAGCGACGTGCCGAGGGCCACGCACCTGCCGGTGCGGCTGGTGCGCAGCGGCGGCTGAGCGGCGCGCGGACCGGGCGCGCGCGCCGGCCGGCCGCTCAATCGTCGGCGTGGCTGTGGCTGGCCGCCTCCACCGGCATGCCGACGCCGGCCGCGCCTTCGAAGAAGTGGGGCCGGCGCGTGCGCTGGCGCGGCCACAGCTCGTTCATCGTGGCCGCGTCGTAGAGCCGCCCGCCCAGCATCACCTGGCGCACGCGGTCGCTCGCGCGGATGTCGGCCAGCACGTCGCCCTCGATCACCACCAGGTCGGCCAGCTTGCCGGGCTCCAGCGAGCCCAGGTCACGGTCCAGCCCGAGGTAGTGGGCCGGGTTGAGCGTGGCCGCGCGCAGGGCCTCCAGCGGCGTCATGCCGCCCAGCGCCAGCATCCACATTTCCCAGTGGGCGCCCAGGCCCTCGCGCTGGCCGTGGGCACCGATGTTCACCTTCACGCCCAGGCGCTGCAGGGCGGTGGCGGTGCGCGCCACGCGCAGCACGTTGAAATCCTCCTCCGGCGCGGTGGGCCGGCGCACGGCGCGGGATTCGAGCAGGCTGCGCGGCACGTGGCGGGTGAGCAGCGGGTGGGTCCACACGTCGGTGCGCGCGTACCAGTAGTGCTCGCCGTCCAGGCCACCGTAAGCCACGTTCAGCGTGGGCGTGTAGCCCACGGCGGTCTGCGGCCAGAGCTGCCTGACGTCGTCGTACACCTCGGCGATGGGCAGGGCGTGCTCGATGCCGGTGTGGCCGTCCACCACCATGCCCATGTTGAGCTGGAACAGCGAGCCGCCCTCGGGCACCACCATCATGCCGGTGCGGCGCGCGGCCTCCAGGATCTGCTGGCGCTGTTCGCGCCGCGGCAGCTGGTAGCTCTTGACGCTGATGGCGCCCTCGGCGCGCTGGCGCCGCAGGTGGCCCAGCGCGTCGTCCAGGCTGTTCACCTCGGCGCTGATGCCGGCCTTGGCGCCGTAGAGCACCGAGCCGGTGGAGAAGATGCGCGGCGCCACGACCCGCCCGGCCCGCTGCAGCTCGGCCTGCGTGAACACTTCGCTGTTGCGGGCGGACGGGTCGTGCACGGTGGTCACGCCGAAGGCCAGCGAGGCCAGGTTCACCCAGCTCTGCTGCGGCACGATCTCGCTGTCTCCCATGGGGCCGTGCCAGTGCGCGTCGATGAAGCCGGGCACGATGGTGGTGCCGCGCACGTCGACGACGCGGGTGCCGGCCGGCACGGGCACCTGGCCGGCCGGGCCCACGGCGAGGATGCGGTCGCCTTCGACGAGCAGCACGCCGTCGTCGATGACCTCGTCGCCGCGCATGGTGACGAGCCGCGCGCCGGCGAGCGCCACGCGGCCGGTGGGCTTGTCCGCCGCCTGCGTGAAGCCGATGGTCTGGCCGGTGGCCGCGGGCGCGGCCGGTGAGGCGCCCGGCGTGGCGCCCACCGGTGCAGTGAACAAGGTGTCGCCCAGCGCGAAGTGCAGCCGCTGGCTGTCGCCGCTCCAGTGCAGCGAGTGGCCGGCGTCCGCGTCCAGCCGGCGCACCGGCATGGCGTCCATGCGGGGCCCCACGGCCAGCGGCTTGCCGCTGCGCGGCAGGGGCGCCACGTAGGCATGGAAGCGTTCCACGAAGCCCAGCCAGCGGCCATCCGGCGACACGGCGTACTCGCTCACGTGCTCACCGCGCGCCACCTCGGTCTCGCGCCGGTCGGCCAGGTCGATGCGCACGAGCTTGCGCTGCGCGTCCACCTCGTTGTCCAGCGTGCTGCGCGTGACATAGACCTCGTCGCTGCGCGCGCCGAACTGCGGCGCGCTGCCGTCGGGCGTGAGCCGCCAGGGCGCACCCTGGCCATCGGCCGGCAGCACCCACACGCCCGGGTCGAGCGCATGCCAGGGCGAGGTCAGCGTGCCGCCGCGCACCTTCTCGACCACCACCGTGCGGCCGTCGGGCGAGAAGCGCGGCGCCAGGTACTTGCCCGGGGTGCGCGTGAGCACGGTCTCGCGCCCGCTGGCCAGGTCGCGCCGCACCACGTGGCCGAGCTGCTCGTCGGTCCAGGCCACGAAGACCACCTGCCGGCCGTCGCGCGACAGGCTGGGGAAGAACTCGAAGCGGCCCTCCTCGCGCGTCAGCCGGCGGGGCGTGCCCTCGGGCAGCGGGCGCACCCACAGCGAGCCGAGCGCCGAGTACACCACCTGGCGCCCGTCCGGGGCCACCTGCACGGAGCGCAGCTGGCGCACCGGGAAGCGCGCCGGCGCCACCTCCTGCGCCACGCGCAGGGCAGGGCGCAGCTCGCGCGTGTCCTGCACGTGGAAGGCGATCTCGCGCGCCGCCTGCGCCGCGTCGCGGGCGAACGGGTCCACCCGCCACAGCCTGCCGCCGGCCCACAGCACCAGCTCGCGGGCATCGGGCGTCCACGCGAACGCCGGGTACACGCCGTACACCGACCACGATTCCTGCAGGTCGCGCTCCAGGTGCGGCCAGGCGGCGCGCTCCTCGCCGGTGGCGAGGTTCTTCACGAACAAGGTGCTCTGGTTGCGCACCCGGCGCACGAAGGCCAGCCACTGGCCGTCGGGCGAGGGCGTGGGCCGCACGGCGCCGCCGGGGCCCTGCACGAAGGCTTCCACCGTGCCGTCGTCCAGGTTCTGCCGGAAGATGGTGAAGATGCCCTGGTGGGCGTCCTTGTTGTATTCGAAGGTGCGCCCGGGCGTGGTGTCGCGCGAGTAGTACAGCCAGCGCCCGTCGGGCGAGAAGGCCGGCTCGCCCAGGTCCTTCTGCCAGTTGGGCTTCTCGTTCAGCGCCAGGCCCTTGGCGCCGCCTTCGCGCGGGTAGAGCCAGATCTCACCGGAGCCGGCCGAGCGCGTGCCGGTGTAGTGCTTGCGAGCGGCGATGTAGCGCCCGCTCGGGTGCCATACCGGGTTGTTCAGCAGGCGGAAGTCCTCGGTGGTGACAGCACGCGCGTCGCTGCCGTCCGCGGCCATCACCCAGACGTTGTCGCCCCCGCCGGCGTCGCTGACGAACGCGATCTGGCGGCCGTCGGGCGAGAAGCGGGCCTGGTGTTCCCAGGCGATGGAGTGGGTGAGCGGCGTGGCGCGGCCGCCCTCGATGGGCAGCAGGTACAGGTCGCCCAGGAGGTCGAACACCACCTGCTTGCCATCGGGGCTCACGTCCACGCTCATCCAGGTGCCGGTGCGCGTGTCGATGTGCGCCGTGCGCGTCTCGCCGGGCGGCTGGTTGACGTTCCAGGGAGCGGGCTTGGGGGCTTCGCTGACCTGCGCGGTGGCGCTGGAGGCGGCGAGGAGGGCCAGCAGGCAGGCGAGGGTGTCGCGGTTCAGGAACGGCATGGGTCGGGTGGCCTTGTGGGCGAAGGGGCGAGGATAAGGGCGGGAGCGCGGCCGCGGGGCATGGGGGCAGGCGCCGGGGCTCAAACGTCCGCGTCCTCGGCCTGGCGGCCGAGGATGCCCTGCGATGCTCGGCCGCGGGTCGCGCGGCTCAACTCGCTTCGCTCACTGGCGTTCGCTGCGCTCGGACAGTCGCCGCGAGTCAGTGCACGAAGCGCGCTGGCGCGCGCCGACCCGCGGCCTGCGATTCTCGGCGCTCCCATTCGCCCCGGCGCCTGCCCCCATGCCCCGTTCGTTCACCCGGGTCGCGGTGCGAGCGGTCGCACAGGCACGCAGTTCGCCAAGCGGCAGGGGGTACCCGGCGGTGGCGATTTGTGCAGCGCCGAGGAGCGCAGGGCGGAAGGCAGCGCGCGCCAGCGCGCATCGTCAACTGACTCGCGGCGACTGTCCGAGCGCAGTGAGCGCAGCGAACGCAGCGAGTTGAGCAGCGCGCCTTCCGGCCGAGCACCGCAGGGCAGTCGGCGCGCAGCGCCGACCGCGGAACCATGAGCCGCCGCCGGGTGCCCCCTGCCGCGACGCACCCACCGTGCACCGCCGGTCTCGGGGACCTCGCCTGGCAGGCCGCTCTCAGGGTTTCACCTAGCCACCCGCCTGTCACCGCAGAGACACTGAGGGCACTCCCGGTCTTCCTAGAATCGAACGACCGTTCTAATTTCCCATCCCGCACACGAGCACGAGGACACGCACATGAGCGCCAGCTACGAGATTCACGGCCCGGTGGCCGTCATCACGCTGAACAACCCGCCGGTCAACGGGCTGGGTCATGCGACCCGCAGCGCCGTGGCCGAGGGGCTGGAGAAGGCGCAGGCCGACGACAGCGTCCGGGCCATCGTCATCACGGGCGCCGGCAAGGCGTTCTCGGGCGGCGCCGACATCAAGGAGTTCGGCTCGCCCAAGGCGCTGGCCGAGCCCAACCTGCTGTCGCTCATTCGCCTGGTGGAGCTGTGCAGCAAGCCGGTGGTGGCCGCCGTGCACAGCGTGTGCATGGGCGGCGGCCTGGAGCTGGCGCTCGGCTGCCACTACCGCGTGGCCGCACCGGGCGCCAACGTGGCGCTGCCGGAGGTGAAGATCGGCCTCATCCCGGGCGCGGGCGGCACGCAGCGCCTGCCGCGTGTGCTGGGCCTGGAGACCGCGCTCAACATGATTGTCAGCGGCGAGCCGGTCAAGAGCGAGCTGCTCGCGTCGCTGCCTGGCCAGAAGCTGTTCGACAAGCTCATCGACGGTGACCTGCTGGCGGGTGCGATCGCCTTCGCCACCGAGGTGGCCGACAAGCGCCCGCTGCCGCTGGTGCGCCACCTGAAGGTGACGCATCCGAACCCCGACGCCTACGTCCAGTTCGCGCGCAACACCGTGAAGGCGATGTCCAAGCACTTCCCCGCGCCCGCCAAGTGCGTGGACGCGGTTGAAGCGGCGATGACCAAGAAGTTCGACGACGGCATGGTTTTCGAGCGCGAGATCTTCACCGCGCTGATGTTCACGCCCGAGTGCAAGGCCCTGCGCCACGCCTTCTTCGCCGAGCGCGCCGCGAGCAAGATCCCCGATGTGCCGGAGGACACGCCGCTGCGTGAGGTGAAGAAGATCGCCATCATCGGCGCCGGCACCATGGGCGGCGGCATCGCCATGAACTTCCTCACCGCCGGCATCCCGGTGGTGATGCTCGAGATGAAGCCGGAGGCACTGGAGCGCGGTGTCGCCACCATCCGCAAGAACTACGAGGCCCAGGTCAAGAAGGGCAAGCTCAAGCCCGAGAAGTTCGAGGCCAACATGGCCCTGCTCGGCACCACGCTCGACTACGCCGCGATCGGCGATGCCGACATGGTGATCGAGGCCGTGTTCGAGGACATGGAGGTGAAGAAGGCGGTGTTCGAGAAGCTCGACGCCGTGATGAAGCCCGGGGCCATCCTGGCCACCAACACGTCGACGCTGGACGTGAACAGGATCGCCGCGTTCACCAAGCGCCCGCAGGACGTGATCGGCACCCACTTCTTCAGCCCCGCCAACGTGATGAAGCTGCTGGAGGTGGTGCGCGGCGAGCAGACCGCCAAGGACGTGCTCGCCACGGTCATGGCGCTGGGCAAGAAGATCCGCAAGACCTGCGTGGTGGCGGGCGTGTGCGACGGCTTCATCGGCAACCGCATGATCGAGCAGTACAGCCGCCAGGCCGGCTTCCTGCTGGAAGAGGGCTGCACGCCGCAGCAGGTGGACCGCGCGGTGGAGAAGTTCGGCTTCGCCATGGGCCCGTTCCGCATGGGCGACCTGGCCGGCAACGACGTGGGCTGGTACATCCGCAAGCGCCGTTATGTGGAGAAGCCCGAGCTGCGCTACTCCAAGACCGCCGACCTGCTCTGCGAGATGGGCCGCTTCGGGCAGAAGACGGGGGCCGGCTGGTACGACTACCAGGCCGGCAAGCGCGATGCGATCCCCTCGGCGGTGGTCGAGCAGATGATCGAGGACCACCGCCAGACCATGGGCATCACCCCGCGCCAGGTCAGCGACGAGGAGATCGTGCAGCGCCTGGTCTTCGCGCTGGTGAACGAAGGGGCCCGCCTGCTCGAGGAGGGCATCGCCCTGCGTGCGTCCGACATCGACATGGTGTACCTCACGGGCTACGGCTTCCCGCTGCACCGCGGCGGCCCGATGTGCTACGCGGACACGGTGGGCCTGTACAACGTGGTGCAGGCGATGAAGCGCTTTGCGCGCAACCCGAACGACGACGCCGCCTTCTGGCAGCCCGCGCCGCTGCTGGCGCGCCTGGCCGCCGAGGGCAAGAGCTTCAGCTGAAGGCCGGCGGCCAACCCGCACGCCCCGCGCCACCAGCGACACCGCACGTCACCCCACGCACCGAACACGAGGATTCCGTCATGAGCCGAGCCGTCATCGTCTCCACCGCCCGCACGCCCCTGGCCAAGAGCTGGAAGGGCGCCTTCAACATGACCCATGGCGCCACGCTCGGCGGCCATGTGGTGGCTGCCGCCGTGCAGCGCGCCGGCATCGACCCCGGTGCCGTCGAGGACGTCATCCTCGGCTGTGCCAACCCCGAGGGCGCCACCGGCTGGAACATCGCCCGCCAGGCGGCGCTGCGCGCCGGCCTGCCCATCGGCGTGGCCGGCATGACCGTCAACCGCTTCTGCTCCAGCGGCCTGCAGACCATCGCCCTGGCGGCGCAGCGCATCATCGCCGGCGAGGGCGATGTGTACGTGGCCGGCGGCGTGGAGAGCATCTCCTGCGTGCAGCAGGAGATGAACATGCACATGTTCCAGGACAGCTGGCTCAAGGAGCACAAGCCCGAGATCTACTGGCCCATGCTGCAGACGGCCGAGCAGGTGGCCAAGCGCTACCAGATCCCCAAGGAGCGCATGGACCGCTTCGGCGCCGAGAGCCAGCAGAAGGCCTGTGCGGCGCAGGCGGCCGGCAGGTTCGCCGACGAGATCGTGCCGATCACGGTGACGGCGGGCGTGGCCGACAAGGTGATGGGCCTGCGCAGCAAGGAAGTGACTGTGAGCGTGGACGAAGGCCTGCGCGAAGGCACCACCTACGAGTCCATCCAGGGCATCCGCACGGCGCTGCCGGGTGGCGTGGTGACGGCCGGCAACGCCAGCCAGTTCAGCGACGGCGCCGGTGCCTGCGCGGTGGTGAGCGAGGCCTATGCCGAGCGCAAGGGCCTGAAGCCGCTGGGCCGCTTCCTCGGCTTCGCGGTGGCAGGCTGCGAGCCCGACGAGATGGGCATCGGCCCGGTCTTCGCGGTGCCCAAGGCGCTCGACCGCCTGGGCCTGAAGGTGAGCGACATCGACCTGTGGGAGCTGAACGAGGCCTTCGCCGTGCAGGTGCTGTACTGCGTCGACCGCCTGGGCATTCCCATGGACCGGCTGAACGTGAACGGCGGCGCCATCGCGCTGGGGCATCCCTACGGCGTCTCGGGCCAGCGCCTGACCGGCCATGCCCTCATCGAAGGCAAGCGCCGCGGCGCCAAGCGCGTGTGCGTCACCATGTGCATCGGCGGCGGCATGGGCGCGGCGGGCATCTTCGAGGTGTTGTAACTGTCTGCCCCCACGGCCCCTGGCGGGGCCTGCCCCCCGAGGGGGCTCGCGCAGCGGACCCGCGTAGCCGGTCCGCGCACGCCACTTGAAGCCGGCCACTCCTCCGCAGGGCCGGTTCGGCACCACGCCACTTGATGAACGGCCGCCGCTGCGCGGGGCCTTGGCAGGACACCATGCTGCGAGCGACGCTTGATTTTTTGCTGCACGACTGGCTGCGCGTGGACGAGCTCGCGGCGCGTGAGCGCTTTGCGGACCATTCGCGCGAGACCTTCGGCTCGGTGCTGGACACCTGCGAGCGCATCGCGCGCGAGAAGTACGAGCCCTTCAACCGCCTGGTGGACACCGAGGAGCCGCGTTTCGACGGCGAGAAGGTGATCCTGCCGCAGGCCACGCACGACGCCTGGAAGGCGTACGCCGAGTCGGGCATGCTGAGCGCCGCGCAGGCCTACGACATCGGCGGCATGCAGCTGCCCTACACGGTGGAGGCCGCGGCCAACACCTTCTTCGCCAAGGCCTCGGTCAGCATCGGCAGCGGCATGCTCACCGTGGGCAATGCCAACCTGCTGATGGCGCACGGCACGCCGCTGCAGCAGCGGGTGTTCGCGCTCAACGAGTTCAGCGGCCGCTGGTCGGGCACCATGTGCCTGAGCGAACCGCAGGCGGGCTCCAGCCTGTCGGACGTGGCCACGCGCGCGGTGCCGGACGGCGAGGGCTTCGACGCCGACCCGCTGGGCCCGCGCTACCGGCTCACGGGGAACAAGATGTGGATCTCGGCCGGCGAGCACGAGCTCACCGAGAACATCATCCACCTCGTGCTTGCCAAGATCCCCGGGCCGGACGGCAAGCCCGTGCCCGGCACGCGCGGCATCTCGCTGTTCATCGTGCCCAAGAAGCTGGTGGACACCGAGGGGCAGCTCACCGGCGAGCGCAACGACGTGGCGCTGGCCGGGCTGAACCACAAGTGCGGCTGGCGCGGCACCACCAACACCCTGCTGAACTTCGGCGAAGGCCGCTACCCGGTGCGCGGCGGTGCCGGCGCGATTGGCTACCTCGTCGGCCAGCCGGGCGAGGGCCTGCGCTGCATGTTCCACATGATGAACGAGGCCCGCATCGGGGTGGGCCTGGCCGCCACCATGCTGGGCATGGCCGGCTACGAGGCCTCGCTCGCCTACGCGCGCCAGCGCCCGCAGGGGCGGCCCATCACGGAGGGGGGCAAGGACGCCTCGCGGCCGCAGGTGCCCATCGTCCAGCACGCCGACGTCAAGCGCATGCTGCTGGCGCAGAAGGCGTATGCCGAGGGGGCGCTGGCGCTGGCGCTGTACTGCGCGCGGCTGGTGGATGAGCAGCACACCGGCGCGCCCGAGGCGGCGGCCGAGGCGGCGCTGCTGCTGGAGGTGCTCACGCCGATTGCCAAGAGCTTCCCGAGCCAGTGGTGCCTGGAGGCCAACAGCCTGGCCATCCAGGTGCTGGGCGGCTACGGCTACACGCGCGATTTCCCGGTGGAGCAGTACTGGCGCGACAACCGCCTGAACATGATCCACGAGGGCACGCACGGCATCCAGGCGCTGGACCTGCTGGGCCGCAAGGTGGTGATGCAGGGCGGGGCGGGCCTGAAGCTGCTGGCCACGCGCATCACGGACACCCTGCAGCGCGCGGGCCAGGTGGACGGCCTGGCCGAGCTGGCCGGTGAGCTGGGCGGCGCGCTGCAGCGCCTGGGCGCGGCCACCAAGGCCGCCTGGGCCACCGGCGTGCCCGAGGAGGCGCTGGCCAACGCCACGCTCTACCTGCAGGCCTTCGGCCACGTGGTCATCGCCTGGATCTGGCTGGACGTCGCGCTGACGTCCCGCGCCAGCGCCGACGCCGCCCGGCGCCAGGGCGCGCTGGCGGCCTGCCGCTATTTCTTCGCCTACGAGCTGCCGCTGGTGGACGCCTGGCTGCGCGTGGTGGCCACGCGCGAGCCGGTGTGCCGCGAGATGGACGAGGCGTGGTTCTGAACCGACCGAGGAGACACCCATGAGCACCCCCATCCAGCACCTGTTCAACCTCGAGGGCCGCACGGCGCTCGTCACCGGCGGCTCACGCGGCCTGGGCCTGCAGATCGCCGAGGCGCTGGGCGAGGCGGGCGCGAAGGTCCTGCTCACCTCGCGCAAGGCAGCGGACCTGGAGGAGGCCGCGGCGCACCTGCAGGCCAAGGGCATCGACACCCGCTGGGTGGCGGCCGACGCCAGCGTGCCCGAGGACGCGCAGCGCGTGGTGGCCGAGGCCATGCAGCGCCTGGGCCAGATCGACATCCTGGTGAACAACGCCGGCGCCACCTGGGGCGCGCCGGCCGAGGCCCACCCGCTGGCCGCCTGGGACAAGGTGATGAACCTGAACGTGCGCAGCCTGTTCGTGTTCAGCCAGGCGGTGGCCAATGCCAGCATGATCCCGCGCTGCTTCGGGCGCATCATCAACGTGGCGTCCATCGCCGGGCTGGGCGGCAACCCGCCGGCCATGCAGACCATCGCCTACAACACCAGCAAGGGCGCGGTGGTGAACTTCACGCGCGCGCTGGCCGGGGAGTGGGGCCGGCACGGCATCACCGTGAACGCCCTGGCGCCGGGCTTCTTCCCCAGCAAGATGACGCAGGGCCTGCTGGCCACGCTGGGCGCCGAGAACATGGCCGCCCACGCGCCGCTGAACCGGCTGGGCGACGACGACGACCTCAAGGGCGCCGCGCTGCTGTTCGCGTCCGCCGCCGGCAAGCACATCACCGGGCAGATCCTGGCGGTGGACGGTGGCGTGTCGGCGCTGGTCGGGGGATGATGGCGCCGATGAGCCGTTCGCCCATCGCCTTTCCCTTGCGCATCCCCTTCGTCGAGCAGCTCGGCCTGGAGCTGCACGCCTGTGCCGGCGGCGCCAGCGAGCTGCGGGTGGACCTGAAGGAGGCCCACATGAACTCGTGGGAGGTCGCCCACGGCGGCGTGCTCATGACCATGCTCGACGTGGCCATGGCCACGGCCGCGCGCAGCCTGAACCTCGACGGCCCCGGCGTGGCCACCGTGGAGATGAAGACCAGCTTCATGCGCCCGGCCGAGGGTGAGCTGCGTGCGACGGGCAAGCTGCTGCACCGCACCAGCACGCTGGCCTTCTGCGAGGCCTCGGTGTTCGATGGCGACGGCCAGCTCTGCGCCCATGGCACCGGCACCTTCAAGTACGTCCGTGCGCTGCCGGCCAAGGGCCGCCAGCTCAAGGCCCTGCAGCGGCAGGACGGCCCGCGCGCCGAGTGAGCGTGCCGGCCGCCTTCCGATCCCCACCGAACTCCCTGAAAGGACCCCCATGACCACGATGAACCGCCAGATCCTGCTCGCCTCGCGCCCGACCGCCGAGCCCACCGTCGACAACTTCCGCCTGGTGGAAACGCCCGTGCCCGAGCTGGCCGACGGCCAGGTGCTGGTGCGCCACCACTTCCTCAGCCTGGACCCGTACATGCGTGGGCGCATGAGCGAGAGCAAGAGCTACGCCCAGCCGCAGCCGCTGGACGAGGTGATGATCGGCGGCACGGTGGGCGAGGTGGTGGCGTCGAAGAACGGCCACTTCAAGGTCGGCGACCAGGTGGTGGGCATGGGCGGCTGGCAGGAGTACGCCGTGGTCAACGCCGACCAGCGCGGTGTGCTGCAGAAGGTGGACACCACCCACATCCCGCTGTCGGCCTACCTCGGCGCCGTGGGCATGCCCGGCGTGACCGCCTGGTACGGCCTGGTGAAGATCATCAACCCCAAGGCCGGCGAGACCATCGTCGTCAGCGCCGCCAGCGGCGCGGTGGGCGGTGCGGTCGGCCAGCTGGCCAAGGCGCGCGGCTGCCGCGTGGTGGGCATCGCCGGCGGGCCCCAGAAGTGCGAGCAGGTGGTCAAGGAGCTGGGCTTCGACGCCTGCATCGACTACAAGGCCCACGGCGACGCCAAGGCGCTGTCCAAGGCCCTGAAGGAAGCCTGCCCGAACGGCATCGACGGCTACTTCGAGAACGTGGGCGGCATGGTCCTGGACGCCGTGATGTCGCGCGCCAACGCGTTCTCGCGCATCGCCATGTGCGGCATGATCGCCGGCTACAACGGCGATCCCATCCCCATGTCGGCGCCCCAGCTCATCCTGGTCAACCGCATGAAAATCGAAGGCTTCATCGTCAGCGAGCACATGGACGTGTGGCCCGACGCGCTCAAGGAGCTGGGCATGCTGGTGGCCAGCGGCAAGTTCAAGTACCGCGAGACCGTGGCGGAGGGCCTGGCCGCCGCGCCCGAGGCCTTCCTGGGTCTGCTCAAGGGCCGCAACTTCGGCAAGCAGCTGGTCAAGCTCGTCTGAGCGGCACCCGCCCATGCCGCCGGCCTCCACCCTGACCTGGACCTTCGCGCGCTTCGACGCGCTGGGCGTGCGCGACCTGTACGACGCGCTGCAGCTGCGTGCGCTGGTGTTCGGCGTGGAGCAGCACTGCATCTACCTCGACCCGGACGGCGTGGACCCGCTCAGCGCCCACCTGATCGGGCGTGACGCCGAGGGGGCCCTGCGGGCCTACCTGCGCGTGGTGGACCCGGGCGTGAAGTACGCCGAGCCCTCGCTGGGCCGCGTCGTCACCCACCCCGAGGTGCGTGGGGGTGGCCTGGGCCGCGTGCTGCTGGCCGAGGGGCTGGCGCGCTGCGACGCCGCCTGGCCCGGCCACGCCAACCGCATCAGCGCACAAGCGCACCTGGCCGCCTTCTACGCCGGCTTCGGCTACCAGCCGGTGGGCGACAGCTACCTGGAAGACGGCATTCCCCACCTGGAAATGTGGAGGCCGCCATGTCCCGCACCCCGCATGCCGATGCCCAGCCACCCCGCCACGGCCTAGCCGCCGAGGCGGGCGCGCCGACGCACGAGGTGTTCAACCAGCCCGAGCCGCTGACCGGCGCCAACCTCTTCACGGGCGACGCGGGCCTGCGCGATGCGCTGGCCTTCCACGCACCCGCGCTCGGCGCCGACGCGCTGGCCGGCCTGGCCGCCCTGGGCGAGGAGGCCGGCAGCGCGGCCCTGCAGGCCCACGCCCGCCTGGCCAACGAGCACCCGCCGGTGCTGCACACCCACGACCGGGTCGGCCGGCGGGTGGACGAGGTGGAGTTCCACCCCAGCTACGGCGTGCTGATGGACCGCGTCACCGCCCACGGCCTGCATGGCACGCCCTGGGCGGACGGCCCCGGCGGCCACCTGCGGCGGGCGGCCGGGTTCATCGTGTTCACCCAGCTCGAGCCGTCGGTGATGTGCCCCGTGTCCATGACCTACGCCGCCACCCCCGCGCTGCAGGCCAACCCGGCGCTGCATGCCGACTGGGCGGCCCGCGTGGCCGCACGCGCCTACGACGCGCGCCCGCTGCCCGTGGCGGCCAAGCACGCGGTCACGCTGGGCATGGGCATGACCGAGAAGCAGGGCGGCTCGGACGTGCGGGCCAACACCACGCGCGCCGAGCGCGACGGCGAGGACGCCTGGGGCGAGCGCTTCCGCCTGGTCGGCCACAAGTGGTTCTTCAGCGCGCCGCAGAGCGATGCGCACCTCGTGCTGGCGCAGGCCCCCGGCGGGCTCAGCTGCTTCTTCGTGCCGCGCTGGCTGCCCGACGGCACGCGCAACGCCGTGCAGGTGCAGCGGCTGAAGGACAAGCTGGGCAACCACGCCAATGCCAGCAGCGAGGTGGAGTTCCGCGGCGCCTTCGGCTGGCGCGTGGGCGAGGAGGGCCGCGGCGTGCCGCAGATCCTGGCCATGGGCGCGCTCACCCGCATGGACTGTGCGCTGGGCACGGCCGGCCTGATGCGCCAGGCGCTGTGCCTGGCGCTGCACCACACGGCGCAACGGCAGGCCTTCGGCAAGCCGGTGGCCTCGCACCCGCTGATGCGCAACGTGCTGGCCGACCTGGCGCTGGACAGCGAGGCGGCCACCGCGCTGGCACTGCGCGTGGCCCGCAGCGTGGACCGCACGGTGCATGGCCAGGACCCCACGGGCCACGAGGCGCTGATGCGGCGCCTGCTCACCCCCGTGGCCAAGTACTGGGTCTGCAAGCGCGGCAGCCACTTCGCCCAGGAAGCCATGGAATGCCTGGGCGGCAACGGCTACGTGGAGGAGGGCGGCCACGGCGTGATGGCGCGCATCTACCGCGAGATGCCGCTCAACTCCATCTGGGAGGGCGCCGGCAACATCATGGCGCTGGACCTGCTGCGCAGCCTGCAGGGGCCCCAGGGCGGCCCCGCGGCCGAGGCGCTGGCGGCCGAGCTGGCGCCGGCGCGCGGCGCCCACCCCGCGTTCGACCGCCTGGCCGCCGCGCTGCCCGCCCGGCTGGACGGCGCGACCCCCGAGTGCGAAGCGCGCATGCTGGCGCGCGACGTGGCGCTGGCCGTGCAGGCCGCGCTGCTGCACCAGCATGCGCCCGACTTCGTGTTCACGGCGTTCTGCGACGCGCGCCTGGCGCGGCCGGAGTCGCTGGCCGCGTACGGCAGCCTGCCGGCCGCGGCGCCGTTCGATGCGCTGATCCAGCGCGCCCATCCCACTGCCTGACGAGGAACCCCATGCACGATTTCACCGGCCGCACCGCGGTCATCACCGGCGCCGCGTCGGGCTTCGGCCTCGAGGCCTCGCGCATCGCCGCCCGCCTGGGCATGCAGGTGGTCATGGCCGACGTGATGCCCGACCCGCTGGCCCGTGCGGCCGCCGAGGTCGAGGGCCTGGGGGCCAGCGTGCTGCCCTTCGCGCTGGACGTGTCGCGCGCCGAGCAGGTGCAGGCCCTGGCCGACGCCACCGTGGCGCGCTTCGGCGTGCCGCACCTGGTGTTCAACAACGCCGGCGTGGGCCTGGGCGGGTTGATCTGGGAGCACTCCGTCAAGGACTGGGACTGGATCGTCGGCGTCAACCTCATGGGCGTGGCGCACGGCGTGCGCGTGTTCACCCCGCTCATGCTCGACGCCGCCCGGCGCGACCCGGCCTGGCGCGGCCACATCGTCAACACGGCGTCCATGGCGGGCCTGGTGAACATGCCCAACCAGGGTGCCTACAACGTCACCAAGCACGCCGTGGTGTCGCTCAGCGAGACGCTGTACCAGGACCTCGCGCTGGTGACCGAGCAGGTGCGCGCGCATGTGCTGTGCCCGTACTTCGTGCCCACCGGCATCGCCCACAGCGATCGCGCCCGGCCCGGCGAGATGCGCGAGGCGGCCGCGCCCACCCCCAGCCAGCGGGCGGCGCAGCTCATGAGCGAGAAGGCCGTCGCCAGTGGCAAGGTCAGCGCGGCGGAGGTGGCGCAGTTCGTGTTCGACGCGGTGCTGGCCGACCGCTTCTACATCTTCAGCCACCCCAACGAGCGGGCGCTGGCGCCCGTGGGCGTGCGCCTGCAGGACATCGTGGCCATGCGCAACCCCACCGACCCCTTCGCCCACCGGCCCGAGCTGGGTGAGCAGCTGCGGGCCGCCCTGCGGGGCGATTGACCGCGCGGCGGCCTGCCCCGCGGGGCGGGATTTGTCCACGGGCGGCTGCGCCCGATCTGGCACACTCGCGCGCTTCTTTCTGGCCGGGGGCCGCGCGAGGGCCCCAGACACTGCCTTGGACAAGATCCTGCTGCAAATCGCCGCCGAGCTGAAGGTTCGGCCGGCCCAAGTGAACACCGCGGTCGAGCTGCTGGACGGCGGCGCCACGGTCCCGTTCATCGCCCGCTACCGCAAGGAGGCCACCGACGGCCTCGACGACATCCAGCTGCGCGAGCTCGAATCGCGCCTGGCCTACCTGCGTGAGCTGGAGGACCGCCGCGCCGCGGTGCTCAAGAGCATCGACGAGCAGGGCAAGCTCACGCCCGAGCTGCGCGCGGCCATCGAGGCCGTGCCCACCAAGCAGGAGCTGGAAGACCTGTACCTGCCGTACAAGCCCAAGCGCCGCACCAAGGGCATGATCGCCCGCGAGGCCGGCCTGGAGCCGCTGGCCGACAAGCTCTTCGCCGACCCCACGCTGGAGCCGCTGGCCGAGGCCGCCGCGTTCATCAACGTGGAGGGCGGCTTCGCCGACGCGCACGCGGTGCTGGACGGTGTGCGCGACCTGCTCAGCGAGCGCTGGGCCGAGGACGCCGCGCTGGTGGGCACGCTGCGCGAGTGGCTGTGGGCCGAAGGCCTGTTCCGCTCCAAGCTCGCCGAGGGCAAGGACCCGACGAACCCCGACGTCGCCAAGTTCCGCGACTACTTCGAGTACGACGAGCCCATCCGCACCGTGCCCTCGCACCGCGCGCTGGCGGTGTTCCGCGGCCGCACGCTGGAGATCCTGGACGCCAAGCTGGTGTTGGACGAGGAGGTGGTGCCGGGGCAGCCCACGCTGGCCGAAGGCCGCATCGCCCACCACCTCGGATGGCGGCATCAAAAGCGTGCGGGTGACGAGCTGGTGCGCAAGACCATCGCCTGGACCTGGAAGGTCAAGCTCTCCATGAGCCTGGAGCGCGACCTGTTCGGTCGGCTGCGCGAGGAGGCCGAGAAGGTCGCGATCAAGGTCTTCAGCGAGAACCTGCGCGACCTGCTGCTGGCCGCGCCGGCCGGCAAGCGCGTGGTCATGGGCCTGGACCCGGGCATCCGCACCGGCGTGAAGGTGGCCATCGTCAGCGACACCGGCAAGGTGCTGGACACCGCCACGGTGTACCCGCACGAACCGCGCAACGACTGGGAGGGCAGCCTGCACGTGCTGGGTCGCCTGGTGGCCACCCATGGCGTCAACCTCATCGCCATCGGCAACGGCACCGCCAGCCGCGAGACGGACAAGCTCGCGGCCGACCTGATCAAGCGCATCGCGGCCCTGGCGCCGGATGTCGCGCTGGAGAAGGTGGTCGTCAGCGAGGCGGGCGCGTCGGTCTATTCGGCCTCCGAGTTCGCCAGCAAGGAGCTGCCGGAGCTGGACGTGAGCCTGCGCGGCGCCGTGTCCATCGCCCGCCGCCTGCAGGACCCGCTCGCCGAGCTGGTGAAGATCGATCCCAAGAGCATCGGGGTGGGCCAGTACCAGCACGACGTGAACCAGAGCGAGCTGGCGCGCACGCTGGACGCGGTGGTGGAGGACTGCGTGAACTCGGTCGGGGTCGACCTGAACACGGCGTCGGCGCCGTTGCTGTCGCGCGTGTCGGGCCTGTCGCAGGCGGTGGCGGGCAGCATCGTGCGCTGGCGCGACGCCCACGGGGCGTTCCGCAGCCGGCAGCAGCTGCTGGAGGTGGCGGGGCTGGGTGCCAAGACCTTCGAGCAGGCGGCCGGCTTCCTGCGCATCCGCGGCGGCGACAACCCGCTGGACCTGTCCGGCGTGCACCCGGAAACGTACCCGGTCGTCGAGCGCATCCTGCAGCAGGTGGGCCGCCCGATCCAGGAGCTGATCGGCAAGGCCGATGTCATCCGCACGCTGCGGCCCGAGGCCTTCGCCGACGAGAAGTTCGGCGCCATCACGGTCAAGGACATCCTGGCCGAGCTGGAGAAGCCGGGGCGCGACCCGCGGCCCGACTTCAAGGTGGCGCGCTTCAACGACGGCGTCGAGGACATCAAGGACCTGCAGCCCGGCATGGTGCTGGAGGGCACGGTGAGCAACGTGGCCCAGTTCGGCGCCTTCGTGGACCTGGGCGTGCACCAGGACGGCCTGGTGCACGTGAGCCAGCTGTCGAACAAGTTCGTCAACGATGCCCGCGAGGTGGTGAAGACCGGCGACATCGTCAAGGTGAAGGTGCTCGAGGTGGACCTGGCGCGCAAGCGCATCTCGCTGACCATGAAGCTCGACGCGGCGCCGGCGCCCAAGGGCAGCGCGCGGGGCGACAACAGCTACCGGCCCGCCGGCCGCCAGGAGCGCGCTGCGCCCGGCGCACGCGGCGGCGCCGCCCCAGCGCAGGGCGCCATGGCCGCGGCCTTCGCCAAGCTGCAGAAGCGCTGAGCGGCCCGTGAGCACCCGCCCCACCGCCTTGCGCGTGCTCGCCGGCCCGCGCGCGCGCCGGCAGCTGCGCGAGCAGGGGCTGCGTCCGTCGGACGTGGCGGTGGTGCCGGCGGCCGCGGGCGGCCCCAAGGGCCTCATCCTCAACCCGCTCGACCGCTTCCTCTTCGCCCGCTGGCTGCCGGCGGGCGGCCGCGAGCTGCACCTGCTGGGTGCGTCGATCGGCGCGTGGCGCATGGCGGCCGCCTGCCTGCCCGACCCCGACGCGGCGCTCGCCCGCCTGGCCGAGGACTACGTCACCCAGGACTACGAGCATGCTCCCGGCCGGCCGCCGACGGCCCGTGTGGTCAGCCGCACCTTCGGCGCCAGGCTGCAGGACCATTTCGGCGGCGTGGAGTCCCAGGTGCTGGGACACCCGCGCTGGCGCCTGCATGTGTTCACCAGCCGCGGCCGCCATGTGCTGGGCCGGGAAGGGCGCCTGCGCACGCCGCTGGGTTACGGCGGTGCCTTCTTCTGCAACCTGGTGGCGCGGCGCGCCATGGGCGGCTGGTTGGAGCGCGTGGTGTTCTCCGACCCGCGTGACCCGCTGCCCCTGCCGCTGCACGACTTCCCCACGCGGCAGGTGGCGCTGACCGCCCGCAACCTCGCGCCGTCCCTGCTGGCGAGCTGCTCCATCCCCTTCTGGCTGGAGGCCGTGCACGACATTCCCGGCGCACCCCGCGGCGCCTACTGGGACGGGGGCATCACCGACTACCACCTGCACCTGCGCTACGACCGCATCGCCAACGGCCTGGTGCTGTACCCGCATTTCCAGCCCACGCTCGTGCCGGGCTGGCTGGACAAGATGCTGCCGCACCGGCACCGCAGCACCGGCGCGCTGGACAACGTGGTGGTGCTGGCGCCCCGGCCGGAGTGGGTCGCGGGCCTGCCCAACGGCAAGCTGCCCGACCGGGCCGACTTCAAGGCCTATGGCGACGACCTCCCCGGCCGGCAGCGCGTCTGGCGCACCGCCATCGCCGAGAGCCAGCGCCTGGCCGACGAGTTCGCCGAGCTGGTCGGGCGTGGCGGCCCCATCGAGGCCGAACCGCTGTAGGCCCCGGCCGGCTACAATCGACGCCCAACCTCCTGTCCCCCCAGCAAGAGCGAGAAAGGCACCCCGGTTATGACACCGCGAACTACGACCTTTGGAGACCTTCCCTAGTCGGCCGCGGCTGGTTCGAACTCGTTCGACCTTTCTCTTCACGAAGCGCGGCCACCGAGCCGCGTTTTTCGTTTCCGGACTGCACCATGATCAAGATCTCCCTGCCCGACGGTTCCCAGCGCGAGTACCCGGGCCCCGTCACGGTGGCCGAGGTGGCCGCTTCCATCGGCCCCGGCCTGGCCAAGGCCGCATTGGGTGGCCGCATCGGCCACGGCGCCGAGGCGAAGCTGGTCGACACCAGCCACCGGCTGGAGGGCGACGCCGCGCTCGCCATCGTCACGGACAAGGACACTGACGGCCTGGAGCTCATCCGCCACTCCACGGCGCACCTGCTGGCCTACGCGGTGAAGGAGCTCTTCCCCGACGCCCAGGTGACGATCGGCCCGGTGATCGACAACGGCTTCTACTACGACTTCGCGTACAAGCGCCCCTTCACGCCCGACGACCTGGTCGCCATCGAGAAGAAGATGGCCGAGCTGGCGAAGAAGGACGAGAAGGTGGAGCGCCGGGTGCTGCCGCGCGACGAGGCGGTGAACTACTTCAAGGGCCTGGGCGAGCACTACAAGGCCGAGATCATCGGCTCCATCCCGGCGGGGCAGGAGGTGTCGCTCTACCGCGAAGGCGGCTTCGAGGACCTGTGCCGCGGCCCGCACGTGCCCAGCACCGGCAAGCTCAAGCACTTCAAGCTCATGAAGGTGGCGGGCGCCTACTGGCGCGGCGACCACCGCAACGAGATGCTGCAGCGCATCTACGGCACCGCCTGGGCCACGAAGGACGAGCTCCAGCAGTACCTGACGATGCTGGAGGAGGCCGAGAAGCGCGACCACCGCCGCCTGGGCAAGGAGCTCGACCTGTTCCACCTGGACGAGCACTCGCCCGGCACCGTCTTCTGGCACCCCAAGGGCTGGACGGTGTGGCAGGAGGTGGAGCAGTACATGCGCCGCGTGTACCGCGACAACGGGTATCTCGAGGTCAAGGGCCCGCAGATCCTGGACAAGACGCTCTGGGAGAAGACGGGCCACTGGCAGAAGTACCGGGAGAACATGTTCACCACGGAGTCGGAGAAGCGCGACTACGCGCTCAAGCCGATGAACTGCCCCGGCCACATCCTGATCTTCAAGCAGGGCATCAAGAGCTACCGCGACCTGCCGCTGCGATTCGGTGAATTCGGACAGTGCCACCGCAACGAGCCCACCGGCGGCCTGCACGGCATCATGCGCGTGCGCGGCTTCACGCAGGACGACGGCCACATCTTCTGCACCGAGGAGATGATCCTCGACGAGTGCGTGGCCTACACGGCGCTGCTGCAGAAGGTGTATGCCGACTTCGGCTTCACGCAGATCCTCTACAAGGTGGCGACGCGGCCCGAGGCACGCATCGGCTCGGACGACAGCTGGGACAAGGCCGAGCACGCGCTGATGGAGTCGCTGCGCCGGTCGGGCTGCGAGTTCGTGGTCTCGCCGGGCGACGGTGCCTTCTACGGCCCCAAGATCGAGTACACGCTGAAGGACGCGCTGGGCCGCGAGTGGCAGTGCGGCACGATGCAGGTGGACTTCTTCATGGCCGAGCGCCTGGGAGCCGAGTACGTGGCCGAGTCCGGCGAGCGCCGCACGCCCGTGATGCTGCACCGCGCCATCGTGGGCAGCCTGGAGCGCTTCATCGGCATCCTCATCGAGCAGCACGCGGGTGCCCTGCCGGTGTGGCTGGCGCCCACGCAGGTGGTCGTCAGCTCCATCACCGACGCGCAGGCGCAGTACGTCCAGGACGTCGTGAAAACGCTGAAAAAACAAGGAGTTAGGGCAGAGGCCGATTTGCGCAACGAGAAGATCACGTATAAAATACGGGAGCATTCGTTGCAGAAGGTCCCGTACATCCTCGTCGTAGGCGACAAGGAAAAGGCAAGCGGGGCCGTTGCGGTGCGCGCCCGAGGCAACCAGGATCTGGGCGTGATGCCGCTGGCCGACTTCCAAGCCAAGCTCGCCAGCGACATCGCGACCAAGGTCTGATGTTTGCCTCGGTTTTTGCGCTCCACCAGTTTTTGCTGGGCCGGGCCCTTGCCTCCTCGCCTGTTTAAGGGGTTTGCACCATCGCTACCTTCCTCGATCGCCGGACGCCCAATGTCGAGCGCAAGCATCGACTCAACCGTGAGATCACCGCCCCGAACGTGCGCCTGAACGGCGTGGACAACGAGCCGCTGGGCATCGTTCCGTTGCAGGAGGCCTTGCGGTTGTCTGCCGAAGCCGACGTGGACCTGGTCGAGATCGCCGCCACGGCCGATCCGCCGGTATGCCGGCTGATGGACTACGGCAAGTTCAAGTACCAGGAGCAGAAGCGCGCCGCCGAGGCCAAGTCCAAGCAGAAGGTCATCGAGGTCAAGGAAGTCAAGTTCCGGCCCGGCACCGACGAAGGCGACTACGCGATCAAGATGCGCAACCTGCGCCGGTTCATCGCGGAAGACGGCGACAAGGGCAAGGTGACCCTGCGTTTCCGCGGTCGCGAGATCACCCACCAGGACATCGGCATGCGGCTGCTCGAGCGCATCCGCGACGAACTGGCGGACGTGGCCGTGGTGGAGCACATGCCCAAGCTGGAAGGGCGCCAGATGATCATGGTGCTGGCGCCCAAGAAGAAGTGAACGTGTTGTGAAGGATTCGCCCGACGGTCTGGTCACCGGCGGGATGAAGCAGAAGCCCTGGCAGGCTCGTCAAGCGCCACCCCAACCCGGTGGCCGCCCAGCCGGGGCAATCGATAAGGAGCAGTCATGCCCAAAATGAAGACCAAGAGCGGGGCCAAGAAGCGTTTCCGCGTCCGTCCGGGTGGCACCGTCAAGCGCGGTCAGGCGTACAAGCGCCACATCCTCACCAAGAAGACCACCAAGAACAAGCGCCAGCTTCGCGGCTCGGCCAACGTTCACGAGACCGACATGGGCCACATCGCCAAGATGCTGCCCTTTGCCGGCCTGTGATCTTCTGACGGACTGAAAGGAACCGAACATGCCTCGCGTCAAACGTGGTGTCACCGCCCGCGCCCGCCACAAGAAGATCCTGGCCCTGGCCAAGGGCTTCCGTGGTCGTCGCAAGAACGTCTTCCGCATCGCCAAGCAGGCCGTGATGAAGGCGGGCCAATACGCCTACCGTGATCGCCGTACCAAGAAGCGCGTCTTCCGCCAGCTGTGGATCGCCCGTATCAACGCCGCCACGCGCGGCCTGGGCTTGACCTACAGCAAGTTCATCGCCGGCCTGAAGAAGGCCCAGATCGACCTGGACCGCAAGGTCCTGTCCGACATGGCGATCAACGACCCGGCGGCCTTTGCCAGCATCGTCGACAAGGTGAAGGCCCAGCTGAGCTGATGCAAGCGCCGGTCCTGCGCCGCCCCTCGCGAGCCCTCGCGAAGGCGGCACGGGCCGACAGGCACTCCAAGGCCGTCACCTCGCGGGGCGGCCTTTTTTCATTCTTTCGCGCCCCACGCGCCCGTCGCGTCTGTCCCACATGAACGACCTCGATCAACTCGTGGCGGCCGCCCAGGCCGATTTCGAGCAGGCGGCCACGCCGGCCGAGCTGGAGAACGCCAAGGCCCGCTTCCTCGGCAAGTCCGGCCGCGTCACCGAGCTGCTCAAGGGCCTGGCGGCCCTCGGCCCCGAGGACAAGAAGACCCGCGGCGCCGAGATCAACCAGACCAAGCAGCGCATCGAGGCGGCCCTGCAGGCCAGCCGCGAGAAGCTGGCCGACGCCGAACTGCAGGCACAGCTCAAGGCCGAGGCGCTCGACGTCAGCCTGCCGGGGCGCCAGCGCGGCCAGGGCGGCCTGCACCCGGTGTCGCGCACGCTCGAGCGCATCGAGGCCATCTTTGGCTCCATGGGCTTCGCCGTCGCCGACGGCCCCGAGATCGAGGAAGACTGGTTCAACTTCACCGCACTGAACACGCCGGCCGACCACCCGGCGCGCTCGATGCACGACACGTTCTACGTGGACACGCGGGCGGCGGACGGCACCGGCCACCTGCTGCGCACCCACACCAGCCCCATGCAGGTGCGGCACGCGGTGCAGCACGTCAAGGCACACGCCGACCGCCTGGCCGCCGGCCTGCCCATGCCCGAGATCCGCGTCATCGCACCGGGCCGCACCTACCGCGTGGACAGCGATGCCACCCACTCGCCCATGTTCCACCAGTGCGAAGGCCTGTGGATCGGCGAGAACGTGAGCTTCAAGGACCTGAAGGCGGTGTTCGCCGACTTCTTCCGCCACTTCTTCGAGCGCGACGACCTCACCATCCGCTTCCGGCCCTCGTTCTTCCCCTTCACCGAGCCGTCGGCCGAGGTGGATATCGCCTTTGCCGACGGCCCGCTCAAGGGCCGCTGGCTGGAGGTGGCCGGCTCGGGCCAGGTGCACCCGAACGTCGTGCGCAACTTCGGGCTGGACCCGGAGCGCTACATCGGCTTCGCCTTCGGCATGGGCCCCGACCGCCTGACCATGCTGCGCTACGGCGTGAACGACCTGCGCCTGTTCTTCGACGGCGACCTGCGTTTCCTGTCGCAGTTCCAGTGAGCTGAGCCGCCCCGAAACGCCTCTTCCCGTCGACCGCCCCGACGCCTGACACCGCCTTCCCATGCAATTCCCCGAATCCTGGCTGCGCGAGTTCTGCAACCCGCCGCTGACCACCGCCGAGCTGGCGGACCTGCTCACCATGGCCGGCCTCGAAGTCGAAGAGCTGCGGCCCGTGGCGCCGCCGTTCTCGCGCATCGTCGTGGCCGAGATCGTCGAGGCCGAGCAGCACCCCAACGCCGACCGCCTGCGCGTGTGCCGCGTGGACGCCGGCCCGCACAGCAAGGACGGCCCGCTGCAGATCGTCTGCGGGGCGCCCAATGCCCGCGTGGGCATCCGCGTGCCGCTGGCGCTGGTGGGCGCGCAGCTGCCGCCGGGTGAGGACGGCCAGCCGTTCGAGATCAAGGTCGGCAAGCTGCGCGGCGTGGAGAGCTTCGGCATGCTGTGCTCCGCGCGCGAGCTCAAGCTCTCCGAAGACCACGGTGGCCTGCTGGAGCTGGCGGCCGATGCGCCGCTGGGCCAGGACGTGCGCGAGCACCTGCAGCTGGACGACACCCTCTTCACGCTCAAGCTCACGCCCAACCTGGCGCACGCGTTGTCGGTGTACGGCATCGCACGCGAGGTGGCGGCACTCACCGGGGCGCCGCTCAAGAGCCCGCAGTTCGAGCCCGTGGCGCCCGCCGTGGACCAGACCGTGCCCGTCACCGTGCTGGCGCCCGACCTGTGCGGCCGCTTCTCCGGCCGGGTGGTGCGCGGCGTCAACCCGAAGGCCCGCACGCCTGCCTGGATGGTGGAGCGGCTGGCCCGCTGCGGCCAGCGCAGCGTGTCGGCGCTGGTCGACATCTCCAACTACGTGATGTTCGAGTACGGCCGCCCTTCGCACATCTTCGACCTGGACAAGCTGCACGGCGGCCTGGCGGTGCGCTGGGGCCGCGAGGGCGAGACGCTCAAGCTGCTCAACGGCAGCACCATCACCGTGGACGGCCAGGTGGGCGTGATCGCGGACGACGCGCAGGTCGAGTCGCTGGCCGGCATCATGGGTGGCGACGCCACCGCGGTGTCCGACGACACCGCCAACATCTACATCGAGGCGGCGTACTGGCACCCGTCCGCGGTGGCGGGGCGTTCGCGCCGCTACAACTTCTCCACCGACGCGGGCCACCGCTTCGAGCGCGGCGTCGACCCGGCGCTGACGGTGGAGCACATCGAGCACATCACCCGCCTGGTGCAACAGGTCTGCGGCGGCCAGGCCGGCCCGCTCACCGACTGGCAGGGCGAGCTGCCCGCACGCACGCCCGTCACGCTGCGCGTGGCGCGCGCGGCCAAGGTCATCGGCATGCCCCTGACGCAGGCCGAGGTGGCGGGCGTCATGCAGCGCCTGGGCCTGCCGTGCACCGAAGGGGAGGGCACCGTCACCGTGACGCCTCCGAGCTGGCGCTTCGACCTGGCGATCGAGGAGGACCTGATCGAGGAGGTGGCGCGTGTCATCGGCTACGAGCGCCTGCCGGCCACGCCGCCGCTCGCGCCCGTGACGGCCCACGTGCGCGTGGAGGCGCAGCGCGGTGCCCACGCGGTGCGCCATGCGCTGGCGGGCCTGGGCTACCAGGAAACGATCAACTTCAGCTTCGTCGAGGCGCGCTGGGAGCACGAGCTGGCCGGCAACCCCGATCCCATCCGGGTGCTGAACCCCATCGCCGCGCCGCTGGCGGTGATGCGCTCCAGCCTGCTCGGCAGCCTGGTGCAGGTGCTGCGCTACAACCTGGCGCGCAAGGCGCCGCGCGTGCGCGTGGCCGAGATCGGTCGCGTGTTCCGCCGCGACGCCGCGGTCGCAGCAAGCGACCGCAGCGTGCACGGCGTCGCCCAGCCGATGCGCGTGGCCGGCCTGGCGTTCGGTGCGGTGGCGCCGCTGCAGTGGGGCAGCAAGGAGCGCGCCGTCGATTTCTTCGACGTCAAGGGCGACGTGGAAGCCCTGCTGGCGCCGCGGCAGCCGCGTTTCGTGGCCGCGCAGCACCCGGCCATGCACCCGGGGCGCTGTGCCGCGGTGGAGTTGGACGGCCAGGTGATCGGCCATGTCGGAGAACTGCACCCGCGCTGGCGCCAGGCCTACGAGCTGCCGCAGGCTCCCGTGCTGTTTGAGCTGGACCTCGCCGCCGTGCAGCAGCGCGACGTGCCGCTGGCGCGCCCGGTGCCGCGGCAGCAGGCCGTCGTGCGCGACCTCGCGCTGGTCGTGGCCGACAGCGTCTCGCACGACGCGCTGGTGGCCAGCCTCAAGGGCGGTGACGACGGCCTCGTGCGACGCGCCACGCTGTTCGACATCTACAAGCCGGCCGCCGCGAGCGCCGACATCCCGGACGGCCACCGCAGCCTGGCCGTGCGGCTGGAGCTGCTCGACGAGGTGGCCACGCTCACCGACGAACGCATCGACGCCGCCATCGCCGAGGCGGTGTCGCGCGTGCAGGCCGCCCATGGCGCCCGGCTGCGGGCATGATGGCCGACATGGAAGCCCGCCAACCCATGCCCGCCGACGTGCCGCCGGACATGTCCCCCGACCCCGCCACCGACGAGACTGCGCCGATGGACCGCGTGATCCTGCCTTCCCTCGAAACGCCGACGCTCACCAAGGCGGAGCTGGCCGAGCTGCTGTTCGAGCGGCTGGGCCTGAACAAGCGGGAGTCCAAGGACATGGTCGAAGCCTTCTTCGACATCGTGAACGAGGCCCTCGTGCAGGGCCAGGACGTCAAGCTCTCGGGCTTCGGCAACTTCGCCATCCGGCGCAAGGCGCCGCGCCCGGGGCGCAACCCGCGCACCGGTGAGCCCATCCCCATCAAGGCGCGCAACGTGGTCACTTTTCACGCCAGCCACAAGCTCAAGGCGATCGTCCAGGGCGACCTGCCTCCGGCGGAAGAGTTCGAGTAAAGTCTGCGATCCTGCGTCCCAGGCCGTTGATTCGGCACGCCTTCCGCCATGGACCCCAGGGCCGACGCCCGCCTGCCTCCCATCCCAGCCAAGCGCTACTTCACCATTGGTGAGGTCAGCGAGCTGTGTGGTGTGAAGCCGTACGTCCTGCGCTACTGGGAGCAGGAGTTCACCCAGCTCAAGCCGATGAAGCGGCGGGGCAACCGCCGCTACTACCAGCACCACGAGGTGCTGCTCATCCGCCGCATCCGCGACCTGCTGTACGACCAGGGCTTCACCATCAGTGGTGCGCGCAACCGCCTGTCCGAAGCGGGCGCGCTGGAGGCCGCTGGCGCCGCCGATGCAGGCAGCGAAGTGCCCGATGCGCCGCCCCCGGTACCGCCCAAGCTGGCCGGCCCGGCCACCATCACCGTGGCGGTCTCCGCCGCGCTGCAGCAGGCGAACGGCGCCGAGTTGCGCCTGCCCGTGGAACCGCCCCTGGACGGCGTGGCCTCTCTGCGCAACGAACTCATGGCGATCCGCGAGTTGCTTGTTTTCTGACATCGTTGGCCGATTGGCCCGTTTTCACGCTATACTGCGAGCTTCGTCGGGGTGTAGCGCAGCCTGGTAGCGCACTTGCATGGGGTGCAAGGGGTCGCGAGTTCGAATCCCGCCACCCCGACCATAAACAGCTGAAGCCCGGTGTCCACAAGACACCGGGCTTTTTGCTTTGGGGGTTTCGGGCCATGCCATCGCCGACGCTCTTGGCCCGTGGCTGTGCAGCCGAACTCCGAATGCCGTCCGGGCAGTTCTCGGTGCCGCTAGACACCCGGTGGCCCGATCAAGCGCCGCTATGGACCGCCCGCCACGCCGGAAAAAAACCGGGCGCTGGCTGGTCAGAGCCAGCGCCCGCAAGGTCAACCAAGTCGTCACCTGGAAGTCACGACGCTGGTTGTGGAGGGATCGGACCCGCACCACCCGATGGAACGCTGGGGACGCCAAGCGGCGCTGAACCCGGCCACCGGGTGCAGACCGAGCCACACATGGCATCACGCGAAGACTGGCGACCGGGCGCGTGCGTTGAAGGTGATTTCAGCAGGCTGCCTTGCACATGGCACCTACCCGTTCGGGTGGGCCATCGGCTCACTACAGGAGACCGGCTGACATCGCGCGGATCACGGCCGCTTGCGCGGTGGGCGCGTGGAACTTCGCCTGGATGCGCTTCACGTGGTAGCGCACCGTGTTCTCGGAGACGTTCAGGATCATGCCGATCTCCCACTTGCTCTTGCCGTGCATCAGCCAGCGGAGGATCTCGCGCTCTCGGTCGCTGATCGCGACATGCGGAAAGGGTTCGTTGCACAGCAGTCGAACTGCAGCGTCCTGGCAATGCGCCGCGAAGAGCTGCAGTTCAGCGAGCATCATCATGAGCCGCTGAGGGTCGGTGGGGAGCGCCTGCTCGCGGTCCAGGCCCAGCACGAAGTGCCGCTGATTCGGCATGTGGAGCGCCACCGTGATGCCGGTCTTGAAACCGAAGGGCGCCATCATGTCCCACAGATCCGCCGCGCCGGCGTCGACGTAGAACTCCTGGTCGTACACGAACGGGATGTTCATGCGCTTCAACTGGCACATGACCGGATCCCTTGCCGACAATTCCGGGTCCATCGAGGTGGCCGCGAAGTCGGCCGGCATGTTGCCCACGTAATGGACGTCCATCCTCCTGCCCGGCGACTCGACGAGCAGCAGCCCGTTGGCCAATCCGAAGTCCATGTGCTCCGCGAAGGACACCAGCCGCTTCTGGAAGGTGTCCTTGTCCGGCGCCTGGCTGACGTCGAAGAGATCGAGACGCATCGTGGGAGCCCTTGTGGGTGGAGCCCTACCCGAACGGGTTGTTGCGAGCCTGCGTGGCGAACCAGAAACTGGTGCCGTCAACTCACGCAAGCATCCATGCCGCAGCCGACATGCCGCCTCGTCGCCTCTCCCTTGCACCGAGTGCAGCGACCGGTGGGGCACCTGCGGCGGTCGCTCGACCAGTTCCAGCCTGGAATGCTCTGCACCCCATCCGACGGCGCCGGCGATTATGTGGTGGGCATGTGCCCGTGGGGCCTGGCGGACTCGGACGAAACGGTTGCTGATTGTTGGGACTGGGTCGGGAGGTGGTGCGAGGACACATGGGTGGTGGCGCTGGCCAATCCGACGGCGCTCGCGTCTAACCTGATCCTGCTGGGCAATGCTGGTGTTCCACTGAAGTCGCCCGCTGCCCTGTTGGAAATGGATACTTCGGCGCACTGCCTGAGGTGGCAGGGGTTGGGTACGAACGAGCTGCGTGCCGGTGCAGGCAGCACTGCGTCCCTCCAGGTCGTGCAGAACGAGTCGCCTCGATGCCCTCTGACGGCATCCGGCCTCCTGCGCCGGACAGGAGAACACGCCCAGACAAAGCTCTTGCCTTGGCCCTTGCCGTGGCGCAGGCGGCTGGCGCCTTGCGCACGGACCGGTCGGCGGCCTGCGGCGCGCCGGGCAGTCCGTTTCGAATCGTCACATCTCAACAGCGCTTCGATCGCAATCGGCGCTTGTGAAGAGTTCAAGGCGCAATTAGAGTTTGACCATTCGCCAAAGCGAATAGGGCTGCAGAGCAGTCACTTCCTACCGCCACGACCACCGGTGCCTAGACACAGCACCCTCGCGTCGTCGTGCCGCGGAATACAAAGTCGTCGGGTTTCTGGTTGTGTGGGGCACGAGATCGTGCGCAGTAACGCCTGCGCCGGTCGGGATGATTTCGTCCTTTTGCTCCTCCGCAATCATGCACGCACCCGATTCTGCGGCCGACAGTTCGGCGACCGCACTTCGATCCATATTGATCGAGGCGGCCCTCATTGGTCTAGTTTTCCTATTTCTTGCCGAAGGACTGAGCCGTCTTCTGCATGGCGGCGCGCGTCCGATGCTGCCTTACGTGGCAGATCCTTCGATGGCGCCCCGTCTGCCATCCAACTTCTCTTCCGATATTCGCTTCGGCGACGCGGCGGTTTTTGAAGTGTGCACCGACGAGTATGGACTGCGAGGCAGCATCTGCGGCAAGCGCGCCGTGGAGCCTTCCGTGCTGGTCGTCGGCGATTCACAGGCGCTGGGGTGGTCCATGCCGTTCGGTCACAGTGTCGCGGCCTTGGTGGCGAGGGGTCGCGGCCAGGGGCTCCCCGGGGTGGCGCGTGCCATGGCCTCCGGCGGCGCCGACGTCGAAAGTCTGCGCAGTTGGGCTGAGGAATACCGCGAGCGCATGCCTCGGAAGTCCTCGACACGGGAGCTCAATATCCTGGTGCTCAATATGGGGAATGACCTCGACGAAATGTACTACGGCCGCGCGACAGGCCGGATGCCGGAACTGAAGGCGCTTCGAGAATGGCTGACCTTGAACAGCTACGCCATGCTGGACGTTGCCTTGCTGAAGAATCAGGTGTCTGGCGCTGGGGATTGGCATCTGCCACCCGGTGCCAATCCGGTGGCGGTCGCCCTCACTGAGGAAGAGCGGCTAGACCTCGCAGAGGCCACGGCCGAGGCCGTCATTCGCCTGTCCGCTGCCCTGCCAGCGGCTCGCCAAACCATGGTCCTGGTCCTGCCGACGGATTACCAGATCAGCCTGGGTGAATTCGAGAAATACCGCCCCTTCTATCCATCGTCTGCTCAGTTCGACGTATGGAAACGTCGGCTCCCGGCCATGGCGCGCGGTCTCGACGACATGGAACGCCACATCACGCGATCGCTGGCGAGGGCGGGCGTTCAGACCGTGTCGCCCAGGGCTCTACTGGCAGCGCAGGATCCGCGCCACATCTTCGACCGGCGCAGTCACCACTACACCGAGGCAGGGCATCGGGTGCTGGCGCAGGTGCTGCTTCCCGCCGTACAGGACGGGGCGGTGTCCACGGGCGCGGGGTCAGCACACGCCACCCAGGGGAGGCCACTGTGGACGCCATGACCCTGCCCGCCGCCTCCGGGCGGCCCGACGGCGGATCCCGGCCCGGTCGACCGCGACTGCGCAATGTGGCCAAGTGGCTGGGCGCTGTGGCGGTGTGTGCGGCACTGGCGGAGTTGGGCATTCGAGTCCTGCTGTCGCACGCACACTGGAGCCCGCCGGTGTTCAGGGCGGAGCCGCTGCCGCTCGGTTATGCACTGGGGCCCGGCATCCAGGTGCAGGCTCGACAACTCGGGCGCACGGTCCAGATCTCTACCGATCCAGGCGGCCACCGCCGCACCGTGGGCACGCCAGAGGCTCCCGGCGCACGGGCCGTGCATCTGATCGGCGATTCCCAGGTCTTCGGTTGGGGCCTGTCCGACGACGAAACCGTGGCCACGCAACTGCAGCGATCGCTGGGAGGCTCGTTCCGCGTGGTGAATCACGGGGTGCCCGGATACGGCCCCGCCGAATACCTCAAGGTGCTGGAGCGCGTGTCAGCCAGCGACGACGTCGTCGTGCTGCTCACGGAGGAGAACGACGCGGCGGACGTCTACGGCCTGGCGCAGCCCGCCCATGTGGCGTGCGGCTTCATCGCGACGGTGGCACACGACAGCACGGCGGCGTGCATGCTGATGCAGTCCCGTCTGGTCCAGGGCCTGTTCGAGGTGCGGCACGCGTTCCATCACCGCTATCTCATGACGCCGCTCGGCTTCTCTGACCATTCGACGGTGGCAGGCCGGGTCCTGGCGGGGCGCGCGAACCGATGGATCGCGCAGGTGCGTCAAGCGCGCCAGGGGCGCGTGATCGTCACCATCGTCCCCTGGAAGGGCCGGTACTCGTCCGACTGGCGACGCCGTTACGCGCCTCCACCCGTGCCAGATCCCGAGGCGCTGCCCAGCCCGTTCACGGACGCCCTCGGCATGGCCCAGGCGTTCTCCACACACCCCGACCCCATGGCGCTGTACCTGCCCGGGGACAGCCATGTCTCCCCCGAAGGCGCGAGCTGGCTGGCCAGGGAGATCGCCCGCGGGATCGGGACACCGCGACCCACCGACCTTGAGGAGAACCCATGAATCTGCTCGCTCTCGATCCTGCCGGCCTTGGCCCTGTGGAGGCGGCGATGCCCCCTGACGACTCCGCCGTCCGTCGACCTCCCGTACCGCTCACCACGGCCGAGCAGGCGCTGGCCAACATCGTTTCGCCAGTGACCTGGTCGCAGTTCCTCTCGGACTACCTCGGCCGGCGGCCCTTGCACGTGAGCGGGGAGGCCGATTGCTTCGCGTCGCTCGCCGATCCTGCAGCCGTCCGGGAGCTCATCGAGGCCGGTGTGCCGTGGCAGTTTCGTCGCATGCCGGAGATGTACCTGGATGGCTACCGCGTCCCGCATGAAGACCTTGTCGACACCTACACCGACATGGACGGCCGTGAAGCGCGGCGGCCCCGCCTGCGGCGCATACGCCGTCTGCTGGAGAAGGGCGCCACGGTGAATGCGTTCGGGCAGGAGTCTCACTTCCCCGGGCTGGCGGCCATGCGCCGGGTGTTCTCCGAGGCCTTCCATGCGGAATGCGAGGTGGCGACGTTCTATTCGCAGCAAGGCCACCAGGGGCTGGCCCCTCACTACGACTGCGTCGACATCTTCGTCCTGCAACTGCACGGTCACAAGCGCTGGTTCGTCTCGAGCCAGCGCGTCGACTCGCCAGTGGTCGGGCACGGCGGTCCCACCCAGTACGACGACCAGGCGAGCCATACCGACATCGTGCTCGAACCGGGTGATCTCCTGTATTTTCCACGCGGCACATTCCACCAGGCCGTCGCACTGTCCGAGCAGTCACTGCACGCCACCATCGCGGTCAAGCGTCCCACATATCTTGATATGTTGATGGCACTGGGTCAGACCGCTGCCGAGAGCGATCGCATCCGCCACGATCTTCCCCTGGCGCACGCACGTGCTCCCCGGGACACCAAGGACCAGTTGCTCGATCGCCTGCGCGAGGCCCTGGACCAGCCAGGGTTCGATGAAGCGTTCGAGCGCTTGCTCACGCTGCGTTCCGGTCACTGAGGAGCCGACATGCTGGTGGAACTGAGACAGATCGTGGCCGCTCGCCTCGGGCGATCCGCCCTGCCGGCGGTGCAGGCGGTGGTGCAGCCCGGGCCGGGCTGTCCGCCAGCCGATGTGCTCGACATGGCGCAGGCCCTCTGCCAAGGCGCCGCGACCTTCCTGCGCGACGACGCACGGACCGTGGCGCAGAAGGGCGCGGACGCCTTGATCCGATTCGTGGCCGGCCTCCCAGCGCACCTCGCCGACGCGGTGCGCCGTGTGCCGGCGCAGACGTCGCCCGCCTGCAAGGCCTGGATCGAACCACAGCTCAACGCGTACGTGTCCCTCGGCTGCACGGTCAACGAGGTGTGGGCGCACCTGATCGGTCCGGAGTCCGGTGTCGACGACGGCGTGGCGAGGGCCTTGTTATGGCACGGGCCGCGTACGGTGCTGGACTTCGGCTGTGGCGGCGGCCACTTCGCCCAACTGATGGCCGAGGCGGGCGCGGAGGTGGACGGTCTCGATATCGACCCGGTGAAGATCGCGTTCTTCCAGTTCCGATCGCGGCTGTACAGCCTGCAGTCGCGCATGCGTGTCGGTCGCCAGCGCGAGACCTACGACATGGTCATGGCCTTGAACGTGCTGGACCACCTGCAGGATCCCCGTCCGGCACTCGATCTGTTCCGGTCGTGCCTGCCGCCCTCCCATGTGCTGTGCACCGTGGCTGCCTTTCCCCACGATGGCTGGCACCAGTCCCAGCGGGAACTGGTGGTGGACTGTGGGCAGCGCCTGTGGCAGGACTTCACCTTGTCGGCCATTGATGAGGGTTTGCCGCCTTGGATGGACTGCTGGGTGCGCCGGCCGCTCGGCCAGCCGGCGCCATCTCTGGACCCCGCCACCGTGCCGCGGCTGAATCCTGGGTCCACGCTGCACCACGGTGACGCGGGTGGCGCCACGCTGTACGCGAACCGCTTCTACAGCCAGCCGCTGCTGCTCGACCCCGACTCTGCCGCGACGTGCCTGCATTTTGATGGCCAGCAGAGCGTGGCGCAGATCGCCCAACGCGCGGAGGTGGACGTGGAGGATCTGCTTTGCCTGTGCGAGACATTGATGACGACGGGGCACCTGTATGTGCCCTGATGCCCCACCGCCGACGGATGCCGCACCACTGCCCGATCTTCGCGCCGCGCAGGCCCGGTTCCCGCTGTTCTTTCACCCAGGAGCGCTCGATGACTGTTTCACCTGACTTGTTCGCCACATTCTCGTCGTTGGTCGACCACCACGACGTGGACCCCCCTGCCGCCGCGGACCGGCTGCGCGAGATGGTGAACGACAACCTCATCGAGGAGAGCGACCACCGCCGCCTGGCATGGCTGGTGAACCATGTCATCGGGGAGACGCTCGGACAGTGGACACTGTCCTCCGACACCCTGGACAGGGGCCTGGGCGCCTCGCGCGAGCCTGCTTGCGTCGTGCAGCGCGCCACGGCGGCCTTGATGTGCGGGCAGGCGGCCCACAGCCTCAGCCTCCTTCCCCGGCTGGCTGAGCTCGCGCAGTGCACGTACCCGATGGCGGCGGCGGTGGTGTACCTGAGCGCACTGCAGTACTCGAAGGACGCGTCCGTGGACGTCAAGGTGCCGGCGTTCAACGGTCTGCTCGAGATGCTGGATGCTCCCGTGGTCTCCATGGGCCGAGTCGCTCCCATCGTCGCGGCCGCGCTGAACAACGTCACCTCCAGCCTGATGGATGCACCGGACGACAACGTCGGTGGCGATCCGTCTGCCTACCGGAGGGCCCTCGTGAAGGGTGCCGAGCGCTGCCGCGCTGTCTGGACGGAAGTGGGCAACTGGATAAACCAGGAGCGTGCCCACTACCTGGTCGCGCTGTGTGCGAACCGATTGCTGGACCACGGGGCGGCCGAGCGGGCCGCGCTTGCGGGCATCGAGACCATTACGAACAACGGCACGGAGGACGTCGACCGGGCGTTTCTTCTACTTGAACTGGCCCGTGCCCGTCGTGGGCTCGGTCGACAGGCCGAAGCGGACGGGGCTCGCCAGCAAGCCATGGCATTGGCCGCGTCGTTCGACAAGGAGGTGCGCGCGACGTTCGACGCACGCGCATTGACCTGACAGGCTCCTGGCCCGGCCGCTTGGCGGGGCCTTGAGAAGAGGCGGCCACCATCGCGATGAGGTGGGGGACGCCAAGTTTCAACCGACTTGAAGGAGAAATCATGCACCCGACAAAAGCCGGGAAGCTGCGAGCTCTGGTCTACACAGGGCTGGCTGGCGGCCTGGTGGGCGTGTCCACCTACAGTGCGGCCGCCCACGGTAACGCATCCAGCCACTCTGCGCCATTGCCCGGGCAGACGATCACCTGGGACGTCGACGACCTGGTCCTGGACGACCTGGTCCCGCCCCAGGACGTGCTTTCCACAACCGCTTTGGCGCTTCCGGTGACGGATCGCGAGGCGTCGGACCGGCTCGAGTAGTCGGCCTTCCCCCAATGAACTTGGTTCGCAGCGTCAGACCGCGTTGCCGTTCCGAAGTCCCATTCAACCCGAAGTCTCTTTGACCAAGGACGCATCATGGACTCGAACAAGACCCGGAAGCTGCGTGCACTCGTCTACACCGGCCTGGCCGGTGGACTGGTGGGCGTCTCCACCTATAGCGCGGCTGCACATGGCAACGCGTACAGCACGGATGTGCTGCCCGAGCACATCAGCTGGGAGGCCGACGACATCGTCGTCACGGCGGACATGCCGCTGAAGCCAAGCCCCCCGGCACAGTAAGCCGCAAGGCTCCTGTCGGCACCGGCGCAAGACCACGTCGGGGCCTGCTCTCCTCAACGATTTCCAGGGTGTGCGCCTGACAGGCGCATCTGCCCAGGGATTCGTCTGCCCAAAGAAGTCGACACCATGGTCTTGGATTCACGGCCGGCCCGCATGGCCGAAGGCGACGACGTGCTCACTGCACTGGCGTTCGACGACAACCCGTCGGCGCTTCTTGCCTTGGAACGGAAGGTCGAGGCGCAGCCCGACCGCGCTGCGGCATGGTGCAGCCTCGGTGTGGCGCACGCCCGGGCGGGTCGCTACCAATCGGCCTTGGAGGCTTTCAGGCGGGCCCTGTCGCTGGCCCCGGGGCACGTCACGTCCACGGCCTATTCCGGCGTGTGCCTGCACATGCTGGGCCGCCACGAAGAAGCAGAGGAGATCCTCGACTACGAGGGCATGGTGGCGGTGTCGCCATTGCTGCCATCGGCGACAGACGAGGAGACGGCGCGGTTCAACGAGCAGCTCCTTGGCCACGTGCTGCACCACCCCACGCTCACGTGGGAACTCACCGACAAGGCCGTCCGCGGCGGATACCAGTCAGAAGAGCTGTTCACGCCCGACGCGCCTGCGGTGATCCAGCAGTTCCGCCGCCTGGTCTCGGCCCGCCTCCATCAGCTGCTGGAACGCAGCGACGCGCGCTCGTCGGACGCGACGGCATCGTCCGACTGGCGGCTGACCTGCTGGGCGGTCAGCCTGGAGCGCGGGGGGTATCAGCTGCCGCACGTGCATCCGCGCGGGCTTCTCAGCGGCGTGTACTACGTGCGCGTGCCGTCTGCTGGCCCTCGCCCACACGCCGGCGCGATCCGGTTCCGGCGGCAGCTGCCCTGGCTGCCGCCGGCAGCGCCGGGATCCATTCCTGTCTCGCGCGTGGTCCTTCCCCGGCCGGGCACGCTGGTGGTCTTTCCCTCGTACTTCTGGCACGACACCGTTCCCTTCGACGCCGACACCACGCGGGTTTCCCTTGCGTTCGATCTGTTCGTCCCTTCCGAGAGGCCATGAACATGCCACTGGATTCCACTTTTCATGCCATCGCGGCGTCGCTGTTCCATCCCGGCATGGGCACCGAGCACATCGGGCCCTTGTTGCATGCAGTCGCCTGCATGCACAGGCCGCGCACGATCTTGGTGGTCGGGGCGGGGTACTCCACGGTCTTCCTGCTGCAGGCGCTGGCCGACATCGAGCAGGAGCGTGCCCGAGACGAGGCCATCCTTGCGGGTCGCATCGACGATCCGGCGCGCCGCGAACTTCTGCTGCCAGACGCCGCTGGCGCCGACCGTGACCATGAGCCCGCACGGCTCATCGTCATCGACGACTTCTCGGACGACCGGGGGCGACTGCGGCATCTCGATCGCTGCATCGAGCAACTCGGGTTGGCGCCTCTCGTTGTCGTCCACAGGCAGCGGTACCAGGAGTGGCAGGCACCGACCCGCTTCCGTGCGGATCTGGTGTGGCTCGATTGTGGTCATCAACTCGACTACAGCGACCTGTGCAATCGCTTCTGGCCACTGGTGAGCGAGGAAGGCGGCCTGCTGGCCATGCACTACACCTACGTGGACATCCAGCCCCTGGCCGATGAGCCGCCGGTGCTGATCCCGGGCCCCTGGATCAATGCAGCGAAGTCACAGCATGCACGCCTGGGACCTCGTGCCACGTTCGAGCTGCTGTCGCTGGTGGAACCGCACAAGCGCCGCCAGGGCAGCGTGTCCTGGCTGCGCAAGAGCCCGGCCGACGCATGCCGCAGTTCCACGCTGGAGCACGAGCAGCGTGCCCTGTACGGACGCTGTGGCCCGGCGTTGGACGAGCTTCACCGGGGGCGGGCGGGCTCCCAGGAGCGGCGCCCATGAGACCGCCTCTCCCTCCACCGGTCCGATCGGCACCGCGGCCGCGCAGTCGCGGCGACGCTCCGTGCGCCAGCTTTTCGCAGGGCCTGGCCCTGGTTCTGGCGATCGTCCTGTTCCTCGCGTTTGGGGCGGCCTGGGCGGGGCCACTGTGGTCAGGGGCCGTGGTGGCCTCGGCCGTGCCGTTGGGCGCGCAACTCGCCTGGATGGCGCCGGACTCCCGCCCGGGGGGGCAGGCCGTGTCCGTCGCGCGGGTGGAAGGTGCCGCCTGCGACATCCTCCTGGACGGGCACGGCGCCGAGCCTTGCTGGGCGGATGCAGTTCCACAGACCGTGGGCCATGTGTTCCGGCCGGTCCCCGGCGGCTGGCCCGCGGTGGAAACGCGCTTCCGGGTAATGCAGGACGCACAGCACCTCTACGTGTGGGTGGAGGCCGACGACCCGGACACGTCCCGCCTGCGGCACGGCAACAGCCGACGCGACAAGGTGGCCAACGACCAGGACAACGTCTCCTTGTACATCGACCCGGTCGGCTCCCGCCGCTTTGCTCAGATGTTCCGCGTCAACCCTTCGGGCTCGCTCACCGACGGCACGTGGAACGAGGCGAACATGGCCCTGAGCCTGGACCCGGACTTCGAGTTCGACGCAGCGACGGCGGTGTCTGCCGCCGGCTGGAGCGCTGAATTCCGGATTCCGTTCCGCTCCTTGCGGTACGCCGCCCGCGAGGGGGCACCCGCGCCATGGACGGTGCTCGTCACCCGCAGCCATCCGCGCGCGGACCGCCATGTGTATGCCAGCGCTCCGATCAGTCCGAACTCTGACTGCTTTCTCTGCCAGAACGCTGTCCTCGAGCGGCTCGATCCGCCGGCCTCGCCCCGCTTCTGGCAGGCCATGCCCTACCTCGCCGCGCGGTCCGTTACCCGCCACGGCGCCGACGGGCGGCACGCGCGCGACCATCTCGACGCCGGGCTCGATGTCAAGGCACGCCTGGGCGCAGCCACCTTCATCGACGCGACGGTCAACCCCGATTTCTCGCAGGTGGACCTGGACACGCCGCAGTTGTCGGCCAACGCCCGCTTCGGCCTGTTCTACCGGGAGAAGCGACCCTTCTTCCTGGAAGGCGCCGACCTGTTCGACGCGCCGTTGCCGCTGCAGACCACCCGGACGATCGGCGAGCCGGCATACGGTGTGCGGCTGACCCACCGCAGCGAGGAGATGGATGCGCTGGCCATCCTCGCCCGGGACCGCGGCGGCGCCGCGATCATGTACCCCGGACCATTCCAGTCGTACCCGATCGTCCGGGACAGCGAGGCTGACGTGGCGCTGGTGCGGACACGGTGGTCCGTGGGCCCGAAGGTCGCGGTCAAGGGGTTGGCGAGCCTGCGACAGTTCGACGACGGCGAGCGCAACGCGGTACTGGGTGCCGATCTGGCCTGGCAGGCCAGCCCCAGCAGCCGATACCGCTTCCAGTGGGCTGTCAGTGAGACGCGCCGCGATGCCCGCCATCTGGCGGAGCGGACCTCCGGCCCGCCGCCAGGCGCCGGCCAGGCCGCGCTGGCCGAGCATTCGTACTACGGTAGCCGCTGGGAATCGCTGCTCACCCTGGAGCGGATCGGCAGCGCCTTCCGCTCAGAGAACGGGTTCCTCGGTCAGGTGGGCCACGGTCGGGCACAGGCCATCGTCGGCTACCGCCTGGGTCCGCAAGGATGGTTTTCCGAAGTCAAGCCGTGCCTTACCTGGGAGCTCAACGAGGCGCTCCCAGGCGGTCTGGTGTACCGCCAGCTCCGGCCGGCCATCCAGCTGCTCGGGCCCTCCACCAGCGTGTTCGTCCAGGCGCAGCTGGACGATGCCCGGGCAGACCGGGATCGTCCATCCCACCGCCTGCCGCAGTGGATGGGCAGCGTGAGGTGGACGCCCGGGCCGGGGCTCACTTTGCTGCAGGTGGACGTCGAGGCGGGACGCCGGCTGGATTACGCCAGCGACCAGGTGGGGCCGGGAGTTCGCCTGCACGGGGAAATCGGCTACCGCCTGGCACGGCATGTCGACATCGGGCTCGTCAGCAACCACGAGCGCATCGACCGTGCGGACGGCGGCGCAATGCTGTCCGACACCAACCACCAGTTGCTTGGCACGCACAGCCTCGGTGGCGATCGGTGGGTACGTTTGATTCTCCAGACCTTCCGGACCGAGCGCTCGGTGCCATCGAGCGACCACCGGGTGAGTGAGCGGCACGTCGGCTCCCTGGTGTGGGCCGTCGCGCCGTGGCCGGGATCCCAGCTCAGCGTCGGCCTGTCCGCCGTCCTGGGCCACGACGCGTCGAGCCGGCATCACCGCACGCAGGAGGCCTTCCTGAAGTGGCAGCACGCCTTTGCCGGTGGCTTTTGAGCTCGCCGGGTCTGTTCATACGGAGCCGATGCATGAACCAATTCGAGGATTACGTGCGTGATGCATGGACCCACCATGCCTGCCACCCGCATGCGGTGCTCGAGCGCCTGGAAATAGGCTTCGAGCTGCTGTGCCAGCTCGACGACATCGCCGGCCGGCTGGCCGACTTCTCCGTCGTCGTCGAACACACGGCGCTGGCGCACTGCGGGCAGTGGGCTCCAGTGGACCACTGGCTCACCCGGCTGCGTGCGCTCGGTCGGCCGGATGGTCGACCCCTCGAGTCGACGAAGGGCATCGGCCGGTTGGCGTTCGCGCTGACCATCGCCCAGGTCGGCCATGCGGACCCGCCACCGTTGCCTGACGACCAGGTGCTGCCTGCCTGCGCCAACGGCCTCGCTGCGCATTGCCACGCGCACGGCCCCGCCGCCGCCCTGGCCTGGATCCACCGCTTCAGCCAGGGGCTGCCAACGGCGACGCGCAGCCACATCAAGGCGGTCGCTGGGGCGATGAATGGGCTGAGCTTTCATCTGTCGCGGTTGAGCGATGGCCCGGGGGCTCAGGAGGTCAGCATCGCGGCCGCCACGCTGAGCCGGGACGCCCGTGCACTGCTGGGCCACTGGCGCGCGCTGGCCGATGCCGAGCGATTCCTCAGCCTCACGCTGGCGGAGCTCGACCACGGTGAGCCGGCGCAGGCGAGCGCTCGGCGCTGTCAGGCCCTGTGCAGTCAGAACGCGGCGCCGGTGATGGACCGGTTCCTGGCGGCGCATGCCATGGCCCGTGCGTCGTGCTGCCTGGGCGATGCCACGAGCGCCCAACAAGCCCGAGCGGAGATGGCCTGTCTGCTGGCGGAGATCGACGACACCGCTGCACGCGCGCAGCTGGCGGCGCTGTTGCTGTCCGTGGACGTCCGGATGCAGCAGCAGGCCGACTTCGACGGTGCATCCGATTCCCATGCGCCCACCGGCGCGAATGACCCCCCCATGCCACGCCCACTCAAGGAGGATGCATGAACACGTTGGGACTGTCCTTCGACTTTCACGATGCCTCGGCCGCCCTGATGTGCGGTGGGGACCTGATGGCCACCAGCGCGGAAGAGCGCTTCACGCTCCAGAAGCACGACCCGAGCTTTCCTGCGCACGCGGCCGAGTGGGTGCTGCAGCATGCGCAACAGCAGGCAGGCGACGTGGATGTGGTTGCCTTCTATGAGCGGCCGGACGAGAAGTTCGCACGGGTTCTGCACTGCGGGTTCGAGCGCTTCCCCCGCGGCAGCGCCTCGTTCGCACGGGCGATGAAGAAATGGCTGGGCACCACCCTGTGGACTCGCAATCACATCGCCGAGCAGCTCGGTGTGTCGCCCAAGAAGATCGTCTGCGTCCCGCACCACGACAGCCACGTGGCACAGGCCTTCGTCGAGTCGCCGTTCGAGTCGGCTGCCGTGCTCGTCGTGGACGGTGTGGGTGAATGGGCCTCCACGACCCTGGCTGTCGCGTCGCGGGCCGGCGGGGTGAAGGTCCTGGAGCAACTCGACTACCCCCAGTCCATCGGCCTGGTCTATGCGGCCTTCACGGCCTTTCTGGGGTTCAAGCCCAACTCGGGCGAGGCCAGCACCATGGCCCTGGCTGCCTTCGGGGAGCCGCGCTACGTGGACGAGATCGTGAAGGTCATCCGTCCGCTGGCCGGCGGGCACTACGCCGTCGACCCCGACCACTTCAACTTCCTGGCGGAGGACGAGCAACTCTTCCGGCCAGCGTTTCGACGACTGTTCGGCGAGCCGCGCGACGTGCAGCGCAGGTACCCCTTCGACGCCTTGCGCGACGAGCAGGTGGGCGTCACCGAGCTCGACCGCCGGCACGCCGACATCGCGTGCAGCCTGCAACTCGTGCTCAGCGAGGTGCTTCTGGGCCTGTGCGAGCGACTGAGGCTGCTCACCGGGGAGGACAAGCTGTGCCTGGCAGGCGGCGTGGCGATGAACTGCCTGGCGAACACCGACATCGTCCGCTTCTCGGGTTTCCGCCACATCTTCGTTCCACCCGACCCAGGCGACGGCGGCGCAAGCGTCGGCGCGGCGGCGCTGCTCAGTGGCATGGGTCGACCCAGGCCGCGGGCCACACCCTACCTGGGGCCGGCGTGCGACCCAGCCGCCGTCTCGGCCCTGCTGGAGCCCGGCTTCCTCCAGCAGCTCGGCAACGTGAACCGCACGCCCGGCGTACCGGAGGTCGCTGACATGTCGGTGGTGCGCATGGAAGAGGGTGCGCTGGTCGAATGGGTGGCCGCAGCCCTGGCCCAGGGGCAGATCGTGGGCTGGGTGCAGGGCCGGTTGGAGTCGGGGCCGCGGGCCCTGGGCAACCGGTCCTTGCTGGTCGATCCCGCCAACCTGGACGCGGTTCGCCGCCTGAGTCGCACCATCAAGAGCCACTCGCATTTCCGGCCCTACGCGTTGTCCATCGCCGGGGAGGCGGCCGAGCGCATCCTCGATTGCGGCTTCACCAGCGAGCCCGTGTTGCGCTGGATGCAGACCATCTGGCCGGTGCGGCGCCAGTTTCACACCCTCTTGCGCGGCGGCGTGCACGTGGACGGGACGACCCGGCCCCAACTCGTGTGGCGCGACGACAACCCGCGCTACTGGATGCTGCTGCAGGCCTTCGAGCGGCAGTCTGGCCTGCCCGTGTTGCTGAACACCTCCTTCAACGAGCGGTCCATGCCCATGGCCGGCGGCGCACCCGTCGCCCTGACGACGTTTCTGCGCACCGGCATGGATGCGGTGGTCATCGGCGACACCGTGCTGCGCAAGACATGGAAGCGATAGGCCCACTCCGTCCCCCCTGCTGAGGAGATCCCATGTTTCACCTGCTCGACCGCGCTGCCAGTGCCTTGAAGACCCTGGCCGACCTGTTCCTCGTGCTGCGCCAGCGGCGCCACCGCCGATTCCTGCTGCTGTTCCCAGTGCTGGCGCTGATCGCCATGGTGATGGCCGCCATTTCTTCGTCCGGCGCGCTGGCGCCCTTCGTCTATCCGCTGTTCTAGCCCTGCAGGAGGCCTTCGCCATGCTGACATCCATTCGCAACTGCACCATCCGGTGGCTGCTTCCCCTGGCCTGGAGGCACCATCCCGGCCGCGCCGCGCTGGCGCTCAGGCGGTTCGGGGACACCGAGGCCGACAGTGGTTGGCAGTACCTGTGTGCACTGGGCCATGCCCAGGACCCGGCCTTGCAGCGCATGCTGTTCTCCAATGTGCTCGAGGAGTTGCGGCACGCCGACTACTTCCTCGCAGCGGCGCACCAACTGGCCACCCGTCGCCTTCACCTGCCCGCGGCTGCTCGGCAGCGCCTTGTCCGGTCCCCGGCCGACCTGCCGTATTTCCTCGCCTACGCGCACGAGTGCGAGCGCAGCATCCATGGCCAGTTCGACGCTTTCGCCGCCGCCTGCCACATGCCCGAGGTGGCGGAGGTCTTCCGGCGCATCAGCGAGGACGAACAGACGCACGAGTCCGAGGCGCTCGGCTTCCTGCACCGCAGCATGGGCGAGGAAGTCGCGGTCGTGCGTCGGTGGGTGCGTCGGGCGAAATGGGCCCGCCTGTACGAGGCCTGGATGCGCGGTTCCCAGCGCATGGGCGACGCCATGTTCGGGCTCGTCCTCTCAGCCGTGTTCTTTGCCTTCGGCCCCTGCGTGGCGTGGCCACTGGCCGGGACCTCACCGAATGCGACCCCGCAGCCCGCTCCCGGCGGCGGCGCCCGACGATGGCGGCCCCAGCGGCGCGACGCGGACGCGGTGGCGACGAGAGAGGAGGGCTGATGCGTACCCCATGACCTGACCGCCACCCCCCCGCCTTGCCGGCGCAGGGCGCACCCTCTCTCGCGGGAGGTCGCCCCACGTCGAGGTTCACCTGCCATCCTTTCAACAGGCTTCCCGATGAACACCTTGCGTCCTTGTTCCTCCTGTCACCGCCACGCGGCGGCGGACGACCGCCATTGCCCGTTCTGCGGCACCGCGCTGCGCCTCGGTGCCCATTCGCCGGCGGCACCGATCATTCCGCCGCGCCTGAAGCGGGCCGCCACCTTTGCCTTCTCCAGTGCCCTGGCGGCGAGCGCCGGTGCGTCATGGCCCCCCGTGGAAGCGGCGTCGCCGGACCGCGCCGCCTTGCTGGAACTCACGGCGCTCGGTTCACCTGGGGTGATCTATGGCGCCGACCCGCAGGGCCGGCGGGTGGGTCAGCCGCGCTCGGCCACCGAAGGCCCGCCGCACGAGCTGCCGCCGCGGCCAGCGCTGCAGGCTCCACGGGCCGCACCCGCTGAACAGTCGCCTGCCAGCGGGCCGCGCGCGGCGCCCCTGGGGGACCCCGGTTCACCCGCCTGACCAGACCCGCCATGGCACCCCGAGCACCAACGACCCGGCGGGTGTTCCCGCTTCGACCCATGGCGGCGCCGGCCGCCCCCGTCACGCTCGACGACACGACGCGGGAGATCGACCGGCATTGTCGGCCCGTGCTGGCGGTGTGGGAGCTCACCTTGCGCTGTGACCAGGCCTGCCGTCATTGCGGATCGCGCGCCGGGCGCGCCCGACCCGACGAGCTCAGCACGGCGCAGGCCTTGCAGCTGGTCGAACAGCTCGCTCAACTCGGCACCCAGGAGGTCACCTTGATCGGAGGGGAGGCGTACCTTCGCGACGATTGGCTGGACATCGCGCGGGCCATTCGCTTAGCCGGCATGGACTTGACGATGGTCACGGGTGGGCGCGGCCTGTCGGCCCAGCGGGCCGAGGCGCTGCGTGAACTGGACATCACCAACGTGTCCGTCTCCGTCGACGGCCACGAGCCCGTGCATGACGCGTTGCGCGGGGTACGCGGCAGCTGGCGGGCCGCACTGGACGCAATCGCCCACCTGCGCGCGGTGGGCATCGCCCCGTCCGCCAACACCCAGATCTGCCGCCCCAACCTGACCGGCCTGGAGGGCATGCTCGTCACCCTCCTGGATGCCGGCATCCAGTCGTGGCAGGTCATGCTGACGGTCCCCATGGGCCGCGCGGCGGACGATCCCACGCTGATCCTCGAGCCGTTCCAGATGATCGAGGTCATGCCCATGGTCGTTCGGGCCCAACGTGTGCTGCAGGCACGCGGAGGTCGGCTCTGGCCGGGAAACAACCTCGGCTACTTCGGTCCCCACGAGCACCTGCTGCGCGGCAGCATGCCGCGCGGCCACATGGCTCCGTGTGGCGCCGGCCGGACGGCCCTGGGCATCGAAGCCGACGGCACGGTCAAAGGCTGTCCGTCCTTGCCGACGCAGGCCTATGCCGGCGGCAACGTCAAGACGCACACCCTGCAGGACATCTGGGAACGGGCTCCCGCACTGCGCATCACGCGGGGCCACACCCGCCCGGACCTGTGGGGTTATTGCGCAGGCTGCTACTACGCCGACCACTGCCGCGCAGGCTGTACCTGGACCTCGCACGTGGTGCTGGGCCGGGCGGGGAACAACCCGTTCTGCCACCACCGCTCGCTGGAGTATCTCCAGCAGGGGGTGCGGGAGCGCCTGCGGCACGTCACGCCCGCCAGCGGCGTGCCCTTCGACCATGGGCGCTTCGAGAGCTTTCTGGAGCCTTGGCCGCCAGACGAACTGCAGCGGGCGCGTGAGCTGGTCGCCACAGGGGAGGGATGGCTGCTGCACACCCAGCGCGCCCACGATAGGGCGCCTGTGCCGGGCCCGTCCCAGCAATGACGGGGCTGCGTTGGTAAACTTCGGGTCTTCCCCTCCCGCCGCACGGGTTGGCCACGTCCCCATGGCCAACCCGTTTGTCTTTGCACGTGATGTCACGCGTTTCCACCACCGCCGAAGCCCGTTTCGAGTCGGCGCGCCAGCTGCCGGGCCTGCCGGCCAGCCACCCCGCCTCGCGTCTGCACGGGCATGGTTTCGTGGCGGGCGTCTGGGCCGGGCAGCGTCCGGGCGACACGGCATTTGCCGGCGACGAGGTGTCCGCCCTGCAACGCCGGCTGGGCCTTTCGGTGGCCGAGCTGGACCACCGCCTCCTCAACGAGCTGGTGTCCGAGCCGGGCGACGAGCAGCTGGCGCGCTGGCTGTCGGAGCGACTGTCCCTGTCGGGCTGGCAGCGCGTGGCCGTGGCCAGCCTGCCCTCGCGCGGCGTCGAGATCGGGGACGACGGGCAGGCGCGCGTCTGGCGGCGCTACCGCTTCGAGTCCGCGCACCGGCTGACCCACGTGCCGCTGGGCCACAAGTGCGGCCGGCTGCACGGCCACGGCTTCGAGGCGGTGGTGCTGGCGGCCGTGCAGCCCGGCGAGCCGTCGCACCTGGCCGCGGACCGGCTGGACGGGGCCTGGGCACCGCTGCATGGACAGCTCCACCACGCCTGCCTGAACGAGCTGCCCGGGCTCGAGAACCCGACCAGCGAGATGCTCAGTGTCTGGTTGTGGCAGCGCCTGGCCGCCACGCTGGACGGCCTGGCGGCCGTGCGCGTGTACGAGACGGCGTCCTGCGGTGCCCACTACGACGGTGCCGAGCACCGCATCTGGAAGGACTTCCACCTCGACAGCGCGGTGCGCCTGCGCCATGCGCCTGCCGGGCACCCGGCCGCCGCGGTGCATGGCCACACCTTCCTGCTGCGCCTGCACCTGCGTGCGCCGCTCGACACGGTGCGTGGCTGGGCGGTGGACTTCGGCGATGTGAAGGAACTGTTCAAGCCCGTGTTCAAGGCGCTCGACCACCATCCGTGGCACGAGAACCCCGCCCTGGCCGACGCGGACCTGGCCAGCGTGGCGACCTGGGCACTGGCGCAGGCCCGCGAGCGCCTGCCGCAGGTGGACCGCGTGGACCTGTTCCAGACGCCGGGATGCGGCGTCGCGGTGTGCCAGGGCGAGGCCCGTCCCGCCCTGGGGGCCTGAGCATGACCTACACCGTCAAGGAGATCTTCTACACGCTGCAGGGCGAAGGCGCCCAGGCGGGCCGGGCCGCGGTGTTCTGCCGCTTCGCTGGCTGCAACCTGTGGAGCGGCCGCGAGGCCGACCGCGCCACCTCGGTGTGCCGCTTCTGCGACACCGATTTCGTGGGCACCGACGGACCGGGTGGCGGGAAGTTTCCCCAGGCCGCCGACCTGGCCGAGGCGGTGGCGCGTTGCTGGGCCCAGGGCGCCGGCGCAGGCGGACGCCCGATGGTGGTGTGCACGGGTGGCGAGCCGTTGCTGCAGCTGGATGCGCCGCTGATCGAGGCGCTGCACGCGCGCGGCTTCGACGTCGCGGTGGAGACCAACGGCACCCAGCCCGCGCCCCCGGGGCTGGACTGGGTGTGCGTGAGCCCGAAATCCACCGCGCCGCTGGTGCTGACCGCCGGCGACGAACTGAAGCTGGTCTATCCGCAGGCCGACGCGCCGCCGGAGCGCTTTGCCGGCCTGGCGTTCCGCCACTTCGTGCTGCAGCCCATGGACGGCCCGGACCGGGTGGCCCACACGCAGGCGGCCGTGGCGTACTGCATGCAGCATCCGCAATGGCGGCTGGGCCTGCAGACGCACAAGGTGCTGGGCATCGCCTGATCGCCTGTTCGGCGGACCGTGCCGCGCCACGCGGCACGTGGGGGTCAGGCGGTGGCGTCCGGCTTCAGTTCATCCACCCGCAGGCCTTCCTTCAGCAGCGCGCGGCGCAGCCAGTCGGGGTGGGGCCCCTGGCCGTCCCAGGTCTCGCCGGTGACGGGATGGCGGTACTTCACCGGCAAGGGTGCCAGCGATGCGGTGGGCTCGGGGGCCGCGGTCGCGGGGGCGAGCAGGTCGTCCACCGTGATGCCCCAGTACTCCATCAGGGCCTCGATGCGCGCCAACACGGCAGCACGCTCACGGCGCGACAAGGGCACGGTGCCTGGCGAGGCGGGCTCGACGGGCTCGGCAGGCAGCGCGAAGGAGTCGTCGGGATCCGGCATGGGCCGCGGGGAAAAGTGGGCTCGAAAAGCGCAGCGGCCGCCCAGGAGGGCGGCCGCTGCGCAGGCCGTCAGGTGGCCGAGGGGGTGGAGTCGGCCGGTGGCGTGGCCGGCTTGGTCCCGGGTGGCGTACCGGCGGCCAGGGCGGCCTCCAGTTCCTTGCACGAGGGCGCACACACGGCCTGGGCCTTGCCCAGCAGCTTGCGCGACTTCAGCTGGGCCCGCGGGCGGTGCTTGCCGCAGAGAAAGCACGACATCGTGGCCGCGCCGAAGGCACCGGTTGCGGAGAACGGGGAACCCGCCACTTTCGAGCGGTAACGCAAACCTCCGGCGTCGATGGAGGTCTTGGGATCGTCCTTGGCCAGGATAAGCTCCTTTGACAGACTGAACGCGACAAGGGCAGAGCGCCGGACGCGGGACAAGGCAGTGCCTGGCCCCAGCGGGCAGCGTTGGCTCCGCCAACGCGACATTATCGCCCATCCAACAAGACCGCGCATTGCGTGGGCGCAGCCGCCGGGGCTGGCGCCCGGGCGGGTGGCGGCGCGCACGCGGCGGATAATCCCGGGCCGCACCGCTTGATCCACCGCGACCGCTGTCCATGACCTCCTGCTGCCTGTCTACCGCGTGCTGCCTCCGGGCGTGGGCCAAGGCGTGACCCCCCGCCTGCTCATCGTCCGCCTCAGCGCCATCGGCGACGTGGTCATGGCTTCGGGCCTCATCCCCGCCCTGCGTGCGCGCTGGCCCCAGGCGCAGATCAGCTGGCTCACCGAGGCGGCGACCGCACCGCTGCTGCGCCACCACCCGGACCTGGCCGAGGTCATCGTCTGGCCGCGTGCCGACTGGCAGGCCCTGTGGCGCCAGCGACGCTGGCGCGCGCTGTGGCAGGCGGTGCGCAGCTTCCGGCGCGGCCTGCGCGACCGGCACTTCGACATCGTCATCGATGCCCAGGGGCTGCTCAAGAGCGGCCTGCTGGCGCGCCTGAGTGGCGCGCCACGGCGCGTAGGCCTGCTCTCGCGCGAGGGCAGCCAGTGGCTGATGACCGAGCGCGTGGGCGCGCCGCCGGGCGACGACCCCCGCATGAGCCACGAGTACCGGGACCTGGCCGATCACCTGGGCGCCCCGGCCGGCAGCTTTCGCCTGTCGCTGGCCGTGGGCGACGCGCCCCGCGCCACGGCACGCCAGGCGCTGGCCGATGCCGGCGTGCGCGGCCGCGTCGCGGTGCTGGCGCCTTTCACCACCCGGCCGCAGAAGCACTGGTTCGAGGACCGCTGGTCCGCCCTGGCCGGCGCCCTGGCCGCCGAGGGCCTGGTGCCGGTGCTGCTGGGCGGGCCGGGCGACCGGGACGCGGCCGCGCGCATCGCCGCAGATGCGCCGACGCTGGTCGATCTCACCGGCCGCCTCCGGCTCGACGAGACGGTGGCGGCCATCGCCGAGGCGGCCGTGCTGGTGGGCGTGGACACCGGCCTGACCCACATGGGCACGGCCCTGCGCGTGCCCACCGTGGGGCTGTTCGGCTCCACCCGGCCCTACCTCGACGCCGGCACCCCCCGCACGGCCATCCTGTACGAGCCGCTCGACTGCTCTCCGTGCCGCCGGCACCCCACCTGCGGCGGGGCGTTCCACTGCATGCGCCAGTGGAGCGTGGACCGCGTGCTGCGCCAGGTGCGGCGACAGCTCGCCGTGGCCGAGGAGACGGCGGCATGAAGGTGCTGCATGTCGAGGCCGGCAAGCACCTGTACGGCGGCGCGCTGCAGGTGGTGTTCCTGATGCGTGGCCTGGCCGCCCGCGGCGTTCCCGTGGCGCTGGCCTGTCCCGCCGGCAGCGCCATCGCGGCGGCGGTGCGTGAACTCGGCCTGCCGGTGCACGAGATGCCCATGCACGGCGACGCCGACATCGGCCTGGTGGGCCGCCTCGGGCGGCTCATCCGCCAGGAGCGGCCCGACCTGCTGCACCTGCACAGCCGGCGTGGCTGCGACACCTGGGGCGCCGTGGCCGGGCGCCTGCAGCGCGTCCCGGTGGTGCTGAGCCGGCGGGTGGACAACCCCGAGTCGCGCGCCTGGGCGGCGCTCAAGTACCGCCTGCCCGACCATGTGGTGACCATCTCGCAGGGGATCCGGCAGGTGCTGCTGGCCGAGGGCCTGCCTGCCGCGCGCATCACCTGCGTGCCCAGTGCCGTGGACACGCAGCAGTACCGGCCCGACCGCGCGGCCCTGGCCGACTTCCGTGCCGAGTACGGCCTGGCGCCGGACGAGCCGGTCATTGGCATGGCCGCGCAGTTCATCGAGCGCAAGGGCCACGCCACGCTGCTGGATGCGATGCCGGCGGTGCTGGCACGGCACCCCCGCACCCGCGTGCTGCTGTTCGGCCAGGGCCCGCTGGTCGAGCCGGTGCGCGCGCGCATCGAGTCGGACGAGCGCCTGCGCGGCCGCGTGCAGCTGGCCGGCTTCCGACGGGACCTGGACCGCCTGCTGCCCTGCCTGGACCTGCTGGCCCACCCGGCGCACATGGAAGGGCTGGGCGTGGCGCTGCTGCAGGCCGCGGCCTGCGGGGTGCCCATCGTGGGGGGACGTGCGGGCGGCATCCCGGAGATCGTGCGCCCGGGCCTCAACGGCGAGCTTGTCGAGCCGGGGGACGCGCCGGGCCTGGCCGCGGCCCTCACTGGCCTGCTGGACGACCCGGCGCGGCGCGCCCGCTACGGCACCGCCGGCCGCGCCTGGGTGGAACGGCATTTCTCCATCGACGCCATGGTGGAGGGCAACCTGGCCGTCTACCGGCGCCTGCTGGAGGCCCGTCGATGAGCGCCGCCCGCGCCAGCCGCGTGGCCGTGTACTTCGTGGCTTCTCCGCTGCAGTACCTCGCTGCGCGCCAGATCGCGCAGACGCACGAGCGTGGCGCGCGCCAGGTGCTGGTCTGGTACCAGCCCGGGGTGGAGCCTGTGGTGCAGCGCGGCGAGTGGGACGCTGCCGCCTACATGCCCTGGCCCCGCCACCGGCCGTTGCCCGGGCCCTTCGGTCGGCATCGCCGGCTGCGCGCGAACGTGCGCGAGGTGGCCGCGCTGGTCGGCCCGGCCGAGGTGCTGCACCTGCACAGCGCGGTGTTCGACACCGAGGCCATCAACTACTTCCTGCACGCGCTGCCGCGGGGGTGCGGCGCGCGCGAGATGCACGCGCGCATCCTGCCCGACGGCATCATCGGCGTGCGGCGCTATCCGCTGTCCACGGCCAAGCGAGTGGCGCAGCAGCTGCGCCGCCTGCGGGCGCTGGCGGCGCCGGAGTTGCGCTACACGCCGTTCGCCGGCGACCGCATCGGCTCCGACGCGCCGTTCTGCGACCGCATCTACGTCCTGCCCGGCCTGCCGCACGAGTACCCTGCCCACAAGGTGGTCACGCTGGCCCCGCTGGTGCAGGCGGCTGCCGCCCCATCCGCGGCAGCGGGGCCTCGGCGCGCGCTGGTCATCGGGCAGCCGCTGGTGGGCGCGGGCCTCGCGGACGAGGCCGGGGCGCGCGCCGTCGCCGGGCGGCTGCGCGCCTGGCTGGCGGCGCGCGGCATCCAGCACGTGCTCTACAAGGGCCACCCGAAGGACCCGCACCAGGAGCTCAGCGCGCCGGGCGACGAGATCGTGCGCATCGACCAGCCCCTGGAGCTGTGGATGGCCACCCAGGCCTTCGACGCGGTGGTGGGCGCGCGCTCCAGCGCGCTGCTCTTCGCCCGCCAGGTGCACGGCCCCGGCACCGAGGTGGCGGCCTTCGGCTGGGACCACCTGCGCTTCAAGTCGCCGGCCGAGCGCGAGAGCATGCGACGCGCCTTCGAGGCGGCCGGCGTGCGCATCGACCCCCCCGCTGACGCGCCATGACGGGCATGACGAACGACCTCTTCGACGACCTCACCCACCACCCCAGCCGCCACCCGGACCGGCGGCCCACCACGGCGGTGCTCATCACCTACTCCGGCATCGGGGACCTGGTCTGGCACCTGCCGTACTTCGAGGCGGTGGCCGCCACCAGCCACGGCGGCCGCGTGACGCTGGTGACCGCCCCGTCCACGCTGGCCACCGCCTTGCTCGCCGACACACCCTGGCTGGAGCGGGTGGTGGAGATCGACCATCGTCCGCGCGCCGCCGAGGGCCGGCGCGGCCGCCATCAGGGGCCGCTGGGCCTGTGGCGCATGGCGCGCGAGCTGCGCGCGCTGCGCCTGGACCGCATGGTGCTGTTCTCGGGCCGCGCGAGCCGGGCCCTGCTGGCCTGGGGCGCCGGCGTGCCGCTGCGCGCGGGGTATGGCTTCGATGCGTGGGGCCGCCTGTTCCTCAACCAGCCGCCGTTCATCCGGCCCTACCGAGGCCCGGCCGTCGCCATCTACGAGCACGCCACCGCCTTCGCCATGGCGCATGGCTGGTGCAGCGGGCCGCTGGCGCCGCGTCTGGCCGTGTCGCCCCAGCGGGTGCAGGCCATGGCCGAGCGCCTGGCGGGCCTGCCGCAGCCGCGGGTGGCCTTCGGCATCGGCACGTCGGAGCCGCGCAAGCAATGGGGCGCGGCCGGTTTCGCCGCGGTGGCACAGGCGCTGGTGGCCCAGGGCCGCGGCGTGCTGCTGCTGGGCGGGCCGGGGGAGCAGGTGCTGGCCGACGACATTGTGGCCCGGCTGCCGGAGGCCCAGCGCCCGGCTGTGCGGGCGCTGTGCCGCGAGCGCATCCTGGACACCGCGGCGGCGCTGTGCCTGGCCGAGGCCGCGCTCAGCAACGACACCGGCGTGGCGCAGCTGGCGGCGGCCTGCGCGCGCCCCAGCCATGTGCTGCTGGGAGACCGTCCGCCGTTCACGCACGACCCGCTCATGCGCATGATCCGGGCCGACTCGCTGGCCGCCATCACGCCGGCGATGGCCTGCCAGGCGCTGGGGGTGCCGGCCCCGGCCTGAGCCGCGGCCGGCGCGTCAGCCGAGGGCCAGCGCCTCGCGGAGGGCAGCCACGTAGGTGGCCTCCACCTCGCGCTTGTGCACCATCAGCCGCTGGCCGCGCTCGGCCACCTCGGCGACCACGCGGTCGAAGGCCTGCAGTGCGGCGTCCACGCCGGCTTCCGGCGTCACCATCTCGGCCAGGAAGCCGCGCGCGGTCTCGCCGCGCTTGTCGTGCGCCACGCAGACGCCCGGAATGCCTTGCGAGGCCGACATGCCGACGCCGTGGATGCGGTGGCCCACCACCGCGTCGTAGCGGCCGTACAGGCCACGGTAGGCGATGGCGTCGTAGTGGTAGCGCACCGGCAGCCGCCCCGCCCAGTCCTGCTGCGCCAGCGGCAGCTCGTCGATGTAGTGGGCCACCAGCTCGAACTCGATCTGGCCGCCGTGCCGGGCGAGCAACTGCTCGTACAGCGCCTGCAGGTAGCGGGCCGTGGCGGGGGCAACCCGGTTGTGCGCCGAGGCACGGTCGGTGCCGTAGATGAGGCCCACCCGGCGCACCGCCCGGCGCGGCGCCTCGGCGTCCTCGTCGCAGCACAGCAGGGCGGGGCAGGTGACGTGGCGGGCGCCCACCGGGGCGAGCGCCGCGGTCGTGGTGGTGTCGCGGCAGGTCACCAGCCGGGCGGCACGCAGCACCGCCATCTCCGTCTCGCTGAAGTGCGCCGAGGAGAAATCGAACGGCCGGTTGGTGCCCAGGCCGAGGAACAGGGTGGGGGTGCCGTGCTCGGCGATGCGGCGGTACAGCGGCTCCAGGCGCCGGCCGCGCCACTCCGGCGAGCCCGCGAACACGACCATGTCGACGCAGCGGAAGTCCGTGTCGTCCTTCAGGGAGTTGTCCAGGAAGGGCGCCAGCCGCCCGCCCGCCAGGCCACGGTCCAGCGCCTGCAGCCAGCGGTTGATGCGCCGGGTGCGGCGCACCTGCGGGTTGCGGTTGAAGATGACGGGGTTGAAGTCCAGCCCGGCCAGGCGCAGCGCGCGCATGCAGCCCAGCAGGATGAACTCATCGCCGGGGTTCCATTGGCGCGTGGTGGAGAAGACGATATTCACCCCCGCATTGTCGCCGCGCCGGCGGCCCTTGGCCCGGCCGGGGCAGGGGGCTTGCAGTCAAGGGGTGGGGCGCCGGGCGCGCTGGTTCAACAATGGGCCGATGAAGCCTTCACGACCGACGCCCCGCGTGGCCTTCCGGGTCGATGCCGACGAGCGCCTCGGGGCGGGCTCGCTGGTGCGCTGCGTGGCCCTGGCCGAGGCGCTGCGTCGCCGCGGCGCCCAGCCGCATTTCATCGCCCGCCGGCTGCCCGATGCCTGGGCGCAGTGGCTGCACGCGCGCCAACTGGCCTACACCGACCTGGGGACGCCGCTGGCCACCTTCGAGCCGGCGGAGGGCGACGCACCCCACGCGCCCTGGCTGGGCACCAGCTGGGCGGAGGACGCGCGGCAGACGCGTGCTGCCCTGGGTGAGACAGGGTGGGACTGGCTGGTGGTGGACCACTGCGCGCTCGACGCGCGCTGGGAGCAGGCCATGCGTCCTGCCGCTGCCCGGCTCATGGCCATCGACGACCTGGGCGACCGGTTGCACGAGGCCGATGTGCTCCTGGAGCCGGGCCTGCGCGTGGCCACGCGGGTGCCGGGCCATGCGCGCCGCTGGGTGGGGCCGCGCCAGGCCCTGCTGCGCGAGCAGTTCGCCGTGGCGCACCGCCAGGCGCGCCTGCGCCAGGGGCCGGTGCAGCGGGTGCTGGTGTTCTTCGGCGGCGCGGACACCGGCAAGGCCACGGGCAAGGTGCTGCGTGCACTCGACGGCATGCGCCGCGACGGCCTCGGCGCCTTCATGGTGGACGCGGTGGTCTCGGCGCTGCACCCCGAGCGCGAGGCGCTGGTGGACTTCTGCGCCCGGCGGCCCGGCTGGGCCTGCCATGTGCAGACCGACCGCATGGCCGACCTGATGGCCGCCGCCGACCTGGCGGTCGGTGCGGGCGGCGGCACGCTGTGGGAACGCTGCGCCGTGGGGCTGCCGGCGGTGGTGGTGCCGAAGAACCCCGCGCAAGGCGTGCAGGTGGCCGCCGCCGCCGAAGCCGGCCTGGTGTGTGCGCCACGGGTGCATGGCGACGGGCCGGAGGGCTGGCGCGCCCACATCGAGGCGCTGTGGCTCGATGACGTGCGGCGCCGCCAGATGTCGGCCATGGCCCTGGCCAGCGTGGACGGGCGGGGCGCCGAGCGCGTGGCGCGCGCCATGCTGCAGGCGCCGCTGGGCCTGCGGCCGCAGGCGGAGCGCCCGACGGCCTAGCCGTGGCGCGGGACGGCCAGCACCGCGTCCACGCACGCGGCCAGGTCGTCGAACACGGCGTCGGCGGCCTCCGCCGCACCGGGCTCCAGGGCCTGTCCACAGCGCACCAGGTAGGCGTGGCCCGCGCCGGCTGCGCGTGCGGCCTGCACGTCGGCGAGCTTGTCGCCCACCATGAACGAATCGGCGAGCGACAGCCCGTGCTCGGCGGCCGCGCGCCTGAGCATGCCGGGTTGTGGCTTGCGGCAGTCGCACTCCCGGGCCAGCGCCTCCACCTGGCCGCGCGGGTGGTGAGGGCAGTGGTACACGGCCAGCGGCGGCGCGCCGGCGTCGGCCATGGCCTGCCGCATGTGCCCGGTGAGCGCCTGGTAGTCGGCCTCGGTGTAATAGCCGCGTGCGATGCCGGACTGGTTCGTCACCACCACCAGGGCCCAGCCGGCCGCCTGCAGTCGCTGCAACGCCGGCAGCACGCCGGGCAGGAACTCGAAATCCTCCCAGCGGTGCAGGTAGCCGGTGTCGCGGTTGATGACGCCGTCGCGGTCGAGGAAGGCTGCCCGTCGCGGCGCCGCGCCCGGGCTCATGCCGCCCACTCGTCGTAGCCCACGCTGGCGGTGCCGAACTTGGCCACCACCAGGCTGGCGGCGTGGTTGGCCCAGGGCACGGCCTGGGCCAGGGGCACACCGGCGGCCACCAGGGCGGCCAGGGCCGCGATCACGGTGTCGCCTGCGCCGGTGACGTCGAAGACCTCGCGTGCCTCGGCGGCCACGTGGTGGCTGCCGTCGGCGTCGAACAGCGTCATGCCCTCCTCCGAACGGGTGAGCAGCAGCGCGTCCAGGCCGAGCTCGCGGCGCATCGCCTGCGCCAGCGTGGCCAGCTGGGCCTCGCCCTTCCAGGGGCCCGTGATGAGCGCCAGCTCTCCGCGGTTGGGGGTGAGCGCGGTGGCGCCGGCATAACGCGCGTAGTCGGTGCCCTTGGGGTCGATGAGCACGGGCTTGCCGGCGGCACGGGCCAGCTCGATCATGCGCGGGATATGGGCCAGGCCACCCTTGCCGTAGTCGGAGAAGACCACCGCGTCGTGTGCCGGCAGCGCCGCCGCGAAGTCATTGACCATCTGCGCCAGCACCTCGTGGTCCGGCGTGTTCTCGAAGTCGATGCGGATCAGCTGCTGGGAGCGGCCGATCACACGCAGCTTGACGATGGTCTTGAGCTGCGGGTCCCGGCCCAGGGCGGTGGCCACCTGGCGCTCGGCCAGCAGCTGCTCCAGGCGACGGGCTGCCTCGTCCTCGCCCACCACCGTCAGCAGCGTGGCCTGGGCGCCGAGCGATTGCACGTTGACCGCCACGTTGGCGGCCCCGCCCAGCCGGTCTTCCTCGCGCGTGACACGCACCACGGGCACGGGCGCCTCGGGCGAGATGCGGTCCACCGCCCCGAACCAGTAGCGGTCGAGCATCACGTCGCCCACCACGAGCACGCGCGCACGGGCCAGGCGCTCGCGCGCGGGCAGGGGCAGGCGGGCGGCGGCGGTCGCGCGGGCAGGGGCCGTCATGCCAGCCCCAGGCGCTGCTCGACCAGCCCGCACAGCGTGTGGATGACGAGGATGTGCGCCTCCTGGATGCGCGCCGTCGTGGGGCTGGGCACCACGATGGCCACGTCGCACAACGGCGCGATCGCCCCGCCGTCGCGGCCCAGCAGGCCGACCACCTTGATCCCGGTGTCCCGGGCGGCCTGCACCGCGCGCAGCACGTTGGCGGACTGCCCCGAGGTGGAGATGGCCAGCAGGACGTCGCCCGGCCGGCCCAGGGCGCGCAGCGGGCGGGCGAAGACCTCGTCGAAGCTGTAGTCGTTGCCGATGCAGGTGAGCGCGGAGCTGTCGGTGGACAGGGCGATCGCGGCCAGCGGTGGCCGGTCCTTCAGGAAGCGGCCGGTGAGCTCGGAGGCCACGTGCTGCGCATCGGCGGCCGAGCCGCCGTTGCCGCAGGACAGCAGCTTGCCGCCGGCGGCCAGCGCCTCGGCGATCAGGCGGCCGGCGTCCTGCACGTCCGTGTCGAGCGCGCCGAGCTGCTGGAACAGGCGCAGGTGATCCGCCAGGTTGTCGGCGAACAGGGTGGTCGTCATAGTTCCTCCACGCGGCGTGGCGGGAAGCTGTCCCAGCTCAGGCAGCCAGGGCATTGCCAGAAATAGCGCTGCGCCTCGAAGCCGCAGGCCGCACAGCGGTAGCGCTGCTGCGGCCGGGCGGCGCGTGCCACCGCCTCGCCGACCGCCTGCGCCGTGCCGGTGGGCCAGTCGGCGAGCGGCCGCGCGAGCATGGCCTGCGCGGCGCTCAGCGTGGGCTGCTGGCGCAGGTGCGGCAGCAGCCGCGGTTCGGCCGACAGCTCATGGCCGTCCAGACGCGCCAGCGCGCGCAGCAGGTCCAGTCCCGGGGCCTGTTCGTAGGCCGCCTGCAGGCGCGCATGCGCCTCGGGCTGCTGGGCGCAGGCCACGGCGCTGTCGGCGTAGCCGGTGGCCACCAGTGCGAACGCGGCCGGGTGGTGCAGCCGCAGTTCGTCCCACGCCGCCAGCGCCTCGGCGTGCTGGCCGGCCGCCGCCAGGCGCTGGCCGGCCAGCAGCAGCGGGCGCGGCGCATGCGGCGCGGCGCGGCGCGCCTTGGCCAGGGCCTCCTGCGCCAGCGCCGCCTGGCCCTTGCCGTCGGCCTCCTGGGCGAGCTCGCACCAGTGGTGCGCAATGCGTGTGCCGAAGGACCCGGTGCCACTGCGCTCGAGCGCCGTGGCCGTCTCCGCGGCGGCGGACCAGTCGCGGGCCCGCTCGTACAGGTTGAGCAGGGCCAGGCGGGCCTCGGTGTCGAAGGCCGTGCCTTGCAGGGCACGGTAGGCCTGCTCGGCGCGGTCGAACAGCCCCGCCTTCATGAAATCCTGGGCCAGGGCGTGCTGTGCGCGGTCACGCTCGCTGGCGGCCAGGTCGGCCCGGCCGAGCAGGTGCTGGTGCACGCGCACCGCGCGTTCGAACTCGCCGCGCCGCCGGAACAGGTTGCCGAGCGCGAAGTGCAGCTCGGTGGTGTCCGGGTCGTGCTGCACGGCCTCGATGAAGGCGTCGATGGCCTTGTCCTGCTGCTCGTTGAGCAGCAGGTTCAGGCCCTTGAAGTAGGCCTTGGGCGACTCGCGGTTCTCGCGCTTGAGCTGGCGCAGGTCCAGGCGCGAGGCCAGCCAGCCCAGCGCGAACGCCGCAGGCAGCGCCAGCAGCCACCAGGTGGGCAGCTCAAACTCCATCGGGGATGACCGGTGGCGGCGGTTCGGGGGTGTCGGCGGGCGCGGCGGCCGGCTTGGCCGGGGGCGTCTCGGGGGCCAGCTGGCGGGCGAGACGGCGCTGCTTCCACCAGCTGGGGGCCATGGCGAGCACGCCGAAGGCCGTGCCCGCCGCAAAGGCCGCTAGCACCATGAACACCATGGGCGCGTTCCAGGCATAGCCGAAGGCCCAGTTCAGCGTCGCCGGGTGCTGGTTGTGCAGCGAGAACGCGAACAGCGAGAAGAAGATGAAGGCCCGGAAGAGCCAGACGAAAAAGCGCATCGCCGGCGATTCTACGGACGGGGCACGGCCCGCGCCCTGCATGCCCGGTCGCCGGACGGGCCGGACAAGAAAAAAGGGGCCCCGCGAGGGGCCCCTGTCGGGCAAGCCGGCGCGGTGCGCCACATCAGGACGTGCCAGGCTCCGCCGCGGGAGGATCCACCGGCAGGCTGGCATCCACGCCTTCGCGCAGCGCCTTGCCCGGCTTGAAGTGCGGCACCAGCTTCTCGGGAATCGTCACCTGCTCGCCGCTGCGGGGATTGCGCCCCACGCGCGGCGGCCGGCGGTTGATGGAGAAGCTGCCGAAGCCTCGGATCTCGATGCGGTGCCCGCGCGCCAGGGCGTCGGACATCGCGTCGAGGATCGTCTTGACGGCAAACTCGGTGTCACGTTGCGTGAGTTGAGCGAAGCGGTCCGCCAGCTTCGCCACGAGATCCGAGCGTGTCATGGGGCAGTGATGGTGTCAGCGCAAGCTTGCAGCAATCCAACGGCGATCGATCAGCCGTTGTTCTGGTTGTCCAGCTTGGCACGCAGCAGGGCGCCCAGGCTGGTGGTGCCGGCGGTCTCGCGCTCGTTGGCCTGCGACAGACGCTGCATGGCTTCCTGCTGGTCGGCCTGGTCCTTGGCCTTGATCGACAGCTGGATGTTGCGGGTCTTGCGGTCCACGTTGACGATCATCACCGAGACCTCGTCGCCTTCCTTCAGCACGTTGCGCGCGTCTTCCACGCGGTCCCGGCTGATTTCGGAGGCGCGCAGGTAGCCCATGACGTCGTCGGCCAGCTGCACTTCGGCGCCGCGCGGATCCACCGTCTTGACGGTGCCGGAGACGATCATGCCGCGGTCGTTCACCGAGGTGAACGTGGCGAAGGGGTCGCCATCGAGCTGCTTGATGCCCAGGGAGATGCGCTCGCGCTCGACGTCGATGCCCAGCACCACGGCCTCGACTTCCTGGCCCTTCTTGTAGTTGCGCACGGCGGTCTCGCCCGGCTCTTGCCAGGACAGGTCGGACAGGTGCACCAGGCCGTCGATGCCGGCAGCCAGGCCCACGAAGACGCCGAAATCGGTGATGGACTTGATCGGGCCCTTGACCTTGTCGCCGCGCTTGACCGTGGCGGAGAACTCCTCCCACGGGTTGGCCTTGCACTGCTTCATGCCCAGGCTGATGCGGCGCTTGTCCTCGTCGATCTCCAGGACCATGACCTCGACTTCCTCGCCGAGCGTGACCACCTTGGAGGGGGCGACGTTCTTGTTGGTCCAGTCCATCTCGGACACGTGCACCAGGCCCTCGATGCCCGGCTCGATCTCGACGAACGCGCCGTAGTCGGCGATGTTCGTGACCTTGCCGAACAGGCGGGTGCCAGCGGGGTAGCGGCGCGACACGCCCAGCCAGGGATCGTCGCCCAGCTGCTTCAGGCCCAGCGAGACGCGGTTCTTCTCGGCGTCGAACTTCAGGACCTTGGCGGTCAGCTCCTGGCCGACCTGCACCACCTCGCTCGGGTGGCGGACACGGCGCCAGGCCATGTCGGTGATGTGCAGCAGGCCGTCGATGCCGCCCAGGTCCACGAACGCACCGTACTCGGTGATGTTCTTGACCACGCCGTTGACGATGGCACCTTCGTGCAGCGTCTCGAGCAGCTTGGCGCGCTCTTCGCCCATGGAGGCCTCGACCACCGCACGGCGCGACAGCACGACGTTGTTGCGCTTGCGATCGAGCTTGATGACCTTGAATTCCATGGTCTTGCCCTCGAACGGCGACATGTCCTTGACAGGACGCGTGTCGAGCAGCGAGCCGGGCAGGAAGGCGCGGATGCCGTTGACCAGGACCGTCAGGCCGCCCTTGACCTTGCCGGACACGGTGCCGGTGACGAAGTCGCCGGACTCCAGCGCGTTCTCCAGGGCCAGCCAGGACGCCAGGCGCTTGGCCTTGTCACGCGACAGGATGGTGTCGCCGTAGCCGTTCTCGACGGCGTCGATGGCCACCGAGACGAAGTCGCCGACCTGGACCTCGATCTCGCCCTGGTCGTTCTTGAATTCGTCGATGGGCACATACGCTTCGCTCTTCAGGCCGGCGTTCACGACCACGAAGCTGTGCTCGATGCGCACCACCTCGGCGGTGATGACCTCGCCCGAGCGCATCTCGGCGCGTTGCAGGCTTTCCTCGAACAGGGCGGCGAAGGATTCACCACCGAAATCGGCGGCGACTTGGGTGTCGGACATGTGGTTTCCTAGGGCGGCCGGCTGCGCAACGGGAGGAGCCGGCCAACTTTGCGGCGGGGGGACGCCGCAGGGTTGGAGGTTGACGAGTTCACCGCCCTCGATCGGGCCCATTGCAGGCCTGGGAGGGTAGGGCGGTGGGCCCATGCCCGAAAGGCGCCCGCGAAGACGCCTTTCGTCTGTGCCCCTGCCGGTTGCGCTCAGAAGGGGCGGCGCTGCTGCCACCAGCCCAGCACCTGGTCGACCGAAGCTTCGACCGACAGATGCGAGTTGTCCAGCAGCATCGCGTCCTCGGCGGGCTGCAAGGGCGCAACGGAGCGGGTTCGATCCCGTTCGTCACGCTGCCGCAAGTCCGCGCGAAGGTCGTCCATGCTAGCCGGAATTCCCTTGGAAATCAACTGCTTATGCCGTCGCGCCGCGCGCGCGTCGGCGCTGGCGGTGAGGAAGACCTTGAGCGTGGCACCCGGGAACACCACCGTGCCCATGTCCCGCCCGTCGGCCACCAGGCCGGGGGCACGGCGGAAGCTCAGCTGCAGGGTGTGCAGGGCCTGGCGCACTTCGGGGTGCACCGACACGCGCGAGGCCATGCCGCCGGTGGATTCGAGGCGCAGCGGGTGGCTGATGTCGCGCCCCGCCAGCAGCACCTCGTCGCCGGTGAAGCGCAGGTCCAGGCCCGCGGCCAGGCGGGCCAGGGTGGGGCCGTCCTCCAGCGACACGCCGGCGTCCTGCGCGGCCAGCGCCGTGGCCCGGTACAGCGCGCCGGAGTCCAGCAGGTGGTAGCCCAGGCGCGCAGCCAGTTCGGCCGCCAGCGTGCCCTTGCCGGAGGCCGTGGGGCCGTCCACCGCCAGCACCGGCACGGCGTCGGGCGCCGGCGTGGCCACCGAGAACAGCGCCTCGAAGTAGTCGGGGAAGGTCTTGGCCACGCAGCGCGGGTCGAGGATGCGCACCGGCACCCCCGCCCCGGCGGCCGCCGACAGTGCATTGAAGGCGGCCAGCGAGCCGCACATGGCCATGCGGTGGTCGTCGTAGGTATGCAGCGCCGCGGGCTGCCAGCGCACGGGCGGGTGCACCTCGATGCTGTCGGCGGTGTCCACCACGCGCGCGCCCAGCTTGCGCAGCTCGGTGGCCATGGCGGCGATGCGGTCGGTTTCCTTCACCCGCCAGCTGGCGATGCCGGTGAGCCGGCTGGGCCCGTCAGCGTACAGCGCCATCACCGCCAGCGTCATGGCGGCGTCGGGGATGTGGTTGCAATCCAGCGTGATCGCCTTGAGCGGCCAGGCGCCCCGCCGCACGGCCAGCCAGCCCGGGCCGCCCTCGACGACCGCGCCCATGGCCCGCGCGGCGTCGACGAAGCGGATGTCGCCCTGGATGGCATCCAGGCCGACGCCCTCGATGTGCACCGGTGCGTCCGTGCCGGCGATGGCGCCGGCGGCGATGAAGTAGGACGCCGACGAGGCGTCGCCTTCGACATGGATGCTGTCCGGCGAGCGGTAGGCCGAGCCGGCCGGAATGACGAAGCGCGCGTAGCCTTCCCGCTCGACGGCGACGCCGAAACGCGCCAGCAGGCCGAGCGTGATGTCGATGTAGGGCTTGGAGATGAGCTCGCCCTGCACCTCGATGGTGACGGGCTGCTGCGCGGCCAGCAGCGGCAGCGCGAGCAGCAGTGCCGTCAGGAACTGGCTCGAGACGTCACCCCGCACCCGGATGGGCTGCGCGGTGTCCAGCCCGTGCGGGCTGCCGTCGCCCACCCGCAGCGGCGGGTAGCCGGCGCGCCCCAGCTCGGCCACGGGGCAGCCCAGCTGGCGCAGGGCGTCCACCAGGTCGCCGATGGGCCGCTCGTGCATGCGGGCCACGCCGGAGAGCTCGAAGGCCCCGCCCTGCGTCGCGGCCAGCACGGCCAGCGCCGCGGTGAGCGGCCGCATCGCCGTGCCGGCGTTGCCCAGGAACAGGGTGGACTCGCGGGTGGCCAGGCGCCCGCCCAGGCCGGTGACATGGCACACGGCCCCTTCGCGGCGCAGTCCGCAGCCCAGCGCCGCCAGCGCGTCGAGCATGACCCGGGTGTCGTCGGAGTCGAGCAGGTCGTGCACGGCCGTCGTGCCGGCGGCCAGGCCGGCCAGCAGCAGCACGCGGTTGGAGATGCTCTTGGAGCCGGGCAGGCGCACGCTGCCGGCGGCGCCCACCAGGGGCGGCAGATCGAGGAAGGCGGTGGAGTACATGGCGGTGGCGCGCGGACGGCGCCCTTACTTGCGGCCGTGGCGGCTGTGGCCCATGCGCCAGTGGCTGCGGGCGTGCGAGACCCCGGTGATCAGGGCTTCCAGGGCTTCGCCCTGGCAATCGCGCAGCACCTGCTCCAGCACGCCCAGGGCGCCGCGGAAGCGCTCGCTCTGGCGCAGGATCTCCTCGCGGTTGGCGATGAGGATGTCGCGCCAGATGGCCGGGTCGCTCGCCGCGATGCGGGTGAAGTCGCGGAAGCCCGGTCCGGCCAGCGAGAGGAACTGGTCGCTCTCCTTCTGCTGCAGGATGCCGGTGAAGTAGGCGAACGCCAGCAGGTGCGGCAGGTGACTCACGGCCGCGAACGCCGCGTCGTGCTCCTCGGGCGTCATCACCTGCACATGGCAGCCCAGCGCCGTCCACACGGCGCGCGCCTTGTCCACCAGCGCGGGCGCCGTCTGGGCAATCGGCGTCAGGATGACCTGCCGGTCCTTGTAGAGCTGCGCATCGGCGTGCTGCACGCCGGCCTGCTCCTTGCCGGCGATGGGGTGGGCCGGCACGAAGGCGGCCGCCCGCTCCTTGAGCACCCGGCGCGCCGCATCCACCACGTCACGCTTGGTGCTGCCCACGTCCATGAACAGCACCTCGGGGCTCACCAGGTGGCGGATGGCGCGGAAGGTGATGTCGGTGGCGGCCACGGGCACGGCCAGCAGCACGATGTCGGAGCCGGACACCGCCAGCAGGGCGGATTCGGCCGCCTGGTCGATGACGCCCATCTGCCGGGCGCGCTCGGTGGTGGAGGGCGACTTGCTGTAGCCGATCACCCGGTCCACCAGCCCGGCCTGCTTCATGGCCAGGGCAAAGGAGCCACCCATCAGCCCGCAGCCGATCAGGCCGAGTTGCTTGAACATGGCCATGGGCTCAGTGGACGTCCAGGGGGTAGGTGCCCAGCACCTTGAAGAAGGCGCAGGCTTCGCGCAGTTCCCTCAGCGCCGTGGCCACGTGCGGCTCGTCGGGGTGGCCCTGCAGGTCGATGTAGAAGTAGTACTCCCACTGGCCCGAGCGTGCGGGCCGCGACTCGAACCGCGTCATGGACACGCCGTGGCGCTTCAGCGGCACCAGCATGTCGTGCACGGCGCCCGGGCGGTTCATCACCGACACGATGAGGCTGGTGCAGTCATGCCCCGATGCCTTGGGCTGGGGGTGGCGGTGCGGGTCGGTGACGATGACGAAGCGGGTTCGGTTGTGCGGGTCGTCCTGGATGGCCGGGGCCACGACGTGCAGGCCGTACTCGCCACCGGCCCGCAGGCTGGCGATGGCCGCCAGGCGGGGATCGGAGGCGGCCTGGCGCGCGCCTTCGGCATTGCTGGCAACCGGCCGGCGCTCCGCCTGGGGCAGGTGGTTGGACAACCAGCCGTGGCACTGCGCCAGGGCCTGCGGATGCGCGCAGACCGCCTGGATGCCGTCCAGCGAGTTCTCCTTGCGCAGCAGGTTCTGCCGCACGTAGAGGCTGGTCTCGCCGATGATGAACAGCGGCGTGGTGAGCAGGATGTCCAGCGAACGGGCCACCATGCCCTCGGTGGAGTTCTCCACCGGCACCACGCCGAAGTCGGCGGCGCCGGAGGCGGTCATCGCGAAAACCTCGTCGATGCTGGCGCACAGCACGCGCACGATGGAAGCGCCGAAGTAGCCGAGTGCGGCCTCCTCGCTGAAGGTGCCGGCCGGGCCCAGGTAGGCCACCCGCGTGGGCGTTTCGAGCGCCCGGCAGGCCGACATGATCTCGCGCCAGATCGGCGCCACGCTGTCGGTGCGCAGCGGCCCGGGGTTGGCGGCCTTCAGGCCGTCGATCACCTGCGCCTCGCGCTCGGGGCGGAAGACCACCGAGCCTTCCTTCTTCTTCAGCTCCCCCACCGCCAGCGCCAGGCCGGCGCGGCGGTTGAGCAGCGCGAGCAGGTCGCGGTCGAGCGCGTCGATCTGGGTGCGCAGCGCCAGCAGCGCCGGCGGGGTGTCGCCAGCAGGCGGCGGTGCGGGGTCGGACGGGGGCACGGGCCCCGGGGGGGTGTCAGCCATGGCGGCGGGCGAAGTCGGCCATGTAGCTGACCAGGGCTTGCACCCCGGCCAGCGGCATGGCGTTGTAGAGGGAGGCCCGCATGCCGCCCACGGACTTGTGGCCCTTGAGCTGCAACAGGCCGGCTTCGCGTGCGCCGGCCAGGAAGGCGTCGTTGAGGGATTCGTCGGCGAGGAAGAACGGCACGTTCATGCGTGACCGGGCCTCCCGCGCGACGCGGTTGGCATAGAAGCCGCCCGATTCGTCCAGGCAGCGGTAGAGCAGGGCGGACTTCTCGGCGGCGCGGCGGTCCATCTCGGCCACGCCGCCTTCGCGCAGGATCCACTGGAACACCAGCCCGGCGATGTAGATCGCATAGGTGGGCGGCGTGTTGAACATCGACTGGTTGGCCGCCACCAGGGTGTAGTCGAAGGCGGACGGGCAGATGGGCAGGGCGCGGCCCAGCAGGTCGTCGCGCACGAACACCAGCGTCAGCCCGGCCGGACCGATGTTCTTCTGCGCGCCGGCGAACACCAGGCCCACGCGCGACCAGTCGATGGGACGCGAGAGGATGTGCGACGACGCATCGGCCACCAGCGGGGCGCGGCAGCCCAGCGCCCCCAGGTCGGGCAGCGTGTGCATCTCCACGCCGTGGATGGTCTCGTTGGAGCACACATGCACGTAGGCGGCGCCATCGCGCAGCGCCCAGGTGGCGGGGGCGGGCAGCGTGGTGTGGCCGCCGGCCTCGTTGCTCGCAGCCACGCGTGCGTCGGCATAGCGACTGGCTTCCTTCAGCGACTTCTGGCTCCAGGCCCCGGTGACCACCACGTCCACCGCGCCGCCCTGCGACAGGTTCATCGGCACGATGGCGTTCTCGCCCAGGCCGCCGCCCTGCATGAACAGGATGCGGAACGACGACGGCACGCCGAGCAGCACACGCAGGGTGGCCTCGGCCTCCTCGTAGATGCTGATGAACTCCTTACCGCGGTGGCTCATCTCCATCACGCCCATGCCGCTGCCGTGCCAGTCCAGCATCTCCTCGGCCGCCTGGCGCAGCACCGGTTCGGGCAGCACGGCCGGGCCGGCAGAGAAGTTGTAGGGGCGGTGGCGAAGGGTTGTCATGCCGGCGGACGTGCGGGGCGGGGGGAGGTAGGGCGCGTCAGGAACGACGCGTCACTTCTTCGGGGCAGGCTTCGCGGGGGCGGACGCGCCGGACGCCGGGGCGGCCGCGGCGAAACGCTTCTGCAGCGTCTGCTCCAGCGCCTTGAGCTTGGGCTCCATGGTCGCGCGGGTGTCCTCGGTGATCTTGCGCGCGATGGCCTGCTGCATGTCGATGCCGAGTTCCTGGTACTTGCGTGCCGCGGAGGATTCCAGCCAGGTGATGACCTGACGCAGTTCGTCCTCGGTGAGGCGCTCCTCCAGCATGGGGCCGAGGATGGCGGGTGATTGCCTGGCGGCGCTGTCCTTCAGGCGGGCGAGCATCTCGTCGTAGAAGGCCTTCACGTCGGCCTGCACCTGCTTGGCCAGCGGCTCCCGCTTGTCGGCCGGCACACGGGCCAGGGCGGGGCCGGCCGCGGACATCAGTCGCCCGGCAGTGTCGGCCGCCATGTCGCGGGCCAGGGATTCCACCGCCGGCTGCTGCAGCTGCACCACCTTGGCGGCCAGTTCCTTCTTGGTCTGGGCCAGGGCGGGCGACAGCGTGGCCGCGATGAGGACGGCGGCCGTGGCCGTGTTCCGGAGAAAGGTCATGCGGGGTCGCTTTCATGGTCGCCGGATGCCGGCGTGGCGGGGTGGTCGATGTCGCCCTCGACCTCGGCCTGCGCGTCGTTCTCCACGATGCGTTGCAGGCCGGACAGCTTGGCGCCATCGTCGAGCGCGATGAGGGTGACGCCTTGCGTGGCGCGGCCAAGCTCGCGGATCTCGGCGACGCGGGTGCGCACCAGCACGCCGCGGTCGGTGATGAGCATGATCTCGTCGTTCGCGCGCACCAGCGTGGCGGCCACCACCTTGCCGTTGCGCTCGCTCTGCTGGATGGCGATCATGCCCTTGGTGCCTCGGCCGTGGCGGGTGTACTCGACGATGGAGGTGCGCTTGCCGAAGCCGTTCTCGGTGGCGGTGAGCACGCTCTGCGTCTCGTCCTCGGCCACCAGCATGGCGATCACGTTCTGGCCGGGCTCCAGCGCCATGCCGCGCACGCCGCGGGCATTGCGGCCCATGGGGCGCACGTCGTCCTCGTCGAAGCGCACGGCCTTGCCGCCGTCGCTGAACAGCATGACGTCGTGCTTGCCGTCGGTGAGGGCGGCACCGATGAGGTAGTCGCCCTCGTCCAGGTCCACGGCGATGATGCCGGCCTTGCGCGGGTTGCTGAACTCGTCGAGCGCGGTCTTCTTCACCGTGCCGAGCGCGGTGCACATGAACACGTAGTGGTCGGCCGGGAAGCTGCGGAACTCGCCGGTGAGCGGCAGCACCACGGTGATCTTCTCGCCCGGCTGCAGCGGGAACATGTTGACGATGGGCTTGCCGCGGCTGGCCCGGCCGCCCTGCGGCACCTCCCACACCTTCAGCCAGTACACGCGGCCGCGGTCGCTGAAGCACAGGATCCAGTCGTGCGTGTTGGCGATGAAGAGCTGGTCGATCCAGTCGTCTTCCTTGGTCTGCGCGGCCTGCTTGCCGCGGCCGCCACGGCGCTGGGCGCGGTATTCGGCCAGCGGCTGGCTCTTGATGTAGCCGGTGTGGCTGAGCGTCACCACCATGTCGGTGGGCGTGATCAGGTCCTCGGTGCCGAGTTCCTGCACGTTGTGCTCGACGACCGACCGGCGCGCGCCCACCTTGGTCTGGCCGAACTCCTGCTTGAGCGCAGTGAGCTCCTCGCTGATGATGAAGGTGACGCGCTCGGGCTTGGCCAGGATGTCCAGCAGGTCGGCGATCTGGGCCATCACGTCCTTGTACTCGCCGACGATCTTGTCCTGCTCCAGGCCGGTCAGACGCTGCAGGCGCATCTGCAGGATCTCTCCCGCCTGGTCGTCGGACAGCCGGTACAGGCCGTCGGCCTGCATGCCGTAGTGCGACGGCAGGCCCTCGGGGCGGTAGGCCGCGGCGCCGCCGGGGTTCTCACCCTCGGCGCGCGCGAGCATCTCGCGCACCAGCGACGAATCCCAGCTCTGCGCCATGAGGGCCTGCTTGGCCATGGGCGGCGTGGGCGATTCCTTGATGATGCGGATGAACTCGTCGATGTTGGCCAGCGCCACCGCCAGGCCTTCCAGCACGTGGCCGCGTTCCCGCGCCTTGCGCAGCTCGAACACGGTGCGGCGCGTGACCACCTCGCGCCGGTGCTCGAGGAAGATCTCCAGCAGCTGCTTGAGATTGCACAGCTTGGGCTGGCCGTCGACCAGCGCCACCATGTTGATGCCGAAGGTGTCCTGCAGCTGGGTCTGCTTGTAGAGGTTGTTCAGCACGACCTCGGGGACCTCGCCGCGCTTGAGCTCGATTACCACCCGCATGCCCGACTTGTCGGACTCGTCCTGGATGTGGCTGATGCCCTCGAGCTTCTTCTCGTGCACCAGCTCGGCGATGCGCTCGAGGAGCGTCTTCTTGTTGACCTGGTAGGGGATCTCGTCGACGATGATCGCCTGCCGGGATCCCCGGTCGATGTCCTCGAAGTGCACCTTGGCGCGCATCACCACGCGCCCGCGGCCGGTGCGGTAGCCCTCGCGCACGCCGTTCAGGCCGTAGATGATCCCGGCGGTCGGGAAGTCCGGCGCGGGGATGATTTCCATCAGCTCGTCGAGCGTGGCTGCCGGGGCCTTCAACAGGTGCAAACACGCATCGACAACCTCGTTCAGGTTGTGAGGCGGGATGTTGGTGGCCATGCCCACGGCAATGCCCGCGGCGCCGTTGACCAGCAGGTTGGGCAGGCGGGTCGGCAGGACCAGCGGCTCCTTCTCGGAGCCGTCGTAGTTGGGCCCGAAGTCCACCGTCTCCTTGTCGATGTCGGCCAGCATCTCGTGGGCGATCTTCGACAGGCGGATCTCGGTGTACCGCATGGCGGCGGCGTTGTCGCCGTCCACCGACCCGAAGTTGCCCTGGCCGTCCACCAGCATGTGGCGCAGGGAGAAGTCCTGCGCCATGCGGACGATGGTGTCGTACACCGCCGTGTCGCCGTGGGGGTGGTACTTACCGATGACGTCACCGACGATGCGCGCGGACTTCTTGTACGGGCGGTTCCAGTCGTTGTTCAGCTCGTGCATCGCGAACAGCACCCGCCGGTGCACCGGCTTCAGGCCGTCACGTGCGTCAGGCAGGGCACGCCCGACGATGACGCTCATCGCGTAGTCGAGGTACGAACGCCGCATCTCCTCCTCGAGGCTGATGGGCAGGGTTTCCTTGGCAAATGAAGTCATCGAAGCGGGGGCTGTCGTCGCGGAACCGCGAAAGGACGGATTCTACGAGGCGCGCCTTGTGGTAGCGCCGCAACATGCGCGGGGGCGTCCTCGGGCGGGCGCACCAAAATGCGGTCCACCGGGGGCCCTATGGCACAATGAGCCGTCGGTGTAAGCACCCTCCAGGAGTGGTGTTTGCCCTGAAGTTGCGCTTCCGATTTGGACGTATCGCAGGCTATCTGCGGCTTTCCTTGAGAGGAGAATCATGAAGAAACTGAACAAGGTGGCGATGCTCTTCGCGTCGGCCGCGCTTGCCGCGCCGATGTCGAGCGCGTTTGCCCAGAAGTCTGTCGACAACTGGCGCGCCACCGACGGCACCGTCTGGAAGAACGGCACCAACGAACTCTGCTGGCGCGATGCCAGCTGGACGCCTGCCACGGCCGCCGAGAACTGCGACGGCGCCCTGAAGGCTGCCGCTCCGGCTCCCGCCCCGGCCCCGGCCCCGGCGCCCGCCCCGGCCCCGGTCGCTCCCCCGGCCCCGCCCGCCCCGCCGGCGGCCCCGACGAGCGAGAAGGTCACGTACGCCGCTGACGCCTTCTTCGACTTCGACAAGGCTGTGCTCAAGCCCGAAGCCAAGGCGAAGCTGGACGACCTGATCAGCAAGACCAAGGGTGTGAACCTGGAAGTCATCATCGCCGTCGGTCACACCGACGCCGTGGGCTCCGACACCTACAACCAGAAGCTGTCGGTCAAGCGCTCGGAAGCCGTCAAGGAGTACATCGTCTCCAAGGGCGTCGAGAAGAACCGCGTCTACACCGAAGGCAAGGGCGAGAAGCAGCCCGTCGCCGACAACAAGACGAAGGAAGGCCGCGCCAAGAACCGCCGCGTCGAAATCGAAGTGGTCGGTACCCGCGCCAAGCAGTAATCGCACGCAGCCGTCGCGTCTGCACGGCCTGCACAACCCCGCCTCGGCGGGGTTTTTCTTTTTTGGGCGGCCGGGATTCCCTGCGCCGGCGCCTGCCCGGGCCCGGCTTCATTACCATTGCGCCATGGCTGAAACCACTGTCAATGCCGACCCCCAGGAACTGGCGAAGTTCGGCGACCTGGCCCACCGCTGGTGGGACCCGGAGGGCGAGTTCCGCCCGCTGCACCAGATCAACCCCCTGCGCCTGGACTGGATCGCGGCCCAGGCCGAGCTGCCGGGCCACGATGTGCTCGACGTCGGTTGCGGCGGCGGCATCCTGGCCGAGTCCATGGCGCGGCGCGGCGCCCGTGTGCTGGGCATCGACCTGTCCACCAAGCCGCTGCGGGTGGCGCGCCTGCACGCGCTCGAGGCCGGCGTGGCCCAGCTGGACTACCGCGAGGTGGCCGTCGAGCAGCTGGCTGCCGAGCGGCCGGCCAGCTTCGACGTGGTCACCTGCATGGAAATGCTGGAGCACGTGCCCGAGCCGGCGTCCGTGGTGCGCGCCTGCGCCACGCTGGTCAAGCCGGGCGGCCGGGTGTTCTTCTCCACGCTCAACCGCAACCCCAAGTCCTTCCTCTTTGCCATCGTGGGCGCGGAACATGTGCTGCGTCTGTTGCCCAAGGGCACGCACGAATACGCCCGCTTCATCCGCCCGAGCGAACTGGCCCGGTTCGCGCGCGACGCCGGCCTGGAGCCCGACGGCCTCAAGGGCATGAGCTACAACCCGCTCACCCGGCGCTACTGGCTGGGCGAGGACACCGACGTGAACTACCTGATGGCATGCCGCCGGCCGGCATGAGCGCGCCGCTTGTCGGGCGCTGGTCGGCGGTGTTGTTCGATCTCGATGGCACGCTGATCGACAGCGCCCCCGATCTCGCCGGCGCGGCCAACGCGCTGCGTGCCGAGCACGGCCTGCCGCCGCTGCCCTACGAGGAACTGCGCCCGATGGTGGGCGCCGGTGCGCGCGGCATGGTGGGCAAGGCCTTCGGGGTGGCGCCGGGGGATGACCGATTCGAGTCGCTGCGCGACGGTTTCCTGTCGCTCTACGAGCGCATGCTGCTGGAGCGCACCCTGCCGTTTCCGGGCGTGCCGACGGTGCTCGACGCGCTGGAGGCCGCCGGCATCCCCTGGGGCATCGTGACCAACAAGGCCACGCGCTTCACGCTGCCTGTGGCCACTGGCCTGGGCATGGCCGCGCGCACGCCGGCCCTGGTCTGCGGGGACACGACGCCGCACGCCAAACCGCACCCGGAGCCGCTGTGGGAGGCCGCGCGCCGCCTGGCCGTCCCGCCCGAGGCCTGCATCTACGTGGGGGACGACCTGCGGGATGTGCAGGCGGGCCGCGCCGCTGGCATGGCCACCCTGGTGGCCGCCTGGGGCTACCTGGGTGAAGGCGAGCCGGTGCACGCCTGGGGCGCCGACGCGATCATCGAACAACCCCACGGGCTCTTGAAATGGCTCGGGTTGGCCTAAAATACAAGTTCTCTTCCTGGGGCCGACCTGGTTTCGACGTGGGTGCGGAGTTGGGATAGGGCATGCCGAGCACCAGTTCGCTCGTAAAACCACTGGAAACAAAGTAACTGCGAACGACGAACGTTTCGCCCTCGCCGCTTAACACCGGTGAGCCTCTCAACGGTTGGCCCATGGGCCGGGCGTGAGCCGCAAGGCAAGCGCTGAGAGGTCATTCACATGGGCTGGTTCCCCGGTTGGCCACGGGCCGGGGAACAAGATCAAGTGGCTGGCGAGTCCGGTAGCGTGCTGCTGCGCGACCGGGCGCGTGAGAACCAAATCAGTCAGCTAAGCATGTAGATCTACCTGGCAATGGCTTGCGGACGGGGGTTCAATTCCCCCCGGCTCCACCAAACACGCACACGCAAGGCCCCGGCTGCACCCGCAACCGGGGCCTTGCTTCTTTCACGGCCGTTCTCGGTCCACGCGCCGCCCTCAGGCGTCGCGCACGTCCGCCACCGGCGCCTGGCCGAAGTCCGGGCGGTCCAGGTAGGCCAGCACCTTGCGTGCGGCCTGGGCGGGGGAGTCGAGCTGGCCCAGGCGCTGCAGTTGCACGAAGCGCTCTCTTTCGGGGAAGCGCTGCGCGTCGGCGCTGCGCAGCTGGGTCTGCATGTCGGTGTCGATGACGCCGGGCGCCAGCGACACGAGCTTCGCCCCGTTCGGGCGGGCGGCCTGTTCGAGCGCGACGGCCCGGGTGAAGTGGTCCATGCCCGCCTTGGCGGCGCAGTACACCGCGCTGCCGGCCATCGCCCGCCGCCCCAGGCCCGACGAGATGTTGAGCACCTTGCGCGGCAGGGCCCAGGTGTCGGTGGCGTGCAGGAAGGCGGCGGTCAGCAGCATCGCGGCCTCCAGCCCCACGCGCAGCGCCGTGGACGCATCGCCCAGGGGTGTGGCGTCCAGCGGGCCGGGGGGCGTGACGACACCGGCGTTGTTGACCAGCGTGGCGCTGGCCCAGGCCGACCCGTCCTGTGCCACCAGCCGGCTGGCCAGCGCTTGTGCCGCGGCCACAGCGTCCGCCAGGTCGATACCCCATTGGTCCAGCGACGCGCCGCGTGCGGCGGCCAGCGCGGCGAGCTCGGGTGACGCGTGGCGCGCGATGCCGATGACGTGGTGGCCTTCGTGCAGGCGCTGCACGGCGAGCGCCGCGCCGAGGCCGCGCGACGCGCCGGTGATGATGGTGAGGTGGGACGGGGGGGGCATTGGGGGTAGCTTCGGGCTCGGTCCTGCGGCCGGCAGGCGCATGCGGGCGAGCATAACCGTGCGCCGGACCGACAATGCCGCCATGGATTCTCCTGACCCGACCCCCTCGACCGCCTCGACGCCCTCTTCTGCGGCCTCCGGACGCCACCGGCGCTGGTGGCAGCGGCCGTCCGTCATGTCGCTGGGCGCCACCGTGCTGCTGCTGGCACTGGCCGCCGGCTGGAGCGCCTGGGAACTGCGCGACGCGCCCGGTCGGGCAGGCGGCCCCGCGGCTGCCCAGGGGCCGGCCGGCATGCCGTGGCAGGTGCAGGCCCTGGGCGACGGCACGAGCGAGGTGTTCGGGCTGCGGCTGGGCCGCACGACGCTGGCCGAGGTGGGCCCGCGCTTCGAACGCGACCTGCGCGTGGCGCTGGTGGCGCCGCTCGGCCAGCCCGACGCGGTGCCGGCGCTCGAGGCCTACGTCGAGACCTTCCAGGCCGGGGCCATCCAGGGTCGGCTGGTGATGGCCTTCGACGCCGAACCGGGCTGGCTGCGCGCCGCCCTGGCGCGCTCGCCGCGTGACACGGTGGCCGGCAGTGGTGGCGCCCGCCAGCATGCCCTGTCGGAGGACGACCGCCTGCAGGCGCAGTCGCTGGTGCTGTCGGCCCTGGCCTTCGTGCCGGCCGCCCGGCTGGACGAGGCGACCGTGCAGGCGCGCTTCGGTGCGCCGGCCGAGCGCGTCACCGGGCCCGAGGGCGAATCGCAGTGGCTGTACCCGGATCGTGGCCTGGCCGTCGTGCTGCCCCCCGCCGAGGGTGACCTGGCGCGCGCCAAGGCGGTGCTGCAGTACGTGGCGCCGCGCGACTTCGACACCCGGCTGCGCGACCCGCTGCGCCGCGCGGCTTCCGGCGGCTGAGCCCGCCGCGGGGGCCGGGCTCAGTCGCCGCCCCCCTCCACGGCGTCCCCGATGGCGAGGAAGTGGCCGCCCGCCACGTGGTGCACGGTGCGCAGGCTGTCGGGTGCCTCGTCGAAGTGCCAGCGGCCGGCGCTGAACACGCGGGTGTCCGCCCAGGCCGCGCTCACCTGGCCCAGGAAGAGATCGAAGCGCCCCTCCTGCTCGGGCTGGGCCACACGTTCGCAGTCCAGCCAGGCCACGCAGCCGGCCACCAGCGGCGAGCGCGCGGCCGGCTCGGCCAGGGCCTGCACGCCGCCGGACGCGAACTTGTCCGTCTCGTGGCCGCTGTGGGTGCCCAGCCAATGCACCAACCGGGCTTGCGCGACGCAGGGCACGCTGAGCGCGAACCGCCCCGAGGCCTCGACCAGCGTACGCGTCCACGTGCTCTTGTCGAGCACCACCGCCACCTTGGGCGGGTCGAAGTCCAGCGGCATGGCCCATGCCGCCGCCATCACGTTGCGGCGGTTGCCGTCTGCCGCGCTCACGAGCACGGTGGGGCCGTGGTTCAGCAGGCGATAGGCCTTGTTCAGGTCGACGGCGTGGCGCATGGAGTCGAGCGAGTCAGAAGGAAGAGGGGCAGGGGGCTTGCAGCGTGAGCCATCGCCCGTCGGCCGGATGCCGCAGGCGCAGGCGGTGCGCGTGCAGCAGCAGGCGAGGCGCCAGCGCCTGCACGTCCGGCGGCGCATAGAGCTCGTCGCCGAGGATGGGGTGGCCGATCTCCTGCAGGTGCACTCGCAGCTGGTGGGACCGGCCCGTGAGCGGGCGCAGCGCCAGCCGGGCCGTGGGCACCGGGCCGGGCAGTGCCTGCAGCCGACGCCAGCCGGTGACCGACGGCTTGCCGTGCAGCGTGTCCACCTGCTGGCGCGGCCGGTTGGGCCAATCGCAGGACAAGGGCAGCGTGATGCGGCCGGAAGCGGCGGCGGGATGGCCGGCCACCCGCGCCAGGTACAGCTTGTGGACCTGGCGGCTGGCGAAGGCGACGCTCAGTGCGCGCTGCACCGCGGCGCCGCGGCCGAACACCAGCACGCCCGAGGTGCCCATGTCCAGGCGGTGCACCACCAGCGCATCCGGGTAGCGCGCCTGCACCCAGGCCGCGGCGCAGTGGGCCTTGTCCGGCCCGCGGCCGGGCACCGACAGCAGGCCCGACGGCTTGTCGATCGCCACCAGCCACGCGTCCGCGTGCAGCACGGCGGGCGCCGTGTCCGCACCCGCGGCGCAGAGGGCAAGGGAAGCACGGGGGGCAGGGCAGTGGCTCATGACGCCCGCGCACTCTATCCGGTAGGCGCGCGCCTCACTCGTGGCGCAGCGCGTCGATCGGGTCCAGGCGCGCCGCGCGGCGGGCAGGGAAGTAGCCGAACACCACGCCGATCGCGGCCGAGAAGGCGAAGGCCAGCAGGTTGATGCCCGGATCGACGGCGAAGGGCACCTGCATCAGCGACGCCAGGCCCAGCGACGCACCGAAGGCCAGCACCACACCCGCCAGCCCGCCGAGCGACGACAGCACCACCGCCTCGATGAGGAACTGCAGCAGCACCTCGCGCTCCAGTGCGCCGATGGCCAGGCGCACACCGATCTCGCGGGTGCGCTCGGTGACGCTGACGAGCATGATGTTCATGATGCCGATGCCGCCCACCAGCAGGCTCACCGCGGCCACGGCGCCCAGCAGCGAGGTCATGAGCCGCGTGGTGCCCGACAGCGTCTGCGCGATCTGGGCGGTGTCCAGCACGTTGAAGTTGTCGTCGGCGTCGGCGGCCAGCTTGCGCCGCTCGCGCAGCAAGCCCTTGAGGGCCGCCACCACGCGAGCGGTGTCCGTGCCGTCGCGCACCGACACCAGGATGGTGCCGACCCGGCTGGAGCCGGTGACGCGCCGCTGTGCGGTCTTCAAGGGCACGATGAGCGTGTCGTCCTGGTCCATGCCCATGGCCGACTGGCCCTTGGAGGCGAGCACGCCGATCACCTCGCACGAGAAGGACTTCACCCGCACCTGCTCACCCAGCGGCAGGCGGTCGGCGCCGAACAGCTCGCGCCGGACGGTGGCGCCGATCACGCACACGGCCGCGCCGCTGTCCTCTTCGTCGGCGGTGAAGCCGCGGCCGCTGGCGATCGTCCAGTTGGCCACGGTGAAGTAGTCGACGGTGCTGCCGGTGACGGTCGTGGACCAGTTGCGCCCGTTGGCCACCGCGGTGACCGACGCACGCACCTCCGGCGCCACGGCCCGCACGCCGCCGATCTGCGAGCGGATGGCGTCGAGGTCCGCCTGCTTGAAGGGCGGCGCCCCGGCGCTGCCGGTGCCTGGCCCCATGCGCTGGCCGGGGCGCACCATCAGCAGGTTGCTGCCCAGGGCGCTGATCTGGTCGCGCACGGCCTGCGTGGCCCCGTTGCCCAGCGTCACCATGGTGATGACCGCGGCCACGCCGATGACGATGCCCAGCACGGTCAGGAACGAGCGCAGCAGGTTGCGGCGGATCGCCCGCAGCGCCAGCACGAAGGTGTTCCCCCACATCAGGCGGCTCCTTCCGCGGCGGGCTCGGCCACCGGTTCCGGCGCCAGCCGCTCGTCGCGCGCGATGCGCCCGTCCACGAAATGCACGATGCGGCGCGCGAAGGCCGCCATGTCGGGCTCGTGGGTCACCATCAGCACGGTGATGCCCCGGTCGCGGTTCAGCCCGGCGATGAGCGCCATGATCTCGCGGCTGCGCTCGGAATCGAGGTTGCCGGTGGGTTCGTCGGCCAGCAGCACCGTGGGCTGGGTGACGATGGCCCGCGCGATGGCCACGCGCTGCTGCTGGCCGCCCGAGAGTTCACCTGGCGTGTGCGATTCCCAGCCTGCCAGCCCCACCTGCGCCAGCGCGTCGCGCGCAGCAGCCCGGCGCCGGGCCGCGGGCTCGCCGCGGTAGAGCAGCGGCAGCTCCACGTTCTCCAACGCGCTGGTGCGCGTGAGCAGGTTGAAGCCCTGGAACACGAAGCCGAAGTGCCGCCGGCGCAGCCGAGCGCGCGCGTCGCGGTCCAGGCCGTGCACGGGGATGCCCTCGAACTCGAACTCGCCCGAGGTCGGCGTGTCCAGGCAACCGAGCACGTTCATGGCGGTGGACTTGCCCGAGCCGCTGGGGCCCATGATGGCGACGAACTCGCCGCGCTGGACGTCGAGGTCGACGCCCTTGAGCGCCTGGAAGGCCACGGCCCCTTCGCCATAGACCTTGGTCACGCCACGCAGGCGGATGAGCGGCGCGGACGCCTCCGTCCGGGATGGGGTCACCGCCCGCCTCCTGCCTGCTGGTCCACGATCACCTGCTGGCCCTCGGCCACCTCGGGGCCGCTCACCTCCGTGAGCCGGCCGTTCGACAGGCCGGCCGTGACCTGGATGACGCGCGCTTGACCGCCATCGAGCACCCAGAGGCGGCGGGTGGCGCCGGCCGCGTCCTTGTTGGCCTCGGCGGGGCGCGCGCGTTTGACCGCCTGGCCGCCGGGCGGGCGGGGCATGAGCGACGACACGATGCCGCCGCCCGAGCCGCCGCCCGCCGGTGCGGCGGCAGCCGTGGGGTCGAAGCTGAACGCGGTGTTGGGCACCCGCAGCACGCCGCGCCGCTCGGTGGCGGCGATGGTGGCGGTGGCCGTCATGCCGGGGCGCAGGCTGAGATCGGGGTTGTCCACCCGCAACTGCGTGGGGTAGGTGACCACGTTGTCGGTCGTCGTGGAGCCGAAGTTCACGCGCGTCACCTGCGAGGGGTAGCGCCGGCCCGGCCAGGCACTGACGGCGAAGGTGGCGGCCTGGCCGGCTTGCAGCTGACCGACGTCGGCCTCGTCCACGTTGACCACGAGTTCCAGCTGCCGCAGGTCCTGCGCCATGGTGAACAGCGTCACCGCCTGCAGCGAGGCGGCCACGGCGTTGCCCGGCTCCACCGCGCGCGTGAGGATCACGCCGTCGAATGGCGCCCGGATCGAGGCCTTGGCGAGGTTTGTCTCGTCGGTGCGCAGGGTGGCCTTGGCCTGGCTGACGGCAGCGCGTGCGTTGGCCTCGGCCGCCTCCGCCTTGGCCACGGCGGCGCTCGCGGTGTCCAGCTCGGTGGCCGCGGGCAGGCGCCCGCCGGACAGCCGTTGCACTTCCTTCAGCCGGGCGAGCGCCACCCGCGTTTCCAGCGTGCTGGCCGATGCCTGGTCGGCCGCGGCCTCGGCGCTGCGCACGGCGGCGCGCGATTTCTCCACCTGGCCGGCGAACTTGGTGGTGTCCAGGCGCACCAGCACCTGGCCCTTGGCCACCCGGTCGTTCACGTCCACCAGCACCTCGGCCACGGTACCCGAAAGCTCGCTGCCGATGTTGGCCGAGCGGGTGGGCTTGAGCGTGCCGTCGGCGCTCACCGTCACCGCGATGTCGCCGCGTGTGACCGGCTCGGTGACGTACCGCGGCGCCGCATCGCGGCGTGCGGCCTGCTGCCAGGCCCAGGCGCCGGCCAGCACCGCCACCACCGCCGCCAGCATCAGCCAGGTGGCCGGGCGCTTCCAGCGGGGGCGGGTGTCGCCGAGCAGCCAGTCGGGCAGGGTGCGTGAGGCGGCGGAGGTGCCCGAGGCCGGCGTGGGGGCGGGGGATGGGGCGGGCGACGGGGTAGGGGAGGGGGCCATGGTCAGGCAGTGGGGCGGTCGGCGGCTGGGGCGGTGGGGTCGGTGGCGTCGTCGGTGGCGTCGTCGGTGGTGTCGTCGGTGGTGTCGCCGGCGGGGGCGGGCGCCGGCCAACCGCCGCCCAGCGCCTTGAACAGGCGGACGAGGTGCAGCGAGGTCTCGGTGCGCGTGGCCTGCAGCGCAAGCCGGGCCGCCAGCTCGTCGCGCTGGGCATTCAGCCAGGTGGCGGTGTCCACCACGCCCGCCTGGTGCCGGATGCGCTGGGCCAGCAGCGCCGCGGCGGCCGCCTGTTCGGCCCGCGCCAGGGCGTCGGCACGGTCGCGGCTGCCGCGCAGCGCCACCAGGCTGTCTTCCACGTCCTGCAGCGCGACGAGCACGCCGGCCTCGTAGGCGGCGCGCGATTGCGCCAGGGCGGCGCTGCGCCCGGCCACCTGGGCCTCGCGGGCACCGGCGTCGAACACCGTCCAGTCCACGCCCGCGGCGAGCGAGGCGATGGCCGCGCCGGGGCCGCCCAGCGCGCCCAGTGTGGCGGCCTGCCAGCCCAGGCTGCCCGTGAGGCTGAGGTTCGGCCAGGCGGCGCGGCGGCCTTGCGCCTCACGGGCCCAGGCGGCCTGCACGCGCGCCTCGGCGGCACGCAGGTCGGGCCGGCGCCGCAGCAGGTCGGCCGGCACCCCCACGGCCAGGCTACGCAGGGCGGCCGGCGCCTGCGGTACCGTGGGCCGGGTGTTGTCGGCGCCATCGCGGGTGGGCCGCCCTTGCGCGGGCGCGAGGCCCCGCAGCACGGCGATCTGGTGCTCGTACTGGGCGATCTCGGTGGCGAGCGCCGGCAGGCTGGCGCGGGTCTGCTCGGTGGCCAGCAGGGCCTGCTCCAGATCGAGCGCACTGGCCAGGCCGGCGCGGGTGCGCCACTCGGTGAGTTGCAGCGTGTCGTCGAGCGCGGCCAGGCTGGCGCGGGTGAGCTGCTCGCGCGCCAGGGCGCCGCGCCACTGCACGTAGGCCAGCGCCACTTCGGCGGCCAGCGCGATGCGTGTGCTGGCCACGTCGGCCCGCGCCGCCTCTTCGTCGGCTCGGGCGGCGGCCACGGCGGCGCTCAGGCTGCCGTTGAGGTCGGGCTCCCAGCTGGCGCTGAAGGCCAGGCGATGGGTGCTCACGCCCGCCGTGTCGGTGGCGCTGCGGCTGCTGGAGGCGCCCAGCCCCAGCGCGGGCCAGCGGGCCGCCTCCGCCAGCGCGCGTGCGGCGCGCGCCTGGGCCAGGGCGGCCTGGGCACTGCGCAGGTCGGGGTGGGCGGCGAGCGCATCGGCCACCATCTGGCCGAGCGTGGGGTCGTCGAACTGCCGCCACCACTGCGCCATCAGGGCGTCGTCCACGGCGGTGGTGGTGGCCAGGCCGTCGGCACGGGCCCAGGCGCTGCCCGCCACGGCAGCACCGGTGACGGAGGGGGCGGGGTCGGCCGGCGCGACGGCGGCGCAGCCCACCAGCTGGCTCGCCAGCAGGAGGCACGCGAGTGCGGCCCACAGGGGCCGGCGCGCGGGGGGCTCTGGAAGGGCAGGGGGCATACGGGTCCTCGCCGAATGACGGCGCCGGAGCATGTTGCCCACCGTGCCCGGACGCCGTGCGTCCGGTTTGTAAAGTTAACCGACGCCGACCGGCATGACCGGCGTCAGCCGCGCGGCGTCACTGGTCGACGAAGGCCCGCTCGATGACGAAGTCGCCGGGCGTGGTCGTGTTGCCTTCCTTCAGGCCGCGCGTTTCCATCATGGCCTTCAGGTCGCGCAGCATGGCCGGGCTGCCGCAGATCATCACGCGGTCTTCGGCAGCGTTCAGCGCCGGCAGGCCCAGGTCGCGCGCGAGCTGGCCGTTCTCGAGCACGGTGGTGACGCGCCCCTGGTGCTTGTACGGCTCGCGCGTGACGGTGGGGTAGTACAGCAGCTGGCGGCTGACCATCTCGCCGAGGAACTCGTGCTGCGGCAGCTCCTGCGTGATGTAGTCGTGGTAGGCCAGCTCCTTGACCTCGCGCACGCCGTGCACCAGCACGACCTGCTCGAACTTCTCGTAGGTCTCCGGGTCGCGGATGATGCTCATGAAGGGCGCCATGCCGGTGCCGGTGGACAGCAGGTACAGCCGCTTGCCGGGCGTGAGGTAGTCGATCAGCAGGGTGCCGGTGGGCTTGCGGCCGACGATGATGGTGTCACCCGGCTGGATGTGCTGCAGGCGCGAGGTGAGCGGCCCATCCTGCACCTTGATGCTCAGGAACTCCAGGTGTTCCTCGTAGTTGGCACTGACGATGGAATAGGCACGCAGCAGCGGCTTGCCGTCGACCCGCAGGCCGATCATCGTGAAGTGGCCGTTCGAGAAGCGCAGCGACGTGTCGCGGGTGGTGGTGAAACTGAACAGGCGGTCCGTCCAGTGGTGCACGCTCAACACGCGCTCTTCATTGAAGGCACTCATGCTCTTGGGGGCGAATAGTTGGGGATGGGCGGGGTCGGCGAACCGGCTATTGTCGCCGAGGCGGTGCTTACCCTGATGCGCTGCCGCAAAGTGGTCGTGCAAGCCCACAAGGCACACAAGGAGAACGGCATGGTGAGAGTCCCCTTTTCCCGTCCCCTCGCCCTTCGTCCCGCGGCGCGCGCCGCGGCCCTGGCCGCCGGCCTGCTGGCCAGCGCCGCCGCCTCGGCGGCACCGGCCGTGTGGGTGTCCGTGGGCAGCGACGCCTATCGCCTGCTGCGCATGGCCGGTGCGGGCCTCGAGCAGGTCGAGATGCACCGCGTGCCGGTGCAGGTGCCGGCCGAGGCCGGTGGCCTGAAGACGCAGCACGAGACGCTGTACCTGATGCGGGTGGACGAGGCCGCACTGCCGAGGCTGTCCAGCGAAGTGCACGAGCGGCTGAAGCGCTGCGGCGGCTACGTGGTGCACGCCTCGCGCGAGGACGGCCGCCAGGCGCTGGCGCGCTTCCGCCAGGCGCCCGTGCAGCCCGAGGCCGTGAGCTACAAGGTCGACGACGAGGCCGAGGTGAACGCACTGCTGCCGCAGCTACAGGAAAGCCAGATTCGCTCGACCATCCTGAACCTGTCCACCGCCTACAAGAACCGCTACTACACGACCACGGGTGGCGTGGGCGCCAGCGACGACCTGGTGCAAGCGTGGAAGGCCCTGGCCGCCGGCCGTGACGACGTCACCGTGAAGCGCTTCGACCACCCTGGCTGGCCGCAGAATTCGGTGGTCATGACCATCCGCGGCACCACCAAGCCCAAGGAGATCGTGGTGATCGGCGGCCACCTCGATTCCACCATCGGCTTCACCAACGAGAACAGCATCGCCCCGGGGGCCGACGACGACGCCTCGGGCGTGGCCAGCCTGCAGGAGGTGGCGCGTGTGCTGCTGCACAGCGGCTACCAGCCGCGCCGCACCATCCAGTTCATGGCGTATGCGGCGGAAGAGGTGGGCCTGCGCGGCTCGGCCGAGATCGCCGCCGACTACCAGGCGCGCGGCAAGAAGGTGGTGGGCGTGCTGCAGCTGGACATGACCAACTACCAGGGCAGCAGCAGCGACATCACGCTGATCACCGACTACACCCACGCGGCGCAGAACGACTTCCTGCAGAAGCTGGCGCGCCGCTACCTGCCGGAGCTCACCGTGAACCTCAGCGCCTGCGGCTACGCCTGCTCCGACCACGCCAGCTGGACCAACCGCGGTTTCGTGGCGTCGTTCCCCTTCGAGGCGCCCATGGGGCTGCACAACCCCTTCATCCACACCGCGCAGGACACGCTGGCGCAGTCGGGCGACACGGCCACCCACGCGCTGAAGTTCAGCCGCCTGGCGCTGGCCTACGCGGTGGAGCTGGGCAGCGACGGCCCCGAGCCGGCACCCGCGCCGGCCCGCCTGGCCCGGCGCTGAGCCGCCCGGCTCAGGGCGCGCGGGCTTCGGCCTGGCGCAGCGCCTCTCCGGAGGCGTTGCGCAGCGCGGCCAGCCAGGCGGCCAGCTGCGCGCGCTGGTCCGCCGGGGTGCGCGCCCAGGCGTTGTCCAGCTGCGCCGGGTCCACCGCGCGGTCGTAGAACTCCCGCTCGCCGGTGTCGTACTCGATGTAGGTGATGCCCGCGGCGGTGCGCAGGCCCGAGAACGAGGTGATGTCCATGCCGTCGCCTCCGGCGGCGACCCGGTCCATCGGGTCCGGTGGCTCGCGGCCGGAGGTGGCCACGAACTGGTTGACCCGCCGCGCCGCCTCGTCGTTCCTGTCCGGCTTGTGCTCCAGCAGCAGCACCTGCCGCCATTCGGCCGGTGCCTCGCCGTGCCACAGCGGCAGCAGCGAGCGGCCGTCCACGAACGACGGCGCCGCGATGCCGGCCAGCGCCGCCAGCGTGGGCGCATGGTCCACGTTGGCCGTGACGCGGGTGGCCCGGCTGCCCGGGGCGATGCCCGGGCCGCGCACCACGAAGGGCACGCGCAGGTCCTCCTCGTAGGCCGTCATCTTGCCGGAGTCCATGCGGTGCTGGCCCTGGTGGTAGCCGTTGTCCGAGGTGAACACGATGTAGGTGTGCGCCAGCTGGCCGGTGGCCTGCAGCGTGTTCACCAGGCGCTCCACCAGCTCGTCCACCGCCTGCAGCGCCTGCAGTTTGTGGCGGTAGAGCTTGTCCATCTCGGCGATCTGGTCGGCGGTGAGCGGCGGCAGGGCGCGCACCCACGCGGGCTTGTCGCCCACGTCCGCCTCGTTGAAGCTGGCCGTGCGCGGCGCCTGGGCGTCGGGGAACAGATCGGCATGCCGCGGTGCCGGGGTGGCGGGTGCATGCGGCGCGAAGGGCGCCACGTAGGCCAGGAAGGGCCGGTCGGGGTCGGCGGCCACGGTGCGGCGGATGAAGTCCTCGGCCTGGCGGGCGATGACGTCGGTGAGGTAGTCCTCGTCGGCGCTGCCGTAGTGCACGGTGGTGCCGTTCTCGTTCATGTCGTAGTCGAAGCCACGGTAGGGCGTGCCGGTGGTGCCGGCGTACCACTCGTCCCAGCCGGGTGGGAAGTAGCCGGCGGGGGCGCCCTCGGGGTAGCCGTTGAGGTACTTGCCGAAGAAGGCGGTGCGGTATCCCGCGCCCTGCAGCCAGGTGGCCAGGGTGGAGTGCTCCAGGCCCTTGGTGTAGGTGCCCTCGAAGCCGCCTTCGGGCGCGTTGTTGCCGTACACGCCGGTGTTGTGGGCGTACTGGCCCCGCAGGGTGGTCACGCGCGAGGGGCAGCACAGCGACAGGCTGACAAAGTGCTCGTCCAGCCGCATGCCCTGCTGCACCAGCAGCGCCTGCACCTTGGGCATGAAGGCCAGGCTGGGCAGGTCCTGGTCGTCGGTCAGCACGAACACGACGTTCGGCGGCCGGTCCACCGGCGGCGGGGGCGTGCCTTCGCTGCTGCCCCCGCAGGCGACATGAAGCGACAAGGTGACGACGGCAAGCACGGCGAGCCAGCGGCGCATGACAGACCTCCCGGAGATGACCGGGCGCGGCAAGCCCGGTGCCGGGTGCGATGCTGGCCCAAGGGGGCGGCGTCGCCTACCCCCTGGGCCGGTGACGTCAGTAACCGGTCTTGTCCGCGGCACCCGGCGGGGTGCCCAGCCAGTCGCGCAGCACCTCGGCCGTGTGCTCGCCCACGGTGGGCGGCGCATGGCGGTACTGCACCGGCGAGGCGGACAGCCGGATCGGGCTGCCCACCAGCGGCACGGGGCCGAACAGCGGGTGCGGCATCTCCACCCGCATGCCGCGCGCCTGCACCTGCGGGTCGGTGAACACCTGGTCCAGCCGGTTGATGGGCCCGCAGGGCACGGCCTGGGCCTCCAGCGCGGCGATCCATTCCGCCGTGGTGCGCATGACGGTGGCCTGGCGCAGCAGCGGAATGAGCACGCCGCGGTGCGCCACGCGCGCCGGGTTGGTGGCGAAGCGCTCGTCGGTGGCCCACTCGGGGTGCCCGGCGATCGTGCAGAAGCGGGCGAACTGGCCGTCGTTGCCGATGGCCAGGATCATGTCGCCGTCGGCCGTGGGAAAGTCCTGGTACGGCACGATGTTGGGGTGCGCGTTGCCCAGGCGGCGCGGTGCCACCCCGCTGGTCAGGTAGTTGGCGGCCTGGTTGGCCAGCGTGGCCACCTGCACGTCCAGCAGCGCCAGGTCGATGTGCTGGCCCTGGCCCGTGGCGTCGCGGTGGCGCAGGGCGGCCAGCACGGCGATGGTGGCGTACAGGCCGGTCATGATGTCCACCAGCGCCACGCCCACCTTCTGGGGGCCCGCGCCGTCTTCGCCGTCTGCCCGGCCGGTCAGGCTCATGAGGCCGCCCATGCCCTGGATGAGAAAGTCGTAGCCGGCGCGGGGCGCGTAGGGGCCGATCTGGCCGAAGCCGGTGATCGAGCAGTACACCAGCCGGGGGTTCACGGCGGCGAGGCTGTCGTAATCCAGCCCGTAGCCCTTCAGCCCGCCGACCTTGAAGTTCTCCAGCACCACGTCGGCCCGCTCGGCCAGGGCCCGCACCTGCGCCTGGCCCTCGGGCGTGGCCAGGTCGATGGCCACCGAGCGCTTGTTGCGGTTGGTGCACTGGAAGTAGGCGGCCTGGCGCGGCGCGTCCGTGCCCTCGGGCGCGGCCACCCACGGCGGGCCCCAGGCGCGGGTGTCGTCGCCCGCGCCAGGGCGCTCCACCTTCACCACATCCGCGCCCAGGTCGCCCAGGATCTGGCTGGCCCAGGGGCCGGCCAGCACCCGCGACAGGTCCAGCACCTTCAGGCCAGTCAACGCACCAGTGCTCATGCTCATGTGGAAGGGGTTGGAGGTGTCGATGGCAGTGCGGCCCCATCAAGCCGCATGCGCGGATCCGGCTCTGCCGGTCCGCTGCATGAGCCCCTTCGGGGGCAGCGACCGGACGGGAGCGTGGGGGTCAAAACGCCGCGATGCCCGTCATCGCGCGGCCGAGGATCAGCGCGTGGATGTCGTGCGTGCCCTCGTAGGTGTTCACCACCTCAAGGTTCACCAGATGGCGGGCGATGCCGAATTCGTCCGAGATGCCGTTGCCGCCCAGCATGTCGCGCGCGGTGCGGGCGATGTCCAGTGCCTTGCCGCAGGAATTGCGCTTCATGATGGAGGTGATCTCCACCGCGGCCGTGCCCTCGTCCTTCATGCGGCCCAGGCGCAGGCAGCCCTGCAGCCCCAGCGTGATCTCGGTCTGCATGTCGGCCAGCTTCTTCTGCACCAGCTGGTTGGCGGCCAGGGGCTTGCCGAACTGCTGGCGGTCCAGCGTGTACTGGCGGGCGGTGTGCCAGCAGAACTCGGCGGCACCCAGCGCGCCCCAGGCGATGCCGTAGCGCGCGCTGTTCAAGCAGGTGAAGGGGCCCTTCAGGCCGCGCACCTCGGGAAAGGCGTTCTCCTCGGGGCAGAAGACCTCGTCCATCACGATCTCGCCGGTGATCGACGCGCGCAGGCCCACCTTGCCGTGGATGGCCGGGGCGCTGAGGCCCTTCCAGCCCTTTTCCAGGACGAAGCCGCGGATCTGCCCGCCGTCGTCCTTGGCCCACACCACGAACACGTCGGCGATGGGGCTGTTGGTGATCCACATCTTGGCGCCGGTGAGCCGGTAGCCGCCGTCCACCTTCTTCGCGCGGGTGACCATGCTGCCCGGGTCGGAGCCGTGGTTGGGCTCGGTCAGGCCGAAGCAGCCGATCCATTCGCCGGTGGCCAGCTTGGGCAGGTACTTCTGCTTCTGCGCCTCGGTGCCGAACTCGTTGATGGGCACCATGACCAGCGAGCTCTGCACGCTCATCATCGAGCGGTAGCCGGAGTCCACCCGCTCCACCTCGCGCGCCACCAGGCCGTAGCAGACGTAGTTCAGGCCGGCACCGCCGTAGGCCTCGGGGATGGTGGGGCCCAGCAGGCCCAGCTCGCCCATCTCGCGGAAGATGGTGGCGTCGGTCTGCTCGTGGCGGAAGGCCTCCAGCACACGCGGCATCAGCCGGTCCTGGCAGTAGGCCCGCGCGGCATCACGCACCTGGCGCTCGTCGTCGGTGAGCTGCTGGTCCAGCAGCAGCGGGTCGTCCCATTGGAAGGTGGCGCGGGCCATGTGCAGTCTCCTTGCGGTGCCAGTTGTTCCAGGGTGGAATCATAGAATCGGGAGAGCTCGCGATCAAACGCCTTCTTTGCACTCCCGTGTGCGTTCTGGGAACTCCGAATGCGACGCAAGTTGCCCTCCACCGCCGCCCTGGCCGCCTTCGAGGCGGCCGCCCGTCACCAGAGCTTCACCCGCGCGGCCAGCGAACTGGCCGTCACGCAGAGTGCGGTGTGCCGGCAGATCGCCGGGCTGGAGGGTTTTCTAGGCGTGGCGCTGTTCCGCCGCGGCCAGCGCGGCGTGGTGCTCACCGAGGCGGGCGAGCGTTACGCGCGCAGCGTGGCCACCCGGCTCGACGAGGTGGAACGCGACACGCTGGACCTGATGGCGCAGGCCGGCCGACAAGGTGGCGGTTCGCTGGAGCTGGCGGTGGTGCCCACCTTCGCCACCCACTGGCTGCTGCCGCGCCTGGCGCGCTTCCACGCCGCGCACCCGGGCATCACCGTGCACCTCAGTGCCCGCAGCCGCCCCTTCCTCTTCGACGACACGGCGCTGGACGCGGCCATCCATGCGGGTGAAGGGCTGTGGCCCGGCACCGAGGGCCTGCGCCTGCTGGACGAGACGCTGGTCACGGTGGCCAGCCCCGGGCTGGCGGCCACGCGCGCGAGCTGGTCGCCGGCCGACCTGGCGGGCGTGACGCTGCTGCAGGCCAGCACCCGGCCGTACGCCTGGCGGCACTGGCTGGAATCGCAGGGCCTGCGCCTGGACCACGACATGTCCGGGCCACGCATGGAGCTGTTTTCGCTGCTGCTGGAGGCCGCCGCCCAGGGCCTGGGCGTGGCCCTGGTGCCGCGCCTGCTGGCGGCCGAGGCCCTCTCGGCCGGCCGCCTGGTGCAGCTGCTGCCGCACGAGGCGCCCAGCGACCGCGCCTACCACCTGCTGTGGCCCGAAGCCAAGGCCGGCTTGCCGGCGCTGCAGGCCTTCGCCGGCTGGCTGCAGGCCGAGGCGCGGGCTCAGGCGCCGTGCTTGTCGGCCTCGGACGTGAAGCTGTCGGCGTAGAACTCGTCGGCGGGCAGGTCGCAGGCGGCCACGAAGTCGCGCTGGGCGGATTCGACCATCACGGGCGCGCCGCACGCGTACACCTGGTGGCCGGACAGATCGGGCAGGTCGGCCATCACGGCCTGGTGGACGAAGCCGCCGCGGCCCGTCCAGGCGTCGTCCGCGGTGGCGTCGGACAGCACCGGCACATAACGCAGCCAAGGCAGGCGGGCGGCGGCCGCCTCCGCCCAGCCGTTCAGGTACAGGTCGCCCCGGCGTCGCGCGCCCCAGTACAGCACCGCCGATCGCGTGCTGCCCAGGTGCTCCAGCCGCTCCACCAGCGCCTTGATGGGTGCGAAGCCGGTGCCGGAGGCCAGCAGCACCATCGGCTTGTCGGACGACTCGCGCAGGAAGAAGCTGCCGAAGGGCCCCTCCATGCGGACGATGTCCTTTTCCTTCATGGCCCCGAAGACATGGTCGGTGAACTTGCCGCCGGGCATGTGGCGAATGTGCAGCTCGATGGCCGGCGGGGTGCCCAGCGCGTGCGGCGCGTTGGCCATGGAGTAGCTGCGCCGGGCGCCGTCGCGCAGGATGAACTCGATGTACTGGCCGGCGTGGAACTGGAAGTTCTGGTTGGCCGGCAGCTGCACCCGCACGATGGCCACGTCCGCGGCCGGGCGCTCGATGGACAGCACCCGGCCCGGCATCTTGAGGATCGGGAATTCGCCGGCGCCGGGCACCGTGCGGGCTTCCACCACGCAATCGCTCTGCGGCGTGGCGCAGCAGGTGAGGATGAGGCCGCCGGCCTCTTCGGCCTCCGACAGCGCCTTGGCCTGGTGCGTGCCGTGGGTGACCCGGCCTTCCAGCAGACGGCTCTTGCACGAGCCGCAGGCGCCGTCCTTGCAGCCATAGGGCAGGCCGATGCCCTCGCGGATGGCGGCGCTGAGGATCGGTTCGTCGGGCGCGACCTCGAAGGTGCGCAGGGAGGGCTGGAGGGTGACGGTGAAGGGCATGGTGGGTCGGGCGCGGGGCGCCGGCGCCTACACTGCCGGCGCCGCCTTGCCATTGTGCCCGGCGCCTTGGGGGGCGCCCGCCGTGGCGCCGCCTTCGCACCACCCGCCTTGCTGGAATCCATGCTGCCTTCCGCCCGCCGCCGCCGCCCCGTCCTGCTCATCGTCGGTTGCGGCGACGTGGGCCTGCGGGTGCTGCGGCTGCTGAGCGGGCGGTGGCGGGTGCTGGCGCTCGTGCGTGGGGCCGAGCGCGTGGCCGACCTGCGTGCCGCGGGCGCCGTGCCGCTCGTGGGCGACCTGGACGCCCCGGCCACCCTGCAGCGCCTGGCCGGGCTGGCCGACCGCGTGCTGCACCTGGCGCCGCCGCCGGGCGAGGGCGGCACCGACCCGCGCACGCGGGCGCTGCTGCAGGCGCTGGCCCGGCGCCCGGGCGGCCTGCGCCGGCTGGTCTATGCCAGCACCACCGGTGTGTACGGCGACTGCGGCGGTGCCTGGATCGACGAGACCCGCGCCCTGGCGCCTGCCACGGCGCGCGGCCGCCGCCGTGCGGACGCCGAGGCGCGCGTGCGCTGGGCGGGGCGGGCCTTCGGCTGGCGCTGCAGCCTGCTGCGCATCCCGGGCATCTATGCGCTGGACCGGGCCGGTGGCGACCCGCGCGAGCGCGTGCGGCGCGGTGCCCCCGTGCTCGCGGCGGCCGACGACGTGTTCACCAACCACATCCACGCCGACGACCTGGCCCGGGCCTGCGTGGCGGCACTCATGCGAGGCGCGCCGCAGCGGGCGTACCACGTGAACGACGACAGCCAGCTGAGCATGGGCGACCATTTCGACGCCGTGGCCGACGCCTGCGGGCTGCCGCGCCCGCCACGGCTCACACGGGCCGAGGCGCTGGCCACCTTGTCCCCGATGCAAATGAGCTTCCTGTCCGAGTCCCGGCGGCTGCACAACGGCCGGCTCACGCGCGAACTGCGCGTGCGGCTGCGCTATCCCAGCGTGGTGCAGGCGCTGCGCGGCGCGGATCAGGTGCCCTCGGGCTGCTTCAGCACGCTCTGACGGTCGACCGAACGCAGGGGAACGCGCAGCGGCCGGCCGTCGCGCTCGATGTCCAGCACCACGTCGCGCTCCACGGCCCCGCCCGACCAGAGCCGCCGCCACAGCGTGTCCAGGCGGTCCACCGCCTGGTCGTCGATGCGCACCACGCGGTCGCCCGGCAGCAGCCCGGCCGCCTCGGCCGGGCTGGCGCTGCTGGTGCGCAGCACGCGCAGCTCGCCGCCGATCTCCGCGCAGTGCAGGCCCAGCCAGGCGCGGCGGCTGCTGGCGGAGCGGCCGTGCGCGAGCAGCTCGGGCAGGATGGGCTTGAGCAGGTCCACCGGCACGAACATGTTGCCGTGCAGCGGCGGCTGGCCCGGGCCCAGCGCGTCGCCGACGAACAGGGCCCCCACGCCCACCAACTCGCCCTTCAGGTTGAACAGGGCGGCGCCACCGTGGTCCATGCGCGCAGGCGCCGTGAAGACGGCCTGGTCGAGGTGGTATTCCCAGTAGCCGGAGAAGGCACGCTGCGACACGCGTTGCGCCACGCTGATGCCGGCGTCCTCGCCCCCGGTGATCACGAGCAGCGGCTCATCGTCGGCCAGTGCCTTGGCGTCTCCCAGGGGCGCGGCGGGGATCTTCAACGGCACCAGCGACTGCAGCAGGCCGAAGCCGGTGGCGGCGTCATACGCCACCACCCGGGCGGGCACGCGGCGGCCATCGTCCGGCAGCAGCAGGACCTGGTCGGCCTCCAGCACCAGGTAGCCGATGGTGAGCACCAGGCCGTCCTCGCCGATCACGGTGCCCGAGCCGTGCCGCACGGCGCCCAGCAGGTCGCTGGAGGAGGCGTTCTTCACCGCGATGGTGGCCACGCCGACCACCGCGTCGCTGGCGCGCACCAGCTCGGCCGGAGCGGCTTCCCGGGCGGCGGCGGCCTGCCCGTGGGCGGCACCGGCTGCCAGCAGGCAGCCGAACAGGGCCCAGCGGCAGGCAGCGAGGAGGGACTGAAGCGGCTGACCCATGGCGCACCTCCGGACGGGTCGCCGGCACGGCAGCGTGCCGGTCTGGCCGGCACCAGCATGCGACGTGCCCGTGGCCGGGCAGGCGCCCGGGCGTGTCGCGTCAGCGCCGGCGGCGCGAGGGGAAGGGGGCCTGGCCGCGCCAGAAGCGGATCATCAGCCAGCCGCCCAGCATGCCACCGAGGTGGGCGAAGTGGGCGATGCCGCGGCCGCCAGTCAGCCCCATGAGCAGTTCCAGCACGCCGAACACTGCCACGAAGGTACGCGCCTTCATGGGGATCGGCGGAAACAGCGGCATGATCGTGCGGTTGGGAAAGAGCATGCCGTAGGCCAGCAGCAGGCCGTACAGCGCCCCGGAGGCACCGAGCGTGGGCGAGTAGGTGCGCGTGACGGCGGTGAACACCATCTGCGTGGCGGCGGCGGCCAGCACGCTGGCCAGCAGGAAGCCCAGCATGCGCCTGTGGCCCCACAGGCGCTCCAGCTCCGAGCCGAACATCCACAGGCCCAGCATGTTGAAGAACAGGTGCAGCATGTCCCCATGCAGGAACGCATAGGTGACGACCTGCCAGGGCATGAAGCGGCCGCTGTCCAGCGGCCACAGGGCGAACCACGCCGGCAGCGGAATGAACGAGCCGGCCAGCAGCTGGACACAGAAGACCGCCGTGCAGATGAGCATCAGCGCCTTGGTCACGGGGGGCATCGGCGGCATCGTCGTCGCTCAGGCAGTCTGCAGGGGAAGAGGAGGACTGGTGCCCGGGGCCGGACTCGAACCGGCACACCTTGCGGCGGGGGATTTTGAATCCCCTGCGTCTACCGATTTCGCCACCCGGGCCAGTGTGTGCGCATGCGTGCCTTGCAGGCCGCCGAGGCGGCACGACGGGGCGCATGTCGGGCGCGGATTATGGCACGCGCGCCGACGTGCTCCGGGCGGCTCGCCCATAATGGCCGGCCCTGCTGCCCCGCCTGCCATGCCCGACTACAAGACGCTCGAAGACGCGATCGGATCCACCCCCCTGGTGCGCCTGCAGCGCCTTCCCGGCGCCGACATCCAGGCCCGCGGCAACGTCATCCTGGGCAAGCTGGAAGGCAACAACCCGGCCGGTTCGGTGAAGGACCGGCCGGCCATCCACATGATCCGGCGGGCCGAGGCGCGCGGCGAGATCCGCCCGGGCGACACGCTGATCGAGGCCACCTCCGGGAACACCGGCATCGCGCTGGCCATGGCCGCCGCGATCAAGGGCTACCGCATGGTGCTGATCATGCCGGAGGATCTGTCCGTCGAGCGCGCCCAGACCATGAAGGCGTTCGGCGCCGAGCTCATCCTCACGCCCAAGTCCGGCGGCATGGAGCTGGCACGCGACCTGGCCGAGCAGATGCAGAAGGACGGCAAGGGCCGCGTGCTGGACCAGTTCGCCAACCCCGACAACCCCCGGGTGCACTACGAGACCACCGGCCCCGAGATCTGGGCCGACACGGGCGGGCGCATCACGCACTTCGTCAGCGCCATGGGCACCACCGGCACCATCACCGGCGTGTCGCGCTACCTGAAGGAGCGCAACCCGGCGGTGCGCATCGTCGGCGCCCAGCCCGCCGAGGGCTCGCGCATCCCGGGCATCCGCAAGTGGCCCGAGGCCTACCTGCCGCGCATCTACGACCCCGCCGCGGTGGACGAACTGGTGCTGGTGAGCCAGTCGGATGCCGAGGACATGGCCCGGCGCCTGGCGGCGGAGGAGGGCCTGTTCGGTGGCATCTCGGCAGCCGGCGCGTGCTGGGTGGCCCTGCAGATCGCCCGCACGGTGGAGAACGCCACCATCGTGTTCGTGGTCTGCGACCGCGGCGACCGCTACCTGTCCACCGGCGTCTTCCCCGCCTGACGGCCATGTCTGCCTCCGCGCCGGGCTACAGGTTCTGTCCGCAGTGTGCCCAGGCACTGGCCTGGATCGAGGCCGAGGAGGACGGCGGGCCGAAGAGCCGCCTGCGCTGCGCGGCCTGCGGTTTCACGCACTGGAACAACCCCACCCCCGTGCTGGCCGCGGTGGTGGAGTGCACCGACCGTGACGGCCGCTTGCTGCTGGCCCGCAACGCCGCCTGGAGCGGCCGCATGTTCGCGCTGATCACCGGCTTCATGGAGGCGGGCGAGACGCCCGAGGCGGGCATCGCGCGCGAAGTGCAGGAAGAAACCGCGCTGGTGGCCGACGCGGTGTCGCTGATCGGCGTGTACGACTTCCAGCGCATGAACCAGGTGATCATCGCCTACCACGTGCAGGCGCGCGGCGACATCCGCCTGTCGCCCGAACTCGCCGAGTACCGCCTGTTCGCCCCGGGCGACGTGCTGTGCTGGCCGGCCGGCACCGGCCATGCGCTGGCCGACTGGCTGCGCGGCCGCGGCGTGGTGCCGCGCTACATCGAATGGCCCCCTCGCGGCGAGGCCGCCGCGTCCTGAGGCCATCCCTTCTTAGAATCCCCCGATTCCCGCACTCTGGAACCCATGCCCATGCACGCCCACCAGGAACTGGACACCCGCGGCCTGAACTGCCCGCTGCCCATCCTCAAGGCGAAGAAGGCGCTGTCGGCCATGGCCAGCGGCGAGATCCTCAAGGTGGTGGCCACCGACCCTGGCTCGGTGCGCGACTTCCAGGCGTTCGCCCGGCAGACCGGCAACGAGCTGGTCGACCAGCAGAGCGCGGACGCCGAGTTCGTGCACTGGCTGCGCCGCCGCTGACAGCGGGCCCGCCAGGACTCAGAGCGTCAGGCCCTTCAGGTAGTCGCGGAAGCCCGCGCCCAGCTGGGGGTGCGCCAGCGCCAGCTCGACGTTGGCCTGCAGGAAGCCTTCCTTGCTGCCGCAGTCGTAGCGCTTGCCTTCGTAGCGGTAGGCGAACACCTTCTCGCGCCGCATCAGCGTGGCGATGCCGTCGGTGAGCTGGATTTCGCCGCCCACGCCGCGCGGCAGCTGGGTGATCTCGCGGAACACGCCGGGCGTGAGGATGTAGCGGCCGGCCACGCCCAGGTGGGACGGCGCCGCCTCGGGGGCCGGCTTCTCGACGATCTGGGTGAGGTCCAGCATGCGGTCGCTGACCGGCGTGCCCGCCACGATGCCGTAGCGGCGCGTGTGCTCGGGCGGCACCTCCTGCACGGCGATGATGGACGCGTGCCACTCCTCGAACTGCTGCACCATCTGCTTGAGGATGGGGGGCTCGCCGACCATCAGGTCGTCGGCGAGCAGCACGGCGAAGGGTTCGTTCACCACCACGCATTGCGCGCACAGCACGGCGTGGCCCAGGCCCAGGGCCTTGGGCTGGCGGATGTAGATGCACTCCATGTCGTCCGGCTTGATGCTGTGGACGAGATCGAGCAGCTCCTGCTTGCCTGCCGCCTCGAGCTCGTGCTCCAGCTCGTACGCGGTGTCGAAGTGATCGGGAATGGCGCGCTTGTTGCGGCCGTTCACGAAGATCATCTGGCGGATGCCGGCGGCGTACGCCTCCTCGACCGCGTACTGGATGAGCGGCTTGTCCACCACTGGCAGCATCTCCTTCGGCTGCGCCTTCGTGGCGGGCAGGAAGCGGGTGCCCAGCCCGGCGACCGGGAAGATGGCCTTGTTCACTTGCATGCGGTGCATTCCTCTGTGCGGCATGGGGGTTATGGTGGCAATCATCGTACCCCCTTGCCGCGACGAGGCGTCCGCGGGTCGTCGCCCTCAGGCGGCCGGAAGCCGCCCCAGCTGGTCGCGCAGGCTGGCCAGCGTGCGGCCGAAGTCCGCCAGGCGCTGGCGCTCCTGCGCCACCACCGCCTCGGGCGCGCGCGCCACGAAGCTGTCGTTGCCGAGCTTCGCCTCCGCCTTGGTGACCTCCGCCTCGATGCGCTTGATCTCCTTGCCCAGGCGTTCGCGCTCGGCGGCCACGTCGATCTCGACCTTGAGTCCCAGTCGGGCTGCGCCCGCCATGGCCACCGGCGCCATGGCCGTGGCCGCGGCGAACGCGGACTCGTCGCCCAGCACCTGCACCTCGCTCAGCTTGGCCAGGGCCTGCAGCGCCGGCGCGGCGACGCTGTAGAAGGCGGCGTCGCCCAGCACCACCAGCGGCACGCGCTGGGCGGGCGACAGCCCCATCTCGCCGCGCAGCCCGCGGCAGGCGCCCACGGCCTCCTTCAGGCGCGCCATCCACGCGTCGGCCGCGGCGTCGATCTTCTCCGGCTGGGCGGCCGGGTAGGGCGCCGTGGCGACCGTCGTCCCGTCGTCCGCGCGGCGGCGGCCGGCGGTCACCGCCACCGTGTCCCACAGCTCGGCGGTGATGAACGGCGTGATCGGGTGCAGCAGCCGCAGCACCGTCTCCAGCACGCGGATGAGCGTGCGGCGGGTGGCGCGCTGGTGGGCGGCGTCACCCTGCTGGATCTGCACCTTCGCGATCTCGATGTACCAGTCGCAGTACTCGTCCCACACGAACGAGTAGATCGCGTTGGCCACGGTGTCCAGGCGGTAGTCCGCGAAGCCCTGGGCCACCGCCTGCTCGACCCGCTGGAGCTCGCCCACGATCCAGCGGTCAGCCGGGGAGAACTCCAGGTAGCCGCCCGGCACGCACGCATCCGCCCCGTGCTCGGCCAGGCCGCAGTCCTGGCCTTCGCAGTTCATGAGCACGAACTTGGTGGCGTTCCAGAGCTTGTTGCAGAAGTTGCGGTACCCCTCGCAGCGCTTGCTGTCGAAGTTGACCGTGCGGCCCAGGCTGGCCATGGCGGCGAAGGTGAAGCGCAGCGCGTCGGCGCCGTAGGCCGGAATGCCCTCCGGGAACTCCTTCTCCGTGGCCTTGCGCACCTTGGGGGCGGTTTCCGGCTTGCGCAGCCCGGTGGTGCGCTTGACCAGCAGCTCGGGCAGGGCGATGCCGTCGATCAGGTCCACCGGGTCGAGCACGTTGCCCTCCGACTTGCTCATCTTCTTGCCGTGGGCATCGAGCACCAGGCCGTGGATGTACACGTCGCGGAAGGGCACGCGGCCGGTGAAGTGCTTGGTCATCATGATCATCCGGGCGACCCAGAAGAAGATGATGTCGTGGCCGGTGACCAGCACCGACGAGGGCAGGAACAGGTCGTACTCGGGCGTGCGCTCGGGCCAGCCGAGCGTGGAGAAGGGCACCAGGGCCGAGGAGTACCAGGTGTCCAGCACGTCCGGGTCGCGCGTGAGCTCGCCGGTGTAGCCGGCCGCCTGGGCCTTGGTGCGCGCCTCGGCTTCGCTGCGGGCCACGAACAGCTCGCCGCCGGTGCCGTACCAGGCCGGGATCTGGTGTCCCCACCAGAGCTGGCGCGAGATGCACCAGTCCTGGATGTTCTTCATCCACTGGTTGTAGGTGTTCACCCAGTTCTCGGGCACGAAGCGCACCTCGCCCGAGGCCACGGCGTCGATCGCCTTCTGGGCGATGCTGCTGCCGTCGGCGCCCGGCTGGGTCATCGCCACGTACCACTGGTCGGTGAGCATGGGCTCGATCACCTGGCCCGAACGCGCGCAGCGCGGCACGGTGAGCCGGTGCTTGCGCGTCTCCACCAGCAGGCCCTCGGCATCGAGCTGCTCGACGATCTGCTTGCGCGCGACGTAGCGGTCCAGGCCGCGGTAGGCCTCGGGCGCCGCGTCGTTCACCTTGGCCTCGAGCGTGAAGATGGTCAGCATCTCCAGGCCATGGCGCAGGCCGACCTGGTAGTCGTTGGGGTCGTGCGCGGGCGTGACCTTGACGACGCCCGTGCCGAACTCGCGGTCCACGTAGGCATCGGCGATCACCGGCACCAGCCGGCCGGTGATGGGCAGGCGCACCTGCTTGCCCACGAGGTGGGCGTAGCGTTCGTCCTCGGGGTGGACCATGACGGCGGTGTCGCCGAGCATGGTTTCGGGCCGCGTGGTGGCCACCACCAGCGACTCGTCCGTGCCCTCCACCGGGTAGCGGATGAGCCAGAGGAAGCCGTCCTCCTCCTCGCTTTCCACCTCCAGGTCGGACACGGCGGACATCAGGCCCGGGTCCCAGCTCACCAGGCGCTTGCCACGGTAGATGAGGCCCTCTTCGTACAGGCGGACGAAGGTCTCGGTCACCGTGGCCGAGAGCTTCTCGTCCATGGTGAAGTACTCGTGCGCCCAGCTCACCGAGTCGCCCATGCGGCACATCTGGCGGGTGATGGTGGCGCCGCTGTGCGCCTTCCACTCCCACACCTTGCCCACGAAGGCCGTGCGGCCCAGGTCGTGGCGGCTCATGCCCTGCTCCTGCAGCTGCCGCTCCACCACGATCTGCGTGGCGATGCCGGCATGATCCGTGCCAGGAACCCACAGCGTGTTGTGTCCCTGCATGCGGTGGTAGCGCGTCAACGAGTCCATGATGGTCTGGTTGAAGGCATGCCCCATGTGCAAGGTGCCGGTCACGTTGGGCGGCGGCAGCTGGATGCAGAAGGACGGGCGCGCCGGGTCGAGCGAGGGCTCGTAGATGCCGCTGGCTTCCCACCGGGGGGCCCAGCGGGCTTCGATGGCGGCGGGCTCGAACGATTTGGCGAGTTCGGTCATGATGGAAGGCGTTCAGGCCAACGCCGCAACACGTTGACACGCAAAACCTGTCAACCGATGCGACGCAAAGGGGGTTGCAGCCATTGTAGGTCGCCGCCCCTGTGCGGCCCGCCAAGCGAAGGAGACTCACATGAGCCAGGATCTTCAGGGCCGCCCGGCGGCCATCCCCCCGGGCCGCACGGCCCGCCGGTCGCGCTGGCGCATGGCGCTCGCGGCGGCGGCGGGCGCCGCCATGCTGGCCGCATGCGGCGGTGGCGGCGGCTACGACTACAACGACGGCCCGTATTCGTGCTCCACCCAGGACCGCCAGGTCTGGCTGCGCGACTACATGAACGACTGGTACTTCTGGTACGACATCAGCCCCAGCCCGTCGCCCGCGGGCTACACGTCAGTCGACACCTACTTCCAGGCCCTGCTCTACGAGGGCACCGACCCCGACTTCCCCGCAGACCGCTGGAGCTACCTCGCCGACCAGGACGACTACGACCGCTTCTACGGCGACGGCGAAACCCTGGGCTATGGGGTGATGGTGGCCGGCCTCGAGGTGCAGGGCCGCCCGGACCAGCCGCTGCTGGTGCGCTACGTGGAGCCCGGCTCGCCGGCGGCGACGGCCGGCGTCCAGCGCGGCGAGGAGATCCTCAGCATCAACGGCCGGCCTGCGTCGGAGTACATCGCGGACGACGACTACACGGTGCTGTCCGCGACGGCCACCAACCAGGTGCTCACGCTGCGCCTGGCCAATGACGACGGCGAGCGCACGGTGACCCTCACCTCGGCCATCTACGACCTCGCGCCGGTGCCCACCAGCACCGTGATCACCACGCCGTCCAACCGCAAGATGGGCTACATCATGGTCAAGGACATGATCGACCAGGCCGTGGTGCGGGTCGACCAGGCCTTCGGCCAGTTCAAGAGCCAGGGCGTGCAGGACGTCATCATCGACCTGCGCTACAACGGCGGCGGCCTGGTGTCGGTGGCCGACAAGATCGCGTCCTTCCCCAATGGCGACGACACCGCCGGCCAGGTGTTCACGAGCCTGCTGTACAACGACAAGAAGGACGACCGGCACAACGATAGCTTCCGGTTCTACAACTACGCCAACGCCACGGGCCTGAACCGGGTGTACGTGATCACCGGCGCCCGCACCTGCTCGGCGTCCGAGCTGGTGATCAACGGCCTGCGGCCCTTCGTGACGGTGGTCACCGTGGGCGATACCACCTGCGGCAAGCCGGTCGGCTTCCTGCCCCAGGCGGACGGCTGCGGCACGGTCGTCAACGCGGTGAACTTCGAGTCGGTCAACGCCAGCAACGAGGGGCGCTACTTCGATGGCTTCGACGCCACCTGCCCGGTCGCCGAGGACTTCAGCCAGCCCATCGGTGGCGTGAACGACCCGCTGCGCATCGCGGCCGAGGACCACGCCGATGGCTTCTCCTGCACGACCGTGGCGGGCGCCCGGGCGCGTCCGGAGCGCCTGGCGCAGGCGGCGCAATCCACCGGCCGCTCGCGTGTGCTGGGGCTGGTGCAGCCCGCGCAGCGCCAGGTGCGGCTGGTCGAGCCGGGCGACCGCGGGGGCATGCTGGCCAAGTGACGCCCGGCCACCGGGCCCTGCCAGGACGGCCGCCTCCGGGCGGCCGTTCTTTCTGTCGTCACATGAACAGGTGCTCGCCGGCGTTCTCGCCGCCCAGGATCACGTAGTTCACCTTCTTCAGGTCGGCCAGCTGCCGGCCGCCCGCATAGCTGATGGAGCTCTGCAGGTCCTCCTGCATCTCGCGCAGGGTGTCGGCCAGCTTGCCCTTGATGGGCTCCAGGATGCGCTTGCCCTCGACGTGCTTGTACTCGCCCTTGTTGAAATCGCTGGCCGAGCCGAAGTACTCCTTGTAGAGCTTGCCGTCCACCTCCACCGTCTGGCCCGGGGACTCCTCATGGCCGGCGAACAGCGAGCCGACCATCACCATCGCGGCGCCGAAGCGCACGCTCTTGGCGATGTCGCCGTGGTGGCGGATGCCGCCGTCCGCGATGATCGGCTTGGTGGCCACCCGCGCACACCACTTCAGGGCCGACAGCTGCCAGCCGCCGGTGCCGAAGCCGGTCTTCAGCCGGGTGATGCACACCTTGCCCGGCCCGATGCCCACCTTGGTGGCGTCGGCGCCCCAGTTCTCCAGGTCGATCACGCCCTCGGGCGTGCCCACGTTGCCGGCGATCACGAAGGCCTGCGGCAGGCGCAGCTTGATGTGCTCGATCATGCGCTGCACGCTCTCGGCGTGGCCGTGCGCGATGTCGATGGTGATGTAGTCGGCGCCCAGTCCCTCGGCGGCCAGGCGGTCGATGGTGTCGCGGTCGGCCATCTTCACGCCCGAGCTGATCGACACCATGAGCCCCTGCTCGCGCATGCGGCGGGCGAAGGCCACGTTGTCCAGGTCGAAGCGGTGCATCACGTAGAAGTAGCCGTGGCGGGCCAGCCATTCGGCGATCGGCTCGTCCAGCACGGTCTTCATGTTCGCCGGCACCACCGGCAGCTTGAAGCGGCGGCCACCGAACTCCACGCCGGGGTCGCACTCGGAACGGCTGTCCACGCGGCACTTGCGCGGCAGCAGCAGGATGTTGTCGTAGTCGAAGATTTCCATGAACGGGCTCCAGGGTGAGCCTGCGCGTTGGACGCAGTGCGCAGGCACGGGCTGCGAGCGCTTGACCTGGGAACCCGGCGGGCCGGGCGATGCCGTCGGCGAAGGACGGTGCGCGGCTGGAAGCCACCGGGCGCCAGAATTTGGGCCCGGTGGCGCATTCTACGCAGCGGGCGGGGGCCGGCTGGCTTTCCTAGAATGCCCCGATGAACGACCATGATGACGGCGCCGCCTTCGCGCCGGCCGGCGAGCGGCCGGCCCTGGCCCCCCCTGGCGCCGCCGACGCCCTGCTGCGCGGCCTGAACCCCGAGCAGCTGCAGGCGGTGACGCTGCCCCCGGAGCCCGCGCTCATCCTGGCGGGCGCCGGCTCCGGCAAGACCCGGGTGCTGACCACCCGCATCGCCTGGCTGCTGTCCACCGGCCAGGTCTCGCCCGGCGGGGTGATGGCCGTCACCTTCACCAACAAGGCGGCCAAGGAGATGCTCACGCGGCTGGGCGCCATGCTGCCGGTGAACGTGCGCGGGATGTGGATCGGCACCTTCCACGGCCTGTGCAACCGCTTCCTGCGCGCGCACTGGAAGCTCGCCGGGCTGCCGCAGGGCTTCCAGATCCTGGATTCGGGCGACCAGCTGTCGGCGGTCAAGCGGGTCATCAAGGCGATGAACCTGGACGAGGAGCGCTTCGTTCCGAAGCAGGTGACCTGGTTCATCGCCGGCAGCAAGGAAGACGGCCTGCGGCCCAAGGACATCGACATCCGCGACGGCCAGACGCAGAAGCTGGTGGAGGTGTACCAGGCCTACGAGGACCAGTGCCAGCGCGAGGGCGTGGTCGATTTCGCCGAGCTGCTGCTTCGCACCTACGAGCTGATGCGCGACAACGCGCCGCTGCGCGAGCACTACCAGCGGCGCTTCCGCCACCTGCTGGTCGACGAGTTCCAGGACACCAACCGGCTGCAGTACGCGTGGCTGAAGATGTTCGCGGGCCCGCCGCGCGAGGGCGGCAGCGCGGTGTTCGCGGTGGGCGACGACGACCAGAGCATCTACGCCTTCCGCGGGGCCCAGGTAGGCAACATGGCCGAGTTCGAGCGCGAGTTCCGCGTGCGCCACCTCATCAAGCTCGAGCGCAACTACCGCAGCCACGGCAACATCCTCGACACGGCCAACCACCTGATCGGCCACAACACCCGGCGCCTGGGCAAGAACCTGCGCACCGAAGCCGGGCCCGGCGAGCCGGTGCGCGTGCAGGAATCGCCCAGCGACTACGCCGAGGCGCAGTGGCTGCTCGAGGAGGCCCAGGCCCTGCACCGGGCCGGCTTGCCGCGGCGCGAGATCGCGGTGCTCTACCGCAGCAACGCGCAGTCCCGCGTGCTGGAGTCGGCGCTGTTCAATGCCGGCGTGCCGTACCGGGTGTACGGCGGCCTGCGCTTCTTCGAGCGGGCCGAGGTCAAGCATGCGCTGGCCTACCTGCGCCTCATCGAGAACCCGAACGACGACACCAGCTACCTGCGCGTGGTGAACTTCCCCACCCGGGGCATCGGCGCGCGCACGCTGGAGCAGCTGCAGGACGCCGCCCGCGCCACCGGCCGCAGCCTGTGGCAGTCCGCCGGGGCGGTGGGTGGCAAGGGTGGCGGCAACCTGGCCGCCTTTCAGGCGCTGGTCGACGGCATGCGCGCCGCCACCCATGGCATGACGCTGCGCGAGATCATCGAGCACATGCTGGACGCCAGCGGCCTGGTCACCTTCTACCGCACGGAGAAGGAGGGTGCCGAGCGCATCGAGAACCTGGAGGAGCTGGTCAATGCGGCCGAGGCCTTCGTCACCCAGGAGGGCTTCGGCAAGGACGCGGTGGCGCTGCCGGTGGACGAGCTGGGCCCCGGCGCGTTGTCCGCCGGCGATCCGCCGGCGCCGGCCGCGGTGGACCTGGCACCGGACGCCGAAACCGGTGAAATCGTGAGCCCTCTGGCGGCATTTCTGACGCACGCGGCCCTGGAGGCTGGTGACAATCAGGCGCAGGCAGGACAGGACGCACTGCAGTTGATGACCGTTCACTCCGCCAAGGGCCTGGAATTCGATGCCGTGTTCATCACCGGCCTCGAGGAGGGGCTCTTCCCGCACGAGAACGCGCTGTCCGATGCCGACGGGCTGGAGGAAGAGCGCCGCCTGATGTACGTGGCCATCACCCGGGCGCGGCAGCGTCTGTACCTGAGCTTCAGCCAGACCCGCATGCTGCACGGCCAGACCCGCTACCACGTGAAGAGCCGCTTCTTCGACGAGCTGCCAGAGGGCGCGTTGAAGTGGCTGGCCCCCCGCCAGCAGGGCTTCGGCTCGGGCTATGCGCGCGACTACCAGGCCGCCTGGCAGCGCGGCAGCGGGCTGGGCTCGGTGGTGGGCGTGGGCCGGCACGCGGGGTGGACGCCGCCTGAGTCCGCCCCCGTGCCGGCGCGCATGGCCGAGTCGGCGGCCCGCCAGGCGGGCCACGGCCTCAAGGTCGGGCAGGGCGTGTTCCACACCAAGTTCGGCGAAGGTGTCGTCGTCACGCTCGAGGGCACCGGGGCCGACGCCCGCGCCCAGGTGCATTTCGGACGCCATGGCACCAAGTGGCTGGCGCTCTCGGTGGCCAAGCTCACCCCGGTCGACAGCTGAGATGCCCTGGGCGCCCCGGCCTCGCGTGGTGCAGCGGCTGGCTGGGCGCCTGCTGTGGGCCGCCTGTCTGGCCGGCCTGCTGTCCGCCGGCCCGGTGGCGGCCGCCGCGCCGCTCGCGCCCGAGGCGATCGACCGGCTGGAGGACCGCTCGCGCGCCCATCCCGAGGCCGTGGCGGACGAGATCCAGGCGCTGCTGTCCGGCGGCCCGATCGAAGGCGCGACGCGGCTGGACCTGGAACACCTCCTGGGCATGGTGCGCGCCGCGGTCCGCCAGCCCGGGGCCGCGGAAGCGGTGGCCACCGCGCTGGCCGACCCGCAGGCCACCGTCTATCGGCAGGTGCCGCAGGCACAGCGGGCGGCTGCGGCCGCCTGCGTGCGCGCGCAGGTGGCCCAGATGGATGGGGGCTCGCTGGCGCGGGCGGAGGCGCAGCTCGATGCGGTGGAGGCGGACCTGCGCGCCATCGCCTCGCCGCGCGTGCGCCTGCGCTGCCTGGCCACCGCCGGTGCGATCAAGGACAGCCTGGGCCGCACCGACGAGGCCGTGCGGCTGTACCAGGAGGCCATCCGGCTGGCCGACGACGGCGGGCTGGCCTGGCGCCGCAGCGGCATGCGCTCGTCGCTGGCCTATGCGCTGTACCGCGGCGGCCAGACGGAACACGCCACCCGCCTGAACGAGGAGGCGCGCCGCATCGCCGCCGAGGCGTCCGACTGGATGTCGCTGTCCGGCGTGGCCACCACCGAGAGCATCCTGCTCACCCACACGGAGCGGCCCAAGGAGGAGCTGGCCGCGCTCAACGCCGCCATCGAATACGCCCGCCGCGCGGGCGCGGCGCGCGAGGAGGCGCTCGGCCTGGCCAACCTGTCGGATTTCTACCTGCAGTCCGGTGACTACCGCCGGGCGCTGGAGATCGCCCAGCGGGCCGTGCCGCTGGCCCATGCGCTGCGCGATGCCACCACCGAGAACCTGGCTCGCCTGAACAGCGGCCTGGCGCTCATCTCCCTGCGGCGCAAGGACGAGGGCATGGCGCTGATCCGTCCCGTGCTGGAGTTCGAGCGCGCGGCGAACGACCTGGCGAGCCTGGCCGAAAGCACGCGCGACATGGCCGAGTACCTGGAGCGTGCAGGCTACCTGGCCGAGGCCTATGCCGGCTATCAGGCCCTGCGCGGCCTGTCGGGCGAACTGGCCCGCCGCGACCAGCAGCAGGCCGTGCTTGAGCTGCAGGAGGCCTTCGATGCACAGCAGCGGCGGCGCGAGCTGGAGCTGCTGAAGGAGGACAGCGCCCTGAAGGAAGAGCAGCTGCGCCGGCAGGAGCTGGAGTTCAAGGTGTGGCTGCTGACGGCCGTGCTGGTGCTGTCGCTGCTGGCGCTGGCCGGCCGCATGTACCGCAGCCTGCGCGCCACCCAGCGCGCCCTGCGCCAGAGCACCGCCCAGCTCAAGCTGCACAGTCTGCAGGACCCGTTGACCGGCCTGGCCAACCGCCGGCGCTTCCACGAGCTGACCGACGGGGACCGCCCCTTCTCCCCCGCCCGCGGTGCGCTCTACCTGCTGGACCTGGACCATTTCAAGCGCATCAACGACCTGCACGGCCATGCCGCCGGCGACGAGGTGCTGGTGGAGATCGCACGCCGGTTGCGCGCCATCCTGCGCGAGGAGGACATGGTCGTGCGCTGGGGCGGCGAGGAGTTCATGGTGCTGGTGCCCGGCATGGGCAGCGACCAGGTGGTGCCGCTGGCGCGCCGGATGCTGCACGCCGTGGCCGGCACGCCGGTGGCGCTGCCCGGCGGGGGCGCGCTGCAGGTCACCACGTCGATCGGCTTCGCCGAGTTCCCGCTGGGCGAGGCGGTGCTCGAGATGCCCTGGGGCCTGGCCGTGGACGTGGTGGACAACGCGATGTACATGGCCAAGACACTCGGCCGCAACCGGGCGTGCGGCCTCGGCCGGGTGCCCGCCGCGTCGCTGGACGAACTGGACGCCGTGGTGCACGACCTGGAGCGGGCGGCGCGCGATGGTCGCGTGCAGCTCACGCTGGTCGAGGGGCCGCTGGTGGTGGGGGAGGGGCCATGAGCCTGCAGGGCCGCCCCAAGGGCGAACACGGGCGCGCGCAGCCCGACGGTGCTCCAGTGACACGCGGCACGCTGCCCGGTGAGATGCGCCGGCTGGCCGCGGGGACGCTGCTGGCGGTGTGGGCTGCGCTGCCGCTGCCGGCGGCGGCAGCGGTGCAGGCCACGGCCGCGCCGGCGGGCGCGGGCGCCGTGGCGGCCATCGATGCGGCGGCCACAGTCTGGCAGGCGCTGGAGAAGCTCGACGGCGCGCTGGCCCTGCGCCAGCTGGAGGACGAGGCGGCCCGCTGGGTGCGTGCGGGCTACGACGACCCCGATGGCGCCTTGCGCCGCCTGGACGAACTGCAGCAGGGGGTCGATGCGGGCCTGCCCCTGGCCTGGACGCGCGTGCTCGAACGCACCCGCGGGCTGGTGGCCGCCCGGGCCGGCCGCGAGGCCGTGGCCCAGGAGGCGGCGGGGCGGCTGCTGCAGATGGCCTCGCGTGACCCCGTGGCGGCGGCCGATGCGGCCATGGTGCGCGCCGAGCTGGACGACCAGCTCTGGCGCATCGAGTCGGCCGTGGGCCACGCCCTGGAGGCGGACGCCGCCTATGCCCGGGCCTGCACCCGCGACCCGCGCGGCTCGGCCTGCGACCACCGCGGGTGGTGGCATGCGATCCGCCTGCTCGCGGTGCGCGCCGACCGGCAGGGCAACCGGCTGGAGGCCGCGCGCATGCAGCAGCGCGCCAACGAGCTGGCCCAGCAGGCCGACGACGACACCCTGCTGGCCATCGGCCTGTCGGTGCAGGCGTCGTTCAGCGCGGCGCTGAACGAGCCGGAAAAGGCGCGGCGCGAGATGGCCCAGGCCGAGCGGCATGCCCGCAAGAGCCGCGATGGCGAGGCCATGGTGGTGGTGCTGCTGCACGAGAGCATGCTGGCCTCGCTGTGGCCGCACGGCAAGGGCGAGCGCCAGTCCCTGGAGCGGGCGCTGGCGCTGGCCCGTGCCATGCCCTCCGCCCGCTGGGAGGCCATGGTGCTGGCCGCGCTGAGCGACGAATACCTGCGTGCCGGCCGCCCGCGCGAGGCCCTGGCCGCGGTGGAGCGGGCCCTGCCGGTGGTGCGGCGCTTCGACGACCGCCGGCGCGTCCCGGTCCTGCTGCACAACGGTGGCCTGGCGCGGCTGCGCCTGGGCCAGGCGGCCCTGGGCAAGGCCGACCTCGAGGCCGCGGTCCGCCTGTGGGAACAGGCCCAGGCGCGCGCGCGCATCGAGCTGGCGCTCAATGAATCCGCCGACGCCCTGGCCGACATCGGCGACGCCGCGGCGGCCCTGGACCACTTCCACCGGGCCGACCGGCTGCGCCGCGAGATCGACGACCTGAACCGCGAGGCGGTGCTGGCCCAGCTCAAGGAGCGCTTCCGCACCGAGGCCAGCCAGCGCGACCTGGAGCTGGCCGAGCGCGAGAACAGCCTGAAGACGGCGCGGCTGGAGAACCAGACGCTGATCCAGCGGGTCTGGATGCTGGCCTCGCTGGTGCTTGCGCTGGCCGCCGGCGTGCTGGTGTTCCAGGTGCGGCGCACGCGCCAGGCCAACCGGCAGTTGCGGCACAGCGAAGCCCTGCTCAAGGTGCAGAGCGAGCGCGACCCGCTCACGGGCCTGGCCAATCGCCGCTACTTCCGCGAGGCGCTGGCCGCCCGCCAGCCGGGGCGCGGGGAGGGCTTCCACGGCGGCCTCGTGCTGCTCGACGTCGACCACTTCAAGCGCATCAACGACGACTACGGCCACGTGGCGGGCGACGCGGTGCTGGTGGAGGTGGCCCGCCGCCTGGAAGCCTGCGTGCGCTCGGGCGACGTGGCGTGCCGCTGGGGTGGCGAGGAGTTCCTGCTGCACACCCCCAGCCAGAGCCCGGAGGCCGTGGAGGCGCTGGCGCTGCGGGTGCTGGCCGGCATCGGCCAGCAGCCCGTGCGCCTGCCCGACGGGCGGGAGATCGCCGTCACCATGTCCATGGCCTATGCCGCCTTCCCCCTGGCGCCGCACGGTGTCACCCTGCCGTGGGAGCAGGCGGTGAACCTGGTGGACATGGGGCTGTACACCGCCAAGGCCATGGGCCGGGACCGGGCGGTCGGCATCCTGGCGGCCGAGGTGGCGGACAGTGCCGCCTTGCACGCCGCGGCGAGCGATTTCGAGCGGGCGATGCAGCAGGGCCGCATCACGGCCCGCATCACGGCCCGCGCCGGCTGATCAGGCGCTGGCGGGGTCGCCGAAGCAGTCGCGGAAGCTGAAGTACAGCGACACGTAGAACACGGCGGTGAGCATCAGCGCGAGCGGCAGCATCAGCATGGCCGCCAGCGAAGGCCCCGCCAGGGCGATGAGCACGCTGCCCAGCAGCATGCCGCCCAGGCCCAGCATGGTCCAGGCGAAGAAGTAGACGAGGAAGGCGCCGCGGGCACGCCACAGGGCGACGGTGCTGGAGAACAGCGCCTGCGCCGGGCCCTGGCCGGCCCAGTGCACCAGCGCCGGGGCGAACCAGAAGGGCACCGCGACGGCCGCCGTCAAGGCGATGCGCCAGATCGCGCCCGACGTGGCGCCGGGCGCCATGGCGAGCTTGGACACTTCATCCGCCGGGGCCGTGCCGCGGATGAAGGCCTCCAGCCAGGCGCTGAACGCACCGCCGTCCACCGTCTCGCTCACCCACAGCGCGGCCGTGCTGGCCACCGCGAAGGCCATCAGCAGCGCCAGCAGCGCTCGGCGGCGGTCGGCCGGGCGGCCCCGCCATGCGGCGGGGTACACCGCCGCGGCGGGTGGCACGCCGCGCTGGGCGGCCTCGGTGGCCATCATGAAGCCCAGCGTCAGCAGCGGCATGGACATCAGCAGCAGCAGGCCGCCCAGCAGCGGCAGCAGCATGGCCACGAAGACGGCGACGAGGAAGGCCAGGAACAGGCCGGTGTACCCGAAGGGGTAGCGGCCGTACTCGGCGAAGGCCTGCAGCACCCAGCGCCAGCCGGCGGCCGAGCTGACCTCTTGCAGTTTGAGTCCCATGCGTGGCGTGTCGCGTGTGGCGTGGATGGGCGTCAGTCGGTGGAACCGTCGGCGGCCGGGGCAGGGTGCCAGGGCGTGTCCACGGCGGCCCGCAGCACACGCTCGAAGTGGCGCGGGTCCTTGGGCGTGAGCAGGGCCGCGTCCCGGGGCGCATGCCAATCGGACAGGCGCGACAGCCAGAAGCGCAGCGCGGCGGCGCGGCGCATCGCCGGCAGCAAGCGCCATTCCACCCCGAGGGGTTCGCGCGCGGCCCGGTAGCCGGCGACCATGGCCTCGGCACGGGCCACGTCCAGCCGGCCGGAGGCATCGTCCACGCACCAGTCGTTCAGCGTGACGGCCAGGTCGTAGGCGAAGGTGTCGGTGCCGGCGAAATAGAAGTCGAACACCCCGCACAGCCGCTCCCGGCCCGGCAGGCCGTCGAACAGGGCGTTGTCGCGGAACAGGTCCGCGTGCACGGCGCCGCGGGGCAGCTGTGCGTAGGCCGCGGAGGCCGCCGCGTGCGCCTGGTAGGCCATCTCCTCGTCCAGCAGCGTCGCGGCCCCGGCGTCCAGGTGTGGCCGCACGGCGGGCGCCGTGTGCTGCCACCAGTCGCGCCCGCGCAGGTTGGGCTGGTCCAGCGGGAAATCCGCCACCGCCAGGTGCATGCGTGCCAGGGTGGCACCCACCTGCTCGGCATGGTGCACGTCGGGCGCCGCCACCGGGGCGCCCGGCAGCCGGTTGACCACGGCCGCCGGCTTGCCGGCCAGGGTGTGGCACAGCGCACCGGCTGCATCGGCGCGCGGCGCCGGCACCGGCAGGCCGTGCTGCGCGAGGTGCTGCATGAGCCGCAGGTAGAACGGCAGCTGGGCCGGCGTCAGGCGCTCGAACAGCGTGAGCACCCATTCCCCGGCGTCGGTGGTCAGGAAGTAGTTGGTGTTCTCGATGCCGCTGCCGATGGGCTGCAGCGACTGCACGGCCCCCAGGTGCAGCTGCGTGGCCAGGGCCTGGGCCTGGTCGGGGGTGACTTCCGTGTAAACCGCCATGACTCGCCGGGAGGGGGCCGCCCGTCACGCGGCGCGGCCACAGGATCAGAAGGTGAGGGACAGCCAGACCCGCTTGCCCGCCTTGGGGTCGTCGTCCGGCGCGCGGCCGGGCTCGGGCACGGCGATCTCGTAGGGCGCCACGCCGCGGATCTTGGGCTGCACGCTGAGCCGGCGTGTCTGGCCGCGCACCCGGAGTTCCTCGATGCGGACCTGGTCGTCCTCGGTGATCTGGTGGATCACCTGCGGCTCGGGGGCACGGCTGGCCGTGGGTGCCGGCGCCGCCTCCGGCGCCGGCTGGGCACGCAGGTCGCCGGCCAGGGCCAGGGCGAGCAGGGCGAGGACGGCGGCGGGGCGGCTCATGGCCGGGATTCTATGCGGCGGGCAAGCCCCCTGCGGCGTGACGCGCCGCAGGCGGCCGGCGGCGCGCTGCCGCGGCGGGCAGCCAGGTGACGCGGCGCCAGGCACGGTAACCCGTAACACCTGTGCGGGTCGCGCCGATTGACCGGCCCGGCGGCGCGTTTGAAGAATCGAACGAACGGTCGTGCGAAACCGGGCGCAGGCCGTCCACCACCCACCCGGAAGGAGACATCGATGGCAAGACATGCTGGCCTGGCGCACGCCCCGACGCTGCGCGCGGCCCTTCTGCTGTGCACCGCCCTCGCCACCGCCCCCAGCTGGGCCGTGAGCTGCCGCGAAGCGACGCCCGCCGAGCGGCCGCTGTACACCACGCCGCTGCTGTGGCCGGGCGTCATCTCTCCCCACGACGGCACCTGCTTCGTGAACAACGCCAGGGTGACCACCCGCGACGGCCTCAAGCTCACCGCCAACGTGTTCCTCCCCGCGGGCGCGCACGGCGGTCAGCGCTTCCCGGCGGTGGTGTACCCCAGCAGCTGGGCAGCGGCGGACTTCTTCGAGTACGTCGGCCAGCAGCACCGCATGGCGCGCGACGGCTACGTGGCCATGGCCTACACCGCCCGCGGTTTCTGGGGGTCCGAGGGCGTGGTCGGCGTGGCCGGCGAGCCCGACATCGCCGACGTCTCCAGCGCCATCGACTGGCTGCTCGCCGAGACACCCGCCGACAGCGGCCGCATCGGCCTGGCCGGCATCTCCTACGGGGCGGGGCTGTCCATGCTGGGCGCGGCGGCCGATGCGCGGGTGAAGGCGGTGGCCGCCATGTCCGGCTGGGGCCAGCTCATCGACCAGATGTACGGCCACTCGGTGCCCAACCCGACCTGGCTGTCGGTGCTCACGCTCTCGGGCAGCTTCACCGGCCGCCTGGACCCGATCGTCTACGAGTACGACGCGGCGATCCGCGACCCCGACACGACGCCCGCCAAGATCGCGGAGATCACCGCCTGGGGCGCGCCGCGCTCGCCGGCCAACGTGGTGGACACGCTCAACGCGCGCCGCGTGCCGGTGATCATCGCCAAGAACTGGCAGGACGACATGTTCTCGCCCAATTCCACCCTGGCCATGTTCAGCCGGCTCACCGGCCCCAAGAAGCTGCTGCTGCAGCCGGGCATCCACGCCTCGGCCGAGCTGCCCGGCGCCACGCTGGGGGTGGACAACCCCATCTTCGACCAGGTGCACCGCTGGATGGACCGCTGGCTCAAGGGCGTGGCCAACGGCATCGACACCGAGCCCAAGGTGAACCTGCAGCACAAGTTCGGCGGCACCCGCGAGACGCTGTCCACCTGGCCGGCACCGGAGCTGACCAGCCGCACCTGGCACCTGGGGCCGCGCGGGGCGCTGCGCTGGGACCTGGGCTGCCTGTGCTGGAAGGGTGTGCACGGCACGCTGTCGGCGTCGGCCAACAAGCAGTCGGCCAGCGACACGGTGAACAACCTGCTGGACACCACCGCCACCACCGGCCCCATCCCCATCCTGTCGCCGCTGATGGAGACGGTGGGCCTGCCGGTGGTGAACCACATGGCCACCATCCTGCCGGCGCATGGCGTGCGCTATGAATCGGGCTCGCTCGGCTCGCCAGTGAAGCTGCGCGGCTCGCCTCGGCTGCAGATCCAGGCCAAGCCGAGCCTGGCGCGCGGCATGCTCGTGGCCTACCTCTACGACGTCGACTGGGCGGGCTTCGGCACCCTGGTGACGCACGGCGCGCGGGCCGTCCACTGGGCCGCGCCGGGGGTGACCACCGACCTGTCGTTCGAGCTCAACGCCATGGCCCACGACGTGCCCGCCGGCCACAAGCTGGTGCTGGTGCTCGACACGGCGGACAGCCTCTACGGCGCCCCGGTGCACTGGGGGCAGCTGTTCAGCATGACGCTGCCGTTCTCGGCGTCCACGGCCATGACGCTGACCCTGCCGGTGCGCTGAGGCGGGCGGGCCCGGTCACCCCGGGCCGGGTGAACCCCGTGCCCGCGAGGGAGCCAGCCCCTCGCGCACAATGCCCGCCCATGAGCGACCCCAACCTCCTGCTGCTGGTCGACGGCAGCAGCTACCTCTACCGGGCCTACCACGCGCTGCCCGACCTGCGCGGCCCGGGCGGCGTGCCCACCGGCGCCATCCACGGCATGGTGGCGATGATGAAGCGCCTGCGCGAGCAGGTGGGCGCCGGCCACGCCGCCTGCGTGTTCGACGCCAGCGGGCCGACCTTCCGCGACGACTGGTATGCCGACTACAAGGCCAACCGGGCCCCCATGCCGGACGACCTGCGCCGGCAGATCGAGCCCATCCACGAGGTGGTCAAGCTCCTGGGGTGGCCGGTGCTGGTGGTGCCCGGAATCGAGGCGGACGATGCCATCGGCACGCTGGCGCGCATCGGCGCCGAGACGGGCCACCAGGTGATCGTCTCCACCGGCGACAAGGACATGGCCCAGCTGGTGAACGAGCGCGTCACGCTCATCAACACCATGACCAACGAACGGCTGGACACCGAGGGCGTGAAGGCCAAGTTCGGCGTGCCGCCGGACCGCATCATCGACTACCTCACCCTCATCGGCGACGCCGTGGACAACGTGCCCGGCGTGGACAAGGTGGGCCCCAAGACGGCGGCCAAGTGGATCGCGGAATACGGCTCGCTGGACGGCGTGATCGCCGCGGCCGCCCAGATCAAGGGCGTGGCCGGCGAAAACCTGCGCCGGGCGCTGGACTGGCTGCCGCAGGGGCGCCGCCTGATCACCGTGGTGACCGACTGCGACCTGGCCGAGCACATTCCCGGCTGGCCGGACCTGCGGGCACTGGCCTTCAGCCCGGTGGACCAGCAGGGCCTGCTGGGCTTCTATGAGCGTTTCGGCTTCCGCACCTTCCGCAAGGAGCTGGAAACCCAGCTGGGCGGTGGCGGCCCGGCCGAGCCGGCGGCCGGCGAGACGCCCGCAGGCGATGCGGCCCCGGCCCGCCCGGCCGTGGCGCTGGCGCGCGAGTACGAGACCGTGACCACGCGCGAGCGCCTGGACGCCTGGCTGGCCGCCCTGCGCACCGCCCCGATGGCCGCGCTGGACACCGAGACCGATTCGCTGGACCCGATGCGGGCGCGCATCGTCGGCCTGTCGTTCGCGGTGGAGCCGGGGAGGGCGGCCTACGTGCCCGTGGCGCACGACTACCCGGGCGCCCCGGACCAGCTGCCGCTCGACGAGGTGCTGGCCGCGCTGCGCCCCTGGCTGGAGGACGAGGCCGCGGCCAAGGTGGGCCAGAACATCAAGTACGACCTGCACGTGTTCGCCAACCACGGCGTGGCCGTGCGCGGCTACCGCCACGACACCCTGCTGCAGAGCTACGTGCTGGAGTGCCACAAGCCGCACAGCCTGGAAAGCCTGGCCGAGCGCCACCTGGACCGCCAGGGGCTGAGCTACGAGCAGGTCTGCGGCAAGGGGGCGGCGCAGATCCCGTTCTCGCAGGTGGACGTGGCGCAGGCCGCCACCTACAGCGGCGAGGACAGCGAGATGTGCCTGCAGGTGCACCAGACGCTGTGGCCCCAGGTCGAGCACGTGCCCGGCATGCGCCATGTGTACGCCCAGATCGAGATGCCCGTCACGCACCTGCTGGCGCGCATCGAGCGCCACGGCGTGCTGATCGACCCGGCCCGCCTGGCCGCGCAGAGCCGGGAGCTCGCCGAGCGCATGCTGGCGCTGGAGCGCGAGGCCTACGAGCTCGCCGGCCAGCCCTTCAACCTGGGCTCGCCCAAGCAGATCGGCGAGATCCTGTTCAACCGCCTGGGCCTGCCGGTGAAGAAGAAGACCGCCAGCGGCGCGCCCAGCACCGACGAGGAGGTGCTGCAGGAGCTGGCGGCCGACTACCCCCTGCCGGCCAAGCTGCTGGAGCACCGGTCCCTGAGCAAGCTCAAGGGCACCTACACCGACAAGCTGCCGCTGATGGTGAACCCCCACACGGGGCGGGTGCACACCAACTACGCGCAGGCGGTGGCCGTCACGGGGCGCCTGTCCAGCAACGAGCCCAACCTGCAGAACATTCCCATCCGCACGCCGGAAGGCCGCCGGGTGCGCGAGGCCTTCGTGGCGCCGCCCGGCCACCGCATCGTGAGCGCCGACTACTCGCAGATCGAGCTGCGCCTGATGGCCCACATCAGCGAGGACCCGGGCCTCACGCGCGCCTTCGCCGAGGGCATGGACGTGCACCGTGCCACCGCCGCGGAGGTGTTCGGCCTGGCGCCCGAGGCGGTGACGCCCGAGCAGCGCCGCTACGCCAAGACCATCAACTTCGGCCTCATCTACGGCATGGGCGCCTTCGGGCTGGCGCAGTCGCTGGGCATCGACCAGAAGGCGGCGCGCAACTACATCGACCGCTACTTCGACCGCTTCTCGGGCGTGAAGCGCTACATGGACGAGACCAAGGCCCGCGCCGCCGAGCAGGGCTACGTGGAGACGCTGTTCGGCCGGCGCATCTGGCTGCCCGAGATCCGCGGCGGCTCGGGCCCCCGGCGCTCGGGCGCCGAGCGCCAGGCCATCAACGCGCCCATGCAGGGCACGGCGGCCGATCTCATCAAGCTGGCCATGATCGCCGTGCAGCAGGCGCTGGACGACGAGGGCCGCGCCACCCGCATGGTGCTGCAGGTGCACGACGAGCTGGTGTTCGAGGTGCCCGAGGCCGAGCTGGACTGGGCGCGCGAGGCCGTGCCGCGCCTGATGGCCGGCGTGGCGGCGCTGAAGGTGCCGCTGGTGGCCGAGGTGGGCGTGGGCGCGAACTGGGACGAGGCGCACTGAGCAGCCTCGGTGTTAACGGTGTAGCCGCGGTCCTGTCCGCGGGTGCATCATGGCGGCATGTCCGCCCCCTTCCAGATCGTCTGCCTGGGCTCGCGCGCCCCCGATCTCGTCACCTCGGCGTTCGGCCCTTTCGTGGTCCAGGGCTGCCGCAGCCTGGACGAGCTGGACGCCTGCCTGCACAGCCAGCAGCGGGATGCCGTGCTGGTGGATCTGTCGGCCATGGGCGGGGCGGATCGCCTGCTGCAGTGGCCGGGCCTGGCGCGCGCCGTGCTCGAGTCCGCGCTGGTGGCGGTGGGCCCGGAGCCCACGCCGGCGGACTGCCTGAAGCTGCTGCATGCGGGCCTGCGCGACGTGCTGCCCGCGCGCGAGGCCCACGCCGAGACGCTCGGCCGGGTGCTGCGCCTGGCCATCGAGCGGCAACGCCTGGACGACGCCGCCCGCCGCGCCTACAGCATCGACCTGGCCACCGGCCTGCCCAACCGCCAGCAGCTGCTGGAGCACATGACCCACCTGCTCGCCCTGCGTGAGCGTGAGCCCGCGGCCATGGCGCTGGTGGTGCTGCAGCTGGATGGCTTCCGCGGCGCGGAGGGCACGCTCGGTGCCGAGAGCGCCAACGTGCTGCGCCGCAAGGCCGCCGTGCGGCTGCGCAGCTCGCTGCGTGCCAGCGACGTGGTGGCCTCGCTGGCACCCGACATGTTCGCGGTGCTGCTGGCCTGGCTGGACAGCGACGAGGACGCCACGCATGTGGCGCGCAAGCTGCTGTCTGCGGCCAACCAGCCGCTGCGCGTGGCGGGGCAGGACGTGCCCGTGGGCGCCCGGCTGGGCCTGGCGCGTTACCCGGCGGACGGCAAGGACGCCGCCGCGCTGCTGCGGCACGCCGTGGGGCAGGCGTCGGCCGGCGCCATGGGCCTGCTGCGCGGGCAGGCTGCGGCGGCGAACGACGAGGGCTGAGTCGTGCCCCCGTCCCCGGCCGCGGCGATCACTTCTGGATGTCGCCCAGGCAGAGGTACTTGACCTCGACGTAGTCGTCCATGCCCTGCCGGGCCCCTTCGCGGCCCAGGCCCGATTGCTTCACGCCACCGAACGGCACCTCGGCGGTCGAGATGAGGCCGGTGTTCACGCCCACCATGCCGTACTCGAGCGCCTCGCCCACGCGGAAGATGCGGCCGATGTCGCGGCTGTAAAAGTAGCTCGCCAGGCCGAACTCGGTGGCGTTGGCCAGCTCCACGACCTCCGATTCGCTCCGGAAGCGGAACACGGGCGCGACGGGGCCGAAGGTCTCCTCACGGGACACCCGCATCTCGGGCGTCACCTCCGCCAGCACGGTGGGGGTGTAGAAGCGCTCGCCGATGCGGGTGCCGCCCACCACCAGCTTGGCGCCCTTGGCGAGTGCGTCGGCCACGTGGGACTCCACCTTCTCGATGGCCTGGCCGTCGATCAGCGGGCCCACGTTGACGCCCGCCTCGAAGCCGTTGCCCACCTTGATGGCCTGCGCCTTCTCCGAGAGCCGGCGCACGAATTCGTCGTACACGCCGTCCTGCACGTAGAAGCGGTTGGCGCACACGCAGGTCTGGCCCGCGTTGCGGTACTTGCTGATCATGGCCCCTTCGACGGCGGAATCCAGGTCCGCGTCGTCGAAGACGATGAACGGGGCATTGCCGCCCAGCTCCAGCGACACCTTCTTGATCGTCGGCGCGCACTGGGCGGCCAGGATGCGGCCCACCTCGGTGGACCCGGTGAAGGACAGGTGGCGCACCACGTCGCTCGCGCACAGCACCTTGCCCACCTCGATGGACCGGGCCGCGTCGGCGGTGACGATGTTCAGCACGCCCGCCGGCATGCCGGCGCGCTGCGCCAGCTCGGCCGCGGCCAGGGCCGACAGCGGCGTGGCCTCGGCCGGCTTGATCACCACCGGGCAGCCGGCGGCCAGGGCCGGCGCCACCTTGCGGGTGATCATGGCGATGGGGAAGTTCCAGGGCGTGATGGCAGCGCACACGCCGATGGGCTGCTTGATGACGAGGTAGCGCTTGTTGGCGTCCGTCGTCGGGATGGTCTCGCCGTAGATGCGCTTGGCTTCCTCGGCGAACCACTCCAGGAAGCTGGCGCCGTAGGTGATCTCGCCCCTGGCTTCGGCCAGCGGCTTGCCCTGCTCGGCGGTCAGGATGCGCGCCAGGTCGTCGGCGTGGGCGTGCATCAGCTGGAACCACTTCATCAGGATCGCGGCGCGCTCCTTGGCGGTCTTGGCGCGCCAGGGGGCCCACGCCTTGTTCGCCGCGGCGATGGCCGCCTCGGCGCCGGCCGCACCCAGGTTGGCCACGTCGGCCAGCTTCAGGCCGGTGGCGGGGTCGGTGACGTCGAAGCGGCTGTCGCCGGCCACCCACTCGCCGCCGACGAGGGCGTCGGTCCTGAGCAGGCTGGGGTCGTTCAGCGTGGAAAGCGGGGAGGTCTTCATGTCCATGGCGTGCATCCTAAGCCGGTGAAGGGGTGCCGCTCAGGCGGCGGCCGCGTCGAAGGCCTGGGCGAGGATGGCCAGGCCTTCCTCGAGCTGCGCCTGGGGCACGGTCAGCGGCACCAGGATGCGCAGCACGTTGCCGTAGGTGCCGCAGGACAGCATGACCAGACCACGCTGGATGGATTCGGCGCACACGCGCTTGGTCAGCTCCGCATCCGGCTGGTGCAGGTCACCGTTCTTGAACAGCTCCACCGCCACCATGGCGCCCAGGCCGCGCACGTCGCCGATGGCCTTGTGCCTGGCGGCGATGGCCTTCAGGCCGGCCACCAGCGTCTCGCCCACCGCGCGGGAACGCTCGAGCAGTTTCTCCTGCTCGAACACGTCGAGCACCGCCAGCGCCGCGGCGCAGGCCAGCGGGTTGCCGGCGTAGGTGCCGCCCAGGCCGCCCGGCAGGGGCTTGTCCATCACGTCGGCGCGGCCGATCACGGCCGAGATCGGGAAGCCGCCTGCCATGGACTTGGCCATGGTGATCAGGTCGGGCACCGCCTTCGGGCCCCACTGCTCGCAGGCCAGCCAGGTGCCCGTGCGGCCGGCGCCCGTCTGCACCTCGTCGGCGATCAGCAGGATGCCGTGCTGGTCGCACAGGGCCCGCAGCGCCTGGGCGAAGGCGGGCGATGCGATGTAGAAGCCGCCCTCGCCCTGCACCGGCTCGAGGATGATGGCCGCCACGCGGTCCGGCTCCACGTCGTACTTGAAGATGTGCTGCAGCGACTTCAGCGCGTCGGCTTCCGACACGCCGTGCAGCGGGTTGGGGTACTCGGCGTGGTAGATCTCGGCCGGGAAGGGGCCGAAGCCGGCCTTGTACGGCGCCACCTTGCCAGTGAGCGCCATGCCCAGCAGGGTGCGGCCGTGGAAGCCGCCGCCGAAGGCGATGACCGCCTGGCGCCTGGTGGCGGCGCGGGCGATCTTCACCGCGTTCTCCACGGCCTCCGCGCCGGTGGACAGGAAGAAGGCCTTCTTGGCGAAATCGCCCGGGGCCTTGGCGATCAGGCGCTCGGCCAGCTCGATGTAGGGCTCGTAGGCGAGCACCTGGAAGCAGGTGTGGTGCACCTTGTCGAGCTGGGCCTTCACCGCCTCGACGATCTTCGGGTGGCGGTGGCCGGTATTGAGCACGGCGATGCCGCCGGCGAAATCCAGGTAGCGGCGGCCTTCCACGTCCCACACCTCGGCGTTCTCCGCGCGCTCGGCGACCACGTCGTAGGTCTGGCCCAGGCCCGAGGGCAGGGCGGCACGGCGGCGGGCCATCAGGGCGGCGTTCGTCTTGGCGGTGGCTTGCGGGTCGCGGTGCATGGCGGGGCTCCTGGAGGCTGTAAGGGTCAAGAGGGGGACTCTAGACCCATCCGGCCAGCCGCTACCATGTACAGCCCCCATGGCCCTGCACGCGCACTGTGCAGGTCGCCGACCCAGTACAGCGGCGGACCACGCCCCGCCTTCGCCCCGGATGCTCCAGCTCGACCCCCACGCCCCGCTGCCGCTCGTCACGCAGATCGTGCAGGGCGTGGGCCGCCAGATCGACGAGGGCCAGCTGCGCGAGGGGGCCAAGCTGCCGTCCATCCGCCAGTTCGCCCAGTCGCACCAGGTCAGCGTGTTCACCGTGGTCGAGGCCTACGACCGCCTGGTGGCGCTCGGCTACCTGGTGTCGCGCCCGCACGCCGGCTTCTTCGTCCGCCGGCGCGCCGCCGCCGACGAGCCGGCGGCGGCCACCGGCCCGGTGGCCGAGGGCTTCGATGCCGCCTGGTACCTGCGCCGCATCTTCGAGCACCGCCACCTGGCGGTGAAGGCCGGTTGCGGCTGGCTGCCCGGCGACTGGCTGTTCGAGGACGGGCTCAAGCGTGGCCTGCGTGCGCTGGCGGCCGACGAGGCCGACCTGGGTGGCTACGGCGAGCCCAAGGGCTACCCGCCGCTGCGCCAGGCCATCTGCGAGGCGCTGGCCGAGCACCAGGTGAGCGTGGCGCCCGCCCAGGTGCTGCTCACGCAAGGCTCCAGCCAGGCGCTGGACCTGGCGGTGCGGCGCCTGGTGCGCGCGGGCGACACCGTGCTGGTGGACGACCCGGGCTACGCCAACCTGCTGTTCTCGCTGCGATTCCAGGGCGCGCGGCTGGTGGGCGTGCCGCGCACGCCCCAGGGCTACGACCTGGCCGCGCTGGAGGCGCTGCTGCAGGCCGCGCCGCCCGAGCAGCGGCCGCGGGTGTTCTTCACCCAGCCCCGGCTGCAGAGCCCCACCGGCTCGGTGGCCACCCTGCCGCAGCTGCACCGGCTGCTGCAGCTGGCCGAGAAGCACGACCTCACGCTGGTGGAAAACGACATCTACGTCGAGCTCGACCCGGAGCCCCGGCCCAGCCTGGCCAGCCTGGACCAGCTGGCCCGGGTGATCCACATCGGCAGCTACTCCAAGACCCTGTCGCCGCACATCCGGGTGGGCTTCGCCGCCGCCCACCCCGACCTGCTGGAGGACCTGGCCCAGCTGAAGATGGTGTCCGGCCTCACCTCGGCCGAGTTCGGCGAGCGCCTGGCCCTGGCCGCGCTGCAGGACGGGCGGCGCCGCAAGCACCTGAAAGGCCTGCGCGAGCGCCTGGGCGAGGCCCACCAGCAGGTGGCCGGCCGCCTGCAGGCGCTGGGCTTCGAGCTGTTCGCCCAGCCGGGCGCCGGCATGTTCCTGTGGGCCCGCCATCCCGGCTGCGCCGACCCACCCGCGCTGGCCAACCGGGCGGCGGAGCACGGCATCATGCTGGGCCCCGGCCACCTCTTCCGGCCGGCGCTGGAGCCCACCGACTGGATGCGCTTCAACGTCGCCTTCTCGGGCGACGCGCGGCTGCACGACTTCCTCGCGCGCGAACTGGGATAATTTGCGGTTCGTCCGCCCCCGGCGGGGCGCCTGCGCGCCCCGCCCGGCCGGGCGCCCCGTCGTTCCTGCCCTCTTGCCTGCCCCTTGTGGAAAGCCCCCGGATGAAAGCCGCCGAGATCCGCCAGACCTTCCTGAAGTTCTTCGAATCGAAGGGCCACACCATCGTCGCCTCCAGCCCGGTGGTGCCCGGGGACGACCCGACCCTGCTGTTCACCAACGCGGGGATGAACCAGTTTAAGGATGTGTTCCTGGGCTTCGACAAGCGGCCCTACAGCCGTGCCACCACGGCCCAGAAGTGCATCCGCGCCGGCGGCAAGCACAACGACCTGGACAACGTGGGCTACACCGCGCGGCACCACACGTTCTTCGAGATGCTGGGCAACTTCAGCTTCGGGGACTACTTCAAGCACGATGCCATCCAGTACGCCTGGGAGCTGCTGACGAAGCACTTCGGCCTGCCGGCCGAGAAGCTGTGGGTCACCGTCTACGAAGAGGACGACGAGGCCTACGAGATCTGGAACAAGGTGGTGGGCGTGCCCGCCGAGCGCATCGTGCGCATCGGCGACAACAAGGGCGGCCGCTACGCCAGCGACAACTTCTGGATGATGGGCGACACGGGCCCCTGCGGCCCCTGCACCGAGATCTTCTACGACCACGGCCCCGATGTGGCCGGCGGCCCCCCGGGCAGCCCGGACGAGGACGGTGACCGCTACATCGAGATCTGGAACAACGTCTTCATGCAGTTCAACCGCACCGAAGACGGCGTGATGCACAAGCTGCCCAAGCCCAGCGTGGACACGGGCATGGGCCTGGAGCGCATCACGGCGGTGCTGCAGCACGTGCACTCCAACTACCAGATCGACCTGTTCGCGGCCCTGCTGGCGGCCGCCCAGGCCGCGGTGGAGGCGGCCGGCGGCACCGGCGTGGACCCGGACTCGCCCAGCCTGAAGGTCATCGCCGACCACATCCGCGCCTGCGCCTTCACGGTGGTGGACGGGGTCATCCCCGGCAACGCCGGCCGCGGCTACGTGCTGCGCCGCATCGCCCGCCGCGCCATCCGCCACGGCTACAAGCTGGGCGCGCGCAAGCCCTTCTTCCACGCCATCGTGCCTGCGCTGGTGGAGCAGATGGGCGAGGCCTACCCCGAGCTGCGCCAGGCCGCCGGCCGCGTCACCGAGGTGCTCAGGCAGGAGGAGGAGCGCTTCTTCCAGACCATCGAGCGCGGCATGGAGATCCTCGACACGGCGCTGGCCGCGAACCCGGCGGTGCTGGACGGCGACACCGCCTTCAAGCTGCACGACACCTACGGCTTCCCCGTGGACCTGACGGCCGACGTCTGCCGCGAGCGGGGCGTGAAGGTGGACGAGGCGCGCTTCCATGCGCTGCTGGACGAGCAGAAGCAGCGTGCCCGCGAGGCCGGCAAGTTCAAGATGGCCCAGGGCCTGGCCTACGAGGGCGCGCCCACCACCTTCCACGGCTACGAGCACCTGGTGCACGAGCAGGCCCGCGTGACGGCGGTGTACGTGGACGGCAGCCCGGTGGACGCCGCCCGCGCCGGCGACGACGCGGTGGTGGTGCTGGACCACACCCCCTTCTACGCCGAGAGCGGCGGCCAGGTAGGCGATGCGGGCGAGCTGCGCAACGCCACCACGCGCTTCGTGGTGGCCGACACCATGAAGATCCAGGCCGACGTGTACGGCCACCACGGCCACATCGCCGAGGGCGAGGTGCGCGTGGGCGACGTGTTCGCCGCCCGCGTGGACACCGAGCGCCGCGCGCGCACCGTGCGCAACCACAGCGCCACCCACCTGATGCACAAGGCCCTGCGCGAGGTGCTGGGCGGCCATGTGCAGCAGAAGGGCTCGCTGGTGACGCCCGAGCGCACCCGCTTCGACTTCGCCCACACCGGCCCGCTCACCGACGCGCAGATCGCCCAGGTGGAGGCGATCGTCAACGCCGAGATCCTGGCCAACCACGACACCGCCGCCGAGGTGATGGCGCTGGACGACGCGCAGAAGAGCGGCGCCATGATGCTGTTCGGCGAGAAGTACGGCGAGAAGGTGCGCGTGCTGTCCATCGGCAGCAGCAAGGAGCTGTGCGGCGGCACGCACGTGCGCCGCACCGGCGACATCGGCCTGTTCAAGATCGTCGCCGAGAGCGGCGTGGCCGCCGGCATCCGCCGCATCGAGGCCGTGACCGGCGAGAACGCGCTGGCCTACCTGCAGAGCCTGGAGCACACCGTCAACGGCCTGGCGGGCGCGCTGAAGGTGGCGCCCGCCGAGGTGCCCGGCCGCGTGCAGGGCGTGCTGGAGCAGCTGCGTGGCCTGGAGAAGGAAATCGCCGCGCTCAAGGGCAAGCTGGCCTCGGCCCAGGGCGACGAGCTGCTGGCGCAGGCGGTGGACGTCAAGGGCCTGAAGGTGCTGGCCGCCACGCTGCGGGGCGCCGACGCCAAGGCCCTGCGCGAGACCATGGACAAGCTCAAGGACAAGCTCAAGACGGCGGCCATCGTGCTGGCGGCGGTGGACGGCGGCAAGGTGCAGCTGGCCGCCGGCGTCACGGCCGATGCGACCGGCCGGCTGAAGGCCGGCGAGCTGGTGAACTTCGTCGCCCAGCAGGTGGGCGGCAAGGGCGGCGGCAAGCCCGACATGGCCATGGCCGGCGGCACCGATGCCACGCGCCTGCCCGAGGCCCTGGCCAGCGTGGCCGGCTGGGTGGGCGAGCGGGCCTGATGGCGGCGGCGCCACCACGGCCGGACGCCCTGGCGCCGGCCGTGCGCGCCTTCGAGGCGGCGGACGAAGCCGCCGTGGTGGCGCTCTGGCAGCGCTGCGGGCTCACCCGCCCGTGGAACGACCCGGGCAAGGACATCCGCCGCAAGCTCGCCGAGCGGCGCGAGCTGTTCGGCGTGCTCACCACCCCGGCCGGTGAAGTCATCGGCAGCGTGATGGCCGGCTACGACGGCCACCGCGGCTGGATCAACTGCCTGGCGGTGTGCCCCCATCACCAGGGGCAGGGCCATGGCCGGCGGCTCATGGCCTGGGCCGAGGCCCGCCTGCGTGAGGCGGGCTGCCCCAAGATCAACCTGCAGGTCCGGCAGGGCAACGAACAGGTGCTGGCGTTCTACGCCGCACTGGGGTACACCGTCGATCCGGTCGTGAGCCTCGGCAAGCGGCTGGAGCACGACGACCGCTGACGATCTCGGCGGCCCCGGGCCGCGGCCGACGCCGCGGCTGCCCCGGCGCCCACCCGGCGCCCAGCCAGGAGCACCGCCCTTGACGACCGCCCCTTCGGCCGCGGCCACCGCCGCGGCGCCAGCCCTCGCGGCCGGCCTGCAGTACAGCGAGCGCCGCGAGCACGAGCTGCGCAAGTCCCGCGTCGTCATGATCGACGGCGCCCTCACGCAGAACAGCCGCAGCAGCGATGCCGGCACCAGCGTGCGCGTCTACCGCGATGGCTACTGGGGCTTTGCGTCGCAGCCCGGCGCCGCCGTGCGGGTGGCCTCGGCGCTCGAGCACCAGGCCATCGCCAATGCCGCCGCCATGTCGCGCTTCGGCCCGCGCAGCGTGTTGACGCTGCCCGCCGGCGGCTACCGCGGCGAGCATGCGTGGCGCGGCCGCGCGCCGCTGTCGGCGGCCGAGGTGCAGGAGCGGCTGACCGCGCTGAACGCCTGGTGCCGGCAGTCCTTCCCGGGGCTCACGTCCGTGCGTTTCATCGTGTCGGACGAGCACCACAGCAAGCGCGTCGTGGCCAGCACCGGCGCCGACTCGCTGTCCACCATCCAGCGTGCCTCGCTGCATGTGGCGTTCGTGGCGCCGGGCGCCGACGGCGCGCCGGTCGAACTGGTGGAGCTGCTGTCCGGCAAGGGCCACCTGGGCGACCTGGACTGGTCGCTCGATGCGCTGGCCCCGCGCCTGCAGGCCCTGCACGTGCACCTGCGGGCCAAGTGCCAGGCGGTGGCAGCGCGCGGCGGCCTGCAGACGGTGGTGCTGGCCGCGCCGCTGGCGGGCATGCTGGCCCACGAGGCCATGGGCCACCCGTGCGAGGCGGACATCGTGCTGGGCGGCGCCGTCACGGGCGGCCTGCTCGGCCAGCCCGTGGCCAGCGAGCTGGTGGGCATGGTTGACTACGCGCACCACGTGGACGATGCGGAGGTGATGATCCCCGTGTACGCCGACGACGAGGGCACGCCGGCCGAGGACGCGGTGCTGATCCGCGACGGCCGGCTCACCGGCTTCATGCACAGCCGCGAGACGGCGGCCCGCATGGGCGCCCGCCCCACCGGCAGCGCCCGCGCCTATGCCCCCGCCGACGAGCCGCTGGTGCGCATGCGCAACACCGCCATCCTGCCGGGCACGACCTCGCTCGACGACATGATCGCCGGCGTGGAGGACGGCTACTTCCTCATGAAGACCGCCAACGGCCAGGCCGATTCCACCACCGAGTTCATGTTCGGCATCAGCCTGGCCTACGAGATCCGCCAGGGCCGCCTGGGGCGGGCGATCCGCGACACCACGGTCTCCGGCTCGGCGATCAAGGTGCTGCAGTCGGTGGACGCGGTGGGCAGCGAGATGGAGTGGAGCTGCGCCGGCTACTGCGGCAAGAAGCAGCCCATGGTCGTGTCCATGGGCGGCCCGGCGCTGCGGGCGCGTGTCCACCTGGGCGGGGAATGAGGAGCTGCACATGACCATGACCCTGACCGACCAGCCCGACGACTTCGACCGCTCCTTGCGCGACACCGCCGGGCGGGCGCTGCAGGCGCTGCAGGACGCGGGCTTCCAGCACGCCCAGGCCAGCGCGGGCTGGTACCGCCAGACCGAGCTGAACATCGCCCACGACGAGCCCAGCCTGCTGCGCAGCACAGTGCAGCAGCGCCTGTCGCTGCTGGGCCTGCTCGACGGCCGCCGGGCCAGCGTGGAGCTGTCGAGCGTCGACGACGAGGCGCTCGCGCAGGCGGTGCAGGAGCTGCAGGCCGCCGCCCGGGCGGCGCCGCAGGACGAGGCCAATGCGGTGTCCACCGGGCAGCAGGCCCGGCAGGTGCAGGGCCCGCTGGCGGCGGACCCGGCGCAGCTGGCCGACACCGTGGCGCAGCTGCTGGACTTCCGCGCCCGCGAGACGCCGCGGTTCCGCGTGGAGGAGGGCGCCGCGGCGCACCACCTGTCCGCCAGCGTCACGCTCACCACCGGCGGCAGCGACCTGGCCTCGCTGGCCGGCTGGTGCAGCCTGTCGGCGTTCGGCACCGCACGCGACGGCGAGCGCGCCAGCTCCTTCAACTACGCCGGCGGCAGCACCCATGCCCTGGGCAGCCAGCCAGCCCCGGTTTGGTTCGGCATCGGCGACATGATGCGCGACACCTCGCAGCAGGTGGACACGCGGCCCTTCGGCGAGCGCTTCGTCGGCTCGGTGGTGCTGACGCCCGCCGCCGTGTCCGATGTGCTGGGCTGGCTGCTGGGCCAGCTCGGCGATGCCCAGCTGATCGCGGGCAGCTCGCTCTACCGCAGCCGGGTCGGCGAGGCGATCGCCTCCCCGCTGCTGGCCTTGCGCAGCCGCTTCAGCGGCCCGGGCGTGCTGCCGGTGTCGGCCGACGCCTGCGTGGCGCCCGAGGTGGAGGTGCTGCGCGAAGGCCGGCTGCTGGCCCTGCTGCCCAGCCTCTACGGCAGCCGCAAGACCGGGCTGCCCCATGTGCCCACCACCTTCGGCTGGGAGATGCCGGGCGGCGACACGCCCCGGGGGGCACTGGTCGACGGCGTGGCGCGCGGCGCGCTGGTGGGGCGTCTGTCCATGGGCATGCCGGCGGCCAATGGCGACTTCTCCGCCGTCATCAAGAACAGCTTCCGCATCGAGGGCGGCGCCGTCGGCCCCGCGCTGTCGGAGGTGATGATCGCCGGCAACATGGCGCGCATGCTGCAGGCGGTCGAGGCGGTCAGCCGCGAGCGCCTGGACACCGGCAGCACGGTGCTGCCCTGGTTGCGCATCGGCGGCCTGCATTTCTCGTGAGGGGCTGAGGATGGAGACACACCGGGCGGCCTGGACACTGCGCCGCGCGCGGGTGGAGGACGCGCCGGCCTTCGTGCGGCTCATGCGCGAGCCCGCCGTGGCGCGCCAGCTCATGCAGCTGCCGTACCCCGACGAGGCCACCTGGCGCCAGCGCCTGGCGGCGCAGGTGTCCGCCAACGGGCAGGCACCCGAGCTGCACCTGGTGGCCGACATCGACGGCGAGGTGGTGGGCAGCGCCGGCCTGCACCCGTGCGGCACCTACCAGCGCCGCCGCCACGCCATGTCGCTGGGCATCGCAGTGGCGCTGCCCTGGCAGGGCCGCGGCGTCGGCTCGGCACTGCTGGCAGCCCTGTGCGACTACGCCGACCAGTGGCTGGGCGTGCTGCGCATCGAGCTGACCGTGTTCGCCGACAACGAGGCGGCGCAGGCCCTGTATCGCCGGCACGGCTTCGAGCTGGAAGGCCGACAGCGGGCCTATGCGCTGCGCGACGGTGTCTACGAGGACACCTTGATGATGGCCCGGCTGCACCCGCGGCCGCCGGGGCCGCGGGTGCAGCCGCTCAGTTGAAGGTGTCCGCCCCGAGGACCTGGAACCAGGTGTCCCCCTTGGCCTCCTGGGTGGCGATGTGGCCGGCATGGGATCGTGGGATATGGGTCACCGCGCGCGTCCGCGGGCCGCTGCGGCCATTGCCCGCCCCATGCGACACTGGCGCCATGGACCCACATGGAGAGACGCGTGGCTGAACCCCGCATGAGCAGCGAGCAGGAGATCGAGGCGCTGGACGCCCTGTGCCAGCGTCTGGCCGGCTTCGACGACCGCGTGTCGCTGGAGTGGCTGGACGGCTACATGACGGCGCTGCTCGCCGGCCCTCGGCGCATCACGATGGACGAGTGGTGGCCGGTGGTGGCCGAGGGCGTGTTCGAGCGCGCCTGCGCCGACCCGGCGTCCGCCGACGAGGCCCGCGAGGCCCTCCAGGCGCGCTGGGACGTCCTCGCGGACCAGCTCGACCCCGAGAAGATCCTCGACGACACGGACGTGCTGCGCCTCGCGCCGCTGATGGTGGAACTCACCGACGACGACAAGCAGCGCCTGGTGGCCGAGGGCCATGTGAAGACCGAGGAACTGCACCTGCTGGAACAGACGGGCGAGGTGTGGGCCGCCGGCTTCCTGGAGGCCACGCTGGATTTCCCGCAGGACTGGCCGGAGGCCGACCTGGAGACCGAGGACGGCCAGTTCTATGACGAGTCGCTCACGCGCATCGCCTCGCTCACCTACGACGAGGAAGAGCTCAAGGAGCTGTTCGAGGAGCTCTACGAGGGCGAGCAGCTCAGCCGCGACGAGCTGATCCACGAGGCGCTGTACGCCGCGCAGGACCTGCGCCTGTACTGGCTGGACCATGCCCCCAAGCCGCCGCCGCGGCGGGTGGACGCGCTGCCCGGTCGCAACGACCCGTGCCCCTGCGGCAGCGGCAAGAAGTTCAAGAAGTGCCACGGGGCACAGATGCAGTGAGGGCCGGCGGCATGGATCTCGCGGGCAAGCACATCGTCCTCGGGCTGTCGGGTGGCGTCGCCTGCTACAAGTCGGCAGAGCTGTCCCGGCAGCTCATCCAGGCAGGCGCCACGGTGCAGGTCGTCATGACCGAGGCCGCCGAGCGTTTCATCACGCCGGTCACCATGCAGGCGCTCACCGGGCGCCCGGTGGTGACCAGCCAGTGGGACGCCCGCGAGCCGAACCACATGCCGCACATCAACCTCTCGCGCGAGGCGGACGCGGTGCTCGTGGCGCCCGCCAGCGCCGACTTCATGGCCAAGCTGGCCCAGGGCCGGGCCGACGAGGTGCTGAGCCTGCTGTGCCTGGCGCGGCCCGCCGAGCGGGTGCCGCTGTTCGTGGCGCCTGCCATGAACCGGGAGATGTGGGCCCACCCCGCCACCCAGCGCAACGCGGCCCAGCTGCGCGCCGACGGTGCGGTGCTGCTGGGCCCCGATGCCGGCGACCAGGCCTGCGGCGAGGTGGGCGACGGCCGCATGCTCGAACCCGAGGCGCTGGTCGAGGAACTGGTGGCCCAGCTGCAGCCGCGCCCGCTGGCCGGCTGCCGCCTGCTGGTGACGGCCGGCCCCACCTTCGAGCCGCTGGACCCGGTGCGCGGGCTGACCAACCGCTCCAGCGGGAAGATGGGCTTCGCCGTGGCCCGCGCCGCGCGCGAGGCCGGTGCCGAGGTGACGCTGGTGGCCGGCCCGGTGGCCCTGCCCACGCCGCGCGGCGTGCGCCGCATCGACGTGGAGACGGCCCTGCAGATGCACGAGGCGGTGATGGCCGCCGTGGCGGGGCAGCATGTCTTCGTGGCCACGGCCGCGGTGGCCGACTGGCGGCCGGTGCGTGCCGCCGAACACAAGATGAAGAAGGACGGCAGTGGCCGGCCGCCGGCCATCGAGATGGCCGAGAACCCCGACATCCTGGCCGACGTGGCCAAGCGGCCCGACGCCCCGTACTGCGTGGGCTTCGCGGCGGAAAGCCACGACCTGCTGGGACACGCCACCGCCAAGCGCGAGCGCAAGGGCGTGCCGCTCATCGTGGCCAACCTCGGCCCGGCCACCTTCGGCCGCGACGACAACACGCTGCTGCTGGTGGACGCCCACGGCCACCGCGAGCTGCCCACCGCGGGCAAGCTCGACCTGGCCCGCGAACTGGTGCGCGAGATCGCGCGCCAACTCAGCCGCACGACATGACGACCATCGACATCAAGGTGCTGGACGCCCGCATGGCCGACCAGCTGCCCGCCTACGCCACGCCCGGCAGCGCCGGCCTGGACCTGCGTGCCTGCCTGGACGAGCCGCTGGTGCTGGCGCCCGGCCAGTCCGCCCTCATCCCCACCGGCCTGGCCATGCACATCGGCGACCCGGGCCTGGCGGCGATGATCCTGCCCCGCTCGGGTCTGGGCCACAAGCACGGCATCGTGCTGGGCAACCTGGTGGGGCTGATCGACAGCGACTACCAGGGCCCGCTGATGGTGAGCTGCTGGAACCGCGGCAGCGAGCCCTTCACCATCGCGCCGCTGGAGCGCATCGCCCAGATGGTGATCGTGCCGGTGGTGCAGGCGGCGTTCCGCCGCGTCGACAGCTTCGAGGCCACCCAGCGCGGCGAGGGCGGCTTTGGTTCCAGTGGCAGGCAGTAAGCCCCCACGGCCCCTGGCGGGGCCTGCCCCCCGAGGGGCTCGCGCAGCGGACCGGCTGGATGGTGGGCCCCCACGCCCCCTTCCGGGGGCTGCCCCCCGAGGGGGCTCGCGCAGCGGACCGGCGGAGCCGGATCCGCGCACGCCACTTGGGGTGCAGCGGCGCCTTGGGCGCGCTGCCAGCGACGCCCGGTCAGTGGAGCGTGGAATCGGGGGGAACGTTGCCGTCGACGACCGCGAAGGGGGCGTCACCCACGCTGCCGGCTTCCTTTTCCTCGTCGGTCGCCTCGCGCACGTCCAGCACCTTCAGCTGGATGCGCAGCGCGATGCCGGCCAGCGGGTGGTTGGCGTCGAGCACCACGTGCGAGGGGTACACCTCGGTCACGGTGTAGATGAGGTCCTCGGGCATGTCGGTGGTGATGGCGCCTTCGGGCAGGCCCTCGAACTGCATGCCGGGCTCCACGTTCTCCGGGAACAGCGCGCGCTCCTCGTAGCACACGAGGTCGGCGTCGTAGTCGCCGAAGGCGTGCTCGGGCTCCAGGTGCAACTGTGCCTCGAACCCGGGGGCCTGGTCGGCCAGGGCCTCCTCCACCTTGGGCAGCAGGTCGTCGCCGCCGTAGAAGAACTCGACCGGCTCGTCGAGCTCGTCGATGAGCTGGCCCTGTGCGTCGGTGAGCGTCCACACGAGCGTCACCACGCAGGGGGAAGTGATGTTCATCAGGGGATGATCGCACAACCCCCGGCGACAATCCGCGCATGGACATCGACCTTCCCCTGGGGCTGCTGGGCGGCCTGTCGCCGCGGCAGTTCATGCGCCGCCACTGGCAGAAAAAGCCGTACCTCATCCGCCAGGCCGTGCCCGGCGTGCAGCCGCCCATCGGCCGGGCCGAGCTCTTCGAGCTGGCCGGCCGCGACGAGGTGGAGTCGCGCCTGGTAGGCAGCCAGGCCGGCCGCTGGTCGCTGCGCCACGGCCCCTTCACGCGCCGGCAGATCCCGCCGCGCACGCGCGCCGGCTGGACGCTGCTGGTCCAGGGCCTGGACCTGCACGTGCCTGCGGCGCACGAGCTGCTCAGCCGCTTCCGCTTCGTGCCCGAGGCGCGGCTGGACGACCTGATGATCAGCTACGCCAGCGATGGCGGCGGCGTGGGCCCGCACACCGATTCCTACGATGTGTTCCTGCTGCAGGTCAGTGGCCGCCGCCGCTGGCGCTGCGGCCCGGTGAAGCACCCCGCGGCCCTGGTGCCGGGCATGCCGGTGAAGATCCTCGCCGATTTCCAGCCCACCGAGGAGTGGGTGCTGGAACCCGGCGACATGCTCTACCTGCCGCCACGCTGGGGCCACGACGGCGTGGCCGAAGGCCCCGACTGCATGACCTGTTCGGTGGGCTTCCGCACGCCCACGCCGACCGACCTCGCGCGCGAGGTGCTGCAGCGCATGGTCGATGCGCTGGATGCGCCCGCCGACGAGCCGCACTACCGCGACCCGGCAGGCAGCGCCACCGAGACGCCCGGCCTGATCCCCGCGGCACTGCAGCAGTTCACCCAGCGCGCCGTCATCGACGCGTTGAACGACGCGCGCAGCCTGGCGTGCGCGCTCGGCGAATCGCTCACCGAGCCCAAGTCCAACGTGTGGTTCGAGGGCGGCGGCGAGCTGCCGGCGGGCCAGGGCGTGCGGCTGGACGCTCGCAGCCGGATGATGTATGACACGCACCATGTGTTCCTCAACGGCGAGTCCTACCGGGCGGGCGGCCGGGACGCCGCCCTGATGCAGCGCCTGGCCGATCAACGGGCGCTCGGTGCGCGCGACGTCGCGCGGCTGGGCCCCGACGCCCAGGCCCTGCTGGCCGACTGGGTGGAAGCCGGCTGGCTGCACCCGCAGGCCGACGAGCCGTTGGCACGCGCCATAGAAAGGGCCTGAGATGCCTGCCGAATCCGCAGACCCGCACCCCACGCCATCCACCACCCCGTCCGCGGACGCGCTGCGCCTGGCCGTGCCCGCCCGCGCCCTGGGGACGCGCGCGGACTTCCAGGCAGCCGTGCGCGACACCCTGGTGCACGCCGCGCCGGCCGGGGTGCGTGAGCTGTGGTGGGTGGCGAACGACTGGACGCCATGGCCGCTCGACGAGCCCGCGGTGCTCGACGGCCTGACCGCCTGGGCCCGGCGCCCCGGTGCGCACCTGCACTGGCTGTCGCACGATTTCGAGGTACTTCGCCGGGCCATGCCGCGGCTGGTGCGCTGGCGTCAGACCTTCTCGCATGTGATCGACTGCCGCCAGCCCGACCACCTGCCGACCGCCGACATGCCGATCCTGCTGGTGGCCGACCGTCGGCTGGTGATCCGGGTGCTCGACGCCGAGCGCACGCGCGGCTGGGTGAGCCACGACCGCGTCGACATCCAGCGCGCGCACGAACAGATCGATGCGATTTCGCAACGCAGCAGCGGCGCCTTTGCTGCCGTCACACTGGGGCTCTAGGGATCTTCCCTAGACTCGGTATAATGTAAGGCTAGGCACAGGAATCGTTGACTTGGGTGTCTCGAGCGCCTGAGAGTTTCCTGGTCTTGTCGAGGAGGAGGCACGCACCAGCGGCTTCCAAAATTACCGGTAATTGTTCGACCCTAAGTTTCGAGGACATTCATGAACAAGTCGCTTCTGTTGGCTTCCCTGATCGCCGTCGCCGCCCTGGCCGCTTGCGGCAAGAAGGAAGAGGCCGCCCCGGCCCCCGCCCCGGCTGCCGCCCCGGCCGTGGAAGCCGCCTCGGCTGCGGTGCCTGCCGCCTCGGAAGCCGCTGCCCCGGCCGCCGACGCTGCGTCCCCCGCCGCCTCCGCCGCCAGCATGTAATGTGCTGCAGGCCTGCGGTGCCCTCGCGGCACGGCAGGCCGCCACGAAAAAGCCGCCCTCGGGCGGCTTTTTCGTGGGTGGGCTCAGGAGCCCGTTTCGGGGGTGCTCAGAGCTTCAGTTCGTCCACCAGCAGGCTGACGATCTTCTGCGCGCTGGCCGAGTTGTCCGGCTGCCCCTGGTAGTTCTGCACATGGACCAGCGTGCGCTGGCCATCGGCCTGCACCTGGATGCGGTAGCGGTTGAGCGCCTTGGCGGCACGGTCGTCGCTGCTGAACCAGCGGGTGAAGAAGTTCGGCTCGTCCTTCGCGGCTTCCTTGGTGTCGACGAAGCGCACGAAGTACAGGCCCTGGCTGCGGTCACGGTCTTCCACCGTGAAGCCGCCCCGGTCGAGCGCCAGGCCGATGCGGCGCCAGGTGCGGTCCAGCGTATCGTCCACCTGCAGCGCGGCGCCAGGCCGGCCGGACACCACCCGCGCACGGGCCTCGCCGGCGGCGGGGGCGGATGCCGGCGTTGCTGCGGGCGCGGCGCCTGCGCCTGCGGCGGCGGCCGTCGTCGTCGCGGTGTCCGCCACGCCGCCCAGGGCCACCATCAGGCGCGTGAGCATCTCGCGCTCGAGCTGGGGCTCGGACGGCCGGGCGACCCACGCCACCTGGCCTTCGTTGGCACGGCCGACGAGTTCCTCCTGCAGGCCGCGGTGGCTCACGTACACCTCGGTGCCGGCGCTGGTGCGCTCCACGCGCATCATGTAGCGGTCGCGTTCGCTGGTGTCGAACAGGTTCGGCAGCACGCTGCCCACCGTGCGGCGGATCAGGTCGTTCGGCAGCTTGGCGCGGTTCTGCGCCCATTCGGTCTCGAGCGTGCCGGCCTCGGCGCTTTCGCGGGCGATCTCGAAGCCCATGTCCAGCCAGAACTGGCGGGCCTTGGCCCACACCTGCTCGGGGGCCTGCGAGGTGACGATCCAGCGGCGCTCACCCGCCCGCTCGAGCCGCACGCTGCCGGCCTGCTCGATGGCCACGCTGGGCGTGCCCGGGGCGGCCGCCACCGCGGGGCGCTGCGTGCCGGCCGCCAGCGCGGTGGCGCTTACCGTGCCCGACTGCGGCTGGTAGCGCCCGTCGCGGCTGAGCGGCGTCAGGTCGGGCGGCACCTCGAGCGTGGGCGTGCGGTTGGCGCCGCTGCGGTAGTCGATGGCGTCGGCGGTGCCGCCGATGCCCAGGGCGGTGCAGCCGCCCAGGGCGGTCAGGCCGCCGAGGGCCAGCGTCAGGACGGCGGCGCGCGAGGCGGTGATCGGGAAGGCGGAAGAGGGCATGTGCATCGGTCTCGTCAGCCGCCGGGTCGGGCGGCCGGTGAAGGAATCAGGAAAGGGCCGCAGGCCGTCGCCGGCCCGCATGGCTCACAGCAGGCCGCACTCGCGCAGTGCGCCACCCACCAGCGTCTGTCCGGCCGGGGTGAGCTCCACCAGCGGCAGGCGCACACCCGGGCGGCAACGGCCCATCTGCGACAGCGCCCACTTGGCCGGCGCCGGGCTGGGCTCGCAGAACAGCTGGCGGTGCAGCGCCAGCAGCGACAGGTGGATCTCGCGGGCGCGCTTGACGTCGCCCGCCATGGCGGCCACGCACAGCTCGTGCATGGCCCGGGGCGCCACGTTGGCCGTGACGCTCACGTTGCCGTGCCCGCCCAGGAGCATCAGCGCCACGGCGGTGCCGTCGTCACCCGAGTACACGGAGAAGCCGGCAGGCACGTGCTTGATCAGCCAGGCCGCGCGCTCGATGTTGCCGGTGGCCTCCTTGATGCCGACGATGCCGGGCACCTGCGCCAGGCGCAGCACGGTGTCGTGCAGCATGTCCGCCACCGTGCGGCCGGGCACGTTGTACAGCACCACCGGCAGGTCCACCGCCTCGGCGATGGCCTTGAAGTGGCGGTAGATGCCTTCCTGCGACGGCTTGTTGTAGTAGGGAACGACCTGCAGCGTGCAGTCGGCGCCCACCTGCTTGGCGAAACGCGTGAGCTCGATGGCCTCGGCCGTGGAATTGGCGCCGGCGCCCGCCATGATGGGCACGCGGCCGGCGGCGTGCTCGACCGCCACGCGGATGATCTCGCAGTGTTCCTCCACCGACACCGTGGCCGACTCGCCCGTGGTGCCGACCACACCGATGCAGTCGGTGCCCTCGGCGATGTGCCAGTCGATCAGCGCGCGCAGCGCGGCGTAGTCCACGCTGCCGTCTTCGTGCATCGGCGTCACCAGCGCGACGATGCTGCCAACAATCGGTTTCATCGGAGTTCCTTGCAATCGGTCGATTCTAGCCACCCGCACACGGCCGCCCCCGAGGGACCGCCCGGCGAAGTCAGGCACCCACCAACGGCCGATCGTCCGCCGCGGACGACACGCCGGGCTGGCGGCGCCAGGCGGCCAGGCGTTGCACCAGCCGGGCAGGGGCGTCCAGACGGCCGGCCTCGTACGCCACGACGGCGAGTTCCGGGGCGGCCGCCCGCAGCAGCTCGCCCGGCTGCAGCAGGAAATCCGCCCGGCTGGGCCGCCCCAGGGCCTCGTGGCCGGTGGCGAAGGTTTCATACAGCAGGCAGCCGCCGGGCGCCACCGACTGCACGATGGCCGGCCACAACGGACGCCAGAGGTAGTGGGTGACGACGACGGCGTCGAAGGCGCGGCCGGCCAACGGCCACGGCCCCTGTTCGATGTCGGCCACGACCACCTCCGCCAGCGCCGCCAGCGGCTGCACGGCCTGGGCGTCGCGGTCGAGCGCCGTGACGCGGTGGCCGCGGCCGGCGAACCAGCGCGTGTGCCGGCCGCGCCCGCAGGCCAGGTCGAGCACGGTGCCGCCGGCCGGCACAAGGTGCGACCAGCGCACGATCCAGTCGCTGGGGGTGCCGTCGCCCTGCATCACACGCCGCGCCTCAGAAGCAGGCCCACACCCGGTTGGCCAGGTCGACCACCGTGTGGGGGTCGCGGTAGGCGGCGAAGACGGCGCCCAGCACCACCAGCGCGCCGACCCAGGCCGCCCCCCGGAGCCAGCGCGGACGCACGGGCGCTGCCATGGCGCTCAGGCCGCCGCCGGCGCGGCGCGCACGATAGGCGTCTCGCGCACCGGCAGGTTGGCCAGGGCGGCGAGCACGCCGAAGGCGACCGCGAGACCCCACACCACGTCGTAGCTACCCGTGCGGTCGTACAGCAGGCCGCCCAGCCACACGCCCATGAACGAGCCGACCTGGTGGCTGAAGAACACCAGCCCGCCCAGCATGGACATGTACTGCACGCCGAAGATCTGCGCGACCACCGCGTTGGTGGGCGGCACGGTGGACAGCCACAGGAAGCCCATCACGGCGGAGAACAGGTACACGCTCATGGGGCTGAGCGGCGCCAGCAGGAAGGCCACGATGGCCACCGACCGGGCGAAGTAGATGCCGGCCAGGATGTGGCGCTTGGCCCACTTCTGCCCCAGCACGCCCGCGGTGTAGGTGCCGAACACGTTGAACAGGCCGATCAGCGCCAGCGCCGTGGTGGCCACGTCCGGCGACAGGCCCTTGTCCTTCAGGTAGCTGGGCATGTGCACGCCGATGAACACCACCTGGAAGCCGCAGACGAAGTAGCCGGCCATCAGCCAGCGGAAGCTGGGGTAGGCCAGCGCCTCCTTCAGCGCGGCGCCCACGCTCTGGCGCACGCCCGAGGCGGCGGCCATGGCCGGCTCGCGCAGGCCCCAGGCCAGCGGGGCGATGGCCAGCGCCAGGCAGCCGAGCACGAACAGCGCGTTCTGCCAGCCCCAGGCGCCGACGAGCCAGTTCTCCACCGGCACCATGAGGAACTGGCCGAACGAGCCGGCCGCCGCGGCCACGCCCATCGCCCACGAGCGCTTCTCCGGCGCCACGTTGCGGCCGATCACCCCGTAGATCACGGCGTAGGTGGTGCCCGACTGCGCCATGCCCAGCAGCACGCCGGTGGCGCCCGTGAAGGCCAGCCCGGAGGTGGCGAGCGCCATGCCCACGAGGCCCATGGCATACAGCGCGGCCCCGCCCACCAGCACGCGGAAGGCACCGAAGCGGTCGGCCAGCATGCCCGCGAACGGCCCGGCGATGCCCCAGGCGATGTTCTGCACGGCGATGGCGAACGCGAAGGTCTCGCGCGTCCAGCCCCGTTCCATGGTGATGGGCTGCAGCCACAGGCCGAAGCCGTGGCGGATGCCCATGGAGAGCGTGACGATGAAGGCGCCGCACAGCAGCACCTGCGTCATGGACAGGCGCTGGGGCGCCGCGGCGGACGGATGGGACATCCGCGCACTCTAGCGCCGCCCGCCCACGGCTGCCTGACGCGGGGTGTTCAGTGCGCGGCGCGCGGGACGAGCAGGAAGCCCGCGGACTGGCCGTGCAGCAGGCCCCGGCCCACGATCTCGCCGCGGTCGTTGATGGCGCGCGCGTCGAGCAGTGTCCAGCCTGCGTGGCCGGCCGCCAGGCGGCGGTTCAGGTTCACCGCGGACTGGCCATCGGTGTCCACGGCAAAGGCGTGGCCCTCGCCATCGGGGCCGCGCGTCGACCCCACCGCCACGCCGGCTTCGTTGATGCCGCTCAGCCGGGCCTCGGCCCAGACGGCGTCCGAACCGAACAGGGAGGTGACGCCATCCTTCAGCACGAAGGCACGCACGGTGCGGCCGCTGCCGCGGTTCCAATACACCAGGCCGACCACGGTGCCGGCCCGGTTGATGGCCAGGCCGTTGGCGAAGTCGCCGCCCAGGGTGCCGTGGTCGGTCCACCCGGTGTCCTCGCGGTGCACCAGCACCCGGTAGCCGGGGGTGCCGTTCCAGGGGTGGCCATCCACCAGCACGTCGCCCCGCGCGTTGGCGGCCTTCGCGAAACCGTACGAGAACTCGGGGGGCAGGCCGGTCAGGTGGTACTGGCCCTGGCGCAGGCGGTAGATGGCCTGGAAGTCGAAGTCACCGACGACCGTGCCGTCGTTCGTGATGGCCATGGCAGTGGGCACATCGAGCCGTGTCACGCCATGGCGGTCCCAGATGAAGCCGCGCGGCTCGCCGTTGGCCACCTGCAGGCCCTCGTTGCCCACCACCACCCCGTGGTCGTTGATGCCGCGCCCTTCGCTGGCCTGGCCCGGCGCCGGCTGGTGCATGCGGGTGACCCGCTTGCCGCGCAGCACATAGGCCGTGCCCTCGCCGTCCATGTGCTTGCCCAGGCGGGCTTCGCCCGTGACCGCCCCGCGGTTGTTCATGGCGTTGGGCAGCGTGGCGCCATCGCCCACGTCCGGCAGGGCCACCACGTCGTACCAGGGCAGGGCGGCCCGCGCGCCGGGAACCGCCAGGCACAGGGCCGCGGCGAGCGCCAGGGCGGCTCGGGCGCGGCGTGCGGACACGACGCGGGACGGGGCAGGGCTGGGCATGGGCGGGGCCTCGGCAGGTGACATGCCGGCCACGCCGGCGAAGCCGGCGATTGAAGCATCCGGGGCCGCCGCGCCGGGATCCCTAGAATTCCGCCCATGGCTCAGACACCCGTCAACTACGGCGAAGCGTCGATCCGCGTGCTGAAAGGGCTGGAGCCCGTCAAGCAGCGGCCCGGCATGTACACGCGCACGGACAACCCGCTGCACATCGTGCAGGAAGTGATCGACAACGCGGCCGACGAGGCGCTGGCCGGCTTCGGCAAGCGCATCGCGGTCACCCTGCACACCGACGGCTCGGTGAGCGTGGACGACGACGGCCGCGGCATCCCCTTCGGCCTGCACCCGGAAGAGGGCGTGCCGGTGGTGGAGATCGTCTTCACCCGCCTGCACGCGGGCGGCAAGTTCGACAAGGGCGCGGGCGGCGCCTACAGCTTCTCCGGCGGCCTGCACGGCGTGGGCGTGAGCGTCACCAATGCCCTGGCGCGGCGCCTGCAGGTGGCCGTGTGGCGCGAGGGCCAGCAGGCCGCGCTCGCGTTCTCCGGCGGCGATGTGGTCGAGCCGCTGGTCACCCGCAAGGCGGCGGCTGGCGAGCGCAGGCACGGCACCTCGGTGCGCGTGTGGCCCGATGCCAAGTATTTCGAGAGCGCCGAGCTGCCGCGCCACGAGCTGACCCACCTGCTGCGCAGCAAGGCCGTGCTGATGCCGGGCGTCACCGTCACCCTCACGACGGAAAAGACGGGCGAGACGACGACCTGGCTGTTCAAGGGCGGCCTGCGCGACTACCTGCAGCAGTCGCTGCCGGCCGACCCCCTGATCCCGCTGTTCGAAGGCGAGCACTATGCCGGCGAGGGCGAGACCGAGAACTTCGCCGAGGGCGAGGGGGCGGCCTGGTGCGTGGCCTTCACCGAAGACGGCAACCTGCTGCGCGAGAGCTACGTCAACCTCATTCCCACGGTGGCCGGCGGCACGCACGAGGCCGGCCTGAAGGACGGCCTGTTCCAGGCCGTCAAGGGCTTCATCGAGATGCACTCGCTGAGCCCCAAGGGCGTGAAGCTCATGCCCGAGGACGTGTTCTCGCGCGCGAGCTTCGTGCTCTCGGCCAAGGTGCTCGACCCGCAGTTCCAGGGCCAGACGAAGGAGCGGCTGAACAGCCGTGACGCGCTGCGCTTGGTGTCGGCCTACGTGAAGCCGGCGCTGGAGCTGTGGCTCAGCCAGCACGTGGAGCATGGCCGCAAGCTCGCCGAGCTGGTGATCAAGCAGGCCCAGACCCGCCAGCGCGCCAGCCAGAAGGTGGAGAAGCGCAAGGGCTCGGGCGTGGCCGTGCTGCCCGGCAAGCTCACCGATTGCGAGAGCCGTGACCTCGGCATGAACGAGCTCTTCCTGGTGGAGGGCGATTCCGCCGGCGGCTCGGCCAAGATGGGCCGCGACAAGGAGACCCAGGCGATCCTGCCGCTGCGTGGCAAGGTGCTCAACGCCTGGGAGGTGGAGCGCGACCTGCTGTTCAAGAACAACGAGATCCACGACATCTCGGTGGCCATCGGCGTGGACCCGCATGGCCCCGCCGACACGCCGGATCTCTCCGGCCTGCGCTACGGCAAGGTCTGCATCCTCTCCGACGCCGACGTGGACGGCTCGCACATCCAGGTGCTGCTGCTCACGCTGTTCTACCGCCACTTCCCGCGGCTCATCGAGTCGGGCCACATCTTCATCGCCAAGCCGCCGCTGTTCCGCGTGGACGCGCCGGCGCGTGGCAAGAAGCCGGCGGCCAAGCTCTATGCGCTGGACGAAGGCGAGCTGGAGGCCACGCTGGACAAGCTGCGCAAGGAAGGCGCGCGCGAAGGCAGCTGGAGCATCAGCCGCTTCAAGGGCCTGGGGGAAATGAATGCCGAGCAGCTGTGGGAGACCACGCTCAACCCCGACACCCGACGGCTGCTGCAGGTGGGCCACGGCAGCGTGGACGCCGCGGCCACCACCGAATCGCTCGGCCGGCTGATGGGCAAGGGCGAGGCACAGGCGCGCCGCGAGCTCATGGAGCTGCACGGCGACAGCGTGGAGGTGGACGTCTGACCCCGCCCGACGCCCCCGTGCCGGCGGCGCGCGTGCTGTTGCGGCCCACCATGGTGTCCGACCTGGACGCCGTGGCGGCGATCGAGCGCGACCAGCACAACCTGCCGTTCATCACGCCGTGGGAGCGCACGCAGCACGAGGGCGCCATCCGTTTCCCTGACTTCCGCCACTTCATCGTGGAGGCGGGAGACAGCCACGAGCGGCTGGGCTTCGTGATCCTGCAGGGCTGCCGCAACCCGCACAAGAGCGTGGAGCTCAAGCGCATCGTGCTGCAGACCAAGGGGCAAGGGCTCGGGCGGGCGTGCGTGCGCCGGCTCAAGGCCATGGCCTTCGGCGACCTGGGCGCCCACCGGTTCTGGCTGGACGTGAAATCGCTCAACACCCGAGCGCTGGCGCTGTACGGCAGCGAAGGCTTCGTCGAGGAAGGGCGCCTGCGCGAGAGCGTGCGCCTCACGCTCGATGGCGCCGACGGCTACGACACCCTGGTGGTGATGGGCCTGCTGGACCGGGAGTACCAGGCGCGTCGTGCGATGGGGCTGGAGGCCCCGTTGCCGTGGGTGGCGTGATGCCCTGGCTGCGCACGCCGGCGCGGGCGCCCGCGCTGCTGCTCGCCGCGGCGGCCGCGGCGCTGGCCCCGGCTGCGCGCGCGCAAGGCGGGCTCGAGGTGTGGGCCTATGTCGACGCGCAGGGCACGGCCCACTTCGCCGACCGCGCGCTGGACGATCGCTACACGCCCGTGCTGCGCAACCAGGCGGTGCAGCCCGAGGACCGCATCCCGGGCAAGACGATGACGCGCTCGAGCCTGCTGACCTGGCTGGAGTTTGCCCCCGAGGTGAAGGCCATGCAGCCGCACCTGCGCGAGGCGGAAGCCGCCACGGGCATCGATGCCGAGCTGCTGAAGGCGCTGATCGCCGTGGAATCGGGCTTCCGGGCCGACAGCGTCTCGCCGCGCGGCGCCCTGGGCCTGATGCAGATCACGCCGGCCACCGCGCAGCGCTACCTGACACCGGCCGAAGCCGCCGCGGGCGCCGTGGACGAGCAGCTGCGCGACGGGCGCCGCAACATCCAGATCGGTGCGCGGCTGCTGGCCGACCTGTGGCGGCGCCACGGCGGCGTGGACCGCGCCCTGGCCGCGTGGAACGCCGGCGAAGGCGCCCTGCGGCGCGCTGGCGGTGCCTTGCCCGATATTCCCGAGACCCGGGCGCATGTGCACCTGGTGCTCGAGCTGTACTGGACGCTGCTGCAGCAGCGTCACCTTGGCCAGGCCCGGCAGATGCGCCTGATGGCGCCTGCGGCCGCACCCGGCCCCGAACCCCGTACCCCATGACCATGGAACAGACCTCCCTGGGCTTCCCCGGCCCCGACGACGGCCCGCGCGACGGCGCCGACGCCCACACCATCACCCTGGCCCACTACGCCGAGCGGGCGTACCTCGAGTACGCGCTCAGCGTGGTCAAGGGCCGGGCGCTGCCCGACGTGTGCGACGGCGCCAAGCCGGTGCAGCGGCGCATCCTGTACTCCATGCAGCGCATGGGCCTGGGTCACGGCAGCGGCCCGGCGCCCAAGCCCGTGAAGAGCGCCCGCGTGGTGGGCGACGTGCTGGGCAAGTTCCATCCGCACGGCGACACCGCGGCGTACGACGCGCTGGTGCGCATGGCGCAGGGCTTCTCCCAGCGCTACCCGCTCATCGACGGCCAGGGCAACTTCGGCAGCCGCGACGGCGACGGCGCCGCAGCCATGCGCTACACCGAGGCACGGCTGGCGCCCATCGCCCGCCTGCTGCTCGACGAGATCGACGAAGGCACGGTGGACTTCGTACCCAACTACGACGGCTCCGAGCAGGAGCCGCGGCTGCTGCCGGCCCGGCTGCCCTTTGCGCTGCTCAACGGCGCCTCGGGCATCGCCGTGGGCATGGCCACCGAGATCCCCAGCCACAACCTGCGCGAGGTGGCGGCCGCCGCGGTGGCACTGATCCGCAACGACAAGCTCGACAACGACGAGCTGTTCGGCCTGCTGCCCGGGCCGGATTTCCCCGGCGGTGGCCAGATCATCTCCAGTGCGGCCGACATCCGCGCCGCCTACGCCAGCGGCCGCGGAAGCCTGAAGGTGCGGGCGGTGTGGAAGATCGAGGACCTGGCGCGCGGCCAGTGGCAGCTGGTGGTCAACGAGCTGCCGCCGGGCGCGAGCTCGCAGAGGGTGCTGGAAGAGATCGAGGAGCTGACCAACCCCAAGGTGAAGGCCGGCAAGAAGGCCCTCACGGCGGAGCAGGCCCAGCTCAAGGCCGCGGTGCTGGCGGTGCTGGACACCGTGCGCGACGAGTCGAGCAAGGACGCGCCGGTGCGCCTGGTGTTCGAGCCCAAGAGCCGCACCGTGGGCCAGCAGGAGCTGGTGCACACGCTGCTGGCCCACACCAGCCTGGAGCTGAGCGTGTCCGTCAACCTCACCATGGTGGGGCTGGACGGCCGGCCCACGCCCAAGAGCCTGCGCGAGATGCTGGTGGAGTGGATCGCCTTCCGCCAGACGACGGTGCAGCGCCGCTCGCAGCACCGCCTGCGCAAGGTGCTGGACCGCATCCATGTGCTCGAGGGCCGGCAGCTGGTGCTGCTGAACATCGACGAGGTGATCCGCATCATCCGCCAGTCCGACGAGCCCAAGGCGGCGCTGATCGAGCGATTCGCCCTGAGCGACCGCCAGGCCGACGACATCCTGGAGATCCGCCTGCGTCAGCTGGCCCGGCTGGAGGCCATCAAGATCGAGCAGGAACTCAAGGGCCTGCGCGACGACCAGCAGAAGCTGGAAGAGATCCTGGGCAGCCCGGCGGCGCTCAAGCGCACGCTGATCAAGGAGATCGAGGCCGACGCGAAGCAGTTCGGCGACGAGCGCCGCACGCTGATCCAGGAAGACAAGCGCGCCGTGGCCGAGGTGAGGATCGTCGACGAGCCCGTCACCGTGGTGGTGAGCCTGAAGGGCTGGGTGCGTGCACTCAAGGGCCATGAGGTGGATGCCGCCAGCCTGGGCTTCAAGGCGGGGGATGCGCTCTACGGCGCCTTCCCCTGCCGCTCGGTGGACACGCTCTACGTCTTCGGCAGCAACGGCCGTGTGTACAGCGTGGCGGCGGCCACGCTGCCCGGTGGCCGTGGCGACGGCCAGCCCATCACTTCGCTGATCGAGCTGGAAAGCGGCACCCAGCCGGCCCACTACTTCGCCGGTGCCGCCACCACCACGCTGCTGCTGGCCAACACCGGCGGCTTCGGCCTGCTGGCCCGCTGCGCGGACCTGGCCACGCGCCAGCGCGGCGGCAAGGGCTTCCTGGCCCTGGAGGACAAGGAGCATGTGCTGCCCCCCATGCCGGTGGGCGCCTCGCACGGCCAGGTGGCGTGCCTGTCCCTCGGCGGCCGGCTGCTCGTGTACCCCTTGGGCGAGCTGAAGCTGCAGGCCAAGGGCGGCCGCGGGCTGACGCTGATGGACGTGGACGCGAAGGACCCGCTGCTGTCCGTGGCGCCCTTTGGCGACGTGCTGCGTGTGCTGGGCACCGGCCGGGGCGGCAAGCCCAAGGACGAGCTGATCAAGGGCGCTGCCCTGGCGCAGCACCAGGGCAAGCGCGCGCGCAAGGGCCACAAGCTGGAGGGCTTCCCCAAGCCCATGCGCGTCCTGGCCGGCTGAGGCGCGCCGGGCCCTGCGGCGCCGGCCGCCCGCGCCGCGGCTACGCCACCGCGCACTTGCGCACGGTGTCCCAGGTGCGCGTGGTGACGGCCTTGCCGAAGGTGCGCTCGATCAGTGCCATGAACACCGGGCCGTCGGCCGAGGGCAGGTAGGCGCTCAGCACCTCGGTGCCGCGCACGGCCAGGATGCGTGCGCCGGCCCGCTCGGGGGGCAGCGGCAGGCTGTCGGGGACGGCGTCGCCGAGGAAGGTGACGACACGCTTGGCGGCTGCCGGCAGCTCGAAGGCCGCGAAGGGATCGGCCGCGACCAGGTCCTGCAGGTGCTTCTGCGCGCGCACCTGGGTGGCGAACGTGCGGCCCATGGCGTCCTGCATGGCGGACTCGGCCCGGCGCGCCAGCGTGGCGGGCGGGGCAGCGCGCGTGCTGAAGGCCACGTTACCACTGGACAGCAGCGTGCGCACGTCCTGGAAACCGGCGGCCTCGAAGCTGGCCTTGAGCGCCGGCATTCGGGCGTTCAGGGGGCTCACCCCGCGCAGCAGGGCCACGTAGCGTGTCATTCCACCACCTTGCCGCGACCGGCCTTGACCTGGCCGCGCTGGGTCTTGGCCGACAGCCGGCGCTGCTGCGAGCCGTAGGTGGGCCGGGTGGCGCGGCGCGGCTTGGCCACATGGGCGGCCTGGTCCACCAGCGCCTGCAGGCGCGCCAGGGCGTCGGCCTTGTTGGCCTCCTGGCTGCGCTGCACCTGCGCCTTGATCACCACCACGCCGTCGGACGAGATGCGGCTGTCGGCCTGCGCGAGCAGGCGCTCCTGGATGGCCGCAGGCAGGCGCGAGGCGCGTACGTCGAAGCGCAGCTGCACGGCGGTGGACGTCTTGTTCACGTGCTGGCCGCCCGGCCCCTGGGCGCGGATGGCGGTGAACTCGACGTCGGATTCGGTGATCAGGGGGCGCATGGGGCAGCAGCGACCGTGCCGCGGCACACGGCGGGCGGCCGGACAGCGCCGTTCAGAAGGTGACGACCACGGACGCCGCGGAGCGCTTGGCCGCGCCGTGGAAGACGGCCTCGATGTTGTTGCCGTCCGGGTCCAGCACGAACGCGGCATAGTAGCCCGGGTGGTAGGGCCGGGGCCCCGGCCCGCCGTTGTCCTGGCCGCCGGCCGCCAGCGCTGCTTGGTGGAACGCGCGCACCATCGCCTCGTCCTCGGCCTGGAACGCCAGGTGGTGCCGGCCGGTGAGGTGGCCCTGCGCCGCGTCGCTGTCGGCCGTGGAGATGAACAGCTCGTCGGCCCAGAAGTAGTCATCGCCCGCACCGCCGAGCGGCACCTTGAGCACCTGGAACACCGCCTCGTAGAAGCGGCGGCTGGCGGCCAGGTCGCGCACCACCAGCTGGATGTGGTCGATCAGGCGGCCGCGGTGGATCTCGTTCGTCTCCATGGGGACTCCGTCAGGCAGTGGCCGCTTCCGGCCGGTGGCACGCTGCCCTCAGCCCGGCCGAGACGGCCAGGCGCCGCGGGCGGGTGGGCGCAACGAGTATGCAGCGGCGCCGTGGCGCCGAAAGCCAAGCGCCCCCAGTCAGTGGGGTCGTCGTCGCGCCCAGGCGCCGTGCACCGTGTCGCCCGGATGCGCCGCCTGCGCTGGCTCAGGCCATGTGCTCGATGCCGTCCGGCATCTGCACCCAGCGGTGCATCCGCTCCTCGTACACCGAGAAGGTGGGGGCGGGGAACCCGGGATCCGCGAAGGCGCCCACCGGGATGGCCACCGTGTCGTCCGCGCCGTCCATGGTGTAGTAGACCGTGGCGCCGCACCGGGGACAGAAGTGGAACACGGCCCGGGAGCCGCCGTCGCCCACCCGTGCGAACGCGGTGCTGTCCCCGCTGACCGTGACCGCCTGCCTGGGGAAGCGGGCCTGTGCACCGAAGACACTGCCCGTCCGGCGTTGGCAGGCCAGGCAGTGGCACACCGACACGCGCAGCGGCTGCGAGGCCACCTCGGCGCGCAGCTGACCACAACTGCAGGATGCGATTCGATAAGGCATACGAAGGGTCCGAGGGGTGGAATGGGGTGCGGGTGGGGTGCGGGTGGGCTGCGGGTGGGACGTCGACCGCCACCCGGCACGACCTAGCCAAGGTCTGGCATACCGGGCGGACGCCAGGCGGCCAGGACGACCGGGACACCGGCTCGGATGGTGTTGTGTACCTCGGCCACCGCGTCGGTGTGGCGAATGAGCTCGGCGATCTGCTCCGCAGAGGCCGGCGACTCGACGTGTGCCCGATACCGGATGTGGCTGGCCGCCAGCCCCACACCGGCGAACTCTGCCGTCGCTTCCACCTCGGCGCGGGACAGCGACAGTCCCATGCGTTGCGCTTCGCGATAGAGGTCGTTGCAGTAGCAAGTGGCCAGGGCCAGCATCAAGAACTCACCGCCATTGATCCCCGAACCTTGTCCAGTGGCTTTGGGCGGCATCGGCAAGGACTGGGACGAGCCATCGGTCGAAACGCTCACCTGATGGGAGCCTGCTGAACTTGTGACCAGCGCTGAAACTCGCATGGCATCTCCGATGAGTCGTCATGGAAGAGGGGACCGCAGCAGGCGCGAGGCGGTTCGCGCGGGGCACAGGCGCTTGACGCTCGGGAGTGCCGCTGGGGCCGACGAGGTTGAAGCGATGAATGCATCCAGTGCCCGGCGTCGGCGATTGCATTGCGCCGCTCGGCGCGCCGGTGGCAACGAGCGCCGACCGCCTCATGGCGAGGCCGTGCGGTTGAGCATCGCCTTCGTGTCATCGAAGGCCACCGGCGCGGAGGTGTGCTCGTGGATGACGCGCAGAACGTGCCCGCGTGACTTCAGCACCCAGGAGATGCGGTTGTGCATGGCTCGAATCTCGTGGCCCTGCGCCGAGAAGGCGGCGTACCTCGCGAACGCGCTCATCGATGCGAAGCTCGAATCCCCCGTGATCCTGACGTCTTCGAACGTCACGCGCACGGTCTCGCTGCGCAGGGACGCGAACCAACCTTCCACCGCGACTCTCCACGCCGCCGCACCTTCGTAGGACCAGGTTCCCCACGTGTCGAACACCCTGACCTCACGGTCATAGAGGTGCATGAGGGTGTCGACGTTCTTTGCCAGAACGGCTGACTTGTAGGTGTCGAGCGCTTGAAGAACCTGCTTCTCGGGGTCACTCATGGGGGTGTCTCCTTGCAAGGACGGGGCATCAATCGTTCCGTGGGGCGCAAGGCGTTGGGCGAGGGGCGCCTTGGCAGGGCCTTGGGTGACCGCGGCCCAGCTGGGGCCCATGGCGCACGAACCCGCCAATCCGTCCGTGCCGGCGGACGCCCTGCAGCCGGGCTGCCCCTGACGGCGAAGGCAGGCGCTTGCCTCACTCCCCGCGCCACGCTAGTGTCCGGCGCCGGCGGCGCACTTGCCGAACGCTTCTCCTTCTCGGCGTTCGCAGCGGACGTTCGGGTGTTTCACGCAGTCGCCTGTGCTGCGGCACAAGCTTCCGCCGCCATGTGTGCACGACAGGTCCACCCGTTGCGAAGCCTGTTCGGTGCTTGCACTCTCGATCACCAGCGAGCCGCGATACGGCGCAAGCGCCGGGTTGTGCTTCTGTGTGGCAGATATCTCGAACGCCTCACTGCCAGGTCGAATTCTGTAGTGCACACCGGGCAGAAAGTTGTGCTCGAAGGCGCAGACGTCGGTGGTTCCTCCGCCACCGAAGGCGAATGCCTGCATCTCAATCTCGATCCATTGGCGGCCAAGGGGGACGCTGGCGGTGAAGACACCGCTTTCCCACAGCCTGAGTGTCGGCCGCTGGCCGTTGACCGCGGTGATGTGGCACTCCTTCGAGTAGACGAAGTACTCACGCCAATAGCACTGAAGCGTTGCCGCTGCGCCGGCGCCGGGGACAGCTGAGTCATGGCAGGCCGCCCCGTTGACGGCGCACGAAGGGACATCCCCCGCCCCATGAGGGTAGAGAGGTACCCGGATGGAAGTGGGGACGTTCCATCCCAACGAAGAGGGAAAACTCGTGCCAGAGAGTACACGCCGCGCGCCGGCGCGGGTAGGGGTGGATCTGCTCAAGTGCTTGTTCCAGGTCCTTGGGGCGCAGTGAAGTGCCCGCGTGGTGGTGGGCCCGTCCATGGGGTTGAACGAATCGTCTGCACACGAGTGACCGGTTGCCCAGGAGAACGCAGAACGAACAAGGCCCGCAGAGCGGGCCTAGGTGTGAAGCTTCAATAGGTTGTTGCGGGTGTTCACCCGGAGAGGTTCTTGAGAGACTGGGAGTCGCCAAACGCCCCGTCAACGTCAAAGGCCGCTGTGCAGGCACGGCGTCAGCGCCGTGACGGCGCGCAAGTGGCACGCGCGCTACCTGGCCGGCGGCTCACAGGCGTGCCAGCAGCTGGGGCAGGATGTCCTCCGCCGGCCCGATGTGCTGCTCCTGGAACGCCGGGTTCGGCGGGTCCATCGGCTCCAGGTTGACGAGGATGGTTCTGGCGCCGGCGTACTCGGCGCTGCGCACGTAGCTGTCCGCCGGCGACACCCGTCCGGAGGTTCCCACGGCCATGAACAGGTCGCAGTCCCTGAGCGCACGCTTGACGGTCCAGCTGGCCAGCGCGGGCAGCGCTTCGCCAAAGAGCACCACGTCGGGCCGCAGTCCCGCAGCGCAATGGGGGCAGCGTGGCACCTCGCGCCCATGGCCATCCACGTCGCGGAAGGGCGTCAGGGCACAGTTGGGATCGCTGCAGCGGGTGGTCAGGAGATGGCCGTGCCCGGGCCCCGGTAGGTCCGCAGGCCCGAGCCGGCCGACACGCCGGCGCCGGTGAGTACCACGATGCGCGAATACTGGGAAAGTCGGGATACCGATGCAGGAAATCGGGCTGGCAGGTCATGCGGCCCGCGCCGCCGGCCTCGCCAGGCAGGGCTGTGGCCGCTGAAGCCGGATGCGCTTGGCACGGCCACGTCGGGTTCAGTCCTCACACGACAGGCCGTACTGCCGCTTGAACGCCGCCGCCTGCTCCGGCGGCTCCCTGGACAGCAAGGCACAGGCCGTGAAGTTGCCGACCGTCTGCTGGTTGGACACGTCGAAGTAGGTCCAATCCACGATGTGCGCACGTCGAAACGCGATGCGATCACCCATCCTGTGCTTGTTGACCAGGCGAGGCTCGTTGCTGAGCACGCCAGAGAAGGTGTCACCCTCCTGGGTGAAACTGCTCACCCAGAAGTACTCCGTGTTCGCCTTGTCGGAGACCGCCACCTTGAGCGCGTAGCCCGAGGTGCCTTCCCTCGGGCGCGCGGCCCGCTCAAGAAAGTCCGGCAGGGTGGCGGCGGCGCGTGCGAAGGCCTTTTGCATCGCGGGCTCTTCGCTTCTCATCAGCACGATCTCATCGTTGGCCGCCTGGTCGAGAATCGTCTGCCCCAGGGTGGGCGGGGCCGCGACAAGCGCAGCGATTGTCAGCCAACGGCTCAGGGGCATGGACGGTCCGGGTGAAGTGCACGTGTCAAGGGGCGGCTCACGGGGGACTGGCTCCAGGTGGGCCGGGTGTCGGCCGGGTGTCGGCCGGGTGTCGGCCGGGTGTCGGCCGGGTGTCGGCCGGGTGTCGCCCGGGGTGGAACGCCAGCTTCTCATTTTGGGGTCCGGGCCAGCCGCTGCGCGCGGGCGGCGGCCGGCTGGGACATCTACCCGGACGCGCCGTCGAGCGGACGAATCTCCACGCCGGCCATGGCGGCGGGGTCGAAGTTCCTTGCATTCACCCCCATCTTGCTGCCGGCCACTGGGACCACGCGTTTCCAATGGGTGACGCATCCGCAGTTCCGGCAGCGAACGAAGGCCAGCACCCGGCGGCCCCACACATAGTCCTCGGTCGCGCCGTCCAAGGCAGCGACATGGACCTCGTCGCTCGGATAGTAGGCCCACAGGGCACCATACCGGCGACAGATCGAACAGTTGCAGTCCGCCAGTGACTCGGGAGGCGTTGGTACCGACACTTCCACGGCGCCACAGTGGCAGCTGGCGACAAGCATGGGGGCTCCTTGGACGCGGGGTCGACCTTCGCGGGACATCACCTGGCAGCCCTGGCTTCGGCGAGCAGTTCACCGGCAGCCTGCTTCACTGCCGCCACCAGGTCCTCAGTGGCCAGACCCCGGGGGTAGCTCTCACGCACCAGTGCCCGGTACTCCTTGCCGTCCAGCACGACCTCGGCTTCGCAGACCACCAGTGCCGAGGCCCCCGGGTGCACAGGCAATGAGGCCGAGATGGCCTGAACCAGGGCCGAGACATTGGGCGGCCCGTCCGGGACGTTCAGGGCTCGGTAGACCTGTGCCGAGGTGGCGGCGGGCGGAATGCTGATCCGCAGCCCCAGCGACTTGAGCACCATCGGCGCGTGCAGGCCGTCTCCGCCGGCCTGGATGGCGTGTTCGAAGATGCGAACCGGAGGCGGCTCCATGGCGTCGTCGGCGAGGCTGACCTGCGTTCGGTACGATTCCAGGAGCCAGTGGGACCGGCGTTCATCGCCAGGGCGCCCGTCGACCAGCCGAGCCGGGGCGCCTTGCGCCTGTGCCAGCACCGGGACCGCGACCGTGAGCAGAGCGGCCATGACGATTGCCTTCACGGAACCTCCTGCGCGTGGTGCGTGGCGGGTCAGCCCTCAGCGTCCTTGACCAGCCGGGTGAAGGTCGTGGTGTAGCAGGCCCCTTGCCACGGCCACCGCGGCCTGATCCCGCTCGGGCGAGCGGGAGCTGGCGTGAAGCGAGACCTCGGTGGGCGAGCCGTCGGCGCCCAACCTGACGCGCAGTTCAATGGTGCCCTGGACACCCTTGGCCGACAACTCCGGCGGGTAGCCGGCGTCCGTTGGCCGAAGAGAGACCTCCCGGATCCGCTGAGGCAGGGAGGGGGCGGCCGCCGTCGGGGCGGATGCCGCCGGGGTGTCGGCCTGCACCAGGTGGGGCAGCGTCGCGAGCAAGCCGTTCTGATGGCGAGCCTGAGCATCGCGTGGCGTGGAGGTGTGACGTCAGGGCGCAGTGTACGAACCGGTGGCTGGACGCAGGAGCTGCCCACCTGCCCCTAAGAACCGAGCCGCTGGCGCCCGGCGATGCCGTGACGACAGCGCATGCGCCACCACCGCCCCCACGCCATCACTTCAGCTGGCGGCGCTGGGCTTCATCGCAGGCAAACTGCGTCTCTGAACCGATGATGGTTCCAGGGTAGTAGGACTTCAGCTGTGACGGCGAGAAGACATCCGCCGCCCCCAGCAGCTCCACCCGCACCTTGCCTTCGCAATCAGCGACGATCTCTCGCGTGAATCGGGCTTCGCTGCCGTCCGGATTCTTCTGCTCTAGGCCGACCAGAAACCGGATGTACTTTCCATCGCGGTGTATCGACGAGGTATTGACGTACCTGTCTTGATTGAAGAACGGCATCTTGCCCGTCCATACCCACGGGCTGGCCGGCACTGGAGCCGGCGCGGGTGCAGGTGCAGGTGCAGGTGCGGGTGCGGGTGCCGGCTGTTGAGGTGCGTGGGAGCAGGCGCACAGAAGCGCCGCCAAGGGAAGGACTCTGAGGAAGATGCTCATGGGACGGCGCCGCGACAAATGAACGGCCAATGGTGAGTCGGGACCGCTGGCGGCAGAGACTCTTCCGCGGCGACACGGGCCGAGGGCACCTTGCGGTCACCGGCCACAAAAGTCCTTGGCGGATCTCGCCTGGAAGTACTGCGCGTTTCGCACGGGATGCTTCTGGACGTCGCTGCCGGCCTGCGTCAGCTCCCACACGCGCACGCGGCACGAGGACCGCTCCTGCTCGTACGTGACCTCGTAGTGGTGCTCGGGTTGGAACGTGACCTTGACACCCACATGGCAGCTGTAGCCCGGGTTGTAGGCGGTCGATATTTCCTGTGAATAGACGAGCATATGGAACGGCTTCCCGGCAGTGACCGCCCGTTCATACACATAGCGACTGGGCTGCCCCGTGCTTCCCAGCATCCGGATCTCGGACAGCTGTTCGCCGAACGGCATCGCAAAGGCCGCCAGGCGATTGACCGTGGCTTCCGGGCACAGCGGCTCCGGGATGTGTCGAAAGAACGTCGGCTCGTCCCCCGTGGCGCGCAATCTCACATACGCCTTGGGTTCTCCCTCGCGCAGCGAGTAGGTTCCGGCACACCCGGCCAGCATCGCGGCGCCGATCAGCACAAGAACACGTCGATGAATGGAAATCATGGAATGGGAGTGACGAAGGCGGATCGGGCCACAGCAGCGGGATGGATCAGCGCGGCACGTTCGCCGGCGACCGTGCCTTCCCCTGCCGCAGTCTTTCCGCCAATCTGTCCTTCACCTCATCGAAGGGCGGTGGCGATGGGTTCCTGACACGGGTGACTTCAATGATGTGCCAACCGAACCGGGTGGGTACGGGCTCCGCCGTCATTCCACTCGGGTCAAGGGAAACCATCGCGCGGGAAAATTCTGGCACAAAGTGATCGGGAAGGATCCACCCCAGCTCGCCTCCATTCTGGTTGGATCCCGGGTCGGCCGACAGGTCCATGGCCACCTGCGCAAAGGGCTCGCCCGACTTGATTCTCCGCAAGCCTGCCTCGGCCTGCCCGCGTGTCTGGACGAGGATGTGCCGAACGTCGTACTCCTTGCCCGAATAGGCCTGCGCCACCACCCTGTCGTACTCTCGGCGCACCTCGTCGTCCGTCACCTGAGGCGAGGTGCTGGTGCAGGCGCACAGCAGCACGGCGGCGGTGCAGGCAGCGGCCGCGCGTGGGCATTGAATTCGATGGCGCATGGCGTGCGTTGGCAACGAAGTGGGTGGGCCGTGGCTTCCTATGGCGAGGCGACGGCCAGCAAGAACAGCAGGAGCGCAGCGTACCTGAGGTACTTCGACAGGGCGACCAGGCCCTCGCCGCCTGCCCGATGAGGGTAGCCAAGCAACGCCAGCCTGAGCTGCGCGACCATGAGCAGCAGTGCCGCACAGAGCAGGTAGGCGGGTGCGCCATGGAGCTCGAGCATCGAGTGCCTCCTGGGCAGATGCATCTCTCCCACGATCACACCGTACAGGGCGTAGGCGCCACATGCCCAGGCAACGAAAGCGTAGGACAGCCATTGCCACACGGGAACGGTCGGGGTTGGGCTCGAGCTCTGGATATCCGCTGCGGCGCAGAAGGCAGTCGTTGCCCTAAAAGCCCACCTCGAATCTGAATCCGGTTCCTGCAGGCGCCGAAAAGAGAAGTTCCCAGCCAGGCGCGCCGATAGCCAACACCGCCAACGCGACGCCGCCGATGGGTAAAGGGCTGCGCGCGAGCTCAGCTACGGGCTTCATCGACGCCTCACGTTGGGCCAAGGGGCGGCCCGCTTGCGGGACGCCCCCTTGACGAGGTGTCGGCCGTCTCCTTCATGATGCGCCATGCCGCTGAATGACCGAAGTGCTCGGCAGAGCAAGCAGGGTGACGCCAACGGCCGCAGCGGCCAACAGCCCAAGATCCTGTCGCACGCCCAGCAAGAACGCGGCTTGCGCGCCGATCAAACACCACAGCACCGGAACGGCGACGGCGCTGCGCGGATAAGGTGCGACCAGGAAGGAAAGTACGCCCACGGTGAAGATGGTGGTGGGGCAAGGAAGGCCGAACGTGGGCAGGTCGGGATAGCGATGGCCTGCATAGATGGACCAAGCCGGATACACGGCCAGCGCGAAGACCACCAGAGCAACCCCCGCTGTGCTGCGAACGCTACGAGACAAGCGGAAATCCAGCCTGCGCCGCACGACACCTTGCCACAAGAAGACCAGACCGCCTATGACGGAGACCGCTGCGAACGCATGGGCCAAAGGATTGATGGCAGCAAAGAAGGCCAGATGGTAGGCAAGACCCAGCCAGAGCCAGAGGATGCCAAGGATGGCTGATGTCGCGATGCCGGTCCAGCGGCGAGGACGGGCGACCAGTAGAGAAGCCACGCACGCCAAGGCAAGCAGGAACCACTGTGCCGGCCAAACCGCCTCGTTGTAGGCTCTGAACACGCCGTAGAACTGATCGACTGTAAACGGCAGATTCATGGTTCCCGATGGCCAACGTTCGACGTGAGAGGCAGGCACACGTGGGCGAAGCCTGCTTGTGCCTGTCCCCTTGACGGAGGGGTTAGGTGTGAAGCTTCAATAGGTTCTTGGTAAGCGTGGGCTGGAGGCCCTCTTGACGCCGTTCAGAGCTTGATCTCTGCCAAGCGGTCGTTGATCTCGATGCTGTCGAACGCAGTGGGGTCCCAGGTGTCGTCGCCGATCC
>NZ_JAYRUN010000005.1:0-248543 GCF_041918995.1 Ideonella sp. | reverse complement strand
CGCCCCTGCCCCCGCCCCGGGCGCCGGGGCGGGCGCCCCCCTGGGCGGCGGCGCCGCCGGCGCCACCACCGGCGCCCTGGCCGGTGGCGTGACCGGCCCCGTGGGCGCCGCCATCGGGGCCGCCGCCGGCGCCGTCGTCGGCGCCCTGGCCGGCCGCTCGCGTGCCGACCACGACGACTACTGGCGCGACAACTGGAGCAGCCGCCCGTATGTGCAGCCCGGCGCCCGCTTCGAGGACTACGAGCCCGCCTACCGCCACGGCCTGGACGCCCACACGCGCTACCCGGGCCGCCCGTACGACGAGATCGAGGGCGACCTCGGCCGCGACTGGCAGGGCACGCGCGGCGGTTCCTCGCTCGAATGGGACCACGCCCGCCATGCCACGCGCGATGCCTGGCAGCGCGTGAAGGACACCGCCGAGCGCGCCATGCCCGGCGACTCGGACCGCGACGGACGCTGAGCCTGCGCGCCCGGGCGACCGGGCGCACCGGCAGGCCCGCACACGCCAGGTGTGTCACCTGCCACAGGGCGGGCCGCCACCCCCTGCTGGGCTAGGGGGCGGCGCATCGCGGGCAGACGGCGGGGGCCGCCCATACTGCGGCGAGCCTTCCGCCCACTGCCCGAGACGCCGCCATGCCCGCCCTGCACGCCCTGCCCCGACGATCCCCTGCCCCCGCGTGGTGCCGCGCCGCGCTGCCGCTGCTGGCGGCGCTGTGCGGCGGCGCACTGCCGGCCGCACCGGCCCTGGCCGGCACGGCCACCGGCAGCTGGCGCCTGAACGACACCGGGCTCACGCGGTGCGTCGTCTTCGACCCGCACGCCGGCTACGTCTTCACGCCCGATTGCACGGGCAGCGGGCACGACGGCGAATTCGGCCGTGACCCGGCGCGCCCGAACGCGCGCGATGGCCACGCCGGCTTCAGCTTCGAGAAGACCGGTGCCCATGGCGAGCCGCTGCCGCGCCAGGCCGCGGACTGGTCCTGCGTGCGCGACCGCGTCACCGGTCTCATGTGGGAGGTCAAGACCGGCGACGGCGGCCCGCGCGACGCCGGCCGGCGCTTTCGCAACCAGGGCGACGGCCAGGCGGGCGACGCCAGCGCCTACGTGGCCGAGGCCAACGCCGCCGCCCTGTGCGGCGCGACCGACTGGCGCCTGCCCACGCGGCGTGAGCTCGAAAGCCTGATGGACTTCAGCGTGCCCGAGGGCGGCCCGCTGCTCGACCGCGCGTGGTTCCCCCACTCGCCGCCCGCGCTGCACTGGACGTCCACGCCCGCCGAGGTGCATGGCGGCAGCCCCACCTACCGCTGGGCGGTGAATTTCTACAGCGGCGGCACGCTCTGGTACGGCGGCCAGTACGGCGAGTTCGCCGTGCGCCTGGTGCGCGGCGGCGCGACGCCACCCCAGCGCCGCTGGCAGGCCGCCGGCGCGGAGCTGCGTGACCGGACCACGGGCCTGGTATGGCGCCGCTGCGCCGAAGGCCAGGCCTGGACCGGCAGCACCTGCAACGGCTCGCCCACCACCTTCCTGACCATCCGCGACGCGGTGGCCCACGCGCAGGGCCAGGCCCTCTCGGCCGGCCAGGCCTGGCGCGTGCCCAACATCAAGGAACTCGCCAGCCTGGCCGAAGCCGGCGTGCAGCGCCCCGCCATCGACACCGCCGCATTCCGCGGCTTCCAGACCGAGGCCTACCACTCGGGCACGCACTGGACCGAGAACCCGGTGTACAGCTGGCGCATCAACTTCGCCGACGGCGGCATGGTGCGCGACCACTGGGGCGGCAAGCTGCTGCTGGTGCGCGACGGCGACTGAGCTGCGTCTGCCGGCGCCTGGCGGCCCCGGGGTCACACGGGCAGCTGGGCATGCGCCTTCACTTCCCGGAGCGCCAGGCTCGACTTGATCGACACCACGCCCGGCTGGCGACGCACGGCCCGCTCGATAAGCCGTCCATACGCCTCCAGGTCGCGGGCCACGACGGTCAGGAGATAGTCGGCCTCGCCCGAGACCTCGTGGCAGCTGAGCACTTCCGGGTGGCCTTGCATCGCACGCTCGAATTTCTCAGGGGACTGGCCGGACTGGTCACCAAACCTCACCTCGACAAAGGCCAGCACCCCCAGACCGAGCCGCGCACGGCTCAGCGCGGCGCGGTAGCCGGTGATGTAGCCGAGTTCCTCCAGGCGCTTTCGTCGGCGCCAGCACGCCGTCACCGTCAAGGCCAGCCGCTCGCCCAGGGCGGCGCTGGACAGGCTCGCGTCGCCCTGCAGCAGCCTGAGGATCTCGCGGTCGGCCGCATCCAGCTCGTCGTTCGACATGACATTCCATTGGCAAGGGAAAGACTGAACTGATTTTGCGTGGCGGGCGGCTTGGCACACTCGCGAATGCAAAGACTGCCCGGCGCAGCGCATTGATGATCTCGGCTTCTTTCAGGAGCCTTCTCCATGCCAACTGAGCTGGTGCTATTTCAAGGGCGCGTGGGCGACCGCAACGACCTGGCCCTGCCCGGCGCGCGCGCGTTGGCAAACGCGCTGGCCGCCGCCCACGGCCTGTGCGCCCGGGTGATCGGGGCGCCCGAGCCGGCCCTCAACCAAGGCTGGGCCACCGAACTGGCCGCGGCCCGGCCGGCACTGCAGGCCTTGCACGCCCACTTCGAGCGGGTCTGCACCCGGGGCGCCCGGGTGGTGGCGGCCACCAGCCGCTGTGCGGCCTCGATCGCTACGCTGCCGGTCATCGCCAGGCACCACCCGCGCGCCTGCGTCGTCTGGTTCGATGCCCATGCCGACCTCAACACCCCCGACTCCACCCTGTCGGGCTATCTCGGCGGGCTGGCGTTGGCCGCGCCCTTGGGGCTGTGGCACTCCGGGTTCGGCGCGGGTCTGGACACGGATCGCCTGGTCCTGGTGGGCCAGCGGGACCTCGACCCGTTCGAGTCGGACCTGATCGCGCAACGACGGATCGTCCACCTGCCACCTGGCCCCGGCCTCGCGCGGGAGCTGCGTGACGCGGTGGCCGGGCGCCCCGTGTACGTGCACCTGGATTGTGATGTGCTGAACCCCGGCATCGTGCCCACGGACTACGTGCACGACGCCGGATTGTCGCTGGAGGACCTCCGGCAAGCCGCCGAGGCGCTGGCCGCATCCGAGGTCATCGGTCTGGAGATCGCGGAGTTCCAGAACGCCTGGCACCCGGGTGGTGAGCCGGTCTCTCCCGCGCCGCTGGTTGACGCGCTGCGTCCGCTTCTGGTCACGTTGCTGGCCGCCGCGTAGCGTCCTCGTCCCCACGGCCCGGCCGGGCACTCACTCGGCGCGTACCGCCTGGGCCAGGGCCGGCCAGAGGACCCGGTGCGAGCGCCGGAACCAGTCCAGGTGCCCGATGGCACGCAACCCGTACTCGGGCGGTTGGAACTGCCGCACCGTGCTGCGGGCGCCGGGCCAGCCGGCGACGAGATCGGCCACGCTGCCCGGGTTCGCGATGTCGTCGTCGCTGGCGTGGAAGATGGTCACGGGCGCGCGCACCTGCGCATGCCGGTCCCACTGGGGATGCCGGCGCACGCCATGGCGGGCATAGCCGCCCGCGGCGCACCAGCGGCCCCAGTCGATGCCCACGCGCGCCGGCAGGTTCTCGCCCAGGCCCAGCGCGGCAGTGGGCGCATAACCGGCCACGCGCGCGGCCAGCGGCACGATGAGGCGCAGGCCCAGGTGCGCCTTGGCCCGGAAGGCCGGCCGCATGGTGCGGAACCAGCCGGTGGAGGCGGCCACGCCCACCAGCCGGGCCACCTTGTCGTGGTTGGGCATCACGCCCAGCATCTGCGCGCCGGCACTGTGCCCCAGCAGCACCGCCTGGGCGGCGCCCGTGCGAACCAGCAGCGCGTCCAGCGCGGCGGGGATGTCCAGCCGGCCCCAGTCGAGCAGCCGCGCACGGCACTGCCGCAGGGGGCCGCGCAACGACAGGCCGATGCCGCGGTAGTCGAAGGTCAGCACGTCGTGCCCCTGCTCAGCCAGCCAGGCCGCGAAGCGGCGGTAGAACTGCTGCGGCACCCCCGTGGCACCGGCGATGAGCACCGGCCGGGGCGCGGGCTCGGCGCCGCCCGTGCGGGGGAAGAAGCGGCCCGCCAGGCGCGTGCCGTCCTCGCAGACGATGTCGAGCGGCTCGCCGTCGGGCGGGGCGTCGGCCGCCGTGTCCCGCATGGCGGTGGCCGCGGTGTTGTCGGTGCGGGGGTCGTTCATGCGCTCACTCCACGGGCGGGTCGCCCAGCTGCTGCACATGGCGCAGCCAGCGGGCGACCGTCTGCAGTTCGTCGTCGGTGAAACCCTCGGCCAGGCGCTGCTGGATGCGGCGCGCCGCCTGGCCCAGCGGCCGCAGGGCCGCCCGGCCGGCGTCGCGCAACCAGACCCGCTGCGCCCGCGTGTCGCGCTCGCACACCCGGCGCTCCACCCACCCGGCGGTCTCCATGCGCTGCACCAGGCCGGTCAGGGCGGACGGCGCCAGGTCCAGCGCGTCGGCCAGCTCGCCCATGGTGCGGCCGTCCTGCTCAGCCAGCAGGAACAGCACGCCGCCCTGGGCGGCACTGGGCGCGGCGCCGAGCTGGCGCGCGGCCCGTGCCTGCTCGGCGGCGATCCACGCCTGCAGGCGGCGCTGGGCGCTGGTGAGAAGGAAGACCAGACGGGGGCGGCTGGGCGCGGGGTTCATGGGGGCACCGACGACACAGGATGTCATTATTTCGCGTGCGAAGTATCCCCGCTTTTCTTGTTGGCATGCAGCGGCGTGCGACTCGTCGCATCGGCACGACAGTTGCCCGCCTACCGGATCGCGCCCTGCAGCAAAGGACATTCGATGCCCTCCATCCACGAAGTGTTCCCCTACCTGATGGTGCGCGACGCCCCCGCCGCGATCACCTTCTACCAGCAGGCGTTCGGTGCGGTGGAACTGTTCCGCCTCGTCGAACCGTCCGGCCGCATCGGCCATGCCGAGCTGCAGCTCGGCCCCGCCGTGCTGATGGTGTGCGACGAGTTCCCCGAGTACGGCATGGTCGCGCCTCAGGCCGACCAGTTCACCGGCTGCACGCTCCACCTGCATGTGGATGACGCCGATGCGATGGCCGAGCGCGCCGTCGCCGCCGGGGCCACGATGCTGATGCCGCCCACCGACCAGTTCTACGGCGAGCGCTCGTGCCGGCTGCGCGATCCCTTCGGCCATGCGTGGCTGCTCGGCCACTCGATCGAGAAGCTGGATCCGGACGAGATGCAGCGCCGCTATACCGCCCTGTTCGCGGAGTGAGGGGGCCCGGCCGACCACGGCGATCGCCGATGTCGAGACAGCGGCGGCTCGAACGTCGTGAGGGACACGCCACCGTGCACTGCCAGGAGTTCCCATGCCCCCGACCCTCACCCCCGCGGACCAGCTGGCCGCCCTGGGCCACGCGCCCTTCCCCGGCGCATCCGACGCGTACGAGGCGGCGCGCCGCCGCCTGCTGGCCGAGGAGATCGAGCTGCGCCGCCACCTCGCCCGCGTCGCGGAGCAGCGTCGCGCCCTGCCGCCCGGGCCGGTCATCAGAAAGGACTACCGCTTCATCGACAGCCAGGGCCAGCAGGTCGGTCTGATCGACCTCTTCGACGGCCACGACACGCTGGTGACCTACTTCTGGATGTTCGGGCCGCAGCGCGCGCGCCCGTGCCCGATGTGCACCAACCTGCTCGGCGGCCTGAACGGCAACGCCGCGGACATCCGCCAGCGCGTCGCCCTGAAGGTGCTGGGCCGCTCCACGGTGGAGCGCCAGATCGCCTTCGCGGTGGAACGCGGCTGGCGCGACCTGAGCTTCGTGCAGACCGTGGGCGACGACTACGCGCTCGACATTGGCGCGCTGCAGCCCGATGGCAGCGAGTACCCCGCGCTCGTGGTCTTCCAGCGCGACGGCGACCGCGTGCGCCTGTTCTGGGCCGGCGGCATGACGGGCGAGATGGCCGACCCCGGCCAGGACCCGCGCGGCGCGCCCGACCTGGCGCCGCTGTGGAACGTGCTGGACCTGACGCCCGAGGGACGCGGGACCGACTGGTACCCGAAGCTGAGCTACTAGCCGCCCCCCGGCGCCGGGCCAGCCATCGGCGTGGGGTTGCGCCCGACGCAGGTCAGGCCGCGTGCACCCGGTTGCGCTGCGCCTGCACCTTGGCCCGCATCGCGGCCTGCGCGGCGCGCACCATCAGCGCCTGCACCGTCACCGGCTGGTCCCCCTCCTGTGACGCTGCCACGCCCACGGTGATCGTCATCACCGCCGCGGTGGGCGAGGCACGGTGCGGAATGCCCGCCTGCTCGACGGCGGACCGGATCCGTTCCGCGGCCAGGCGCGCCTCCGCGTCACCTGTGTCCGGCAGCACCACCACGAACTCCTCCCCGCCCTTGCGGAAGACGAGATCGCCCCGCCGAGCGGCCGCCTGAACGAGCTGAGCGACCCGGCGCAGTGCCTCGTCGCCCTGGTGATCGCCATGGTGGTGGTTGTAGTCGTGGAAATGGTCGATGTCCAGGAACATCACGGCAAACCGCCGGGCCTGCGCCCCGGCTCCGCCACACGCCGTGGGCAACACCGCATCCAGCGCGCGGCGGCTGCGCAGGCCGGTCAGTGCATCGAGTTCCACCTGCTCTTCCAGCGCACGATTGCGCTCGCTGAGCGTCGCCACGGTCTTGGCCAGTTCCCGCCGCGCGGTGGCGACGCCCGCGATCTCGTCGTCGAACTCCCGCAGACGATCCCGGCCCTCGCTCTTGGCCACATACATCGCCATGTCGGCGGAGGACAAGGTCCGGTCTAACCGGGCGTGAAGCCGCGACGCGTCCGGAGCGCCGGCCACCAGTCGCAGCGGCGTCAGGCCGATGGAGGCGGTGACTCTGATCTCCTTGCCGTCGACATCAACGGGCTGCCGGATAGCGGCCAGCGCACGCTCCAGCCCCGACCGGGCGTGCACCACGGTCCCCGGCATGAAGAGGATGAACTCGTCGCCACCGCATCTCGCCACCGTGACATCCGCCGTCACACTGGCCTGTATCCGCGACGCCATGCACTGCAAGACCGCGTCGCCGACATCATGCCCGTGCTCGTCGTTCACCTTCTTGAAGTGGTCCAGGTCGACGATCGCCATGGAGCCGGAGACCCCGCGCGCCAGAAGCCGCTGGACGCTCTCCATGAACGCCGAACGGCAGTAGAGGCCCGTCAGCGGATCGTGGCACCGCATCCATTCCGCCTGCCCGTCACGGGGGGCGGGTTCGTCTGGTCGGGCCGTGGGCTGCTGTCCCGAGCGCTGCGCAGCGCGCCGGGCAAGCGTCCGCCACAGCCGTTGCTCGAGGGTGGCAAGCAGTCGGGGCACAGGCAGTGGCATGGTGTCCGCCGGGGGGATTCTTGGGGCTGCGCCAGTGTCGCACCGGCCGTTGGGCGGCGAATGCCGAGGCCAGCCGGCGCCTAGGCGCCGACGGCCAGTCACGGAAGGCGAGTGCTTCCGCGCGCCAGAGAAGCGCTCAGCGCGATGGCTCGCGCACCTTGGCGAGCAGGAACGCGTTGAACGGATTGCCGTGCAGGAAGCTCTCGCGGTACGCCGGCGGCACATGATCCGCAGCGGTCCGGAAGATCCAGTCGGCCGCGTGGTGGGCAATTTCACGGGTGAGCGCGGTGTCGCGGGGCTCGAGCACCTCGATCAGCGCGCGCCAGACCACCCCGCGGTAGACCAGGCCAGGGCAATGGTCGGCCATCAACCGCCAGCTGTCCCGGGCCAGCCACACCGCCTGCGCCGTGTCCCCGAGCCTGGCCAGGCGCTGCGCCAGCAGTGCCTGAAACACCAGTTGCTGGCCGTGCATGCCGCTGGTCGACGTGAACTCCACGCCGAGCCGCGCCGCCGCCACGGCGAGCTCGTCCTGCCCGTGGCGGGCTTGTATCCGCCAGGCGGTGAGCAGGGTTCGACCCGCCCAATGGCTGGCGGCCTCGGCCGCGGCATCGAGCGCCTGGCGACAGGCTTCTTCGAGCCGTGCACCTGGCTGCGGGACCTGGGCACCCACCTCCTTCCAGAACAGGGCCATGTAGGACCCCGCCGGCGCCTGCGCCTGCGCCAGCAGACGACGCGCGCGGATGGGTTGTCCCAGGTCGCAGTAGGCAAAGGCCAGCGGGAGGCGCGCCTCTTCCCACTCCGCCGGCCCCGCCCCCGGATCGGACAGCACGCGCTCGCCGAGCGTCAAGGAGGAGGCGTAGTGGCCCAGCATCCGGTCGATGACCTGAAGGCGGATGGTGAAGGACCTGAGGACCATCGCGTCTTCAGGGATGTCCTGCAGCAGTTGCCTTCCCTCGACGATCGCGTCGCGCCCGTCCTGGACCCGGCCCGTGAAGATGAGCGCGGTCGCGCGCGCCATGAGCAGGTGCGGCAGCACGTGGCTGGCGCCGTTGGTGCGTGCGATGTCGATGGCGCGCTGCCATTGCTCGAGCGCCTGTGCCAGGCACCCTCTGTCCTGCAGTACCTTGGCCATCGCATCCGCGTGAACGATCTGCTGCTTCGCGCAGCCATGCCCATTCACCCAGGACTCGATGGGCCGCAGCATCTCCTCGGCGTCCGCTGCCTGGCACTGCTCGCACAGCAGCTGGGCCAGCAGGGCGCGCGCCCCCAGTTCGCAGGCGCGATCACCCGCGGCGAGTGCCGCGGCAAGCGCTTGCCTGCAGGTGCCGGTCGCGCGCTGGTACTCGCAGCGCTGCTCCAGCAGCGACGCCAGGCTGCGCAGCGTCATCGCGCGCTGGCGATCGCTGGTGGCGCTGTGCGCCGCCTGCTCGACCAGACGCTGCACGTTGTCGAACGCGCTGGCCATCATGGCCGGAGAGATCAGCTCGTCGATCAAGGCGCACTGGGCGTCCGCGTCTCCGGCGCGTCCGTGGATCTCCTGGGCCTGATCCAGGTAGGCGATGCCCTCGCGCAGGCGCAGTGCACGCAGGGCCTGCCGGCCCGCTTCGGCCAGGTGCGGCGCCGCGCGCAGCTCCTCGCCCGCGCCCAGCCAGTGCTCGGCCAATCGAGCAGGCGCGACACCGCCCTGGCGCGCCATCAGCTCGGCGATGCGCCGGTGCAGCGCCCGCGCGATGGGCTGAGGCACCGATTCGCGCGCAGCCTCGAAGATGAGGTCGTGGGCGAAGGCACCGTCGCGCAGGATCTGGGCCGATTCGAGCTCAGCCCACGCGTCGGTGAGATCCAGCGGATGGACATCGAGCACCTGAGCCGCCAGCGTCACCGAAAAGTCCTGGCCCGCCACGGCCGCACAGCGCGCCAGGCGCACGGCGTCGCGCGAGAGCAGGCCGATGCGCCGTTCGATCAACCGCAGGGCGCTCGCGCTCGGCGCCAGTCGCGCCAGCAGGCCTGCGTCCGTCGCCCGCTGGTGGGCCGGCTCGCGCTGCAGGCACCACGCCTTGATCGTTTCCAGCAGGAACAACGGGTTGCCGCCTGTGCGGTGGTGCAGGACCCCGGCGAAGTCGGTGGCGTCGTCCGCATCCAGCGTTCCCACGCCGACAAGCCCCAGGGAGTCGAGCAATTCGGCCACCTGGGCGCGGGTCAGCGGCTGCAGCACGAGGGGCGCGGCACCCAGTCGGGTGGTCAGCGTGGCGACCAGCCCCTGGGCCGCCGGCCCGATCTCCGCCGCGCGAAAGGCGGTCACCCAGCGCACCCCGGGCACACCGGCCAGGTGTTGCGCCATCTCCAGGCTCGCCGTGTCGGCAAAGTGCAGGTCGTCCAGCACCACCGCCTCCAGCCCGGCCACCACCGCATCGCGCCAGGTCGTTTCGAGCGCACCGACGAAGCGCGCCTCGGCGCCGCCATCGTGGGCACCGGTCGGCCCGCTGGGGGCCAGCTCGGGCAGCAAGCGCGCCAGTTCGGCCTGGATGCCATCGGGCAGGGCCTGTGCCCGGGTCGCGAGCACATGGCGCAGCAGGCGGCAGAGCAGGGCATAGGGCACCCGGTCGTCGCCCGGACGCGCCGACGCCTGCAGCGCCTGGCCCGGCGCCGGGGCGCACGCCCGCAGCAGATCGCCGACCAGGCGCGTCTTGCCCATGCCCGCTTCGCCGACGATGACCACCGCGTCCCCGCGCTCCCAAGCTGCCTGCAACGCCGACCACTCGGCATCCCGGCCCACGAGCCGCGGCGGGCGCAGCACCGACACCGGCACCACACGGCGCGGCGCGGGCGCAGCCAGCGCTTGCGAGCGCTCGATCTGCGCCAACAGCTCGAGGGTTTCGCCCGACGGCGTGGCACCGACGTCGTCCTTGAGCGCCCGCTCGCAGCGATCGAAGGCAAGCAGCGCCGACGCGCGGTCGCCTCGCAGGTAGTGCAGACGCATCAGCCGCCGGTGCGCATGCTCCTGCAGCGGCTCCAGCGCCAGCAGGCGCTCCGCGCAGGCGATGGCTTCGGCCAGGCGGCCCTGCCGCTCCAGCGCCGAGGCTTCGCCGGCCAGGCACTCGCGCCGCAGGCCCTGCAGGCGCTGGCGTGCGGCGCTCAGCCAATCAGCGAACTCGGGCAGTTCGGCATAGTCGTCCTCGCCGAGCAAGGCCGCGTCCAGCGGCTCGCCGTCGAAGCCGGGCCAGGCGAGCGCTGGGCAGAGGACCAGCGTCGACGACCCCGAGATGGCCTCCACGCCGAGCTTGCGCTTGAGCGCGTAGATGCGCTGCCGCAGGCGCCCTTGCACGTCTTGCGGCGGTTCGTCTGGCCACAGCAGCGCGGTGACCCGGCTGCGTGCGGCCGGCCCCTCGATGGCGAGCAGGGCCAGCATGGCGGCGTCGCGCCGCTCCAGCCCCACGCAGGCGCCGGCCGGCGTCACCACCCGGGCCCGGCCACACAGGTGCAGGCTCCAGCGTGGCGCATCGACCGCGGATGCGATGGCCGCCGTGACGTCTGGCATGTGGGACCACCTCAGTGGAAGGGGCCGGAGGAGCGCGCCGCCGCGGCGCTCAGTGTCGAGGCCGCGGAACCACGTTGAGCGTATACACCAGGTTCTGGTTGAAGTGGGTGTCGTTGGTGGCGAGCAGCTCCAGCGTGTGCACGCCGGGCCGCAGGTCGTCGATCTCGCCGTAGTAGGTGTCGTCCACCGTCCGGTAGAGGCCGGCGGGCACCGGACTGGACCCGCAGACCGGCCCGAAGAGGTTGTCGCTCGGCAACGCGGTGGCGAACACCTTGCTGCGCACCCGCTGGGTCTTCACCGGCTGGCCATTGAGCCGAACCGTGACCTTCAGCTTGTCGGTGACCGATGCGATGATGGCTCGCAGCTCACTGTCCGAGATGCCGTCCACGTCGCCGCAGTGGCCGGGTGCATAGACGTAGTTGCTGCCGGCGACCGGGAACCGCAACTTGACGCCCTGCAGGATGGTGCAACTGCGGCTGACCGTGCCGCCGCCCGAGTGCGAGGCGAGGTACCACGTCGAGCCGTTCTGGCCGACCATGCAGTGCTCGCCGGTGGTGTCGGTGAGAGGGTTCACCGAAGCGGGGATGGAGTAGATCCATTGCACCCACTTTCCCTTACGCCAGTCGTTGGCATCGTCGTCGGCCCAGGCGGCCGGGGCCATGCCCGCCGCCACAGCGAGCGCCGCAGCGCGGAAGATCATCGGCAGTGTCGAACGGCTCATCACGCGTCTCCTAATGGGAAGGGCTGAAACGCCCGGCCAGACGGCCCGGGTGGCAGGCCATTGACCTGCTGCATCAGCTTAGGCAGCGTGCGTCAGCACAGCGTCAGCGGCACGGGACGGCAGGGGCATGCCACGACGGCAGTCGCCTGTGCGAACTCAGGCGTGCGAGGGTGGCACGCGCAGGCGCCAGAGGAGCGTCGCCTCATGCCCGACAGGATGGGGGGGTACCCCGATGCATGCGCGGTAGGCGGCGGACGGGCGTGTGTTCACGGGCAACAAAGTCTGCGACAGGGCTCCCGGGAAGCTAGCGCGGTAGCGACTTGCCAAAGTCGGCGACAAACGGCCTTCCGAGTTCAGCCGCCACTTGCGGGCGGCAACAAAGTCCGCGACGCGGGTCGAAAGCGCGCACGCAGCCTTACTTCAAACGAATCAGTGTGAACGTGTGCTCGCCCAGGATCATCTTGCCCTCAGTGCGACAAAGAATCACTGTGGGCGAATAGGCGTAGAGGTACAGGTACTTGTAGCTGACGTCCTTCCAGATGGAGCCGTCAGTGAAATGAATGACTTCTTTCGCTGTACCCATGAATGGCTGCGGCTTTTGAATGCCCACCTTGTGGCAATCGTCGTCCGCAACTGCCGCTCGCTGCGGAGGTCGCTGCGCAGCTCCATTTCGAGACCGCCAGATCTCAAACTCCTCTACCCGATCGCACCTCATGGATGCCCACTGGGCCTGCGTTCTAGCCTTTGCGTCCCTGCCGAGCAATCCCTCGCACGTCTTGAGCAGTTGCTCGTAATCAGCCCGGTTCCTTGGGAGACCTGTGCGGGGATCCAAGCCCTGCCGGTTGGAGCGTGCGGCCTCAATATGCGGTGAAGTAGATGGGGGCGAAGTTCGTGTGGCCGGGCGAGATTGATCGCAGGGGTAGTCCCGGAACTCCGTCTTTCCGGCTTTGTCCTTGCATTGGTAGACATTCTGCGAAGCTGCCCCTACATGGGCGCTCAGGCAAATCGCCGCTGCGAGCGCCGGCAGCGTGAACATGGGGGCCATAGTCCATCTCCCTCCTAATTCGCCGCTCTTCGGCGGTCCTTGGGCAACTCTATGCGACAGGCTAGGCCTTCATGCCTGCGCCGGCAAAGACTGAGACACGCGTATGGACGCCGGCTAGCATCGCCTGCATGAAAAGTTCCTGGCAAGTCGCGACAGCAGCGGAGGCCTTCGCTGCCGCTCAATTCTGCCGCTGTGGATGGGACATCTCGGTCCAGTACGGCGCCAACCAGCCCGAGTACGACCTGGTGGCCGTCGACGGCGACACGATGCTCAAGGTGTCCGTGAAGGGCAGCAAAGACGGGAGCTGGGGCCTGACCCAATCCCACCTTTCCAATGCTGACTACCACGCGGCGATCGACGCCTGGCTGCTGAAGCACAGCAAGAAGACCGTCTTCTGCCTCGTGCAGTTCAAGGGCACGGCGATCCACGAACTCCCGCGCATGTACCTTGCCACCCCGCAGGACATCGCGGATCGCATGAAGGCCACCGCCGCCGGCCGCGGCGACACGATCCTCTATGAACGTAAGCAGTGGACTTCCCGGGCCCACGGTGCGGGAACCGTGGATGAGATTCCGGCGTCATGGAAGTTCTCCGTCGAGCGGTTGGCGGAAGTTGCAGCCTTGGCTCGAGCACGAAGGTGAACGCGCTCGGGACGTCCTTATGACGCTCCCGCCTCGGACAGGAGCGTGCTTGGGCCTTGGTCGGGGGCAGAGCTGCCGCCCGCCCGCACACCGAGGTCGCCGACGGGCGCCTACAACAGCTGGGGCGGGCAGTCCCGTGCGTACTGCCCATCCGGTTAACGACAGGATCGCCTTGGCGCTCGCCTTCGTGTGACACTCTCCATGTCAAAAATGCTGCGCCGCAGCGGAGGACTGAACGGGGACCATGACGATGACGACCGCCACCAAGACCGCGACGAAGACCCGACTGAAAGTGCTGTCTAGCAGGAAAGCTGCTGGTCTGGGGTCGCTCGGGGTCCAAACGCAGACCGGCCTTGGTGTGATGCGCCTCAGCGATCCGGCCCTGAAGCCCGACATTGCCAAGCTCAAAGCGAAGCTTCGCAGTGACCCGGCGTTCGCCCTCAAGACGCTGCAGAGCGCTGGCATCGCGACTGCAACTGGAAAACTTACGAAACGGTTCAAGGGCTGAATAGCGCTGGCCCGGCCGTATGTGGGACCTCTACAAGTTCCAGCCCAGCTTTGTCCTTGGGTTTCACGGCTGCGACAAATCCGTTGCAGAGCGAGTGCTCGCAGGTGCCGGCAAGCCGCATCTTCGCCACAGCACGAACCGCTACGATTGGCTCGGCAACGGCATCTACTTCTGGGAGTCGAGTCCAAAGCGTGCCATGGAATGGGCCGAGTTCGTTCGGGACAACCCGTCCGTCTCGAGCGGCAAAGTAGAGACGCCCGCGGTGGTGGGCGCGATCATCGACCTCGGTTACTGCGGCACGCTGCACGACCGCGCCTTCCTCAGCGAACTTCGCCAGGCCCATGACCTTCTGACCCAAGCTTCGACGTCTGCCGGGGTTCCGATGCCGACGAACGCCGGAGGACAAGACAAGCCTCGCCGCCAGTTGGACTGCGCGGTGATCGAGTTCATGCACACGCTCCGAGAGACAGAAGGTTTGACGCCGTACGACACCATCCGGTCGGTGTTCAGTGAGGGCGATAACCTTTACCCGGGAACCTTGTTTACCGAGAAGAGCCACATCCAGTTGGTGGTACGGGACGAGCGCTCTATCCGCGGGTACTTTCGGCCCATCGAGGGGTAGCTCTACTTCCGCTCGGCACGCGCCACGTGCGCCGCCGCAGCACTGACGTCGGGTACGGGGCGCATCCGGACGTCTCTTTGATCGGCAAGGGCCTCAATTTGCGCGAGTACCTGTCGCCTCACGGCGATGGCGATGATTGCCGACCAGGACCAGTTCGAACGACCCGGGCCTCTCTTCCAGCAGCAGCCCGATGACCTTGGGTCGCTGGCTCACGAAACGGCGTAGTGCCTGAAGCTCGTAGAGCCTGCCGAAGGCCCGCTGGGCACTTCCTTCGATGCCTCGCTGGCTCTCGGTCAGTTGCATGAAGTAGCACGCGAGGTTCCGACCGAGGAAGTCGACGCGAAGCGGCTGGCTGTTGTCGACAATGTTCAGCGGCCGATTGAAGCGCGGCACCAAGTGCTCTGTGCGCGGATTGCCCTTCACCTGCTGCCTGACACGCCTCGCAATGTTCGATGCCCGCTGCTGAGGCGGCAACGAGTAAGCCGACAGCAGTTGGTGCAAGGCGCTCTGCTCCTGGAGCAGGAACGCGGCCGCAGCTTCGACGCTCTGAGCCGTGAAGGCATCCTCGCGCACGAGTTCGGCAGTCTCGAAGGGGGGAACCAGGGACCCGGACCTATCGCCGACCAATGCTCGGCCAACGACCGAGCCGTCCAGGAGTTGCAGCATGACACCGGCCGTGAGCTTCTCGCTCGACACCAGCCCTGGGCTGAATTGGATGCGGGCCCGTCGGCCGCTCACTCGCCCGGGTTCGGCAAGTTCAGTTGAGGATGTCCCGGGCGACTGCACAGCAGTGAATGAGTGATGAGAAGTCGGTTCCGGACGAAATCCAGCAGCTGGATGCGCTCTCGCCTTGTGTGCCAGCGTCGAACGCCGGTAGCCGCAATCGAGGAGGAGCGAGACGAATGATCTGGATTGACCGGGAGCACAGCCGGCTGAAGCACGCCGAGAAATACCGACTCACGGCTGAGGATCCTGAGCGTGCCGAGTACTTCGTTCGCGTACGATGGCTTGACACCGTGCCGGAGAACAAGGCCGTCAATGAAGTCGGCCTGTTCGGCAATCAGAACACGGTATGCCAGCCGACCACGCCCAAGTGGCGGCACACCGTGGACCGGCTCAAAGCTGCCTTTCCCGGTTGGACAGGGTTCGGCCCAGCTCAGTGACATTGGCTCCAGCAGCTACCAGCTGCATACAGGCGGGGCCCTCGATTCGGCCGCGGTCCCACGAGCCGAATGGATCACGTCGCATGAGTCGCAGTTGCTTCAAAGTCTTGGCCGTACAGCGTCTCAGACTTTAATGTCATGTCTCAGACTCCAATGGCATGTCTCAGACATTAATGGCAAGGAACACGTGCAGCGCCCGCCGCCTGGCTCACTCCACCGTCACACTCTTCGCCAGGTTCCGCGGCTTGTCCACGTCCGTCCCGCGCGCGCAGGCGGTGTGGTAGGCCAGCAGCTGCAGCGGCACCACGTGCAGGATGGGGCTGAGCGGGCCGTAGTGCTCGGGCATGCGGATGACGTGCAGGCCTTCGCTGGGCTCGATGCGGGTGTCGGCATCGGCGAAGATGAAGAGCTCGCCCTTGCGGGCGCGCACTTCCTGCAGGTTGCTCTTGAGCTTTTCCAGCAGGGTGTCGTTGGGGGCCACGGTGACCACGGGCATCTCGGCGGTCACCAGGGCCAGGGGGCCGTGCTTCAGCTCGCCGGCGGGGTAGGCCTCGGCGTGGATGTAGCTGATCTCCTTGAGCTTGAGCGCGCCTTCCAGGGCGATGGGGTAGTGCAGGCCGCGGCCCAGGAACAGCGCGTTCTCCTTGCGCGCGAAGGCCTCGGCCCAGCCGATGACCTGCGGCTCCAGCGCAAGCACGGCCTGCAGGGCCACGGGCAGGTGGCGCATGGCCTTGAGGTGGGCCGCCTCCTGCTCGTCGCTCAAGTGGCCGCGCACCTGGGCCAGGGCCAGCGTCAGCAGGAACAGGCCGGCCAGCTGGGTGGTGAAGGCCTTGGTGCTGGCCACGCCCACTTCCACGCCGGCGCGCGTCACGTAGGCCAGGGCGCATTCGCGCACCATGGCGCTGGTGGACACGTTGCAGATGGTCAGCGTGTGCACCATGCCGAGTGAGCGGGCGTGCTTCAGTGCCGCCAGGGTGTCGGCCGTCTCGCCGCTCTGGCTGATGGTGACGACGAGCGTCTTCGGGTCGGGCACGCTGTCGCGGTAGCGGTACTCGCTGGCGATCTCCACGTCGGTGCGGATCTTCGCGATGCTTTCCAGCCAGTACTTGGCGGTGGAGCCGGCGTAGTAGCTGGTGCCGCAGGCCAGGATGAGCACGCGGTCCACCTCCTGGAAGATGCGGTAGGCACCGTCGCCGAAGAGCTCGGGGGTGATGCCTTCCACGCCCTCCAGCGTGTCGGCGATGGCGCGCGGCTGCTCGAAGATCTCCTTCTGCATGTAGTGGCGGTAGGGGCCCAGCTCGGCGGCGCCGCTGGCCACCAGCACCGTCTTCACCTCGCGCTGCACGGGGCGGAACTGGCCGTCGCGCGCGTCGCGGGCCGTCACCCAGTGCTTGCCCAGCTGCAGGTCCACCACGTCGCCTTCTTCCAGGTAGGCGATGCGGTCGGTCACGCCGGCCAGGGCCATGGCGTCGCTGGCCAGGAAGCGCGCGCCGCCGGCCTCGTCCACGCCCAGCACCAGGGGCGAGCCCTCGCGCGCGCCCACCACGCGCTGCGGCTCGTCGCGGCAGAACACGGCGATGGCGTAGGCGCCGTGCAGGCGCACCACCGCGCGCTGCACCGCCTCCAGCAGGTCGCCGTCGTAGAGGTGGTCCACCAGGTGGGCGATCACCTCCGTGTCGGTCTGGCTCTCGAAGACATAGCCCTTGGCCTGCAGCTCGGCACGCAGTTCGTCGTGGTTCTCGATGATGCCGTTGTGCACCAGCGCGATGCGGGGGCTGGCGGCATCACGGCCCGAGAAATGCGGGTGCGCGTTGTGCACCGCCGGCGCGCCGTGGGTGGCCCAGCGGGTGTGGGCGATGCCGGTGCCGCTGATGACCTCGTCGGCCTGCACCTGGGCCAGCAGGTCCGCCACGCGGGCGGTGGACCGGCTGCGGCGCAGCGCGCCGCCCTGGTGCACGGCCACGCCGCAGGAGTCATAGCCCCGGTACTCCAGGCGCTGCAGGCCCTGGACGAGGACGGGAACGATGTTCTTCGCGCTGACCGCGCCGACGATGCCGCACATGGCAGAAGCTCCGATTCAAGGCAATGGCGGCATCTTAGGCAGGAGGCAATGGGGAAGGCTTCCAATCATCGGACGCGAATGAAATCTTCTGCCATCATCATGGCACCATGCAATCTTCTTCCACAGACGGTTCCATCGCGGAAGTTTCCGTCGAACTCGATGCCCTGGACTGGCGCCTGCTGGACCACCTGCAGCGCGACGCCAGCCTCACCAACCAGGCACTGGCCGACGCGGTGGGGGCCTCGCCGGCCACCACCCTGCGCCGCGTGAAGCGGCTGCAGCAGGCGGGTGTGATCCAGCGCTTCACCGCCCTGCTGGCGCCGCGCTTCGCCGGCCGGGGCCTGAGCGCGCTGTGCGAGGTGAGCCTGGACCGCCAGGGCGCCGAAGCGCAGGCGGCCTTCCAGGCGCGCGCCGTGGCGGACGCCGCGGTGCAGCAGTGCTGGCGCGTGTCGCCGGGCCCCGACTTCGTGCTCGTGGCCTGGGCGGCCGACATGCCGGCCTTCCATGCCTTCACGCAGCGGCTGTTCACCGCCGACGCGAACGTGCGCAACGTGAAGACCTTCTTCGCGCTGGAGCGCGCCAAGTTCGACCCGCGCGTGCAGACGCCGTGAGCCGGCAGCGGGGCTGGCCTCAGGCCGGCCGCCGGTAGCCGCCGGCCACGCCGTGCGGTGACAGCACCCACTGCCACAGCTGGATGTCGCGCGCGCGGAACGCGCCGGCGCAGGACAGCAGGTAGTAGCGCCACATGCGGTGGAAGCGCTCGCCCAGGCGGTCCGCGAAGCGCGGCCAGGCCGCCTCCACGTTGGCGTGCCAGTGCATCAGCGTGCGGTCGTAGTCGGCGCCGAAGTTGTGCAGGTCCTCCACCACGAAGCGCTGCTCGCAGGCGCGGCCGATGCGCGCCACCGTGGGCAGCTCACCGTTGGGGAAGATGTACTTGTCGATCCAGGGGTCGGTGCCCTCGCCCTGCTCGTTGCGGCCGATGGTGTGCAGCAGAAGCAGGCCGTCGGGCGCCAGCACCTGCAGCGCCACGTCCATGAAGGCGGCGTAGTTCTTGTGGCCCACGTGCTCGAACATGCCCAGGCTCACCACCCGGTCGAAGCGGCCGTCGCCGGGGCCCGGCGCAGGCAGCAGCCCGGGCAGGCGGGCCGGCAGGTCGCGGTAGTCCATGAGGTGGAAGGCCACCGGCAGGCCGGTACAGCGTTCCCGGCCCAGCGCCACCTGCTCGGCGGACACGGTGATGCCCACGCACTGCACACCGTGGCGCTCGGCGGCGTACTGCATGAAGCTGCCCCAGCCGCAGCCGATGTCCAGCACGCGCATGCCGGGCCGCAGGCCGAGCTTGCGGCACACCAGCTCCAGCTTCGCCTCCTGCGCGGCGTCCAGCGTGCTGGCGCCGTCTGCCCAGTAGCCGCAGGTATAGGCCATGCGCGCGTCGAGCATGGCGGCGTAGAAGTCGTTGCCCAGGTCGTAGTGGGCGTCAGCCACCTGGAACGCGCGCCGCCGCGTCTGCCGGTTGAGCCAGCGCGCCTTGAGCAGGTGCCACACCGGTGGCCGGGTGCCGGCGGCAGGCCCGTGCTCGCGCAGCGTCATCTGCGCCCGCACGAGGTGGTGGAAGAACTCGTCGAGCCGCTCGGCGCGCCAGTGGCCGTCCATGTAGCTCTCGCCCAGGCCCACGGTGCCCTGCGCGAGCACACGCTCGGCCACGTTCGGGCCCAGCAGCTGCATGTCCCAGGGGCGCTCGCCGCCGACGCGGATGTCCGCCCGGGCGAGCAGGCGCTCGAACCACGCCTGCGCGCTGCGGCCGCGCCGCTTGTCGTGGGACACCGGGTGCTGCGCGCGGGCACCCGTCAGTTCGAACGCGTCGACCTCCATGGACAGACCCCCTCTGTGCAGGACCACCACGCCGGCATGCGCGCATGGTGGGCCAGCCGCCGGCCGCCCGCAAGCCGCCCCGGACCAAACACCGGGCACGCCCGGGGGTTTCGGGGCCGGGGGTCGGGGCCGACCCGCGGGCTCAGCTCTTCAGGATCGCCAGGCCCTTGAGGTACTCGCCCTCGGGGAACATCAGCGTGGTGGGGTGGTCGGGCGCGCCTTCCAGGCGGGCCAGGATGGCGCCGTCCACGCCCGCGTCCATGGCGGCGCCGGCGACGATCTTGTGGAACAGCTCCGCCCCCACGCCGCCCGAGCAGCTGAAGGTGAGCAGCAGGCCGCCGGGCGCCAGCAGCTTCAGCCCCAGGCGGTTGATGTCCTTGTAGGCGCGCGCCGCGCGCTCGGCGTGCGACGCCGTGGGCGCGAACTTCGGCGGGTCCAGCACGATGGCGTCGTAGGTCTCGCCGTTCTTCAGCGCCTCGCGCAGGAAGGCGTTCACGTCGGCGTCCACCGCGCGGTGCCGCGCGGGGTCGAAGCCGTTGAGCGCCACGTGGGCGGTGGCGCGGGCCAGGGCCGGCGCGGAGGAATCCACGCTGGTGACCTGCTCGGCGCCGCCGGCCAGCGCGGCCACGCTGAAGCCGCCGGTGTAGCTGTAGCAGTTCAGCACGCGGCGGCAGCCGAAGCGGCGCACCCAGTCGGCCAGGCGCGCGCGGTTGTCGCGCTGGTCCAGGTAGAAGCCGGTCTTGTGGCCCTCGTGCACGTCCAGCGTGAGCTGCCAGGCGTGCTCGCGGATGGTGACGGTGGTGTCGCCCCCCGCCACGTCCGCCCCGCGCAGCCAGCCGGTCACCGGCGGCAGCCCCTCCAGCCCGCGCACGCCGGAATCCGAGCGCTCGTAGAGCCGGGTGCAGCCCGTGGCCTGCAGCAGCACGTCGGCGATGGTCTGCTTGAAGCGCTCGGTGCCGGCCGAGGAGAACTGGGCCGAGAGCAGGTCGCCGTAGCGGTCCACCACCAGGCCGGGCAGGCCGTCGGCCTCGCCGTGGATCAGGCGCACGCCGTCGCTGGCCACCGCCAGCCGCTGGCGCAGGGCCACGGCGGCGCCGATGCGGCGCTTGAAGAACGCGTGGTCCACGCGCTCGTTTTCGTCGAAGGTCCAGGCGCGGGCGCGGATCTGGGAGCTGGGGCTGAAGGCCGCCCAGGCGAGGAAGCGCCCGTCGTGGCTTTCCAGGCGCACCGTCTCGCCGGCATCGGCCTGGCCCTTGGCGATGCTGCCGGCGAACACCCAGGGGTGGCGCCGCAGCAGCGAACGTTCCTTGCCTTCACGCAGGCGAATCACTTTCATGGCGTGATTGTCGCCTTGGCGCCGTGGGCGGGGTGGCGCCGGCCTGCGGCCGGGGCTTCGACAGGCTCAGCCCGAACGGTGGAGAGGTCCGTTCGGCCTGAGCCTGTCGGAGGCCCCACCGCAACGGGGTGCGGCTCAGCCGCGGCGGCGCTTCCACACCAGCAGGGCGAACGCCGCGCCGGCGATGGCCAGGCCCGCCACGAAACGCACCGATGCCAGGTCGCCCAGCGCCAGCAGCGTGTCCTGCCAGAGCCAGCCGCCAAGCGCCGGCGCGCCCTCGCTGGGGAACGGGATCTGGTCGATGTCGTCGCTGCCCTGCTGGCTGGGCACCACGGCCCAGCCGAAGTGCTCGAGCTGCGCGCCCAGCTGGTCCAGCAGCCAGGGCTGGCCGTACAGGTTGGCCAGCAGCACGGCCACGAGGACCAGGCCGCCGCCCACCACCGGCACGCCCCAGCGCTTGAGCCAGGCCGAGGCCGCCATGCCGCCCATGAGGAAGGGCGAGAGCCACAGCGCCCCCAGCACCACGCCCAGCGCCAGACGCGCGGTGACACCCAGCCACAGCATCAGCAGGGCGGCGCCTTCCATGTGCACCAGGGCGTCGACGCCATTGACGCGCACCACGGCGATCAGCGCCGCCACCACGCCGCCGGCGGCGGCCAGGCCCAGCGCCAGCAGCGGCAGCAGCACCCAGTGCATCAGCAGCGTGGCGCCCAGCGCCGGCACGTGGCCGATGGGCAGCGACAGCCAGAACTCGATCGAGCGGTCCTGCTGGTCGCGCCGCGCCAGGCCGGGCGCCTGGATGGCCACGGCGCCGAGCACGAGCACCATGACGAAGAAGGTGTAACCCGCGCCGATCATCAGGGCCACGGTCTCCGGCGACGACGGGCGGTCGTTGCCCATGCGGATCTCGCCGAAGAGCATGAGCGGCACCATCACGGCCAGGGGCACGGCGCCGAGCAGCCACCAGCCGAGGCGGTGCTGCATCCACTCGCGCTGGAGCAGGGTGGGGAAGGTGGACATCGCGGTCATGGCGGGGCCTTTCAACGCTGCGGGTTGATCTCGGGGGCGCGCGTCAGCGCGACGAACAGGTCGACCAGGCTGGGGCGCATGGGGCGGCCCAGCGCGGCCACCTGCTCGGGCGGCGGGCCGTCGAACAGCGCGGCCGGCTCGCCCTGCTGGCGGTAGCGCAGGATGGGGTGCGCGGCGGCGATGGCCTCGGCCGCATGCGGGTCGTGCTTGAGGGCCACGAAGCGCTCGTCGATCTGGGCCAGCGGGATGTCCAGCACCAGCTTGCCCTCGTTGAGCATCATCACGTCGGACAGCAGGCCCTCGATCTCCTCCACCTGGTGGGTGGAGATGATCACACTGCGCTCGCCGTCGCACCACTCGTCGATCAGCATCTCGTAGAAGGCCTTGCGGCTGAGCACGTCCAGGCCGAGCGTGGGCTCGTCCAGGATCATCAGCCTGGCGTCCACCGCGGCGATCAGCGCCAGGTGCGTCTGCACCACCATGCCGCGCGAGAGCGACTTCACCTTGTCGGCCGGGTTCACGCTGGTGCGGCGCAGCAGCGTGCGGGCGCGCTCGGCAGAGAAACGCGGGTGCAGGCCGGCCATGAGCTCGATGAGCTGCTCCACCCGCGCCCAGCGTGGCAGGATGGCCACGTCGGGGATGTAGGTCACCTGCTGCAGCAGCGCCACGCGGTCGCGCCGCGGCTGCATGCCCAGCACCTGCAGCGAGCCCTCGTGGTCGGCCAGGCCGACCAGCGCCTTCATCAGCGAGGTCTTGCCCGCGCCGTTGTGGCCCAGCAGGCCCACCACGCGGCCACGGCCGATGGTGAAGTCCAGCCCGTCGAGCGCGCGCTTGCGGCCGTACTGCAGGCCCAGGCCACGGGCCTGGATCAGGGGGTCTTGGTGCGCGGTCATCAGGCGGTCCTCCTCGTGTCGTCGCCGGCAGTGTCGTCCGGGCGCAGGTCGTTCAGCTGCAGGTCGGCGGGGCGCAGGCCGAGGCGGCGCAGCCGGGTGCGCAGCGTCGGCCATTCGTGGGCCAGAAAGCGCTCGCGCTCCAGCTCGCGCAGCCGGTCCCGCGCACCGGAGCGCACGAACAGGCCCACGCCGCGCCGGTTGTCCAGCAGGCCGTCGTCGGCCAGGGCCTGCAGCGCCCGGCCCACCGTGAGCGGGTTGAGCATGAAGCGCGCGGCCAGGGCCCGCACGGACGGCATCGGCTCGCCCTCCGGCGGCTCGCCGTCCAGCAGCGCACCGGCCAGGCGGTCGGCAAGCTGCCGGTAGATCGGCTGTCGGTCATCCCAGGTGGTCATGGGCACACCTCGTGGTGTCTTGGTGATGTAAGACACTGTAGGGGCTGCCCGCCGGGGCGTCGCGGGGGATGCGACAGGCTGCGGGATGGGGCGACAGGATGCAGAGGGGGCAGCGGCGGTCCCAGCGGCCCTGTCGGTTTTCGCTCAAGGTGGCCAGTAGCGTCAACTCAGGTGCCCATCTGTAGCGCAAAGCGTTTCACAGTTGCCATGGGCCACGTTGGCGAGAGCACCTCCCGGGCACAGGCCAAGTCCGAAACTACCTCGATCCCGGCCGTCGTGCGCGCATCCAACGGCTTGTCCGGATCGGCCTTGGAGGGCTCCCCAGTGAAGGCCCCCGAGGTGACGAAGGGCGTGTCAGGCCGGGCGCTGACCCGCATCTGGGGAATCACTATGGGTGGCCTTCCCGCGATGCCATTCTGAAGGCCATTGGCCTGAGCCCACCGCTGATCGCATCGGGCTGTGCCAGTCGTTGGCCCGGCGCGCCACCATCCGAGCGGAATCTGCCGCCGCAGGTCAGCGGACGCCGACAGGACACATGCAGAATGTGGCTCAAAGTGACCGGCCAGGGGCGCCGGGTGTGGATACAGAAGGGAAGGGAAACATGTTCCGCAAACGTGCTCGTTGTTGGCTTGCCTGTCTAGCTGTCGTGACGCTCTTCGCCGGGTGCGGCGGTGCAGGGGCCGGCGGTGCAGGGGGCGGCGGTGATGGATCCAACATGACCCTCTACTTGGAAGGCATGACTTCACCTGAGCGGGCCGAAGCTTCAATACTGAGTGCGGTTGTGATCCGATTCGGTGAGCCGTTGGACGCGGCGAGCGTCACCCCCGATTCCGTCGCCCTCACGACGGACGCGGAGGTGGTCGCGACGAGGACGGAGGTCTCCGGCAATCTCATCACTCTGACGCCCGTTGATCGCTTGCGGCCAGGTACCCACTACCGCGTGATGCTGGCGCCCAGTGTGCGCGGCCAGTCCGGCCGAGAGTTGGGAGTGATCCCCCCCGCCCAGCAACCCTTTCTCGAGTTCACGACCGAGTCGTGGCCGATGCGCCTCGAGACCCTGGTCGAATTCGAGACCCATGGGTCCGACGCGCCGGTGGCGGTGGGCGACTTCGACGGTGACGGCTTGCTCGATCTTGCCGTGGCGCGCGAGTTTCCGACCCGGACCAGCGTGCTGCGCGGCTTGGGCCACGGCAAGTTCGCGCCAGCGTATGACGTGCCGATGAACGAATCGTATTGCCGCCACTCGGCTATGCGATCCAGCGACATCAACGGGGACGGTTGGGAGGAACTGGTCATCAGTGCCTATAGCGAGAGCGGCTACTGGGAAAACTGCGGCGTGACCATCCTTTCGGCGCAAGGGGCACGCTCGCAGTTGGCCCCATCGGCCCATTGGGTCACCACTGACTTCAGTATTGCCATCAAGATCGCCGATGTCGACGCCGACGGGCTACAGGATTTGGTGGGTTTAGGCCGCAGCGACGTAGGATCACAACCACCCACGTTGGTGGTCTGGACGCAGCAAGATGATGGGTCGTTCTCGAAGACGCACGAACGGCCCGTGTTGACCGGGGGTGGCGCCGCGGGCATGACCGTGGGTGACCTCAGTGGTGACGGCCTCGTGGATTTCGTGGCGTGGTGCACTTGCGGGCGCGGGCCGGAGCAGGTGTGGATCGAGCAGTCAGCCCCCGGCGTCTTCGGCGAGACCCAGCCCCTGACCACTGTGCAGGTGCCGTATTTCGGGGCGACCGCCTGGGAAGACGCCGAGCTGTTCGACGCCAACGCCGACGGTCGGCTCGACATCGTGGCCTCCACGGGAGGCAACTACGAACGTGCAGTCTTTGGAATCTACTACCAGGATGCCTCCGGTCTGCTCGCCGAGCCCGTCGAGCTGCTCGCTGCCGACCATGCTCCGGGAGCCATGGACACGGCGGACATGAACGATGATGGCGTTCGCGATCTGGTCGTTTTCCATGACGGTTGGCAATCGATTTCAGCGTACTTGCCTCAGGCCGACGGACAGGTGATTTCACAGTTGAGGTACATGCTCCCAATTGCCTATGTCCACGCCGAATCCTTCGCGCTGGCCGACCTCAATGGCGATCGGTGGCCGGACATCGTCGTCAATGATGGAGAAGGTCTCAAGATCCTCTTCCAGATCCCGACACAGTAGGGCGGGGCCGACACGTTCAGCCGTCGATCACGGCAACTGCTGCTCCCTCCACCGCATCGCCATGCCGATGCGCGTGGCCGCGCTGGGGTGGTCGAAGAAGATGAACTCCTCCCAGGGGCCTGGCTCCGTCTTGCGGTATTCGGCCAGCTTGAGCAGCACCTCGGCCTCGCCATGCGGCTCGCGGGCGAGGTTGAGCGCCCAGAGGTCGGCGTGGCTTTCCATGGTCCGCACGATGGTGTTGGTCACCGGCGTGGCCAGGAACATGAACACGCCGAGCGCGCCCACCAGCAGCGGCAGCGAGCCCACGTCGGCCACCGCGGCCGCGCCACCTGGCAGGCGCCAGCGCTCGCCGTAGCGGCGCAGCAGCCGGTGCATCACCCACGCCGAGGCACCGAAGCCCGCGAACAGCAGCACGCCGAACTGCAGCAGCGTCTGCGGCACGTGGCCCATGGCGTAGTGGCCGATCTCGTGCGCCATCACGGCGCGGATCTCGGCTTCGCTGGAGCGGCGCAGCAGGTTGTCGTTCAGGCGGATGGAGGCCGTGCCGCCGATGCCCGAGACGTTGGCGCTGACGCGCGTGGTTTGCCGTGATGCGTCGACCTCCATCACCTGGTCGGTGGGCACGCCGTTGGCGTGCGCCATGGCCAGCACCGCGCGCTTCACCGGCCCGTCCTCCACCGGCCGGTAGGTGTTGAACAGCGGGTCGATCCACACCGGCGCCACCAGCACGCCCAGCGCCATCAGGCCCACGGCCACGCCCGTGGCCCACATCCACCAGCGTTCACCCGCACGGCGCAGCACCGCGTACAGCACGGCCACGCCGACAGCCGTCATCACCACGGCCACGGCCAGGCCGATGAGCTGCTCGCCCAGCCAGGCGCCGAAGCCCTGGGTGGCCAGGCCGTAGGCGTGCTCGCGCACAAAGCCCTGGTACACGGTGAGCGGGAAGGCCAGCACCGAGCTGGCGGCCACATAGGCGCCGCCGTACATCGCATCGGCCAGCCAGCGCCAGGGCGCCACGCGGCGCGCCCAGTCGCGCACTGCGGTGGACGGTCGCGTCCACAGCAGCAGCGCGGCGATGGCCACGCCCAGCAGCATGTTCCACAGCAGCAGCCAGTAGCCGCCCTCGAAGTAGGCATCCGAGCGCGCCTTGGCCTCAGGGGACAGGCGGTCCAGGTAGGCACGGGTAGCCGCCTGCGCGTCCAGGGGCAGCGCGGCGCGCCAGGCGTCGTCCACCGGGCGGATGGCGGGCACGGCGTCGACCGTGCTGGCCACCGCCGAGGCGGGCGCCGCGGACGGCAGCGCAGGGGTGGGATCGGCGGCAGCCGCTGGCGCCGCCAGGGTGGCAGCGGCCAGACACGCCGCCACGCAGGCGGTACGCAGGAACACAGGGCGCACGGGACTCTCCTCCGGCCGGGGCGGCCGCCGGCATTCTGTGCGGCCCCCCGGGCGTGGCAGCTGCCCATGCGACGGATGGCGCCACGCGCGCGATGGATGGCGTCAGCGGCGGGACGGGCGGCCGGCATCCCTAATCTGCAGGTGCAGCGTGCCCGCCGCTGCCCTGCGGGCACGGACAATTTCGCCACGACACACCTTTGGAGGAGAACCGATGTCCACCCACTCGCCCCGCACCGCCCTGCTCACCACCGCCCTGGCGGCCATGCTCGCCACCGGCCTGCTGGCCGGCTGCGGCAAGGTGGCCGACAGCGTGAGCGAGGCCACCTCCGAGAAGGCGGCCGAGAAGATGATCGAGGCGCAGATCAACCAGAACGGCGGCAACGCCAAGGTCGATCTGTCCTCCGGCGGCGTCACCGCCGAGGGCACGGACGAGAACGGCAAGGCCTTCAAGATGGAGATGGGCAATGCCAAGGTCACCGAGCAGGAGCTGGGCCTGCCCTTCTACCCGGGCGCCCAGCCGGTGGCCGACAAGGGCACGCGCATGCGCAACGGCGAGATGAGCATGGCCAGCGTGGAGCTGAGCTCGGACGCGGCGCCGCAGAAGGTGGCCGAGTGGTACCGCGGCCAGCTCAAGGGCCGCGGCGAAGGCGCCACCGTGGTCGATTCCTCCAGCAACGGCGAGCTGCAGCTCATGATCGTGCGCGACAAGCCGGTGCAGGAAAGCATGCAGGTGCACGTCGGCCCCGCCAGCGAAGGCGGCGGCAGCACCATCACGCTGATGCATTCCACGGGCAAGTGACGCCCAGCGCCGGGCCCGCGGCGCGGCCGCGGACGCACACCGGCGGGCTCAGCGCTTGCGCGCGCGCGGGTGGGCGGCGTCGTACACCTTGGCCAGGTGCTGGAAGTCGAGCCGCGTGTAGACCTGGGTGGTGCGGATGTCGGCGTGGCCGAGCAGCTCCTGCACGGCGCGCAGGTCGCCGCTGGACTGCAGCAGGTGCGAGGCGAAGCTGTGGCGCAGCATGTGCGGGTGCACCTGCGTGGGCAGGCCGGCCTGCAGCGCCAGTGATTTCAGCCGCGAGCGCACCTGGCTGTCGGACAGCCGGGTGCCACGCTGGCTGACGAACAGGGCCGGTTCCTCCGGCCGCGCGATGCCCGCGCGCCACGCCAGCCAGGCCGCGAGCGCCTGCCGCGCCGGGCCGCCCACCGGCACGCTGCGCCACTTGGCGCCCTTGCCGCGCACCTGGGCCTCGGCGCCGGCCAGGTCCACCCAGCCGGCCGAGGCCGCACCCGGCTGCACATCCAGCCCCACCAGTTCGCCCACACGCAGTCCGCTGCCGTACAGCAGCTCGACGATGGCGTGGTCGCGGGCGGCCAGGGCGGGGTCGTCGGCGGCGGGCGCCTGCTCGGCCAGGGCCACCGCCTGGTCCACCGCCAGCGCCTTGGGCAGCGGCTTGGGCGCCTTGGGCGGCCGCACGCCGTCCACCGGGTTGAGCGCCACGCCACCCTGCCGGCCCCACCAGCGGTAGAAGCCGCGCCAGGCCGACAGCAGCAGCGCCAGACTGCGGGGCGACAGCCCCGTGCCATGCGCCTGCGCCATCAGCGCGCGCACATGGTGCGGCTGCAGCGAGGCGAGCGCCACGCCGAGCCCCTGCGCACCCTCCACCAGCCGCCGCAGCGCATCGGCATACAGCGCCAGCGTGCGCGGCGCCAGATGGCGCTCCGCGCGCAGGTGGGTAAGGTAGGTCTCGACAACCACAGCCGGGCCTAACCGCGATGGGCCGGCGGCGCTGCGCAGCAGCCGTCGCACCCCCAGTGGCGTGCGCGGATCCGGCTCCGCCGGTCCGCTGCGCGAGCCCCCTCGGGGGGCCGAGGCCGGACATGGACAGTCCTGAGGACTGTCCGTGCCTGCCGAGGGGCCGGGCCTCCGTGCCCGGCGCGGCCTGCAAGGCGCCCCCGGGAGGGGGCGTGGGGGCTCACAGCAGCTTGCCCAGCGCGGCGCTGGCGATGTCGCCCACCTGCTGCAGGAACTCGGTGCCCATGTCGCTCTGGAATCGCAACGCGTCGGGCGAGCCCAGTGCCAGCAGGCCAAAGCACTCGCCCGCCGCCGAGCCCAGGCGCAGCGGCACCAGGGCCAGCGACTGCGGCGGCGCGCCGTCGGCGGCCAGCCAGGCGGCGGCCTCGAAGCCGGAGTTCAGGCCACAGTAGGGCTGGGCCAGGCTGGCCGCGAAAGTCCGGAGGTCGTCGCTCACCGCCTGGGCCCACGGCATGCCGGCATGCGGCTCGGCCACGTTCCACACGCGCAGCGCCGCCTGCGGGATCATGAACTCGTGCTTCAGCTCCTCGATGAGCACCTGCGGCATCACGCTGGCGCTGCGGGCGAGCATGACGGCGCAGGTCCAGCGGTGCATCTTGCCGACCAGCGCCTCGTTGTCGTGGCCGGCGCGGATCATCTCGATGATGCGCCGCTCCAGGCCCTTGATGCGCTCGCGCAGCATGTCCATCTGCCGCTCCTGCAGCGACACCGCGCGCCCGCCGTGCGGGCTGGCCAGCTGGATGGAGGCCAGCAGCTCGGCATGGCGCTCGAAGAAGCCGGGCGTCTGCGCCAGGTAGGTGGCGATGTCGTCCTCGGTGATGCCCTGCACGCCGAGCGAGGTGGTTGCGTTCACAGCTCGATCTCTCCTTCAAAGACGGTCTCGGCCGGGCCCGTCATCCACACCGGGGCCCAGTCGCCGGTGGCCTCGGCCCCGGCCCATTCGATGGTCAGGCGGCCGCCGCGCATGTCGACGTCCACGCGGCTGTCCAGCCAGCCCAGGCGGATGCCGGCCACCACGGCCGCGCAGGCGCCGGTGCCGCAGGCCAGCGTCTCGCCGGCATCGCGCTCGAACACGCGCAGCGCCACCTGCGAGCGGCCCAGCACCTGCAGGAAGCCCACGTTCACCTTGCGCGGGAAGCGGGGGTGGGCCTCCAGCAGCGGGCCGAGCTCGGCCACCGGCGCCTCGTTGACGTTGTCCACGCGCAGCACCGCATGCGGGTTGCCCATGGACAGCACCGCCACCTCCACCTGGCGCGTGCCGGCCTTGCGGCTGCGCCGGTCGTCGGGCACCTCCAGCGGCCACAGCGGCATGCCGCCGAGCTCGCGCGGCGTGAGGCCCTCGCTGTCGAACGGCACCTGCGCCGGCTCGAACACGGGCCGGTTCATGTTCACCGTGACCCGGCCGTCGGGCTGCGCATGCAGCTCCAGCAGGTTGTTCAGGGTCTCGACGCGCACGGTGTCGCGGGTGGTCAGGCCGTGCTCGCGCACGTAGCGCACGAAGCAGCGCGCCCCGTTGCCGCAATGCTCCACCTCGGCGCCCGAGGCCCCGTTGAAGATGCGGTAGCGGAAGTCGACATCGGCCCGGGAGGCCGGCTCCACGACGAGGATCTGGTCGGCACCGACGCCGAAGCGCCGGTCGCCGAGCCGGCGCAGCTGGGCGGGGTTCAGGTCGAGCGGCGCACGGGTGGCATCGAGCACGACGAAATCGTTGCCGGCGCCGTGCATCTTGGTGAAGCGGACACGCATGGGGGGATTATCGACCCCCCTCGTTCTCACGCTTGCGCCAGGGCGACCCGTCCGCACAATGCCCGTGTGGGAGGGATGACCGGGGGCCATGGCGCGAGCCTGCCGGCGACAACAACAAGGCGCAGACCTATCTGCACCACCATGATCCATTCTTGCTTCTTCCAGCGTACCTGGGCACTTGCCGGCGCCATGGCATTGGCCGCGACCGCGGTGCATGCCATGACCGTGGTCATTGAACGGGAACCGAACAACACCCTGGCATCGGCCCAGGCCGTCGATCCCAACAAGCTGCCCCTGGTCCAGGGCACCATGGCGTCCACGTCCGATGTGGACGTCTACCGCGTCGGCTACATCCCCGGAGGCGAATGCATCGCCGCCACGCTCGCGCCCAACCCGTCGGGCGACTACAACCTGGCGCTCGTGGACAAGAACAACCGCACCATCGCCAGCAGCCGCAACGGCGTGGGCCAGATGGACCCCGTCACCTCCTGCACGGTGCAAGGCCCCGTGTACCTGCGGGTGACGTACGCCTCGGGCCCCGTGGGCCCTGCCGGCACCTATTCGCTGGAAATCAGCTACTGACGGCTGCTCCCGGCCGAAGCGTCAGTAGAGCTTCGGCTCGCCCTTCGGCCGGGTCTTGAAGCGCCGGTGCACCCACAGGTACTGGGCCGGGTTGCGCGCGATCTCGCCTTCGATGAAGGCGTTGATGCGGCGGGTGGCGGCCACCTCGTCGTCGGCGCCGGGGAAATCGGTCCAGGGCGGCAGGAAGCGCACGCGGTAGCCGGCCCCGCCGGGCAGGATCTCGGCCACCACGGGCTGCACCACCATGCGCAGGCTGGCGGCCATGCGGGCCGGCGCCAGCAGCGTGGCAGCCGGCACGCCGAAGAAGGGCACGAAGGCCGCGTCCCGGGCGCCGAAGTCCATGTCCGGCAGGTTGAAGAAGGCGGCGCCGCGCTTGATGGCACGCATCAGCGGCAGCGCCTTCTCGTGGCGCGAGAAGATCTCCGCGTTGCCGAAGCGCAGGCGGCCGGCGCGCATGGCGGCGTCGAACACCGGGTTGCTCTGGCGCTGGTAGATGGACGCGGCGTAGCGGCCCTGGTACAGCAGCGTGGCCACCCCGGCCACGTCCAGGCCCATGAAGTGCGGCACCAGCCACATCACGGGCCCGTCGTGGCGCTCGGCGAACTGCACGTCGCCCTCCACGTGGATGAGCGACTTCAGCCGCTCGGCCGGCGCGAACCACAGCAGCCCGCGCTCGACCAGGCTGCGGCCGAGCCAGCCGAAGTGCTCGCGCACCACCGCGCGCCGGCGCTCGGCGGGCCAGGCGGGGAAGCACAGATCGAGGTTGCGCTCGGCGATGCGCCGGCGCCGCCGGGCCAGCGCGTGCAGCAGCGCGCCCAGCGTCCACCCCAGTCGCGCCTGCACGCCCAGCGGCCAGCGGTGCACCACGCGCAGCAGCGCCAGCACCCCCTTCGCCGCGGCGTTCTGCAGCGCAGCACTCATCGTGTCTCCATTCCTTCATCCGGCCTCAGGCGGCGCGGCGACTTGTAGCGGTGGTAGCCCCACAGGTACTGCGACGGCAGCGCGCGCACCGCGCGCTCCATCGCCTCGTTCACGCGCGTGGCGGCGGCCACGTCGTCCTCGGGCCAGGGGCCGGGCAGGGCCTGCAGGCGCACCACGAAACCGCGCCCGTGCGGCAGGCGCTCGCACCAGGCCAGGCCCACGGCCGCGCCGGTCTGCTGCGCCAGGCGTGCGGCCAGGGTCATGGTGTAGGCGGGGCGGCCGAAGAACGGCGCCCACACGCCCTGCCCCAGCGGCGGCACCTGGTCGGGCAGCAGGCCCACCATCTCGCCACGGCGCAGCGCCCTCAGCATCTGGCGCACGCCCGCCAGCGAGGCCGGGGCCGTGGCCATCTGCGGCCGCGCGCGGGCGGTCTCCTCCAGCTGGCGCAGCCACGGCTGGCGCGCCGGCCGGTACAGCACGGTGATGGGGGCGTCGAAGTGCTCCACGGCGGAGCGGGCGGCCACCTCGAAGCTGCCCAGGTGCGGGGTGAGCAGGATGAGGCCGCGCCCGGCGGCCAGCGCATCGCGGATGACCTCGGCGCCTTCCCAGCGCACGCGCTCGCCCAGCCGCTCGCCCTCCGGCATGAGCCACAGCCACGGCACCTCGGCGGCCATGCGGCCGGCTTCGGCCACGGCGCGCCGGGCGTCCGCGGGGTCCACGCCCGCCAGCGCGACGTTGGCCGCCATGCGGCGGCGGTAGGTGGGCGACAGGGCCCAGGTGAGCCAGCCCAGCGCCGCCCCCAGCGCGTGCAGCCGGGCCAGCGGCCAGCGGGACAGCCAGCGCAGAATCAGGGTCATACCGGAAAAGGAGGCGTCTCTATAATGCGCCGGTCGCCGAGTTAACAGGACAACTTGCGGGGCGACGCAGGCGGTGTTCCACCGACTGCCTGCCGGGTGGCACGCCACCATGGCGGCCAAATACCGCTAAAGCGTTCGCCACCTTGCCAGGTTGCCAAGTGGAGCGACGCGAAGCCCGACCCCGGGCTGCTTCGACGAACCCGCAACCGCAAGAGCACACCCGCAGTGGCGAACGATTATCTCTTCACCTCGGAATCGGTTTCCGAAGGCCACCCCGACAAGGTCGCCGACCAGATCTCGGACGCGATCCTGGACGCCATCCTCACGCAGGACCCGGTCTCGCGCGTGGCCGCGGAGACGCTCACCAACACGGGCCTGGTGGTCCTGGCCGGCGAGATCACCACCAATGCGCACGTCGACTACATCCAGGTCGCGCGCGACACCATCAAGCGCATCGGCTACGACAACACCGAGTACGGCATCGACTACAAGGGCTGTGCCGTGCTCGTGGCCTACGACAAGCAGAGCAATGACATCGCGCAAGGCGTGGACCGCGCCAGCGACGACTACCTGAACATCGGCGCCGGCGACCAGGGCCTGATGTTCGGCTACGCCTGCGACGAGACGCCCGAGCTGATGCCCGCGCCCATCTACTACGCCCACCGCCTGGTGGAGCGCCAGGCCCAGCTGCGCAAGGACGGCCGCCTGCCCTTCCTGCGGCCGGACGCCAAGAGCCAGGTGACCATGCGCTACGTGGACGGCAAGCCGCACTCGGTGGACACCGTGGTGCTGTCCACCCAGCACAGCCCAGAGATGAGCGACGGCGCCAAGATGAAGCCCGAGTTCACCGAGGCGGTGATCGAGGAGATCATCAAGCCGGTGCTGCCCAAGGAGTGGCTGAAGGACACGCGCTTCCTGATCAACCCGACCGGCCGCTTCGTCATCGGCGGCCCGCAGGGCGACTGTGGCCTCACCGGCCGCAAGATCATCGTGGACACCTACGGCGGCGCCTGCCCGCACGGCGGTGGCGCCTTCAGCGGCAAGGACCCGACCAAGGTCGACCGTTCCGCCGCGTACGCGGCGCGCTACGTGGCCAAGAACGTGGTGGCCGCCGGCCTGGCGCGCCAGTGCCAGATCCAGGTGGCCTACGCCATCGGCGTGGCCCGGCCGATGAACGTCACCGTCTACACCGAAGGCACCGGCGTGGTCCCGGACGAGCGCATCGCCGAGCTGGTGAACGAGCTGTTCGACCTGCGGCCCAAGGGCATCATCCAGATGCTGGACCTGCAGCGCCCGATCTACCAGAAGACCGCCGCCTATGGCCACTTCGGCCGCGAGGAACCGGAGTTCACCTGGGAGCGGACCGACAAGGCCGCGGCGCTGCGCGCGGCCGCCGGGCTGTAAGCCCGCCGCGCATGGCGCGGTATCGGTTCCCGGGCGCAGCTCGACTCGCGCCCCTCCCCCACGGGCGCCCCAGGGCGCCCGTCGCTTTTTGGGCATCATGCGCGGTCCATGCCGCGCCCCCTCACGCTCGACGACCTGCGCCGCCATGCCCTGGCGCGCAGCCTGTTCACGCCCACCACCCTGCCGCGCGCCATCGAGCGGCTGGGGTTCGTGCAGGCCGACCCGATCCGCGCGCCCGCCCGGGCCCAGGACCTCACCCTGCGCCACCGGGTCACGGGCTACCTTGCCGGTGACCTGGAGCGCCGCTACGCCCGCCTGGCCGTGGAGGAGGACTTCTTCGTCAACTACGGCTTCCTGCCGCGCCGGCATGCCGCGCTGATGCACCCGCGCACCGCCCGCACCGCGTGGCCACCGGAGCGGTGGCGCCAGGCGCAGGAGGTGCTGGACTTCGTGCGCGCGCGCGGCTGCGTGCACCCGCGTGAGGTGGACGCCGCCTTCGCCCACGGCAAGACGCGCAACTGGTTCGGCGGGTCGTCCAATGCCAGCACGCAGCTGCTGGACGGCATGCACTACCGCGGCCTGCTGCGCGTGGCCCGGCGTGAGGGCGGCACGCGGTGTTATGCCGCGCGCGACGCCATGCCGCCCGTGGACGACCCGGCCGAGGTCGTGGCGCGCCTCGACGCGCTGGTGGACCTGGTGGTGGCCAAGTACGCGCCGCTGCCCGCCGCCAGCCTGGGCCAGCTGCTGGGCCTGCTGCGCGGCGGCGCCCCGCAGTGGGACAGCGGCCGCGCGGCCGCCCTGGCGCGCGCCAAGGCCCGGCTGCCCCATGCGCGCGTGGACGGCGTGGACTGGTACTGGCCCGACGGAGAGGACCCCGGCTCGCGCCGCCACCGGGTACCCGAGCGCGTGCACCTGCTGGCGCCGTTCGACCCGGTGGTGTGGGACCGCCGCCGCTTCGAGCTCTTCTGGGGCTGGGCCTACCGCTTCGAGGCCTACACCCCGGCGCCTCGCCGGCAGCTCGGCTACTACGCCCTGCCGCTGCTGTGGCGCGGCGAGGTGGTGGGCTGGGCCAATGCAGCCGTCCAGGGTGGCCAGCTGGCGCTCGACGCGGGCTACGTGAGCGGCCGCGCGCCGCGCGATCCGGCCTTCCCGCCAGCGCTCGACGAGGAACGCGGTCGCCTGGAGGCCTTCCTGGGTCTGGCCGGCTGACTGCGCTTCACGGTGGGCGCGCCCCGGCCCGCTGTGCCAGGGCCAGCCCGGCACCCGCGGCCAGCACGGCCGCGCTGATGAGGAAGCCGCGCGCCAGGCCGCCGGCGCCGTCGGCGATGCGTCCGACCAGCCCCGGCCCGACGATCTGCCCGGCGGCGAACACGATGGTGAAGGCGGCGATGCCACGCGCCCAGGCCTCGGGCGGGAGGTTGTGCCGCACCAGCGCGGTGGTGGACGCCACCACCGACAGGAACACCGACCCGAACAGCGTGCCGCTGGCGAACACGGCCACCGGGTGCGCGCTGAGCACCGGCAGCGCAGTGGCCGCGGCCAGCAGGCCGTTGAGCAGCGCCATCGGCCGGCCGCTGCGGTGGCGCTGCAGCAGCCCGGCCCACAGCCAGGAGCTGCCGCAGACCCCCAGCCCCAGCAAGGTGTAGAACGCCGTCACGACGCCGGTGGAGGCACCCTGCTCGCGCAGCAGCGTGACGATGAAGGTCATGTAGCCGATGTAACCCAGGCCGAAGCAGAGGTAGCCCGCCAGGCCCGCGGCCAGCGGCGCCAGGGGCGCACGCGCCGCGGGGCTGCGCGCCACTGGCGGGGCGGCCAGCTGCCGGGTGCCCGCCGCGCACAGCGCCGTGGCGGCGGCTGCCAGCACCGCCAGGCCCAGCCAGGCGCTGCGCCAGGCGGCCGCGCCCCACGCCAGCGCCGGCTCGCCCAGGGCCCCGGGCGACAGCCAGCCCGGCAGCCACAGCGCACCGCCCACGATGCCCAGGCCCGTGCCGCCGTAGTACAGCCCCAGCACCAGGCCGCCGCGGGTGCCCACGGCCGGCGAGGCGGCCAGGCGCGCGGCCAGCAGGCCGCCACCCACGAAGCTGGCTGCGCTGGCCACGCCGGTGACGAAGCGCAGTGCGTACAGCGCCGTGTCGCCCGGGGCCAGGCCGTGCGCGGCCAGCGCGGCGGCCGCCAGCGCGCCGCCCGCCAGCATCAGGCGGCGCGCGTCGGCGCGTGCCATGGCCCAGGGCATGAGCAGCGCGCCGACCAGGTAGCCGGCGGCGTTGAGCGTGTTCATCGCCCCGGCGGTGAAGTAGCTCCACCCCAGGTCCGCCCGCATGGCGGGCAGCAGCAGCGCGTAGCTGAAGCGTGCCAGGCCCAGCGACACCGCCGCGGCCAGCGCCAGCGCCGCCGCCGCGCGCCAGGGGGACGGCATCACGCGCATGCCGCCGCGGCGCCGCGGGCCGCGAGCAGGGCCGCCGCCACCTCGGCGAAGCCCTGCCCGCGCTCGCCGGCCGTCACGTAGGCCGGGCGATGCCGCAGCACGGGCCAGAAGCGCACGATGTTGGCCACGCCCACCGACCACGGCAGGCGCTGGAACAGCGGCTCGTCGTTGGTGGAGTCGCCCACGTACAGCCACTGCGCCGGCGCCAGCGGCCGGCCCGTGACCGTGGGCACGGCCCACTCGGCCGCCGTCCACTTGCTGTGGCCGCCTATCCATCCGTTGACGTGGATGGAGCTCACCGTGGCCGTCAGCCCGTGCGCGCGCATGACCGCCAGCACGGCGTCGATCTGCGCCTCGCCGAGGTGGGCGAACTCGCTGTGGTCCACCGCGATGTCGGTCAGCCGGCCCGCGCTGTCGCGCGCCAGCGTGGCACCGGGCACGGCCTGCAGCACCGCGGCGGCGCAGTCGGCCAGCCGGCGCTGGTTGTGCGCACGCTCGGTGTCGGGCTGCACGAAATCCCGCTGCAGGCCGCGCCCGCCCGGCGCGCGGCGCAGCATCACGCCGCCGTTCTCGGCCACCACCGCCGCCACGGGCAGCGTGTGCAGCACGTCCTCGCTCCAGCCGGCGGGGCGGCCGGTGACAGCGATCACCGGCAGGCCGGCGGCGGCCAGCCGACCGAGCGCCTGCGCCGCCGCGGGCTCCACCACGCCGTCGCGGGTGAGCGTGTCGTCGATGTCGGTGAGCACGCCCGCCAGGCCGGCCAGCGCGGTGGCCGGCGCCTGCGACCACGGCCGGGCGCCCTCGGGGCAGGCAACGGCGGGGCGGGCAGGTGGCGACGGCATCGGTCCAGTGTCACACAGCGCCGGGCCGGCTTGACCCCGCACCGGCCCTGTCACCTGGGCGTCACGTTGACTGCCATCAAGGCGCCCCGGCCGGCAGCGGGCGGATGATGGCAGGTCCACCACCCTCCACGGCCCACTTCTGCGGGCTCGCCGCCATGGCCAAGGACCCGATCACCGCTGCCACCCCCCGCACCCGCCGGCGCACGGCCACCCCGGCCGAGGCACCCCCGGCCGCCCCGCGTCGGCGGGCGACGGCGCGGCCCGCCACCGCCGCACCGACGACGCCGGTGACCCCGGCACCCGCCGAGCGCACGCCCCGCCGCACCCGCGCCACCGTGGCCGCCGAGACGGTGGCCGCGGCCACCTCGGGCGCACGCGGCGTGCAGGCCGCCGTGGTGGCCGACATCCTGGCGCGCGACCACCGTGACGGCAGCGGACCGCTGGGCGAATTGCGCACCCTGCTGGCAGGCGCCTCGCCGGACGACCGCCGCGCCCTGCGCCAGGCCCTGTTCCCGCGCGAGGTGGCCGAGGTGCCGAGCGAGGCGGATGTCGAACTCGCGCCCGGCTGGCGCGAGGGCAAGTACCCCTACCGGCACCTGCTGACGCGCGCCACCTACGAGAAGCAGAAGTACCGCCTGCAGGTGGAGCTGCTGAAGCTGCAGGCCTGGGTGAAGGAGACGGGCCAGCGGGTGGTGATCGTCTTCGAGGGCCGCGACGCCGCCGGCAAGGGCGGCACCATCAAGCGCTTCATGGAGCACCTGAACCCCCGCGGCGCGCGCGTGGTGGCGCTGGAGAAGCCCAGCGAGGTCGAGCGCGGGCAGTGGTACTTCCAGCGCTACATCCAGCACCTGCCCACGGCCGGCGAGATCGTGCTGTTCGACCGCAGCTGGTACAACCGCGCCGGCGTGGAGCGGGTGATGGGCTTCTGCACCGACGCGGAGTACCAGGAGTTCCTGCGCCAGGCGCCCGAGTTCGAGCGCCAGCTGGTGCGCTCGGGCGTGCACCTGTTCAAGTTCTGGTTCTCGGTCAGCCGCGCCGAGCAGCGCCGCCGCTTCAAGGAGCGCGAGCTGCACCCGCTCAAGCAGTGGAAGCTCTCGCCCATCGACCAGGCCAGCCTGGACAAGTGGGACGACTACACCCGGGCCAAGGAGGCCATGTTCCTGCACTGCGACACCTCCGACGCCCCCTGGACGGTGATCAAGAGCGACTGCAAGAAGCGCGCGCGCCTGAACGCCATGCGCTACGTGCTGCACCGCCTGCCCTACGCCGCGCGCGACCTGGCCACGATCGGGCCGGTGGACCCGCTGATCGTGGGCCGGCCCTCGCTGGTGCCCAGCATCGGCGACGACCAGCTGGCGTCCGCCCAGTCGTCCTGAGCCGGCCGGCGGCTCGATTCCTTCACGCCGCGCGGCCACACGCCGGGCCGCGCGGCGCTAGAATCTCGGCCTCGTTCCGAGGAGCGTTGCAAGGCCGACACCACTGGCCCCAGGCTCGGAGCGTTTGACCTCTGCAACGGCGCTCACCCGCACCGCTCGGTGTCGTGGGTGAGTCGCGTTTTCTATCCGGTTCTCTCCACGTCCATCGCGCGCGCCGCGGGTCACCCCGTCACGCCCCGACCCTGGAGAAGCCATGAACGCTGCCCTGCCCACCACCGCCCCCGAGCACGCCATCGCCGACATCGGCCTGGCCGACTGGGGCCGCAAGGAAATCCGCATCGCCGAGACGGAGATGCCCGGCCTGATGGCCATCCGCGAGGAATTCGCCGCGAGCCAGCCGCTCCAGGGAGCGCGCATCACCGGCAGCCTGCACATGACCATCCAGACCGCCGTGCTGGTGGAGACGCTGCAGGCCCTGGGTGCCCAGGTGCGCTGGGCCTCGTGCAACATCTACTCCACCCAGGACCACGCCGCCGCGGCGCTGGTGGCCACCGGCACGCCGGTGTTCGCCTACAAGGGCGAGTCGCTCAAGGACTACTGGGACTACACCCACCGCATCTTCGACTTCGGCCCGGCCGGCAGCGCCGGCGAAGGCCCGAACATGATCCTGGACGACGGCGGCGACGCCACGCTGCTGATGCACCTGGGCCAGCGCGCCGAGAAGGACGCCAGCGTGCTGGCGAACCCGGGCAGCGAGGAGGAGCGCGAGCTGTTCGCCGCGATCAAGGCCAAGCTGGCGGTGGACCCGACCTGGTACACCCGCAAGAGCGCGCAGATCATCGGCGTGACGGAGGAGACGACCACCGGCGTGCACCGCCTGAACGAGATGAGCGCCAAGGGCACGCTGCTGTTCCGCGCCATCAACGTGAACGACTCCGTCACCAAGAGCAAGTTCGACAACCTCTACGGCTGCCGCGAGAGCCTGGTGGACGGCATCAAGCGCGCCACCGACGTGATGATCGCCGGCAAGGTCGCCGTGGTGTGCGGCTACGGCGACGTGGGCAAGGGCTCGGCGCAGGCGCTGCGTGCGCTGTCGGCCCAGGTGTGGGTGACCGAGATCGACCCCATCAACGCCCTGCAGGCGGCCATGGAAGGCTACCGCGTGGTGACCATGGAGGACGCCTGCTCGCAGGCCGACATCTTCGTCACGGCCACCGGCAACAAGCACGTGATCACGCACGAGCACATGGCCCGCATGAAGGACCAGGCGATCGTCTGCAACATCGGCCACTTCGACAACGAGATCGACATCGCCTCGCTGGAGCAGTACCAGTGGGAGGAGATCAAGCCGCAGGTCGACCACGTCATCTTCCCGGGCGTGGATGGCAAGCCGGGCAAGCGCATCATCATGCTGGCCAAGGGCCGGCTGGTGAACCTGGGCTGCGCCACGGGCCACCCGAGCTACGTGATGAGCAGCTCCTTCGCCAACCAGACGATCGCCCAGATCGAGCTGTTCACCAAGCCCGAGGCCTACCAGGCCGGCAAGGTGTACGTGCTGCCCAAGCACCTGGACGAGAAGGTGGCGCGCCTGCAGCTGAAGAAGCTCAACGCCCAGCTGACCGAGCTGACGGACGAGCAGGCCGCCTACATCGGCGTGCCCAAGCAGGGCCCCTACAAGCCCGACACCTACCGGTACTGACCCACCCCCGAAGCGCCTCCGGCGCCTCCCCCTCAGGGGGGCGCTGCCAGCGGACCGGCCAAGCCGGATCCGCGGCAGCCGCCGGGCAACTCCTTTGCGCCCGACACAGATGCGTGCAGACCAACTTCTCGTCGCCCAGGGCCTGGCCCCCAGCCGCTCGGCCGCGCAGCGGCTGATCGAGCGCGGGGCCGTGCGCTGGCTGGGGCCGCAGGGCTGGGTGGTGCCGAAGAAGGCGGGCGACGAGCTGCCCGACGGCTGCGCCCTCGAGGTCACCGACGACGCCGAGCTGCGCTGGGCGTCGCGCGGCGGCCTGAAGCTCGAGGGCGTGCTGCGCGAGGCCGGGCTCGACCTGCACGGCGCCACCGCGCTGGACGTGGGCCAGAGCACCGGCGGCTTCACCGACGTGCTGCTCGCCGCCGGCGCCGCCCACGTGGTGGGTGTCGACGTGGGCCACGGCCAGCTGCACCCCCGCCTGGCGGCCGACCCGCGCGTCACCTGCCTCGAGGGCGTGAACGCCCGCTCGCTCACGCGCGGGCAGCTGGTCGATGCCGGGGCGCCGCTGCCGCCCGGGGGCTTCGGCTTCATCACCGGCGACCTGTCCTTCATCTCGCTGACGCTGGTGCTGCCGGCGCTCATCCCGCTGCTCGCGCCCGAGGGCACGCTGCTGTTCCTCGTCAAGCCGCAGTTCGAGCTGCAGCCGGTCGACATCGGCAAGAACGGCCTGGTCAAGAGCCCGGCCGCCTACGGCCACGTGGAGGCCAAGCTGCGCAAGGCCTGCGCGCGGCTGGGGCTGCAGGTCGTCGCCTGGCGCGACAGCCCCACCACCGGCGGTGACGGCAACCGCGAGTTCTTCATCGAGGCCCGCCTGGCCTCGCCCGCACCCGATTCCCCATGAGCACCTCCCCTGTCCTGCCCCGGCGCGTGCCGGTGAGCTTCGAGTTCTTTCCGCCCAACACGCCGGTGGGCAGCGACAAGCTCAAGACCGTCGTGCGCGAGCTCGCCGCGGTCGAGCCGGAGTTCTTCAGCGTCACCTACGGCGCCGGCGGCTCCACGCGCGAGAAGACCCTGGCCACGGTGCGCGACATCGCGGCGCTGGGTTTCGAGGCCGCGCCGCACCTGAGCTGCGTGGGCTCCACGCGGGAGGGCATCGCCGAGATCCTGGCCACCTACCGTGCCCAGGGCATCCGCCGCCTGGTCGCCCTGCGCGGCGACCTGCCCAGCGGCACCGCCACCGCGGGCGAGTTCCGCTACGCGGCCGAGCTGGTGGCCTTCATCCGCGAGACGCAGGGCGCGGACTGGCACATCGAGGTGGCCGCCTACCCCGAGTACCACCCGCAGCAGCGTTACGCACGGCGCGACCTGCAGTTCTTCGCCGACAAGGTGAAGGCGGGGGCCTCGGGCGCGATCACCCAGTTCTTCTTCAACCCCGACGCCTACTTCCACTTCGTGGACGAGGTGCGTGCGCTCGGCGTGGACGTGCCCATCGTGCCGGGCATCATGCCCATCCACAACTACGCGCGCATCGCGCAGTTCGCGGCACGCGACGGCATCGAGATCCCGCGCTGGGCCGCGCTGAAGATGGAAGGCTTCCTGGACGACACGGCCAGCGTGCGCGCCTTCGGCCTGGACGTGGTGACGCGGCTGTGCGAGCGGCTCATCGCGGGCGGCGCCCCGTCCTTGCACTTCTACACGCTCAACCAGAGCGCGCTGTCGCTCGAGGTCTGCCGCCGCCTGGGTCTGTGACGCCGCCGGCGCGGCGGGTGTGGCGGGGGCGCATCGCCACGGCCCCCGCCGGTTGATCTGCGTCATATTCCCGTGCTGATAGAAGGGCTTTCCCGGTGGCAGGCGGGGTTGGCGCAATGGACAGCCGAGCCGCTCCCGGTGCAATGGCGCCATGGCAACGAAGCCATTGGTCCCACTCACCAGGAGTCACCTCACCATGAAGCGTTCCCTCATCGCCCTGGCCGTCGCGGCCGCCGCCGTCACCCCCTTCGCCGCCCAGGCGCAGGACAGCGGCGACTGGATCGTCCGCGCCCGCGCGCTGAACCTCGTCTCCGACAACGGCGGCTCGACCAACCCGAACCTCGACCTGTCGGTCAACGACAAGTGGTTCCCCGAGGTCGACATCAGCTACTTCTTCACGCCGAACATCGCGCTCGAGCTGATCCTGACCTACCCGCAGAAGCACGACATCGAGTCGGCCGGCGCCAAGATCGGCAGCTTCAAGCACCTGCCCCCCACCCTGACGGCGCAGTACCACTTCACCGGCATGGGCTTCCGTCCCTACGTCGGCCTGGGCATCAACTACACGCACATCTCCGATGTGGAGTGGGACGCTTCCGTGGCCCCGCTGGATCCCTCGGTGAAGAAGGACAGCTTCGGCCTGGCCGCGCAGATCGGCGCCGACGTGCCCCTGGGTGGCGGCTGGCTGTTCAACGTGGACGTCAAGAAGGTGCAGATCGGCACCGACGTCTCCCTGGGCGGCACCAAGATCGGCGACCTGAAGGTCGATCCGTGGCTGCTGAGCATCGGCGTCGGCAAGCGCTTCTGACGCGCGCCACCTCCACAGCGTCCTTTCGTGCGGCCGCCTGACCGGCGGCCGGGCGCCGGCCTCCCGGATCGTGTTGGGATGGCGGCCGGCTTCACGGCTCCCTCGGGGAGCCGTTTTTTATGGGCGCGGCGCCCTCAGGCGCTGCGCTGCCAGAACACGCCGTCCTCGGTCAGCAGCGCGTCCAGGGGCACGTCGTGCGGCTCGGGCTCCAGCCACGGCACGTGGCCGTGCGCATAGCCCAGGCCCGCCGTCACGGGCCGGGGCGCCAGCGCGGCCAGCGTGCGGTCGTAGAAGCCGCCGCCATAGCCCAGGCGCACGCCGCCCGGGCCGAAGCCCACGCAGGGCACCAGCAGCAGCTCGGGGTGGAACTCTTCCGTGTCCTTGGGCTTGGGGATGCCGTAGGCGTCCTCCTCCATGGGGCAGCCCGGGTACCAGACGTGGAAACGCAGCTGCTTGGTCTCGCGGTCGATCACGGGCAGGCCGATGCGACGGTCCTCGTGGCCCTCGCTCCAGCGGTACAGCGCCGGCAGGGCGTCGAACTCGCCCTTGATGGGCCAGTACGCCCCGATCGTGCGCTCCTTGCGCGTGATGAGCCACACCTGCAGCACCTCCTGCAGATGCGCGGCGCGCTGGTGCCGGTCCAGCAGCCCCATGCGTTCGGCCTGCAGCTGCTTGCGCAGCGTGGCCTTGTCGCGGGCGGGTTCGAGGTTCAGCGGGAACGGCAAGCTCATGAGGTGTCGCCCGAAAGAGACGGTAATCCCCGATTGTGCAGCGGGTTTTCCCTGAGTACCACCCGCTCCATGACCCAGGTAAACCCTTGATTCACATAGGAAACGCGGCCAGATGACGATCGAGTGAAACGATTCTTTCGTTTTCTGAAATTCAGAGTTGCCGCGTCCTGCCTCCGGCGGACCCGAGCGGCCGGCCTACATTGGCCGCTCCCAACCCCTGGAACCGTCATGACGAACAACATCCGCTCCACCGCGATCGCCCTCGCCCTGGCCACGCTGGCCGGTGGCGCGCTCGCCCAGTCCTCCGTCACCGTCTACGGCCGCGTGGACCTGTCCGTCGCGCAGCAGGCCGACGCCGTGAAGAACCACGAGGTGCGCAACGGCTCCGGCAGCCGCCTGGGCTTCCGTGGCGTGGAAGACCTGGGTGACGGCCTGAAGGCCGTGTTCCAGATCGAGCACCGCTTCAATGCCGACGAAGGCAAGCAGAGCAACGACACCCGCTTCTGGGAAGGCAAGGCCATCGTCGGCGTCGAGGGCGCCTTCGGCCGCGTGAGCCTGGGCCGCGAGGAGAACCCGGCCTACACCTTCAGCCAGACCGTGGCCGACCCCTGGGGCACGGACACCGTGGCCTCCAACGGCAGCATCATCTCCGGCCGCATCGGCAGCACGCGCTACAGCAACACGGTGAACTACCGCTTTGCCGCCAACGGCTTCAGCGTCGGCGCGCAGGTGGCCGAGGCCGATGGCAACACGCCCGCGTCCGGCACCGCCGACGAACGGGCCTGGAGCCTGGGTGGCGCCTACGCGGCCGGCCCGATCGTGGTGGGCCTGGGCTACGAGAACCCGGCCGACGAGGACGACCGCTGGATCACCGTGAACGGCAGCTACAACTTCGGCTTCGCCAAGCTGGGCGCCTTCTTCGGCACCGGCCAGAACGGCGCCGACGAGAAGATGCGTTCGTGGCTGGTCTCGGCCACCGCGCCGATCGGCCAGGGCGAGCTGCGCGTGTCCTACGGCCGCCTGGAGAACCGCGACACCGACGTGGTGCGTGACCAGCAGCTGGGCCTGGGCTACCACTACGCCCTGTCCAAGCGCACCACGGTGTACGCCGACGTCGTGCGCGAGAACCGCGACGACATGGCCGACAACCTGAAGAAGACCGGCTACGACATCGGCATCAAGCACAACTTCTGATGCACGCGTGAGGCAACGCTTCTGAGGTCTCCGTCGTGCCGCCGCGTGGGGACGCGGCACACGGCACATGGCGCGAGATGTTGGGCTGCCCGGGCGACCGGGCAGCCCTTTTTTATGCCCCGCGGGCCTGCGTGCGGCAGCCCGGCGGTGCCTACACTCGGCGCATGGCCACGCCCTCCCCCCGTGACGAATTCGCCGGCTGGTGCGCCGAGCTGCTGGCGCCCCTGGGCCCCGTGCGCGTGCGCCGCATGTTCGGCGGCCACGGCCTGTACGTGGACGAGGTGTTCGTCGCCCTCATCGCGGGCGACACGCTGTACCTGAAGACCGACGACCTCAGCCGGCCGGCCTTCGAGGCCGCCGGTGGCCATGCGTTCGAGTACACCGGCGCCGACGGCCGGCATGCCGTGATGAGCTACTGGACGGTGCCGGCGGAGGCGATGGAGTCACCGGCTCAGATGCAGCCTTGGGCGCGCCAGGCCCTGGCTTCCGCGTTGCGCGCCAGGGCGAGCAACCCCCCCGCCAGGCCGCGCGCGCCGCGTGCCAGCGCCTCGGCCGCGGCGGCCACGCCGGCGCGCCAGAAGCGCCCCACCCAGGGCTGAGCCGGCTCCGGGCGCCACACCAGCCAGGTGGGCTCGTCGGGCCGCCAGGCCTCGGCCGTCAGCACGTCGCCTTCGCGCAGCGACAGCCGGTCGCCGGTGGCGAGCACGTGGTCGGCCAGGTCGCCGTCCCGCGTGAGCCACGCCCGACCCGCCTGCACGGTCACCGTGCCCGCAGTCCGGGCCACCCAGCGCCGCGCTTCCGGCAGGGCCAGGCTGCCCGGCTGCGCCAGCGGAGGCAGGCCGAGCGCCGATGCGAAAGAATGCGTATTCATCATCAATCTCCTGTGGCGGCGTGGGTTCGTGCTGAGAGGCATCATGCGCGCAGCTCCGGGTTGACACCAATGCTTTCGGTGCCCCGCATTGATCACATGCCGTCATGAATAAGCCCAGCTCCCGTCCGCTGTCCCTCGACTTCCTGCGCAGCTTCGAGGCGGTGGCGCGCCGGCTCAGCTTCAGCGCCGCCGCGGAGGACCTGTTCATCACGCAGCCGGCCATCAGCCGCCAGATCAAGGGCCTGGAGGAGGAGCTGGGCTGCGCCCTGTTCCACCGCGGCACGCGGCGCGTGGAGCTCACCGCCGCGGGCACCACGCTGCTGCGCGCCGTGGAGCCGCTGCTGGGGCGGCTGGACGCCACCGTGCGCCAGATCCGCCTGGCCCAGGGGCGGGCCCAGATCAGCCTGTCCACCTTCCCGTCGTTCGCCACGCTGTGGCTGATGCCCCGGCTGACCGACTTCGAGCGGCGCCATCCCGGCATCGACATCCGCCTGTCGGCCACCGACCGCCTGGCCGACACGGACGACCTGGAGCTCGACCTGCTGCTGCGCCACTGCCGGCCCGAGCGCGCCCCGCCGGGGGCCGAGCGCATGTTCGGCGAAGTGCTCACGCCGGTGGTCAGTGCCCGCATGGCCGACGCCATCGCGCGCGGCGATGCGCCGGCCCTGCGCGAGCCCGCCGACCTGGCCCACCACACCCTGGTGGAAGTGGAGGACGACACGCCCCTGGGACGCGCGCTCGCCTGGCCCGCGTGGCTGGCCGCCCAGGGCCTGCCGCAGCTCGCCCCGCGGCGCTGGTACAGCGTCAACTTCAACCACCAGCAGATCCAGGCGGTGCTGGCGGGCCCCGGCGTGGCGCTGGCCTGGCTGCCCATGGTGCACGATGCACTGGCCCGCGGCGAGCTGGTCGAGCCCTTCGGGCCACGGCTGCGCCTGCCCAGCCCGTATGCGTACTGGCTGGTGGCGGTGGACCATCCTGGCAGGTCGCCGCGCCCCGAGCTGACGGCGCTGGTGGAGTTCGTGCGGGCGCACGCGGCCGACACACGCCGCGCCATCGGCGAGGAGCCGGCCCTGCTTGCCGGTGGCGAGGAGCCGGCCCTGCTTGCCGGTGGCGAGGAGCCGGCCCTGCCGGCCGGTGGCGAGGAGCCGGCCCTGCCCGGTTGACGGCCGCACCGATGCCGCGCCCTCATGGGGTCCATGCGCCGAAAGCATCGCGCCGCGACCCCGGCCGCCCGTAGCATGCGAAGGCTCTGCCATCCCCCACAGGCCCATCCATGCAGCTCTACATCGGCAACAAGAACTACTCGTCCTGGTCCATGCGGCCCTGGGTGGCGATGCGCCACTTCGGCATCGCCTTCGACGAGGTGAAGGTGCGCTTCGACAGCTTCGACGCCGGTTCGGACTTCAAGCGCACCATGGCCCGCGTGAGCCCCACCGGCACCGTGCCGGTGCTCGTGGACGGCGACCTGGCGGTGTGGGACACGCTGGCCATCGCCGAGTACCTGGCCGAGACCTTCCCCGACGCCGGGCTGTGGCCGCGCGAGCGCGCCGCCCGTGCCCGCGCGCGCAGCCTGTGCGCCGAGATGCATGCCGGGTTCCGCGCGCTGCGCAGCACCTGCGGCATGAACATCGAGGCCTCGCTGCCGGAGGTGGGCCAGCGCGTGCTGGCCGAGCAGCCGGCCGTGCGCGCCGACCTCGCCCGCCTGGACGCCGCCTGGACGGACGCGCTGCGTGACAGCGGCGGCCCCTTCCTCTTCGGCGACTTCAGCCTGGCCGATGCCTACTTCGCCCCCGTGGTGGCGCGCACGCGCACCTACGGCCTGCCGCTGTCACCCGGCGCGGCGGCGTGGGCGCAGCGGGTGTGGGCCACCGACGCGGTGCAGGCCTGGGTGCACGACGCGCTGCAGGAGCACGACTTCCTGGCCTTCGAGGAAGACTACCGCCAGGCCCCCGCGCGCTGAAGGCCATCGCCGCGGCGACGTGGGCACGCGGGCGAGTCGCCTGCGCAGTGCCCGGGCGGCCGCAGGGGCGCGGGCCCCTGCGGTACATTGACCGCATGCCCCGTTTCGCCCCAGCCCTCACGGGGGGCGCCCGGCGACTCGCCGCCCGCCCCCGGTCCGTCCTCGCGTTCGCCTTCGCCGTGGCCACGGCCTCGCTGGGGGCGGCCGGCGCCCTGCTGGCCTCCCCGCCCGCCATGGCACAGACGGCCGACGACCCCGTGCGCACCGCCCGCGACGCCTTCGCCCGCAAGGACCGGGTGCGCCTGGCGGCGCTGCGTGCGCAGGTGCTGGACACGCGCCACCCGCTGGCTCCGTGGGTGGACTACTGGGAGCTCACCGTGCGCCTCGGCGAGGCCCGCATGGAGGAGGTCGAGGCCTTCTACCAGCGCTGGCCGGGCAGCTACGTGGAGGACCGCCTGCGCAACGACTGGCTGCTGGAGCTGGGCAGGCGCCGCGACTGGGCCGCCTTCTCGCGCGACCTGCCGCGCTTCCGGATGAACGACGACCGCGAGGTGCACTGCTACGCGCAGGTGGCCGCCCACCTCGAGGGCAAGGGCACGGCCGACGCGGCCCGGCGGGCGTGGGCCGCGCAGCGGGAGCCGGGCGACGGCTGCCTGCTGCTGGGCCAGACGCTGTGGGACGCGAAGCTGCTCACCGCCGACGACCTCTGGCGGCGCCTGCGCCTGGCCGCCGAACTGAACCGGCCCGCCCTGGCGCGGCAGCCGGCGGCGCTGCTGGGCGAGCCGGTGGCCAAGGCGGTGACGGCCGTGTTCGACAACCCGGCCAGGTACCTCAACAGCAAGGCCAGCAACGTCAGCCATGGGCGCATCGAGCTGGCCGCCCTGGCCCTGGCCCGCATGGCCGCCAGCGACGCCGACACCACGGCGGAGCTGCTCGCCGACCGCTGGGCCGACGAGCTGGGCGCGGAGCACGGCGCCTGGGCCTGGTCCCAGGTGGCCAAGCAGGCCGCGCTGGGCCTGAAGCCCGACACCTTCCGCTACCTGGAAAGCGCCTGGGACAGCCTGCCCCGCGCGCGGCGTGAGCGGCCCGACTGGAGCGACGACACGCTGGCCTGGCTCGCCCGTGCCGCCCTGCGCCAGGGCACCGGCGCCGACCGCTGGCGCTACGCGCACCGTGCCATCGAGGCCATGGGGCCGGCCGAGCGGGCCGACCCCGCCTGGCAGTACTGGCATGCGCGTGCGCAGCAGGCCCTGGCGCCCGCGGGCGAGGCCGGCGAGGCGGCGCGGGCGCAGGCGCGCCAGGCGCTGGCCGCGCTGGCCGGCCAGCTCGATTTCTACGGCCTGCTCGCCGCCGAGGACCTGGGCGCACCGGCCCCGCTGCCGCCGCGCGCCCCGGCGCCCAGCGCCGAGGAGCGGCTGGCCGCGCGCAGCCACCCGGGCCTGCAGCGGGCCGTGGCCGCCATCGACGTCGGCCTGCGCGGCGAAGGCGTGCGCGAATGGAACTTCTCGCTCATCGGCATGACGGACCGGCAGCTGCTGGCCGCCGCCCAGCTGGCCTGCGAGCGCGAGATCTGGGACCGCTGCATCAACACCAGCGAGAAGACGCGTGCCGAGATCGACATCGAGCAGCGTTTCCCGCAGCCCATGCGCGCCGAGGTGGTGGCCAAGGCCCGCGCGATCGACCTGGACCCGTCCTACGTGTACGGCCTGATCCGCCAGGAATCGCGCTTCATCATGGACGCGCGCTCGCACGTGGGCGCCTCGGGCCTGATGCAGGTGATGCCGGCCACGGCGAAGTGGACGGCCAAGAAGATCGGCCTGGACTTCAAGCCGGCCATGATCACCGACCGCGACACCAACCTGAAGCTGGGCACGGCCTACCTCAAGCTCGTGCTCGACAGCCTCGGCGGATCGCAGCCCATGGCGGCCGCGGCCTACAACGCCGGCCCGCGCCGGCCGCAGCGCTGGCGCCAGGGCCCCGAGCTCGACCCGGCCATCTGGGCCGAGAACATTCCCTTCACCGAGACGCGCAACTACGTGAAGAAGGTGCTGGCCAACGCCACCATCTACGCCAGCCTGATGGGCGGCAAGCCCGCCTCGCTGAAGGAGCGCCTGGGGCCGCGCATCGGGCCGCGCAGCCCGGCCGAGCCGCTGCCCGACGCCGAACTCCCCTGACCTCGAAGGACCGCCCCATGCGCCCCACCGGCCCGCAGCAAACGCGCGAGACCCCCGGCCATTGGCTGGTGCTCGGTGGCACCGGCTTCGTCGGCCGGGCGCTGCTCGACAAGCTCTGTCAGCCCGGGCGGGCCGACGGCCGGCGCGCGCTGGTGCCCACCCGCCGGCCGGGCGGCGCCCGCACCCTGACCACACTGCCCATGGTGGACCTGGTGGCGGCCGACGTGCACGACGACGCCGTGCTGGCCGGCCTGCTGGCCGGCGCGGCGGGGGTGGTGAACCTGGTGGCCATCCTGCACGGCAGCGAGGCCCAGTTCGAGCGGGTGCACGTGGCGCTGCCGCGCCGCCTGGCAGCCGCCTGCCGCAGCGCCGGTGTGCGGCGTGTCGTGCACGTGAGCGCCCTGGGCGCCTCGGCCGACGCGCCCTCGCGCTACCTGCGCAGCAAGGCACGCGGCGAGGCCGTGCTGCGCGACGCCGGCCTCGATCTCACGGTGCTGCGGCCGTCCGTCATCTTCGGCGCGCAGGACCGCCTGCTCAACCTGTTCGCCCAGCTGCAGCGCCTGGCGCCGGTGGTGCCGCTGGCCGGCGCCGACGCCCGCTTCCAGCCGGTGTGGGTGTGCGACGTGGCGGAAGCCGTCGCGCGCTGCCTGGCGCGGCCCGAGACCGTGGGCCGCACCTACGAGCTGGCGGGCCCGGACACCCTGACGCTGGCCGAGCTGGTGCAGGCCGCCGGCCGCCACAGCGGCCGCCCCCGCCCCATCTGGCCCCTGGGCCGCGGGCTGGCGCGCCTGCAGGCGGGGTTGATGGAGTGGCTGCCGGGCGAGCCGCTGATGACGCGCGACAACCTCGACTCCATGCGCGTGCCCAATGTGGCCACGGGCGAGCTGCCCGGCCTGGCCGAGCTGGGCATCCGGCCCGAGCCGCTGTCGGCCGTGGCGCCCACTTACCTGGCGCCGGGGTCCGTGGCCCGCCTGGACGGGCTGCGCGCCCACCACCGGCTGTAGGGCGCCGCGCCGCGATGCAACGCTACATCGTGGGCGGCGCGGTGCGCGACGCCCTGCTGGGCCGGCCGGTGAACGACCACGACTGGGTGGTGGTGGGCGCCACGCCCGAGGCGATGGTGGACGCCGGCTACACGCCCGTGGGCAAGGACTTCCCGGTCTTCCTGCACCCCGAGACGCACGAGGAGCACGCGCTCGCCCGCACCGAGCGCAAGTCGGGCCGCGGCTACAAGGGCTTCGTGGTGCACGCCGCGCCCGACGTGACGCTGGAGGACGACCTGCGCCGGCGCGACCTGACCATCAACGCCATCGCGCAGGACGAGTCGGGCGCCCTGGTCGACCCGCACGGCGGGCAGCGCGACCTGCAGCAACGGGTGCTGCGCCACGTGAGCGAGGCCTTCGCCGAGGACCCCGTGCGCATCCTGCGGCTGGCGCGCTTCGCCGCCCGGTTCCACGACTTCACCGTGGCGCCGGAGACCCTGGCCCTGGTGCGGCACATGGTGGACGCGGGCGAGGTGGACCACCTGGTGGCCGAGCGCGTGTGGCAGGAGCTGGCCACGGGCCTGATGGAGCCGCGCCCCAGCCGCATGCTGCAGGTGCTGCGCGAGGGCGGGGCACTGGCGCGCCTGCTGCCCGAGGTGGACCGGCTGTACGGCGTGCCGCAGCCCGAGGCGCACCACCCCGAGGTGGACACCGGCCACCACCTGGAACTGGTGCTGGACCAGGCGGCGGCCATGGGCGCGCCGCTGCCCGTGCGCTACGCCTGCCTCTGCCATGACCTGGGCAAGGGCACCACACGGCCGGACGAATGGCCGCGCCACATCGGCCACGAGGGCCGCAGCGAACGGCTGGCGCGCGCCGTGTCCGAGCGGCTCAAGGCGCCGAACGACTGCGCCGAGCTCGCCGCCGTGGTGGCGCGCGAGCACACGAACATCCACCGCGCCACCGAGTTCGGCGCCGCGGCCCTGCTGCGCCTGATGGAGCGCTGCGACGCCTTCCGGCGCCCGGACCGCTTCGAGCAGACGCTGTGGGCCTGCGAGATCGACGCCCGCGGCCGGCTCGGCCTGGCCGGGCGCGACTACCCGAGCCGGCCGCGCCTGCAGGCCGCCTTCGCCGCGGCACGTGGGGTGGCCACGGCCGAGGTGGCCGCCGCGGCGCTGGCGCGCGGCGCCCGGGGCGAGGCGATCGCCCGCGCCATCCACGCCGCGCGGGCAGAAGCCATCGAGCGCGAGGCGCTCCAGGCAGGCAGCTGAGCGCCGCCCGGCGGCGCAGCGGCCCCCGGGTCAGAGCCGGTGGCTGCGGTCACCCTCGCGAAAGCCGATGGCGTCCACCGCGAGGCCCGGGGTGGCGAAGCCGATCACCTTGAACAGCTCGCCCATCTCGTGCTCGGCGACCAGCTTCTGGGCCAGCACGCGCTCGCGCACATCGGCGCGCGCCAGCCGGTCGACCAGGCCGCAGTTGATGAGAAAGCGCCCCTGGCTGGTGTAGCCCAGCACCTCCAGCCCGGCCTCCTGGCCCGCCAGCGCGATGCCGGTGAAGTTGACGTGCGCGGTGATGTCCTTCTCGCCCGGGTCCTGCAGCGGGTCGGCGTCGGCGCGGTGCGCGCGGTGGCACATGAGCGTGCCGCCGGTGCGCTGCGGGTGGTAGTACTCGGCCTCGGGAAAGCCGTAGTCGATGAAGAAGGCCGCCCCGTCCGCCATTTGCGCGGCCAGGCTGCGCACGAAGGCCTCGGCCTGCGGGTGCACCTCCGTCACGGTGCCGGGCACGAAGGGGCCGGCGTGCGGCGGCTGCCGCGCCGTCGGCCGGTCGGCGAACACCAGGGCGTCACCCTGCAGCGCCACGCCGCGCTCGGCCCACGCCGGGCCATCGAGGTGCAGCAGCTTCACCGGCATGGCGTCCAGCACCTCGTTGCCCAGCACCACGCCCCGGATGGCGGACGGCCAGGCATCGGCCCAGCGCACGCGCGTGCCGAAGCGCGCCAGGCGCGCCTGCTGGCGCGCGCGCAGGTCGGCCGAGAGCTCCACGATGGTGTAGGCCGCGTCGGGGTGGCCCAGTTCGGCCAGGCCGTCCAGCACGTCGGCGGCCAGCACGCCGGTGCCGGCGCCGAACTCGACCACTTCGCCGCCCGGCACCTGCTGCAGCACCTGGGCCACCTGCACGGCCAGCGTGCGCCCGAACAGCGGCGACAGCTCGGGTGCGGTGACGAAGTCGCTGCCATCCTGCGGCATGCGGCCCAGCTTGGCCCGCTGGCTGGCGTAGTAGCCCAGGCCCGGGGTGTACAGCGCCCGGGCCATGTAGTCGTCGAAGGGCAGCCAGCCGCCGGCGGCGACGATGGCCTGGCGGAGGTGGGCCTGCAGGGCGGCCGATACACTGCCGGCTTCTTGAGGGGGCATGGCCGGATTGTAGGAAGCCCCCCACCTGCCCACCCATGAACCACTCCCCCCACCCGGGCCACCCGGCCGACGGCGTGCTCGACTGCGTGGTCATCGGCGCCGGCCCCGCCGGCGCCAGTGCCGCCAGCTGGCTGGCCCAGCTGGGCCTGTCGGCGGCCGTGGTGGACGCCTCGTCCGCCCCCTGCGCCTCGCTGGCCGGCCTGCATTTCCCGCAGGACTGGGTGCTCGGCCACCCGGGCGACAGCCTGGCCGCCGTGGGCGAGCGCCTGGCGGCCCATGCCCTGGCGCTGCCCACGCTGCAGTGGCACCTCGACCGCACGGTGACCGGCCTGGTCCGCCACGAGGACGGCAGCCCCACCGGCCGCTGGGACGTGGCGCTGGGTGGCGACGCCGACCGCAGCGCCGGCCGCGAGGCCACCACCCTGTCCGCCCGCAGCCTGGTGCTGGCCACCGGCGTGCGGCCGGTGCGGCCGGCGCCGTACTTCGACGTGCCGGGCGCCGACCGGCCGGTGCTGGACGCGCTGTCGCTCACCGCCTGCCGCGCCAGCCTGGCGCCCGGGCGCGTGCTGCTGCTGGGCGGCGGCGACAACGCGCTGGAGAACGCCACCTACCTGGCCAGCCGCGGCCACGCCGTCACGCTGTGGACACGCGGTGACTGGCGGGGCCAGGCCGCGCTGATCGCCGCGCTGGACGCCCACGCCGGCATCGAGCAGCGCCGCCAGGTGCCGCTGCCCACCGCCCTGCGTCCACGCGCGGGGGGCGGCTTCGAGGTGCAGTCGGCGGCCTTCGGCCGGGAGGCCTTCGACGCGGTGGCGGTGCTGTTCGGCTACGAGCCCGAGCCCGCGCCCTGGGGCTGGCTGGAGGCCGCCCTGCGCGGTGCCGGCCCACCACGGCCGCTGCGGCCCGGCCGGCCCGTCGAGGCCCTGGGCGTGTTCGTGGCGGGTGACGCCAGCGGTCGCTGGCACCCCTGCGTGCAGACCGCCCTGGCCGACGGCGTGACGGCCGCGCAGCAGGTGGCCGCCTGGCTGCACCCGGCCGGCGCGGGCCGGCCCGCCTTTGCGCCCAAGCCGCCGCCGGCCACCCTGAACAGCCAGGTGCTGCAGCTCACCGGCCTGCGTTTCGGCGCCAACCTGGGCGTGCTGGACCACGAGCGCGTGGGCCCGCAGCCCATCCAGGTAGACGCCGAGCTGAACCTCGGCGAGCAACCCGCCCTGCCCCGCGACGCGGACATCGGCCATGTGCTGGACTACCGCAAGGTGCGCCAGATCATCATCGACGAGTGCACCGCCGAGCACACGGACCTGCTCGAATCGCTGCTGGCCAAGCTGTGCGTGCGCCTGATGCGCCTGCCCGGCGTGCTGGGTGTGCGCATCCGCGTGGCCAAGCTGGAAATCTTCGACGACTGCGAAGTCGCCATCCGCTGCGAGGCTGGACTCTGGTGACCCCTTCTTCCATGACTGACACGCTCACCCCCGACACCACTGCCGCGGCCAAGAAGGCCGCGTTCGAGACCAACAAGCTGAGCAAGCGGCTGCACCGGCAGGTGGGCCAGGCGATCGCCGACTTCCGCATGATCGAGGACGGCGACAAGGTGATGGTCTGCCTGTCCGGCGGCAAGGACAGCTATGCGCTGCTGGACATCCTGCTGAACCTGCAGCAGCGCGCCCCGGTGCGCTTCGAGCTGGTGGCCGTCAACCTGGACCAGAAGCAGCCCGGCTTCCCGGCCGAGGTGCTGCCCAACTACCTGCGCTCGCGCGGCGTGCCCTTCCACATCGAGACGCAGGACACCTACTCGATCGTGAAGAAGCACATCCCCGAGGGGCAGACGATGTGCAGCCTGTGCTCGCGCCTGCGCCGCGGCATCCTCTACCGCGTGGCCAAGGAACTGGGCGCCACCAAGATCGCGCTGGGCCACCACCGCGACGACATGGTGGTCACGCTGCTCATGAACATGTTCTTCGGCTCGCGCCTGAAGGGCATGCCGCCCAAGCTGGTCAGCGACAACGGCGAGCATGTGGTGATCCGCCCGCTGGCCTACGTGGACGAGCGCGACCTGGAGCGCTGGGCCGTCCACCGCGAGTTCCCCATCATCCCCTGCAGCCTGTGCGGCAGCCAGGAGAACCTGCAGCGGGTGCTGACCAAGAAGATGATCCGCGAGTGGGAGAAGCAGTACCCCGGCCGCATCGACAACATGCTCACCGCCATGGGCAACGTCGTGCCCTCGCACCTGATGGACCGGCGCCTGTACCCCTTCGAGACGATCCGTGCCACCGGCCGGCCCGACCCCGCGGGCGACAAGGCCTTCGACGACGATGACGACGCCGACGAAGGCTGCGCCACGCCGGCGGCTGGCGTCAACGCCGACGGGCCGCAGGTCGTTCAATGGGTGTCGCGCCAGGCGAAGGAATTGCCCTGAGCCCCACTGAGGAGCCCGCCATGCCACTGTCCGCTGCCCCGTCCCCTCGCCACTCGGCCGGCCGTCGCGCCCTGGGCGCCGTGCTGCTGGCCGCGGGCGCCCTGCTCAGCGGCTGCGCCGCCCTGAACACCGTGACCAGCGAGGTCAGCACGCACGGCCAATGGCCGGCGGGCCGGCCCGCGGGCACCTACACCATCGAGCGGCTGCCCTCCCAGCAGCCGCCCACGCCGCAGCAGGACGAGGTGGAACAGGCGGCCCACCAGGGCCTGCAGGCGGCGGGCTTCCGGCCCGCGCCGGACGGCGCGCCGGCCGAGTTCAGCGTGCAGATCGGCGCACGCATCACGCGCCATGACCGCGCGCCCTGGGACGACCCGCTGTGGTGGCACCCGATGGGCTACCGCTGGCATGCCCCCTGGCCCGGCGCCTACTCGCCGTTCTGGGCCTGGCACATGCGTGCCGACCGGCCGGAGTACGTGCGCGAGGTGGGGCTGCTGATCCGCGACAAGGCCAGCACACAGCCGCTGTACGAGGCGCGTGCACGCACGGACGGCGTCACGGCGGGCAGCAACGCCCTGCTGGCGGCCATGTTCACCGCCGCGATGAAGGACTTCCCGGCCACGCGGCCGGAGCCGCACGACATCGCCATCGTGATGCCCTGAGCCGCGGCAGCGCCGCCGCGGATAATTCGCCTTCCATCGGCAGGCGAAAGAATCCATGGCGCTGAACGTCGTCATCATGGCCGCGGGCAAGGGCACCCGCATGCACTCGGCCACCCCCAAGGTGCTGCACCGCCTGGCCGGACGGCCGCTGCTGCAGCATGTGCTGGACCGCGTGGCGCCGCTCGCCGGCCGGTTCGGCGAGGTGCACGCGGTGGTGGTCACGGGGCACGGCGCCGAGCGCGTGGAAGCCCTGGTGGGCGAGCACGCGCGCTGTGTGCGCCAGGAGCCGCAGCGCGGCACCGGCCACGCGGTGCAGATGACCGTGCCGGCGCTGGACGACGCGGCCGACACCACGCTCATCCTCAACGGCGACGTGCCGCTGATCGGCACCGACACCGCCGCGGCGCTGGCGGCGGCCTGCGGCGGGCAGCGCCTGGCCCTGCTCACGGTGATGCTGGACGACCCCACGGGCTACGGCCGCATCGTGCGCGCCGCGTCGGGCGCCGGCGCGGCGGGCGACCCGGTGCAGGCCATCGTGGAGCACAAGGACGCGAGCCAGGCGCAGCGCGCCATCCGCGAGGTCTACACCGGCATGATGGCCGCGCCCACCGCCGCGCTGAAACGCTGGGTGATGGCGCTCACCGACGACAACGCCCAGCGCGAGTACTACCTCACCGACATCGTCGCCATGGCGGTGGCCGAGGGCGTGCCCGTGGTGGCCAGCCCGGCCGCGGACGAGACCGAGGTGCTGGGGGTCAACAGCCCGGCGCAGCTGGCCGACCTGGAGCGCCGCCTGCAGCGCCGCCTGGCCGGGCAGCTGATGGACGCGGGCCTGCGACTGGCCGACCCGGCCCGCTTCGACCTGCGCGGCACGCTGGCCCACGGCCGCGACTGCGAGATCGACGTGAACTGCGTGCTCGAAGGCGAGGTGCGGCTGGGCGAGGGCGTGCGCATCGGTGCGAACTGCGTGATCCGCGATGCGCACATCGCCGACGGCGCGGTCATCCACCCCTTCACCCACATCGAGGGCGCGGGCCCCGGCGCGCAGGCCGTGCAGGTGGGTGCGGGCGCCCTGGTCGGCCCCTTCGCCCGCCTGCGGCCGGGGGCGGTGCTGGGCGACGAGGTGCACATCGGCAACTTCGTCGAGGTGAAGAACTCCACCCTGGCCCGCGGCGCCAAGGCCAACCACCTGGCCTACCTGGGCGACGCCAGCGTGGGCGAACGCGTCAACTACGGCGCCGGCTCCATCACCGCCAACTACGACGGGGCGAACAAGCACCGCACCGTGATCGAGGCGGACGTGCACGTGGGCAGCAACTGCGTGCTGGTGGCGCCGGTGACACTGGGCGCGGGCGCCACCATCGGCGGCGGCTCCACCATCGCCAAGGACGCACCGGCCGGGCAGCTCACGGTGGCGCGCGCCAAGCAGGTGAGCCTGGCGGGCTGGCAGCGTCCGCGCAAGAAGGGCTGACGCGGTCGGGCCGCGGGGCGGCCCGCGGTCGTCAGGCCAGCAGGCGCGCCATCAGGGCCTCGGGCTGGTCCGCCAGCGCGATGGGCAGGTAGATGGCATCGGCGCCGGCTTCCTTCAGCCGGCGTGCCTGGGCGCCGAGGTCGAACACCGCCACGCGGCGCCCGGACTGCGCCGCCGGCGTGAGCACGTAGCAGAAGGTCTCGGGCCACACCGACGGCAGCAGGATCAGGTCGGGCGCCAGCGCCGCGATGCGCTCAGGCAGCTGCGCGTCGTCGTAGGCGCCGAGCACCTCGACCCCGGCCGCACGCAGGGCCGCGTCGTCCGGCGAGTAGCCCAGCAGCGTGAAGCGCACGCCGGCCTCGGCGGCCGCCCGGCTGCCGGCCAGGCCGCGCAGCACGTGCAGTCCCTTGATGGGGCTGAGCGCGCCGATGACGAGCACATGGCGCACGGGGCCGCGCGCCGGGCGGTCCGCAGGCAGCACGAGCGGCTCGTGCGGCACCACCTCCACCCGCACCGACGGCACGTAGTTCACCATGCGCGCCGCCACGTCGAGGTCGGGCGCGGTGACGCGCTGCGCCGCCTTCAGCAGCTGCGCGTTCACCGCACGCCAGCCGGCGATGGGGCCGCAGCGCTGCGCCAGGCCGTCGCTCTGCAGGCAGCGGTCGCAGCTCGGCCGGTCGGGCTCGCCGCAGTAGCGCCCGGTGGGGCCCACCAGGTTGATGCGCGGGCAGACGAGGTGGTAGTCGTGCAGCGTGACCTGCAGCGGCGCGCCGATCGCCTCGCACAGCGCGGGCAGCACCCGGTGCAGGGCCGGCGCGTGGTCGGCGAGGTGGTGCAGGTGCACCTCGCCCACGTCGAGCGAGCGCAGCAGCGCCACCAGCAGCGGGCCGGGCCGCCCGCCGCCGCCCGGTTCGGCCACGGGCACGGCCTGCAGGTTGGGCAGGTCCAGGGCGCCGTCCAGCGCCGTCAGCGCGACGCAGCCCGGCCGGCGTGACGGCCGCAGCGCCACGGTGCCCAGGCCACGTTCCGCCGCCAAGCGCCCGGCGGCCTCGGCCTCGTGCCGCGCCGTGCCGCCGCCGCGGGCGTGGTTGATGCTCAGGACCAGCCCGGCCCCCAGCGAGCGCTCGGCCACCCGGCGCAGCCGCGCGGCATCCAGCCGGGCGCGCGCCGCCGCCAGCGGGTCGGCGGCGATCCAGGCCTGGATGCGCGGCAGGTAGTCGGGATGGCGCTCGCGCAGCACCGCCAGCCCGGCGCGGGTGCGCTCGCCGGCCTCGCCGGCGAAGCTCACCGAGCCCTGGTGCATCACGTACACGTCGCAAGCCACCAGCTGCACCCAGCCGGCGGCGTTGGCGCGCATGCACCAGTCGTTCTCCTCGCCGTAGCCGCGGCCGAAGCGCTCGACGTCGAGCAGCCCGACCGCGTCGATGGCGGCGCGCCGCATCCACATGCAGAAGCCCACGCCGGTGGGCACCTCCACGTGCAAGCCGGCGTTGGCCTGCGCGGCCAGGGCGTCGAGCAGGGCGTCGTCCGCCTCCAGGCGTTCCCAGTTGCTGTGCTGCGGCCGCGGGTAGCTGCACACCGTGGCGTTGTTGGACAGCGGGGTGACGGACGCCGCCCGCGGCTCGGCCCGGCCGTGCGCCACCAGGCGGTCGAGCCAGCCGGCATGCACGCGCGTGTCGGCGTTGAGGATGACGACGTCGCGTTCCCAGCTCAGCGCGAGGCCGGCATTGACGCTGGCGACGAAGCCGCGGTTGCTCTCGTTGACGACCAGCCGCAGCAGGCCCAGGCCCGCCAGGTCGCGCAGCATGGCCGACAGGGCCGGCTCTGGGCCGCAGTCGTCCACCACCACGAGCTCGAACACGGTGTCCACCGGCGCGCTGAGCACGCTCCACAGGCAGCGCAGCGTCTCCTGCGCGCCGGCATACACCGGCACGATCACGTCCACGGTGGGCACGCCGTCCGGGCGCCGCAGCGTGCGCCAGGGCGCCGGTTCCAGGAAGTCGCGGCCCTCCAGCCGCCAGGGCACGGCCCACGGCAGGCGGCCGGGCTCCGCCGGCTGGGCGTCCGCCGGCAGTCCGTCGAGCAGGTAGCGCTGCAGCGGGTCGACGGGCGCGGCGGGGCCGCCGCCGCCGGCGCCCAGGCGCTGCAGCAGGCCCGGCCGGGCGCCCGCACTGGGCTCGAAGCGCGGTGCCGTGCGGCGTCCTTCCGCATGGCCCCAGTGCACCAGATGCAGCAGCGGGTCGACGCCGCTGGCGGCCACGTCCGGGTTGGCCTGCAGGTAGTAGGCCGGATCGAACCAGGCGCACGGCGACAGGCCCTGCGGACGGCCCACCAGTGCGTAGTGGAGCAGCCGGTTCACGCCAGGGTGGCGGCGGCCCGGCAGCTGGCCGAGGTAGTGGCGCGGGTCGAACAGCACCATGGGCACCATGCCGCGCGCGTCGCCGTGGCGCACGTAGTGGCGCAGCGCCGTCAGGCCGGCGTGCTCGGCCGCCGGCACCTGGGCCTCGTAGCAGGCCTTGTCGAACAGCCCCGTCGCGCGGGTGAGCGCCACCTCCCAGCGCTCGGCCCACGCGGCCAGCGCCGGCCGGGCGCGCAGCGCTGCCAGCCAGGCGAGCGCCCGCTCGCCGTGGCCCGGGCGGGCCAGCCAGCGCCCCAGCCGGCCGCGCGGGGCGATGCGCCAGGCCGGGCGGTGAGGCGGCTCGGCGCGCGCGGCCAGCGCCACCGGGTCCTCGTGCAGCCAGGCCGCCACGCCCGCCGACTCCGCCAGCAGCCGCAGCGCCTGCCGCGCCGCCGGGGACACGGCCGGCCAGGCGCGGGCCCAGGCGATGTGCTCCAGCGCCAGCAGCGCCTGGTGGGTGCGGCGCGCCGGGTCGTCCAGCGCCAGGGCGTCCTCCAGGCGGCCGGCCAGTTCGTCGCGTCGCAGCGTCCAGGTGCCGCCCAGGGGACCACCGCGGCCCTCCACCTGCAGTTCCAGCTGCGGCGCGTCGCCGACGCCCGCCCACAGGCTGCCCGGCACCTCCAGCTCGACGCCCACCTGGTCGTCGGCGAGGTGCAGGGCGTCGGCCACGTCGCGGCGCGAGCTGCGGCGCAGCGGCACATCGCACAGCACGCCACCACCACGCAGGCGCAGCGGCTCGCGGGCGCTGGGGGTGTCGGCCACCCAGCCGCGCAGCAGCAGGCCTTGCCAGCCCTCCATGTGGGCCGGCGGCATGGCGCCCGCCAAGGGGGCAACCGGGGCAGCCGGGGGAGCCAGGTCGGTGGGGTCGGCGGTCATCTCCGGGGTCGCATCGGGGTGGGCAGCGGCGGCACCGGTGGCCCACCGCGCCCGGCCGGGTCGCCGGGCGGCGCGATTCTCGGCCAATTCTTCGCCGCACCGCACAAATCTGCACAATAGGCGGCTTCGCGGTCCACCGCGCCCCGCGCCCGCCACGCGCACGTCCTTTGAGCCACTCCGCTTCCGCCGCCCGGTCGCCGTCCGCCACCGCCTTGCTCACGCTCGGTGCGCTCGGCGTGGTCTACGGCGACATCGGCACCAGCCCCCTGTATGCGCTGAAGGAGGTGTTCCACACGGGGCATCTGGCCGTCACGCCGGCCAATGTGCTGGGGGTGCTGTCCCTGATCTTCTGGACGATCACCGTGATCGTCTCCATCAAGTACGTGCTGCTCATCCTGCGGGCGGACAACAACGGCGAGGGCGGCCTCATCGCCATGCTGGCGCTGGCCACCACCGCGGTGCAGGGCAAGCCGCGGCTGCGGCGGCTGCTCATGGTGGTGGGCATGTTCGGCACCGCCGTGTTCTACGGCGACGGCGTCATCACGCCGGCCGTCACGGTGGTGGGCGCCATGGAGGGCCTGAAGGTCATCTCGCCCGGCCTGGACCGCTACATCGTGCCGCTGTCGCTGGTGGTGATCACCGGCCTGTTCGCGGTGCAGCGCTTCGGCACGGCCGGCATCGGCCGCTTCTTCGGGCCGCTCACGCTGGTCTGGTTCACCGTGCTGGTGCTGCTCGGCGCGCCACAGGTGATGGACAACCCCGCGGTGCTGCAGGCCGTGAACCCGGCGCTGGCGGTGGGCTTCATCATTGACCACCCGGGCGTGTCCTTCGTCATGCTGGGCGCCCTGGTGCTGGTGGTCACCGGCGGCGAGGCGCTGTATGCGGACCTGGGGCATTTCGGCAAGCAGCCCATCCGCATCGCCTGGTACGCGGTGGTGATGCCCGCGCTGGTCATCAACTACTTCGGCCAGGGCGCCCTGCTGCTGCGCCAGCCGGAGGCCATCGAGAACCCCTTCTACCTGCTCGCGCCGGACTGGGCCCAGCTGCCGCTGCTGGTGCTGGCCACCATGGCGGCGGCGGTGGCGTCGCAGGCGCTGATCAGCGCCGCGTTCTCCGTGACCAAGCAGGCCATCCAGCTCGGCCTGCTGCCGCGCCTGCAGATCCGCCACACCTCCGTGCGCGACACCGGCCAGATCTACGTGCCCTTCGTGAACTGGTCGCTGTACGTGTTCATCGTGCTGGCGGTGGCGCTGTTCGAGACCTCCAGCCGGCTGACCAACGCCTACGGCATCGCGGTGACGATGGACATGACCATCACCACGGTGATGACCTTCTTCGTCATCCGCTACGGCTGGCGCTACCCGCTGTGGCTGTGCGTGGCGGCCACGGGCTTCTTCTTCGTCATCGACATCTTCTTCTTCGCCTCGGCCACGCTGAAGCTGCTCAGCGGCGGCTGGTTCCCGGTGCTCATCGGCGTGGGCATGTTCACGCTCATGCTCACCTGGAAGCAGGGCCGGGCCATCATGCAGGAGCGCGTGCGCAACGAGGCCATCGAGCTCGAGGGCTTCCTGGACGCCGTGTTCGTGAGCCCGCCGGTGCGCGTGCCCGGCACGGCCGTGTTCCTCGTCGCCGAGCCCACCCTGGCGCCCAACGCGCTCATGCACAACCTGAAGCACAACAAGGTGCTGCACGAGTACAACGTGTTCGTGCACGTGAAGCACCACGAGATCCCGTGGATCGGCTTCGACAAGCGGCTGAGCGTGGAATCGCTCGGCCACGACTGCTGGCAGGTGACGCTGAACTTCGGCTTCAAGAACGACCCCGACGTGCCGGAGGCGCTGCGCCTGCTGGAAGGCCGCGGCGTGCCGCTGGACGACATGGACACCAGCTACTTCCTGAGCCGCGACATCGTCATCCCCACCTTCGGCGAGGGCATGGCCATGTGGCGCGAGAAGCTGTTCGCCAGCATGCACCGCAACGCGGCGAACATGGGCGACTTCCTCTCGCTGCCGTCCAACCGCATCGTCGAGCTGGGCGCCAAGGTCGAGATCTAGAGCCCCCACGGCCCCCTGCCAGGGGCCTGCCCCCCGAGGGGGCTCGCGCAGCGGGCCGGCAGAGCCGGTCCCGCGCACGCCACTTGAAGGGCAGCGGCGGCTGCGCAGGGCGGCAGATGGGATCAGGCGGGGCCGAGGCGGCGCAGGCGGTCGACAGCGGCGCGGGGGAGGTGGCCGGCAGCACCGAGCGCGCGCGGGCCGGCACACAGGCCGGCAAACACCTGCCGCACGTGCTCGGGCAACACGCCCTCGAGCGCACCTCGGCGCTCCGCCAGCGGGCGCACACGGCCGAAGTTGAACAGGTCCAGCACCGCCTCCTCCAGCCGGCGCCCCGGGCGCTCCCACTGGCGCAGCCGACGCACCGCCAGCTGGCGCCGCGCCCGCTCGAGCTGCGCCGGATCGACACGGCGCGCATGCGCTGCCAGCAGGCCCTCGACCTCGTCGGCAAAAGCCGGCAGGTTCTCTGGCGCCAGCGAGGCCTCGATGACGAACTGGCCGGCCAGGTCGTCCAGGTCGGCCGAGCAGGCGGCGTAGTACACCAGGCCCAGGCGCTCGCGCAGCGTGTCCATCAGCGGCGAGCTCATGCCCTCGCCCAGCACGGCGGCCGCCACCTGCACGGCCGTGTGGCCGGGGTCGGTGACGGGCAGCGAGGGGAAGCCGAACACCACATGGGCCTGGCTCTGGCCGGCCATGTGCTTGATGCCCCGGCCGCCGCGGAACACCGGCGCCGCCACCGTGGGCGGGGCGCCGGGGGGCAGGCTGCCCAGGGCGCGCGCGGCCGCGTCCACCACCTGGTCGTGGTCCACCGGGCCCGCCGCCGCCACCACCGTGTGGCCGCCGGTGTAGCGGCCGGCCACGTAGGCCTGCAGGTCGTCGCGGCCGATGCGCTCGATGCTGGCGCGCCGGCCGATCACGGGCCGCGCCAGCGGGTGCTCGCCCCAGCAGGCCTTGTCGAACAGGCGGAAGGCGGTGTCGAAGGCGTCGTCCTCGGTCTCGGCCAGCTCCTGCAGGATCACCTGGCGCTCGCGCTCGAGCTCGTCGGCCGGGAAGCTGGAGTCGCGGACGATCTCGCCGAGCTGGCGCACGAACTCGGGCGCGTCCGCGGCCAGGCCGCGCATGTGGTACGCGGTGTGGTCCTTGTCGGTGTGGGCGTTGACCTCGGCGCCCAGGCGTTCGGCGTCCCAGTTGATCTGCTGGCAGCTGCGCTGGCGCGTGCCCTTGAAGGCCATGTGCTCGGCCATGTGGCTGATGCCGCCCAGGCGGGCGGGCTCGTCGCGGCTGCCGGTGCGCACGAACACGCTCACGGCGGCGGTCTCGATGGCCGGCAGGTGCAGGGTGAGCACCCGCACGCCGTTGGGCAGGGTGCTCAGGCGGGTGTCGGCGTCGGGGGCGGTGCGGGGCGCGGCAGGAGGCACAGGGGGGCGGGCGGGGCAGGCGGTGGTCATTGCCGCCAGCTTAGCCGCCCGGCGATGCCCCGGGCGGCGGCTATGCTGCGCGGCCATGTCGAACCCGCACCCGCCCCGGCCGTCCTTCCTCCGCGACCTGTCCCTGCCCGCCGTGGTGGCCGGCTTCGTGGCGGTGCTCGTCGGCTTCACCAGCTCGGTGGCCATCGTCTTCGCCGCGGCCCAGGCGCTGGGCGCGAACCCGGCGCAGACGGCGTCGTGGATGTGGGCGCTCGGCCTGGGCATGGGGCTGACCAGCCTGGGCCTGTCGCTGTGGTACCGCCAGCCGGTGCTCACCGCCTGGTCCACGCCCGGCGCGGCGCTCATCGCCGCCACGCAGGGCTTCGGGCTGGCGGAAGCCACCGGCGCCTTCGTGGCCTGCGCGCTGCTCATCATGGTGGCCGGCTACAGCGGCCTGTTCCAGCGGGTGATGGGCCGCATCCCGATGGCCATCGCCGCCGCGCTGCTGGCCGGCGTGCTGGCGCGCTTCGCCTTGAATGCCGCCTCGGCCGCGGCGACTGCGCCGGTGCTGGTGGTGGCCATGGCGCTGGCCTACCTGGCCGGGCGCCGGGCCTGGCCGCGCTACGCCGTGCCGGGGGTGCTGGTGGCCGGCATCGTGGTGGCGGCCGTGCAGGGGCGCGTGCACCTGCACGGCGTGACGCTGGCCTGGACGGCGCCGGTGTTCGTGATGCCGGCGTTCAGCGTGCCGGCGCTGGTGGGCATCGGCCTGCCGCTGTTCGTGGTGACCATGGCCTCGCAGAACCTGCCCGGCGTGGCCGCCCAGCGCGCCTCGGGCTACGAGATCCCCGTCTCGCCGGTGGTGGGCACCACCGGCCTGGCCAGCCTGCTGCTGGCGCCCTTCGGCGGGTACGCGCTGAACCTGGCCGCCATCACCGCCGCCATCTGCATGGGCCGCGAGGCGCACGAGGACCCGGCGCGGCGCTACACCGCGTCGGCCATGGCCGGCGTGTTCTACATCGCGCTCGGCCTGGCCGGCGGCGCGGTGGCCGGGCTGCTGGCGGCGTTTCCGCCGGAGCTGGTGGCCGCGGTGGCTGGCCTGGCGCTGCTGGGCACCATCGCCGGCGGCCTGTCCACGGCGCTGGCGCACGAGGCGCACCGCGACGCGGCGCTGCTGACCTTCGTCGTCACGCTGTCGGGCCTCACCGTGGCGGGCATCGGCTCCGCGTTCTGGGGCGTGGTGGCGGGCAGCGTGGCCCTGGCCTTCCAGCGGCGCTGAGCGGCCAGGCCGGCTGGTACGCCGGTTGCCCAGGCCTGCGGGTCATCCAACCAGTTCGCCCCGCCGGGCGAGGAGAGAGGACCCCATGGCCACCCGCAATTCGTCCAGCCGCCGCAGCACGGGCCGCAGTGGCACCGGTACCCGCACCGCGTCCCGCAGCGGCGCGCGCGCCCGCACGCCCGACGCCATCGCGCTGCTGCGCGCGGACCACAAGCTCGTCTCGGAGCTGTTCGAGCAGTTCGAGAAGACGCGCTCGGCCAACCGCAAGCGCGGCATCGTCGAGCAGATCTGCCAGGAGCTCACCGTGCACGCGCAGATCGAGGAGGAGATCTTCTACCCCGCCTTCAAGGAGGCCCTGCGCGACAAGGAGCTGGTGCCGGAAGCGCGCGTGGAGCACGAGACGCTCAAGAGCCTGATCGCCCAGGTGCAGGGGGCGGAGCCCGACGGCGAGGAGTACGACGCCAAGGTCAAGGTGATGGGCGAGTACGTCAAGCACCACGTGAAGGAGGAGCAGGGCGAGATGTTCAAGAAGGCCAAGGCCTCCCGGCTCGACCTGCAGGCCCTGGGCGAGCAGCTCATGCAGCGCAAGCAGGAGCTCATGGGCGAGCTCGGCGGCGAGGAGACCGGCGAGCTGGCCACCGAGGACATGGGCCAGTCCGACGACCGCTGACGACGCCCCCCAACCATGACCGCCGACCAGCCCGCCGTCTCGACCGGAGACGCCACCCTCGACACCCGGGTGCTCGTCATCGACGACGACCCGGACGCCCGCAGCACGCTCGCCGAGGCGCTGGCCGATGCGGGCTGCGACGTGCGCACCGCCGCGGACGGCGTGGCGGCGCTGGCGGTGCTGGCCGAGCATGCCCCGCACTGCGTGCTGCTGGACGTGCAGATGCCGGGGCTGGACGGCCTGGCCCTGGCGCGTCGTGTGCGGGAGCAGCATGGGCACGACGTGGTGCTGGTGGCCATCACCGGCCAGAGCCCGCGCGAGGAGCGCGTGGACGCCACCTTCCAGCTGGTGGACCACTGGTTCACCAAGCCGGTGGACATCCCGGCGCTGCTGAAGCTGCTGCGCGCCGGCTGACGCCCCGGCGGCGCCGCGCCCGGGCCTTTGTCGGCCGGACGCGCGCCGAACCGAGGATTCCTCGGCGGATTGGTGCCTACACTGGGCGGTTTCGCGCGCGGACGGCGCGCTCACCGCGGAGGAATCGCCCATGCAGCCAGCCACCCATGTGCTCGTCGTCAGTGCGGACGAGGAGTGGCGCGCCCAGGTCGTGCAGGGGCTCAATGCCGCCGCGGCCCGCCTGCCCAACCCCTTCGGCCTGGTCGCCGTGGGCTGCCCCTGCGACGCGGCCAGCGCGGCCGAGGCGGTGCTGGCCACCGGCCCCACCCAGGCGGACCTGCAGGCGGTGGTGATCGACCACGGCCCGCGCGGCGCCGGCGCGCAGGGGGCGCAGGCCGTGCTGGCGGCCCAGCGCATCATCGACCTGCGGCCCGAGCTGTCGCTCTACATGGTGCTGGAAGACGACGCCGACAAGCTGCTGGTCGAGCAGCTGGCCAGCAACGCGGTGGACGGCTACTTCTTCCGCGGCGAGCAGGACCACACCGGCTGGTTCCGCATCCTGGCCGCCGAGATCGCCGAGAAGGCCGAGACCCCCTTCTACGACGCGCTCAAGGACTACGTGGCGCAGGCCAAGGACAGCTGGCACACCCCCGGCCACGCCGGCGGCGATTCGTTCCGCGGCAGCCCGTGGGTGGGCGATTTCTACGACTTCGTCGGCGAGGAGATGCTGCGCGCCGACCTGTCGGTGAGCGTGCCCGAGCTGGACTCGCTGCTGCACCCCACCGGCGTCATTGCCCAGGCGCAGAAGCGCGCCGCCAAGGCCTTCGGCGCGCGCGCCACCTTCTTCGCCACCAACGGCACCAGCACCTCCAACAAGGTGATCTTCCAGACCCTGCTGGCGCCGGGCGACAAGCTGCTGCTGGACCGCAACTGCCACAAGTCGGTGCACCACGGCGTCATCCTCTCGGGCGCGCGCCCGGTGTACCTGGATTCGTCCGTGAACCGGCACTACGGCATCTTCGGCCCGGTGCCCAAGGCCACGCTGGAGCGCGCCATCGCCGAGCACGCCGATGCCAAGGTGCTCATCCTCACCAGCTGCACCTACGACGGCCTGCGCTACGACCTCAAGCCCATCATCGCCATGGCGCATGCCGCAGGCATCAAGGTGATCGTGGACGAGGCCTGGTACGGCCATGCGCGCTTCCACCCCGAGCTGCGGCCCACCGCGCTGGAGTGCGGCGCCGACTACGCCACGCAGAGCACGCACAAGGTGCTGTCGGCCTTCTCGCAGGCCAGCATGATCCACGTGAACGACCCCGGCTTCGACGAGCACCTGTTCCGCGAGAACTTCAACATGCACACGTCGACCAGCCCGCAGTACACGCTGATCGCGAGCCTCGATGTGGCGCGCCGGCAGGCGGTGATGGAGGGCTACCGGCTGCTCGACCGCTGCCTGAAATACGCCTTCGAGCTGCGCGAGAAGATCAACGCCACCGGCGCCTTCCGCGTGCTGGAGCTGGACGACCTGCTGCCCGAGGAAGTGCGCGGCGACGGCATCCGCCTGGACCCGACCAAGCTCACCATCGACATCTCCGCCAGCGGCTACTCGGCCGACGAGCTGCGCGCCGAGCTGATCGGCCGCTACAACATCCAGGTCGAGAAGAACACCCACAACACCCTGACGCTGCTGCTGACCATCGGTACCACGCGCAGCAAGGTGTCACGCCTGTTCGACGCCATGCTGCGCCTGGCCAAGGAGAAGCGCCCGCCGCGCGTGTACCACCGCGTGCCCGAGGCGCCGCGCTTCACCGAGCTGGCCTGCCTGCCGCGCGACGCCTTCTACGAGGCCGGCGAACGGCTGCCGCTGATCGACGAGCAGGGCCAGCCCAACGCCTCGCTCGCGGGCCGCATCTGCTGCGACCAGATCGTGCCCTACCCGCCCGGCATCCCGGTGCTGGTGCCCGGCCAGGTGATCGACCCGGTGATCGTGTCGTACCTGGTGCGCCTGCTGCAGACGCAGAAGTCGATCGACCTGCACGGCCTGGCGCTGGTCGACGGCGAGCTGCACCTGCGCGTGCTCAAGCCCGAGGAGCGCGCCGCGCTGCCCGCGCGCTGAGCCGGCGCACGCCGCCCTGCGCCGGCGAAGGGCGGCGGCGCAGGGCTCACAGGCCGGTCACGGCGCTCAGCCGCTCGTCCGCGAACGGCACGGATTGGCCATCGGACGAGTTGTGCCAGGTGCGCCGGACCACGCCGACGCCTTCCGCATACCAGGTGGACACGACCGTGGTCGACGTCGGCCAGACGCTCCCGGTGGTGAGGACCATGCGCGCCAGGGTCGTCTGGTCGACGCGGACCGCCTGCACCGTGCCCAGGTCTGCGCCCAGTGACACCGATTCCCGGCCGATGACCCGGCTGAAGATGGCGGCATCCAGGCTGTCCATGCGGCCGTCGGCATCGACGTCCGCAGTCGTCAAGGTCCTCTCGTCGAGGTAGACGATCTGATCTCCCTCGCGCACCGGGGACCGCAGCAGCACGGGATCCACGATGTCGGTGGTGCCGTCCTCGTCGAGATCGACGCCGCCGGGCCGGATCACGTGGCCGCCCTCCAGCGCGATGACCACGCTCGCCGGGCCCGTCGCGAACTGATTGCTCGCCGCTTCCGTGACCCCGCGCGGCGCTCCGGTGTGGGTGACGACATCGGTATACGGCACGCTGAAGTCAGGCGAGCCGAAGTACTCGCCGGCATAGGTCCATGTCGCCCCAGGCGCCAGCGGCCGGAGGGAGGCGGCCTGCAGGGCCAAGGTGGCGCCCAGGGCGGGCGCGGCGGGCACCAGGCCCGTCGGGGCCGGTGCCGGCGGGTCCCCTGAGGCGTCGCCACCGCCCCCGCACGCGCTGAGTGCGCACACGGCCAACGCGGCTGCGGCCCACGCCCCGGGCCGGCCCGTGGCCCGCCCTGCCTTCGCGGTTGCTGGAGTCATCTCGCTCGCTCCCTCGTGTTGTGGTGTCAAACCATCGACTGTATCGGGCCGCGGGCACACCGCACGGCGCGCTATCCTGCGCCGATGGCCATCGAAGTCATCCCCGCCGAGCAGGCCTGGGCCACCTACCGCCGCAACACGCTGGCGCGCTGGCCCACCCGCGAGCAGCCCGATCGCCTGTCCCCGCTGGCCGCGCCGCAGGCGCGCCAGGTCTTCGGCCTGACGGGCAGCGAGCGCGTCTTCTGCATCGGCTCGTGCTTTGCCCGCGAGATCGAGAACGCGCTGGTGGCGCTCGGCTTCGACGTGCTGTCGGTGATGCGCGAATTCCCCCGGTCACCGAACCGCCAGCGGTCGGACCGGGGCATGCTCAACAAGTACAACACGGCGACCATCCTCAACGAGCTGCGCTGGGCCTTCGGCGAGGGCCCCGCCTACCGCCACGAGGACGTGCTGGTGGGGCTGCCGGGCGACACGCTGCTGCAGGACCTGCAGCTGTCCGGCCCCTGGTACGCGGAGGAGCCGGTGCATGCGCACGCCTTCCGCGACGCCTTCAATGCGTTCTTCCGGCGCATCGCCGAGGCCGACGTGGTGGTGCTCACGCTGGGCCTGAGCGAGGTGTGGAAGGACGCCGCCACCGGCCTGTACCTCAACCATGCGCCCACCGAGGCCATGGTCGCCGCCTGGCCTGGCCGGTTCTCGCTGCACGTGTTGGACGCGCAGGAGACGCTGGCGCAGCTCGAGGCCATCGATGCCCTGCTCGGCCGGCACCTGCGCCCGGGCTGGCGCCTGCTGCTCACCGTGTCACCGGTGCCGCTGTGGTCCACCTTCCGCGACCAGGACGTGCTGCTGGCGAACACCTACTCCAAGGCCGTGCTGCGCACCTGCGCCGAGCAGTTCACGGTCGGGCGGCCGCACGTGAGCTACTTCCCCAGCTACGAGTTCGTGACGCTCAGCGAGCCGGCGCTGGTGTGGCGCGAGGACGATTTCCGCCATGTCGACCCTCGCTTCGTGGACCTGATCATGGCCTCGGTGATGGCGCAGTACGGGCTGGGCGGCGGGGCCCCGGCGAAGCTGCTGGCCGACAGCCGCGACCGCGTGCTGCGCCGGGCCCCGGGCGCCGGGCAGGCGGTGGGCTGGCGTGCGAGGTGGCAGCGCTGGCTCTACCGGCTCGGCCGCTGGCGGCGCGACCGCCGCACGGCGCAGGCCGCCCGCCTGGCCGCCCGGCAGGTGCAGGGCCATGTGGAACGCTGGGACGGCCGCTGGCTGACGGGCTGGGCCTTCGACCCGCAATCGGCCCGGCCGGTGCCCGTGCAGCTGTGGCTGGACGGCGAACTGGTGGCCGAGCGGCCGGCCGCGGACGAGCGCGCGGACGTGGCGCAGGCGCACGGGCCGGCGGCCCTGCACAGCGGCTTCCGCCTCGACCTGGACGCCCTGCTGCCCGCCAGCCGGCGCCCCGGCGCCGAACTGGTGGTGCAGGCGGGGCCGCTGCGGCTGAAGACGCTCAGCCTGGGCGAGGCGCCCGTCGGGCCCCTGGACGCCCGACAGGCGGGCGCCTGAGGCTCACAGGCCGCTGACGGAGACCAGCGTCTCCACGCTCACCACGCGGCCGATCCCGGTGTCGTCCGGCTGGTCGATGCGTCGGCGCACGACGCCGTAGTCCTCGGCGTACCAGGTGGACTGGGTGGCCGTGAGGGTCGGCTGGGTGGCGCCGCCGCCGGAGAGCACCAGGCGGCCCTTGGTGACGTTGTCGACCCGCACGCCCTGGACGTGGGGCAGTGCCCCGCCCAGGTCCACGGTCTCGCGCCCGATCACCTGGCTGTAGACCGCCAGGTCGAAACTTTCCCTGCGGCCGTCGCCATCCACGTCGTCGAAGGCCTCGACCAGGCGCTGGTCGAAGTACACGATCTGGTCACCCTGGCGCACCGGGGAGCGCAGCTCGATGGCGTTGGCCAGGTCCACCACGCCGTCACCGTCGATGTCCACCGGCTCCGGCTGCACCACGTTGCCGTTCAGCACGGCCACCTGGACACTCGCCGCGCCGGCGTTCAGCAGGTTGGTGAAGTGCTCGTCCACGCCCAGGGTCGCGGCCGTCTGGGTCACCGTGTTGGTGTAGGGGCTGCCATTGGTGTTGCCGTTGTAGACCCAGGTGGCGCCCGGGGCGAACGGGCGCAGGCTGGTGGCGGCGGCGGCCAGGGTGGGCCCCAGCGCAGGCGGCGTGGGCACCAGGCCGCTGGGCTGCGCGGTGTCGTCCTCGTCGCCGCCGCCGCCGCACGCCACCAGGGCGACGGCAGCCACGATGGCCAGCAGACGGCCGGCACGCAGGAAGGGTGGGGTGGGCATGGGGTGTCCTCGGGGGCTGACTGCCGCCCACTGTAGCCGGCCCGTGGCCCCGCCGGTCCCCTCCCGATCAAGGTCTGGCGGCCCGGCGCGCCGCGTCCAGCGCCTGCCAGAAACGCGCGTCCTGTGAGGTGGCGAAGTTGATGCGCATGAGCGGGCTGGGGCGGCGCGTGGCGTGGAACAGGTGGCCCGGCGCCAGCAGCCAGCCGGCGTCCAGCATCGCCTCGGCCAGCGGCTCGGTGTCGGTGCCCGTGTCCACCCAGCCGAACAGGCCCTGCGGCGGCGTGACGAAGCGGCAGCCGTGCGCCTCGGCCAGGCGCACGCTGCGGTGCCGGGCGGCATCCAGCCGGGCCACCACGCGCTCGGCGTGCCGGCGCAGGCTGCCCTGCTCCAGGCAGTGGGCGATGGCCTGTTCCAGCACCGCGGGCGTGGTGAGCGTGGACAGCAGCTTCACGTCCACCAGCCGCTCCACCAGCGGCGCGGGCGCCGCCACGTAGCCCACCCGCCAGCTGGGCGTGAGGATCTTGGAGAAGCCGCTCACGTACAGGGTGCGCTGCAGGCCGTCCAGCGCCGCCAGGCGCGGCGCATGGGGCGGTGCCAGGTGCGCGTAGGTGTCGTCCTCGACGATGCGGAAGTCGTGCGCCTCGGCCAGCTTCAGCACCTGGTGCGCCTGCCCCGCCGTGAGGCTGTGGCCGGTGGGGTTGTGCAGCACCGACACGGTGACATACAGCCGCGGCCGGTGCTCGCGCGCCAGTGTGGCCATCACCGCCAGGTCCGGCCCGTCGGCGCCGCGCGGCACGGGCAGCAGCCGCATGCCCAGCTGCGTCAGCCGCGCGTACTCCACCGCCCAGCCGGGCTCGTCCACCAGCACCGCATCGCCGGGCGCCAGCAGCGCGCGCGAGACGATGTCCAGCGCATGGGTGGCGCCCGTGGCGGTGACGATCTGCGTGGCCGCGGCCGGCACGCCGATGTCGCGCAGGCGCACCGACAGCGCCTCGCGCAGGCGGCTGTCGCCGGCGGGCTGCCCGTACTGCAGCGCCAGGGCCGCGTCACCGTGCGCCAGCACCCGGCGCAGGGCGCTGGCCAGCAGCGGCAGGTCCAGCCAGTCGGGCGGCAAGGTGCCCAGGCCCGGCGCGGGCCGGCCGCCCACGCCGTGGAACATGCCGCGGATCAGCGCGGTGGCGTCCACCGGCGCCACGCGCGGCGCGGGCCCGCCCTCGGGCACCGGGGACCGCGCGGCGTGGGTCGACGCGGACGCGGCGCCGGCGCGGCCGCCCGCCTCGTCGCGGCCCCGCTCGCGCACGAAGAAGCCGCGCTGCCGCCGCGCCTCCACCAGGCCCTGTGCCAGCAGCTGGTCGTAGGCCGCCACCACGGTGTGCGGGCTGACGCCGTGCCGGCGCGCGCATTCGCGCACCGACGGCAGGCGGGCGCCCGGCGCCAGCAGCCGCTGGCGGATGCGCTCGCCGAACTGGGCGGCGAGTTGTTCGGTCAGCGTGCTGCCGGGGCTGCGGGTGAGGGCGAGGGGGTCCATGGGCGTTCCTGGCGGACGGGCCGGGGGCGTGTGTCGGTGCGGACGCCAGTACAGATCCGTCCCGTGCACCCGCCTTCTGTACCGGCACTGTATTGGTTCGATGCCTAGACTGTCCAGATGCCCACCCCCCCGCGGCCCCTGCCCTCCCTGTCCGTCCGGCGCGCCGCGCCGGCGGCGGACGCGGCGCGCCGCGGGCTGGCCCTGGGCCTGCTGGGCGTGCTGCTGTTCGCCCTCACCTTTCCCATGACGCGCCTGGCGGTGGGGCCGAGCGAGGCGCCGCAGCTGCCACCCGCGTTCGTGACCGGGGGGCGCGCTGCGGGCGCCGGCCTGCTGAGCCTGCTCTGGCTGGCCGCGGCACGGGCGCCGCTGCCACCGCCCCGGCTGTGGGCCTCGCTGGCGCTGAGCGCGGCGGGCACGGTGTTCGGCTTCCCGTTGTGCATCGCGCTGGCCCTGCGCGAGGCGCCCGCCATGCACGCCGCCGTGGTCACCGGGGTGCTGCCGCTGGCCACCGCCGCGCTGGCGGCGTGGGTGCTGCACCAGCGCGCGCGGGCCGGCTTCTGGGTGTGCGCCGCGGCCGGATGCGCGCTGGTCCTCGCCTTCGCGGTGCACGAAGGCGGCGGGCGCCTGAGCACGGCCGACGGCTGGCTGCTGGCCGCCGTGGGCTGCGCGGCGGTGGGCTATGTGTGGGGCGCGCGGCTGTCGGCCGAGATGCCGGCCGAGCACGTCATCTCCTGGGCGCTGGTGGCCTGCCTGCCCATCACCGCCCCCTGGGCCCTGGCCACCTGGCCCGAGGCACCGGCCAGCACGGCGGCCTGGGGCGGCTTCGCTTACGTCACCGTGGTGTCGATGTGGCTGGGCTTCTTCGCCTGGTACCGCGCGCTGGCGCTGGGCGGCACCCTGCGCGTGAGCCAGGTGCAGCTGCTGCAGCCCTTCCTGGCCCTGCTGGCCGCCGTGCCGCTGCTGGGCGAGCCGCTGCGCGCCTCCACCCTCGCCTTCGCCCTGGCGGTGCTGGCCACGGTGGCCATCGGCCGCCGGTTCGCCCGGCCGGCACCGGCCGCCGTGCCGCGCACGCCGCAGCCGCCACAATCACCGATCCCCCATCCCCACGAAGGAGACTCCCCATGACCACCGGCACCACCCCGCCGCAACGTCCATGGACGCTGGCGCAGCGCGCCGCCCGCATGAACCCGTCGATCATCCGCGAGATCCTCAAGGTCACCGAGCAGCCGGGCGTGCTGTCCCTGGCCGGCGGCCTGCCCTCGCCCGACACCTTCCCGGTCGAGGCCATGCGCGAGGCCACCGCCAAGGTGCTGGCCGACACGCCGAAGGAGGCCCTGCAGTACGCCGCCAGCGAGGGCTTCGGCCCGCTGCGCGAGTGGGTGGCGGCGCAGCTCGCGCGCCAGGGGCAGCAGGTGAGCCCGGGGCAGGTGCTCATCACCACAGGCTCGCAGCAGGGCCTGGACCTGATGGGCAAGGTGCTGATCGACGCCGGCGCCCCCGTGGCCGTGGAAACGCCCACCTACCTGGGTGCGCTGCAGGCCTTCGCCCCCTACGAGCCGCTGTTCCACAGCCTGGCCAGCGACAGCGCCGGCCCGCTGCCCGAGGCCATCGAGCGCCTGCCGCACGACGCGCCGGGCACCCGCTTCGCCTACGTGCTGCCCAACTTCCAGAACCCCACCGGCCGCGTGATCCCCGAGGCGCGGCGCCAGGCGGTGGTGGCGGCCGCGCAGCGCGCCCACGTGCCGCTGATCGAGGACAACCCCTACGGCGACCTGTGGTTCGACGAGGCACCGCCCGCCCCGCTGGCTGCGCGCTGGCCCGAGGGCACGGTGTACCTGGGCTCCTTCTCCAAGGTGCTGGCCCCCGGCCTGCGGCTGGGCTACGTGGTGGCGCCGCCCGAGCTCTATCCCAAGCTGCTGCAGGCCAAGCAGGCGGCCGACCTGCACACGCCCGGCTTCAACCAGCGCGTGGTGCACCAGGTCATCCGCGACGGCTTCCTCGACCAGCACGTGCCCACCATCCGTGCCCGCTACAAGGCGCAGCGCGACGCCATGGCCGCGGCCCTGGCCGAGCACCTGCCCGAGGGCAGCGAGTGGGCCGCGCCGCTCGGCGGCATGTTCTTCTGGATCCGCCTGCCGGCCGGCTGCCATGCGATGGCCCTGCTGCCCAAGGCGGTGGCGGCGGGCGTGGCCTACGTGCCGGGCGAGCCCTTCTACGCCCATGCCCCCGACACCCGCACGCTGCGCCTGTCGTTCGTGACGCTGTCCGTGGACGACATCCGCGCCGCCGTGGCCGCGCTGGGCGGCGTGCTGCGCCGCCATCTCAACGAGGAACTGGCCGAGGAAACGCCGTGACCGTGCACCGCAGGTTCTCCCAGCTCGACGTCTTCACCGCCGTGCCGACGCAGGGCAACCCGCTCGCCGTGGTGCACGACGCGGAGGGACTGAGCGACGCGCAGATGGCGGCGTTCGCGTGCTGGACGAACCTGTCGGAGACCACCTTCCTGCTGCCGCCCACGGACGCCACCGCCGACTACCGGGTGCGCATCTTCACCCCGGGCGGCGAGCTGCCCTTCGCCGGCCACCCCACCCTGGGCAGCTGCCGAGCGTGGCTGGACGCGGGCGGCCGGCCGCGCCAAGCGGGCCGCATCGTGCAGCAGTGCGGCGTGGGCTGCGTGACGGTGCGCGCCCAAGGCGACCGGCTCGCCTTCGCCGCACCGCCGCTGACGCGCACGCCGGTGGACGACCGGCTGCTGGCCGAGGTGGTGGACGCGCTGGGTCTGCCCCCTGCCGACCTGCTCGCTGCCTGCTGGCTGGACAACGGTCCGCAGTGGCTGGGCCTGCGGGTGGCGAACGCCACGCGGCTGCGCGCGCTGTCGCCCGACCATGGGCGCCTGAAGACCCTCGCCAAGGTGGGCCTGGTGGCGGCACAGGACGCAGGCGGTGCCGAGGGCACGCAGTTCGAGGTGCGTGGTTTCGCCGCCCCCATCGGCGTGGAGGAAGACCCGGTGACGGGCAGCCTCAACGCCAGCCTGGCCGAATGGCTGATCGGCGAAGGCGTGGCACCGCCGGCCTACGTGGCGGCGCAGGGCACGGCCCTGGGCCGCCACGGCCGGGTGCATGTGCGGCGCGAGGCCGACGGCCTGTGGATCGGCGGCGACGTGGCGGCCTGCATCCGCGGCGAGCTGCGCCTGTAGCCCGTCGCCTTGCCCCCCCCGGCGCGCGAGGGCTTGGCCGGCAAGCGCTTCGCGCCTACAGTCGGCGGCCCGACCCCGTCCATCCGACCGAGAAGGAGACCCTCATGCACACCGCTCGCCTATCCTTGCTGGCCGCCGGCCTGACCCTCGCCCTCGCCGGCTGCGCCGGCCCCGAGGCGCACCGCCACGGCGCCGGCCCGGGCGCGGGGCCCGCCGCCGGCATGCACGGCCACGCCCAGGGTCCCGGCATGGGTGGCGATGGCAAGGGCATGGGCATGGGCATGGGTGCGGGCCGCATGGCCATGGCCAGCCTCGGCCCCACCCAGGGCAACACCGTGCGCGGTCTGGTCGTCTTCCACCAGATGGCGGACGGCCAGGTGATGGTGCATGCACGCGTCAGCGGCCTGAAGCCCAACGGTGAACATGGCTTCCACATCCACGAGAAGGGCGACTGCGCCAGCACCGACGGCACCAGCGCCGGCGGCCACTTCAACCCCGACGGCAAGCCGCACGGCCCGCAGACCGCGGCCCACCATGCGGGCGACATGCCGTCGCTGAAGGCCGACGCCAACGGCATGGCCGACCAGAAGTTCACCCTGTCCGGCGGGCCCAGCGTGGCCGCCGGCGCCGCCAGCGTGGTGGGCCGCTCGGTCATCGTGCATGCCAACCCCGACGACTACGCCACCCAGCCCACCGGCAACGCCGGCGGCCGCCTGGCCTGCGGTGTCATTGCCGGACATTGAGCGTTTTCGCATGCCCACGATCGAGCTCTTCCGCGACGATGCCGACCTGGCCGAGTGCACCGCCACGGTGGTAGGCGTCGGCGACGGCGTGGTGGAGCTGGACCGCACGGTGTTCTACCCGCAAGGCGGCGGGCAGGCGGGCGACGCGGGCGAGCTGCTGACCGCCGCGGGCCGGGTGCTGCGGGTGGCCGACACGCGCAAGGGGCCGGAGGCGGGCCGCATCCTGCACCTGCTGGCCGACCCGGCGGATGCCGCGGCGCTGGCCGTGGGTGACACCGTCACGGCCCGCCTGGACGGGCCGCGCCGCCAGGCGCATCGGCGCTTCCACACCGCCACCCACCTGCTGTGCGCCCTGGTGCCGCACCCGGTGGACGGCTGCTCCATCACCGCTGGCTACGCCCGGCTCGATTTCCACATGACCGAGCCGCTGGACAAGGAGGCGCTCACCGCCGGCCTGGCCCGGCTGGTGGACGCGGCCCACCCGGTGGCCACGCGCTGGATCAGCGACGCCGAGCTGGACGCGCAGCCCCAGCTGGTGCGCAGCATGAGCGTGCAGCCGCCCCGTGGCTCCGGGCGGGTGCGGCTGGTGGAGATCGCCGGCGTGGACCTGCAGCCCTGCGGCGGCACCCATGTGGGCAACACCGCCGACATCGGCCGCGTCGTGGTCACCAAGATCGAGAAGAAGAGCGCGTCCACCCGGCGCGTGGTGCTGGGCTTCGCCTGAGGTCCCCGCAGGCCGCGCCTGCGCGCGCGGGGGTGCCGGAACGCCGATTGCCGGCCGGCGCCCCATGCCCAGCCCTTCCGCTGCCCCGCCCCGGCCCGCCGGCGCACCCGTCGCCCGCGAGGACCTGGCCCGCCGGCTGCGCGCCACGCGGGCCCACACGCTTGCCCTGGCGCGGCCGCTGTCGGCCGAGGACCAGGTGGCGCAGGCCATGCCCGACGCCAGCCCGACCAAGTGGCACCTGGCCCACACGACCTGGTTCTTCGAGGTGGTGGTGCTGCAGCCGCATGCCCCGGGCTACCGCCCGCGTGACGAGCGCCTGGGCCGGCTGTTCAACTCCTACTACGAGAGCCTCGGCCCGCGGCACCCGCGGCCGCAGCGCGGCCTGCTGACACGCCCGCCGCTGGCCGAGGTGCTGGCCTGGCGCGAGGAGGTCGATGCGGCACTCGATGCCCTGGTGGCCGGCTGCGGCGACGCCGCCTGGCCGGAGGTGGCGGCCCTGCTGGAGCTGGGCCTGCAGCACGAGCAGCAGCACCAGGAGCTCATCCTCACCGACATCCTGGCCCTGCTGGCCATGCACCCGCTGGCGCCCGCCTACCGCGCCCCGGCCTCTGCCCCGCCCGCCGCGGCCGACACGGGCGCCGCCGACCCGCGCTGGGGCCCGCCGGGCTGGTGGGACTGCCCCGGCGGCGAGGTGGAGCTGGGCCACGATCCGCGCGAGGGCTTCGGCTTCGACAACGAAAGCCCACGGCACCGTGTGCGCCTCGCCCCCTTCTCGATCGCACGCGGGCTGGTGACGAACCGGCAATGGCAAGCCTTCATCGACGAGGGCGGCTACCGCCAGCCCCGCTGGTGGCTGTCCGACGGCTGGGCCGCCGTGCAGGCCGGCGGCTGGGAGGCGCCGCTGTACTGGCGGCGCGACGAGGGCGGCTGGTGCGCCTTCGGACTGGACGGCCAGCAGCCACTGGTTCCCGACGCGCCGGTGTGCCACCTGAGCTTCTACGAGGCGGCCGCCTACGCGGCCTGGGCCGGCGCGCGGCTGCCCACCGAGTTCGAGTGGGAATCGGCGGCGCGTGCGCTCGGCGTGGCCCCCCCCGGCGACGCGGCCCTCGCACCGGCGGTGCTGCGCCCCCCCGTGCGCCGCAGCGAGGCCGATCTGCAGTGCTTCGGCGCCGTGTGGCAATGGACACGCTCCAGCTACGACCCCTACCCCGGCTTCCGGCCCTGGGCCGGCACGGTGGAGGAATACAACGGCAAGTTCATGGTCGGGCAGCTGGTGCTGCGCGGCAGCAGCGTCGCCACCCCGCCCGGTCACGCGCGGGTGAGCTACCGCAACTTCTTCCCGCCCGGGGCACGCTGGCAGTTCAGCGGCCTGCGCCTGGCGCGCGACCTGGAGGCACCCGGCGCATGAAACCGGCACCCGACACCTGCGCCGGCGGCTTCGCGCACGATCTGCAGCGCGCGCTGGCCGAACGCCCGCACACCATCTCGCCCAAGTGGTTCTACGACGCCGAGGGCTCGCGCCTGTTCGACACCATCTGCGAGCTGCCCGAGTACTACCCCACGCGCACCGAGACGGCCCTGCTGGCCCGCCACGCCCCGGAGATGGCCGAGGCCATCGGCCCGGACGCCGAGCTGGTGGAGTTCGGCGCCGGCAGCCTGCAGAAGGTGCGGCTGCTGCTGCCCGCGCTGCGGCAGCCGGCGGGCTTCCTGCCGGTGGACATCTCGGCGGACCACCTGCAGCACAGCGCCGCGGCCCTGCGTGCGGCGCACCCCGGGCTGTCCGTCACCCCCGTGGGGGGCGACTTCACCACCGAGCTGCAGCTGCCCCCGGCACGCGGCCGGCGCGTGGGCTTCTTCCCGGGCAGCTCGATCGGCAATTTCGAACCCGAGCACGCACGCGCCCTGCTGGCGCGCTGGGCGGCGTGGCTGGACGGCGGCCTGCTGATCGGCGTGGACCTGGTCAAGGACCCGGCCGTGCTGCACGCCGCCTACAACGACCGGCGCGGCGTGACGGCGGCCTTCAATCGCCACCTGCTGGCGCGCGCCAACACCGAGCTGGGGGCCGACTTCGTGCTGGACGACTGGGCGCACTGCGCCTTCTACCAGCCCGCGCAGCAGCGCGTGGAGATGCACCTGGTGGCGCGGCGCGATCAGGTGGTGCAGCTGTGCGGGCAGCGCTTCAGCCTGGAGGAAGGCGAGAGCCTGCACACGGAGAATTCGTGCAAGTACACCGTGGCGGGCTTCCAGCGCCTGGCCCGGGCCGCCGGCTGGCGGCCCGAGGCGGTGTGGCTGGACGCGCGCCGGTGGTTCGCGGTGCACTGGCTGGTGCCCGCGCCGCCCGGCGGGCCCGGCTGATCAGTCCTTGCGGTAGTTGTCGTGGCAGGCCTTGCAGCTCTTGCCCACGTCACCCACGGCGGCCTTGATCTGGTCGAGGTTGCCCGTGCCGGCCGCCGCCTGCAGCCGGCCCACGGCCTCCTGCATGGTGGTGGCGCCCTGGCGGAACTTGTCCGGCTCGCTCCAGATCTCGGCCTTCGCCTTGGTCTGGCCGCTGTCGGTGCCGGCCGGGAAGGCGGCGAACGGCAGGCGCGACATGGTCGCCACGATGTCGGCGTTGGCCTTGGCCGCCGCGGCGTCGAACGGGGCCTTGCCCTGCGCCATGGCGGCGATGCGGCCGAAGTGGCTGGCCATCACGGTGAAGGCGGACTGGCGGTACTTGATCGCGTCCTCGGGTTTCTGGAACTGGGCGGCGGCGGGCAGCGCGGTGGCCAGGCCGGCAGCGGCCAGCAGCGCCAGGGCAGATCGGTTCATCGGCAGGACTCCTGAAGTGGGCCGCGCTCGGCGGCGGTGGCAAGGCATGCCGGCGGTATACGCGCCGCCGGCGGCCGCTATTCCACACCGGGCCGCGGCGGTGCACCCCCTGGATTCCGCAAGCCCCTCGGGGTATGGTCTCGCGCATGCCCGCCGATGTCCCCCCGCCCGTCCTGCCCATCCCGCCCGGCGCCCCCGAGCCGGTGTCGCCGCCGCTGCAGCCGGTGCGCATCTGGGATCTGCCCACGCGCCTGTTCCACGCCCTGCTGGCCATGGCCGTGGTGGCGCTGGTGGTCACCGGCAACGTGGGGGGCGATGCCCTGGCCTGGCACATGGGCCTGGGCTGCGCGGTGGGTGCGCTGCTGGCGTTCCGGCTGGTGTGGGGGCTGGTGGGCGGGCGCTGGTCGCGCTTCTCGCACATCCTGTGGGCGCCCACGGCCACCTGGCGCTACCTGCGCGGCCGGCCTGCGGCGGGCGAGCGGTTCGACATCGGCCACAGCCCGCTGGGCAGCCTGTCGGTGCTGGCCATGCTGCTCGCGCTGGCGGCCCAGGTGGCCACCGGCCTGGTGGCCGACGACGAGATCTTCACCACCGGCCCGCTGTACCGTTTCGTGAGCGGCGCCACGTCGTCGCTGGCCACCTCGTGGCACACCGGATGGGGCAAGGCGGTGGTGATCGCGCTGGTGGTGCTGCACCTGGGCGCCATCGCGTGGTACCGGCTGGGCCGGCGCCAGAACCTCGTCGGACCGATGCTGCATGGCGACAAGCCGCTGCCGCCGGGCACGCCGGCCAGCCAGGACGGCGTCGCACAGCGCGGACTGGCCCTTGTGCTCGCCGCGGCATGCGCAGCGGGCGCCTGGGCGGTGTGGCGCCTGGGCTGAGCGCGCGGTTTGGCTAGACTGTCGACCCCGCCACCACGCGCGTGCCCTGCCCCCACCATGGGCCTTCCCCCCGAGATACGCCTGCTGCCGGCCGACACGCCCGAGGCGCTGGACGCTGCCCGGCAGATCTTCCGCGAGTACGCCGACGCGCTGGGCATCGACCTGTGCTTCCAGGGCTTCGAGCAGGAACTGGCGGCCCTGCCCGGCGACTACGCTGCGCCCGGTGGTGCGCTGCTGCTGGCCTGGGTGGACGGCGAGCTGGCGGGCTGCGGCGCGGTGCGGCCACTGGCGGATTCCGACTACGCCAATGCCTGCGAGATGAAGCGGCTGTACGTGCGCCGCGCCTTCCGCCGCTTCGGCCTGGGCCGGCAGATCGCGCAGGCGCTGATGGACACCGCGGTGCAGCTGGGCTACTCGGTCATGCTGCTCGACACCCTGGACGACATGGAGGCCGCGCGCGAGCTCTACGCCACGCTGGGCTTCGAGGAAGTTCCGCCGTACTACTACAACCCCATCCCCGGGGCGCACTACCTCAAGGCAGAGTTGTAGGCGCACCCGTCGCCGGTGTACCGGCGCCACCCTCCGAGAGGCTGCGCGGCCGGCTGGGGACGGCTCGGCGCTCGGCCGCAGCGGATCACTCCAGCAGGCTGGCCGCGAGACAGAGGTCTTCCCAGGCCTTGGCCTTGTCCTGCGGCTGGCGCAGCAGGTAGGCGGGGTGGTAGGTGACGACCAGCGGCACGCCCTGGTAGTGGTGCACCCGCCCGCGCAGGCGGCCGATGGGCTCGTCCGAGCGCAGCAGCGCCTGCACCGCGAAGCGGCCCATGGCCAGCAGGATGCGCGGCTGCACGAGCGCGATCTGCCGCTGCAGGAAGGGCTCGCAGCGGGCCAGCTCCTCGGCTTCCGGGTTGCGGTTGCGCGGCGGCCGGCACTTCAGGGTGTTGGCGATGTACACCTGCCGCTCGGGCGGCGCCTCGCCCCGGCTGAGGCCGACGGCGTGCAGCATGGCGTCGAGCAGCTGGCCGGCGGCGCCCACGAAGGGCTCGCCCTGCAGGTCCTCCTGCTCGCCCGGCGCCTCGCCCACGATCATCCATGGCGCCTGGGGGTGCCCGACGCCGAACACCGTCTGGGTGCGGGTGCCGGCCAGCGTGCAGGCCTGGCAGGCCGCCACCGCGGCGCGCAGGTCGTCCCACCCGAGGGCGGCCACCGGGTCGTCGGGGGACGGCCGAACGGCCGCGGACGGCGGCGCGGCTGCCGCCGCCGTGGCGACGGGCACCGGCGCGCGTGCCGGCCCGGGGGCCGGCCGGGGGGCCGGGGCCGGGGCCGGGGCCGGGGCGGTGCCGACGCCGGCGTCGGGCAACGCGTCGGCCCTGTCGGAGGCCGCCTCGCTCACGTGGGCGGGCGGCTGCCACAGCGGCACGCCCATCACGCGCAGCATGGCGCGCTGGCGATCGGTCCAGCTCATGCGCGCGCCTCCGCACCGTCCAGCGTCCAGCGCATCACCACGGCGTCCTCGCGCCGGCCCTCGCCGGCAGGGTAGTAGCCCTTGCGGCGGCCCACCGACGCGAAGCCCCAGCGCTCGTAGAGGGTGCGCGCGCGGGTGTTGCTCTCGCGCACCTCCAGCCAGACCGTCGCCGCGCCGGCGGCGCGCGCCGCCTGGCCGAGCTCGGCCAGCAGCGCGCGCGCATGGCCCTGCCCCTGGGAGGGCGGCGCCACGGTCAGGTTGAGCAGGTGCATCTCCTCCACGCCGGCCATGGCCACGCTGTAGCCCAACAGGCCGTCGCGGTCGTCCACCCGCAGCTGCGCCCGGTAGCCCGCCGCCAGCGAATCGACGAAGTGGCCACGCGTCCAGGGGAACGGGTAGGCCTGCAGCTCGACCGCCATCACCCGGTCCAGGTCGCTCACCTGCATCGGGCGGAAGTGGGGGCCGGCCGGGCGGCTCACCGCCCGCTCCCCGGCGCCGGCGCCGGCGCCGCGGCGGCCGCGCGCGCGGCCGCCCGCGCGGCCCGGGGCAGCGCCACCCAGTCGCGCCCGGACACCCGCCGCGCGTCGCGCGCGGCACAGCGGCGGCCGGCCGAGGCGGCGGCCAGCGCCAGGCGCAGCAGCGCCCCCGCGCGGTCGGCCGCGCGCGGCCAGCGGCGGGCCGCGCCGAAGGGCAGGCGGTCCGCGAAGGCCTCCACACCGCTGCCGGCCACCTGCGCGGGCGGGGCCAGCTGCCACCAGGCGGCCAGGGTGGGCAGGTCCACCAGGGCCGGCGGACGCAGCACCGCCCAGGCCCGGCCGTCGTGCCGGTAGTGCGCCACGTAGGCCTCGTCCATGCGCGCGTCCATCGCCACCCAGGTGTCGAACACCGGCGGCGCCAGCGCGTCGGACGCCTCGGCGCCCAGCGCCTGGGCGCGCGCGTCCTCGGCCACGATGAGCAGGCTGTCCACGGGCACCACGGGGCAGCCGATGCCAAACGCCAGCCCCTGCGCCACGGCCACCGCCGTGCGCAGGCCGGTGAAGGCGCCCGGCCCCTGGCCGAAGGCGACGGCGTCCAGGTCGGCCGGCGCGAGGCCGCGCTCGGCCAGCAGCTCCAGCGCCACCGGCACGAGCCGCTCGGAGGTCAGCGGCCCGCCGTCGGCATTGACCGCGCGGCGGGCGTCGCCGTCGGCCAGGCCGACCGCCATCGCTTCGGTGGCGGTGTCCAGGGCGAGCAGCTTCATTGCAGGAAGTGTAGCCGTGCGAACATGCCGCCATGCCCTGCACCCGCTCGTCCACGCCGCCCCGTGCGCACCGGCCTGCCTACCGCCGGGCGCTCGCGGTGGCGCTGGGTCTGGCCGCGGTGCTCGGCGTGGCGCCGGCCCATGCCGCGCCCCCTGAGGCCCCCGCGCGCGAGGCCGGCGCTGCCGTCCTGCCGGCGGAGGTGCTGGGCGCGCTGCAGGCGGCCAAAGTGCCCGCCAGTGCGCTCGCCGTCGTGGTGCAGGAGGCGGGCGGAGGCGAACGCCTGGGCTGGCAACCGGCCCAGCCCATGAACCCGGCGTCGCTGTTCAAGCTGCTGACCACGTACGCGGCGCTGGACCGGCTGGGGCCGGCGTGGTCCTGGTCCACGCCGGTGTGGGCCACCGGGCCGCTGAAGGACGGGGTGCTCGACGGCTCGGTCCACATCGAAGGCCGGGGCGACCCGAAGCTGGTGCTGGAACGCGTGTGGCTGCTGCTGCGCCGGCTACAACAGGAGGGTGTGCGCGAGATCCGCGGCGACCTCGTGCTGGACCACGGTTTCTTCGCCGTGCCCGGCCGCCACCCGGGCGAGTTCGACAACGAGCCGCTGCGCCCGCAGAACGTGCAGCCGGACGCCCTGCTCATCAACCAGAAAGTGGTGGAGTACCGGTTCCTGCCCGAGCCCGCCTCGTTGCACGCCCGCGTGGTGGCCGACCCCGCCCTGGCCGGCATGCCCGACGAGGACACGGTGCCGCTGGCACTGGGCGACTGCGGCGACTGGCGGGGCGCCCTGCAGCCGGCCGCCGAACCGCCCGGCGCGCTGCGCTTCGCCGGCCGCCTGCCGGCCGCCTGCGGCCCGCGCACCTGGCGCATCGCCGTGCCGGACGCGGCGGGTTATGGCGCGCGGCTGGTGGCCCGGCTGTGGCGCGACCTGGGCGGCCGCGTCGGCGGCGCGGTGCGTGACGGCAGCGTGCCGCCCGGTGCCCGCCTGCTCTTCGAATGGCCGTCGCCGCCGCTCGCCGAGGTGGTGCGTGACATCAACAAGTTCAGCAACAACGTGATGGCCGAGCAGCTCTTCCTGAGCCTGGCCGCGCCCGAGGCGGCCGCGTCGGCGGTGCCCGGGGCCGCCCCGGGAGCGCCGGGCATGTCGTCCGGTGCTGCTTCGGGGCCTGGCCCGGCCGCGCCGCCGGTGTATGTGCGCCCGCCGCCCGTGACGCAGGCCGCCGCGCGCGGCGCCCTCCTCAGCTGGCTCACCGAGCGTCTGGGCGACGACATGGCGGCCCAGGTGGTGCCCGACAACGGGTCGGGCCTGTCCCGCGACGCGCGGGTGAGCGCCGCGGCGCTGGCGCGCCTGCTGCAGCATGCGTGGGCCAGTGGGGTGATGCCCGAAATGCTGGCCTCGCTGCCCGTGAGCGGCACCGACGGCACACTGCGCCGTTTCGCGGCCGCGCCTGGCCGCGCGCATCTCAAGACCGGGTCACTGCGCGATGTGGCGGGCGTGGCCGGCTACGTGCTGGCCGACGACGGCCGCCGCTACATCGTGGTGGCCCTGATCAACCACCCCCAGGCCGGCACGGCCCGACCGGCGCTGGATGCGGTGGTGCGCTGGGCCGGCAGCGCCGGCGCGCCCACGCCCGCCATCACGGCGTGCTGCGCACGCCGCCTGCCTCGACCCGCTGCACCATGACGTCCGACACCTTGCTGCCGCTGCTGGGCTATGCCGCGGCCACGCTGACCACCGTGGCCTTCGTGCCCCAGGCCTGGCTCACGCTGCGCACGCGCGACGTGCGCGGCATCTCCGCCCTCACCTACAGCCTGTTCACCGCGGGCGTGGCCTGCTGGCTCGGCTACGGCCTGTACCTCGGCGACTGGGCCATGATCGCGGCCAACTCCGTCACCCTGCCGCTGGCCGCCAGCATCCTGGCGGTGAAGCTGCGGGCCAGGGGCCGATCGGCGGGCTGACCAGCCCGCGTCAGAACGGGTTGCTGGTGGCGCGGCGGATGGCCTGGGATCCGAGCTGGCTGTGCATGGAAAGGGCCGGCCGGTAGGCATCGGCCCACAAGTAGTTCGATCCAGTCGCCGCCGTGCCGCTCCGCTCGACGAGCGTCGCGTTGCTGCAGTCGGGCAGGGGCGCCGACTCGAGGCACACCGCGTTGTCGACATCCACCAAGCTGTACACGCCCGGTACGCGGTGCATGGCGCGCATCAGATCGTCGAGCATCAGCAGGCCCAACTTGCTGCCATCGTTGACCAGCTCCAGGCGCATGGCCGTGTTGAACTCGCTGCTGAGCCTCGTCAACAGGCGTGAGCGTGCATTCCCGAACTCGATGTCTTCGCTCCTTGCAAAGGGCGTGAGGCCCATGTCGGGCACCGTACTCACCAGCACGCGTGCGCCGGCCGCGGCCAGCTCATTGACCTGATGTGCGACGCGCACGCCGGCGGCCTTGATGCGACCGACGAGCACCTCTTCGCTTTCCGTGGGAAAGGCGTCGTAGGCCTCCAGGACGTCGTTCATACCGACCAGGACGGTCGCCAGGTCATTCGGTCGGATGCTGTCGCCCGTTGAGAACGCACGCACCTGGTCCGCCAGACCATCGGAGTTGGCGCCAACGCGGGCCAACATCTTGGCCTGCGGATTTCCGATCGCATCGGGATTGCACTCCGCGAAGACGAAGTCGTAGTGTCCCGCCAAGTTCTGCACCCAGATCGGACTGTTGTCGCACTTGTAGATGCCGTTGTCGTCCACCGTATTGGTCGTGTACTTGCGGCCATCCGGGGTGATCACGCTCAGCTCATCGCCGAAGACCAGCAAACGCTCGGGGACGAATTCATCCACCTGGCTGCTGCCTCCGCCGCAGCCGGCGAGCAGGCCCAGGCCCATGGCAGCGGCCACCGCCAGACGGGCCGGCCGGAAGAACAGGGGGAAGGCGAGGCGAAGAAGGCTCATGGTGGGGGAACGGTGGCGAAGGGCGCGCCCGGGTGGGACATCAGGCGGCAGCCGCGGCGCGTTGAAGGCGGTCCCGCACGCCATCCCAGGCGGTGTCGGGGGGAGGGGTTTCGATCCAGATCAGCGGCGTGCCGCAGGCGTCGAGCTCCCGCAGCGTGCCGAACAGGGCGCGCGCCGCGGACTCGGCATCGGGCGGCATCTGGCGGGCAGGAATGCCCGCAGGCAGCGCACCCAGTGTGCGGGAATATACCGCCACCGGTGCAGTGCCCCCTGTGGCCACCGGGCCGAGCACGGACAAGGCCGCCCGCAGGGCCCCCGCATCCATCAGCCGCACCTTGGCGCGCGGCGCGTAGTGGGCCTCGAGCGTGCCAGCCGCCCGCGGCGCATCGCGGTCGCGCGCGGCCAGCGGCTCACCGCCCAGCGCGGCCTCGATGCGCTCGCGCGTGAGGGTGCCGGGACGCAGCAGCACGGCCCGGTCGCGCGTGCAGTCGACGATGGCCGACTCGATGCCCACCGGGCAGGCGCCCCCATCCAACACCCAAAGCTCGGGCGGGAACTCGCCCTGCACATGCGCCGCCGTCGTCGGGCTGACGCGGCCGAAGCGGTTGGCGCTCGGGCCGGCCACCCCCGGCACCCCCAGCGCAGCGGCCTGCTGCAGCAGTGCATGCGCCACGGGGTGCGCCGGGCAGCGCAGGCCGATGGAGTCCTGGCCGCCGGCGGCGGCATCGGCCCGGCCCGGCGCACGGGGCACGATGACCGTCAGCGGCCCGGGCCAGAAGGCCTCGGCCAGGCGCTGGGCGCGCTCGGGCCAGCGGGCGGCGAACTGCCGCGCGGCAGCCACGTCGGGCACGTGCACGATGAGCGGGTGGTCGGCCGGCCGGCCCTTGGCGGCAAAGATCTTCGCCACCGCGGCGTCGTCGTCCGCCCGGGCGCCCAGGCCGTAGACGGTCTCGGTGGGAAAGGCCACCAGCTCGCCGGCCGCCAGGTGGGCGGCCGCCCGCTGCCGCGCGGCGTCGTCATGGCCGTCGAGCAGCGGCATCGCGTCAGAAGCTGGGCAGGCCCAGGCAGGCAGCCGCCTGACGGGCCACGGCCAGGGCGTCCTGCGGCGTGGCGCCGGTGAAGGTGAGGTGGCCCATCTTGCGGCCGCGTCGCGCCTCGGTCTTGCCGTACAGGTGCAGGTGGGCGCCGGGCAGCGCGAGCACCTCGACCCAGGCAGGCGTGCGGGGCTGCATGTGGCCAGGCTCGAACCACAGGTCACCCAGCAGGTTGAGCATCACCGCCGCGGAATGCAGGCGCGGCTCCACCAGCGGCAGGCCGGCCATGCAGCGCACCTGCAGGTCGAACTGCGACAGGTCGCAGGCATCGATGGTGTAGTGGCCCGAGTTGTGCGGGCGCGGCGCCATCTCGTTGGCCACCAGCCGGGGCGTGCCGTCCGGGCCGCGCACGACGAAGAACTCCACGCACAGCACGCCCACGTAGCCCATGGAGCCGGCGATGGCACGCGCGCACTCGCGCGCCTGCTCGGCCAGCGCGGCCGGCACATCGGGCGCGGGCACCTGGGTGACCGCGAGGATGCCGTCGACGTGCAGGTTCTGCTGCACGGGGAACGTGACGGCCTGCCCGTCCGCCCCGCGCGCCACGATGACCGACAGCTCCAGCTGCAGCGGCAGCAGCTGCTCCAGCACGCAACGGGCGCGGCCCAGGCGCTGCCAGGCCGCCTCCAGCCCGGTACGGTCGGCCACGCGGACCTGGCCCTTGCCGTCGTAGCCCAGCGTCGCCGTCTTCAGGATGCCCGGCAGCAGGGCCGGCTCCACCGCGGCCAGGGCCTCGGCGCTGTCGACGACGGCGTAGGGCGCACACGGCACGCCGGCGCGGGCGAAGTGGGCCTTCTCCAGCGCCCGGTCCTGGCAGATCGCCACGGCGTCGGCGTCGGGCGCGACCGGGCGCTGGCCGGCCAGCTCGCGCAGCGCAGGGGCCGGCACGTTCTCGAACTCGGTGGTCACGGCATCCGCCACCCGGGCCAGTTCGGCCAGGGCCGCCGTGTCGGTGTAGGCCGCGTTCACATGGTGGTGCGACACCAGGCCCGCCGGGCTGGCCGGGTCGGGGTCGAGCACCGCGGTGGCGTAGCCCATGGCCTGGGCCGCGTGCACGAACATGCGGCCCAGCTGGCCACCGCCCATCACGCCGAGGGTGGCGCCGGGCAGCAGCGGGGCGGGCGTCGGGCGGCCGCTCACGTGAGCTCCGCGCTCATGGCGCGCGCCGCCTCGGTCTGGCGGGCGCGGAAGGCGTGCAGCCGCTCGCGCAGCAGCGGGTCGTGGTGGGCCAGCATGGCCACCGCGAACAGCGCCGCGTTGGCCGCACCCGCCGCGCCGATGGCGAAGGTCGCCACGGGAATGCCCTTTGGCATCTGCACGATGGAGTGCAGCGAGTCGACGCCGTTCAGGTGGCGGCTGGCCACGGGCACACCGAGCACGGGCACCACGGTCTTCGCGGCCAGCATGCCGGGCAGGTGAGCGGCACCGCCGGCCCCGGCGATGATGGCCTGCAGGCCCCGGCCTTCGGCCGCTTCCGCGTAGGCGAACATGTCGTCGGGCATGCGGTGGGCAGACACCACCCGTGCCTCATGGGCGACACCGAACTCGGCGAGAATCTGGGCTGCACCGCGCAGGGTCTCCCAGTCGCTGGACGATCCCATGACGATGCCGACGACCGGCGCGTCGCGCCCCGTGGGCAAGGGGAGTTCGGTCGAGTCGGACGGTGGGGTGTCCCCGGCGGGCATGGCGGTTTCCATCGCGGCAAAACGACGATTTTAGGCTGCCCCTTGTTTCTGCACGGTTCGTCCCCTCTTCACGTTCACACATGATCGACATCACCCTTCAGAACTTCGAGACCGAGCTCATCGCCGCCTCCATGCAGGTGCCCGTGCTGCTCGACATCTGGGCGCCGTGGTGCGGGCCGTGCAAGTCGCTGGGGCCGGTGCTGGAAAAGCTCGAGGCCGACTACGGCGGCCGCTTCGTGCTGGCCAAGCTCAACAGCGACGAGCAGCCCGAGATCGCCGGCCAGCTCAGCCAGGCCTTCGGCGTGCGCTCCATCCCCTTCTGCGTGATGTTCAGCCAGGGCCAGCCGGTGGACGGCTTCGTGGGCGCCCTGCCGGAAAGCCAGGTGCGCGCCTTCCTCGACAAGCACGTGCCCAGCGAGGACGCGCTGGAGGCCGACGCCGAGGTGGCCGAGGCCGAGGCCCTGCTGGCCGACGGCGGCAGCCCGGACGCGGCGCTGGCCAAGCTGCAGGAGGCCGTCGCCATCGACCCGGCGAACGACAACGCGCGGATCGATTACCTGAAGCTGCTGCTGTCCGGCGCCGCCACCGACCCGGCGCGCACGGCCCAGGCGCGTGCCGCCTTCGAACCGGTGGCGGGCAAGGTGCTGCAGGACAGCCGGCTGGCCGCCGTGGAGCACTGGCTGAAGGCCTGCGAGGCCCTGCCGGCCGCCCGGCCGGTGGCGAAGCTGGACGCCGCCATCGCCGCCAACCGGCGCGATTTCGACGCCCGCTTTGCCAAGGCGCAGCAGCTGTTCGCGCGCGGCGAGTTCACCGCCGCCATGGACGAGCTGCTCGAGATCCTGATGCGCGACAAGGCGTGGAGCGACGAGCTGGCGCGCAAGACCTACGTGGCCATCCTCGAGCTCATGACCAAGGCGCCGGCCAAGCCGGAGGCCGCCGCCGCCAAGGGCACGCTGGAGATCACCGGCAAGGCCGCCGCAGCGCCCAGCGACCCGGTGCTCGACCAGTACCGGCGCAAGCTCAGCATGGCCCTGTTCTGAGCTGGCGCGCCTGCCGCCCGCGTGGCGGCGGGCGCATCAGGCCACGCCGGCCGGCTCGTCCAGCGCCGTGAGGGCCTCGTCCAGCGCCGTCCGCAGACGGGCCTGCTCGGCGTGGTGCTGGTCCAGTGCCGCGTCGGCCAGGGCCTGCAGCTGCGCGGCGGCGGCATCCCGGCCACCATGGCGATGGATGGCGGCCAGCCGGGCGAAGGCGGCCGCCCGGTCGTCCGGGTCCTGCTGGTCGGCGGCCGAGGCCTCCGCGGCCCGTGCATCCGCGAGGGCCTGGGCGACGCGGCCCGTCTTCACATGGCACCAGGCGCGGTCGGCGAGCAGGCGCGCCGCGCGGTGCGACATGCCCTCGGCCGCGGCGCGCTCCAGGTGGTCGTCGAACAGCCGCGCGGCTTCCTCGTAGCGCGCCAGCGCCACCAGCAGCTGCGCCCGGTTCACCGGCACCATGGCCGACAGCGAGGCGACCCCCGTGCCCCAGTCGTAGTTGGCGGTGGACTCCACCTCCAGCAGGGCCTTGCGCGCCTGCTCCGCGTCGGCGCGGCCGAAGGCATCGGCCAGGGCCACGTGGCCCGCCCGGTGGGTGGCCAGGTTGTACAGCAGCACGCTGATCATGGAGCTGTCGCCGTCCGCGCTGGCATGCGTGCGGGCACGCAGGTACCAGGTCTGCGAGGCGGCGTCGTCGCCGGCGAAGCGGTAGGCGTCGGCCAGCACCAGTCCCACGCGGGCCCGCGCGGCATGGTGGTCCGCGTCCGCCAGTCGCAGCGCGCGTCCGACATGGCGGGTGAGGGCCGGCAGGTCCGATGCGTTGAACGCGCAAATGGCCAGCCACGCCGAGGCCAGGGCCTGCATCGGCTCGTCGCCGGCCGCCTCGGCTTCGGCGAGCGCTCGGCCGAACTTGTCCGCCGCGCCGCGGGCGATGGTGTCGAAGTGGTCGATCTGCCCATCCACCAGATGGATCCAGGCGGCCAGCAGGCCGTCGCGGTGGCGTTGGTTCTGCGTGCGCAGGCCCTGCAGCGCGAAGCGGGCATCGGACAGCAGACCGAGCCGCGCCAGGGCGCCCGCGCGCTCGGCCTTGAGGTACTCGCGGCGCAGCGGGTCCGTTGCGTCGACCAGCCCGCGGTCCAGGCGTTCGATCAGGCGGGAGGCAACCATGGCGTCGGGCTCCGCGAGTCCTCAGCCCGCCAGGCGCTGGAAGGCTTCCTGGTACTTCTCGGCCGTGCGCTGCACCACCTCGGGCGGCAGCGCCGGCGCCGGCGCCTGCTTGTTCCACGGGCGCCCGTCCACCCGGGCCTGCTCTAGCCAGTCGCGCACGAACTGCTTGTCGTAGCTGGGTGGGTTGGCGCCCGTCTTCACCGCCTCGGTCCAGCCGTCCACGGGCCAGTAGCGGGAGGAATCGGGCGTGAGCACCTCGTCCATCAGCACCAGCGTGCCGTCGGTGTCCAGGCCGAACTCGAACTTCGTGTCGGCGATGATGATGCCCTTGGTCAGCGCGAAGGCCGCCGCCTCCTCGTACAGGCGGATGGCCACGCGGCGCACCTGCTCGGCCAGCGGCTGGCCGATCATCTGCGCCATGCGCTCGAAGGGAATGTTCTCGTCGTGCTCGCCCATCTCGGCCTTGGTGGCCGGCGTGAAGATGGGTTCGGGCAGCTTCGCTGCGTTGGTCAGCCCCGGGGGGAGGGCCACGCCGCACACCGACTGCGACTGCCGGTACTCGGCCCAGCCCGAGCCGGCCAGGTAGCCGCGCACCACCGCTTCCACGGGCAGGGGCTTCAGGCGCTTGACCAGCATCGAGCGGCCGCGCACCTGGGCGACCTCGTCCGGCGCCACCACGGACTCCGGCGCATCGCCGGTGAGGTGGTTGGGCACCACGTGCTTCAGGCGCTGGAACCAGAACAGCGCCATCCGGGTGAGCAGTTCGCCCTTGCCGGGGATGGGTTCGCCCATGACCACGTCGAACGCGGACAGCCGGTCGCTGGCGATCATCAGGATGCGGTCGTCGCCGACGGCGTAGTTGTCGCGCACCTTGCCACGGGCCAGCAGGGGCAGCGAGTGCAGGGAGGACGTCAGCAGGGGCGAGCTCATGCCGTCACCAGGGGAAACAAGGGCCCTGTAGTGTACGTGGGGCCCCATGCGGGCAGCCGGCGCGTCAGCCGTGCAAGGCCTGCAGCGCCAGGCCTGCGGCCCCGGCCCCCAGCACCAGCCCGTGGAGCAGCGACAGCAGGACCGCACGCGCCACGGTGGCCCACCAAGCGCCCCCGTACACCCGGCGCAGCGCGAGCACGCCATGCAGCGGGATGCCGATCAGCGGCACCCAGGCAGCCGGCCCCGGCCCCAGCCCCACCAGCAGCGCGAGGAAGGCGAAGGCGTGCAGGTGGAAGGCAAACACGAGGTGCTCCCCGTAGCGCATGCGGCGGCGGCGGTACACCAGCTTGAGCCACGCGGCATAGACCGGCACCAGCGCGAACACCAGGTAGGGCGCGGCAGCCAGCATGCGCGCGCCCACCTCCCGCCGCCGCACCTCGGACGACGAGGCCTCGACCACCGACACCACGACGCCGCGGAAGCCGGGGCAACCCGTGGCCGGGCAGCCCATCTCGGCCAGCAGTTCCTGGCGTTGCGCGGCACTCATGGCCCCCTGCACCGGCCCGCTGCCCAGCACCACCGGCGCGCCCGCCTGCAGCGCGGCGCCACCCAGTTTCAGTGCGATGAAGAACAGGAAGCTGGCACTCAGGTACACGCGCAGCGGCAGCACGTGGCGCGCCTTGCGGCCGGCCAGGTACTCGGCGGTCAGCGCGCCGGGACGTCCCACCAGCAGGCGCAGCGTGCGCCACAGCTTGCCCTCGAACGCGACGTAGTGGCCCACGAACTCGTGCAGGAACTCCCACAGCGTGGGCGGATGGGGGGCGGTGTCCTGCCCGCAGGCGGGGCAATAGGCCAGGGGCGCGGGCGTGCCGCAGTTGCGGCAGGCGGTGTCGGTGCGGGTCGGGTGCGCGGCGTGCGACATGCGAGGCGGCGGGCTTCCTGAAAACGACGAGGCCCGCGCCCTGGACGGGTCGCGGGCCTGACTCGCGAGGCAGCGCAGCCGCCCCTGCAGGCGGCGTGGAGCTTACTGCACCACCTGGGCCAGCGCGCCGGAGGCGTAGCGCTGGGCCATCTCGGACAGCGGCACGGCCTGGATCTTGCCGGCCTGGCCTTCGCAGCCGAACTCCAGGTAGCGCTGCTTGCAGATCTTCAGCGCGGCCTCGCGGGCAGGTTTCATCCACTCGCGCATGTCGAACTTGTCGGGGTTCTCGGCCATGAACTTGCGCACCGCGCCGGTCATTGCCAGACGGATGTCGGTGTCGATGTTGATCTTGCGCACGCCGTGCTTGATGGCTTCCTGGATCTCCTCGACGGGCACGCCGTAGGTCTCCTTCATCTTGCCGCCGTACTGGTTGATGATGGCCAGCAGGTCCTGCGGCACCGACGACGAGCCGTGCATCACCAGGTGGGTGTTGGGGATCCGCTTGTGGATCTCCTTCACGCGGCTGATGGCCAGGATGTCGCCGGTGGGCTTGCGGCTGAACTTGTAGGCGCCGTGGCTGGTGCCGATGGCGATGGCCAGCGCATCGAGCTGCGTCTGCTTGACGAAATCGGCCGCCTGCTCCGGGTCGGTCAGCAGCTGGTCGTGCGTCATGGTGGCGTCGGTGCCATGGCCGTCTTCCTTGTCGCCCTTCATGGTCTCCAGCGAGCCCAGGCAGCCGAGTTCACCCTCGACGGTGACGCCCAGCTTGTGGGCCATGTCCACCACCTCGCGGGTGACACGCACGTTGTAGTCGAAGCTGGCGATGGTCTTGCCGTCGGCCTCCAGCGAGCCGTCCATCATCACCGAGCCGAAGCCCAGGTCCATGGCGCCCTGGCACACCGCCGGGCTCTGGCCGTGGTCCTGGTGCATCACCAGCGGGATGTGCGGGTAGGCCTCGACGGCCGCCTGGATGAGGTGCTTGATGAACGCCTCGCCGGCGTACTTGCGGGCGCCCGCGCTGGCCTGCAGGATGACCGGCGCGCCGACCTCGTGCGCCGCGCTCATCACGGCCTGCACCTGCTCCAGGTTGTTGACGTTGAAGGCCGGGATCCCGTAGCCGTTGTCGGCGGCGTGGTCCAGCAGCTGGCGCATGGAAACGAGAGGCATGTCGACGGTCCTCGATCGGTTGATGGTGAAGCGGCCCCGGCGCTGGGGCGGGCCCGGGCCGGGATCGGGGTGGACCCGCCGGCCGGCCGATGTAATCGCGCCGTAACTGGGCACCGATTCTACCGGCGCCCCCCGGCGACACGCTCCGACAAGCAGGGGGCGTGCCGGCACGGCGGGGCGCGGGCGGCATGGCGGACATCCGCACGAAATGGGCCGGCTTCGCCCCGCTTATTGCGCCAAGCCGGCCCGCGCACCGGCCCAACACTGCAGCTTGAGCCACTGTCTGGCTGGAACGCCCCCCATGCCCCGTCTTGCCCGCATCGACCTGCCGCAGGTCTGCACCTGGATCACCCGCACCGCGACCGAGCGGCCGGACGACTTGGCGGCGGCCGTCACCGAGCGGCTGGGCTGTTCGCCGGCCCGCGCGCGCGCCCTGCTCAGGCAGCTCGTGGCGCTGGGCTGGCTGGACGCCACGCCCTGCGGCCGACGCCTGCGCCATGCGCCGGGCCGCCTGCGCCAGGTGGTGATGCGCTACCCGCTCGCCGGCCTGGACGAAGACCTGCCCTGGTCACGCGATTTCGCTCCCTGGTTCGCCCTGCCGCGCCATGTGCGCGAGATGGCGCAACATGCCTTCACCGAGCTGCTGAACAACGCCATCGACCACAGCGGCGGCCACAGCGTCACCGTGTCCATGCGCCAGACGCCCGCGCACCTGCAGCTGCTGGTGTGCGACGACGGCCGCGGCCTGTTCGACAAGGTGCGCGAGGCCTTCGGCATCGATGACCCCGCCATGGCCATGCTGGAGCTCGCCAAGGGCCGGCTCACCAGCGACCCCGCGCGCCATACCGGCCGGGGCCTCTACTTCACCTCGCGCCTGGCCGACGTGTTCGACCTGCATGCCAACGCCGTGGCGTTCCAGCACCGCGAGTGGGACCCCATGAGCTGGAAGGCGGGCCGCGCCGTGCGGCCGCAGGGCAGTGCCATCTACCTGGCCATCGCGCTGGACACGGAACGCACGCTGGACCAGGTGATGCGCTCGGCGAGCCTGGACAGCACGGGCTACGGCATCGACCGCACGCGCCTGCCGCTCAGGCTCATCCAGCGCGACGACGCGGGGCTGGAGTCGCGGGCCCAGGCGCGCCGCGTGGCCGCGCGCCTCACCGAGTTTCGCCGTGCCGAGCTGGATTTCGCCGGCATCGACCGCATCGGCCAGGGCTTCGCCGACGAGCTGTTCCGCGTCTTCGGCCGCCAGGCGCCCGGCCTGGCGCTGGAGGTGCACAACGCCTCGCCCCAGGTGCGCGCCATGATCGACCTGGCCCGCGCCGCCTAGGCGGCGAGAACGGTCAACCCACCCGACATACCTTGAGCATGTTGGTGCCGCCGGGGTAGCCCATGGGCTCGCCGCAGGTGATCGCGTAGGTGTCGCCCGGCTTGAGCACGCCGTGCTCGATCAACAAGCGCTCGGCCGCGGCCAGGGCCTGGTCGCGGTCGCTGTAGTTGGGCATGAGGATGGGCCGCACGTTGCGGTACAGCGCCATGCGCGACTGCGAGCGCTCCTGGCTGGTCAGCCCGTAGATCGGCACGTGGATGTTGTGCCGGCTCATCCACAGCGCGGTGGAGCCCGATTCGGTGAGCGCCAGGATCGCCTTGCAGCCCAGGTGGTGGGCGGTGAACAGCGCACCCATGGCGATGGACTGGTCGATGCGGCCGAAGCGCTTGTTGGTGAAGTCCGCGTCCAGCTGCACGTCCTCGGCCCGCTCGGCCTCCAGCGCGATGAGCGCCATGTGCTCCACCGTCTCCACGGGGAACTTGCCGGCCGCCGTCTCGGCGCTGAGCATCACCGCATCGGTGCCGTCGAGCACCGCGTTGGCCACGTCGCTCACCTCGGCGCGGGTAGGCACCGGCGCGAGGATCATGGACTCCATCATCTGCGTGGCGGTGATGGTGAGCTTGTCGAGCTCCCGGGCCATGCGGATCATGCGCTTCTGCAGCGCGGGCACGGCCGCGTTGCCCACCTCCACCGCCAGGTCGCCGCGCGCCACCATGATGCCGTCGCTGGCCTTGAGGATGGCCTCCAGGTGCGGAATGGCCTCGCTGCGCTCGATCTTGGCGATCATCGCCGGCTTGTGGCGCCAGGGCTCGCCGGCCACGTTGGCCAGCTGGCGGGCCATCTCCATGTCGGTGGCGTTCTTGGGGAAGCTCACCGCCAGGTAGTCGCACTGGAAGCTCATCGCGGTCTTGATGTCCTCCATGTCCTTGGCGGTGAGCGCCGGGGCGGTCAGCCCGCCGCCCTGCTTGTTGATGCCCTTGTTGTTGGAGAGCTCGCCGCCCACCTTGACCAGCGTGTGCACGCGCTCGCCGGCCACGCGGTCCACGGTGAGCACGATCAGGCCGTCGTTGAGCAGCAGCGTGTCGCCCGGCTTCACGTCGCGCGGCAGCTCCTTGTAGTCCAGGCCCACGCCTTCCTCGTCGCCCGGCTCGGCGCGGGCGGCGTCCAGCACGAAGGGGCTGCCGTTGACCAGCATCACCTTGCCGGCGGCGAACTTGCCCACGCGGATCTTCGGGCCCTGCAGGTCGGCCATCAGGGCCACCGGCTTGCCCACCCGGGCGGCGCACTCGCGCACCAGGCGGGCACGGTCGATGTGGTCCTGCGCGGTGCCATGGCTGAAGTTCAGCCGCACCACGTCCACCCCCGCCTGGATCAGCCGCTCCAGGATGGCGGCGTCGCTGGAGGCGGGACCGAGGGTGGCGACGATCTTGGTGGCGCGGGTCATGGCGGGGGCGGCTTTCGTCTGTGCTGGGGTGAACCCGATTATGGACAGCCGCCAGCCGCCGGGGTTACACCGCCATTACAGCCCGCGGCCGGCGCGCTGCGCCGCCACATCGGTGACGGCCAGGGCCGTCATGTTGACCACGCGGCGCATGGTGGCCGAGGGCGTCAGGATGTGCGCCGGCGCTGCCGCGCCCAGCAGGATGGGCCCCACCGTCACGTTGCGGCCTCCGGTCACCTTGAGCACGTTGAACAGGATGTTGGCCGCGTCGATGTTGGGCAGCACCAGCAAGTTGGCGGCGCCGCTCAGGCTCGTCTCGGGCAGGGCCGCGCGGCGGATGGCCTCGGACAGGGCCGCGTCGCCGTGCATCTCGCCGTCGCACTCGATGTGCGGCGCGCGCTGCACGAACAGGTCCCGGGCCGCGCGCATGCGGCGCGCGGACGGCCGGGTGGACGAGCCGTACATGGAGTGCGACAGGAACGCCACCTTGGCCGGCAGGCCGAAGCGCTGCACCTCCTCGGCGGCCATCAGCGCGATCTCGGCCAGCTGCTCGGCACTGGGCTCCTCGTTGACGAAGGTGTCGGCGATGAACAGCGTGTGCTGCTCCAGCATGATGGCGTTCATGGTGGCCAGCGTGCCGGTGGGGCGGCCCGCGCCGATCACCGTCTTCACATGCTCGAAGTGCGCGTCGAAGCGGCCCACCAGGCCGCAGAGCATGGCGTCGGCGTCACCGCGGCGCAGCAGCATGGCCGAGATGAGCGTGTTCGAGCGGCGCAGCGCCGCCTTGGCCGCCTCGGGCGAGACGCCATCGCGCCCCATCAGGCGGTGGTAGTCCTCCCAGCAGGCGCGGTAGCGCGGGTCGTCCTCGGGGTCCACCAGCTCGAAGTCCACGCCCGGCTTCAGGCGCAGCCCGGCGCGCTCGATGCGCATCTGCACCACCGCCGGCCGGCCCACCAGGATGGGCTGGGCCAGGCCCTCGTCCTTCACCACCTGCACCGCCCGCAGCACGCGCTCGTCCTCGCCCTCGGCGTACACCACGCGCGCCGGGCGGGCCTTGGCCGCCTCGAACACCGGGCGCATGAACATGCCCGTCTGGTACACGTACTGCGCCAGCGAGTCGCGGTAGGCCGCCAGGTCGGCGATGGGGCGGGTGGCCACGCCGGACTCGGCGGCCGCCCGCGCCACGGCCGGGGCGATGCGCAGGATCAGGCGCGCATCGAAGGGGGTCGGGATGAGGTAGTCGGGCCCGAAGCGCAGCTCCTGCCCGGCGTAGGCGGCGGCCACCTCGTCGCTCGTCTCGGCCTTGGCCAGCGCCGCGATCTCGTGCACGCAGGCCCGCTTCATCGCCTCGGTGATGCGGGTGGCCCCGCAGTCCAGCGCGCCGCGGAAGATGTACGGGAAGCACAGGACGTTGTTGACCTGGTTCGGGTAGTCCGAGCGCCCGGTGGCGATGATGCAGTCCGGCCGCGCGGCCTTGGCCACCTCGGGGCGGATCTCCGGCTCGGGGTTGGCCAGCGCCAGGATGATGGGGCGATCGGCCATGGTCTTCACCATCTCGGCCGTCAGCACGCCGGCGGCCGAGCAGCCCAGGAACACGTCGGCACCCGCCACCACGTCGGCCAGCGTGCGCGCGTCCGTGGCCTGGCGGTAGCGCAGCTTGGAGGCGTCCAGCGTGTCGCCGCGGCCCTCGCGGATCACGCCCTTGGAGTCGCAGACGAAGATGTTCTGCGGCTGCACACCCAGGCTCACCATGAGGTCGAGGCAGGCGATGGCCGCCGCACCGGCGCCCGACACGGCGAGCTTGACCTCGCCGATGGCCTTGCCCACCAGCTCCAGGCCGTTCAGCAGCGCGGCGCTGGAGATGATGGCCGTGCCGTGCTGGTCGTCATGGAAGACGGGGATGTTCAGCCGCTCGCGCAGCTGGCGCTCCACGTAGAAGCACTCGGGCGCCTTGATGTCTTCCAGGTTGATGCCGCCCAGCGTGGGCTCGAGCGCGGCGATGATCTCGACCAGCTTGTCGGGGTCGTTCTCGGCCAGCTCGATGTCGAACACGTCGATGCCGGCGAACTTCTTGAACAGGCAGCCCTTGCCTTCCATCACCGGCTTGCCGGCGAGCGGGCCGATGTTGCCCAGGCCCAGCACGGCCGTGCCGTTGGTCACCACGCCCACCAGGTTGGCACGCGAGGTGAAATCGGCGGCCTTGGACGGGTCGTCCTCGATGGCCAGGCAGGCATAGGCCACGCCCGGGGAGTAGGCCAGCGACAGGTCGCGCTGGTTGGACAGCGGCTTGGTGGGGGTGACCGCGATCTTGCCCCGCGTGGGCGTGCGGTGGTAGTCCAGCGCGGCGTCGCGCAGCGCCTGCTCGGCGGGGGTCAGGTCGGGGTGCATGCGGTCTCCTCGGGCGGTCCCTCGGCCGGCGGGCCCGGCGGGACGCGCAGGGTAACGGCTCAGGCGCCGCACCGGGGTGCGTGGTGACCGCAGCATGCAAGATCGGCATGCCCCGATGCCGGCATGCCGGGGCGCCGCCCCCCCGGCGCGCCGGCGGGGCGGCGGCGGGGGGCGGGGCGCTCAGTCGCTCAGGCCGCGCGCCTGGCCAGGATCTCGAAGGCCGGCAGGGTCTTGCCCTCCAGCACCTCGAGGAAGGCGCCGCCGCCGGTGGAGATGTAGCCCACGTCCTGCTCGATGCCGTACTTGGCGATGGCCGCCAGGGTGTCGCCGCCGCCGGCGATGCTGAAGGCGTCGCTGGCCGCGATGGCGCGCGCGATGGTCTCGGTGCCCTGCGCGAAGGCGTCGAACTCGAACACGCCCACCGGGCCGTTCCAGACGATGGTGCCGGCGGCCTTGAGCTGCTCGGCCAGCCGGGCTGCCGTCTTCGGCCCGATGTCGAGGATCAGGTCGTCGTCGGCCACCTCGGTGGCGGCCTTCACCGTGGCCGGCGCGTCGGCGGCGAAGGTCTTGGCGCACACCACGTCCTCGGGAATCGGCACCGCGGCGCCGCGCGCCTGCATGGCCGCGATCACGGCCTTGGCCTCGCCCACCAGGTCGGGCTCGGCCAGGCTCTTGCCGATCTTCAGGCCGGCGGCGAGCATGAAGGTGTTGGCGATGCCACCGCCCACGATGAGGCCGTCCACGTTCTTCGCCAGCGACTGCAGGATGGTCAGCTTGGTCGACACCTTGGAGCCCGCCACGATGGCCACCAGCGGCCGCTTCGGGTTGGCCAGTGCCTTGGAAATGGCGTCGATCTCCGCCGCCAGCAGCGGGCCGGCGCAGGCCACGGGGGCGAACTGGGCGATGCCGTAGGTGGAGGCCTCGGCGCGGTGGGCGGTGCCGAAGGCGTCGTGCACGAAGATGTCGCACAGCGCGGCCATCTTGCGGGCCAGCTCCTCGTTGTTCTTCTTCTCGCCCTTGTTCAGGCGGCAGTTCTCGAGCAGCACCACCTCACCCGGTGCCACCTGCACGCCCTCGACCCAGCCGGACACCAGCTTCACCGGCCGGCCGAGCAGTTCGCCCAGGCGCTCGGCCACCGGGGCCAGCGAATCCTCAGGCTTGAATTCGCCCTCGGTGGGGCGGCCGAGGTGGCTGGTCACCATCACGGCGGCGCCGGCGTCCAGCGCCATCTTCACGCACGGCACGGACGCGCGGATGCGGGTGTCCTCGGTGATGCGGCCGGTATCGTCCTGCGGCACGTTGAGGTCCGCGCGAATGAACACGCGCTTGCCCTGCACCTGGCCCTGGGCCACGAGGTCGGCGAAACGGAGCACTTTCATCATGGTGGTGACTAGACGTTGTAGAGAAATCGGATGGGCGTCGGCGCGCGGCCTGCTCACCAGCCCAGGCCGAAGCGCAGGGCCAGCAGCACCGCCGTGCCGCACAGGATGGTGCCGAGGATGCCGCGGCGCTGCCAGTACCACAGGGCGCCCGCGGCGGCGGCGTACAGCCGCGCATCCTGCCACGTGTGGATGAGCTGGCCGTTGGTCATGACCACCTCGGGCACGATCACCGCCACCAGCGCGGCCAGCGGCGCGTAGCGCAGCGCCTCGCGCAGCCAGGTGGGAATGGGCAGCTCCCGCTCGGGCAGCAGGAAGAACGAGCGCGTGACCACGGTGATCACGCCCAGCCCGAGGATGGCGACGATGGCTTCCCAGGTGCTCATGCGCGCCCCCCGTCCGGCAGCGACGGCTTGAAGTGGTCGAGCAGGATGCCCACGGCCACCGCGGCCGCGATGGCGACCACGATGTTGAGCTTGAAGGGCAGCGCGAAGGCGGCCACCGAGGCGCAGGCGGCCACGGCCGCGGCGATCCAGGTGGCCCGGTCGGACAGCAGCGAGCCGGTCAGCCCGAGCAGCGCCAGCGTGCCGGCGAAGCCCAGGCCCCATTCGGTGGGGATGCGCTCGGCCAGCACGATGCCCGTCACGGCCATGAGCTGCCAGGTCACCCAGTTCACCGCCACGCCGCCCCAGAAGTAGGGCGCCTGTTCAGGGGCTGGCTTTGGCTCAGGAAAGCGCCGCATGAACATCACGTAGTTCAGGTCGGCGGTGAAGTAGCCGTACTGCAGCCGCTGGCGCAGCGGCAGGTTCGCGAAGTAGGGGCGCCACCCCGCGCTGAAGATCACGAAGCGCAGGTTCACGCAGGTGGCCGTGGCCCACACCACCCACAGCGGGGCGCCGCTGGCGATGAGCGGCAGCGAGGCCAGCTGCGCGCTGCCGGCGAACACCACGAAGGACATCAGCAGCGCCAGCGGAATGCCCAGGCCGCTCTTGACCATGGCCACGCCGGTGACCAGGCCCCAGGCGCCCAGGCCCAGCGCGATGCCGGTCATCTCTTGCGCGCCGCGGCGGAACTCGGGGTGGCGCCACATCGGGCGGGCGGGGACGGCGGCATCGGGCATCCGCCGATTGTCGCCCAGGGGTTTCCCCGGAGCGGCGCGCAGGGACGGTCAGTGGCCCGCCGCCTTGCGCGGGGAGGCCTTGGCCTGCTTCGTGCCGTCCTTGGTCGATTCGTCCTCGGCCACGGCCGATTCCTCGTCTTCGTCGCTGGCCTTGGGCTTGGCCACGTCGGGCGTCAGCTGCGGCGGCACCGGCTCGAGCTTGTTCTCACGCATGTAGTCGTCCATCTCGCGCCAACCGGCGTAGACGGCGGCCTTGTCGGCCTTCCTGTTCAGCGTGTAGCAATCTTCGATGGCGCGGGCGGCATTGCGGCAGGCTGCGCCGATGGCCTTGCCCTCGGCCTCCTTGCGGGCGGCGATGGCGGTGGCGCCCTCGATGCCCAGCAGGTCGCAGCCGGACAGCACCAGCAGGCTGGCGAGGACGGCGATGACAGGCAGGCGGGGCATGGCAGGGGCGGCGGATGGACGAGGCACTGTCGGCTTTATCGACCACCGCGCCGCCAGCTTGAGGGCCGCATTCGCCGCCCGCACCCGCCGTCTCAGCGCGCGGTGCGCGCCATCGCCATCAGGCGCTCCACCCGCTCTTCGGTGCTGGGGTGGGTGGAGAACAGCCCGCGCAGGCCGCCGCCGGACAGCGGGTTCATGATCATCATCTGCGCCGTCTCGGGGTGGCGCTCGGCGGCCTCCAGCGGAATGCCCTGCGCCATGCGGTGGATCTTCTGCAGCGCCGAGGCCAGCGCCTGCGGGTCGCCCGAGATCTCGGCGCCGCCGCGGTCGGCCTCGAACTCGCGCGCGCGACTGATGGCCATCTGGATCAGGCTGGCTGCCAGGGGCGCCAGCAGCATCACCAGCAGGGACACGATGGGGTTGGCCGGGCGGCCTTCCGAATCGCGGCCGCCGAAGAACATCGCGAAGTTGGCCAGCATCGAGATCGCACCGGCCATGGTGGCGCTGATGGTGGAGATCAGGATGTCGCGGTGCTTCACATGCGCCAGCTCATGGGCCATCACGCCGCGCAGCTCACGCTCGGTGAGCGTGCGCAGGATGCCGGTGGTGGCCGCCACCGCGGCATGGCTGGGGTTGCGGCCGGTGGCGAAGGCGTTGGGCGCGTCTTCCTGGATCAGGTACACGCGTGGCATCGGGATCTGCGCGCGCTCGGCGAGCTCCTGCACCATGGCGTAGAACTGCGGCGCGGAGCGAGCGTCCACTTCCTGCGCGTTGTACATGCGCAGGACGAGCTTGTCCGAGAACCAGTAGCTGAAGAAGTTCATGCCCAGCGCGATGACCAGCGCGAGCACCATGCCCTGCTGGCCTCCCAGCAGGCGGCCGATGGCCATGAACAGGGCGGTGATGGCCGCCATCAGCACGGCGGTCTTCAGCAGGTTGAACATGGTGTCCTGGGCCTTCGCGCCGCGGCGGGCGCGCGTCAATGGGGATACCGGCTCAGATGCGGGCGGGGGCCGGGAAGTTCAACCGCGGTCCGCGCCGGGACCGGGCAGCCGCGTGCCCGCGAGCGCCGGATGCGCCTGCAGGAAGGCGGCCACGTCCTGCCGCCGGCCGCCGGGGCGTTGCAGCTGCAACAGGTCGAGCGCGCCATCTCCACAGGCGACCGTGAGGCGGCCGTCGCGGGCATGCAGCACCGCACCGGGCTCGCCGTGCACGCCGGGGCGCAGCGCCGCCTGCCAGAGCTTCACCGTTTCGCCGCCACAGGCGAAGCTGGCGCCGGGGAAGGGGTCGAACGCGCGCACCCGGCATTCGATCCGCGCTGCGGGCAGCCGCCAGTCGATGGCGCCTTCGGCCTTGCCGATCTTGTGGGCGTAGGTCACGCCGACCTCGGGTTGCTGGACGGGACGCAGTCGACCGGCCGCCGCGTCGTCCAGCGCCGGCACGATGAGGCGGCCCCCTAGCGCGGCGAGCCGGTCGTGCAGCCGGCCGGTCGTGTCGTCGGGGCGGATCGGCTCAGGCGCCACGAGCAGCATGTCGCCCGTGTCCAGCCCCTCGTCCATCTGCATGATGGTGATGCCGGTCTCGGCGTCCCCCGCCTCGATGGCGCGGTGGATGGGCGCGGCGCCGCGCCAGCGCGGCAGCAGCGAGCCGTGGATGTTCAGGCAGCCCAGGCGGGGCAGGTCGAGCACCCAGCGCGGCAGGATCAGGCCATAGGCGGCGACCACCATCACGTCGGGGGCGGCCTGCTGCAGTGCGGCCTGCGCCGCGCAGGCGTCATCGGCGAAGCGCCCGTCCAGGCGCAGGCCCTGGGGCTGAGCCACGGGCAGGCCCTGCGCCAGCGCGAACTGCTTCACGGCCGACGGCGTGAGCTTCATGCCGCGGCCGGCCGGCCGGTCGGGCTGGGTGAGCACCAGCGGCACCGTGAAACCCGCCTGGTGGATGGCGGCCAGCGCCACGGCGGCGAACTCGGGCGTGCCGGCGAAAGCGACGCGCAGCGCCGAGCGGACGGACCCACTCATCGGCGCTTCTGCTCGTCGCGCGCCTTCTTCAGCATCTTGGTCTTGATGCGCTCGCGCTTGAGCGGGCTGAGGTACTCCACGAACACCTTGCCCAGCAGGTGGTCCATCTCGTGCTGCACGCACACCGACGTGAGCCCCTCGGCGTCGAACTCGTAAGGCTGGCCGTCGCGGCCGAGCGCGCGCACGGTCACCCGGGCATGGCGCGGGACAGCGTCGTAGACCGTGGGCACGGACAGGCAGCCCTCCTCGCCCACCACCATGTCCTCGCTGGTGCGCACCAGCTCGGGGTTGATCAGCACGCGCGGCTGGTCACGGTCGTCCGAGGTGTCCATCACGATGACGCGCTGGTGCACGTCCACCTGGGTGGCGGCCAGGCCCACGCCTTCGGCGGCGTACATCGTCTCCAGCATGTCGTCGACCAGGCGGCGCACGGTGTCGTCCACCACCGCGACCGGTGCGGCAACGGTGTGCAGTCGGGGATCGGGGTAGCGCAGGATGGGGAGCTGGGCCATGGACAGCAGGGTGAGAAATTGTGCTCGTCACGCAACGCGTAACGCGGCAGGTCGTGACAAAGGGTTGCAGCCTGCGAACCGATTTGTTGGCGGTATCAAGGCTTTAGGGGCAGAATTTGCCGAGCTTCTTAAGCTTTTCGTTCGGGTGGGAGACCGGCTTGAGCACGCAGGCGGCCGCGCCTGGCTTGGCGCCGAGCGCCCACCCGGGATTGTTGCATCGCCAAAGATTTCCGGCTCGCTGCCCGGGAGTGACCATTCATGAGCCGATCTGTGCGCCCGCCCTTCCCGCCTCTGTCCACCTGGCTGGCGGCCGCCACGCTCGGGCTGGCAGCCGCCTCGGCCGGCGCCACCCAATGGCCCGTGACGCCGCAGCAGCGCTCCACCGCGCAACAGGTGGCCGAGACCGGCGTGCCGCTGTCGGAGCTGTCCCCCAACGCGCCCGACAGCTACACAGTCAAGCGCGGCGACACGCTCTGGGATATCTCCAAGATCTTCCTGCGCAGCCCGTGGCGCTGGCCTGAGCTGTGGGGCATGAACCTCGACGACATCCGCAACCCGCACCTCATCTATCCCGGCCAGGTGCTCTACCTGGACAAGACCGGCGGCCGTGCCCGCCTGCGCACCGGACGGCCGGTCGAGACCAGCGGCGACGGCAAGCTCTCGCCGCGCGTGCGCGCCGAGCCGCTGCCCAGCGACGCGATCGCGTCGGTGCCCATGCACCTGATCGGCCCCTTCCTGAACGAAGCCATCGTGCTGGACAGCGACAGCCTGGCCGCGGCACCGCGCGTGGTGGCCACGCAAGAGGGCCGCGTGCTGGTGTCCAAGGGGGAGAACGCCTATGTGCGCGGCGACCTGTCGGCCGCTCGCCACTGGCAGCTGTTCCGCGAGGCGCGCCCGCTGGCCGACCCCGACACCAAGGAAGTGCTTGGCTTCGAGGCCCGCTTCGTGGGCTCGGCGGAGAAGGTGCGCGACGGCGAGGTCCGCCCCCTGCCGGACGGCAAGTCCGAGCTGGTGCCCTCCACCATCCTCGTGACGCACCTGCGCGAGGAAGTCAACGTCGGTGACCGCCTGGCCCCCACACCCAGCCGCGACGTGGAGCCCTTCGCGCCCCATGCGCCTGGCGCCCCGATCGCCGGCCGCATCATCTCGGTGTACGGCGACGGCCTGAACGCAGGCCAGAACCAGATCGTCTCGCTCAACCGCGGCGCCCGCGACGGCATGGAACGCGGCCACGTGCTGGCGCTGTGGCGCGCCGGCACCCAGCGCGTGGACACCACCGACCCGGATCGCGCCATGATCCGCCTGCCGGACGAGCGCCATGGGCTGCTGTTCGTGTTCCGCGTGTTCGAGCGGGTGTCCTACGCCCTCATCCTCCAGGTGCGGGACCCGGTGACCGCCGGAGACCGCTTCACCCAGCCCTGAACGCGCCCGGCGCGTGGATCCACCCGGGACGCCGGCCGACGGCGAGCTGCTCGCCTGGTTGCGGCTGGCGCATTCTCCCGGCCTCACGCGCGCGGCCGCGCGCCGGCTGCTCGCCGCCTACGGCTCGGCCACGGCCGTGCTGGATGCCGGTGCCGGCGGCTGGCGCGAAGTGGGCGGCACCGAAGCCGCCCAGGCGCTCGCCACCCCGGCACTCGACCACGACGCCCTGGGGGCCGCCTTGCAGGGCTGGCTGGCCGCCGAGACGGGACGCCGCCACGTCATTACCCTCGGTGACGACGCCTACCCGGCCGGCCTGCTGCAGACAGCAGACCCGCCCCTGCTGCTGTACGCCCACGGCGATGTTTCGCGCCTGGCGCGGCCGTCCGTCGCCATCGTAGGCAGCCGCCACGCCACGCCCGCCGGCCTGGAGAACGCCCGCGCCTTCGCCCAGCACCTCAGCAGCGCGGGTCTGGTGATCGTGTCCGGGCTGGCGTTGGGCATCGACGGCGCCGCCCACGACGGCGCGTTGGCGGGCGCCGCCATGGGCGCTGCGTCTGGCGGCGGCACGGTGGCCGTGGTCGGCACCGGCCTGGACCGCGTCTACCCCTCCCGCCACCATGCGCTGGCACACCGAATGGCAGCAGGGCACGGGGTTCTCGTCAGCGAGTACCCACTTGGCACACCGCCGCTGCGCGAGAACTTCCCCCGGCGCAACCGCCTCATTGCGGGCATCTCGCTTGGCACCCTGGTGGTGGAAGCGGCCGTGCAGTCCGGGTCATTGATCACGGCCCGCCTGGCGGCCGAGTGCGGGCGGGAGGTGTTCGCCATCCCCGGCTCCATCCACAGCCCGCAGGCGCGCGGCTGCCACCTGCTCATCAAGCAAGGGGCCAAGCTGGTGGAGACGGCCGACGACATCCTGCAGGAGCTCCCCGCCGCGGTGCGGGCACCCACCGCCGGTGCGGCGCGCGCGGCGACACCCGCGGCCCCACCGCCGCCTGCCCCACCCGCTCCCGGCGACGCCCTGCTGGCCGCGCTGGGCCACGATCCGGCCACGCTGGACGCGCTGGCAGCACGCACGGGATGGCCGGCCGGCGAGCTGCAGGCGCGCCTGCTCGAGCTGGAGTTGCAGGGCCGTGTAGGCCGCCTGCCAGGGGGGCTCTTCCAGCGCACCGGCGCCGCCTGACCAGCGCCGAAAGAAGCGCCGAAAGACCTCCGCAGAAGCCCGCCAAATGCCGCAGACCCGCTCGGAGGGGCTCGGTTATAGTGGGTTCCATGTTCGATGTCCTGGTCTACCTGTACGAGAACTACTGGCGCCCCGACGCCTGCCCGGACCATGCACAGCTGAGCCGGAAGTTGTCCGCCGTCGGCTTCGAATCGGACGAAATCGAAGAAGCGCTGCACTGGCTCGACGGCCTGGCACTGCGCACGGACGAACTGCGCCCCGACGGCACTGCCGCGGCCCCCTCGGCCGGCGCCGTGCGCGTCTACACGGCCGAAGAGCAGGAGCTGCTCGGCGAAGCGTCCATCGGGTTCATCAGCTTTCTCGAATCCGCCGGCGTGCTCACCGCACCGCTGCGCGAGATGGTGGTCGACCGCGCCACGGCGGTGGGCAGCGGCCCCCTGCCGGTGGAGGACCTCAAGGTCATCGTGCTGATGGTCTTCTGGAGCCTGGGCGAGGAGCCCGACGCGCTCATTCTCGACGAGCTGTTCGTCGCCCCCGAGGACCGACTCATCCACTGAGCCTGGCGCCCCGGCGCGAGGCGCCCGCCTGCGCCGAGCCCCTCAGGCCATCAGCCGCTCGGGGTCGGCCTTGATCTTCTCGATCGCGCTGCGCGTGGCGGCGATGGTGAGTGATTCGTCCTGCAGCGGCACGAGCAGACCCGCCTGCAGGAACGCCGCCAGCCGCGACTTCTGGAACAGCACGCAGCGGCCATCGGTGGCGCTGAACAGCGACAGCTGCCGGTTCATGCCCTGCCAGACCAGGCGCACGGCCTGCTGACGGCCGCGCAGGTCCAGCATGAAGGCGGCGCCGAGCTGCAGCTCGGCCGCCCATTGCAACATGGCCGGCCCCGGCATGGAGCCGCCGTCGGCCACGATCTCCAGCCCCTCGTGCTGGTGCTGGCTGCTGTCGAGCACCCAGCTCTCGTCGATCTCGACGTCCTCGTCGTCGTCGGGCAGCAGCTCCTCGATCATCTCCAGGCGCTGCTTGAGCTGCTCCAGGGCGTCGGGCGCGATGGCCGTGGCCCGGGCACTGAAGGCCGCGGTGACGGCCTGGCCGATGGCCTGGATGGACTCATCCTGGCGCGCCGCCGCGAGCCCCACCGACGCCATGCCCTGGCGCAGGCCGGTGAGCAGCGGCGGCACGCGGCGCAGGGCGTCCGTGCGCTCCTCGCGGGAGGTCTTGGCGCTGGCCGCCCACAGCAGCTCCGTGGCCGCCGTGCGCACGGCCTTCACCTCGGGGCTCTGCGGACCGTGGCGCACGGCCGCGGTGGCCAGCACGTCAGCCCAGACGCGGAACATGAAATCGCGCACCGCCTCGTGCACCGGCACGTTGCCCAGCAGCTTGCGCAGCTCGATGGTGTACTGGATGGCCAGCGTCTCGCGCTGCTCCACCTGCTGCGCCAGCGAGACGCCGGTGCGGCTCTTCTCGTTCTGGTCGCGGAAGTAGCCCTCGAGGAAGCGCTCGAACTCGTTGAGCACCGTCTGGAAGACCCGGCGGCCGGTGTCGGGAAAGGCCTCGACCACCTGCACCACGCGCTTGATCTCGGCCTCCAGCGGCGTGCCCACCACCTCCGAGCCGCCCTCGAAGCCCATCACGCAGGCGCCCATGCGGTCGATCAGGCGGCGCGCGGGGTGGTCGGCGGCGGAGAAGAAATCGGGCTCGGCAATGGCCACGCGCAGCACCGGCATCTGCAGCCGCGCGAACCACACGCGCAGCTGGGCGGGAATGCGCTCCTCGGTGAGGATGGCCTGGAACAGCAGCGCCACCAGTTCCACCGTGGCGCGTTCGGCCGGGGTGCTGGCCGCTTGCTTGAGCGCCACCTGGCGCTCGCGCAGCTCGTGCAGCAGACGCGAGGGCGTGGGCACGGCGCCCTCGGCGCCACCGGCCAGGGCACCATCGCCCGCCGGCCCGCCGGCCTGCTCCACCAGGCGCTGCTGCGCCTTGGCCATGGCGTCCGACAGCCGGGCCGACGGCGGCCGCGCGTTCGACGTGTCGCGGAAGCCCGGCAGGTGGCGCTCCATGACCTCCGAGAAATGCTCAAGCACGATGTCCGCGCGCGCCGCGCTGCCGGCCGCCGGCCGCGTGAGCATGCGCGTTTCCTCGTCGATCGCGCTGCCGTGCAGGATGCTTTGCGGCGGGCGCAGGCCCGGCGCCCCGGGAATCGGCGGGTGCCCCGTGCCATTCGCCTGGGCGTCGGCGTAGGCACCGGATGGGCCGGCCGACGAGGCAGAGCCCGACGCCCCCCCGCCCGCGCCATTGGCCGCCGCGACGCCGTGGCCTGCCGGGCGGCGCTCGGCCGCGTCGCCCGACCCCGCGCCAGGCGAGCCGCCCGCGTAGCCGCCACCGGCGTAGCCGCTGCGCGACCAGCCGCTGCCGCCGCCCGCCGCCATGGCGCCGCCGGCACCGAACCCCGTGCTGTGGCCACCGGCCGCGTCCGCCCCACTGCCGCCCGGCCGGCCGCTCTCCAGCCCCGCCTCGCCGTAGCGGGAACTGCTCCCGCCGCGCGTGGCCGGCGTCTCCGGGCCGTCCAGCCGCCCCGGCGAGGTGGACCGCGCCTCGGTGCGGCGGATCGCGCCGCGCAGGTCGACCTCGGGCATGACGCCGTGGTCCACCAGCCACTTGTTCATGTCGCGCCAGACGCCCTCGATGGGTGCGGCGCAGGCCTTCACCAGCAGTTCTTCCAAGCCTCGCCACGCCGTGAGGGACAGCCCGGCGTCCGTCCAGGCCTGCACCACCTGGTCGGCCAGCACGGGGGGGCGGAAGAGGTCGTCGTCGGCCAGCTCCGGCTGCCCCGTGAGGCTGAGCAGCCGGGCGCGCAGGTCGTTGAACTCCCACACGCCCTTGTCGAGCAGGCCCTGGGCGAGGCGCGAGACAACGATCTTGCGCTGGATGGTGTCGTCGTCCACCAGGGCCAGGTCGAGGCTGGCCGCGCGCGTCAGCGCAAAGGCGCTGGATTCGCTGGCGGGCGGCTCGGGGGCCGGGGTGGCATCCGCCATGGCTTGGCGGCGCACGCGCTCGGTCAGCCGGCCGGGCCAGCGGTTGCCGTGCTGCATGAGCTCCTGCAGCATGTCGCGGCGCTGCTGCGCCACCTGCCGCTCGGCCGGCTTCTCGTTGAGCGCCTGCGCCCCCGCGAGCGCCGCCGTCTGCCAGGCGGGGAACTCCCTCAGCAGGCGCTCGGCATAGAACGTACGGGCCTGCCGAAGCAGGCTGTTCGAAGCCGAGGGGGCGGACATGGGGGGCAGGGTATGCGTCGCTGCGGTGCTGCCGACGACTCTACACCACGGCCCCGGCGTTGGGGTCGGACGGATCGCCCGGATTCGCGCCATCCTTCGGCGGCGCCTTCACCAGGTCCTCGCGCTTGACGCCCAGCCACATGGCGATGGCCGCGGCCACGAACACCGACGAGTAGATGCCGAACAGGATGCCGATGGTGAGCGCCACCGCAAAGTAGTGCAGCGTGGGCCCGCCGAACAGCAGCATGGCCAGCACCATCATCTGCGTGGACCCGTGCGTGATGATCGTGCGGCTCATCGTGGACGTGATCGCATGGTCGATCACTTCCGTGGTGCTCATCTTGCGGTACTTGCGGAACGCCTCGCGGATCCGGTCGAAGATCACCACCGACTCGTTCACCGAGTAGCCCAGCACCGCCAGCACCGCCGCCAGCACCGAGAGCGAGAACTCCCACTGGAAGTAGGCGAAGAAGCCCAGGATGATGATCACGTCGTGCAGGTTGGCGATGATCGCGGCCACCGAGAACTTCCACTCGAAGCGCAGCGCCAGGTAGATCATGATGCCGACGACGACGAAGGCCAGCGCCTTCAGCCCGTCCTCGGCGAGTTCGGCGCCCACGGAGGGCCCGACAAACTCGGTGCGCGAGAGCTTCACGGGCTCGGCGCCCCCCGCCTCGCAGGCTGTGCGGCTGATCTGCTCGCCCTGCGGGGTGGTGTACTGGCGCTGGGCCAGCGTGCCCTGCTCGGCCTGGCACAGCGCGGTGAACACCTGCTCCGACACCTTGGACTGCGCGCCCTGCGCGTCGCCACGGCGCACCGGCAGGCGGATCATGACGTCGTGCGAGGTGCCGAAGTTCTGCACCTGCACCTCGCCGAAGTCCATGCCCTCGACGACGCGACGCACCTTGCCCAGGTCGGCCGTCTGCGCGTACTCCACCTCGAGCACGGTGCCGCCCGTGAACTCGATCGAGAAGTGCAGGCCGCGCGTGACGAGGAAGAACACCGCGGCCAGGAACGTGACCGCGGAGATGATGTTGAACACCAGCGCATGCCGCATGAACGGGATGTCGCGGCGGATCCGGAAGAATTCCATGACGAGTCCTTGAGCGCGGGGTCAGGCCTTGTCGGCCACGTCGGTGGTGGCGGGCGTGGTGGCGGGCGTGGCGCCATCCGGGCGCCACACCTGGCCGATCGATACCGACTTCAGCTTCTTCTTGCGGCCGTACCACAGGTTCACCAGCCCGCGCGAGAACACCACGGCCGAGAACATGGAGGTGAGGATGCCCAGGCAGTGCACCACCGCGAAGCCGCGGATCGGGCCCGAGCCGAAGGCCAGCAGCGCCAGGCCAGCGATCAGGGTGGTGATGTTCGAGTCGAGGATGGTGGCCCAGGCGCGTTCGTAGCCGGTGTGGATGGCGGCCTGCGGCGAGGCGCCGGCACGCAGTTCCTCACGCACCCGCTCGTTGATCAGCACGTTGGCGTCGATCGCCATGCCCAGCGTGAGCGCGATGGCCGCGATGCCGGGCAGCGTGAGCGTGGCCTGCATCATCGACAGCACGGCCACGAGCATCAGCAGGTTGAAGGCCAGTGCCAGCGTGGAGAACACGCCGAACAGCAGGTAGTACACGCACATGAACACGGCGATCGCCGCGAAGCCGTAGGTGACGCTGGCGAAACCCTTGGCGATGTTGTCGGCGCCCAGGCTGGGGCCGATGGTGCGCTCCTCGATGATCTCCATCGGTGCGGCCAGCGAGCCGGCGCGCAGCAGCAGCGCCACGTCGTTGGCTTCCTGCGTGGTCATGCTGCCGGAGATCTGCACGCGGCCGCCACCGATCTCGCTGCGGATCACGGGCGCGGTGACCACCTCTCCCTTGCCCTTCTCGAACAGCAGGATGGCCATGCGCTTGCCGATACTCTCGCGCGTCACGTCGCGGAAGATGCGCGCGCCCTTCGCGTCGAGCGTCAGGTGGACGGCCGGCTGTTGCTGGTCATCGAAGCCGGCTTGTGCGTCGGTGAGGTTCTCGCCCGTGAGCACCACTTGGCGCTTCACGATGACGGGGCCGCCCCCACGCTCCACGTAGCGCTCGGTGCCGAACGGCACCGGCGCGCCGCCGGCCGCTGCCGCGGCGGCCTCGGGAGAATCGTCCACCATGCGCACTTCCAGCGTGGCGGTGCGGCCGATGATGTCCTTGGCGCGGGCGGTGTCCTGCACGCCGGGCAGCTGCACCACCACGCGGTCCAGGCCCTGCTGCTGGATCACCGGCTCGGCCGTGCCCAGCTCGTTCACGCGGTTGTGCAGCGTGGTGATGTTCTGCTTGAGCGCCGCCTCCTGCACCTTGCGCACGGACTCGGGCTTGAGCGTGCCGGTGATCATCAGCTCGCCGCCCGTGGCGGCCCCTTCCACCCAGGTGGCGTCGGGCTGCGTGTCCAGCAGCACCGGCAAGGCCGCCGCCCGCGTGGCGGCGTCGCGGAAGCGCACCTCCACCGTGTTGCCTTCGCGCGTGATGCCCGCGTGTCGGATGTTCTTGTCACGCAGCGTGGTGCGCGCATCGCTGGCCATCGACTCGGCCTTCTTCGTGAGCGCGGCCTTCATGTCGACCTGCATCAGGAAGTGCACACCGCCGCGCAGGTCCAGGCCCAGGTACATGGGCAGTGCGTGCAGCGAAGTGAGCCACTGCGGCGAGCGCGACACCAGGTTCAGCGCCACGATGTAGGCGGGGTCGGCCGGGTCGGTGTTAAGCGCGCGGTCCAGCGCCGTCTTGGCCTTGATCTGCGTGTCGGTGTCCGGCAGGCGCGCCTTCACCGAGGTGCCTTCCAGCTGCACGAAATCGGCCGTCACCCCCGCCTCGCGCAGGGCCTGTTCCACGCGCGGCACCAGGGCCGCATCCACCTTCAGCGTGGCCTTGCCACTGGACACCTGCACCGCAGGTGCCTCGCCGAAGAAATTGGGCAGCGTATAGATGAGGCCCACCACCAGCGCGAACGCCAGCAGCAGGTACTTCCACAGGGGGTATCGGTTCATGTCGTGGCCTTCATGCCGGTCGACGGGCGCCGCAGGGGCCGCGGCGCGACGGGAAGGGGCCGGGGGCTCGCCGCCGCGCACCACGCGGGCGTCAGCGTCGGCCCGGGCCCGGGGGCAGCTTACTTGTAGGTGCCCTTGGGCAGCACCTGCACCACCGAGGCGCGCTGCACCTGGATCTCCACGTCCTTGGCGACCTCCACGTGCAGCATGCTGTCGCTGATCTTGGAGACGCGGCCGATGATGCCGCCGCCGATGACCACCTCATCGCCCTTGGCCAGCGCCTCGATCATGGCGCGGTGCTCCTTCTGCCGCTTCATCTGGGGCCGGATCATGATGAAGTACAGCACCACGAACATCAGCACCAGCGGCAGGAACTGCATCAGGCTGGCGGCACCGCCCGCGGCGGGCGCGGCGCTCTGGGCGTAGGCATTGGAGATGAACACGTCGAATTCCTTTGGGGGTGAAACGCCTTCGCCAGCGGTGGGGCGAAGCGGCGCGGCATTGTAGTGGGGCAGGCATGCCCGCACGCCCGGCGCCACATGGGGGCGAACGGCCGCGATGCAAGCCCGCCCGCCGGGCTGGCGCCCCAAAGCGACAAGGCCCTCGCTGCACACGGCAGAGAGGGCCTCGGGAATTTGGTTGCGGGGGCAGGATTTGAACCTGCGACCTTTGGGTTATGAGCCCAACGAGCTACCAGACTGCTCCACCCCGCGACTGAAGAATGAGACTGTAGCACGCAGTCTCTCTGCCCGTCAAGCTCTCTGCCCACACCGCGCGTGACACGGCCTGTGTCGCGCGGTCATGGGCCGGGCGGTGCGGGCCGTCGTGGTCCCTGAAGAAGCACGTTTCCCACCCCTCAATGCACCGAACGCAACAGGGCAAGCGACCGTGCCGACGCGGCATGGCGTGACGGGATGGAAGCTGCCTGACGAGGCGGCTAGGCGTCCGAGTGGAGCCCGCAGAGGGCGTGCTGATAACCCGTTAGGCGGTCGCCATGCGCACCTGCGGGCCGTGGGCCGGGCGCAGGGGAGATTCCGCCATCCTCGCGGACCGTCTCACAGTCCTGCCGCGTCCAGGCTGCGCCCGAAACGCTCGGCGTTCTGGAAGCCGATCACCCGCGGGTCGGCCATCTCGCGGCCCTGCGCGTCGAAGAAGATGGTGCCGGGCGGGCCGAAGAGCTGGAAGCGCTTGAGCAGGGCGCGGTCGTCGTCGTTGTTGGCGGTGACGTCGGCCTTGAGCAGCAGCGCGCGGGAGAGGCGGGCCTGGATGGCCGGGTCGCTGAAGGTGAAGCGCTCCATCTCCTTGCAGCTCACGCACCAGTCGGCATAGAAGTCCAGCATCACCGGGCGGCCGGCCTCGCGCACCAGCGCGTCCAGCTCGGCCACGCTGCGCACGGGCCGGAAGACCACGCCGGACGCGGCCGCCGCGGGGCCGGCCTGGGCACTGCCCACCAGGTGGGCCAGCGGTTGCAGCGGGTCTCGCCCGCCGGAGGCGGCACCGCCCATCATCATGACCCCCCAGGCGAGCGCGGCCACGCCGCCCGCGCGCTGCAGCCACACGCGCGGCGCGCCGGCGTGGGGATGCGGGTCGAAGGGCCGCAGCATGAAGCCCCCCATGAGCAGCAGGCCGCCCCACAGCGCCAGCGCGATGGCGGGCGGCAGCACGGGCTGCACCACCCACAGGGCCACGCCCAGCAGCACCAGGCCGAAGAAGCGCTTGATGGCGTGCATCCAGCTGCCCGAACGGGGCAGCCAGGCCCCGGCGGACGCACCCAGCAGCAGCAGCGGCACGCTCATGCCAGCCGCCAGGGCGAACAAGGCCGTCGCGGACAGGGCCACGTCACGCGTCTGGCTCAGAAAGAGCAGCGCGCCCGCCAGGGGAGCGGTGACACACGGGCTGACGATGAGGGCGGACACCCCACCCATGACGAACACACCGGCCAGGTGGCCGCCCGGCAGCCGGCGCGAAGCACCGTCGAGCCGGGTGGCCAGGGCGCTGGGCAGACGCAGCTCGTACACGTCGAACATGGACAGCGAGAACAGCACCAGCAAGGCCGCGAAACCGGCCAGTACGGCCGGCTTCTGCAGGGCCGCGGCCAGGCCCTCGCCGGCCAGGCCCGCGGCCACGCCGAGCGCGGTGTACACCAGCGCCATGCCCAGGGAGTACGACCCCGCGAGCAGCAGGCCCCGCTGGCGCGACACCTCCGCGCCACCGGTGAGGATGGACGAGAGGATGGGCAGCATGGGCAGCACGCAGGGCGTGAAGGCGAGCAGCAGGCCCATCACCCAGAAGGCGCCGATGGTGGCCCACCACGAGCCGCTGCGCAGCACCTGCTGCACGCGGTCCTGCTCGTCCACCGGGGCGCCGGCCGGCGAGGCCCCATCGGCGGTGGCCGGCGCCGGGGTAGCGGCCGGCGTGGCGCCGCCGGCGCCCAGCACCTCGGCCGTGCCGGTCCCGCCAAACCCGGCCAGCGACACGCGCACGTCGCGCGTCATGGGCGGGTAGCACAGGCCCGCGTCGGCGCAGCCTTGCGAGCCCACCTGCATGACGAAGCCACCGGCGGGGGCCTCCAGCACGGGCACGCGCACCTCCACAGGACCATGGAAGGTCTCCACGTCCTTCTGGAAGTTCTCGTCGTACTTCACCTTGCCGGGGGGAACGACCGGCTCGCCGAGCCGCGCCTCGCTGCTCGTGAACTGCAGCTTGTCGCGATAGAGGTAGTAATCGGGAACGGTGTTGAAGCGCAGCAGCACTTCCTTGGGGCCGCCGGGCTGGGCCTGCAGCGGGAAGGCCACCTCCGGCTCGAGGAACTCGTCCGCACGCGCGGCGCCTGGCGCCAGCAGCAGACAGACCAGGGCCAGCAGCGCCAGCAGCAGGGCGAAGGGGCGGGACAGTGCGTTGCGCGTCATGGAGCTCGTGAGACAGGTCCGTTGGCGACAGGGTTCCCTGCCGGGGCCGCCCAAGAAAAAAGGGCCAGCAGTGCTGGCCCTTCGTGGCTGGGTGGCAAGGGGCCTGGCGTCTGCAGGCCTCCCGCGGTCACTCCGCCGCGGCTTCGGCGGGCTGCTCGGCCGCCACGTCAGGGCGGTCGACCAGCTCGACATAGGCCATGGGGGCATTGTCGCCCACCCGGAAGCCCATCTTCAGGATGCGCGTGTAGCCGCCCGGACGGGTCTGGTACCGGGGGCCCAGCTCGTTGAACAGCTTGGTGACGATGTCACGGTCGCGCAGGCGGGAGAAGGCCAGGCGGCGATTCGCCACCGTGGGCTCCTTGGCCAGCGTGATGAGGGGCTCGACGACGCGGCGCAGTTCCTTGGCCTTGGGGACCGTGGTCTTGATGGCCTCGTGCTGCAGCAGCGACACGCACATGTTGCGCAGCATGGCGGCGCGGTGTTCGCTGGTGCGGTTGAGTTTGCGGAGTCCGTTGCGATGGCGCATGGTGCTTTCCTTTCTTTATTGAACCTCAGCCGTAATCAGGTACTGAGGGTTGCACTGTTCGGCCGAACGGGGTTCGACCGTCGTTGCCGAGAAGCCACTGGGCGCCGGGCCGCCCCAAGCCCGGTGGCTGCCCTCTCGGAGGGTGGCTGGCGTACTCGCCAGCCGGGTGCTGAAAATCAGCGCTTGTCCAGGCCTTGCGGCGGCCAGTTCTCCAGGCGGGCGCCCAGCGTGAGGCCACGCGAGGCGAGCACTTCCTTGATCTCGTTGAGCGACTTGCGGCCGAGGTTCGGCGTCTTGAGCAGCTCGGTCTCCGTGCGCTGGATCAGGTCGCCGATGTAGTAGATGTTCTCGGCCTTCAGGCAGTTCGCCGAGCGCACGGTGAGCTCGAGCTCGTCCACCGGACGCAGCAGGATCGGGTCGAACACCGCGGAGCTCTTGGCGGCCGGCTCGCCGAACGAGGCGATGTCGCCCACGTCCAGCTGTGCGAACACGGCCAGCTGTTCCACCAGGATCTTGGCCGACGCGCGGATGGCTTCCTCGGGGGAGATCGCACCGTTGGTCTCGATCTCCATGACCAGCTTGTCCAGGTCCGTGCGCTGCTCGACGCGGGCGTTCTCCACCGCGTAGCTGACGCGCTTGACCGGCGAGAACGACGCGTCCAGCACGATGCGGCCGATGGACTTGGTGGGCTCGTCGCCGTAGCGGCGCAGATTGCCCGGCACGTAGCCGCGGCCCTTCTCCACCTTGATCTGCATGTCGAGCTTGCCGCCTTGCGCCAGGTTGGCGATGACGTGCTCAGGGTTCACGATCTCCACGTCGTGCGGCGTCTGGATGTCGGCGGCCGTGACGGGGCCTTCGCCCTCCTTGCGCAGCACCAGGGTGACCTCGTCGCGGTTGTGCAGACGGAAGACCACGCCCTTGAGGTTCAGCATGATGTGCACGACGTCTTCGGCCACGCCGTCGACCGTCGAGTACTCATGCAGCACGCCGGCGATGGTGACCTCCGTCGGCGCGTAACCCACCATCGACGACAGCAGCACGCGGCGCAGCGCGTTGCCCAGCGTGTGGCCGTAACCACGCTCGAACGGCTCCAGCGTGACCTTGGCGCGGTGGCCGCCCAGCGGCTCCGCAACGATGGCTTTGGGTTTCAGCAGATTGGTTTGCATGTAAGTCCTGTTCCTCTCAATACCCTCGGCTCGTTACACCGATAAGGCTGACGGACCACACCGGTGCGCGAAGGAACCACCGCGGATCCGGCATGCCGCGGCAGATTCGGCCACGTGCGCCACGAGGGCGGCGCACGCGCCGGCAGACGTCATCAGCGCGAGTACAACTCGACGATCAGCGACTCGTTGATCTCGGCGCCGAACTCGTCGCGGTCAGGGACCTTCTTGAAGGTGCCTTCCAGCTTGCTGGCGTCCACCGCCACCCAGGCCGGCATGCCGATGGACTCGGCCAGCTTGAGCGACTCGGTGACGCGCAGCTGCTTCTTGGCCTTGTCGCGGATGGCGATCACGTCGCCCGGCTTGACCTGGTACGACGGGATGTTCACGACCTGGCCGTTGACCGTCAGGGCCTTGTGCGACACCAGCTGGCGGGCTTCCGCGCGGGTCGAGCCGAAGCCCATGCGATACACGACGTTGTCCAGGCGGGTTTCCAGCAGGAACAGCAGGTTCGCGCCGGTGTTGCCCTTGCGGCGCTCGGCTTCGGCGAAGTAGCGGCGGAACTGGCGCTCGAGGACGCCGTACATGCGCTTGACCTTCTGCTTCTCGCGCAGCTGCAGACCGAAGTCGCTCGTGCGGGAGCCGGAGGTGCGACCGTGCTGGCCGGGCTTGGTGTCGAACTTGGCCTTGTCGCTGATGGCGCGGCGGGCGCTCTTCAGGAACAGGTCGGTGCCTTCACGGCGGGACAGCTTGGCCTTGGGGCCGAGGTAACGTGCCACGTTGGGTCCTTTTCAGTGTGGTTGCTGACGCGCCCAGAAACCCGGCACGGGGCCGGTCGGCGCGCGAGTCTGGCGGGTGTTGTGGAATTCGCTCAGACGGTGGGCTTGGCAGGGAGGTGCCTCGCGGCCCCTTGAACCGCGCCCCGAGTGACGACGAAACCGGCCGCGGGTAGGCACTCCGCGGCCGGCACTCGGGAAACTCTCGATTGTAGCAGAGCCCTCAGGCTCCGCCAGCGCTCAGATGCGGCGGCGCTTTTGCGGGCGGCAGCCGTTGTGCGGGATCGGGGTGATGTCCGAGATCGAGTTGATCCGGATGCCCAGCGAAGCCAGCGCACGCACCGACGACTCGCGGCCGGGGCCGGGGCCCTTGATCCGCACGTCGAGGTTCTTGATGCCCTGTTCCTGCGCGGCACGACCGGCCATCTCGGCGGCCACCTGCGCAGCGAACGGCGTCGACTTGCGCGAGCCCTTGAAGCCCTGGCCGCCGGACGACGCCCACGACAGCGCGCCGCCCTGGCGGTCGGTGATCGTGATGATCGTGTTGTTGAACGAGGCGTGGACGTGGGCGATGCCGTCCGCGATGTTCTTGCGGACCTTCTTGCTCACACGCCGCGCGGCGGTGTTGGCAGGGGACTTGGCCATGTGGTGTTCTCTTTCCTAGGGTCCTGGGCGACGCTTACTTCTTCAGCGCGGCAGCGCCCTTGCGCGGGCCCTTGCGGGTGCGGGCATTGGTGCGGGTGCGCTGACCGCGCATCGGCAGGCCACGACGATGGCGGAAGCCGCGGTAGCAGCCCAGGTCCATCAGTCGCTTGATGTTCATGGAGATCTCGCGGCGCAGGTCGCCCTCGATCGTGATCTTGCCCACTTCTTCCCGGATCTTCTCCAGGTCGGCGTCGGTCAGGTCCTTGACCTTCTTCGAGTAGGCGATGCCCACCGCGTCGCAGATCTTCTGCGCGGTCGTGCGGCCGATGCCGTAGATGTGCGTCAGGCCAATTTCCGCGTGCTTGTGCGGCGGAATGTTGATACCAGCAATACGTGCCATTGTGCTTCCTTCGATTCGCTGTCAGCCGGCCGACCGGCTCAACCCTGACGCTGCTTGTGGCGGGGGTCGGTGCAGATCACGCGCACCACGCCGTGGCGACGGATGATCTTGCAATTGCGGCACATCTTCTTGACCGAGGCCGAGACTTTCATGGTCTTCTCCTGGAGGCGCCCTGCGAGAGATCCCGCGAGGGCAAAGAATTTATTTCGCGCGGAACACAATCCTGGCGCGGCTCAAATCGTACGGTGTCAATTCAACTGTCACCCGGTCGCCGGGCAGGATGCGGATGTAGTGCATGCGCATCTTGCCGGAGATGTGCCCGAGAACCACATGCCCGTTTTCCAGTTTCACCCGGAACGTCGCGTTGGGCAGGTTCTCGAGGATCTCGCCCTGCATCTGGATGACGTCGTCTTTCGCCATTTTCAGTGGTGCGGCGGCAACGCCCGCCGGCGCGTCAGCTTGCCTTGAAGTTCGCCTTCTTCAGCAGAGACTCGTACTGCTGACTCATCACGTAAGACTGCACCTGGGCCCAGAAGTCCATCGTCACGACGACGATGATCAACAGGCTGGTGCCACCGAAGTAGAAAGGCACGCTGTACTTCAGCACCAGGAACTCGGGCAGCAGACACACCAGCGTGATGTAGATCGCACCCGCCAGCGTCAACCGGGACAGGATCTTGTCGATGTGGCGGGCCGTCTGCTCACCCGGACGGATGCCCGGGATGAACGCACCGCTCTTCTTCAGGTTGTCGGCCGTCTCACGGCTGTTGAACACCAGCGCCGTGTAGAAGAAGCAGAAGAAGACGATCATCGCGGCATAGAGCATCACGTAGATCGGCTGCCCCGGCGACAACGCCGACGAGATGTCCTTCAGCCAGCGCAGGCCGTCACCCGTGGCGAACCAGCCCACGATGGTGGCCGGCAGCAGGATGATCGACGACGCGAAGATCGGCGGGATCACGCCCGACATGTTGAGCTTCAGCGGCAGGTGCGACGACTGGCCACCATAGACCTTGTTGCCGACCTGACGCTTGGCGTAGTTCACCAGGATCTTGCGCTGCCCCCGCTCGACGAACACCACCGCATAGGTGACGGCACCCACCAGGACGATGATCACCAGGCACGCGAAGATGCTCATGGCACCCGTGCGCACCAGCTCAAACAGGCCACCGATGGCGCCCGGCAGCCCCGCCGCGATGCCGCCGAAGATCAGGATCGAGATGCCGTTGCCCAGACCGCGCTCGGTGATCTGCTCACCCAGCCACATCAGGAACATCGTGCCGGCCACCAGGCTGACCACCGCGGTCACGCGGAAGCCGAAGCCCGGCTCGATCACCAGCCCCGCCGAGCCTTCCAGGGCCAGGGCGATGCCGAGCGACTGGAACACCGCGAGCACCAGCGTGCCGTAGCGCGTGTACTGAGTGATCTTGCGGCGGCCGGCCTCGCCCTCCTTCTTCAGCGCCTCCAGCGTAGGCACCACGTAGGTCATCAGCTGCATGATGATCGACGCCGAGATGTACGGCATGATCCCCAGCGCGAAGACCGTGAACCGCGACAGCGCGCCACCCGAGAACATGTTGAACAAGCTCAGGATGCCGCCCTGCTGGCCCTGGAACAGGGCCTGCAGCTGCTGCGGGTTGATGCCCGGCACGGGAATGTGCGCACCGATGCGGTAGACCACGAGCGCCAGCAGCAGGAAGATCAGCCGGCGACGCAGGTCGCCGAACTTGCCCGACTTGGCCAGCTGATTCGGGGAGGTTGCCACGAGGGTGGGTGTCCTTCGAGTGGTCGCGCCGATCAGGCCAGCGAGCCGCCAGCCGCCTCGATCGCCGCCTTGGCGCCGGCGGTGGCGCCGATGCCCTTGAGCGTGACCTTCTTGCTCAGCTCGCCCGACTTGATCACCTTGACATGCTTGACGAGCTCGCCCACCAGGCCAGCCTGCTTCAGCGTCAGGAGATCGACTTCGTCGGCGCCCAGGGCCTGCAGCTCGTGCAGGGTAACCTCGGCGTTGTACTTGGCCTGCGCCGACTTGAAGCCGCGCTTGGGCAGACGGCGATGCAGGGGCATCTGGCCGCCTTCGAAGCCGACCTTGTGGAAGCCACCGGCGCGGGACTTCTGGCCCTTGTGGCCGCGACCGGCCGTCTTGCCCAGGCCGGAGCCGATGCCACGACCGACACGACGGCGCGCGCGCTTGGCGCCGGCGGCCGGCTTGATGGAATTGAGTTGCATTGCTCTTCCTCTGCGGTGATGGCGCCTTACAGCACCTGCACCAGGTAGGCGATCTTGTTGATCATGCCGCGCACCGCCGGGGTGTCTTCCAGCACGCGCTCGCTGTTGAGCTTGCGCAGGCCCAGACCACGCACCGTGTCACGGTGGGAGGCCTTGCAGCCGATCGGGCTGCGGACCAGCTTGACCTTCAGGGTCTTCTTGGCGTCCGTCATCGGGGTTCTCCTCGGCCTTCGATCAGTTGAAGATCTCTTCAACCGACTTGCCGCGCTTGGCGGCCACCTCGGCCGGCGTCGTGGAGCGCTTGAGCGCGTCCAGCGTGGCGCGGACCATGTTGTACGGGTTGGTCGAGCCGTGGCTCTTGGCCACGATGTCGGTCACACCCATCACCTCGAAGACAGCGCGCATCGGGCCGCCGGCGATGATGCCGGTACCGGCCGGCGCGGGCGCCATCAGCACCTTCGCGGCGCCGTGCTCGCCTTCCACCACATGGTGGATCGTGCCGTTCTTCAGGCTCACCTTGACCATGTTGCGGCGGGCCGCTTCCATGGCCTTCTGGACGGAGACCGGCACTTCCTTGGCCTTGCCCTTGCCCATGCCGATGCGGCCATCGCCATCGCCGACCACGGTCAGCGCGGCGAAGCTCAGCGTGCGGCCACCCTTGACCACCTTGGTGACGCGGTTGACCGCGATCATCTTTTCCTTCAGGCCGTCGTCGTTGCCTTCGGTCTGAACGCGGGGTTGAAACTTTGCCATGTGGATATTCCTTCGCCGCTCGGGGTCAGAACTGGAGGCCGGCTTCGCGGGCCGCCTCGGCCAGCGCCTTCACGCGGCCGTGGTACGCGAAACCCGCGCGGTCGAACGCAACCTTGTCGACGCCAGCGGCCTTCGCCTTCTCGGCGATGCGCTTGCCCACCAGGGCCGCGGCGGCGGCATTGCCACCGTTGCCCGACAGCTGCTCGCGCAGGTCCTTCTCGGCGGTCGAGGCCGAGGCCACGACGCGGGCGCCGTCCTCGGAGATGACCGACGCGTAGATGTGCAGGTTCGAACGGAAGACCGTCAGGCGCGCGACGCCCTGCTTGGCAATGCGCTCGCGAGTCTGGCGCGAGCGACGCAGGCGCTGTTCCTTCTTGTTCAGCATGGTGTCGCTCCTTACTTCTTCTTGGTCTCTTTGAGGACCACGCGCTCGTCGGCGTACCGGATGCCCTTGCCCTTGTAGGGCTCGGGCGGCCGGAAGGCACGCACTTCGGCAGCCAGCTGGCCCACCACCTGGCGGTCAGCGCCCTTGATGACGATCTCGGTCGGGGTCGCCGTCGTCACGGTGATGCCGGCGGGCATCTCCTTGACGACCGGGTGCGAGAACCCGATCTGCAGATTCAGCTTCTGGCCCTGGGCCTGGGCACGGAAGCCCACGCCGACCAGGTTCAGCTTCTTCTCGAAGCCCTTGCTGACGCCGCTGACCATGTTCGCCACCAGCGCACGCATCGTGCCGCTCATGGCGTTGGCCTCGGCGGAGTCGTTCGCCGGAGCGAACGACAGCGTGCCAGTTTCATTCTTGACCGTCACCAGTGCGTGCACCGGGCGCACGAGGGTGCCGTTGGCACCCTTCACCGTGATCTGGTCGTCGGCGATCTTCACGTCCACGCCCTGCGGGACGGCGATCGGCATTTTTCCAACGCGGGACATTGCTCGATTCCTTCCTTAGGCTGGCGTCAAGCCACGTAGCACAGCACTTCGCCGCCGACACCGGCAGCGCGCGCCTTGCGGTCGGTCATCACACCCTTGGGGGTCGTGACGATCGCCACGCCCAAACCGTTCATGACCTGGGGGATGGCGTCGCGGCCACGGTAGATGCGCAGGCCGGGGCGGCTCACGCGCTCGATGCGCTCGATCACGGGACGGCCGGCGTAGTACTTCAGGCCGATCTCCAGCTCGTTTTTGCCGGCCTCGCCCTTGATGGCGAAACCGTCGATGTAGCCCTCGTCCTTCAGGACCTGCGCGATGGCGACCTTCAGCTTCGACGACGGCATGGTCACCGAGGTCTTCTCGACGGCCTGCGCGTTGCGGATGCGGGTCAGCATGTCGGCGATGGGATCACTCATGCTCATGGTGTGTTCTCCTTGTCGCCTCGATTACCAGCTGGCCTTGATCACGCCAGGGATGTCGCCCTTGAAGGCGAGCTCGCGGATCTTGTTGCGGGCCAGGCCGAACTTGCGGAACGTGCCGCGGGGACGGCCGGTCAGCTCGCAGCGGTTGCGCAGGCGGGTGGGGTTCGCGTTGCGCGGCAGCTTCTGCAGCTCGAGACGGGCGGCGTAGCGCTCGTCTTCCGACTTCTTCGCGTCGTCGATGATGGCCTTCAGTTCGGCGTACTTCTTCGCGTACTTGGCGACCAGCTTCTCGCGCTTGTCTTCGCGCTGCTTCAGGGACATTTTTGCCATGGGTCGCCTCAGTTCTTGAACGGGAAGCGGAACGCCGCGAGCAGCGCCTTGCACTCGTCGTCGGTCTTCGCCGTGGTCGTGAAGGAGATGTTCATGCCACGGATCGCGTCGATCTTGTCGTACTCGATTTCCGGGAAGATGATCTGTTCCTTGACGCCGATGTTGTAGTTGCCGCGGCCATCGAACGAGCGACCCGAGATGCCACGGAAGTCGCGCACGCGCGGCAGCGCGATGGTGACGAAGCGGTCCAGGAACTCGAACATGCGCGCGCCGCGCAGGGTGACCATGCAGCCGATGGGCACACCGTCACGGATCTTGAAACCGGCGATGGCCTTCTTCGACTTGGTGACCACGGGCTTTTGGCCGGCGATCTTGGTCAGGTCGCCGACGGCGTTGTCCATGACCTTCTTGTCGGCCACAGCCTCGCTCACGCCCATGTTCAGCGTGATCTTCGTCAGGCGAGGCACTTCCATCACCGACTTGTAGCCGAACTTGGCCATCAGGTCGGGTACCACCTTTTCCTGGTAGTAGGCCTGCAGGCGCGCCACGACGGCGGCTTGTTGCTGTTGACTCATGCTCAAGCGCTCCTTCAGGCCTTGATCTCTTCGCCGCTCGACTTGAAGACGCGGACCTTCTTGCCATCGGCACCGATCTTGATGCCGACGCGGTCGGCCTTGCCGGCGGCCGCGTTCCAGATGGCGACATTCGACTGGTGGATCGGCATCGTCTTGTCGACCACGCCGCCGGTCGTGCCCTTCATGGGGTTCGGCTTGACGTGCTTCTTGGCGACATTGACGCCTTCGACGATCACGTGATCGGCGTCGACGCGCTCGGCCACGGTGCCGCGCTTGCCCTTGTCGCGGCCGGTCAGCACCACGACCTGGTCACCCTTGCGGATCTTGTTCATCGCGTTTCCTTTACTCGTGGCGCTCGTGTCAGAGCACTTCCGGCGCCAGCGAGACGATCTTCATGAAGCGCTCGGAACGCAGTTCGCGCGTCACCGGGCCGAAGATGCGGGTGCCGATCGGCTCCAGCTTGGCGTTCAGCAGGACGGCGGCATTGCCGTCGAACTTCAGCAGCGAGCCATCCTGGCGGCGCACGCCCTTGGCGGTGCGCACGACCACGGCGTTGTAGACCTCGCCCTTCTTGACGCGGCCACGCGGCGCGGCTTCCTTGATCGACACCTTGATGATGTCGCCAATGCCTGCATACCGGCGCTTGGAACCACCCAGCACCTTGATGCACATGACGGACTTCGCGCCCGTGTTGTCAGCGACGTCGAGTCGCGATTGCATTTGGATCATTTGTGTCCCCAACTTGGCCCGTCACGCCAGGCGTGAGATGCCGGCGAGTCGGTCAGTCTTGGGCCCGTCAGTTGCCGAACGGCAGGCGTTCGGCAACAGGTTTGGGCGGATCCGGCAGCCACCCCGCAACGAGTGCGCGAGGCGAAAGCCGGCGAAGCGGTGGATTATGGGGGATGTCCCGATGCGCTGTCAAGCGCTGCGCTGCTGCCTCGCCTGGGCGAGCAGCGTGGCCGCGTCGCTCACCTCGAACTTGCCCGGCGCCTCGACGTTGAGCGTGCGCACGACACCGTCGACGACGAGCATGGAGTAGCGCTGTGAGCGCAGGCCCATGCCATGGGCCGCCAGGTCGAGTGTCAGGCCCACCGCGCGGGTGAAGTCGGCGCTGCCATCGGCCATCATGCGCACAGCGCCGGCGGTCCGCTGGTCGCGCGCCCACGCGCCCATCACGAAGGCATCGTTCACCGACACGCACCAGATCTCGTCCACGCCCGCCTCGCGCAAGGCGGGAGCCTGCTCGACATAGCCGGGCACATGCTTGGCCGAGCAGGTCGGCGTGAAGGCGCCAGGCAGCGCGAACAGCGCGATGGTCTTGCCCTGGGTGGCCTGGCCGATGTCGAAGGTGTTCGGGCCCAGCGAGCAGCCGTCGCCCTCGACCTCGATGAATTCCTTCAGGCTGCCAGCCGGCAGCTTGTCGCCCACCTGGATCATGGGTGTCTCCTGTTCAAGAATGGGAAACGGCCGGGCACCTGCAGCAGGCGTCCGGCCGTCGGGTGGCGCGCACGGCGAGCGTGCACACCAGGGGTCGCGTCAGACCAGGCGGGCCTTCTCGACCAGGCGGGTCACGACCCAGGCCTTGGTCTTGGACAGAGGCCGCGTCTCGGCGATCTCGACCATGTCGCCCATGTGGTACTCGCCCTTCTCGTCGTGGGCGTGGTACTTGCGCGAACGCGCCACGATCTTGCCGTACAGCTCGTGCGCCGCGCGGCGCTCGACCAGGACGGTGACCGTCTTGGCGCGCTTGTCGCTGACGATCTTGCCGATGAGGGTGCGGGTGTTCTTCGTCGCTTGCTGGGCTTCGCTCACTTGGCGGCTCCCTTCTTCTTCTCGGCCAGGATGGTCTTGGCGCGGGCGATGTCGCGGCGGGTCATGCCCAGCTGGGCGGTGTTGCCCAGCTGCTGGGTGCCCTTTTGCATGCGCAGGCCGAAGTGCGCCTTGAGGAGGTCGGTGACCTCCTTCTCGAGCGCGGCCACGTCCTTGGCTCGCAGTTCAGATGCTTTCATGTTGCTTTCCTTCTCGTGCGCCGGGATCAGGCGCCGATCTGGCGCGCCACGAAGGTGCAGCGCAGCGGCAGCTTGGCGGCAGCCAGGGTGAACGCCTCGCGGGCGAGCGCCTCGGGGACGCCGTTGATCTCGTACAGCACCTTGCCGGGCTGGATCTCGGCCACGTAGTACTCGGGATTGCCCTTGCCGTTACCCATACGCACTTCGGCCGGCTTCTGGGAGATCGGCTTGTCAGGGAAGATGCGGATGAAGATGCGGCCACCGCGCTTGATGTGGCGCGAGATGGCACGGCGGGCAGCCTCGATCTGGCGGGCCGTCAGGCGACCGCGCTCGGTGGCCTTCAGACCGAAATCGCCGAACGACACGTTGGCACCGCGGGTGGCGACGCCGGTGTTGCGGCCCTTCTGTTCCTTGCGGAACTTGCGACGTGCGGGTTGCAGCATGCTTATTCTCCTTTGCCTTCGCCGCCGGCAGGCGCGGCGACCTTGCGCACGCGCTTGACGCCGGGGGCGCCGGGCGCACCGCCCTCGGCGGGCTTGTCGGCACCCAGACGCGGCGCACCACGGTCACCGCCCGGCCGGCCGCGGCCGGTGGGGGCGCCCGGACGGGCCGGACGACGGGGACGACGCTCTTCTTCCTGGCCCTCGGGCTTGGCCACGGGGGCCTCGCCTGCACCCAGACGGTCACCACGGTAGACCCAGACCTTGACGCCGATGACGCCGTAGGTGGTCTTGGCTTCCGAGAAGCCGTAGTCGATGTCCGCCTTCAGGGTGTGCAGGGGCACGCGGCCCTCGCGGTACCACTCGGTGCGTGCGATCTCGATGCCGTTCAGGCGGCCGGCGGACATGATCTTGATGCCCTGGGCGCCCAGGCGCATCGCGTTCTGCATCGCGCGCTTCATGGCGCGGCGGAACATGATGCGCTTTTCCAGCTGCTGGGTGATGGAGTCGGCGATCAGCTGGGCATCGATTTCCGGCTTGCGGATCTCTTCGATGTTCACTGCCACCGGCACGCCCAGGCGGCGGGTCAGTTCGGCCTTCAGGTTCTCGATGTCCTCGCCCTTCTTGCCGATCACCACGCCCGGACGGGCCGAGAAGATGGTGATGCGGGCGTTCTTGGCGGGGCGCTCGATCAGGATGCGCGAGACGGCGGCATTCTTCAGACGCGTCTTCAGGTAGTCACGCACCTGCAGGTCTTCGGCCAGCATGCCGGCGAAGTTGCGGCTGTTCGCGTACCAGCGCGACGCCCAGGCGCGCGTGACGGGCAGGCGGAAGCCGGTCGGATGGATTTTCTGTCCCATGTCTTCCTCAGTTCCCGACGGTCACGTAGATGTGGCAGGTACCCTTGCTGATACGGTTGCCACGGCCCTTGGCGCGGGCGGCGAAACGCTTCAGCGTGGTGCCTTGCTCGACGTAGATCGAGGTGATCTTCAGCTCGTCGATGTCGGCGCCGTCGTTGTGCTCGGCGTTCGCGATCGCGGACTCCAGCGCCTTCTTGACGACGCCGGCAGCCTTCTTCTGCGTGAAGGTCAGGATGTTCAGGGCCTGGTCCACCTTCTTGCCGCGCACCAGGTCCGCCACCAGGCGGCCCTTGTCGACGGACAGGCGGACACCACGAACGACTGCTTTGGTTTCCATCGTCGTGTTCCTTTACTTCTTGGCCTTCTTGTCCGCCGGGTGACCCTTGAAGGTGCGGGTCAGGGCGAACTCGCCGAGCTTGTGGCCGACCATCTGGTCGGTCACATACACCGGCACATGCTGCTTGCCGTTGTGCACGGCAATGGTCAGGCCGATGAAGTCCGGCAGGATGGTCGAGCGACGCGACCAGGTCTTGATGGGCTTCTTGTCCTTCGTGGTCACGGCCTTTTCGGCCTTGGCCAGGAGGTGGTGGTCCACGAAGGGACCCTTCTTGAGTGAACGTGCCATGTTTTACGGCCTCACTTCTTGCGACGCGAGACGATGAACGTCTGCGTGCGCTTGTTGTTGCGCGTGCGGTAGCCCTTGGTGAGCGTGTTCCACGGCGACACCGGGGCCTGGCCCTCGCCGGTGCGGCCTTCGCCGCCACCGTGCGGGTGGTCCACCGGGTTCATGGCGACGCCACGCACGGTCGGGCGGATGCCCTTCCAGCGGATCGCACCGGCCTTGCCGTACTGGCGCAGGTTGTGCTCCTCGTTCGACACCTCGCCGATGGTGGCGCGGCAGTCGATGTGGATCTTGCGCACTTCACCCGAGCGCAGGCGAACCTGCGCGTAGGTGCCTTCGCGGGCCATCAGCGTCACCGACGTGCCGGCCGAGCGGGCGATCTGGGCGCCCTTGCCCGGCAGCATCTCGATGCAGTGGATGGTCGAACCCACGGGGATGTTGCGGATCGGCAGGGTGTTGCCCGCCTTGATCGGCGCCTCGGAGCCGCTCAGGATGGTGGCACCGACTTCCAGACCGCGCGGGGCGATGATGTAGCGGCGCTCGCCATCGGCGTAGCACACCAGCGCGATGTGCGCCGTACGGTTCGGGTCGTACTCGATGCGCTCGACCTTGGCCGGGATGCCGTCCTTGTTGCGCTTGAAGTCGACCACGCGGTAGTGGTGCTTGTGACCACCGCCCTTGTGCCGGGTGGTGATGTGGCCGTTGTTGTTGCGACCGGCGTTCTGCTTCTGCGGCTCCAGCAGCGAGGCTTCCGGAGCACCCTTGTGCAGGTGCGGGTGCACCACCTTCACGACGGCGCGGCGGCCGGCGGAAGTGGGTTTGACTTTGACGACTGGCATGGCTTACGCAGCCTCCCCGGAGAAGTTCAGCTCCTGGCCCGCCTTCAGCGAGACATAAGCCTTCTTGACGTGGTCGCGGCGGCCGATCGAGCGGCCGAAGCGCTTGACCTTGCCCTTGACGTTCACCACGGACACAGCCTCCACCTCGACCTTGAACAGCAGCTCGACGGCGGCCTTGATCTCGGGCTTGGTGGCATCGCGCAGCACCTTGAACAGCACCTGGTTGTGCTTCTCGGCGACCTGCGTGGCCTTCTCGGAGACGATCGGGGCGACCAGCACCTGTGCCAGGCGGCCTTCGTTCATCTTCTGCGGCACGGGATTGATGCGGCTCATGCGTACATCTCCTTGAGCTGCTCGATCGCGGCCTTGGTCACCAGCACCTTCTTGTAGAAGACCAGCGACAGCGGATCGGCGTAGCGCGGCTCGACGACCAGCACGTTGGCCAGGTTGCGCGAGGCGAGGATCAGGTTGTCGTCGATCTGGTCGGCGATCACCATGACGGAGTTCAGACCCATGGCCTTGAACTTCTGGGCCAGCAGCTTGGTCTTGGGCGCGTCGATGGACAGCGACTCGACCACCGCCAGGCGGCCGTCACGGACCAGCTGCGACAGGATCGCGGCCATGCCGGCGCGGTACATCTTCTTGTTGACCTTGTGCGAGAAGTTCTCGTCCGGCGTGTTCGGGAAGATGCGGCCACCCCCGCGCCACAGGGGCGAGGACGTCATGCCGGCGCGAGCGCGGCCGGTGCCCTTCTGGCGGAACGGCTTCTTGGTCGAGTGGTGGACTTCCGCACGGGTCAGCTGCTTGCGGGTGCCCTGGCGCGCGTTGGCCTGGTAGGCCACGACGATCTGGTGGACCAGCGCTTCGTTGTAGTCACGCGCGAACACGGTGTCGGGCGCTTCCACCTTCGCGGTGGCCTGACCTTGTTCGTTCAGGAGCTCGAGTTGCATCAGTTGGCTCCCTTCTTGGCCTTGGCCTTGACGGCGGGGCGCACGACCACATGGCCGTTCTTGGCGCCCGGCACCGCGCCGCGCACCAGCAGCAGCTGGCGGGCTTCGTCGATGCGGATCACGTCGAGGTTCTGGGTGGTGACGGTGACGTCGCCCAGGTGGCCGGACATCTTCTTGCCCGGGAACACACGGCCCGGATCCTGCGCCATCGAGATCGAGCCCGGCACGTTGTGCGAACGGCTGTTGCCGTGCGAGGCGCGCTGCGAGCCGAAGTTGTGGCGCTTGATGGTGCCGGTGAAGCCCTTGCCGATGGAGGTGCCCTGCACGTCCACCTTCTCGCCCGCGGCGAACAGGGTCACGGGCAGCGTGGCGCCGGCCTTGTACTCGGCTGCCACGTTGGCGTCGACACGGAACTCCTTGAGGACCGTGCCGGCTTCCACACCCGCCTTGGCGAGGTGGCCGGCTTCCGGCTTGGTGACGCGGGAGGCCTTGCGGGCACCGAACGTCACTTGAACGGCGCTGTAGCCGTCGGTCTCAACGGTCTTGACCTGGGTCACACGGTTGTTGGACACGTCCAGCACGGTCACGGGGATGGCGTCGCCATCGTCCGTGAACACACGCATCATGCCCACCTTGCGGCCCAGCAATCCGAGGCGATTGCTAAGACTCATGGTTTTTCTCCGCCCCGCGGGAGCGAGGCTGGGTTGCACGACCTGACATCGATTGGCCAGGCTGACTGAATACGGTCAGCCGCCCCTCGTGCCACATGGGCACAGGAGGCGGCTGACCGGAAAAGCTCGCGAGTATAACAGATGCGGGCGAACCCGCACCTGAACCGATCACTGGAGCTTGATCTCGACGTCCACGCCCGCAGGCAGGTCCAGCTTCATCAGGGCGTCGACCGTCTTGTCGGTCGGGTCGACGATGTCCATCAGGCGCTGGTGCGTGCGGATCTCGAACTGGTCACGGCTCGTCTTGTTGACGTGCGGCGAGCGCAGGATGTCGAAACGCTGCATGCGGGTCGGCAGGGGCACGGGGCCCTTGACGATCGCGCCGGTGCGCTTGGCGGTGTCGACGATCTCGAGGGCGGACTGGTCGATCAGCTTGTAATCGAACGCCTTCAGGCGGATGCGGATCTTCTGCTTCTGCATGGGGTGCTCCGCCTCAGGCGATGATCTTGGCCACGACGCCGGCGCCGACGGTGCGGCCGCCTTCACGGATGGCGAAGCGCAGGCCTTCTTCCATGGCGATCGGGGCGATCAGCTTGACGGTGATCGACACGTTGTCGCCCGGCATCACCATTTCCTTGTCCTGCGGCAGCTCGACAGCGCCGGTGACGTCGGTGGTGCGGAAGTAGAACTGCGGACGGTAGTTGTTGAAGAACGGCGTGTGGCGGCCGCCCTCTTCCTTGCTCAGCACGTACACCTCGGCGGTGAAGTGCGTGTGCGGCTTGATGGAGCCCGGCTTGCACAGCACCTGGCCGCGCTCGACTTCCTCGCGCTTGGTGCCGCGCAGCAGGATGCCGACGTTGTCGCCCGCCTGGCCCTGGTCCAGCAGCTTGCGGAACATCTCCACGCCCGTGCAGGTGGTCTTCTGCGTGGCCTTGATGCCCACGATCTCGATTTCCTCGCCGACCTTGATCACGCCGCGCTCGACGCGGCCGGTCACCACGGTGCCGCGGCCCGAGATCGAGAACACGTCTTCCACGGGCATCAGGAACGTGCCGTCCACCGCGCGCTCGGGCGTGGGGATGTAGCTGTCCAGCGCGTCAGCCAGCTTCATGATGGCCTGCTCGCCCAGCTCGCCCGTGTCGCCTTCCATGGCCAGCTTGGCCGAGCCCTTGACGATCGGGGTGTCGTCGCCGGGGAAGTCGTACTTGCTCAGCAGCTCGCGCACTTCCATCTCGACGAGCTCCAGCAGCTCGGCGTCGTCCACCATGTCGCACTTGTTCAGGAACACGATGATGTAGGGCACGCCCACCTGGCGGGCCAGCAGGATGTGCTCGCGCGTCTGGGGCATCGGGCCGTCAGCGGCCGAGCACACCAGGATCGCGCCGTCCATCTGCGCCGCACCCGTGATCATGTTCTTCACGTAATCGGCGTGGCCCGGGCAGTCCACGTGCGCGTAGTGGCGGTTGGCCGTCTCGTACTCGACGTGCGCGGTGTTGATCGTGATGCCGCGCGCCTTCTCTTCCGGCGCCGCGTCGATCTGGTCGTAGGCCTTGGCCTCGCCACCGAACTTCTTGGCCAGAATCGTCGTGATCGCCGCCGTCAGCGTCGTCTTGCCATGGTCCACGTGACCGATCGTGCCCACGTTGACGTGCGGCTTGGTCCGCTCAAACTTGCCTTTTGCCATTTCCGAATCTCCAGGGAAAGAACAATCGCCCGTGTCGGTTTAACGTCTCCGGCCCGGGCCTGCCACGGGCAGCAGGCCCACCCCGTGATGCGGGGTGCCGAAGACAGCTCCGGTGTTACTTGGAGCGCGCAGTGATGATCGCGTCGGCGACGTTCTTCGGAGCTTCGCTGTAGTGCTTGAACTCCATGGTGTACGTCGCGCGGCCCTGCGACATCGAACGCAGGGTGGTCGAGTAGCCGAACATCTCGGACAGGGGCACCTCAGCCTTGATGATCTTGCCGCCGCCAGGCATGTCGTCCATGCCCTGCACCATGCCGCGGCGGGACGACAGGTCGCCCATCACCGAGCCGGCGTAGTCTTCCGGCGTCTCGACTTCCACGGCCATCATCGGCTCCAGGATCACCGGGCTGGCCTTGCGGCAGGCTTCCTTGAAGCCCATCGACGCGGCCATCTTGAACGCGTTTTCGTTCGAATCCACCTCGTGGTAGGAGCCGAAGGTCAGCGTGACCTTGACGTCCACCACCGGGTAGCCCGCCAGCACGCCGTTCGGCAGCGTGTCGATCACGCCCTTCTCGACCGCGGGGATGAACTCACGCGGCACGACGCCGCCCTTGATGGCGTCGACGAACTCGAAGCCCTTGCCCGGCTCCTGCGGCTCGACCGTAAAGACGACATGGCCGTACTGGCCCTTGCCGCCCGACTGGCGGACGAACTTGCCTTCGACGTCGGTCGCGGTCTTGCGGATCGTCTCGCGGTAGGCCACCTGAGGCTTGCCCACGTTGGCTTCCACGCCAAACTCGCGCTTCATGCGGTCGACGATGATCTCCAGGTGCAGCTCGCCCATGCCGGAGATGATGGTCTGGCCCGACTCTTCGTCGGTGCGCAGACGGAACGAGGGATCTTCGGCAGCCAGACGGCCCAGCGCGATGCCCATCTTCTCCTGGTCGGCCTTGGTCTTCGGCTCGACGGCCTGCGAGATGACGGGCTCGGGGAAGACCATCTTCTCGAGCGTGATCACCGATTCCGGATCGCACAGCGTCTCGCCGGTCGTCACGTCCTTCAGGCCCACGCACGCCGCGATGTCGCCGGCCAGGATCTCCTTGATTTCCTCACGCTGGTTGGCGTGCATCTGCAGGATCCGGCCGATGCGCTCCTTCTTGCCGCGGATCGGGTTGTAGACGGAGTCGCCCGACTTCAGCACGCCCGAGTAGACGCGCACGAACGTCAGCTGGCCGACATACGGGTCGGTCATCAGCTTGAAAGCCAGCGCGGAGAACTTCTCGCTGTCGTCGGCCTTGCGGCTGACTTCCTTTTCGTCCTCGTCCGTGCCGGTGACGTCAGGGATGTCCACCGGCGACGGCAGGAACTCGATGACGGCGTCGAGCATGCGCTGCACGCCCTTGTTCTTGAAGGCGGTGCCGCACAGCATGGGCTGGATCTCGGTGGAGATCGTGCGCAGGCGCAGGCCGTGCTTGATCTCCTCCTCGGTCAGCTCGCCCGTCTCGAGGTACTTGTTCATCAGCTCCTCGGACGCCTCGGCAGCGGCCTCGATCATGTTCTCGCGCCACTTCTGGCACGTCTCGGCCAGGTCGGCCGGGATGTCCTCGTAGCTGAACTTCATGCCCTGGGACGCCTCGTCCCAGATGATGGCCTTCATCTTGAACAGATCGACCACACCCTTGAAGTTGTCCTCGGCGCCGATGGGCACGACGATGGGCACAGGGTTGGCCTTCAGGCGCGTCTTCATCTGGTCGTAGACCTTGAAGAAGTTCGCGCCCGTGCGGTCCATCTTGTTCACGAAGGCCAGGCGGGGCACCTTGTACTTGTTGGCCTGGCGCCAGACGGTCTCGGACTGCGGCTGCACACCACCCACCGCGCAGTACACCATGCACGCACCGTCGAGCACGCGCATGGAACGCTCCACCTCGATGGTGAAGTCCACGTGGCCCGGGGTGTCGATGATGTTGAAGCGGTGCTCGGGGAAGGACATGTCCATGCCCTTCCAGAAGCAGGTGGTCGCGGCCGACGTGATGGTGATGCCGCGCTCCTGCTCCTGCTCCATCCAGTCCATCGTGGCGGCGCCGTCGTGCACCTCACCGATCTTGTGGTTCACACCGGTGTAGTACAGGATGCGCTCGGTCGTCGTGGTCTTGCCAGCGTCGATGTGCGCCGAGATACCGATGTTGCGGTAGCGCTCGATGGGGGTCTTGCGAGCCATGGTTCACTCCAAATACGAAGGGCCGCCCCGGGGTTGGTGACAACCCTGAAGCGGCCGGGGATACGGGGGGCTTAGAAGCGGAAGTGCGAGAAGGCCTTGTTGGCCTCGGCCATGCGGTGCACTTCGTCGCGCTTCTTCATCGCGCCGCCGCGGCCTTCCGAGGCCTCCAGCAGTTCGTTGGCCAGGCGGGCGGCCATCGACTTCTCACCGCGCTTGCGGGCCGAGTCCTTCAGCCAGCGCATGGCCAGGGCCATCCGGCGCACGGGGCGAACTTCCACGGGAACTTGGTAGTTCGCACCGCCGACGCGGCGGGACTTGACCTCGACCATCGGCTTGACGTTGTTCAGCGCGGTCATGAAGACCTCGAGGGGGTCCTTGTTGGCCTTCTTCTCGACCTGCTCGAGCGCACCGTAGATGATGCGCTCGGCGACGGCCTTCTTGCCCGACTCCATGACAACGTTCATGAACTTGGACAGGTCAACGGAACCGAACTTCGGATCCGGCAGGATCTCGCGCTTGGGGACTTCGCGACGACGTGGCATCTCACTCTTCCTTCATCTTCAGTTGGCACAGGCCGGGGCCCGCACCGCGAAAGACCACTGTGGCCAACCTGGCGGGGGTCTTTCACTTACTCGGCTGGAGCACCCGCTCCGAGCCGCCTTTTCGCCACCCCGAGCCTCGCAGCCCGGCATGACGACCTTGTTTCAGCACACCGGCAACGCCGGTGATCAGGCCTTCTTGGGGCGCTTGGCGCCGTACTTGGAACGCGACTGCTTGCGGTCCTTGACGCCTTGCAGGTCCAGCGAGCCGCGCACGATGTGGTAGCGCACGCCCGGCAGATCCTTCACACGGCCGCCGCGCACGAGCACCACCGAGTGCTCCTGCAGGTTGTGGCCTTCACCGCCGATGTAGGAGATGACCTCGAAGCCGTTGGTCAGGCGCACCTTGGCGACCTTCCGCAGCGCCGAGTTCGGCTTCTTCGGGGTGGTGGTGTAGACGCGGGTGCAGACACCGCGGCGCTGCGGGCAGTTCTGCATCGCAGGCGACTTGCTCTTGGTGACCTCGACCTGACGGCCGTGGCGCACGAGCTGGTTGATGGTGGGCATGGGTAACTTGTTCCCGTTTGAAGTTACGTGGGTTCGTTCTTTCCGGACGCGCCATGCCAGCAAGGCCGCGGCAGCCCGTAGGCGCGCAGCAAGGCACGGCAAAATCTGCCGAAAAGCCCTCGATTATAGTGGAGCCCGACCGAGCCCGCAACCGGGACACCCGAGGGGCCGCGACGCGCCCCTTCAGTTAATTTGTGTGAGCAACCACTTCCATTCTGACATGCCGCCGCGGGTGGTGCTGGACACCCAGGTGGTGCTCGACTGGCGGTATTTCGGCGACCGCGCCTTGGCGGACTGGTCGCTGCCCGGGGCCTCCTGGCACTGGGTTGCCACCGCCGCGATGCGGGAGGAGCTCGCGCATGTGCTGCGGCGCGGCTTCGATGCACGATGGACAACGCCCGCGGACGACGTGCTGCACTTCTTCGACGCCCACAGCTCGCCGTGCGCCACCGCGGCGCTTGCCCCGGACATGGCCCGCCGGCTGGCCTGCCGCGACCCGGACGACCAGAAGTTCATCGACCTGGCCGTGGCGCTGGCCCCGAGCTGCCTCGTCAGCCGCGACCGCGCCGTGCTGGCCCTCTCGCGCCGTGCGGCGGCGCTGGACGTGAGGATCCTGCCGCCCTCGCGCTGGGCGCCGCCCGCCTGAGCCGACGCGCCGCAGAAGAAAAAAGGGCCGGCCCCGCGTGAGCGGGCCGGCCCTCCGGGCACGAGGCCGCGCGCGCGTCAGGCGGCGTCGCCCTCGTCCGGTTGCGCCGCGTCCAGCTGCGCGAGCTGGGCGGACGCCAGTTCCTCGGCCTCCTGCATGGCGATGGCGCGACGCTCGGACTCGTCCATCTCCTCCTTCACCTTGCGGGCCTGGTGGAAGGCCATGCCGGTGCCGGCAGGGATCAGGCGGCCGACGATCACGTTCTCCTTCAGGCCGCGCAGCTCGTCACGCTTGCCCATGATCGCCGCTTCGGTCAGCACGCGGGTGGTCTCCTGGAAGGAGGCCGCGGAGATGAACGAGTCGGTCGACAGCGAGGCCTTCGTGATGCCCAGCAGCACGTCCGCGTAGGTGGCGGTGAGCTTGCCCTCGGAGCGCAGGCGGTCGTTCGTGTTCGAGAGCTCGGAGCGCTCCACCTGCTCGCCGGCGATGTAGTTCGAATCGCCCGGGTTGACGATCTGCACGCGCCGCAGCATCTGGCGAACGATCACCTCGATGTGCTTGTCGTTGATCTTCACGCCCTGGAGGCGGTAGACGTCCTGCACCTCGTCGACGATGTAGCGCGCCAGCTCCTCGACGCCCAGCAGGCGCAGGATGTCCTGCGGATCCGCCGCGCCGTCGACGATCAGCTCGCCACGGTTGACCACCTGGCCTTCGTGCACCAGGATGTTCTTCTCCTTGGGCACCAGCTCCTCGAACACCTTGCCGTCCGGGTCGGTGATCTGCAGGCGCACCTTGCCCTTGGTCTCCTTGCCGAAGGACACCGTGCCGGTGATCTCGGCCAGCGTGCCCTTGTCCTTGGGGCTGCGGGCTTCGAACAGCTCGGCCACGCGCGGCAGACCGCCCGTGATGTCGCGGGTCTTCTGGCCTTCCACCGGGATGCGCGCCAGCACCTCGCCCGGAGCGACGTCCTGGCCATCGCGCACCTGGATCAGCGCGCCAACCTGGAAGCCGATGGTCACCGAGTGGTCGGTGCCGGGGATCTTCACCTCCTGGCCGGCCGCGTCCAGCAGCTTCACCTGCGGACGAACCACCTTGGCCGCACCGCGGCGCTTCGGGTCGATCACCACCAGCGTGGACAGGCCGGTGACCTCGTCCACCTGCTTGGCGACGGTGACGCCTTCCTCGACGTTCTCGAACTTCGCCTTGCCGGCGAACTCGGTGATGATCGGGCGGGTCAGCGGGTCCCAGTTGGCCAGCACCGTGCCAGCCTTGATCTGCTGGTCGGCCTTGATGTTCAGCGTGGCGCCGTACGGCACCTTGTGGCGCTCGCGCTCGCGGCCATGCTGGTCACTGATGACGATCTCGCCGGAACGCGAAATCACCACCAGCTCGCCCTTGCCGTTGGTCACGTAGCGCATCGTGGGGTTGAAGCCGATGAAGCCATCGGACTTCGCGTCCACGCTGGACGCCACCGCCGCACGCGACGCCGCACCACCGATGTGGAACGTGCGCATGGTCAGCTGCGTGCCCGGCTCGCCGATCGACTGCGCGGCGATCACGCCCACCGCTTCACCCACGTTCACGCGGCCACCGCGGCCGAGGTCACGGCCGTAGCAGCTGGCGCACAGGCCGAAGCGGGTCTCGCAGGTCAGCGGCGTGCGCACCTTCACCTCGTCGACGCCGGCGGCCTCGATCACGTCGAGCAGGTCCTCGTCGAGGATGGTGCCGGCCGGGATCACGGTCTGCTGGGTCTCGGGGTGCAGCACCTCGACCGCGGCGACGCGGCCCAGGATGCGGTCGCGCAGCGACTCGATGACTTCACCGCCTTCGACCAGCGCGCGCATGGCGAAGCCATGCTCCGTGCCGCAGTCTTCCTCGGTGACCACCAGGTCCTGCGTCACGTCCACCAGACGGCGCGTCAGGTAGCCCGAGTTCGCAGTCTTCAGCGCCGTGTCCGCCAGGCCCTTGCGGGCGCCGTGGGTGGAGATGAAGTACTGCAGAACGTTCAGGCCTTCGCGGAAGTTCGCGGTGATGGGCGTCTCGATGATCGAGCCATCGGGCTTGGCCATCAGGCCCCGCATGCCGGCCAGCTGGCGGATCTGCGCGGCCGAGCCGCGCGCGCCGGAGTCGGCCATCATGTAGATGGAGTTGAAGGACTCCTGGTCGACTTCCTTGCCGTGGCGGTCGATGACCTTCTGCTTGGACAGCTGGCTCATCATGACCTTGCCGACTTCGTCGCCGGTCTTGCCCCAGATGTCCACGACCTTGTTGTAGCGCTCGCCGGCGGTCACCAGGCCCGAGACGTACTGCTGCTCGATCTCCTTGACTTCCTTCTCGGCGCGCTCGATGAGGTCGTGCTTCTGCTGCGGCACGAGCATGTCGTCGATGGCGATCGAGATGCCGGCGCGCGTGGCCAGGCGGAAGCCCGACTGCAGCAGCTTGTCGGCGAAGACCACCGTCTCCTTCAGGCCGCACTTGCGGAAAGCCGTGTTGATGAGACGGGAGATCTCCTTCTTCTTCAGCGCCTTGTTGATGTTGCTGAAGGGCAGGCCCTTGGGCAGGATCTCCGACAGCAGCGCGCGGCCGACCGTCGTCTCCACCAGCTTGGTGCTGGGCTGCACGTCGCCATTGGCGTCCTTGAGCCACTCGGTCAGGCGCACCGACACCTTGGCGGTGATCTCCACCACGCCGTTGTCCAGCGCACGCTGCAGCTCGCCCAGGTCGGCGAAGACCATGCCCTCGCCGCGGCCGTTGGTGCGCTCACGGGTGGCGTAGTACAGGCCCAGCACCACGTCCTGGGACGGCACGATCGACGGCTCGCCCGAGGCGGGGAAGAGCACGTTGTTCGAGGCCAGCATCAGGGCGCGGGCTTCCATCTGCGCTTCGATGGACAGCGGCACGTGCACGGCCATCTGGTCGCCGTCGAAGTCGGCGTTGAAGGCCGCGCAGACCAGCGGGTGCAGCTGGATCGCCTTGCCTTCGATCAGCACCGGCTCGAACGCCTGGATGCCCAGGCGGTGCAGCGTCGGGGCGCGGTTCAGCAGGACGGGGTGCTCCTTGATCACCTCTTCCAGGATGTCCCACACCACCGGCGTGCCGGATTCGACTTCCTTCTTCGCCGCCTTGATGGTGGTGGCGATGCCCATCGCCTCCAGGCGCGAGAAGATGAACGGCTTGAACAGCTCGAGCGCCATCAGCTTGGGCAGGCCGCACTGGTGCAGCTTGAGCGTCGGGCCCACGGTGATGACCGAGCGGCCGGAGTAGTCGACGCGCTTGCCCAGCAGGTTCTGGCGGAAGCGGCCGCTCTTGCCCTTGATCATGTCGGCCAGGGACTTCAGCGCGCGCTTGTTCGCGCCCGTCATGGCCTTGCCGCGGCGGCCGTTGTCCAGCAGCGAGTCCACCGCCTCCTGCAGCATGCGCTTCTCGTTGCGCACGATGATCTCGGGCGCCTTCAGCTCGAGCAGGCGCGCCAGCCGGTTGTTCCGGTTGATGACGCGGCGGTACAGGTCGTTCAGGTCGGACGTGGCGAAGCGGCCGCCGTCCAGCGGCACCAGCGGACGCAGGTCCGGCGGCAGCACCGGCAGCACGTCCAGCACCATCCAGTGCGGCTTGATGCCCGACTTCTTGAAGGCCTCCATCACCTTCAGGCGCTTGGAGTTCTTCTTGACCTTGAGCTCCGAGCCGGTCATGTCGCCGCGCAGCTTCTCGATCTCGACGTCGAGGTCCATCTCCTCGAGCAGCTTCTTGATGCCCTCGGCGCCCATCAGGGCGATGAACTCGTCACCGAACTCGACGCGCTTGGCCTCGTAGTCGTCCTCGGTCATGATCGAGAACTTCTTCAGGGGCGTCATGCCCGGGTCCACGACCACGTAGGCTTCGAAGTACAGCACGCGCTCGATGTCGCGCAGCGTCATGTCGAGCACCAGGCCCAGACGCGACGGCAGCGACTTCAGGAACCAGATGTGCGCGCACGGCGCCGCCAGGTCGATGTGACCCATGCGCTCGCGGCGCACCTTGGTCTGCGTGACCTCGACGCCGCACTTCTCGCAGATCACGCCGCGGTGCTTCAGGCGCTTGTACTTGCCGCACAGGCACTCGTAGTCCTTGATCGGCCCGAAGATCTTGGCGCAGAACAGGCCGTCCCGCTCCGGCTTGAAGGTGCGGTAGTTGATGGTCTCGGGCTTCTTCACCTCGCCGAACGACCAGGAGCGGATCTTCTCGGGCGAGGCCAGCCCGATGCGGATCGCGTCGAAGTGTTCGTCAGGGGTGAACTGCTTGAAAAGGTCGAGTAGTCCCTTCATGCCTTTTCTCCTTTAGTTGCGCTCAAGCTCGATGTCGATACCGAGCGAACGGATTTCCTTCACCAGCACGTTGAACGACTCCGGCATGCCGGCGTCGATGGCGTGCTCGCCCTTGACGATGTTCTCGTAGACCTTGGTGCGGCCGTTCACGTCGTCGGACTTGACGGTCAGCATCTCCTGCAGCACGTAGGACGCGCCGTAGGCTTCCAGGGCCCAGACTTCCATCTCGCCGAAGCGCTGGCCGCCGAACTGCGCCTTGCCGCCCAGCGGCTGCTGGGTGACGAGCGAGTACGGGCCGGTCGAGCGGGCGTGCATCTTGTCGTCCACCAGGTGGTGCAGCTTCAGCACGTGCATGTAGCCCACGGTCACCGGGCGCTCGAACTGCTCGCCGGTGCGGCCGTCGAACAGCGACGCCTGCGTGCGGGTGGCCGTCAGGCCCTTGCGCGCGGCGATGTCGTCCGGGTAGGCCAGCTTCAGCATGCCGCGGATCTCTTCTTCCTTGGCACCGTCGAACACCGGGGTGGCGAAGGGCACGCCCTTGGTGAGCTCACGCGCCATCTCGACCACTTCACGGTCGGACAGGTCGTCCAGGCGCTCGGTCTTGCCGCCCGACTGGTTGTAGAGCTCGTCCATGAACTTGCGCAGGTCGGCCACGGCGGCCTCGCGCTGCAGCATGTCGCCGATGCGCTGGCCGATGCCCTTGCCCGCCCAGCCCAGGTGCACTTCCAGCACCTGGCCCACGTTCATGCGCGACGGCACGCCCAGGGGGTTGAGCACGATGTCGCACGGCGTGCCGTCGGCCATGTAGGGCATGTCCTCGATTGGCACGATCTTGGACACCACGCCCTTGTTGCCGTGGCGGCCGGCCATCTTGTCGCCAGGCTGCAGGCGGCGCTTGACGGCCAGGTACACCTTGACCATCTTCAGCACGCCGGCCGGCAGCTCGTCGCCCTGCGTCAGCTTCTTGCGCTTCTCCTCGAAGGCGAGGTCGAAGCCATGGCGCGTCTGCTCGAGCGAGTTCTTGATCGACTCCAGCTGGTTGGCCACCTCGTCCTCGGCCGGACGCACGTCGAACCAGTGGTACTTGTCGATGCCCGCCAGGTACTCCTTGGTGATCGCCGTGCCCTTGGCCAGCTTCTGCGGGCCGCCATTGGCCACGCGGCCGGCGAGCAGCTTCTCGATCCGGTCGAAGGCGTCGGCCTCGACGATGCGCAGCTGGTCGTTCAGGTCCAGGCGGAAGCGCTTCAGCTCGTCATCGATGATCTGCTGGGCGCGCTTGTCGCGCTGGATGCCTTCACGGGTGAAGACCTGCACGTCGATCACGGTGCCGGAGGTGCCCTGGTCCACGCGCAGCGAGGTGTCCTTCACGTCGGACGCCTTCTCGCCGAAGATCGCGCGCAGCAGCTTCTCTTCCGGCGTCAGCGTGGTCTCGCCCTTGGGCGTGACCTTGCCCACCAGCACGTCGCCGGGGTTCACCTCGGCGCCGATGTAGACGATGCCCGACTCGTCCAGGCGAGCCAGCTGCTGCTCGGACAGGTTGGGGATGTCGCGGGTGATTTCCTCGGCGCCCAGCTTGGTGTCGCGCGCGTTGACCACCAGCTCCTCGATATGGATCGAGGTGTAGCGGTCTTCGGCGACGACACGTTCGCTGATGAGGATCGAGTCCTCGAAGTTGTAGCCGTTCCAGGGCATGAACGCGACCAGCATGTTCTGGCCGAGCGCGAGCTCGCCCAGGTCGGTGGAGGCGCCGTCGGCCACCACGTCGCCCGATGCCACCTTGTCACCGCGGCGCACGATGGCGCGCTGGTGGATGTTGGTGTTCTGGTTCGAGCGCTGGTACTTGATCAGGTTGTAGATGTCGACGCCTACTTCGCCGGCGACCGTCTCGTCGTCATTGACGCGGATCACCACGCGGTTCGTGTCGACGTAGTCGACCACGCCGCCACGTCGGGCGGTCACCACGGTGCCGGAGTCGACCGCGGCGACGCGCTCGACCCCGGTGCCCACCAGCGCCTTCTCGGGACGCAGGGTCGGCACGGCCTGGCGCTGCATGTTCGCGCCCATCAGCGCGCGGTTCGCATCGTCGTGCTCCAGGAACGGCACCAGCGAGGCCGCGACCGACACGATCTGCGTCGGGGCCACGTCCATGTACTGGATTCGCTCGGGGGAGGTCAGCACCGATTCGCCGTTCTCACGCGCGGAGACCAGCTCGTCGGTGAGCTTGCCCTGGGCGTCCAGCGTGGCGTTGGCCTGGGCGATGACGTACTTGCCCTCCTCGATGGCCGACAGGTAGTCGATCTGGTCGGTGACCTCCCCATCCACCACCCGGCGGTACGGCGTCTCCAGGAAGCCGTACTCGTTGAGCTGGGCGTACAGGGCCAGCGAGTTGATCAGGCCGATGTTCGGGCCTTCCGGCGTCTCGATCGGGCACACGCGGCCGTAGTGCGTCGGGTGCACGTCGCGCACCTCGAAGCCGGCGCGCTCGCGGGTCAGACCGCCCGGGCCCAGGGCCGAGACACGACGCTTGTGCGTAATCTCGGACAGCGGGTTGGTCTGGTCCATGAACTGCGAGAGCTGGCTCGCCCCGAAGAACTCCTTCAGTGCCGCGGAGATCGGCTTGGAGTTGATCAGGTCGTGCGGCATCAGGGCCTCAGTCTCGGCCTGGCCCAGGCGCTCCTTGACGGCCTTCTCGATGCGCGCGAGGCCAGAGCGGTACTGGTTCTCGGCCAGCTCGCCCACGCAGCGCACGCGGCGGTTGCCCAGGTGGTCGATGTCGTCCACCTCGCCGCGGCCGTTGCGCAGCTCGACGAGGATCTTGACCACGTCAAGGATGTCCTCGTTGGTCAGGGTCATCGGGCCGTCCGGCGCGTCGCGGCCGACACGGGCGTTGAACTTCATCCGGCCCACGCGCGACAGGTCGTAGGTGTCCGGGTTGTAGAACAGGCGGCCGAACAGGGCCTCCACGGCGTCCTCGGTCGGCGGCTCGCCGGGGCGCATCATGCGGTAGATGGCCACGCGGGCCGCGAGCTGGTCGGCCGTCTCGTCCAGGCTCAGCGTCTGGCTGATGTAGGCGCCCTGGTCCAGCTCGTTCGTGAACAGGCAGGGCAGGTCCTTGATGCCGGCGGCGCGCAGCTTCTTCAGCAGCGACTCGGTCACCTCGTCGTTGGCCTTGGCGATGATCTCGCCGGTGTCCGGGTCGACCATGTTGCGCGCGATGATGCGGCCGACGAGGAAGTCCTCGGGCACCGAGATGAAGCTCGTGCCGGCCTGCTCCAGCTGGCGCACGTGGCGCGCGGTGATGCGCTTGTCCTTCTCGACGACGACGTTGCCCGACTTGTCGGTGATGTCGAAGCGGGCCACTTCACCCTTCAGGCGCTCGGGCACGAACTCCAGCTGGGCACCCGTGTCCATCAGGCGGAAGGTGTCGTTGCTGAAGAAGTGCGCCAGGATGGCTTCCGGGTTCAGGCCGATGGCCTTCAGCAGGATGGTCACCGGCATCTTGCGGCGACGGTCCACGCGGAAGTACAGGATGTCCTTCGGGTCGAACTCGAAGTCCAGCCAGGAGCCGCGGTAGGGAATGATGCGCGCCGAGAACAGCAGCTTGCCCGACGAGTGGGTCTTGCCCTTGTCGTGCTCGAAGAACACGCCGGGCGAGCGGTGCAGCTGGCTGACGATGACGCGCTCGGTGCCGTTGACGATGAACGAGCCGTAGTCGGTCATCAGGGGCACCTCGCCCATGTAGACCTCCTGCTCCTTGATCTCCTTGACGACCTTCGCGGGGTGCGACTCACGGTCGTAGATGATCATCTGCAGCTTCGCGCGCACCGCGGCGGCGAAGGTGAGGCCGCGCTGCTGGCACTCGCGCACGTCGAACGTGGGCTTGGCGATGTTGTATTCGATGAACTTCATCTCCACGAACCCGTTGTGCGAGACGATCGGGAACGCGGACAGGAAGGCGGCTTGCAGGCCCTCGGGCTTGCGCTGCTGCGGTGGGGTGTCCTTCTGCAGGAATGCGACGTAGGACTCCCGCTGCATCGTCAGCAGGTAGGGAACGTTGAGTACGCTCTCGCGCTTGCCGAAGCTCTTGCGGATACGCTTGCGCTCGGTGTAGCTGTAGGGGGTTGCTTGCGCCATGAAGGACTCCGTGGTGAGGGTGCGCGCCGGCCGTGCACGCACCTCCTCGGGGCGACTGGCTACTCGAACAAGGGCGTTCGAGGCTTGGTGGTTGGCCACTACCAACCGCTGGCGGACAACCCCGGCGTTGCACCGGAGCCCGACCAAACCGGTTCTTCTGCAGTCGGATCAGAGAACACTTGCAAGAACCGGCGTCGACCCTTGCAAGTGGTCTCCGACGACGGGCCGAAGGCCCGTCACCGGAAAGGGCTCGAAGCGCATCGCGCTTCGAGTCCCGCTCTCCGTCTCGCTTACTTCATTTCCGCCTTGGCGCCGGCTTCCACCAGCTTCTTCACGGCGGCTTCGGCGTCGGCCTTGGCCACGGCTTCCTTCACGTTCTTGGGAGCGCCGTCGACCATGTCCTTGGCTTCCTTCAGGCCCAGGCCCGTCAGCTCGCGCACGGCCTTGATCACGCCGACCTTGTTGGCGCCGGCTTCGAGCAGCACGACGTTGAATTCGGTCTTCTCTTCAGCGGCCGGGGCAGCGGCACCGCCGCCGCCGGCGGCGGGGGCAGCCATGGAAGCGGCGGACACGCCGAACTTCTCTTCGATCGCCTTGACCAGGTCGTTCAGTTCCATCACGGACATGCTGTCCAGGGCGGTCAGGAAGGCGTCTTTGTCGAAAGCCATTTGGATTACCTCGATGTCAATGGTTCAGTGTGTGGTGCGAAGCGGCTTCAGGCAGCGGCTTCGGCGGGGGCGGCCGCTTCGGCGCCGCCACCCTTCTTCTCGGCCAGGGCGGCCAGGACGGCAGCGGTGCGCTGGACCGGGGACTTGAGCAGTCCGGCCAGCTGCGACAGCAGCACTTCCTTGCTGGGGATCGCGGCCAGGGCCTTCACGCCATCGGCGTTCAGCGCCTTGCCGGCATAGGCCCCACCCTTGATGACCAGCTTGTCATTGCCCTTGGAAAAATCGGCAATGACCTTGGCCGCGGCCACGGCGTCTTCGGAAAAGCCGTAGATCAGCGGGCCGACCATGCTCTCCGCCGCGACCTCGAATGGGGTGCCGGTGACGGCGCGACGGGCCAGGGTGTTCTTCAGCACGTGAAGGTACACACCCTTGGACCGCGCGTCGACGCGCAGCTTGTTCAAGGCTTCGACGGTGAGGCCACGGTACTCGGCGATCGCCAGCGTCTGGGACTTGGCAGCCTGCGCTGCCACGTCCTCGATCACGGCCGCCTTCTCGTTGCGGTTGAGACTCAAGGTCTACTCCTCACTTCTGACGTGCCAGGCACCTTGCGGCGACCCGGCACAACGGGTTGCAGCGACCTTGCCGCTTCGGAAAAGGGGGCTCGCTGTGCCACACACAATGAACCTCGCGTTCCTCACGGCGGGGACGCCATCTGCGCTGGGTGGCACCCGGAGGCACCGATTAAGGCACCGACGCTCCACAGGGGAACGCCGGCGCCGCCAGCGGTCTTGGATGGCCCGCCATCCGATCCCCGGGGGGAGCGGGCGGCGGCCCACCAATTCAAGGGGTCGGTCGGCGCATCAAGACCGCTGCGCCGGACCCCGTGTACATGCCGTCAGGCGTTGGCCGGAGCCAGCGTGACGGACGAGATGTCGACGCGCGCACCCACGCCCATGGTGGACGACACCGCCACCTTGCGCAGGTACACACCCTTGGACGACGCCGGCTTGGCCTTGTTCAGGGCCTCCAGCAGCGCGGCCAGGTTGCCGATGAGCTTGTCGTCCTCGAACGAACGACGGCCGATCGTGCCGTGGATGATGCCGGCCTTGTCGACGCGGAACTGCACCTGGCCGGCCTTGGCGTTCTTGACCGCGGTGGCCACGTCCGGCGTGACGGTGCCGACCTTGGGGTTCGGCATCAGGCCACGCGGGCCCAGGATCTGGCCCAGGGTACCGACGACGCGCATCGTGTCCGGCGAGGCGATGACCACGTCGAAGTTGATGTTGCCGGCCTTGATCTGCTCGGCCAGGTCTTCCATGCCGACCAGGTCGGCCCCGGCGGCCTTGGCTTCCTCGGCCTTGGCGCCCTGGGCGAAGACGGCCACGCGCTTGGTCTTGCCGGTGCCGTTGGGCATCACGACGGCGCCACGCACCACCTGGTCCGACTTCTTGGCATCGATGCCCAGCTGCACGGCCACGTCGATGGATTCATCGAACTTGGCGGTGGCGCAGCTCTTGACCAGCGACAGGGCGTCGTTGATGGAGTACAGCTTCAGGCTGTCGACCTTGCCCTGCTGGGCCTTGGCTTTCTTGGTGAGCTTGGCCATTTACACGCCCTCCACGATCACGCCCATCGAGCGGGCGGAACCGGCAATGATCTTCACCGCGCCATCGAGGTCAGCGGCGTTCAGGTCCTTCATCTTCGCCTTGGCGATGTCTTCCAGCTGGGCGCGCGTGATCTTGCCCACCTTGTTCAGATGCGCCTTGTCGGAGCCCTTGCCGAGGCCGATGGCCTTCTTGATCAGCACGGTCGCCGGGGGCGACTTCATGATGAACGTGAAGGACTTGTCCGCGTAGGCGGTGATCACCACGGGCAGCATCAGACCGGGCTCCATGCCCTGGGTCTGGGCGTTGAACGCCTTGCAGAACTCCATGATGTTCAGGCCGCGCTGACCCAGCGCCGGACCGATGGGGGGAGAGGGGTTGGCCTTGCCGGCCGGCACTTGCAGCTTGATGTAGCCGACGATCTTCTTTGCCATGATGGCTCCTCGAGTTCCAACGCCTCGGCGGCCAGGGCCGCCTCAGCTCCTCGTCAAACGACCCGTGGATTGCAGGCCGCAGGCGCCGGGTCGGGCACGCCTGCAGCGAAAGGGATTCAGACCTTCTCGACCTGCGAGAAATCGAGCTCCACCGGCGTGGCGCGACCGAAGATGGTGACCGACACGCGCACCTTGGACTTCTCGTAGTTGACTTCCTCGACCGCGCCGTTGAAGTCGGTGAACGGGCCTTCCTTGACACGCACCAGCTCGCCCACCTCCCACTCGACCTTGGGCCGGGGCTTCTCGACGCCTTCCTGCATCTGGTTGACGATCTTCATCACCTCGGCTTCCGAGATGGGCGCCGGCCGGTTTCGCGCGCCGCCGACGAAACCAGTCACCTTGCTGGTGTGCTTGACGAGGTGCCAGGTCTCGTCGTCCATGAGCATCTCCACGAGCACGTAGCCGGGGAAGAAGCGGCGCTCGGTGACGGACTTCTTGCCGTTCTTGAGCTCGACCACCTCTTCGGTGGGCACCAGGATGCGGCCGAACTTGGCCTGCATGCCGGCGCGGTCGATGCGCTCGCGCAGGTTGCGCTCGACGGCCTTCTCCATGCCCGAGTAGGCGTGCACGACGTACCAGCGCAGGCCGCTGGGGGCTGCGCCGGCTTGGGCTTCGGTGGGGGCGTGTTCGCTCATGCTCGTGGGAACCTTCGCTGGTCTGGGGGCGGGCGGCAGCGTCTTCAGCGCTTCCAGCCCAGGATCAGGTCGTACAGGACCCACTCGAGGGTCTTGTCGGTGATCCAGAGGAACAGGGCCATGACGACGACGAAGGCAAAAACGTACAGCGTCATCTGGGTGGCCTCCTTGCGGGTGGGCCAGACGACCTTCTTGACCTCGCGCACCGACTCGCGCCCGTAGGCGATGAGCTGGCGCCCGCTTTCGGAGGTGAAGAACACACCCACGGACGCGGCGACCCCCACCAGCAGCGCGATCACGCGCAGCCACAGCGGCTGCTCGGCCAGCAGGTAGAAGGCCACCACCGCGCCGAGCAGCAGCAGCGCCGCAGCCGCCAGCTTGGCCTTGTCGGCGCCGGTGGTCACGGTTTGCACTTGTGGGGAGGTGGACATCGTTTTCACTTCAGAGGGATCCGTTCGCGGCGCTTCGGTTCACTGCAGGCACCGCTCGCAACAGGCGGGCCCTATCAGCAGCAAAGCCCGCGGCGAACATGTCGCTGCGGGCTGCGCCTGGGAGGGCCTGTCCGGACCGGGCCGCCGCCCGTAGGCGGCGGGTGTCCGGAGAATCAAACCCGGGAACCGACCTCGTCAGGCCAGCATGCCGGGTTTGGCAGGGGCAGAGGGAATCGAACCCCCAACCTTCGGTTTTGGAGACCGACGCTCTGCCAATTGAGCTATACCCCTGCGGTCCTTTCCTGCGTTCGCTGTGGTGGGCGAGTTAGGCGATGATCTTGGCCACGACGCCGGCGCCGACGGTGCGGCCGCCTTCACGGATGGCGAAGCGCAGGCCTTCTTCCATGGCGATCGGGGCGATCAGCTTGACGGTGATCGACACGTTGTCGCCCGGCATCACCATTTCCTTGTCCTGCGGCAGCTCGACAGCGCCGGTGACGTCGGTGGTGCGGAAGTAGAACTGCGGACGGTAGTTGTTGAAGAACGGCGTGTGGCGGCCGCCCTCTTCCTTGCTCAGCACGTACACCTCGGCGGTGAAGTGCGTGTGCGGCTTGATGGAGCCCGGCTTGCACAGCACCTGGCCGCGCTCGACTTCCTCGCGCTTGGTGCCGCGCAGCAGGATGCCGACGTTGTCGCCCGCCTGGCCCTGGTCCAGCAGCTTGCGGAACATCTCCACGCCCGTGCAGGTGGTCTTCTGCGTGGCCTTGATGCCCACGATCTCGATTTCCTCGCCGACCTTGATCACGCCGCGCTCGACGCGGCCGGTCACCACGGTGCCGCGGCCCGAGATCGAGAACACGTCTTCCACGGGCATCAGGAACGTGCCGTCCACCGCGCGCTCGGGCGTGGGGATGTAGCTGTCCAGCGCGTCAGCCAGCTTCATGATGGCCTGCTCGCCCAGCTCGCCCGTGTCGCCTTCCATGGCCAGCTTGGCCGAGCCCTTGACGATCGGGGTGTCGTCGCCGGGGAAGTCGTACTTGCTCAGCAGCTCGCGCACTTCCATCTCGACGAGCTCCAGCAGCTCGGCGTCGTCCACCATGTCGCACTTGTTCAGGAACACGATGATGTAGGGCACGCCCACCTGGCGGGCCAGCAGGATGTGCTCGCGCGTCTGGGGCATCGGGCCGTCAGCGGCCGAGCACACCAGGATCGCGCCGTCCATCTGCGCCGCACCCGTGATCATGTTCTTCACGTAATCGGCGTGGCCCGGGCAGTCCACGTGCGCGTAGTGGCGGTTGGCCGTCTCGTACTCGACGTGCGCGGTGTTGATCGTGATGCCGCGCGCCTTCTCTTCCGGCGCCGCGTCGATCTGGTCGTAGGCCTTGGCCTCGCCACCGAACTTCTTGGCCAGAATCGTCGTGATCGCCGCCGTCAGCGTCGTCTTGCCATGGTCCACGTGACCGATCGTGCCCACGTTGACGTGCGGCTTGGTCCGCTCAAACTTGCCCTTTGCCATCTTGCGCTCCTAGGCCTTGTCGGTTCAGAAAAACTGCCTACGCAGTTGAGAGGGGTGGTGCCCATGGCGCGGATCGAACGCGCGACCTCTCCCTTACCAAGGGAGTGCTCTACCACTGAGCCACATGGGCATCGACACAGGACTGGACGCCAGCCGGGCCTTGACCCGAGGGGCTGTTCACCCAAGCCTGTGGCGACAACGCCACACCACTGACTTAGCCTTGCTTCACTGGAGCGGGAGACGGGAATCGAACCCGCGTCATTAGCTTGGAAGGCTAAGGTTCTGCCATTGAACTACTCCCGCTCGGACTCGACATCCGGGACTCGTTCTCGTGCTGAAGTCGAATTCGGTCGCTGTGGTGGAGGAGGCTGGATTCGAACCAGCGTAGGCGTAAGCCAACAGATTTACAGTCTGCCCCCTTTAACCACTCGGGCACCCCTCCGCAGCGAGCCTGAGACTATAGCACGGTTTTTTGGCTGTGCGCGAGGTTCTGCACGGCCGTGCCCCCTGTCACGTGCGTCAGGCGCGTCAGGGGGCGTGTGGCCCCTGCGCACTGTCGCCGAGCGCCAGCCCCTCCTCGCGGAGGACGCCGAAATGGCCACAGCCAAGAAAGGGCTGGGGCGGCCGCCGTGCCGACAGCGGCGAGGGGTGGTTGGCCGTCAGCAACCGGTGGCGCCCGGGTGCGGTGCGTTCCACCAGCGGCCCCTTGCCCTGGGCGTGTGCGCCCCAGAGCAGGAAGACGACGCGGCGCGGCCGGGCCGCCACGGCGGCGATCAGCGCGTCGGTGAGCTCCTCCCAGCCCTGGCCGGCGTGGCTGGCCGGCTGGCCGTCCTCGACGGTAAGGCAGGTGTTGAGCAGCAGCACCCCGCGGCGCGCCCAGTCGCCGAGGTGGCCATGGGACGGCCGGGGCAGCCGCAGGTCGCGTTCGAGCTCGGCGAAGATGTTGCGCAGGCTGGGGGGCGGCTTGACGCCCTCGGGCACCGAGAACGCCAGACCCTCCGCCTGGCCGGCGCCGTGGTACGGGTCTTGGCCGAGGATGACCGCGCGCACCTCCGACAGCGGCGCCAGCGCCAGCGCCCGCAGGGGATCCGCCGGGTAGATGGTGGCCCCGGCGGCCTGGCGCGCCGCGATGAAGTCCAGCAGCCTCCGCCCGGCGGGGCTGTCGCGCCAGGCCTGGGTGACCGGCTGCCAGTCGGTCGGCACCCGGTCCAGCAGCACCGGCAGGGGCTCGCGCAGCCGGTTGTCGGGCGGCGGTGCCGCCGGTCGGTGCGCGGAGGCCATCAGCCGAACAGCGCCCGCAGCGCGGCCCCGGGGTCGTCTGCCCGCATGAAGGCCTCGCCCACCAGGAAGGCGTGCACCCCTGCGTGGCGCATGCGGCGCACGTCCGCCGCGCTCAGGATGCCCGATTCGGTCACCAGCAGGCGATCGGCCGGCACCTGGCCCAGCAGGCCGAGCGTCGTCTGCAGGGTGACCTCGAAGCTGCGCAGGTCGCGGTTGTTGATGCCCACCAGCGGCGTCTTCAGGCGCAGGGCGCGCTCGAGCTCCGCGGCGTCGTGCACCTCCACCAGGACATCCAGCCCGTACGCGAACGCCGCAGCCTCGAGGTCGGCCATCTGCGCGTCGTCCAGGCAGGCGGCGATGAGCAGGATGCAGTCTGCCCCCATCGCGCCGGCGTCGGCGACCTGGTAGTCGTCGACCATGAAGTCCTTGCGCAGCACCGGCAGGGCGCACGCCGCGCGGGCCTGGCGCAGGTACTGCGCCGAACCCTGGAAGAACCGTTCGTCGGTGAGCACGCTCAGGCAGGCGGCCCCATGGCGCGCATAGCTGACAGCGATGTCGGCGGGCTTGAAATCCTCGCGCAGCACGCCCTTGCTGGGGCTGGCCTTCTTGACCTCCGCGATGACGGCCGGCCGCGCCGCCGCCACGGCCTCGCGCAGCGCGCGGCCGAAGCCGCGCTGGTCGCGCCGCGCCTCGGCGGCCGCCCGCAGGGCGGACAGCGGGCGCGCCGCGCGGTCGCGGGCCACCTCCTCGTGCTTGACCTCGACGATGCGGCGCAGGATGTCGGGAATGGCGCTCATCGCGTCAGGCCGCAGGGCGGTAGCGGTTGGTGGCCTGCACGAACTGGCTCAGCTTGGCCAGGGCCACCCCGGAGGCGACCGCCTCCCGGGCGCGCTTGACCCCGTCGGCGATGGAGCCCACCACGTTGGCGCAGTACAGCGCCGCGCCGGCGTTGAGCAGCACGATGTCGCGCACCGGCCCGTCCTCGTTGGCCAGGGCGCGCTGGATGCACTGCACCGACTCCTCCTTGCTGGCCACTCGCAGCACCCGCGAGTCGTAGACCGGCAGGCCGAAGTCGCTCGGGTGCACCACGTACTCGCGCACCTCGCCGTCCTTCAGCTCGCCCACCAGCGTCTCCCCGGACAGGGAGATCTCGTCCATCCCGTTCATGCCGTACACGACCATGACGTGCTCGGAGCCGAGTCGCTGCAGCACGCGCACCTGGATGCCGACCAGGTCCGGGTGGAACACCCCCATGAGCTGGTTCGGGGCCCCGGCCGGGTTGGTCAGCGGACCCAGGATGTTGAACAGCGTGCGCACGCCCAGCTCCTTGCGCACCGGCGCGGCGTGCTTCATGGATGCATGGTGGTTGGGCGCGAACATGAAGGCGATGCCGCAGGCCTGGAGGCACTCGGCCACCTGCTCGGGCGTAAGCTGGATGTACGCCCCCAGCGCCTCCAGCACATCCGCGCTGCCCGTGCTGGACGACACGCTGCGGCCGCCGTGCTTGGCGATGCGTGCGCCGCCAGCGGCCGCCACCACCATGGCGGCGGTGGAGATGTTGAAGGTGTGGGCGCCATCGCCGCCGGTGCCGCACAGGTCCACCAGGTGGGTGCGGTCATCCACCGGCACCGGCGTGGCGAACTCCCGCATCACCTGCGCGGCGGCGGCGATCTCGCCGATGGTCTCCTTCTTCACCCGCAGGCCGATGGCCAGCGCCGCGATCATCACGGGCGACATCTCGCCGCTCATGATGCGGCGCATCAGGGCCAGCATCTCGTCGTGGAAGATCTCGCGGTGCTCGATGACGCGCACCAGCGCGTCGGTGTTGCTGATCGTCATGGGTGGGGCTCGGTGGCGGGCGGGAAGGTCAGGCCGTGAGGAACTCGCGCACGGCGGCGATGGCGACGTCGATGCCCTCGGCATCCACGTCCAGGTGGGTGACGAACCGAAGGCCGATGAGGCCGGTGGCCAGCACGCCGCGCGAGGCCAGGTGGGCCAGCAGCTCCGCACCGCGGCCGTCCTCCACCTCGGCGAAGACGATGTTGGTCTGCGGCGGCGTCACGCGCAGCCCGGGCAGCCCCGTGAGGCCCGCGGCCAGGCGCCGGGCCAGGGCATGGTCGTCGGCCAGGCGGTCCACGTGGTGGGTGAGTGCGTGGTCCGCAGCGGCGGCCAGCAGGCCCACCTGGCGCATGCCGCCGCCGGCCATCTTGCGCACGCGGCGCGCGCGGGCGATGAGCTCGCGGCTGCCGCACAGGGCCGAGCCGACGGGCGCCCCCAGGCCCTTGCTGAAGCACACCGAGACGCTGTCGAAGTGCCGGGTGAGCTCACGCGCCGGCACGCCGGAGGCGACCGCGGCATTGAACAGCCGGGCGCCATCCAGGTGCGTGGCCAGGCCGCGCGAGCGGGCCAGCCCGGTGGCCTGCGCCACGTACGCCGCCGGCAACACGTGGCCGTTCCAGGTGTTCTCCAGGCACAGCAGCCGGGTGCGGGCGAAGTGCGGGTCGTCGGGCTTGATGGCTGCGGCGATGTCCGCCAGGGCGAGCGTGCCGTCGGGCTGGGTGGGCAGGGGCTGCGGCTGCAGGCTGCCGAAGACCGCACCGCCGCCGCCTTCATAGCGGTAGCAATGGGCCATCTGGCCCACCAGGTACTCGTCGCCGCGGCCGCAGTGCGCCAGCAGCGCGCACAGGTTGCTCTGCGTGCCGCTGGGCATGAACAGCGCAGCCTCGAAGCCCAGCAGGCCGGCGATGCGCTCCTGCAACGCGTTCACCGTGGGGTCGTCGCCGAAGACGTCGTCGCCGAGTGGTGCCGCGAGCATGGCCTCGCGCATGGCGGGCGTGGGCCGGGTGACGGTGTCGCTGCGCAGGTCGATGGTCCGCGCGGCCCCTGGCCCGCCCGGCGCCGCCGTCGTGCCGTAGGCGACGGCGGTCATGCGGGCACCTGCGTCAGGCCGAGGGTGAGGAAGTTGCGCAACATGGCGTGGCCGTGCTCCGAGAGGATGGATTCGGGGTGGAACTGCACGCCCTCCAGCGGCGTGGCGGTGCCGGCGAGCGCACGATGGCGCACGCCCATGATCTCGCCGTCGTCGGTGGTGGCGCTGACCTCGAGCTCGGGCGGCAGCGTCTCCCGCTCGATGGCCAGCGAGTGGTAGCGCACCACGTCGAACGCGCGTGGGAGCTCGCGGAACACGCCCCGGCCGTCGGTGGTGATGCGGCTGACCTTGCCGTGCATCTGCACCTGGGCCCGCACGATGCGGCCGCCCAGCGCCGCGCCGATGCTCTGGTGGCCGAGGCACACGCCCAGGATGGGCAGCCGCCCGAGGAAGGCCTGGATGGCTGGCACGCACACGCCGGCCTCGGCCGGCGAGCACGGGCCCGGCGACAGCACCAGGTGGTCCGGCCGCAGCGCCCCGATCCCCTCCACGGTGATCTCGTCATTGCGCACCACCTTCACGTCCTGCCCCAGCTCGGCGAAGTACTGCACCAGGTTGAAGGTGAAGGAATCGTAGTTGTCGATCATCAGCAGCATGGTCGTCTCCTGCGTCCCTCAAAAACCTTCTTCCACCAGCTCGGCGGCGCGGATGACCGCGCGCGCCTTGGCCTCGGTCTCCTGCCACTCGGCCTCGGGCACGGAATCGGCCACGACGCCGGCGCCGGCCTGCACGTACAGCGTCTGGTCCTTGACCACGCCGGTGCGGATGGCGATGGCCACGTCCATGTCGCCCGCAAAGCTGAGGTAGCCGCAGGCGCCGCCGTAGATGCCGCGCTGGGTGGGCTCCAGCTCGTCGATGATCTCCATCGCACGGATCTTGGGCGCGCCGCTGAGCGTGCCCGCCGGGAAGGAGGCCTTGAGCACGTCCAGGCTGCTCAAGCCCGGGCGCAGCACGCCCTCGACGTTGCTCACGATGTGCATCACGTGCGAGTAGCGCTCGATGCCGAAGGCCTCGGTGACCTTCACCGAGCCGGTCTGGGCGATGCGGCCGATGTCGTTGCGGGCCAGGTCGATGAGCATGAGGTGCTCGGCCCGCTCCTTGGGATCGGCCAGCAGTTCCTGCTCATGTCGGGCATCCGCCTCCGGCGTGGCCCCGCGGGGCCGGGTGCCCGCGATGGGCCGGATGGTGACCACCTCGTCGGAACGTCCCGCGGCCGTGCGCGTCTCCTGGCGCACCAGGATCTCGGGCGAGGCGCCGACGATCTGGAAGTCCCCCATGTCGTAGTAGTACATGTAGGGGCTGGGGTTGAGCGAGCGCAGCGCGCGGTACAGGCTCAGGGGGCTCTCGGTGAAGCGCTTCTTCAGGCGCTGGCCCAGCACCACCTGCATGCAGTCGCCGGCGGCGATGTAGGCCTTGGCGCGCCGCACCGCCGCCTCGAAGGCGGCCTTGTCGAACTCGCGCTCGACGGCGTGGCTCTGGCCACGCCGCACCTGCGGCGCGGTCACGCTGTAGCGCAGCTTGTCGGTCAGCTCGGCCAGGCGCTTCTTGCCGTGGAAGTAGGCCTCGGGGCGCGCCGGGTCGGCCCAGACGATGAGGTACAGCCGGCCCGAGAGGTTGTCGATGACGGCCAGTTCCTCCGTCTGCAGCAGCAGGATGTCGGGGGTGCCGATGCCGCCGGGCTTGCTGACGCCGGCCAGGCGCGGCTCGATGCTGCGCACGCTGTCGTAGCCGAAGTAGCCGGCCAGGCCGCCGCAGAAGCGCGGCAGGCCCGGCCGCAGGGCCGGCCGGAAGCGCTGCTGGTAGGCCGCGATGAAGTCCAGCGGGTTCGCCTCGTGGGTCTCCACCACCTCGCCGGCGGTGACCACCTCGCAGTGGTGGCCCGTGGCACGGATGAGCGTGCGCGCCGGCAGCCCGATGAACGAGTAGCGGCCGAAACGCTCGCCGCCGACCACGGATTCGAGCAGGAAGCCGTGGCGCGCACCGCCGACGAGCTTGAGGTACAGGGACAGCGGCGTCTCGAGGTCGGCGAAGGCCTCGGCGATGAGCGGGATGCGGTTGTAGCCGTCCGCGGCCAGGCTCTGGAATTCGAGTTCAGTGATCACGACAAGCGGTCCTCCGGGTGCCGGGCCGGCGCGCCGGCAGGCGCGGCGCGGAAGGCGGCAGGGTATCGGTGGGGGGCACGGCCGGATGGGCCGGCCGCCGGGGGTACCGGGCAGCGGACGGGCGCGTTAGCGCCCGGGGCGTGCCAGCGGCAGATGGGCAGGGACGATCGAGCGACGCCAGGGCCAGGCTCCCCGGTCGTGCGACAACGCCAACCCTCTGCGCGAAGTGAACATGTGTGGAAAGTGTAGCAGTCGGGGCGCTGGCATCGGGGTTGCGACGCATGGACAGCCCCGTAACGCTGCGTCACACTTGCCGCCTCTTCCCGCCGGTCCGACGCCCTGGGCGAACGGAGCCGGCGCTGCATCCAGGATATCCAGAAAGGTCTGCAGACCATGTGGCGACGTTGGGGTTCGAGCCTGGTGCTCGGCAGCTGTATGGCGTTGGGGGCGGTGGCGGCAAGCCACGCGCAGACGGTCGAGCTGGCCGGCATCAAGTACGAAACGACCGAGCAGGTCGCCGGGCAGAAACTGCAGCTCAACGGTGCGGGCATCCGCTACAAGGCCATCTTCAAGGTCTACGCCGCGGCGCTGTACCTGCCCACCAAGATGGGCACGCCCGAGGCGGTGTACGGCGCCACCGGCAGCCCCCGCCGCATCCACATCACGATGTTGCGCGACATCGACGGCAACGAGCTCGGCAAGCTGTTCACCCAGGGCATGGAGAAGAACTCGCCGCGCGACGTCTTCGCCAAGTCGATCAACGGCACCATCAAGATGGCCGACCTGTTCTCCAAGCGCAAGAAGCTCGCCACCGGCGAGAGCTTCAGCGTCGACTGGATCCCTGGCACTGGCACGGTGATCTCGGTGAACGGCAAGCCGGAGCTCGAGCCCATCAAGGAGCCGGAGTTCTACACCGCCCTGATGAGCATCTGGCTCGGCCCCTCCCCCGCCGACACCCAGCTCAAGGACGCGCTGCTGGGCAAGGCCCGGGCGGCGCGCGGCGGCGACTCCTGAACAGCGCGGCGGGCCCGCGAGCGCCCGCGCGAACACTTCTTGCATGCCGGCGCCCGTCGCGGCCCGGCCCGGCAGCGGCGGCCGCAGGTGTGATCCACCCGCAGCGCCCTCTTCCACCCGATGCCCGCCGCCTCATCCGCGCGGCGGCTGTCCCTGGACATGACGCCCATGATTGCCTTCGTTGGACGCCACCCCCTCGCGACCGCCGGCCTGGCCCTGCTGGCCGGGGCGTGCCCTGCCTGGGCGCAGGCGCCGGCGGTACCCGCCCCGGTGGCCGATGAGAAGGTGAGCGAGCGGGTCAAGAAGGACGCGGCCAGCCCGCTGTACTGGATCCGACTGAACGCGCAGAAGGCCGATGGCGCCTCACGTCCGGCTGCGCCACGCATCACCGAGGTGCGCACGGCGCCCGCCGTGCGTCCGGTCGCCGCGAGCGTCGCCCCCTCCGGCGCCACCGCGCCCGCCATCGCGTCCCGGCCGTCCGCCGGCACGCCGGGGTCGGCGGCGGTGTCGCGGCGCGAGGCCGAGGGCGAAGCCACCGCCATCCTGGCCGCCCCAGCGCCGCTGGCCAGCCCGGCCGAGGTGGCCGCCGCGGCCGCTGCCGCCACGGCCGCGCTGGCCTTGCCGAGCGCGGCCTCGGCACCCCGGCCCGACCTGCTGCCGCCGCCCGACGAGTCAGAGGAGGCCGAGCCGCTGTCGCTGCTCGCGGCCGGGGAGCCGGAGTTCCCCGCCGCCATGATGCGCAAACTGCGCAGGGGCAACGTGCAGGTGCGCTTCGAGGTGCAGCCGGACGGCCGCGTGGCCGAGGCCTCGGTCGTGCAGACGAGCCACCGCGGCCTCAATGCCGCGGCGGTACAGGCCGTGCAGGCCTGGCAGTTCAAGCCGGTCAAGGCCCCGCGCACCGCGGTGGTCGACCTCGGCTTCGACCTCGACGGCTGACCCGGATCAGCGCCCGGCCACCGGGAGTTCGGCGAGCAGGTCGTCCAGGCGGTCGATCACCCAGTCGGCGCCGGCCGCCTCGGCGGGCTCGCCATGGTTGTAGCCATGGCGCACCAGCACCACGGGGCAGCCCGCGCCGCGTGCCGCCTGCACGTCGTTGCGCGAATCGCCCACCATCAGCGTCTCGGCGGGGGCCGTGCCGAGCGCTTCGCATGCCCGCAGGAGCGGCAGGGGGTCCGGCTTGCGGCGCTCGAAGGCGTCGCCGCCGAAACAATGGGCGAAGGCGTCGGCGAGCCCCTTGGCCGCCAGCAGGTCGCGCGCGAACGCCGTGGGCTTGTTGGTCAGGCACACCAGCGGCCAACCGGCCGCCCGCAGCCCAGCCAGCCCCTCGGCCACGCCGGGGAAGACGTCGGCGTGGCGGCCGTTGACGTCGCGGTAGTGGCGCTGGTAGAGCGCCCAGGCCGCCTCGTACTGCACGGCCGGGTCGCCGCCGGCCTCGGCCAGCGTGTGGCGGATGAGGTGCTCGGAGCCCTGCCCCACGGTGCGGGCGATGAAGTCGCGGCCCACCGCCCGCAGGCCGAGCGCGGCCAGCGTCCGGCCCAGCGCCACCTCGAAATCGCCGAGGGTGTCGACCAGCGTGCCGTCCAGGTCGATCAGCGCGGCACGCACGCCGTCCAGGCGGCTCACCGCGCCAGTTCCGCGCGCATGGCGTCGATCACCGTGCGGTAGTCCTTCTGGCCGAAGATGGCGCTGCCGGCGACGAAGGTGTCGGCGCCCGCGTCGGCCACACGGCGGATGTTGTCGGTCTTGATGCCGCCGTCGACCTCCAGGCGGATGTCGCGGCCCGAGGCGTCGATGAGGCGGCGCACCCGCTCGGCCTTGCGCAGGGTGCTGTCGATGAAGCTCTGGCCGCCGAAGCCCGGGTTCACGCTCATCAGCAGCACCACGTCGACCTTGTCGATCACCCACTCCAGCACGTCCACCGGCATCGCCGGGTTGAACACCAGGCCGGCCTGGCAGCCCGCGCCACGGATCAGCTGCAGCGTGCGGTCCACATGGGTGGACGCGTCGGGGTGGAAGGTGATGATGTCCGCCCCCGCCTGGGCGAAGGCCTGCGCCAGCGCATCCACCGGCTGCACCATCAGGTGCACGTCGATGGGCGCCGGCGTGCCGTCCGGCTTCACCGCGTGGGACTTCAACGCCTGGCACACCATGGGGCCGAAGGTGAGGTTCGGCACGTAATGGTTGTCCATCACGTCGAAGTGGATCCAGTCGGCGCCGGCGGCCAGCACGTCGCGCACTTCCTGCCCCAGGCGGGCGAAATCGGCGGACAGGATGCTGGGGGCGATGCGGTAGGTGGCCATGGTGAGCACGGGGGGGCGGGAAACCGCCAATTTTAGGCGGCCACCCCTTGCCGCCGTCTGCCAAGGGGCAGGCGGCACAATCGCGGCATGCCCTCACCCCAGTTCACCGTCTCGGTGCTCACCCAGTACCTGCCGGATCGGTCGTCCGCCAACGAGGACGTCTATGCCTTCGCGTACACCGTCACCATCCGGAACTCCGGGGACGTGACGGCGCAGCTGATCGCCCGCCACTGGGTCATCACCGACAGTGCCGGCCACGTGGAAGAAGTGCGCGGCCTGGCCGTGGTGGGCCACCAGCCGCTGCTCAAACCAGGCGAGACCTTCGAGTACACCAGCTGGGCCCGCATCGCCACGCCGCGCGGCCGCATGCACGGCACCTTCTTCTGCATCACCGAGGACGCCCACTGGTTCGACACCCCGGTGGCGCCTTTCGAGCTCTCCCAGGCCCAGGCGCTGCACTGATGGGGCGGCGCGCCGCGCGCCCGGGCCGCGGGCGCTGGGAACTGACGGCGCTGCTGAACGCCGCCGACCCGCTGGCCGACGCGGCCGAGCAGCACCTGTGGCTGATCCGCTGGCTGGATTGGCTGCGCCAGCCCGGCCCCCCCAGCGAAGGCGCCGCCGCCGAGGACACGGCCTCCGCCGGCGCCGCCGCCACGCCGTGGCCGGTGCGGCGCCTGCGCCTGTTCGTCGACGTGGTGGAGCGCCACCCGGAGCACCACGCGCAAGTGGGCGCGCTGCTGCGCCGGGTGTTCGCCCGGCTGGACGCCACCGGCCTGCTCGCGGACTTCGGCTTTGCGCCGCGCCAGGGTTTTCTCAGCGAGGTGGCCGAGCGGCTGCGCCTGGGCTGGCTGCCCGGCACCCCGCAGACCACCGACCTGGGCGCACTGTTCCCGCTGCTGTTCCGCGGCCAGGAGGACGCCCGCTGGCTGGCAGCCGTGGACGCCACGACCGCCGGGCGCCTGCTGCGCATCGTGCTGCCCCCCGACGCGTCCCCGGCGGGCGCCGAGGCCTGGCGCGCCGCGATGGTCGAGTCCATCCAGTTGCTGGCCAGCCAGATCCGCGCAGCCGGCCTGTCCGGTGCGATGCGTCAGCGCATGGACGACGCCCTGCTGGCGGACCGCCCGTTCCACCAGGTGGTGCAGGCGGCCGAGGCGCTGCGTGCCGGCCACCTGGACGGCGTCGACGACGCCGCGCGCCTGCAGCAGGCGCACTACCTGCGCGCCGTGCTCGCCGCCTGCCGCACGGCGGCCGCCAGCGTGCGCGGCCACCTCGACGAACATGGCATCTCGGTGGACCTGGTGTTCCAGGTGGCCCAGCTGCAGGCGCGGGGCGAGCGCATCGAGGCCCTGCTCGACTGCCTGGTGAGCGACATCGTGCCCGGCGGCGAGCCACCCGGCAGCCGCCCCGACGCGGCGGCGGAACTGCACCACCTGCTGCTGGGCCTGGTGCGCTGTGCGGAGGAACGCCGCTCGCTCACGGCCCTGTTCCGGCGCCACTACGCGCTGCTCGCGCGCAAGGTCACCGAACGCAGCGCGGAGACGGGCGAGCACTACATCACCCGCAGCCGGGCCGAGTTCCGCGCCATGCTGGCGCACGCGGCCGGCGGGGGCGCGGTGATCGGGTTCACCACCCTCGCCAAGTTCCTGCTGGGCACGCTGGCGCTGTCGGCGTTCTGGGCCGGCTTCGCCGCGGGCCTGAACTACGCGTTCAGCTTCCTGCTCATCTACCTGGCCCACTGGACGGTGGCCACCAAGCAGCCGGCCATGACCGCGCCGGCCCTGGCCGCGCGGCTGGAGGGCGTGGCCGCCAGCGACGAGGCGGTGGAGGACTTCGTGGACGAGGTGGCCCACCTGCTGCGCTCCCAGTTCGCCGGCATCGTGGGCAACCTGGCCCTGGTGGTGCCGGTGGTGCTGGCGGTGCAGGCGCTGGGCTGGTGGCTGGGCGGCCGCCCGGTGGTCGGGCCGGCGCAGGCGGAGTACGTGCTGCATTCGCTGCACCTGCTGGGCCCCACCGCGCTCTACGCGGCCTTCACGGGCGTGCTGCTGTTCGCGTCCAGCCTGATCGCGGGCTGGGTGGAGAACTGGTTCGTCTTCCACCGGCTGGACAGCGCCATGGCCTGGAACCCCCGCCTGCGCGACCGCCTGGGCGCTGCGCGCGCCGGCCGTTGGGCGGCCTGGTGGCGCAAGCACATCTCCGGCGTCGCGGCCAATGTGTCGCTGGGCTTCATGCTGGGCGTGGTGCCCGTGGTGGGCGCCTTCTTCGGCCTGCCGCTGGAGGTGCGCCACGTCACGCTGTCCATGGGCCAGCTGGCGGCCGCGCTCGGCGCCGAGGGCACCGCCCTGCTGCATGCGCCCGCCTTCTGGTGGTGCCTGGCGTCCATCCCGGTGGTGGGCGTGCTGAACCTGGCGGTGAGCTTCAGCCTGGCCTTCCGCCTGGCCGTCAGCGCCCGCGGGCTGCGCGTGCATGAGCGCGGCCGCCTTTACGCCGCCCTGCGCCGGCGCGCACGGCGCGCGCCGCTGAGCTTCTTCCTGCCGCCGCGCGAGGCCGCGGCCATCCCGACGACGACCGCCTGATCAGCGCACGGGCGGCGGCGGGTCGTCCGGCCGGCCGGGATCCTCCGGCGGCTTCTCGCCACCACGCCGCCCGGCAAACATCGTCCACCAGACTATGAACACGAGCAGCGCGCCCGCGCCGAGGGCTTCCAGGATCAACCAGGTCATGGGCCGGATTTCACCTCAAGCCCGCCGCGTCGTGCCGGTGCTGGCGGGCCTCGTCCTCACCGGCTGCATGGGGCTGGGCCGGCAGGCGCCCGCGCCGGTGGAGCAGCGCGGGGCCGAGTCGCCCGCGGCCGCCGCCTCCGCGGTGTCGGCCCCGCCGCCGCCCGGCACGCTGCAGCGCGCGCGCTCGCGCTGGGTGCCGGCGGCCTTCGGCGAGCTGCCGGGCTGGGGCAGCGACCGCGTGGCCGAGCTCTGGCCCGCGCTGCGACTGTCGTGCGCCACCGCGGCGGGCCAGGGCCCGGTGGCGGTGGACCCGGCGTGGGGCGGCGTGTGCCAGCAGGTGCGGCAGTTCTTCCCCACCGACGACGTGCAGGCGCGGCTGTGGGTGGAGCAGCGCTTCCGGGTGTTCCGCGTGGAATCGCACGAGGGCGAACCCACCGGACTGCTGACCGGCTACTTCGAGCCGCTGGTGGAGGCCAGCCGCAAGCCCACGCGCACACGCCGCGTGCCGCTGCATGCCGCGCCCGCCGACCTGGGCCAGCGCAAGCCGTACTGGACACGCCAGGAGCTGGACACGCTGCCCGCCGCGCAGGCCGCCCTGAAGGGCCGCGAGATCGCCTGGGTGGAGGACCCGCTGGACGCACTGGTGCTGCAGATCCAGGGCTCGGGCCGCCTGCGGCTGACCGAGGCCGACGGCAGCACCCGCCTCGTGCGCCTGGCCTTTGCCGGCCACAACGATCAGCCCTACCGCTCGGTCGGCCGCTGGCTCATCGACCAGGGCGAGCTGGCGCCGGGCGAGGCGAGCTGGCCGGCCATCAAGGACTGGGCGCGCCGCCACCCGAAGCGCGTGCAGGAGATGCTCTGGCAGAACCCGCGCACCGTGTTCTTCCGCGAGGAGCCGCTGCCCGACCCGGCACTCGGGCCGCGCGGGGCGCAGGGCGTGCCGCTCACCCCGGGGCGCTCGATCGCGGTGGACCCGCAGTCGGTGCCCTACGGCACGCCGGTGTGGCTGGATGCCACCGAGCCGCTGTCCAGCCGCCCGCTGCAGCGCCTGGTGATGGCGCAGGACACCGGCGGCGCCATCGTGGGCGCGGTGCGCGCGGACTACTTCTGGGGCTGGGGCGACGACGCCGAGCAGCAGGCCGGGCGCACCAAGCAGGCGCTGCGCGTGTGGGTGCTGTGGCCGCGCGACGGCGCGGGGCCGGCCGCCGCGGCGGCTGTCGTCAAGGCCACCGGTTGATGACGCGCCCCCGGCTGCCACAGGCCGCCGGTGGATGACCCGCACCCGGCTGCCCACGGCCGCCGGTAGATGACCCACATCCGGCCGCCTACGGCAGCCGCATGATGCGCAGCTCCAGCATCTCGCCGCTGCCGTCCGGCTGCGTCCAGCGGCCCAGCGGCTGCCAGCTGTCCAGCGGCAGGTGCAGCTCGCCGCCCGCCTGCCGGGCCGCGGCGCCACGCCGGCCGTCCGCTTCGTCGGGCAGGGGCTGCTCGAACTGCCACGCCACCCAGGCGGGGGCCGCCCCACCCGGCCAACGCACCTGGACCTGCAGGCCCAGTACCCGGCCATGGCGCACCGTGCCGCCCGCCAGACCCGCGCCCTCGGGTGTCCACACCCACGCCACGCCCGCCTCGGGCTCGTCGCGCAGCAGCCGCCAGTGGGCCTGGCCGCCGTTGCGCACGCGCACGGCGGAGGGCGGGTCCGCCGCTGGCGCCGTGCGCACGACCACGCCGTCCGGCCCTGCGGCGGCGGCAGGGCTGCTGCCGGTGGCGGTGCCCACGACGACGCTGCCCGGCGCGTGGGCGGCCAGCGCCGGCCCGGGCCAGGGCTGCAGCCGCCACTGCACCAGCAGGTTCACCGCCGGCAGCGGCTCGGCAGCGCGCGGCGCTGCCGCCGCCGACCCGGCCGCCCCGGCGTCCGCCGCGCACACCACCAGCCCCAGCAGGGCCGTGGCCACGGCGCGGCGGCAGGACCTCACTTCAGCCCGCCGGACAGGAACTGGGTGAGGCGCTCGCTGCGGGGACGCACCAGCACCTCCCGCGGCGCGCCCTGCTCCTCGATCACGCCCTGGTGCAGGAAGATCGCCTGGCTGGCGACTTCCCGGGCGAAGCCGATCTCATGGGTGACGACGAGCATGGTGCGACCTTCTTCGGCCAGCCCGCGCATGACCTTGAGCACCTCGCCCACGAGCTCGGGGTCGAGCGCCGAGGTGGGCTCGTCGAACAGCATCACCTCGGGGTCGACTGCCAGCGCGCGGGCAATGGCCACCCGCTGCTGCTCGCCGCCGGACAGCTGGGCCGGGTAGGTGTTCTCGCGGTGCGACAGGCCCACGCGGGCGAGCAGCTCGCGCGCCCGCTCGCGCGCCTCGGCCGGCGGGCGGCCCAGCACGTGGATGGGCGCCTCCGTCACGTTGTCGATGGCCGTGCGGTGCTGCCACAGGTTGAAGCTCTGGAAGACGAAGGCCAGCCGCGTGCGCCAGTGGCGCAGCTGCGTGGTGTCGGCCGCCGTCAGGCTGCCATCGCGGTCGCGCTTGAGCTGCAGCGTCTCGGGGCCCAGGCGCAGCGTGCCCTCGTGCGGCTGCTCCAGCAGGTTCAGGCAGCGCAGCAGGGTGCTCTTGCCCGAACCGCTGGCGCCGATCAGCGCCACCACGTCGCCCGGCTTGGCGGCCAGGGACACGCCGCGCAGCACCTCGCGGTCACCGAAGCGCTTGTGCAGGTTGTCGACGGACAGCCCGACATGGGCCGTGGGATGCGGTGGATGGGTCATGCGAGCCCTTCGTCCGATGGGTACATCGGCCGATCCTCCCAGGGAATACGGGCCGGCTTGGGAGCGGCCCGGCGCTCGTCACGCGGCGCGTCAAACGACATGGCTCTTCCTTCAGGGAGACAGCAGGGCGCCGCTGCGCACGGCATCGCGGCCGGCCACCTTGCCGATGGCCATGCCGGCGTAGGCGAAGCGGCGCCATTCACGGGCGAAGAACAGGCCGTCGGCCGGACTGGCGACCACGCTCGCGCGGCCGGTGATGGGGTCGATCAGCTCGGCGATGGGCTCGCCGCGGCGCACCACGTCGCCCAGGTCGCGCAGGAACACCAGCACGCCGCCGTGCGGCGCATGCATGGGCATGGAGCCGGCCAGCGGCGTGGGCTCGCAGCAGCGCGACGGCAGCGCCGGCGGATCGGGCAGCTGCAGCACGCCGCGGTGGTGCAGGTAGGTGATGATCGCGTCGGCATCGCGCGTGGCCAGCTCGTGCGTCACGTCGTGCTCGCCGCGCAGTTCCACCGTGACGGCCAGGCAGGCCGGCGGCAGCGGCCTGGCCGGGCCCAGCCGCGCGGCCAGGTCCACCCACACCATCGAGCAGGCCTCGTCGAAGGGGTCGCCACCGGAGCGGTCGGCCAGCAGCGCCACCTCCACGCCCAGGCAGCGCGCCAGCAGCTCGCCCGCGGGCGACCAGGTGGCGGGCGTCGTGTACAGGTGCAGCAGGGCCTGGCCGTCGCAGTGCAGGTCGATCACCGTGTCGGCGTCGATCGCCAGGCCCAGCAGGGTGCGGCGCAGGTCCTCCAGCGGGGTGCTGGCCGGCTGCGCCGCGGCCGCCTCGCGCAGCGCCCGGCGCACCATGGCGGTGTTGGCGGCGGCGTCGCCGCCCAGCGCCTCGCCCACCCGCTCAAGCACCGCCTCGGTGAGGTCGGCGAAGTGGCGGTTGAAGTTCTCGCCGCCGGCCTGGTCGAACCGGCCCTGGTGCGTGCGCAGCGACCATTGCCCCAGCCCCAGGGGGTTGGCCGCCGGCACCAGCACCACCTCGCCGGTGACGCGGCCGGCCGCGTCGAGCTCGGCCAGCCGGCTGCGCAGGTGATGGGCCACGAGCATGCCCGGTGTCTCGTCGGCGTGCAGCGAGGCCTGGATGACCACCTTGGGGCCAGCGCCCGGCGTGCCGTGGTGCAGGCTGACGAGCTCGTGGCGCTGACCGGGGTGGGCCGGCAGCAGGACGTGGTGTTCGGTGCGCATGGGCAGGCAGGTCGGGAAGGCGGACGGCACGCTCAGCCGCGCGCGCCATGGGCCATGAGCGGCGCCAGCCAGCGCCGCTCGGCGGCGCGGAACAGCGCCACCAGCACCACGGTGATGAGCACGTAGCCCACGCCGGCGGTGATGAAGGCCTCGAAGGGCATGTAGTAGCGCGAGTGGATCTCGCGCGCGGCGCCAGTGAGGTCGTACAGCGTGACCACGCTGGCCAGGGAGGTGGCGTGCAGCATCAGCACCACCTCGTTGCCATAGGCGGGCAGCGCGCGGCGGAACGCGTGCGGCAGCACGATGCGGCGCAGGATGACCCAGCGCGACATGCCCAGCGACTGCGCCGCCTCGATCTCGCCGGCCGGCAGCGCCCGCATGGCGCCGTGCAGGATCTCGGTGGTGTAGGCGCAGGTGTTGATCGTGAAGGCCGCCACCGCGCAGAACCAGGCCGAGCGCAGGTAGGGCCAGAGAAGGCTCTCGCGCACGGCCTCGAACTGCGCCAGGCCGTAGTACAGCAGGAACAGCTGCGCCAGCAGCGGCGTGCCGCGGATGACGTAGGTGAACAGCCACACCGGCCGCCACGCCCAGGCGGACGGCATGCTGCGCAGCATGGCCAGCGGCAGGGCGAACAGCATGCCGAAGGCCAGCGACAGCACGAGCAGCGCCAGCGTGACGAGCAGGCCCTGGCCATACAGCGGCAGGTTCTCGGCAATGACCTCGAAGTCCATGCGTCGGTCAGAGCGCCACGCGCCGCACGCCGATGGCCAGCCGGCGCTGCAGCCAGGCGAAGGCCAGCTCGGACAGCGTCGTGAACACCAGGTACACGCCGCAGGCGGCGAGATAGAACACGAAGGGCTCGCGCGTGGCGCCGGCGGCCTGGGCGCTGCGGTTCATCAGGTCGGACAGGCCGATCACCGAGACGATGGCGGTGCTCTTGATCATCACCAGCCAGTTGTTGGACAGGCCGGGCAGCGCGTGGCGCAGCATGAGCGGCCCGGTGACGCGGCGCAGCACCTGCGCCGACGTCATGCCGAAGGCGAGCGCCGCTTCCTTCTGGCCCGCCGGCACGGCGAGAAAGGCGCCGCGCAGCACCTCGGTGAAGTAGGCGCCGAAGATGAAGCCGATCGTCAGCACGCCGGCGACGAAGGGGTCGACGTCGACGTAGCCCCACCAGCCGGTGCGGTCGCCCACGTGGTTCACCAGCACCTGCCCGCCGTAGAAGATGAGCAGCATCATCACCAGGTCGGGCACCGCGCGGATGAGCGTGGTGTAGCCCTGCGCCAGCCAGCGCAGGGGCCGCACGCTCGAGAGCTTGGCCACGGCGCCGGCCAGGCCCAGCACCAGGGCGATGGCCAGCGACGCGAGCGCCACGCCCAGCGTCAGCAGGGCGCCTTCGAGCAGGCTGGGGCCGTAGCCGTGCAGCATCGGTCGGTCGGGCGGGCGAGCGGTCAGCCGCCGTAGATGTCGAAGCTGAAGTACTTGTCCTGGATCTTCTTGTAGGTGCCGTTGGCGCGGATGGCCTTGATGGCCGCATTGAGCTTCTGCACCAGGGCCGTGTCAGCCTTGCGCACCGCGATGCCGGCACCGATGCCGAAGATCACCGGGTCGTCGATCGCCGCCCCCACCTGCGCGAAGCCCTTGCCGGCCGGCGTCTTCAGGAAGCCCAGGTCCACCGCCACCGAGTCGGCCAGCAGCGCGTCGATGCGGCCGGCGGCCAGGTCGAGGTAGAGCTCGTCCTGCTTCGCATAGCGGATGATCTCGCTGTGCTTGAAGTGGGCCGTGGCGTAGCGGTCATGGGTGGTGGTGCGCTGCACGCCGATGCGCTTGCCCTTCCAGGCCTCGGCCGTCTGCGCCGCCGGGGCGCCGGCCTTGGCCACCAGCCAGGCGGGCGTGTTGGCGTACTTGTCCGAGAAGGCCACCGAACGCTTGCGCTCCTCGGTGATGGACATCTGCGCCACGATGGCGTCGAACTTGCGCGCCTGCAGCGCGGGAATCATGCCGTCCCACTCGGCCTGCACCAGCGTGCACTCGGCCTTCATCTCGGCGCACAGCGCATTGGCGATGTCGATGTCGAAGCCCTTGATCTTGCCGTCGGGGCCGATCTCGGAGAACGGGGGGTAGGCGCCCTCCACGGCGATGCGGACCTTCTTCCAGTCCGGCGCCTGCGCATGGGCCGGCACGGCAGCCAGGGTGAGCACGCTGGTGAGCAGGCCGGCGATCGCGGCGGCCAGGGTACGGCGGGTGGTGGTCATGGTGGCGATGCGGTGGAGGGGATGGAAACGGTGCGGTCAGCGGCCGCGCCAGGGGGTGAACAGTGGCCGGCTGATGCGCACCGGCTGCACGTCGAGGTAGATGTTGGCGACGGAGTACTCCTCGCCACCGGACTCGTCAGAGTACCAGCCCATGCTGTCCGGCCCCTTGTACAGCCGGAAGGAGAAGCCCAGGTCGGCCAGCGGGTCCTTCTCGGGCGCGCGGGGGTCGAAGCTGAGGCCGCGCACTTCCTTCTGGTTGCTGTCGATCAGGAAGCCCATGGCGTTGGAGATGGTCGAGTCGCCCAGCATGTCGATGTAGAACGGCTCGGTGGTGTACTCGGGCTTGAAGCCGGGCGAGTTGGGGTCGAGCAGCTGGCCGCGCTGCTTGCGCTCGGACGGCTCGATGCGGCGCAGGCCCAGGTCGTAGCGGTCGCCGCGGTCCAGGTAGGTGAGCCGCGCGCCGGTGAGGTTGAACGCCGGCACCTTGGGGTCGGTGACCACGTCGTTGAGGTCCACCATGAGCGCGCCCTTGCCGCCCACGACCTCGACATAGTCGCCCTGCACGATGGCGGCGCTGTTCTCCTCGATGCCCAGGCCCAGCTTGTAGCCCTTTGCCATCATCAGGGGCAGCATGCGGCCGAAGCGCCCGCGCTTGAGGAAGTGCTGGTCGACGAAGAGGTTGGGGCCGACGAAACCCAGGCCGCTGTCGACCTCCTTGCCGGGGCGCAGCGCGCCCTTCATGACGCCCAGCACGCTGGGCGCGTCACGGAACATCACGCTGCTCATGATGGCAGCGCCCGCGGAGGTGCCCGCCACCACGCCGCCGCGGCGGTAGACGTCCCAGATGACGTCGAGCATGGGCGTGTTCTGGCCGCCCGGCTTGAAGGTGTCGACGATGCGCTCCTGGGCGCCGCCGGTGAAGAACACCCCGTCGGCGTTGCGCACGGCCTCCAGCAATTGCGGGTCGCGCACGGCCTTGCCCAGGTCGACCCAGCGCAGCTGCGGCGCCACCGGCATGGCCTCCGCCACGGCGCCGCGCTGCTCCAGCAGCTGCACCACGCGGCGCGAGGTGCGGTCGGGCGTCTGCGAGGCGGTGCCGAAGACGACCCAGCGCGAGCCCTTGCCGCCGGCCAGCGTGACCATGCGCTCCCAGATCTCGTCGTTGTCGGCCTTGAGTGCACCGCCGATGATCACGGCGTAGCCCTTGACCGGCTCGCCCACCTTGGGCGCACGGGCGATGGCAGCGCGGTTCGATGCACCGGAGGGGGCCGTGACCTGCACCACCGGGGTGCTGGCCGCCGGGGCCGACGCGGCCGGCGCGGCCCGCGACGCAGGCGTCAGGGCCAGCGTGGCAGCCGCGACGCAGAAGGCCAGGCAGGCGACAAGGGAGGGCGCGGTTCGAATCTGTGTCATTCCGGGACAAGGGGCCTGGCCGCAGGCCGGCACGGTGCATGCAAAGTTGCTGCCATGCGACGCGAATGTAGCGTGCAAGTTTCCTAAGCCGGCCAGCCTCCCTAGACTGGCGAAGCCCTGAGGATACCTGCCGACCGCATGCCGGGCATGGCTGTTCGCCCGGGGTGTCGTGTTCCCCGCCCTCGTCCACCCACAGAAAGCGCACCCGATGACACGCCCCTGCCGCCGCCCTGCCCTCCACTGGCTCGCCCAGGCCGCCCTGCTGGCCCTGGCCGCGAGCCCCGCCGCCCGCGCCCAGACCGCTCCCACCCCCGAGGAGCCCGTGAAGGTGCAGCGGGTGGAGGTGACGGGCACGGCCATCAAGCGCGTGGACGGCGACTCCGCGCTGCCACTGCAAACGATCACGCGCGAGGAGATCCAGAAGGTCGGCGTGACGACCGCCGCGGAACTGCTGTCCCGGGTGGCGGCCACCGCCAACAACCTCACCGACGGCGGCAGCATCCAGACCGGCGGCTTCCACGACCAGACTGGCTTCAACGGCGCCAACCTGCGCGGCATCGGGGTGTCGTCCACCCTGGTCCTGCTGAACGGTCGCCGCATGGCGAACTTCGCCTCGCCCGGCGACGACGCTGGCGTGGACCTCAACAACATCCCGGCCGCCGCCATCGACAAGGTGGAGATCCTGCTGGACGGCGCCTCCGCCATCTACGGCACGGACGCCATCGGCGGCGTGATCAACTTCATCACCCGCCGTGACTGGAGCGGGGTGGAGGTCAGCGTGCACGGCGGCATGACCGAGGAGGGCGGGGGCGGCAAGTCGGGCGCGTCCATCGCGGCGGGATGGGGCAGCATGGCCGACAACGGCTTCAACGTCTTCGGCGTGGTGGACCTGCAGCGCACGGAGCGCCTGTCCACCAACCAGCGCCAGTTCATCAGCGACCTGCGCATCCCCGAGCGCCTGCCGCACCTGCTGTCCAGCGCCCCATGGCCGGGCAACCTGCGGCTGTCCGGCTCGCAGCTGGACACCCTGGCGGAGAACGGCTTCATGGTCAATGGTCGGGTGGTGGACAACCGCACCATCAGTCTGGCGGCGCCTGAGTGCAACCCGCCGCACTCGCTGTTCCTCGAGCAGGGCGTGAGCGACCAGGCCTGCACCTACGACTTCATGCGCGACCTGGAGCTCTACCCGGCCTCCGAGAAGACCAGCTTCCTGGGCCGTGGCACCTGGCAGCTCGGCGGCGACCATCAGCTGTTCGCCGAAGTCACCTACGCCGACGCGAAGACCTGGTACGTGGGCACGTCCAACCGGATCGACGCCGAGGTGCCGGTGCCATTGATCCCCGAGCTGCAGGGCTATGGCCTGGCCGACGACGACACCATCACCGTGCGCGCCCGGCTGCTCGAGGCCGGGCGACGCAAGAGCGAACTCACCAGCACGGGTGAGCGCTACGTGCTGGGGGTGCAGGGCCTGGTCGCTGGCTGGGACTACGACGCGGCCTACAACCACAGCGTCAACACCGTGAAGGACAAGGTGGTCGATGGCTACCTGCTCTACAACGAGCTGCTGGGGGCGATCGAGGACGGGCGCATCAGCGTGCTGCGCGACAACGACGCCGATGCGCGGGCCCTGCTGGACAGCTTCCAGGTGACCGACACCGTGCGCCGCGCCCGCGGCACCATGGATTCCGCGGACCTGAAGCTCTCGCGCCCGCTGATGCGGCTGGACGGTGGCGACATGGGACTCGCGCTCGGTGCCGAGCTGCGCCGGGAGCGCGCCGAATTCCGCCCGTCTGCCCTGCTGCTGACGGACAACATCCTGGGCGAAAGCACCCCCTTCGATGCGCGCGCCACCGACGATTCCCGCAAGGTGGCCGCCGTCTTTGCCGAGGTGCAGGCCCCCGTCACCAAGGCGCTCGAGCTGCAGGCGGCCCTGCGGCACGACCACTACCAGGGGGTGGGCGGCTCCACCAACCCGAAGGTGGGCGCCAAGTACACCGCCCTCCCCGGCGTCACGCTGCGGGGATCGGCCGGCACGGGTTTCCGCGCCCCCTCCCTGTCCGACCTGTACCGCCCGCCGCAGGCCGGCTCCACGTCCATCCTCCTGGACCCGGTGTGCCTGGAGCAGGACGACTACAACGTCTGGGACTGCTCCGACTTCTGGACCACCCAGCGCTACAGCAACCCCGACCTGAAGCCGGAGAAGTCCCGCCAGTTCTCGCTGGGCATGGTGCTCGCGCCCAGTCCCCAGTGGAACATCAGCCTCGACTACTGGCAGATCCGCAAGTCCAACCTCATCAGCGAGCTCGGCGACGACGTGATCCTGGCAAACCACGAGAAGTACGAGCACCTCATCCACCGCTACAACGAGGACGAGGGGCTGTGCGACTACGACCCCGAGGATCCGGCGATCTGCTACATCGAGATGCACAAGGAGAACCGCGGCGCGGAGCGGGCGGCCGGCCTCGACGTGGTGCTCGACTGGCAGGGCCGCCCCGGCGCGTGGGGCCGCTTCGGCGCCCGCCTGGTGGGCACGTGGATGCTGCAGTCCGAGAAGCAGACAGGCGACGGCGATCCCTTCGTGAGCAACCTGGGCCGCTTCGTCACCGACGGGGTGGTGCAGCGCTGGCGGCACAACCTGGCGGTCGACTGGGAGCACGGCCCGTGGTCGGTGACCGTGGACAACACCTACCTGTCCGCCTACGAGGACCAGAACCTCGCCCCCGACCCCAACTCGGGCGAGTACACCGCCCCCAACCGGGTGAAGGCGTACTCGCTGTGGGGCCTGTCCGGCGCCTGGGCGGTGGACACGCAGCTCACCGTGCGCGCCGGCGTGAAGAACCTCTTCGACACCGCCCCGCCGTTCTCCAACCAGGCCTACTTCTTCATCTCCGGCTACGACCCCAGCTACACCGACCCGCGCGGCCGCTTCTTCTACGCCAGCCTGAACTACAAGTTCAAGTAAGCGCGCCCCGTATGCTGGCGGGCATGCACGGCGTGCCCGACCACTTCGACCAGGCCCCCGACCGCGCGGCGTTCCGCCGCCCGGCGGGCTGGCCGGGCGTGGAGCTGTACCGGGCGCACATCGTCCACCACCACTTCGCGCCCCACCTGCACGATGGCTACGGGCTGGGCGTGGTGGAGGCCGGCGCGGAGCGCTTCCGCTACCGCGGCCGCGAGCACCTGGCTGCGGCGGGCGCCATCGTGCTCATGCAGCCGGGCGAGCTGCACACCGGTGGCCCCGCGGCGCCGGGCGGCTGGCGCTACCGCATGCTCTACCTCGACGCCCCGACCCTGCGCGCCCAGCTCGGGGACGGCGCGCCGGGCGACTGGGTGTTCGAGCGCGCCGTGCACGAGGAGCCGGCCCGCGCGCGCGACCTCGCCGCCACGCTGGCCCGCCTGTGGGACGCCGTCGACGCGGGCGAATCGCTCGCGGCCGACGCCGCCCTGGCCGACGCCCTGGCCGCGCTCGCGCCGTTGACCTCCCGCCCGACCGACCGCACCGCCGCCCTCCCGGCCGACGCGCGCCCCTTCGCCTCGGTGGTGGACGCGCTGCACGCGGACCTGCCGCGCGACTGGCGCCTGGCCGAGCTGGCCGCGCTCGCCGGCCTGAGCCCGTTCCACTTCCAGCGGGCCTTCCAGGCGGCGCACGGCGTCAGCGCCCACCAGTGGCGCATGGCACTGCGCCTGGCCGAGGCCAAGCGGCTGCTGGCGCGCGGCGAGCCCCCCGCGGCGGTGGCGGCGGCCGTCGGCCTGGCCGACCAGGCGCACCTCACCCGCCGCTTCGCCGGCATGTACGGCATCACCCCTGCGCGCTACCAGCGCGGGCTGCGCGCCGCCTGAGCGCGCCGGGCCGTCCGCCGCCCCAGCGCCGCCGTCCCAGCGCCGCCACCGCAACACCGTTCAAGACCGGGTCAGCCGCGACCGGCATCATGGCCGCATGGGAATCGGAGTGATGTTCGCGCTGGCCGCGGGGCTGATGTGGGGCCTGGTGTTCGTGGGACCGCTGATGCTGGCCGACTACCCGGCGGTGATGCTGTCGTTCGGCCGCTACCTGGCCTTCGGCCTGATCGCGCTGCCCCTGGCCTGGTGGGACCGCGCGCACCTGCGCCGCCTGACGCGGGCCGACTGGATCGAGGCACTGAAGCTCGCCCTGGTGGGAAACGTCGTCTATTACCTGTTCCTGTCATCCGCCATCCAGCGCGCCGGCGCCCCACTGCCCACCATGGTCATCGGCACGCTGCCCGTGGTGATCGCCACCTGCGCCAACTGGCGCAACGCGGCCCGCGACGGCCGGCTGCCCTGGCGGCGCCTGGCGCCGTCGCTGGGCCTCATCGCGCTGGGCATCGGCCTGGTGAACCAGGCCGAATGGGCCGCGATGCGCGCCGACCCGGAAGCCGACCTGGCGCGCTACGCCCTGGGCGCGCTGCTGGCGGTGGGCGCGGTGGTCTGCTGGACCTGGTACCCGCTGCGCAACGCGGACTGGCTGCGCGCCCACCCCGACCGCAGCCCGCGCGGCTGGGCCACCGCGCAGGGCGTGGCGACGCTGCCGCTGGCGGCCGTGGGCTTCGCGGCCACCTGGGCCTGGTTCGGTGCCACGGGCGCCCCGTGGGACATGCCCTTCGGCCCGCGCCCTGCCGCCTACGTGGGCCTGATGCTGGCCATCGGCCTGCTGTCGTCGTGGCTGGGCACGCTGTGCTGGAACGAGGCCAGCCAGCGCCTGCCCACGCACCTGAGCGGCCAGCTCATCGTCTTCGAGACGCTCTCGGCCCTGGCCTACGCGTTCCTGCTGCGCGGCCAGTGGCCAGGGCCCGCCACGCTGGCCGGCATCGCCCTGCTGGTGGCCGGCGTCGCCTGGGCGCTGCGCGTGGAGCCCGAGCCCGCGGCGGCGGACGCTCACCCGGCCTGAGCGGCCTCGGCCGGGGCCGGCTCCGCGGCCACCACCCGGTCCCGCCCGCCCAGCTTGGCGGCGTACAGGCGCTGGTCGGCCAGCGTGAGCAGCGCCTGGGCGCCGGCGGCCTCGCTGGCGTCGGCCACACCCAGGCTGGCGGTCACCCGCAGGCCAGGCGACACCTCGGGCCAGGGCTGGGCGGCGATGGCCTGGCGCAGGCGCTCGGCCACGTCGGCGGCGGACTGGCGGGTGGCGCCGGCCAGGCCCAGCACGAACTCCTCGCCGCCATAGCGCACCGCCCGGTCGCGGGCGCGGCAGTTGGCGGCCAGCAGGCGGCCCACGCGGCGCAGCACCTCGTCGCCCACGCCGTGGCCATGGCGGTCGTTCACCTGCTTGAAGTGGTCCAGGTCCACCAGCACCAGCGCCAGCCCGTCGCCGTGCACCTCGTCGCCGGGCAGGTGCTCGTGTAGCCAGGCCTGCAGCGCGCGGCGATTGCCCAGGCCGGTCAGCGCGTCCTCGGTGGCCTCGCGGGCCCATTGGTGGGTCAGGCGCGCCAGCTCCAGGCGCAGCTCGCGATGCCGCACGGCCGCCTGCGCCCGCTCGGCGGTGCTCTCGCGTTCCAGGGCCCGCAGCCGCTTCAGGGCGTCCAGCGCCCCCGCCGCGTCGCCCAGCCGCTCGCGCGCATCGGCCAGGCCTTCGAGGGCCGCACAGCGGTCCTCCAGCGTGCCGTGGGTCTGCAGCACCTGCAGCGCCTGCCCGTGGCGCTCGGCGGCCTCCGCGTGGCGGCCCAGGGCCGCGAGGCAGCGTGCCTCCTCGGTGAGGCACAGGCCGGCATTGGGCGCCATGCCCAGCCGCTGGTACACCGGCAGCAGCGCGCGCAGCGCGGCGGCCGCTTCCTCGTCGCGCCCCACCAGGTGCAGCGTGATGGCGTGGTTGCCCTCGGCCATGGCCTGCAGGCGGGCCGCGCCCTGGGCCCGGCAGTCGGCGGCCAGGGCCTGCCAGTCGCCGAGCAGCGCCACATGGGTGGCCTGGCGGGCGGGGTCGCCGGCGGGCAAGGATTCGGCATGGCGGTTGCGTGCGTTCAGCCAGGACAGGCGCAGGCTGAGGGCCTCCTCGCCCAGGGCGCGACCCGCACCCAGCGCCGCCGCCTCGCCCAGGCACGACAAGGCATGCTGGTGCCGGCCCAGCAGCGAGGCGGCCACGCCGATCTGCCGCAGCACGCGCAGCAGGCGCAGCGGCTCGCCCTGGGCCCGGGCGGAGATTTCCACGCGTTCCAGCATCTCGAGCGCCGCGGCGTGGTCACCGGCAGCGCGCAGCGCGCCGGCACACAGCACCAGGGCCTCGTCGGCCCCCACGGCGTCCTGCGACTCCCGGCACAGCGCCTCGGCGGTGATCGCCGCGCGCAGGCAGTCGGTGAAGCGGCCGGCACTGAGGGCGGCCGACGCCAGCGCACGCAGCGCCTGGGCGCGCTCGTGCCCCTCGGCGCCACGCGTGGCCTCGCCGGCCAGGGCCAGCGCCTCGTCGATGCGGCCCGCCCCCACGAGGCGGCGCACCTGCTGCTCGATGTCGTCGGTGGGTGAAGCGGCCGGCGTGCTCATGGGGCCGGAGTCTGCCAGCGCGGCGGTTGCATGGGGCTGACTGCCGAGTCGGCGGGTCCAGAATCGGCCCCATGACGCCTGACCTGCACAACCCCGAGCTCGGCCCCTGGCTGAAGGGCTGGCCCCTGCAGGCGCCGCCGTGCCTGCGCAGCGAGGTGGCCGGCCGCGGCTGGCGCGTGCTGGGGGGCGGGCTTCCCTTGCCGCTGGCCGTGTTGCACCGGGGTCGGCTGGCCCGCAACCTGGGCTGGATGCAGACGCTGGCCGAGCGGGCCGGTGTGTCGCTCGCGCCGCACGGCAAGACCACCATGGCGCCTGCGCTGTTCCAGGCGCAGCTGGCGGCCGGGGCCTGGGGCATCACCTTCGCCAGCGTGTCGCAGCTGGCCATCGGCGTGGCCAGCGGCGTGCGGCGGGCGCTGATCGCCAACCAGGTGCTGCAGGCCGCCGACCTGCACGCCCTGGCGGCGCTGCAGCGGGCCCATCCCGACCTGCGCGCCCCGTTCCTGGTGGATTCGCCCGCGCAGCTCGCCGCCATCGAGCACGCGCAGGCGGGCGCCGTGTTCGAGGTGCTGGTGGAGCTCGGCCTGCCCGGCGGCCGCACCGGCGTGCGCGACGACGCCGAGGCGCTGGCCCTGGCCCGCCGCCTGCGCGCCAGCCCCGCCGTGCGGCTGGTGGGCGTGGAAGCCTACGAGGGCCTGTGGGCCACCGGCGACGACGACACCGACCGCCAGCTCGTGGACGCGGTGCTGGGCCGGCTCGACGCCTTCCTGCGCACCGCGCAGGCGCAGGCGCTGTTCGAGACCGACCGCCCCCTGGTGAGCGCCGGCGGCTCGGCGGTGTTCGACCTGGTGGCCGCCGGCCTGGGCACCCTGGCGTCGCAGGGGCAGCGCCTGGCGCTGCTGCGGTCGGGCTGCTACGTCACCCACGACGACGGCGCCTACCAGCGCTACGCCAGTGTGGTGAACCGCCGGCTGGGCTGCGCCGAGGCCGCCGGCCTGCAGGCGGCCCTGCAGGTGTGGTGCCTCGTGCAGTCCTGCCCCGAGCCGGGCCTGGCCGTGCTGAACGCCGGCAAGCGCGACGTCTCCACGGACTGGGGCCTGCCCGTGCCGGTGGCCTGGGCCCCGGCCGGCGCCGAGTCGCCGCTGGCCTGCCCGCCGGGCTGGACCGTCGAGAAGCTCAACGACCAGCACGCCTACCTGCGCGTGGCCGACGGTTCGACAGCGCCCCGCGTGGGCGACCGCCTTGCGCTGGGCATCTCGCACCCGTGCACGACCTTCGACAAGTGGCGCTGGATGCCGGTGGTGGATGAGACGCTGGCGGTCGTCGATGCCATCGTGACCTGGTTCTGAGCGCCAGCCGGCCGGCGAGACACCACAATCCGCGCATGACCCCCGCCGCCCGCGCCCCTGCGCCCGTCACCGCACTCATCGCCGCCCTGCCCGAGGAGCTCGATGCCCTGCTGTCCACGCTGGAAGCGGCCCGCCCCGAGTCCCTGGCCGGCCGCACGTTCTGGCGCGGCACGCTGGCCGGTCAGCCGGTGCTGGCCGTGCTGTCGGGCATCGGCAAGGTGGCTGCCGCGTTGACCACCACCTTGCTCGTCAGCCACTTCGGTGCCGCGCGCGTGCTGTTCGTGGGCGTGGCCGGCGGCATCGGCGCGGGCGTGCAGGTGGGCGACATCGTCGTGGCCGACGCCCTGCTGCAGCACGACATGGACGCCTCGCCGCTGTTCCCGCGCCACGAGGTGCCGCTGACGGGCCTGTCGCGCTTTCCCGCGGATGCGGGCTTCACCGACGCCGTGCAGCGCGCCAGCATCGCCACGCTGCAGGCCCACCAGGAGGTGGCCGCCTTCGTCGGCCGCACGCCGCGTGTGCACCGCGGCCTGGTGCTCAGCGGCGACCGCTTCGTGGCCACCGCCGCCGAAGGCACCGCCCTGCGCGAACGCCTGCCCGATGCCCTGGCCGTGGAGATGGAGGGCGCCGCCGTCGCCCAGGTCTGCCATGCATTCGGGGTGCCGCTGGCGGTGGTGCGCAGCATCAGCGACCGCGCCGACGACGCCGCCCACCTCGACTTCCCGGCCTTCCTGCGCCAGGTGGCGGGGCCGCTGGGCCGGGAGATCGTGCAGCGCGTCATGCAGGCCTGACGCGCCGCCGCGGCGGCGCCCAGGCGCGGGCCATCAACGCAAGGGGAACTGCTTCTTGGTGGGCACCGTGGACCCCGGCTCGGGCACCACGCCGTTGACGCGCACCACCTGGCCGTAGACGTCGGTGAGCTTGAGGTCCACCGCGCCGCTGCCCAGGCCGCTGGCGGCGGTGAAGTAGTTGTAGCTCTCGCGCGGCAGCCGGGTGAAGGCCGCTTGCGTGCCCGCCGGCCGCCAGGCGAACGTCTTCACCGGGTAGCGGTGGTCGCGCACCTGCACCTGTGTCCACCAGGGGTTGGACTCGGGGCGGAAGAAGATCGACAGGCGCGGCGCCGGGCACGCGATGTACTGCCAGGTCACGGGGATGCGGCCCAGCCACGGCTCGGCGATCGCGGCGAAGGCATCGTCGTCCAGGTCCACGTCACCCACGGCGCACTCGGGGCAGCTGTCGTCCACCCGCACGTCCACCGCCTTGCCGTTGGCGGGGTTGGTCACCCGCAGGCAGGCGCCGCAGGCCTGCGCGCCGTTGTAGTCGGCCGCGTTCAGCGCCGCCGTGGGCATGGCCGGCACGGGCAGGCTGCAGTTGCCGCCACCCGAATAGCTGTAGAAGGTGGCATCGCCGCTGTGGACGCGGTCGTAGCCGCCCTGGGCCAAGGCGGGGGGGGTCGTCGCGAGCAGGCCGGCGGCCAGGGCAGCGGGCGCGAGCCCCAGCCGGGCAGCGCGCATGAGAGCGAGAAGTGTCATCGTGGACCTCGGCACCGGTGGCGCTGCCGTGATCCTACGCGGTCACCCGAGCGCCTCGTCCACCACCTCCACCCAGTGCCGCACGGGCCGGCCGCTGGCGGCGCCCAGGTGCTGGATGCAGCCGATGTTGGCCGAGACCACCGTGTCCGCGCTCACATGGCCCAGCGCCTTGAGCTTGCGGTCACGCAGCGCCGTGGACAGCTCGGGCTGCAGCACCGAGTAGGTGCCCGCCGAGCCGCAGCACAGGTGGCTTTCCACCGGGGCCAGGCGCACATCGAAGCCGAGCGCGGCGAGGTGGGTCTCCACGCCGCCGCGCAGCTTCTGGCCATGCTGCAGGGTGCAGGGCGGGTGGTAGGCCAGCGGGGTGGGCGGTGCGCCGGCCGGGCGGCGCTGCGCCAGGCGGGGCGCCAGCGCCGGCACCAGGTCGGGCAGCAGCTCGCTCAGGTCGCGTGCCAGCTCGCTGATGCGGCGCGCCTTGTCGGCATAGGCCGCGTCGTGTGCCAGCGCGTGGCCGTATTCCTTGACCTGCAGGCCGCAGCCCGAGGCATTGACGACGATGGCCTCCACGCGGCCGGCGTCGGTGAGGCCCTCCACCAGCGGCCACCAGGCGTCGATGTTGCGGCGGGCGTCGGCCAGGCCGCCGTCATGGTCGCCGAGGTGCGCACGGATGGCGCCGCAGCAGCCGGCGCCGTCGGCCACCAGGGTCTGGATGCCGGCGGCGTCGAGCACGCGTGCGGTGGCCGAGTTGATGTTGGGCATCATCGCCGGCTGCACGCAGCCCATCAGCATGAGCACCTTGCGCTGGTGACTCTGCGTGGGCCAGCGGTGCGGGGCGGAGGGCGCGGCCGCCGGCACCTTGGCCTTCAGCGGGCCGGGCAGCAGGGGGCGCAGCCACTGGCCGAGCTTCATCGCGGGCGCGAAGGCGGACGAGGTGAGGCCTTCGCGCAGCAGCCAGCGCTTGGCCTGCTCCGCGCGCGGGCGAGGCACCTTGGCGTCCACCACACGGCGGCCGATCTCCACCAGCTCGCCATAACGCACGCCGCTCGGGCAGGTGCTCTCGCAGTTGCGGCAGGTCAGGCAGCGGTCCAGGTGCAGCTGGGTGGCGCGCGTGGGCTGGGCGCCTTCTAGCACCTGCTTGATGAGGTAGATGCGGCCCCGCGGGCCGTCCAGCTCGTCGCCCAGCAGCTGGTAGGTGGGGCAGGTGGCCGTGCAGAAGCCGCAGTGCACGCACGCACGCAGGATGGCCTCGGCGGCGTCGCCATCGGGCGTGCCGCGGAATTCCGGGGACAGGGTGGTCTGCATGCGGTCAGTTCAATTCGTAGGTCAGCAGCCAGTAGTGGGTCGATTCGATCCACTGCACGCCTGTGGCCCGGGGCCCGAGCAGCGCCTCGGCCTCTGGGCGCGTGGGGAAGTTCTTCAGCACCTCGTGCGCACTGCCGTCGGCCAGGCGGCGCTGCTGGTAGGTGTTGCCATGGGCGTCCCGGCGCGACACCGGGGTGGTGCTGCCAGGCACCTCGCGGTTGTCGCAGAAGGCGACGCGCGCGCCCGGCAGGAGCCGGTCGTGCAGGCGGGTGAGCCACGCGCCCAGCTGCTCCAGCGGCACATGGGACCACCAGAACCCCGCGAACGCCGCGTCGAACCGCTCACCCGGCGCCAGCCCGGCCCAGGTGTAGGCATCGACCACCCGCAGGCGCACCGCCGGCGGCATCGGCTTCGTTCGCGCCAGCGCCAGCGTCTCGGGGTTCAGGTCCGTGGCCAGCCAGTTAGCGGCACGGGCGGCCGCGTGCGGGGTCCACCAGCCAGTGCCGCACGCCACTTCCAGCCCATGCCGGCCGTCGAACAGCGGGGGCAGGGCCGCCTCCAGCGCACGGATGTCGGCCTGGCGTTCGGGCTTGGCATAGACCTGCTCGTACTCCGCCGCACGGCGCGCGTAGTACGCGGCCATGCTGGCCGGCGTGGCGGGGTCTGCCGCGGCGCGCGTCACAGGCAGTCCAGCCGGCCCGGGTTGAACAGGCCGTGGGGGTCGAAGGCGGCCGCCACCGCGCGCTGCAGGCGCTGCTGGACGGGGGGCAGGGGGTGGAACACGCCGGCGGCCTTGTCGCCGCGGAACACCGTGGCATGGCCGCGCGCCTCTTCGGCGAGGGCCCGTACTTGGTCGGTGGGTGCCTCGGTGACCAGCCAGCGCTGGCCGCCATGCCACTCGACCAGCTGGTCGCACGGCAGGTCGATGCGCGGAGCCGTGGGCGCCACGGCCAGGCGCCAGAGCCGGGCACCCTGCGCCACGGCCTGGGCCGCCTGGGCGAAGAACTCGTCGCGCTGGTCGCGCAGGCCGTCCCAGAAGGCGTCGGCCAGCGACGGCGGCACCGGATCGCCGCCGAGGCGCTGCGCCGCTGCCGCCACGGCGGCGTGCGCCCCCTGCAGGCGCAGGATGAGCGCGCCGTCCCACCAGGCGCTGGCCGCCAGCGGCAGCGGCTGGCCGGCCCATTCGTTGAGATGGCGCAGAGCGTTGGCCTGGTCCATGTCGAAGCGCAGCGTGGCCCGCGCCGGGGGCGCCGGCAGCACCTTGAGCGAGACCTCGAGCACCACACCCAGGCGGCCCAGCGAGCCGGCCAGGGCACGCGAGACGTCGTAGCCTGCCACGTTCTTCATCACCTGGCCACCGAAGCTGAGCAGCTCGCCGCGGCCGTTGATGAGCGTGGCGCCCAGCACGTAGTCGCGCACGCCACCGGCGGCCGGGCGCGCCGGGCCGGCCAGGCCGGCGGCCACCATGCCACCCACGGTGCCCCCGGCGCCCAGGCGCGGCGGCTCGAAGGGCAGGCACTGGCCCTGCACGGCCAGCGCGGCCTCCAGCTCGGCCAGCGGCGTGCCGGCCAGCACGGTGACCACCAGCTCGCTCGGCTCGTAGTCGCGCACGCCCGCCAGCGGCCGCACGTCCAGCGGCTCGCCCTGCAGCGCGCCACCGTAGAAATCCTTGCTGCCGCCGCCGACGATGCGCAGTGGCGTGCGCGCCGCCGCGGCCTCGCGCACGCGTTCGACCAGGTGGCGGGCCGCCGGCACCGCCGTGAGTGCCGACGCAGCCGCCTCGGCCGGCGTGTCCTTGTCCAGCACGTCGCTCAAAACCGCTCCAGTTCGGGAAAGGCCAGCAGCCCGCGCCGCACCAGCATGCGGCCGTACTCGGCGCAGCGGTTCAGGGTGGGCAGCATCTTGCCGGGGTTCAGGCCGCCGGCCGGGTCGAAGGCGGTCTTCAGGGCCTGCATCTGGGTGATCTCGGCGGGGCTGAACTGCACGCACATGGAGCCGATCTTCTCGATGCCCACGCCGTGCTCGCCGGTGACCGTGCCGCCCATGGCGACGCTGGTTTCCAGGATCTCGGCGCCGAAGGCCTCGGCACGGTGCAGCTGGTCCGCGTCGTTGGCATCGAAGAGGATCAGCGGGTGCAGGTTGCCGTCGCCCGCATGGAACACGTTGCAGCAGCGCAGGCCGTACTTCACCTCCATCTCGGCGATCGCCACCAGGATGTCGGCCAGGCGCTTGCGCGGGATGGTGGAGTCCATGCACATGTAGTCGGGGCTGATGCGCCCGGACGCCGGGAAGGCGTTCTTGCGGCCGCTCCAGAAGCGCAGGCGCTGCGCCTCGTCGGCGCTCACCTCCATGCGCGTGGCGCCGCAGCCGGCCAGCACGGCCATCATGCGGTCGATCTCCTCGGCCACCTCCTCCGGCGTGCCGTCGCTCTCGCACAGCAGGATGGCGGCGGCCGAGAGGTCGTAGCCGGCGTGGACGAAATCCTCCACCGCCGCCGTCATGGGCTTGTCCATCATCTCCAGCCCGGCCGGGATGATGCCCGCGGCGATGATGGCGGCCACCGCGTCGCCCGCGCGGCGGATGTCGTCGAAGCTGGCCATGATGCAGCGCGCCACCTGCGGCTTGGGCGTGAGCTTGACGGTCACCTCGGTGACCACCGCCAGCATGCCCTCGCTGCCCACCACCAGCGGCAGCAGGTCCAGGCCCGGCGCGTCGGGCGCGTCGGCGCCGAAGCTGACCGGTTCACCCTCCACGGTGAAGCCGCGCAGCTTCACCACGTTGTGCAGCGTCAGCCCGTACTTCAGGCAGTGCACGCCGCCGGAGTTCTCGGCCACGTTGCCGCCGATGGTGCAGGCGATCTGGCTGGAGGGGTCGGGCGCGTAGTACAGCCCATGGGCCGCCGCCGCCTCGCTGATGGCCAGGTTGCGCACCCCGCACTGCACCACGGCCGTGCGGCTGAAGGCGTCGAGCTGCAGGATGCGATTGAAGCGCGCCAGCCCCAGCGTGACACCGTGCGCATGGGGCATGGCCCCGCCGGACAGGCCGGTGCCGGCCCCGCGGGCCACCACCGGCACGCCCAGGGCATGGCAGGCGCGCAGCACGCCGGCCACCTGCTCCTCGGTCTCGGGCAGCGCCACGGCGAGCGGGCGCTGGCGGTAGGCGGTGAGGCCGTCGCATTCGTACGGCGTGGTGTCCTCGGGCTGCCACAGCACCGCGTGCGCAGGCAGCACGGCGCGCAAGGCGGCCACGACATCGGCCTGGCGCACCGGCCGGGACACGGCGGCCGCAGGGGCCGGGGGGGCGGCAAGGGTCTCGGGCATGGCCCGCCCACTGTACTGCGGGGTCCTGAACCCGGCCTGAACCGGGCCGGACCCTGGCCCGGGGGAGGGGCCTTGCGTCGCTCAGCTGCGCTTGCGTGGGGCGGCTGCGCGCCGCGGCGCCTTGGTGGCCGGCTTGGTCGATGGCCGGGCGGCCTGGCGGGCCCCCGCGGCCGCCCGGGCTGCCCCCTTGGCGCCCTCGGCGGCGGTGGCGGCCACCTTGCCGGCCATCTTGACCGGCTGGGTGCCCAGCTCGACGGCCTTCTTCAGCGTCTCGCCGGCCGCGTCGAAGCTCTGCTTGACCATGCTGCCGGCCAGGTTGCGCGCCGCGTCGGTGGCGCTGTCCTTCATGGCCGTGGCGGCCAGGGTGGTGAACTGCTTGGTGAGCGCGCCCCACCACTGCATCGGGTCGACGGCGCCCGCGGGCGGCACGCCGGGGGCCGCAGCGGACTTCCGGCGCGACCGACCGGGCGCGGCGGCGTGTACCTGCGGTGCGTCGGCCTCGTCGGCCTCGTCTGCCTCGTCGGCCGCGGCCGGCGCCCTGGGCATGGGCATCTCCGGCATGGGGATCTTCATCGCGTCGCGCAGCTCACCCATCTGCACGTTCATGGTCTTGAGCGTGGACAGCGTCATGCGCTGCACCTCGAGTGCCTGGATGGTGGCGCCCAGCATGCGCGCGTTCTGCTCCAGCCAGAACTGCACCGTGCGCAGCTCCTCGATGCGCTTCTCCAGCTCCTCCGGGTTCAGCGTGGGGGCCACCCACTGCCCCATGTTGGGCAGGGCCGCGCCGGCGTTCTTGACCAGGCCCTGGAGGAATTCGAACCCCGGGACCATCTTCGCAAAACCCGCTGCATCCGCCATCGTGTTCCCCTGCCGTTGCCGTGGACCGGGCCATGGTAGCCCGGCCGCCCGGCCACGGCCATGGGGGTTCAACGGGCGCCCTGGCGCTCCACCTCGAAGCCGCGCGCGGCCAGCAGCGCGGGCAGCCCTTCCGGGCCCACCATGTGCAGGGCGCCGACGGCCACGAACAGTGCCGCACCGGCCGCGTGACGGCGGTCGATCTCGGCCGCGAGGGTGAGGTTGCGGTCCTCCATCAGGCGGCGCATGAAGGCGCGGTCCTCGGCCGTCTCCAGGCAGTCGCACCACTGCGCGAAGCGCGACATGTCGTCCCAGTCGCCGCGCGTCCAGGACGACACCAGGCGCCGCAGCATCGGCCCCGCACGCCCCGATTCCATGTCGGTGACGGTGCGCTCCACGAAGGCGGCCGTGGCCTGCGGGGTGGGCTGCAGCAGGGCGTCCAGCTGCGACTCCGGGCTCTCCAGCGACAGCACCGGCTTGCCGATGCGGCGCGCGTGCAGCGCCAGATGCAGGTCGATGCCGAAGGCGGGCTCGTAGCCCAGCTGCCGGCCGAGCAGCACGCCCAGCGTCACGGCCTGCATCTCGGGGCGCAGCTGCGCCAGCTCGGGGCCGGCGCAGACGGCGCGCGCCTGGGTGTGCAAGCGCTGACGCAGCGCCTCGGGCAGCGGGGCCGCGGCGGGCATCGTGGCCAGCCCGCGGACCATCCGCTCGCCGATCGCCGGGTCGGTGAGGTCGATCTCGAGCGCCAGCGCATCGGCGCGCGCCAGGGCGGCGCGCACGCGCGGCCCCGGTGCCCAGGTGTCGCGCTGGCCCACATGCACCGTGCCGTAGAGCCAGGCGCTGCGCCCGTTGCGCCGCAGGTGCCACAGGAACCCCCGGTCGGGTGCCGCCTGGGCGCCCGCCAGCTCGGCCGCGGTCAGCGGTGCCGGAGGTGGCGGGCAGACGGGCGCCTGTTCCTGCGCCTGTTCCTGCGCCTGTCCCTGCGCGTGTTCCTGCGCCTGGGCCTGCGCCGGCCCGCCGGCCACCACGCCCGCCCATGCCAGCGCCCACGCGCCGAGCGTGCGGCGCCAGGCATGCCATGTCCCCACGCGGGCGGTCATGCGTCCGCCTCCGCGGCCACCACGGTGAAGTCGATGGCGCCCCACACGCTGCGGCCGTCCGCGCCCTTGGCCTCCACGCGCAGGCGGTCGCCCGGCTGCAGCCACGTGGTGCGCGCCTGTCCGTCGGCCAGGGTCTCCGCGGCGCGCTGGTCCGCCAGGCTGGCGGCGCCACCCGCCGTGTCCGAGGCGCCGGCCGGGCCGCAGAAGACCAGGGTGCCCGCCCCCAGCGCCCGGGTGCGGGCGGCCTGGGCCAGCAGCTGGCCGACGTGGAATCGCCCCTCGGCCAGGGTCATCGGGCCGACCGCGCGCCCGCCGCGCGCCATGGCCAGCGGCAGCTGCACCCGCCCGCCCTGCCAGGCGGCGCCCAGCTCGTCCGGCGTCACGGCCACGGGGCTGCAGTGGGTGCCCAGGCGGGCCAGCACCGTGCCCGCGGCACCTGCGCAGGTGGCCGCCTCCGCCGCCTCGGCCGCCTCCAGCGCGCGCAGCACCGCGTCGCCGGCCAGCAGCAGCAGCCGCACCGATTCCAGCGCACGGGCCGGCGGCGCGCCAGCCGGCAGGTCGCCGGTGAGCACGGCCAGGCCGGCTTCCATGTCCAGCTCGCCCGCCGGGTGGGCCAGCGCCAGGTCGTCGGCCGCGCCGGTGACCCGCTCGGGCGGGGCCCCGCGGCGGGGCCCGCCCCGGCCCCCGCCGCCCGCAGCAGCGGCGTGCCACCCGCGCCCGCGGGCCCCGGCTGCCCCTGGGCCTGCAGGCGGCGCTCCAGCACGGCCGGACAGGCCAGCGCCGTCAGGCGGCCCGTGGGGCGGGGCAGCGGCGCCATGCACATCGCCGGGTCGAAGGGAAATGCGTGGCGCGCCTTGTCCTGGTTGAGCGCCGTGGACAGGTCTTCCAGCTGGGGCGAGAGGAAGTTCCAGTCGTCCAGCACCTGCTGCAGCCGGGTGGCGATGCCGGTGGCGTAATGGGCGGTGGCCAGGTCACGCGACACGACCACGAGCTGGCCGTCGCGTGAACCGTCGCGGTAGGTGGCGAGTTTCATGCGGTAAGGCGCTGCCGGTGGCGCCGGGCAGGCCGTGAGGAGATGGCACCATTGTCCGATGGCCCGGCCTCTTCGCATTCCGACCCCACCCGCCTTCCCGGCGGGCGATGGGGCGTCCTCGCGCCGCTGGCGCCTGGCGGGCGTGGTGCTCATGGTGCTGGTCGGCCATGCCTGGCTCATCGCGCCCCGCGGGCAGCACGCCGGCGTGCCACCCGCCCGGCCGCCGGTCGTGCAGGTGCTCGGCCTGGCGGTGGAGACGGCCGCCCCGCCGGCGGAACCGGCGGTGCCGGCCCTGGCGCCGCCGGCGGCGGCCGACGACACGCCCGCCGTGGCCGCCCCCGCGCCGACGAAGGAGCCGCCGCCGGACGCCGCGCCGGCGACGGAACCGTTGCGGGCCGAGGACACCCTGCCCGAAGGTCCCGTGGACCCGTTCGCCGGCCCGCGGCCGCCGGACGTCGTGTCGGGCCTGGAGCCCCCGCCGGAGGACGCGCCGGGGCCCGAGCTGCCCGCGCCGCAGACCGTGGCCAGCGTCTCGGCGGCCACCGGGGGGCGGCCGCCGCTGTACACCACGCAGCTGCCGAGCGAGCCGGTGCGCGTGGACTACCGGCTCGAACGCGGCGACGACGGCGGCCGCGGCATGCTGGCCTTCGAGCCGCTGGAAGGCGGCCGCTACCGCGCGCGTTTCGTCGGCATCGTGCGGCCGGCCGATGGCGGCGCCGAACGCCCTCTGCACGACTGGGAGTCGCACGGCGGCTTCGACCCCGGCGGCTTCGCCCCCGAGCGCCTGGTCGAGCGCGTGCGCGGCCGCGGCAGCAAGGCCATCAACTTCCAGCGCGACAAGGGCGTGATCACGTTCTCCAGCTCGCCCCGCGCGCTGGCCCTGTTTCCCGGCGCGCAGGACCGGGTCAGCCTGATGCTGCAGCTCATGGCGATCGCCCAGGGCCAGCCGCAGCCGCTCTCGGCGGGCCAGTCGGTGCGTGTGCAGGTGGCCGGCACTCGGGGCCTGGCAACGGAGTGGGCATTCACGGTCGCCGGGCGCCCGGTGATCGAGCCGGCCGGCCACGCGATCCCGACCGTGCACCTGGTGCGCGAGCCGGAGGTGCCCTACGACCAGCGCGTGGAGGTGTGGCTCGCGGCCGAGGCGGGCCACCTGCCGGTGGGCCTGCGGCTGACCACGGTGCCGGGCCGAGTGTCGGAGGCCTACTGGCTGCACGGCCGCCTGCCGGCGCCGCGCCCGTCGCGCTAGCTTGAAAGTGCGGCCCCGGGCCCCATGTGCAGGGCATCGGGCCCGCCCCGCGGCCCCTGTCACTGCCTGCATCCCACGCCCCATGAACCTGGTCTACAACTCCGACAGCTACGCCGTCGTGCAGATCTCGCTCGACGGCGAGGCGAGCACCGCGCCGGCCACCGATGTGGCCTCCACCGACGCGCCGCAGTCGCACGGCGGCTACGAGATCGTCGACAAGTTCGCCCGCCGCGGCATCTACCTGGCCGGTCCCATGGCCCGGCACTTCCGCGAAGGGGTGCAGGCGCTGGCCCGCGACCACGAGCCGAGCGTCGAGGAGATCGACGCCTACATCGCCGGCTACACCGCCCTGGCGCAGCAGCCCCTGGGCCTGCACTGAACGGCCTGCGCCGATCGCGCGGGGGCGGGGTGTCCCCACGAAAGTGGCATGGCGCTGTGGCGGCTGGCGGCGAATAATCCGCCGGCCGCCGCCGCACCCGCATGCCATCGCCCCTCGCCACCCCCCTGCCCGCCTTCAGCGAGCCCGCCCTGCACGGCCCCACGCTCGCGCTGGCCGCCGTGGTGGCCGCCCTGTTGTTCGGGCTGTTCGGCCACGGGCTGCGCAAGCTGCGCTCCACCGACACCCTCACGGCACTCGGCTGGTGGGCGGCGGGCGCCGTGGCCGGCGGCGCCGGGCTGTGGGCGGTGCACGTCGCCGGGCTGACGAGCCTGAGGCTGCCCTGGGAGCTGCAGGCCCGCACCTGGCCGCTCGCCGCCAGCGCGCTGGTGGCGGCCACCGGGCTGGCGGCGGTGCTGGCCACGGCGCGCCTGCCCTGGGCCGACACGCCGCGCCTGGTGGTGCAGGGCCTGGGCATGGGTGTGCTGTGGGCGCTGGTGCAGCGCCTGGCGCTGGTGAGCCTGGCCGACCCGCCCGTGGAGAGCCGGCTCGGCACCGGCTGGTCGCTGCTGCCGCTGGGGCTGATGGCCGCCGTGTCGGTCGCCGCCCTGCTCTTCCTGTTCGCACCACGCTGGGCCGACCGGGGGCGCTTCGGCCACCGCCTGGCCGCGGCCGCCGTCGCCTGCGGCCTCGTGTCCGGCGTGGCCCAGGCGACCAGCCTCGGTTCGCTGGGCTTCGTCGAGGTGGCGCAGCCCGCCGCCCTCGCCCGCCTGGGCCCGCTGGCCTTGCCGTGGGTGGGCGGCGCCGCGGCGGTGGCGCTGATGCTCGGGCTGTTCGGCGTGCTCATCGACTCGCGCGCCGCCCACCGTCACCGCCTGCTGACCGACTCCCTCAACGAGGCCAACCGCCGCCTGCGCCAGCAGGCGCTCACCGACCCGCTCACCCGCCTGCCCAACCGGCTGCTGTTCGAGGAAAAGCTCGCCGAGGCGCTCGACCTCGTCGACGACCCCGCCGGCCCGTCGGACCGCCATCTCGCGGTGATGTTCGTCGACCTCGACGGCTTCAAGCCGGTGAACGACTCCTTCGGCCACCACGCCGGTGATGCGGTGCTGCGCGAGATCGGCCTGCGCCTGCAGGGCCTCACCCGCCAGGGCGACGTCGTGGCGCGCGTCGGTGGCGACGAGTTCGTGCTGCTGGCCGAGCAGCCCGGGGGCGCCGTGGGCGCGGGCATGCTGGCCCAGCGCGTGATCCAGGCGCTGGCCCAGCCCTGCCACCTGCCCGATGGCACGGAAGTGCGGCTTTCCGGCTCGGTGGGCATCGTGCTGTACCCGCAGCATGGCCCGGCGCCCAAGCTGCTGGCCCGTGCCGACGCGGCCATGTACGCCGCCAAGCGCGCGGGCGGCGCGGGCTTCGCGGTGTTCGAGCCGGGCATGGAGCACGACAGCCGCACCCAGCTGGAGATGCAGCATGAACTGCGGGGCGCCATCGAGCGGGGCGAGCTGGCGCTGTACTACCAGCCCAAGGTGGATGGCCGCTCCGGCCAGATCACCGGCGTGGAGGCGCTGGTGCGCTGGGAGCACCCCACGCGGGGTGTCGTGCCGCCCAGCGTCTTCGTGCCGGTGGCCGAGCGCTTCGGCCTCATCGCGCCGCTGGGCCAGTGGGTGCTGGACGCCGCCTGCGAGCAGCTGGCCCGCTGGCAGGCGCTGGGCCTGCACATGCGCGTGTCCATCAACATGTCGGCCCACCAGCTGCGCCAGGAGCACCTGCTGCAGCGCATCCGGCGGTCCCTCATGCAGCACCGCGTCGAGCCGTCGCTCATGACCATCGAGATCATCGAGTCGGTGCTGCTGGACGACGAGGCGGTGGCCGCGTTCGCCAGCCTGGCGCAGCTGGGCGTGGGCCTCTCGATCGACGACTTCGGGATCGGCTACTGCAACTTCGCGCTGCTGCGCAAGCTGCCCGTGACGCAGCTGAAGGTCGACCGCAGCCTGTTCACCGACATCCAGCACAGCGCCGACGCGCTGGCCGTGGTGGACGCCATCGTCAAGATGGCCCATGCCCTGGGCCTGCGGGTGGTGGCCGAGGGCGTGGAGACCGACGAGCAGCGCAAGATGCTGCTCACGCTGCGCTGCGACGAGCTGCAGGGCTACCTGTTCGCCCGCCCCATGACCGCCGAGCGGCTGACGCTCTGGGCCATGGGCGACGAGGGCGTGCACCGGGCGGATTTCCGCCCGTCGCTGTTCGCCGCGGCGCCGGCCACGCTGCAGTAGCGCGCAGCCGGCGGGCAGGCGGCGTCAGCCGCCCGGGGCCAGCTCCGGCTCGGGCTTGTGCTTGACCTTGCGTGCCGCCTTGGCCGCGCGCTGGGCGAGCTTCTCCGCCTTGCCGGCGCGGTCCGGACGCACCACCACCTCGTCGGGGCTGGCGGGCGGCGCGGTGTCGCCGTCGCCGGGCGTGGCGTCCGCGGCGGCCGGCGTCGCCTTGGCGGCGATGCGCTCGGCCTTGCGCTGCAGGCGCTCGGCGCGCTCGGCCCGCATGGCGTGGCGCTCCGGCTTGCTCAGGTGTTCCTTGCCGGGCTTGCGCTCCTTGCGGGCCGCGGCCAGCGACGGCACGCTGCCGCCCAGGCCGGCGAAGACCTCCGACACCACCGACGTGGGCGTCGCGTTGGTGAAGGTGTGCAGCAGCGCGCCCTTGCGGCCGGTCTCGCGCAACTCGATGTGGCGCGCATCGTGGTCGTACAGCAGCGCGTAGCGCGTGCCGTCGACGCGGAACCAGATGACGTTGCCGCCCGCGCCTTCCTTGGTGTTCACCTTCACCGGGTCGCCGGGGCGCTTGCGCCACAGGATGGCGCCCGACAGGGCGAGGAGCACCTCGTTGACCTCGCCCGCGTGGTGGGCGGAGCGCTCGAACACGCCCAGCAGGTGCTCCTGCAGGTCGTCGACAGTGGTCAAGGAGATCGGCATGGCAGCTCCACGGGCGGGCCGGAGGTCAACATCGGCCGATGTTGCGGGGCGCTTGTCCGCCGTGGCACCCCTAGCTCGTGGCGCGCCCGCGCCGGCGCACGGCCGCGGCGAGCTGGCGCCGCAGGGGGTCGGTGTCCGCCCAGCCCAGGCAGGCGGCGGGGTTGGACACGCCCGGGCGCAGCGGCTGGCCGGGCACCAGGTCCTGGCGGCCGTCGTGCAGGTGGCTCTCGATCATCACGCCGGTGATCCGGCGCTCGCCCGCCGCGATCTGCGCCGACACGTCGGCGCCCACCTCGATCTGGCGGCGGTGCTGCTTGCTGGAGTTGGCGTGGGAGAAATCGACCATGACCTGCTCGCGCAGGCCCGCGCCACGCAGCACGGCACAGGCCGCGTCCACGTCGGCCGCCGCGTAGTTGGGCGCCTTGCCGCCGCGCAGGATGACATGGCAGTCGTCGTTGCCACGCGTCTCGAAGATCGCGGCCTGGCCCATCTTGGTCATGCCCATGAAGGCATGCGAGGCGCGCGCGGCCACCACGGCGTCGGCGGCCACCTTCACGCCGCCGTCGGTGCCGTTCTTGAAGCCCACCGGGCACGACAGGCCCGAGGCGAGCTGCCGGTGGCTCTGGCTCTCGGTGGTGCGGGCGCCGATGGCGCCCCAGGACACCAGGTCGGCGATGTACTGGGGCGACAGCAGGTCGAGGAACTCTGTGCCGGCCGGCAGCCCGAGCGCGGCCACCTCGAGCAGCAGGGCGCGGGCCCGGCGCAGTCCCTCGTTGATGCGGAAGCTGCCGTCCAGGCGCGGGTCGTTGATGAAGCCCTTCCAGCCCACGGTGGTGCGCGGCTTCTCGAAGTACACCCGCATCACCACGAGCAGCTCCGGCGAGAGCTCACCTGCCAGCGCGCGCAGGCGGTGCGCGTACTCGATGGCCTGGTCGTGGTCGTGGATGGAGCAGGGGCCGACGACGGCGATGAGCCGGTCGTCGCGGCCGGCCAGCACCGCCGACATGTCGGCCCGCGCCGACTCCACCAGCGCCTGCGCGGCCGCCGGCATGGGCATCTCGTCCTGCAGCAGGGCCGGGGAGATGAGGGGGCGCACGGCCCCGATGCGCACGTCGTCGACGCGGGTGGAATCCAGCGTCGCCAACGCGTCGGCCGGCGGCAGCGTGGAGCGGCCGCCGACCTCGTGGTCGTGCTGCCAGTCGTCAGGGCGGTTCATGCCCGGATTATCGACCGGCGCGCACGCCGCAGCGGTTCACTGCTTGACGGCTTCGACCTGGATCACCAGCTTCACGGCGTCGGGGAAGCCGTAGTTCAGCCCGTAGTTCACGCCGTACTGGCTGCGCACGATGGTGGCCTCGAAGTCGCCACCGCACACCTCGCGCTTGAGCATGGGGTTCTGGTAGCAGTTGAAGTTCACCGCCTTCAGCGTGACCGGGTTGGTCTTGCCGTTCAACGTGAGCTGGCCGGCCACCTCGGTGACCTTGTCGCCGTTGAAGCTGAACTTGTCGCCGACGAAACGCGCGGTCGGCTGGGCCTCGGTGTTGAGGATCTCGGCGCTCTTCAGGTGCTTGTCGAAGGGGGCGGTGCCGGTGTTGATGGAGGTGGTGTCGATGGTGATGTCCACCTTGCCGCTCTTGCCGGCGCGGTCGAAGGTGACCGTGCCTTCCTTCTTGTCGAAGCGGCCGCGGTTGGTGGACGTGCCGAAGTGCGAGATCTCGAAGGTGACGAAGGTGTGCGTCGGCTCGATGGCGTAGGTGGCGGCCTGGGCCTGGGCACCGGCGGCGGCCACGGTCAGGACGGCACCGGCGATGGCGGCGATCAGGGGGGTCTTCATGGGAGCGGCTCCTCGTTCAGGGATGCGGGGTGGGAAGGTGGAAGGTGGGGAGGTGGGGAGGTGTCACAGGGGCGCCATGCCGGTGAGCGCGAGCTTGAACTTCACCAGCACGTCGTTCGCCACCATGGAGGTGTCGGCCCATTCGCCGTCACCGATCTTGAAGTCCAGGCGCTTGATCGTGAAGCTGCCGGTGGCCGTGCTGGCGGCACCCGACTGCACCAGGGTGACGGGCACCACCACGTCGCGGGTGCTGCCCTTGATGGCGAGCTTGCCCGCCACCTCGTAGCGACCGGGCCCGGTGGCCTTGATCGCGGTGGACTGGAAGGTGGCTTGCGGGAACCTGGCCACATGGAACCACGCCGGCTTGGGCACCTCGGCGTCCGTCTCGGGCGAACCGAAGCCCGCGCTCGCGGTGTCGATGCTGAAGGCCACCTGGCCGGCCGCGGGCTGCTTGGGGTCGAAGCGGATCTGCGCGGTCCAGCGGCTGAACTTGCCGTCCACCGGCACGCCCATCTGGCGCGAGGTGAAGCTGATCTCGCTCTGCGCAGGCACCACCTGCTGCGCCATCGCCGCGGACGCGCCCAGCAGCCAGGCGGCGAGCGCCAGGGAAGGAAGAAGGGGTCGAACCATGGGGATCACCTCGGAGTGGAATCGGTGCGCGCAGTTCAACGGCCCGGCCGCATGCGGTCCAGCAGGCCGTCGCGGTCGACGAAGTGGTGCTTGAGCGCGGCCGCCACGTGCAGCCCCGCCAGGATGGCGAGCAGCCAGGCCAGCAGCGCGTGGCGCTCCTTCATAAGCTCGGCGAAAGGCTTGTCGGGCGACACGAAATCGGGCAGCGGCAGCACGCCGAACCAGACCACCGGGAAGCCGGCCGCCGAGCTGTAGGCCCAGCCGGCCAGCGGCACGAGGAGGAACAGCGCATACAGCGCCCAGTGCACCGCGTGCGCGGTGCGGTTCTGCCAGGCCGGTGCCGGCAGGTCCGCGGGCGGGCGGTGCGTGAGGCGCCACAGCAGGCGCAGCACGGACAGCGCCAGGATCGTCACGCCGGCCCACTTGTGCCAGTTGTAGAGCTTCAGCCGCGTCGGCGACATCGGCAGCTCGTGCATGTAGACGCCCGCGGCGAAGGTGCCGATCAGCAGGGCGGCCAGCAGCCAGTGCAGCGCGATGGCCACACCGCTGTAGCGGCGGCCGGACAGGGAGGTCGGGGACGTGTGCATGGTGGGAGGCAGTGTCACCAGCGCCGAGCCGCCGGCGGTTCAGCGGCCTTGAGGCGGCGATTCAAGATGGCTGAATGCCCGCTATCGGCGGGCGGCCCAGAGATTGAGTGCCAGGCCGCACATCACCAGCGCCGCGGCACCCAGCTTCCAGGCGGGCAGCGGCTCGCCCAGCGCCCATGCCGACGCGCCCATGCCGAACACCGGCACCAGCAGCGCGGCCGGCGTGACCGTGGCGGGCGCATGGCGCGCCAGCAGCCAGTTCCAGGCGCCGTAACCGAACAGGGTGTTGCCCACCGCCTGCCACGCCACCACGGCCCAGGCGCCGGCGCTGGCGCCGGCCACCGCGGCCCCCACCGCGGCGGGCCCGCCTTCGAGGCCGAGGCTCAGCGCCGTCAGCGGCAGCACGGCCCAGGCGCTGGACCACACCATGAAGCCCAGCGGGTCGACGCGGCCCGCCGCGCGCGCCACGCCGTTCGCCACGGCCCAGCACAGCGCGGCGGCCAGGACGAGCAGCAGGCCCAGCAGCGACAGGTCGGCGCCGCCGGCGTGGGCCTGCCAGCCGATCCATCCCATGCCGGCCGCCGCCATCGCCATGGCCGCCCACTGCAGGCGCTGCAGCCGCTGGCCGGACAGGGCGATGGTGAAGAACACCTGGGACTGCACGACCAGCGACGCCAGGCCAGGCGAGATGCTGGCCTGCATGGCCAGGAACAGCAGCCCGAACTGCCCCACGCCCAGCAGCACGCCGAAGGCAGCCAAGCGCTGCCAGGGCACGGCCGGCCGGGCGATGAACGCGAGGAAGGGCAAGGATGACCCGGCGAATCGCAGCGCGGCCAGCAGGAACGGCGGCAGCTCCGCCAGGCCCCACTTGATGACGACGAAGTTGGTGCCCCACACCGCTACCACGGCCAGGGCCAGCGCGAGGTGCGAGGGCGGCATGCAGCCAGTGTAGGCAGCCGGCCACGGGCGCGTGGGGGCCGGGGCTTGTCCGCATGGCGACCGGCGCGATGCCGCTGACAATAGGGGTCAGGGGGAACAACACACATGGCATCCGCCACCTTGCTGCGGCCGATGGGCGAATCGGCCTTCGCCGACTTCCGCGAGCGCTCCGTCGAGAGCTTTGCCCGCGAGAACATCACCGCCGGCCGCTGGCCGGCCCACGAGGCGCCCGAGCGCTCACGCCTGGCCTACGAGCGGCTGCTGCCGCAGGGCCTGCGCACACCGGGCCACCACCTGTTCACCGTGCACGAGGCGCACACCGGCCAGGCCGTGGGTGCCGTGTGGCTGGCCCTGAGCGAGCACCCCACCGGGCGGGCGGGCTACGTGTACGACCTCGTCATCGACGCCGCCTTCCGCCGCCAGGGCCATGGGCGTGGCGCGCTGGCGGCGCTCGAGGCGATCGCCCGCTCCTGGGGCGTCACCGAGCTGGGCCTGCATGTCTTCATGCACAACCGCGCGGCGCAGGGCCTGTACCGCGCGCTGGGCTTCGAGCCCACGGGCCTGCAACTGCAGAAGCGCCTGGCCTGACAGCAGACCGTGCCGGGGGCCCGGGCGCGTTCAGATGCTGGCCGGGTCCACGTCCACCGCCCAGCGCACGATGCCGCGGTGCTGCTGCCGCAGGGCCGGCATCTCGGCCGACCAGGGCGCCAGCAGTCGCTGCAACACCGCCCGCGAGGGCGATTCGACCAGCATCTGCCGGCGCTCCTGGCCGGCCACCCGCGCCACGTGCGGCGGGACGGGGGCGTACAGGGTCAGGCTGTCGGCCAGGCCCATGTCCTCGGCCAGCGCGCGGGCGCGCTCGCGGGCGGCGCGCAGGAAGCCCTCGGCCACGGCGGCGTCGCGCGCCTCGGCCCGCAGCAGGGCCAGGTGGGCAAAGGGCGGCAGGCCGGCCATCTCGCGTTCACGCAGCTGGCTGTCGGCAAATCGCGCGTAGTCGTGCACCCGCAGCGCGCCGAACAGGGGGTGCTCGGGGTTGGCCGTCTGGATCCACATCTCGGCGTGGCGGGCCACGCCCGCGTCCCGGCCCGCGCGGCCCGCCGCCTGCATGAGCGTGGCGAACAGCCGCTCCGGCGCGCGGAAGTCGGCCGTGAACAAGGCCCCGTCCGGGTCCACCGCCGCCACCAGCGTGACACGGCGGAAATCGTGCCCCTTGGTCACCATCTGGGTGCCCACGAGCACGTCCACGTCGCCTGCATGCACGGCCGCCAGCTGGTGCTCCAGGGCGCCCTTGTGGCGGGTGGTGTCGGCGTCGATGCGGGCCACGCGCGCGGGCGCACCATCCGGGCGGCACACGCCTTGCAGCAGCTCGCCGACCTGCTCCTCGAGCTTTTCGGTGCCTCGGCCCAGCGGCAGGATGTCCAGGTTGCCGCAGTCGGGGCAGGCGCGCGGCACCCGCTCGGTGAACGCACAGTGGTGGCAGCGCAGGGTGCGGTCGAGCTTGTGGAACACGCGCCAGGCGCTGCAGTGCGGGCAGCCGCTCTTCCAGCCGCAGGCGGTGCATTGCAGCACCGGCGCGAAGCCGCGGCGATTCAGGAACAGCAGCGCCTGCTCGCCGCGCGCGATGCAGGCCTCCAGCGCCGCCTGCAGCGGCGCGGACAGCGCGCGCGGCGGCTGCCCCGCAACGGGCCGCGGCTGCTGCCGCATGTCGACCACACGCACCTGCGGCAGCGCGCCCTGGCCCACCCGGTCGGCCATCGTCAACAGGCGGTAGCGCCCCACCTGCGCCTGCTGCCAGGTTTCCAGGGACGGCGTCGCCGAGCCCAGCACCACCGGCACCTGCTCGAGCCGGCCCCGGTAGACGGCGAGGTCGCGCGCGGAATAGCGGGCGCCGTCCTGCTGCTTGTAGCTGGGGTCGTGCTCCTCGTCGACCACGATCAGGCCCGGCCGGGGCAGCGGGCAGAAGACCGCCAGGCGTGTGCCCAGCACGATGTCCGCCTGGCCCCGGTGGGCGGCCAGCCAGTGCGCCAGGCGCTGGGCGGGCGTGAGGGCGCTGTGCAGGGAGACGAGGCGCCGCCCCGGAAAGCGCGCAGCGAAGCGGGCCTCCAGCTGCGGCGTCAGGTTGATCTCGGGCACCATGACCAGCGCCTGGCGGCCGGCCGCCAGCGCCGCCTCGGCCAGGCGCAGGTAGACCTCGGTCTTGCCGCTGCCGGTGACGCCGTGCAGGAGGTGGCACGCGTGGCCCGCCATGTCCACCGCGCCCAGCACGGCCTGCTGCTCCGGCGTGAGCGGCGGCCGACTGGGGGCCTCGGCGGCCGGCGCGGGGCGGGCGCTGGCCGCGGCACGCTTGTCCTGCAGCCGCAGGCGCTTGGCCAGGCCCGCGTCGTCCAGCTTGCGCAGTTCGGGCGGCAGGACCGACAGGGCCACCTCGCCCAGCGAGCGCTGGTAGTAGCGGGCACAGAAGGCCACCAGGCGGCGCCAGGCGGCAGGCAGCGGCGGCAGGCTGGCCAGCGCCTCGGTGATGGGGCGCACGGCATAGTCGGCGGGCGGCGCCTGCGGCGCAGGCGGCGGTGCCGCTTCGGCGTCTTCCCAGACGACACCCGGCACGTCGCGCCGGCCCAGCGGCACGCGCACCAGCGTGCCGGCCGGCAGCGCCGTGCCGCTCAGGTAGTCCAGCGTGGGCGCCAGCCCCGCGTAGGCGGGGGTGTCCACCGCGATCTGCAGCCGCTGCATGCGCTCAGTGCCGCGGCCCGGGCAGACACGACGGTTGAAGTTGCCGGCTTAAGTCCATGATTGAAAACGGCTTTTGGACTTACCCACGCAGTCTGTGGATAACTTTGTGGGAAAGCTGCCGCGAAGCGCGCTAACTGCTTGATGCAGCGGGGGCCGGCGGCTTTGCCCGCTTTCGCAGCACGGGATTAAATTCCCTTATAAATCAACGACTTGCCACGAAAGCCTTGGCGATGTGGCAGTTCCGTGACGGCGCCGCGCCGGTGATTCGTCGCAGACGGCTTTTTGGGGATAAGTCAAGCCCTGAGCGAGTGCTCACGGGGGAAAACCCTGAAACTGTGTCCAAGTGGGCACACACCCTCAGGCGCGCCGCTGGGCGCGCGAGTGAGCGTGCACTGCCTCGACAAGCGCCGCCACGTGGTCGGGCGGCGTGAACTGGCTGATGCCATGCCCCAGGTTGAAGATGTGGCCGTCCCAGCTGCCGTCGGCGCGGCGCGGCGGACCGAAGCTGTCCAGCACCTTGCGGGCCTCGGCCTGCACGGCGGGCGGCGGGGCAAAGAGCACGTTGGGGTCGAGGTTGCCTTGCAGCGCCACCCGGCTGCCCACGCGTTGCCGGGCCCGGCCGAGGTTGACCGTCCAGTCCAGGCCGACGACGTCCGCCCCGCTGTCGGCGATCTCGTCGAGCCAGGGGCCGCCGCCCTTGGTGAAGACGATGGCCGGGATGCGCTGGCCGTCGTGTTCGCGTTGCAGCTGGGCCAGCACGCGGCGCGTGTAGGCCAGCGAGAAGGCCTGGAAGGCCCCGTCCGCCAGCACGCCACCCCAGCTGTCGAAGACCATCACGGCCTGGGCGCCGGCGTCGATCTGGGCGTTCAGGTAGGCGGCCACGGCGTCGGCGTTGATGGCCAGCAGGTGGTGCATCAGGTCGGGACGGCTGTAGAGCATCGTCTTGACCAGGCGGTAGTCGTCGGAGCCGCCGCCTTCGACCATGTAGCAGGCCAGCGTCCAGGGGCTGCCGGAGAAACCGATGAGCGGCACCCGCCCGTGCAGGGCGCGGCGAATGGAGCTCACCGCATCGAAGACGTAGCGCAGGCGCTCGAGGTCGGGCACCTGCAGCGCGTGCACCGCGGCTTCGTCGCGCACAGGGTGGGCGAAGCGCGGCCCCTCGCCCTGGGCGAAGCTCAGGCCCAGCCCCATGGCGTCAGGCACGGTGAGGATGTCGGAGAACAGGATCGCCGCGTCGAGCGGATAGCGCTCCAACGGCTGCAGCGTGACCTCGGTGGCGTAGTCCACGTTCGTGGCCAGGCCCATGAAACTGCCGGCGCGCGCGCGCGTGGCGCAGTACTCGGGCAGGTAGCGGCCGGCCTGGCGCATGAGCCAGACGGGGGTGTGGTCGGTGGGCTGGCGCAGGCAGGCGCGCAGGAAGGTGTCGTTCTGGAGCGGCGCGTACATCGGTGGATTATCGGCGCGCGCGCCGCCCCCGGGGTGGGGCCGACCTTGCGCCCGGCCAAATCCGCCCCATCTGGCGTGTGGCGCGCGGGGCGGCGGTTAACATCCGGCCGCCCTGCCGGCGCCTTGCCGAGACCTGCCTGGAGACCGACCGATGAGCCCCCTGCTTCCTCGTGTGCTGCGCACCCTGTGGCTGTCCCTCGCCGTGAGCGCGAGCCTCGCGCTCGGCGGCTGCGGCTACAACGACTTCCAGCGCCTGGACGAGTCCGTCAAGGCCAGCTGGTCCGAGGTGCTGAACCAGTACCAGCGCCGGGCCGACCTGGTGCCCAACCTGGTGGCCACCGTGAAGGGCGAGGCGGGCTTCGAGCAGGACACCCTCACCAAGGTGGTCGAGGCGCGCGCCAAGGCCACCTCCATCCAGGCCACCCCCGAGCTCATCAACAACCCCGAGGCCTTCCAGAAGTTCCAGGCGGCCCAGGGTGAACTGAGCGGTGCGCTGAGCCGGCTGCTGGTGGTGAGCGAGAACTACCCGAACCTGAAGGCCAACCAGGGCTTCCAGGACCTGCGCGTGCAGCTCGAGGGCACGGAGAACCGCATCACCGTCGCGCGCAACCGCTACATCCAGTCGGTGCAGGCCTACAACGTGCTGGCGCGCAGCTTCCCCACCAACCTCACGGCCATGGTCTTCAGCTACGAGGTGAAGCCGAGCTTCACCGTGGACAACGAGCGCGCGATCGCGACGCCCCCCGCGGTGAGCTTCGACAAGCCGGCGGCGCCGGCCGCGCCGGCCGCGCCGGCCGCGTCGCGCTGAGGCACCGCGCATGGCACGCGCGCTGGCCGCCTGGGGGTGGCTGATGCTGGCCTGGGCGTGTGCCGTGGCGGCCCCGGTGCGGGCGCAGGACCTGCAGCCGGTGCCCGCCCTGTCGGCCCGCGTCACCGACACGGCCGGCGTCCTGACGCCCCCGCAGCGCGCGGCGCTGGAGTCCAAGCTGCAGGCCCTGGAGGGTGAGCTGGGCAGCCAGGTCGTGGTGCTGCTCGTGGCCACGACGCAGCCGGAGGACATCACGTCCTTTGCGCATCGCGTCGCCGACCAGTGGAAGGTCGGGCGACGCGAGGTGGGCGATGGGCTGCTGGTGCTCGTCGCCCGCGACGACCGGCGCGTGCGCATCGAGGTGGCCAAGGCGCTGGAGGGAGCGGTGCCCGACCTGGCGGCGCGACAGGTCATCGACCGCCACATGCGCCCTGCATTCCGGGCAGGCGATTTCGCGGGCGGCCTGAACGCGGGCGTCGACGCGCTGGCGGCGCGCGTGCGGGGCGAAGGCATGCCCGTGCCGGCCGACCGCCAGCGCAGCGGCGGCGGCGTCGGTGGCGGCGGGGGTGGCTTCGACTGGGAAGCCCTCGCCATGTTCTTCTTCGTGGGCGTGCCCATCGTCGGCGCCGTGCTCACCGGCGTGCTCGGCCGGCGCCTGGGCAGCATGGCCACCGCCGGCACGGCCGGCGGCCTGGCCTGGTGGCTGGGCGCCCCCCTGCTGCTGGCCGGCGTCGCGGGCGTGCTGGCGCTGGTGCTGGTGGGGGTGATGGGGGTGGGTGCGGCCGGCCGGCGAGCGGGCCGTCACGGGGGTGGCGTGCCCATCATCTGGGGCGGTGGCGGGTTCGGTGGTGGCGGCGGCTTCGGCGGCGGCGGTGGCTTCTCCTCCGGTGGCGGGGGCGACTTCGGCGGCGGCGGTGCGTCGGGAGACTGGTGATGCAGGCAGGCAATCGCCCTGGCATGGGGTCGCGTCTGGCTCGGCTGCTGCGGCACCGTTGGGTGGACGAGCGCAGCGTGCGGCGCGCCTTGCCCGCCGAGGCGCTGGACCGGCTGGAGGCGCAGGTGGCGCAGAGCGAGCGCCACCACAGTGGCGAGATCCGCGTGTGCGTCGAGGCGGGCCTGCCGCTGTCCTACCTGTGGCGCGGCGCGCCCGCCCGCGAGCGCGCGGTCGCCCTGTTCGGCAAGCTGCGGGTGTGGGACACCGAGCACAACAACGGCGTGCTGATCTACCTGCTCCTGGCCGACCACGAGATCGAGCTCGTGGTCGATCGGGGCCTGGACCGCTGCGTCCCCGCCGAGCACTGGGCCACCATGGTCCGCGAGCTCTCGAGGGCGCTGCGTGCGGGGCGTTTCGAGGAAGGGCTGTCGCAGGCGCTGGCGGCGGTCGACGCCCTGCTCGTGCAGCACTACCCGTTGGCGGGCGACGCACCCAATGCCAACGAGCTGACCAACACCGTCCACGTGATCGCCTGAGGCCGGGGCGGCTGGCGGCCCCCTAGCTCGCACCGCGCCCCTAGATCGGGGGCTGTCGACAAGGGGGGCCTGCCCCTACAAAGCCCGCATGCATGTCGAGCCCCTCCCCGACCGCGGGTGGTTCACGCTGTCTCGCGGAGGCGACCAGCCATGAACCTGCAGTCCCGCGTCCACCGGCGCCTGTCACGGCACCGCGCCATGCCACCGGCCACGGTGCTGATCGCCGCCGAGCCGGGCCCTGCGGACGGTGCGCTGCTGGCGCACCTGGCAGGCAGCGAATCGCCAGCCGGCGACTCACCTCGGCTGCGTGAGGCTGCCCGGCAGCTGCTCGACGGCGGCGAGCCAGTGCGCCTGGGCCTGCGTGCGGGTGAGCTGGCGGATCGGCTGGCGTGGTTCACCCGCCTGCTGCGACTGTGGCCGGCCGACGCGGCCGAGGCGTGGATGCGGCAGCAGGTGAGCGCTGCCCGGTGGCACGCCTTGGCAGGCTCCCCCCTGCACGACGCGCTGGATGGCTGGCTGTTCGACACCACGCTGTCCCAGGCCGAACGCCAGCGCCTGTGGGCGTTGTGGCTGGCGGTCGTGGCGCCGGGTGCGGTGTGCCTGGACGAGGCCCGCCGTGCGCGTGAGGAGGGGCAGGCACTGCGCTGGCTGGAGGGCTGGCTGGCGCCCCATCGCCGGCCCCCAGGCCCGGCAGGCTGATCGTCGGGCCCCCGCTCGGCGCCCGGCGCTGAGTGCCTGGCGCGGCGCGTGGCCAGGAAAGAGAAAACCCGCCGGGCGGGCGGGCCGGGCGGGTTCTCGGTGCGCCTCGCCGGTGGGCGGGGCGGCTGGCGCGGTCAGCGCGTGCGGCGCAGCTTCTGGATGGCCGCGATCTGCGCGGCCATGGCCGCGAACTCGCCTTGCGCCTTGGCGAAGTCGATGTCGCTCTTGGCGTTCTTCATCGCGTCCTCGGCGAGCTTCTTGGCTTCCAGCGCCTTGGCCTCGTCGAGGTCATGGCCGCGGATGGCCGTGTCGGCCAGCACCGTGACCGTACCGGGCTGCACCTCGAGGATGCCGCCGGCGACGAAGACGAACTCCTCCTCGCCGTTGTCGGCCCGCTCGATGCGCACCGCACCCGGCTTGATGCGCGTGATCAGCGGCGTGTGGCGCGGCAGGATGCCGAGCTCGCCGTTCTCTCCCGGCAGCGCGACGAACTTCGCCTCGCCCGAGAAGATCGACTCCTCCGCGCTGACGACGTCGACGTGAATGGTTGCCATGTCAGTACTCCGTTGCGTGCCTCAGACCGAACCCGGCGGTCACCGCGCAGCCGGCTTCGCCGGGCCGCGTGTGGCGCCCCCTTGAGGGGGAGGCGCCGCAGGCGCCTCGGGGGTGGGCCATCACTGGATCTTCTTCGCCTTCTCGAAGGCCTCGTCGATCGTGCCGACCATGTAGAAGGCCTGCTCGGGCAGGTGGTCGCACTCGCCGGCCACGATCATCTTGAAGCCGCGGATGGTTTCCTTCAGCGGCACGTACTTGCCCGGCGTGCCGGTGAACACCTCGGCCACGTGGAACGGCTGCGACAGGAAACGCTGGATCTTCCGGGCGCGCGCCACGGCCAGCTTGTCTTCCGGCGCCAGCTCGTCCATGCCGAGAATGGCGATGATGTCGCGCAGTTCCTTGTAGCGCTGCAGCGTAGCCTGCACGGCGCGCGTGGTGCTGTAGTGCTCCTCGCCCACGACGTTCGGGTCGATCTGGCGCGAGGTGGAATCCAGCGGGTCCACGGCGGGGTAGATGCCCAGCGCGGCGATGTCACGCGACAGCACCACCGTGGCGTCCAGGTGGGCGAAGGTCGTGGCGGGAGACGGGTCGGTCAGGTCATCCGCCGGCACGTACACGGCCTGGATGGAGGTGATCGAGCCCACCTTGGTGGAGGTGATGCGCTCCTGCAGGCGGCCCATTTCCTCGGCCAGCGTCGGCTGGTAGCCCACCGCGGACGGCATGCGGCCCAGCAGCGCGGACACTTCCGTGCCGGCCAGCGTGTAGCGGTAGATGTTGTCCACGAAGAACAGCACGTCACGGCCTTCGTCGCGGAACGACTCGGCCATCGTCAGGCCGGTCAGCGCCACGCGCAGACGGTTGCCCGGGGGCTCGTTCATCTGGCCGTAGACCATCGCCACCTTGGACTCGGACAGGTTCTCCTGCACGACGACCTTGGAGTCCGACATCTCGTGGTAGAAGTCGTTGCCCTCACGGGTGCGCTCACCCACGCCGGCGAACACGGACAGACCCGAGTGCGCCTTGGCGATGTTGTTGATGAGCTCCATCATGTTCACGGTCTTGCCGACGCCGGCGCCGCCGAACAGACCCACCTTGCCGCCCTTGGCGAACGGGCAGATCAGGTCGATCACCTTGATGCCGGTTTCCAGCAGCTCGGTGGAGGGCGACAGCTCGTCGTAGGCGGGGGCCTTGCGGTGGATGGAGGCCGTGTAGGTCTGGTCGATCGGACCGCGCTCGTCGATGGGCGAACCCAGCACGTCCATGATGCGGCCCAGCGTGGCCTTGCCGACCGGCACGGTGATCGGGTTGCCGGTGTTGAACACCGTCAGGCCGCGGCGCAGGCCTTCGGACGAACCCAGCGCGATGGTGCGCACCACGCCGTCGCCGAGCTGCTGCTGGACTTCCAGCGTCAGGGCCGAGCCTTCCATCTTCAGGGCGTCGTACACCTTGGGCATGCGGTCACGCGGGAACTCCACGTCCACCACGGCGCCGATGCACTGAACGATCTTGCCTTGGGCTTGAGTCATTTTTCGGATCCTTCAAATTCGAATGCGATGCGTTCGGCGGGCCGGCTTCAGCCACCGATGGCGGCCGCGCCGCCGACGATTTCCGACAGTTCCTTGGTGATCGCTGCCTGACGCGTCTTGTTGTAGATGAGCTTCAGTTCATTGATCAGGTTGCCGGCGTTGTCGGTGGCCGCCTTCATCGCCACCATGCGCGCGGACTGTTCGGAGGCCATGTTCTCGGCCACCGCCTGGTACACCAGGGCCTCGATGTAGCGGGTCAGCAGCTCGTCGATGACGGTGGCGGCGTCCGGCTCGTAGAGGTAGTCCCAGCCATAGGCCTTCTTCTCGGCTTCGCTCTGCGCCAGCGCCGCGGGCGCCAGCGGCAGCAGCTGTTCGACGACCGGCTCCTGCTTCATCGTGTTGATGAACTTCGTGTAGCAGAGGTAGACCGCGTCCACCTTGCCCTCGACGAAGGCATCGAGCATCACCTTGACGGGGCCGATGAGCTTCTCGATCTGCGGCGCGTCGCCCAGGCCGAGCGCATGCGACACCACCTTGGCGCCGATGCGGTTGAGGAAGCCGTTGCCCTTGGTGCCGATGGCCACCGCCTGGACCTGGCCACCGGCGCCCTGCACGTCGCGCATCTTGTTGGTGACGGCGCGCAGGATGTTGGTGTTCAGGCCGCCGCACAGACCCTTGTCCGTGGTGACGACGATGAAGCCGGACGTCCCGGCGTTGCCGCCGGTGCGCATGTAGGGCGAGTGGTACTCAGGGTTCGCCTGCGACAGGTTGGCCGCGATGTTGCGGATCTTGTCGCTGTAGGGGCGCGCGGACCGCATGCGTTCCTGCGCCTTGCGCATCTTGGACGCGGCGACCATCTCCATGGCCTTGGTGATCTTGCGGGTGTTCTCCACCGACTTGATCTTGCCGCGTATTTCCTTGCCGACCGCCATGACGGTTCTCCTGGTTCAGGGGTCAGTGCTTCAGGCGAAGGACTTCTTGAACGCAGCGATGGCTGCGCCGAGCTCTTCCTCGGCCGCCTTGTCCATGGCCTTCTCGGTCTCGAGCTTGTTCAGCAACGCGGCGTGGCTGGAGCGCAGGTGCTGGTGCAGACCCCGCTCGAAGTCCAGGACCTTCTTGACGTCGATCGAGTCGAGGTAGCCCTTATTGGCGGCGTACAGCGTGGCAGCCATCAGGCTGATGGGCAGCGGCGAGTACTGCGCCTGCTTCAGCAGCTCGGTCACGCGGGCACCGCGGTCCAGCTGCTTGCGGGTGGCTTCGTCCAGGTCGGACGCGAACTGCGCGAAGGCGGCCAGCTCGCGGTACTGCGCCAGGTCGGTACGGATGCCGCCGGACAGCGACTTGATCAGCTTCGTCTGGGCGGCACCACCGACGCGCGACACTGAGATGCCCGCGTTGATGGCGGGACGGATGCCGGCGTTGAACAGGTTGGTCTCCAGGAAGATCTGGCCGTCGGTGATCGAGATGACGTTCGTCGGGACGAAGGCGGACACGTCGCCGGCCTGCGTCTCGATGATCGGCAGCGCGGTCAGCGAACCGGTCTTGCCCTTGACCTCACCCTTGGTGAAGGCCTCGACATAGTCGGCGTTCACGCGCGCGGCACGCTCGAGCAGACGGCTGTGGAGATAGAACACGTCGCCCGGGAAGGCTTCACGGCCCGGCGGACGGCGCAGCAGCAGCGACACCTGGCGGTACGCGACGGCCTGCTTGGACAGGTCGTCGTAGACGATCAAGGCGTCCTGGCCGCGGTCGCGGAAGTATTCGCTCATCGTGCAGCCGGAGTAGGCAGCGACGTACTGCATGGCGGCGGATTCGGACGCCGACGCGGCCACGACGATGGTGTACTCCATCGCGCCGGCCTGCTCGAGAGCGCGCACCACGTTCTTGATCGACGACGCCTTCTGGCCGATCGCGACGTAGACGCAGGTCATGTTCTGACCCTTCTGGTTGATGATCGCGTCGATCGCCACCGCGGTCTTGCCGGTCTGGCGGTCGCCGATGATCAGCTCGCGCTGGCCACGGCCGACGGGCACCATCGAGTCGATCGACTTCAGGCCGGTCTGCACCGGCTGGTCCACCGACTTGCGCGCGATCACGCCCGGCGCGACCTTCTCGATCACGTCGGTCATCTTGGCGTTGATCGGGCCCTTGCCGTCGATGGGCTGGCCCAGCGCGTTGACCACGCGGCCGATCAGCTCGGGGCCCACGGGCACTTCCAGGATGCGGCCCGTGCACTTGACGGTGTCGCCTTCGGAGATGTGCTCGTACTCGCCCAGGATCACGGCGCCGACGGAGTCGCGCTCGAGGTTCAGCGCCAGGCCGAACGAGGGCTGGCCGTCCTTGCCGGCGGGGAACTCGAGCATTTCGCCCTGCATCGCGTCGGACAGGCCGTGGACGCGGACGATGCCGTCGGTCACGGAGACGACGGTGCCCTGGTTGCGGATGTCCGACGAGGCGCCCAGGCCTTCGATGCGGCTCTTGATCAGTTCGGAAATTTCAGCGGGATTCAGTTGCATGGCTTTCTCCGAAAGCGTGTGGGCGCTAGCGTCGGGCTGGTCGCCGATTGGGTGTGCCGGGCGGGCTGCCGCGGTGGATGGCGCCGTCAGTGCGTCAGGGCGGCCTTCATCTGCTCGAGGCGGGCCTTGACGGAGGTGTCCAGCACCTCGTCACCCACTTCGACGCGGATGCCGCCGATCAGGGATTCATCGACGGAGACCGAGGCGTTGAGCTTGCGGCCGAAGCGCTTCTCCAGCGTCGCCACCACGTCGGCCAGCTGGCCGGCGTCGAGCGGGAAGGCGCTGGTGATGCGCGCATCGAACACCCCGGTGGCGGCGTTGACCTGGGCGCGGTAGTGCGCGGCGATCTCCGGCAGGGCGTAGAGGCGGCCGTTCTCGATGACGGTGCGCAGCAGGTTGGCGACCTTGGGCGAGAGGTTCAGGCGTGCAACGCCCACGACCAGCTCGAACACCTGCTCCGCACTGACCTTGGGGCTGTCGGCGAACTGGCGCAGCTGCGCGTGGCCGGCGACCTGGCCCAGGGTCTCGAGCTGGTCGGCCAGGGTGCGGGCGTCTTCGCCGGCACTGGCCTTGAACAGGGCCTCGGCGTAGGGGCGGGCGATGGTGGCGAGCTCAGCCATGGTCAGAGCTCCGTCTTCAGGCGGTTCAGCAGGTCGGCGTGCACGCCGGCGTTGACTTCGCGCTTGAGGATCTGTTCGGCGCCCTTGACGGCCAGCAGAGCCACCTGCTCGCGCAGGGCCTCGCGGGCCTTGACGGCTTCCTGCTCGGCCTCGGCCTTGGCGGCGGCGATGATCTTGGCGCCTTCTTCGCTGGCGCGCGCCTTGGCTTCCTCGACCAGCTGCTGGCCCAGGCGCTCGGCGTCGGACAGACGCTTCGCGGCGTCATCCTTGGCGGCCGACAGCTCGGCCTGGATCGTCTTGGCGGCGGCGGCCGATTCGGCCTTCGCCTTGTCGGCGGCCGACAGCCCTTCGGCGATCTTCTTCGCGCGCTCGTCCAGCGCGGCGGTGATCGGCGGCCAGACGAACTTCATCGTGAACCAGACCAGGATCAGGAACACGATCATCTGGACGATGAGGGTACCGGTGATGCTCACTTGATTGCCTCGAACGGTGGCGGGGACATTCAGCGCGGGTGCGCGGCATCACGCCGCGCACCCGGCCCTCTCAACACGACCGAGCCGGGTTCAGCGGGCGGCGACCTGGGCGATCTGGCCCAGGAAGGGGTTCGCGGTGGCGAACCACAGGGCGATACCGGTACCGATGATGAAGGCCGCGTCGATCAGGCCGGCCAGCAGGAACATCTTGGTCTGCAGTTCGCCCATCAGCTCGGGCTGGCGAGCGGCGGACTCCAGGTACTTGCTGCCCATGATGCCGATGCCGATACAGGCACCGACGGCACCCAGACCGATGATCAGGCCGGCGGCGAGGGCAACAAAGCTGATGACTTCCATGATGACTCCTAGGAGAGAAGGGTTGTGTTGGAGGAAGGGAAAGGAAAAGAACGAGACGGCCGCCCGGGGGTCAGTGCGCGTCGTGTGCCTGACCGATGTAGACCAGCGTGAGCATCATGAACACGAAGGCCTGCAGGGTGATGATCAGGATGTGGAAGATCGCCCAGGCGGAGCCGGCGATGATGTGGCCGATCGACAGGCCCAGCGCGGTGCCGACACCCACGGTGCCCCAGGCGCCGCCCATGAGGGCAATCAGCAGGAAGATGAGCTCGCCGGCGTACATGTTGCCGAACAGTCGCATGCCGTGCGAGACCGTCTTGGCGACGAACTCGATCATCTGCATGAGGAAGTTGAAGGGCGCCAGCGCCCAGTGGCTGCCGAAGGGGGCGGAGAACAGCTCGTGCACCCAACCGCCGATGCCCTTGATCTTGACGTTGTAGACCAGGCAGACGATGAGCACGCCGACCGACAGGCCCATCGTCACCGACAGGTCCGCGGTGGGCACGACACGCAGGTAGGCGTGGTGCGGGTCGCCGCCGGTGGCGCCGACGATCTTCTCCCAGATGAAGGGCAGCAGATCCACGGGCAGCAGGTCCATCGCGTTCATCAGGAAGATCCAGACGAACACGGTGAGCGCCAGCGGGGACACCAGCTTGCGGCTCTGGGCGTTGTGCACGATGCCCTTGGCCTGCGACTCGACCATCTCGACGAGGAGCTCCACCGCCGCCTGGAAGCGGCCGGGCACGCCCGAGGTGGCGCGGCGCGCGGCGCGCCACAGCAGGAAGCAGCCGAGCGCGCCCAGCAGGATGGAGAAGAACATGGAGTCCCACGCCACGACCGACAGGTCGAAGGGACCGTTCAGTTCCTTGTTCCGCGCGTGGGTCAGGTGGTGGACGATGTACTCGCCCGCGGTGGGTCCGTGTGCTGCGGCTTGACCTTCGGCTGCCATGAATTGATCGTCCGTGCTAACTGTTCAACCAGCGTTCAACTTGCCCGTCGCCCACGCCAAGCGAGCGCGACCCAATACACCTTGATGCACACCACCAGAGCCACCAGCAGGGCCGGCCAGCTCAGTTGCGGCACCAGCTTCGGCGCGCCGACGAGCAGCGCGAGCGAAACCGCGATCTTGACCATCTCCCACAACATGAAGCTGACGGCAGACACGCCGGGCGCCACGCTGCTGAAGCGGCTGGTCATGCCACGGGCCATCAAGGCCCCCGGCACCACCACCACGCCGGCGCCATACAGCGCCGACCAGGCATGAGACAACTCACCCGTCCACAGCCACGCAAGCGCGGCCACGACGACGCCCACCGCGGCCTGGACCGCGACCACCCGCCACGGTGACACGGCAGGCAGAGTCGCCACCAGGGCCCGCGCCTCTTCGCGGGTGAGGGCCTTGATTGGCGGCTTGGCGCCCTCATCATCCAGATCGGCCCAGGGGTCCGGCCGCGGCGTGCCCGGTCGGGCAGTGGCAGGCTCAGTCAAGGGCAGGTCCGGTGTGGTGGTGGGCAAAGCCGCGGGATTATATGGGCAAACCCTCGCCCGGCCTTGACCTCCCGCTGCGGGTGCGTGCGCGCGGGCCCTAGACCTGGGCGAAGTTGACCGGCAGGCCCGGCACATTCACGCGCAGTCGCAGCACCTGCCCGGCCCACGGCTGCGCGGCCAGCTCGTCGGCCGGCCGCTTGTCCCGCGCGGTGGTGACGTACAGCGTGCGCAGGTCGTCGTCGCCGAAGCACACCATGGTGGGGCAGCGCACGGGCAGCCGCAGCTCCTCCAGCAGCTGCCCGTCCGAGGACAGGCGCAGCACGCGCTGGCCTTCGAACATGGCGACCCAGTAGGCGCCCTCCGCGTCGACCGCGGCGCCGTCGGGCCGGCCGCCATAGTGGGCCAGCGGCTCGTCCGCCGCGCGGGGCGCGAAGCGCGCCAGCACCTCGCGCTGCGACACACTGCCGTCCGCGGGGTCGAACGCCAGCCGGTACACCGTGTGCGCCTTGGTGTCGGTCCAGTACATGGTGTGCCCGTCCGGGCTCCAGGCCAGGCCGTTGCTGACGGTCACGTCGCCGGCCACGCGGTCGAGCCGGCCATGGGCGTAGCGGTACAGCGCCGCGCGGGCCGGGTCGCGCGGCTCGTAGATCGTGCCGACCCAGAAGCGGCCCTGCGGGTCGGCCTTGCCGTCGTTGAACCGCTCGTGCGCGGTGTCGTAGGGCGCAGCGGCCAGGCGGTGGCGCTCGCCGCGACGCGGGTCGAAGCGCCACAGGCCATCGCGCATGGCCAGCAGCAGGCGCCCGTCCGGCAGGGGCGCCAGGCTGCCCGGCTCGGTGTCCAGCGCCCACGCATGGTGGCGAGCGGACGCCGGCTCGAAGCGATGCAGCCGCCGGCCGGGGATGTCGCACCAGTACAGCGCCCGCTCGGACGGGTGCCAGAACGGGGACTCGCCCAGCCCGCACGGCGGCACGGGCAGCGGCGACCACGGCGGCGGCCCGCTCGTCATACCGGCGCCACCTCCAGCGACATCCAGCCCTCCACCGTCTCGCCCGGCTCCAGCTTCACCAGGCCGTGGGCCAGCGGGTCGGCCATGTGGATGGCGTTGCTCACGTGGCTGACCGGCTCGACGCAGTAGTAGGGCTTGGTCTGCGGTGTGAAGACGACGAGGTGGCGCAGGTTGGAGCGCAGCACCATGCGCAGCTTCTCGTCGCGGATGCGCGCCTGGCCGGGCCAGCCATCGAAGCAGTTGTCGAAATCGAGGTGCGCGATGTCGGCGTCGATGCCGGCCTGCGGCACCTTGCGCGTGGGCAGGCCCGTGGGATCCGGCTCCCAGCGGTCGGTGAGCTCGATGTGCAGGCGGCTGCGGCTGCGCTTGGGGAAGTAGGGGTGCCAGCCCAGGCCGACGGGCTGCGCCTCGTCGGCGCGGTTGGTGACGGACAGCTCGACCTTCAGCTCGCCGGGCGAAAGGGTGAAACGCTGGCGCGCCGTGAAGGCGAAGGGCCAGTGCGCGTCGCCCGCGTGCTCGTAGACCAGCTCGGCCGACTGCGCGTCGTGCGACACGACGTCCCAGGCCCGCTGCCAGGCCACGCCATGCACCGAGTGCGGGTTGTCGTCGAAGTTGGGTTGGGTGGTGTGGTCGCGGCCCTGCCAGCGGAACTTGCGGAAGCCCAGGCGGTTGGAATACGGCGCGAGCGGGTAGCACGCCGACAGGCGCGACGACGCCAGGGACTCGGGCTCGGTGCTGCGCATCACCGGCAGGCCGGCATGCCAGAGGCCGGCGATGCTGGCGCCCAGGTCGGGGCGCAGGGCCAGCCGCAGTTCACCGGCGGCGAGTTCGAGGATGACGGGGTTCGAGGCGATGGCGTGGGCCCTCCAGGTAGGTCCGCCCGGTCAGCGGGCGAAGTGGATCGGTGGCGAAGACAGACGGGGCGCAGGCGCCCCGGCGCGTCCTCGGGGTTCAGTCCGCGGCGAAGAGGCGCTCCACGGCCAGGTCGATGACCACGCCGCAGGCGCTGTAGATGAGCGAGCCGATGAGCGCGGCGCCGAAGCCGGTGACGGAGAAGCCGTCAAGCAGGGAGGCGGCCGACCAGAACATCAGCGCATTGATGACGAACAGGAACAGGCCCACCGTGATCAGCGTGACAGGCAGCGTGAGCAGCACGAGCAGGGGCCGCACGAGAGTGTTGAGCAGGCCGAGCACCAGCGCCGCCACCAGGGCCGCGCCGAAGCTGGTGACGGTGACGCCGGTGTAGACGTAGGAGACCAGCAGCAGGGCGGCGGCCAGCAGCATCCAGCGGGCGACGAGCTTCATCGGGCAGTGTCCTTTCGTGGAATCGGGCAGTGGACCAGGTGGCGCCGGCGGCCACGGACCCGCGCATTGTGCGGTGACGGGCGGGGCGCGCAAGCGCGGCGCGGGCGGGCCATCGCGTCCGGCCACCCGCGCCCCCGTGTTCTCCCTCGTGAAAATACGGGTGACGGTATCCAACGCGCCCCAGGTGATGCCCAGGAGCGACAGAACAGCCGTTTTTCGAGGGTGGACAGGCCGTTTTCAGAGGGAAAACGGCTTCTCAGCCCCTCGTGCAGGCAGTACCATTCCCCACGCTGAGAGTCTTGCGAGAAATGGAAGCTCACGCGGCTTCCACCCGGGCCCGGCACATCAACCCTTGATGGAGAGAATCGACATGGCAACTGCGAAGAAGGCCGCTCCGGCCAAGAAGGCCGCTCCGGCGAAGAAGGCCGCCCCCGCCAAGAAGGCAGCGGCCCCGGCCAAGAAGGCCGCCCCGGCGAAGAAGGCGGCGCCCGCGAAGAAGGCCGCTCCGGCCAAGGCGGCGCCCGCCAAGAAGGCCCCGGCGAAGAAGGCCGCCCCGGCCAAGAAGCGCACCCCGAACCCGGCGTTCATGAAGGCCATGACGCCCAGCCCGCAGCTGGCCGCCGTCATCGGCGAGAAGCCCGCGCCGCGCACCGAGGTGACGAAGAAGGTCTGGGAATACATCAAGAAGAACGGCCTGCAGGACAAGGCCAAGAAGACGATGATCAACGCCGACGCCAAGCTGAAGGAGATCTTCAAGAAGGCGCAGGTCTCGATGTTCGAGATGACCAAGCTGATCAACAGCCACCTGAGCTGAGCGGATCCCGCCCAGACATGAAGAAGCCGGCGCAAGCCGGCTTTTTTCTTGGGCCCGCCGGCTGGCGGGCGCGGCTGCGGGCGGGGCTCAGGCGTCGCCCGCTCGGCGCTCGATGATGCGGCGCACGTCGTCGAGCAGCCGCGTGAGGTCGATGGGCTTGGTCCAGTAGTCGTCGAAACCCGCGGCGCGCGCGGCACTGATCTGCTCACCCATGGCGTCGGCCGAGAGGGCCACGCACAGCAGGCCCGCGGTGCGGCCATCCGCGCGCAGCCGGCGCAGCACCTCCAGGCCGTTCATGTCGGGCAGGTTCATGTCGATCAGGACGAGCTGCGGCTGCAGCTGCCGCGCGAGCGCCACGCCTGTCTCGCCGTCGCGCGCCACGTGCAGCGTCCAGCCGGGCTGCGTGCGGAACACCTCTTCCATCAGCAGCACGTTCAGCGGCTCGTCCTCGATATAGAGCACCTCGCGGCCAGTCGCCGCTGGCGTGGACGGGCCCGCCGCCTGCGCGGCGCCGGATGCACCGCCCCCCGATTCCGCCGGCGCAGCAGGCGCCAGGCGCATGGTGAATCGGCTTCCCTGTCCCGGCGTGCTCGTCGCCATCACGTCACCTCCCATGGCGCGCGCCAGCGCGCGCGCGATCACCAGCCCCAGGCCCGTGCCGCCGATGCGTCGCCGCTCGGCACCCAGGCGGTTGAAGGGCTGGAACAGTTGTGCCAGCTGGTCAGGGCGCAGCCCCGGGCCTTCGTCGTCCACATGCACCGACCAGTGGCCGTCGGACGCCGTCTCGCAGGACACGCGCACGGCGCCACCGGGCCGGTTGTACTTGATCGCGTTGCTCAGCAGGTTCACCAGCACCTGCTGCATGGCCGCCGCGTCGCCCCGCGCGCAGGCGGGGCCCGGCTCGAGGGCGGACAAGGACACGCCGTGGCTGCGCGCGAGCGGCTCCACCGCCTCGCCGGCCGCCCGCAGCAGCGCCGCCAGGGGCACCGGGTCATGCCGCAGACGCAGCTGGCCCTGCTCGATGCGCGAGACGTCCAGCACGTCGTCGACCAGCGCCAGCAAGCCCTGCCCGGCCTGGCGCACGCCTTCGAGCCGGCGCCGCTGCGTGTCCCCCAGCGGCTGGCGGCTGTCCAGGGCCATGAGGTCGGTGAAGCCGAGGATCGCGTTCAGCGGGGTGCGCAGCTCGTGGCTGACGCGCGAGAGGAACTCCGACTTCGCGCGGCTGGCGCGCTCGGCGCCTTCGTGCGCCAGCCGCAGCGATTCGTGCTGGCGCAGCGCGTCCTGAGCCCGACGCCGATCGCTCACGTCCCAGGTGAAGCCGTGCAGCACGACCCGGCCGTCGGGCTGCGGCTCGGCCGTCGCGCGCGTCTCCAGCCAGCGCCACTGGCCATCGGCGCGCAGGAACTGCAGCTCCACGTGCATGGGGCGGCCCTGGCGCAGCGCAGCGCGCAGGGCCTGTGCCAAGGCCCGGCGGTCGGCCTTGGCGACCCGCTGCCACAGGGGCAGCACGCTGCCCGGCCCCTCCTCGGGGTTGGCGCCGAGCAGCTCCCGCAGGCCATCGTTCACGTACAGGAAATGCGGCTGGCTGCCATTGGCGCGCAGGCGCAGCTGGAACGCCGCCCCGGGCAGCTGCGCCAGCAGCGTGTGCAGCCGACGGTCGCGCGCCTGGGTGCGGCGCGTGGCCACCACCTGGGCGGTCACGTCGCGCGCGCTGCCGCGCCAGGCCTCGAGCCGGCCCTGCGCGTCGAACACGGGCACCGCGCTGCGCGACACATACAGCGGCCCCCGCGGCGTGAGCAGCCGGGTCACTACGCGGGTGAGCGGTTGCGGGGGTTGCGCGGCCAGCCGCGCATGCAGGCCCAGCCCCGGCCCGAGCGGCTCGCCGACGGGGTCCACGCAGGGTTCGTCGGCGATCACCTGGCCGATCAGGCTGCTGGCAGGCACACCCGCCAGGCGCTCGAAATCCTCGGACAGCCAGCGGTGCCGCCCCTGCGCGTCGAGCTCCCAGAGCCAGTCGCCCGAGGCCCGGGCCAGGTCGCCCAGGCGCGCGGCCTCCCGGGCGAGGGCCTCGCGCGCATGCTGGGCGGCCAGCAGGGCCTCGGCGGCATGGGCCAGCTGCTCGAGCTGCTGGCGCTGGGCGGGTGACAGCCGGTGCGGACGCGGCGCGGCCACGGCGAGCGTGCCCACCGGGTGGCCCGCCACACGCAGCGGCATGGCGGCATAGAAGCGCCATCCTTCGCTGGCCGCGTGGGCGATGGCGCCGGCGAAGCGTGCGTCGTCGAGCACGTCGGGCACCTGCAGGAAGGTGTTGGCGGCCACGGCATGCGCGCAGATCGCCTGGGCGCGCGGCGAGACATGCCAGCGCGGCACGGGGGCATCGGTGCCGGCGCCCTCCGCTGCGCTGTCCACACCGCCCTCCACGCCCACCTGCCAGGCCTGGTCGGTGTCCACCAGGGACACCAGGCCCACGGGGCAGCCGCAGAGCCGGCGCGCCGCGTCCGCCAGCGCCCGCAGGGCGCCGACAGGCACGGCCTCACTCAGGCCGTCGGTATGGGCGCTGAACCAGCCCAGGTCCCGCAGCGCGGCCTGGCGAAGAGGTTCATCGGCCGGCACAGGCGCGGGTCGCCAAGCCATGCGAGCACTCCCAGAGAACCCGGAACGGGTCTGGCGGACTGCCGCGAGAAAGCCGAGGCCACGCCAGCGAAACGCAGATTGTGACTGAAGGCAACCGCTCGCCCCGAGCCGACGGGCGTGCAATCCGTCGCGCCCGCCGGGGATCCGGGCAGGCGCCGTGCCTTACCGCCCGAGCAAGGGCGCGAGGAAGCGCCCGGTGTGGCTGGCGGCGCAGTCCGCGACGTGCTCGGGAGTGCCCTGCGCCACCACCATGCCGCCGCCCGCGCCGCCTTCGGGCCCCATGTCGATGACCCAGTCCGCCGTCTTGATGACGTCCAGGTTGTGCTCGATCACGACGATGGTGTTGCCGGCATCGCGCAAGGCGTGCAGCACGCGCAGCAGCTGCGCCGTGTCGTGGAAGTGCAGGCCGGTGGTCGGCTCGTCCAGGATGTACAGGGTGCGGCCGGTGTCGCGCTTGCTGAGCTCGAGCGCCAGCTTGACGCGCTGCGCCTCGCCGCCGGACAGCGTGGTGGCCGCCTGGCCGAGCGTGATGTAGCCCAGGCCCACGTCGAGCAGGGTCTGCAGCTTGCGGGCGATGGTGGGCACCGCGCTGAAGAAGCCGTGGGCGTCCTCCACGGTCATGTCCAGCACCTGGGCGATGTTGCGGCCCTTGTAGAGGATCTCCAGCGTCTCGCGGTTGTAGCGCTTGCCCTGGCACAGGTCACAGGGCACGTACACATCCGGCAGGAAATGCATCTCGACCTTGAGCACGCCGTCGCCCTGGCAGGCCTCGCAGCGGCCACCGGCCACGTTGAAGCTGAAGCGGCCGGCGCCGTAGCCGCGCTCGCGCGCCGTGGGCACCTCGGCGAAGAGCTCGCGGATGGGGGTGAACAGGCCGGTGTAGGTGGCGGGGTTGGAGCGCGGCGTGCGGCCGATGGGGCTCTGGTCCACGTTGATCACCTTGTCGAAGGCTTCCAGGCCCTCGATGGCGTCGTGCGGCGCGGCCTCCGCGTGGCTGTGGTAGAGCTTGCGGGCCACCGCCGTGTACAGCGTGTCGTTGACCAGCGTGCTCTTGCCCGAGCCCGACACCCCGGTGACGCAGGTGAACAGGCCGACCGGGATCTCCACCGTCACGCTGCGCAGGTTGTTGCCGCGCGCGTTGACGATGCGCAACGCCCGGGAGGCAGCCTGGTCGGCGGGGCCCTCCGCCGCCCAGGGGCGGCGCTGCGGCAGCTCGATGCGCAGGGCATGCGCGAGGTAGCGGCCGGTGAGCGACTCGGGGTGGGCGGCCACCTCGGCCGGGGTGCCGGCGGCGATCACCCGCCCGCCGTGCACGCCGGCACCGGGGCCCATGTCCACGCACCAGTCGGCCGCCCGGATCATGTCCTCGTCGTGCTCGACCACCAGCACGCTGTTGCCCAGGTCGCGCAGGTGCTGCAGGGTGCCGATGAGTCGTTCGTTGTCGCGCTGGTGCAGGCCGATGGACGGCTCGTCCAGCACGTACATCACGCCGGTGAGCCCCGAGCCGATCTGGCTGGCCAGCCGGATGCGCTGCGCCTCGCCGCCGGACAACGTGTCGGCACTGCGGTCCAGGCTCAGGTAGTTCAGGCCGACGTCGTTGAGGAACTTGAGCCGCGCGCGGATCTCGCGCACCACCTTGTCGGCGATCTCGGCCTTGGCACCCTCCAGCTTCAGGCCCTCGAACCAGGCGAGTGCGTCGGCGAGCGTCAGGTGCTCCGCCTCGTAGATGGGCTTGCCGCGGTCGACCGCCGTGCCCGGGATGAACACATGGCGCGCCTCGCGCTTGAGCCGCGTGCCGTGGCAATGGGCGCAGGGCCGCGCGCTCTGGTAGCGCACCAGGTCCTCGCGCACGGCCACCGAGTCCGTCTCGCGGAAGCGCCGCTCGAAGTTGGGGATGATCCCCTCGAACGGGTGCGAGCGCTTGACCACGCGCTGCCGGCCGCCCTTGCCCTCGGCCTCGTAGACGAACTCGATGTCCTCGTCGCCGGACCCGTGCAGCAGCACCTGGCGGGCGCGCTCGGGCAGGTCCTCGAAGGCGGCGTCGATGTCGAAGCCGTAGTGCCGGGCCACGCTCTCCAGCAGCGAGAAGGTGTAGGCGTTGCGCCGGTCCCAGCCCTTCACCGCGCCGGCGGCCATGGACAACGACGGGAAGGCGACCACGCGCTCGGGGTCGAACACCGTCTGCTGGCCCAGGCCGTCGCAGTGCGGGCAGGCGCCGACCGGCGAGTTGAACGAGAACAGGCGCGGCTCCAGCTCGGGCAGCGAGTAGCTGCACACCGGGCAGCCGAAGCGCGACGAGAACAGGTGCTCGCGGCCGCTGTCCATCTCCAGCGCGATGGCGCGGCCCTCGGCCACGCGCAGGGCGGCCTCGAAGCTTTCGGCCAGGCGCTGCTTGGCGTCCGGCCGCGATTTCAGGCGGTCGATCACCACGTCGATGTCGTGCTTCTCGGCCTTCTTCAGCTTGGGCAGCTCGGTGGCCTCGACCACCTGGCCGTCCACCCGAAAGCGCACGTAGCCCTGCGCCTGCCAGTCGGCGAAGGCCTCCACGAACTCGCCCTTGCGGTCGCGCACCACGGGCGCCAGCACCATCAGCCGGGTGTCCTCCGGCAGCGCCAGCACGGCATCCACCATCTGGCTGATGCTCTGCGCGGCCAGCGGCTCGGCGTGCTCGGGGCAATACGGCGTGCCGGCGCGCGCGTAGAGCAGGCGCAGGTAGTCGTGGATCTCCGTCACGGTGCCCACGGTGGAGCGCGGGTTGTGGCTGGTGGCCTTCTGCTCGATGCTGATGGCGGGCGACAGGCCTTCGATGACGTCCACGTCGGGCTTGTCCATCAGCTGCAGGAACTGCCGCGCGTAGGCCGACAGGCTCTCCACGTAGCGCCGCTGGCCTTCGGCGTACAAGGTGTCGAAGGCCAGGCTGGACTTGCCCGATCCCGACAGGCCGGTGATGACCACCAGCGCGTGCTTCGGAATGTCGAGGTCGACGTTCTTCAGGTTGTGCGTGCGGGCGCCGCGGACGCGGATGGCGGGCGCGCTGAGGTCGGTGGGGTCTGGCATGGGTGGCTCGAGGGCAACCGGCCATGATACCGACGCGCCCCCTCCCGGGGAGCGTGCGGGTCACCCCCGGCGGGACGCGGCGGGGCCGACACGGGCGTCTACACATTTCTTTGCCCTGGTGACAACTCGGTGTCATCCGGATCCAGACGGAGCGCGTTGGGCGGGGTATACCCCCAGGACAAGGGGGATCGTTGATTCCGATGAACATGCAGAAGTCAGTCCTTACCCACTCCCAACCCCGCCGTCCGGACGGCCCGCCGCCCGTGCCCGCGCAGGACAAGGGGGCCAAGTACGAGCCGTTCTGGAGCGCCGCCTTCGGCACCGACCGGCACAGCCTGGCCCGGCTTCGCCTGGCGGACCAGAAGCGCTGAGAGGCCGCTTCCTGCGCCCGGCCGGGCGGCCCGCGCTCAGCGCAAGTCGTCCAGCACGCGCAGGATCTCCGGGCCGTAGGCCTCGAGCTTCTTGGCGCCCACCCCGCTGACGCCCGCCAGGGCGCTGAGCGAGTCCGGCGCTTCGGCGGCCATCTGGCGCAGCGTGGCATCGCTGAACACGATGTAGGCCGGCAGGTTGTGCTCCCGCGCCACCTCGCCCCGCCAGGCCTTGAGCGCCTCGAAACGCTGCTGCGCGTCGGTGTCCAGGTGCAACGCGGGCTTGGCCGCCCGGCCGGCCGTGGCGCCACGGGTGCGGCCCCCGCGGCTGCGGGGGGCCGGCTCGCGCGGCACGCGCAGCTCGATCTTCACGCCGCCGCGCAGCACCTCGCGCGCACTCGCCGTGAGCACCAGGGTGTTGTATTCGCCCTCGCTGGCCACGTGGCCGAGCGCGATCAGCTGGCGGACCACCCCGCGCCACTGGGTCTCGGACAGCTCGGCCCCAATGCCGAAGGTGGACAGCTGCTCATGGCCACGCTCGCGCGTCTTGTCGGTGGACTTGCCGCGCAACACGTCGATGAGATGGCCGGCGCCGTAGCCGATGCCCGAGTGCTGGTGGAAGCGGTAGATGCATGACAGCGCCTTGCGGGCGGCCTCGGTGGCGTCCCAACGCTCCGGCGGCCACAGGCAGTTGTCGCAATTGCCACAGCGGTAGCGGGCCCCCACGGGCGAGGCTTCGCCGTCACCCTGCCCCCCGAGGGGGCTGCGGCCGACTTGGGACGGCCCGGCGACGGCCGCGGCCGGGGTGTCTTCGCCGAAGTAGGCCAGCAGGCGCTGGCGCCGGCAGTCCAGGCTCTCGGCCAGCGCCAGCAGCGCGTCGAGCTTGCCCACCTGCAGGCGCTTGAACTCCTCGCCCGCGGTGCTCTCGTCGATCATGCGGCGCTGGTTCACGACGTCCGCCAGGCCGTAGGCCATCCAGGCGTCTGCCGCCTCGCCGTCGCGGCCGGCGCGGCCCGTCTCCTGGTAGTAGCCCTCGATGTTCTTGGGCAGGTCCAGGTGGGCCACGAAGCGCACGTCGGGCTTGTCGATGCCCATGCCGAAGGCCACGGTGGCCACCATCACCAGCCCCTCCTCGCGCAGGAAGCGGTCCTGGTGACGGCGGCGCAGGTCGGCGTCCAGGCCCGCGTGGTAGGGCAGCGCGTTCAGGCCCTCGGCGTTCAGCCACTCGGCCGTCTCCTCCACCTTCTTGCGGCTCTGGCAGTAGACGATGCCGGCGTCGCCCTCGTGCTCGTCGCGCAGGAAGCGCAGCAGCTGGGCACGGCCGTTGTCCTTCTCCACGATGGTGTAGCGGATGTTCGGCCGGTCGAAGCTGCTGACGAAGGTGCGCGCCTGCTGCAGCTGCAGGCGCTCGACGATGTCGGCGCGGGTGTGGGCATCGGCGGTCGCCGTCAGCGCGATGCGCGGCACACCGGCGTAGCGCTCGGCCAGCAGGCCCAGCTGCAGGTACTCCTCGCGGAAGTCGTGGCCCCACTGGCTGACGCAGTGCGCCTCGTCGATGGCGAACAGGCTGAGCTGCCCGCGCTCGCGCAGCGAATCCAGCATGGCCAGGAACCGGGGATGCGTGATGCGCTCGGGCGCGGCATACAGCATCACCAGGCGGCCCGAGAGCAGCTCGCGCTCCACCGCCTGGGCCCCGGCGGCGTCCAGCGTGGAGTTGAGGAAGGCCGCGTGCACCCCCGCCTCCTCCAGCGCACCCACCTGGTCGTGCATCAGCGCGATCAGCGGGCTCACCACCACCGCGACGCCCTGCCCGGCCCGGTGCCGCACGATGGCCGGCACCTGGTAGCACAGGCTCTTGCCGCCGCCCGTGGGCATGAGCACGAGGGCGTCGCCGCCACCGACCACGTGCCCGATGACCTCCGCCTGGTGGCCGCGGAAGGCGGTGTAGCCGAACACCTCGTTCAGGACGGCGTGGGGGTCGGTCGGCGAAGTGTCTGAAAGCATTGGTTACCGGATCGACACAGGCGTCAGATGGCCCGTCTGTTGCTTTGGGGGGAGTGTGTGGCGAAAGCGCCAAGTCGCGGGTTGGCCCCAGGGCCCATCCGGCCCCTGGCGCCGAAACATCGCCCGCTCATGCTCCGCGCGAGGCGCTGGGTACGCGCACCGAACGGAGCATGCCAGGGGCGGCGCTGTCCACGAGAAGGCGCAGCGCCGCGAGGCCATTGTTTCTCAGGAGGAAGCATGTTCCAGCGCACTAGGCTTTGCACCGCTGTGCTCTTGGCCGTCGGCACCTTGCCGGCGATCGCCCAGGATGCACCCGTTCAGCGGGTGGAGGTCACCGGCTCGTCCATCAAGCGGGTGGACAGCGAGACCGCCCTGCCCGTCACCGTGATCACCCGTGAGCAGATCGAAAAGAGTGGCGCCGTCACGGTGCAGGAGTTGTTGCAGAAGGTCAGCGCCAGCGGCGCAATGTTCTCGGACACCACCCAGGGCATCGGGTACGGGCAGGCCACGGCCAATCTGCGTGGCTTGGGGGCCAACTCCACGCTGGTGCTGCTGAACGGGCGGCGGCTCGCCAACTTCGCCTTCGGCAATGCGGGGGGTGCGGCCGCCGTCGACCTGAACGGCATTCCTTTCGCTGCGTTGGAGCGGGTGGAGGTACTGCGTGATGGCGCCTCGGCCGTCTACGGCTCGGACGCCGTGGGCGGGGTGGTCAACTTCATCACCCGACGCAACTACCGCGGCGGCGAGCTCACCGTGCGCTACGGCGACACGGAGGCCGGGGTAGGCGGCACGGAGTCCGGCGTCAACCTCGCCTTCGGCATCGGCGACCCGGCCGAGAACCGGTTCAACCTGTTGGTCACCGCCAACCTGCAGAAGCAGACCCGCATCAAGGCCATCGACCAGCAGTGGTACATGCGCGGCCTCAGCGAAATCCCTGGTTCCGCCCCCCCGACTTCGGGCCGAGGCTTCCCTGGCCGCTTCTGGGACGAGTTCGACACCATCAGCCCCGGCGCCTACGCCGGCGACGTGACCAACGACCCCAACATCGCCGCCTGCGACCCGAAGTTCAATGTCATCCAGGAGTTCACCAACGATGACGGCACGCCCTACCTCACCCCCGGCGGCCAGCAGGCCAAGGCCTGCCGCTTCATCTATGCCGCAGCGCTGGACAACCTGCCGGACAAGGAAAGCGGTGACGTCTTCGCGCGGGTGAGCTACAACCTCAACGAAGACACCGAGCTGTATGCGGAGGCGTCCTACGCCCGCAGCCACCACATCGGCCGCATCGCGCCGGTACCGATCTCCAACGACGCGGGCAAGGTCAACCCGGAAACGGGCGAGTACCCACACTTCGCCATGCCGGTGACCAGCCCCTACTTCCCCCGGGAACTGCTGGAAGCGCTGGGCTACGACGTGCCGGACACGGGCACGGTGGACATCATGATGCGCTCGGTGCCCGTGGGCAACCGCGTCAACGACAACACCAACGAGCAGACGCGCGTCGTGGCAGGCGTGCGCGGGGTCGCCATGGGGTGGGACTACGACGCTGGCCTCAACTGGTCGCAGGCGTCGGGCAGCCTGGAATACCGCGGCTATGTGCACGAGGGCCGCTTCATCGAGGCGCTCGCGACCGGCGGCATCAACCCGTTCGGCCCGATGGACGAGGCCGGCAATGCGCTGCTGCGCACGACGCTGATGGAAGGGCCGATGCGCGAATCCACCAGCACAGTCGCGGCCATCGACGCCAAGGCCAGCAGGGAGCTGACGACCCTCGCTGGGGGTCCCATGTCTCTGGCCGTCGGCGTGGACTTCCGGCGAGAGGAGGCCGACGATCGGCCGGTGAACGAAGACTATCGCCTGGGACTGCACATCGGTGGTGAAGGGACCGTGCCCGTCACCGCCGCCTCGCGCAACGTGTATGCAGTCTTCGGTGAACTGGTGATGCCGTTCGCCAAGGGCCTCGAGGCGACCCTGGCGGCGCGCTACGACCGGTACAGCGACTTCGGCAACACCTTCAATCCACGCGCAGCCCTTCGCTGGCAACCCAACAAGCAGTTTGCCCTGCGGGCGTCGGCCGGTACGGGCTTCCGTGCCCCCACCCTGTGGGACGTGAATGCGCCACCGGCCTTCACCAACACGGCGAACTCGCTCGTCGACCCTGACTGTCCTTTCGCCAACAGCGCGCGCTGCGAGACCCAGTTCACCGTGCGCAACTCGTCGGATCCCAACCTGAAACCCGAGAAGTCACGCCAGTGGGCCGTCGGTCTCGTGACCGACCCCCTGCCGTGGCTGAACGCCACCGTGGACTACTGGCAGATCGAGAAGAAGGACCAGATCGGGCAGGTCAGTGGCGACGCCATCATGTCCGACCCGGCGCTCTACGAGCGCTACAACAGCCGCATCGTGCGGGGCAGCGACGGTTTCATCACCTACATCGACCAGCCGGTGGAGAACCTGGGCGGCCTGCGCACCGCCGGCATCGACCTGAGCCTGCGCACGCGCTGGAACGTCGCCGGCATGGGCCGCTTCGGCGTGGAGTTCGACACCACTTACCTCACCCAGTGGGAGCAGCAGACCGGCAAGGGCCAACCCTACGTGGACTACCTGGGCACGGCTGGTGATGGCGGCGGCGTGCAGCCGGTGCCCGAGTTCCAGTACACGCTGGCCGGCGACTGGCAGTGGGGCAGCTTCGGCGTGCGCCTGGAGAACGTGTTCGTCAAGGGCTGGACGGAATCGGCGGGCCTGGTGGACGCCAACGTGGGCGTGCTCGTGGACCACAAGGTCAAGGATTCCAATCGCTTCAATCTGCAGATGCGGTACACGGGCTTCGACCACCTCACCCTGCGCCTGGGCGTGCGCAACCTGTTCGACGAGGAGCCGCCCTTCACGGCGGTGTCGTCCTACGGCTCGCACGCGGCCGGCTTCGCCGGCTCCTTCACCGACCCGCGCGGCCGGTTCTACTACGCGTCGGCCACCTACAAGTTCTGACGCGCGGGCCCGCCATGCGCGGGCCTCAGGCGGGGCGCCAGCCGGAGCACGGCAGGGCGCCCCGCTGCCTTTCCGGGTGGCCCATTGGGGGTCGTCCCACATACCCAGTGGGGTATATGGTAGGATGCCGGCCATGGCAACCCTCACCCGTCTCATGCCCCTGGCGCTGCCTGCGCTCGCGGTGGCGTGGCTCGCCGCCCCGGCCGGGCTGGCCGCTGCGACGCTGGCCGTCCCCACGGTCCCGGTGGCGGCGGCCCACGCGGCCGCCGGCCGGGAGGCCGACGCGACCCTGCAGGCCGTGCGCCAGGCCACCGTGGCCGCCCAGGTGGGTGGCAATGTGCTCGCCCTGCTCGTCAAGGCCGGCGATGCGGTGCGCGCCGGCCAGCCTCTGGCCCGCCTGGACGACCGCGACGCCGCGGCCGCCCTGGCGCGCGCCCAGGCGGCCGTGGCGCAGGCCCGGGCCGAGCGCCGCCACGCCACCCTGGCCGCCGAACGTGCCCGCGAGCTGCGACGCCAGGGCTTCATCAGCCAGGCCGGGCTGGACACCGCCGAGACGCAGGCACAGGCCACCGACGCGGCCCTGCGCCAGGCCGAAGGCGGCCAGCGCCAGGCCGCCGTGCAGCAGGGCTTCACCACCGTCACCGCGCCCTTCGACGGCGTGGTGCTGCAGACGCACCTGGAGGCGGGCGACCTCGCCAGCCCCGGCCGGGCCATCCTGACGCTGTATGCGCCGGGCGCGCTGCGCGCGGTGGTGCAGGTGCCCGCCTCGCGCGCCGGCGGCCTGGGCCACGCCACGCCGCAGATCGAGCTGCCGGGCGAGGGCCCGGCGGCCGGCACGCCGCGCTGGGTCACCCCCCTGCGCAGCACCGCCTTGCCGGGCACCGACCCGGTGAGCCAGACGGTCGAATGGCGGCTGGACCTGCCCGCCGGCCTGCCCGGCCGCCCGGGCCAGCATGTGCGCGTGCGGTGGTCGGGCGCCGCCCCGCCCTCCGCGGCGCCGTCGTCCGCCGCGCCGCGTGGACCGCTCTCCGTGCCCGCCGAGGCCGTGCTGCGGCGCGGCGAGCTCACGGCCGTCTATGTGGCGCGCGACAACGGCTTCACCCTGCGCGCCGTGCATGTGGGCACCGTGGGCGCCGATGGCCGCGTGCCAGTGCTGGCCGGCGTGCAGGCCGGCGAACGCGTCGCGGCGCAGGCCGAGCGCGCCGGGCTGGCCGGCGCCGTGCCGGCGTCCAGCCGCTGAGGGGCGCCTGACATGGGCACCCCCCTGTCCACCGATGCCCGCGGGCCGGCGCTGGGCGTCTCCGGCCGGCTCGCGCGCACCTTCCAGGCGCATGCGCTGACGCCGCTGCTGGCACTCGTGCTGCTGCTGCTGGGCCTGTTCGCCGTGCTGGTCACGCCGCGCGAGGAAGAGCCGCAGATCAACGTGACCATGGCCAACGTGCTGATCCCCTTCCCCGGGGCCACCAGCGCGGACGTGCAGCAGATGGTGGCGCGCCCGGCCGAGCAGGTGCTGGGGCAGATCGCCGGCATCGAGCACACCTTCACGGTGTCGCGCCCCGGCCTGGCGGTGGTCACCGTGCAGTTCGAGGTGGGGGTGCCCCGCACCGAGGCGCTGGTGCGCCTGTACGACGTGCTCAACGCCCACCAGGACTGGCTGCCGGCCGGCCTGGGGACGCTGCCCCCCATCGTGCAGCCCACCGGCATCGACGACGTGCCGGTGCTGGCCGTGACCCTGTGGTCGCGTGACGGGCGGCCCGCCGCCGAGCTGCAGCCGGTGGCCGCCACCCTGGAGGCCGAGCTCAAGCGCGTGCCCGGCGCGCGCGAGCTGCGCTCCATCGGGGCGCCGCCGCGCAGCGTGCAGGTGCTGCTCGATCCCACCCGCCTGCGCGAACGCGGCGTCGACGTGCTGCGCCTGAAGGCCACGCTGGCCGCGGCGAACGTGGGCCTGCCCGCGGGCCGCGTGGCCCGGCCGGAGGGCGGCCAGACGCTGGCCGTGGAGACGGGCGAGTTCCTGCGCTCGGTGGACGACGTGGGCGACCTGGTGGTGGGCGTGCACGCCGGCCGCCCGGTGTACCTGCGCGAGGTGGCCACGCTGCAAGCCGGCAGTGCGCAACCCAGCCAGTACGTGTGGTTCACCCCGGGCGCCGCCTCCGCCGCGAGCGCGCCGCAGGGGCCGGGCAGTGCCCAGCCGGCCATCACGCTGCAGCTGACCAAGAAGCCCGGCACCAACGCGGTGGACGTGGCGCAGGCCGCGCGCGAGCGCCTGGCCGCGCTGCATGGCAGCGTGATCCCGGAAGGGGTGGAGGCCACGGTCACGCGCGACTACGGCCAGACCGCCGCCGAGAAGGCGAACAAGCTCATCCAGAAGCTCGCCTTCGCCACCGGCTCGGTGATCCTGCTGGTCGGCCTGGCGCTGGGCCGGCGTGAGGCGGTGATCGTTGGCGCCGCGGTGATCCTGACCCTCACCGCCACGCTGTTCGCGTCCTGGGCCTGGGGCTTCACGCTCAACCGCGTGTCGCTGTTCGCGCTCATCTTCTCCATCGGCATCCTGGTGGACGACGCCATCGTGGTGGTGGAGAACATCCACCGCCACCAGCAGCTCGAGCCGCACAAGGGGCTGGCGGAGATCATCCCGGCCGCCGTGGACGAGGTGGGAGGCCCCACCATCCTGGCCACGCTCACGGTGATCGCCGCGCTGTTGCCCATGGCCTTCGTCAGCGGGCTGATGGGGCCGTACATGAGCCCCATTCCGATCAACTCCAGCCTGGGCATGGCGCTGTCACTCGCGATCGCGTTCACGGTGACGCCCTGGCTCGCGCTCAGGCTGATGAAGCCGCACGCGGCCGGCAGCGGCCACGCGGCCCCGCCCACGGGCTTTGCGGCCCGCCTGCCCGGCGTGTTCACCCGCCTGCTCGGCCCGCTGCTGGCCAGCGCCCGCAAGCGCTGGCTGCTGCTGGCCGGCATCGTGGCCGCACTTCTGCTGTCGGTGGGCCTGGGCGTGGTGCAGGCCGTGGTGCTGAAGATGCTGCCCTTCGACAACAAGTCGGAGTTCCAGCTGGTGGTGGACATGCCCGCCGGCACGCCGCTGGAGGACACCGCGGCCACCCTGCAGGCGCTCGGCGCCCACCTGGCCGCCCAGCCCGAGGTGGTGCACCTGCAGGGCTACGCCGGCACCGCCAGCCCCATCACCTTCAACGGCCTGGTGCGCCAGTACAACCACCGCCGTGATCCCGAGCAGGGCGATCTGCAGGTCAGCCTGGTCGACAAGGCGCAGCGCGCCGAGCAGAGCCACGCCATCGCGCTGCGCCTGCTGCCGGCCCTGGAGAAGATCGCCGCGGCACACGGCGCCCGCATCAAGCTGGTCGAGGTGCCACCGGGCCCGCCCGTGATGAGCCCGCTGGTGGCCGAGGTGTACGGCCCCGACGAGGCGGGCCGCCAGCAGGTGGCCGCGCGGCTGGAGCGCGCCTTTACGGCGACGCCTGGCATCGTGGCCATCGACACCTCGCTGAAAGCCGACGCGCCGCGCGCCTTCCTGCGCGTGAACCGGCCGCGCGCCGACGCCCTGGGCATCCCGGTGGCCACCATCGCGCAGACCGTGCAGGGCGCGCTGTCGGGCGCCGACGCCGCCTGGCTGCACGACGGCCACAGCAAGTACCCGGTGCCGCTGCGCCTGCAGCTGCCGCGCGAGGCACAGGTGGGGCTGGACGGGCTGCTGGCGCTGCCGCTGCGCGCCGCCAGCGGCCAGCTGGTGCCGCTGTCCGAGCTGGTGCGGGTGGAGCACGGCGTGATCGACAAGCCGCTCTACACCAAGGACCTCCTGGGCGTGTCCTACGTGTGGGGCGACGTCGCCGGCGGCACCGACTCGCCGCTGTACGGCCTGTTCGACATCCGCACCCGCCTGGGCGACGCTGCGCTGCCCGGCACGGGCGAGCTGCAGGAACACTGGGTCCGCCAGCCGGCCGACCCGTACCGCGCCTACGCCATCAAGTGGGACGGCGAGTGGCAGGTGACCTACGAGACCTTCCGCGACATGGGCGCGGCCTACGCGGTGGGCCTGCTGCTGATCTACCTGCTGGTGGTGGCGCAGTTCCGCAGCTACCTGACCCCGCTGATCATCATGGCGCCGATCCCGCTCACGGTGATCGGCGTGATGCCCGGGCACGCGCTGCTGGGCGCGCAGTTCACAGCCACGTCCATGATCGGCATGATCGCCCTGGCCGGCATCATCGTGCGCAACTCCATCCTGCTGGTGGATTTCATCGAGCTGCAGGCCGCGCAGGGCATGGCCTTCGCACAGGCGGTGGTGAACGCCGCCGCCGTGCGCGCCCAGCCCATCGCGCTGACGGCCGTGGCCGCCATGACCGGCGGCTTCTTCATCCTCGACGACCCCATCTTCAACGGCCTGGCGGTGTCGCTGATCTTCGGCATCGGCGTGTCCACCCTGCTCACGCTGGTCGTCATTCCCGTCCTGTACTTCGCGGTGGTCCAGCGCCGCCATGCCTGACCCAAGGAGCCTTCCATGACCGTCGAACGCCTGATCCACGTCTTTGCCGGCAGCTTCATCCTGCTGTCGCTTGCCCTCGGCATCGAGGCCAGCCCGCTGTACGTCAGCCCCTGGTGGCTGGCCTTCACCGCCTTCGTGGGCGCCAACCTGCTGCAGTACGGCGTCACCAACGTGTGCCCGCTGGGCTGGATCCTCGGCAAGCTGGGCGTGCCCAGCGCCTGCCCCCGCTGACCGCACGGCCTCGGCGGCGCACGACAATGGCCGCCATCCCCCAATCCAAGGCCTCGCCTGCGACGGAGTTCTGCCCCATGGCCATGCTGACCGACGACAAGACCCGGACCGACCTGCTCAACCGCCTCAAACGGGCGGAGGGCCAGCTGCGCGGCGTGCAACGCATGATCGAGGAAGGCGAGCCCTGCCTGGACATCGCCAGCCAGATGGCCGCCGTGCGCAAGGCGCTGGACAGCACCTACGTGCGCATGACCGTGTGCTTCATGCAGCAGGAGCTGGGCGCCCGCCTCACCACCAACGAGAAGGGCCAGAAGCAGCTGGCCGAGGTGCTGCAGGACGTGCAGACCCTGCTGGGCAAGGTGCGCTGAGCCGGCCCTTTTCCCTTCCCCCTCCCCACTTGGACCCCATGGCCGCTTCCGCCCTGCAGACCGTGCGCCTGACGCAACGGCACGACTACCAGTTCGACGTGCACTTCGGCGACGGCCTGCCGCCGCTGGCGGTGGACGAGCCGGCCCCGCTGGGCCAGGGCCAGGGTCCCACGCCGGTGCAGCTGCTCGCGGCCGCGGTGGGCAACTGCCTGGCCGATTCGCTGCTGTTCGCGCTGCGCAAGTTCAGGCAGGCGCCCGAGCCGATCACCGCCGAGGTGCGTGCCGAGGTGGGCCGCAACGCCGAGGGCCGGCTGCGTGTGCTGCGCCTGCAGGCCGACCTGCACCTGGGCGTGCCGGCCGCCTCGCTGGCCCACCTGGACCGGGTGCTGGGCAGCTTCGAGGCCTACTGCACCGTGACGCAGTCGGTGGCCGGCGCGGTGCCCGTGAGCCTGCGCGTGATCGACGCCACCGGCGCGGTGCTGGCATGACCACCGCGCCCCCTTCCGCCGCGCTGGCGCCTTCGCCCCGGCTGGCCCGGCTCCGGTACCTGTACCCCGGCTGGTACGCCATCGTGATGGGCCTGGGCGGCCTGGCGCTGGCCTGGCACCGCGCGGTGCCGCTCATGGGCGCGATGGCCGATGGCGTGGCGCTGGTGGTCGGCACCCTCGCCGCCGCCATCTTCGTGGCGCTGGCGGGGGCCACGCTGCTGCGCTGGCGCCTGCACCCCGCCGCCTGGGCCGAGGACCGCCGCCACCCCGTGCGCCATACCTTCGTGGCCACCCTGCCCATCGCCACCATGCTGCTGGGCACGCTGGCGGTCACGCTGTTCGGGCCGTCCGTCGCCGCGCAGGCGCTGTGGTGGGCCGGCGCGGTCTCGCAGCTGGTCGTCACGGCCTGGGTGCTGCAGCGCTGGTGGCGCCCCGGCAGCGGCCACCTCCCCTGGGCCGCCGTGACGCCCGCGCTGCTCATCCCCATCGTGGGCAACGTGCTGGCGCCGCTGGGTGGCGTGCCGCTGGGACATGCCGACTGGGCCGCGGCGCAGTTCGGCGTGGGCCTGGTGTTCTGGCCGGTGGTGCTGGTGCTGCTGGTGGTGCGCATCGCCACGCAGGGCATGCCGCCGGAGCGGCTGCTGCCCACCTTCTTCGTGCTGGTGGCGCCGCCCACGGTGGTGGGCATGTCGGCGCTGCAGCTGGGCGCACCGCCGGTGGTGGGCTGGATGTGCTGGGGCGCGGCCGCCTTCACGCTGGTGTCGGTGGCCAGCACCGCCCGCCGGCTGCGCGAGCTGCCCTTTTCCATGCCGCACTGGGGCATGAGCTTCCCGCTGGCGGCCTTTGCCGCGCTCACGCTGCGCCTGGCGTCGCCGGGCAGCGTGCTCGCTGTCGCCGGCCCGGCCTTGCTGGCGCTGGCCTCGCTGGTCATCCTGGGCCTGCTGGCCGGCACCTGGCGCGGCCTGCGCGACGGCAGCCTGCTGGCGCCAGAGCCGGTGGCGCCGATCGCGGTGGCGACGCCGGCCGCCTGAACACGGCCCCGGGCCCGGCCCGCCGGCCCGCCGCTCAGCCGGGCAGGCCGTGGGCCACCGGGCCGCGCGCCGGCGCGGGCAGGTCCGCCGCCTCCATCCATGCCGCCAGCTCGTCGGCCGGCATGGGCCGGGCGATGTGCCAGCCCTGCGCCTCGTCGCAACCCAGCAGCCGCAGCTGCTGCCAGATGGCCGCGTTCTCCACGCCCTCGGCCACCACGCTCAGCTCCAGGTTGTGCGCCACCTCGATGATGGAGCGCACGATCATGGCGTCCTTGGGTGCGCGCTCCATGGCGCGCACGAAGGACATGTCGATCTTCAGCTCGTCCACCGGCAGGTCGCGCAGGGTGGCGTACGAGCTGTAGCCGGTGCCGAAGTCGTCGATGGCGAGCTTGCAGCCCAGGCGCTTGAGCGCACCCAGCGTCTGCAGCGCCCGCGCCGGGTCGTTCATGATGGCGCTCTCGGTGATCTCCAGGCACAGCATGGACGGCGCCACGCCATGGGCCTGCAGCCGGCGCTCGATCTGCTCGACCAGGTCGGCCTTCATGAGGTCGTGCACCGACAGGTTCACGGACAGCCGGGGCAGCCGGCCGCCCTGCTGCCAGCCGGCCAGCAGCCGCGCCGCCTCGCCCACCACCCACAGGCTGAGCTCGTGGATGAAGCCGGTCTCCTCGGCGAAGGGGATGAACTGCAGCGGCGGCACCAGGCCTCGCTCGGGATGCTGCCAGCGCACCAGCGCCTCGGCGCCCGCCAGCGAGCCGTCGATCAGGTGGCGCTTGGGCTGCACGTACAGGCGCAGCTCGGACTGCTGCAGGGCCCGGCGCATCTCGCCCAGCAGGGTGAGGGTGGTGGCGCTGCCGCGGTCGAAGGCCGCGTCGTACACCAGGCGGCCGGCGCGCCGGCGCTTGGCGGCGTACATGGCCACCTCGGCCCGGCTGAGCAGCGCCTCGGCGCTGTCCGCGTGCTCCGGTGCGCAGGCGATGCCGATGCCGCCGGTGACGTCCACCACGTTGTCGCCCAGCCGCACCGGCTGCTCCAGCGCCTGCGCCACGGCGGTGGCCACGCGCTCCGCCTGCGACCGCCCGGCGCCGGGCAGCAGCAGCGCGAACTCGTCGCCCGACAGGCGCGCCACCATGCCGCCGGCGGCCGAGCCCAGCGCCGGCAGGCTGGCCAGCCGGTCCGCCACCTCCACCAGCAGCTGGTTGCCGACGGCGTAGCCCAGCAGGTCGTTCACCTGTCCCAGCCGGTCCAGGTCGATCATCAGCACGGCCACGGGGCCGTGGCGCAGCGCCTGCGCGGCCTGGCGCGACAGCTGCACGCGGTTGGGCAGGCCGGTCAGGTCGTCCTGGTACAGGCGCCGGCGCGTCTGCTCGCGCATGCCGTCGAAGGCGGCGGCCAGCTCACTCAGCTCGTCCCTGCGCGGGCCGTCGGGGCGCACCGGTGCGTCGAAGTCGCCCTGGCCCAGCCGGCGGGTGGCGTCCACCAGCGACTGCAGCGGCCGGGTGATGCGCCGGGCGGTCAGCACGCTGCCGGCGGCGAACACCGCCACGCCGGCCACGGTGATGACCCCGAGCAGCGCCTGCAGCCAGCGGTACGGCGCCACCGCCTCGTCCACCGAGCGCGCCAGCACCGCGCGCAAGGGCGCCTCGGGGTGCGCCACCAGGTCGAGCACGCGGCCTTCCACCGTCTCGTCGCCCGCCGTGAATTCCACCGTGCCAGGCTGGCCCAGGCCGGCCAGCACCGGGGCCTCCAGCGCCGCCGGCCAGGTGGACAGCACCACCCGCGCGGCCGCCCCGGGCGGCTGGCTCCACAGGGCCAGGTGCACGCCGGACAAGGCATGCAGGTCGGCGCCCAGCCGGGCATCGAGCGGCACGCCCATCACCACCCAGCCCACCGGCTGCGGCGCCCGCAGGGGCACGGCCACCAGCTGCTGCGGCCGGCCGGCCAGCACATGCAGACCGCCCATGGCGGCGCCGGCCGGGGCGGTGGTCCAGCGCGCCAGTGCCTCGTGCAGCGGCGCCAGCGCCGAGCCACCCTGGGCACCCGCCGCCACCAGGCGCAGGTCCAGGTCGTACAGGGCCGTCACGCCCGCGCCGATGCGCGCGCCGTGGTTGTCCAGCACCGAGCCGATGGTGGCCGCGTCGCCGCTGAGCACCGCCTCGCGGAAGCCGTAGTCGGCAGCCAGCAGGCGCGCCGCCTGGTCCAGCGTCTGCGCGTTCTGCTGCAGCAGGCGGCCCAGCAGGCGCTCGCCGGCCGCCAGCTGCTCGTCGAGCTGGTGGCGGGCGTTCGACGTGATGCCGTGCCGGATGACCAGGAAGCTGCTCAGCTGCACCAGCAGCAGCAGGCCCAGGAACAGCGCCACGATGCGCGCGGCCAGGCGGCTGCGGCGGGGCGTCATCGGGCGGCCACGCCCAGCGGGACGCTGAGTTCCAGGGGCCCGGCGCCCACCGTGACCGCCTGCTCGGGCAGCGCTGCGCCGGGCGCCAGCGCCGGGTGCCAGGCGCGCAGCGTGTAGCGGCCGGGGGGCACCGCGTCCAGCGTCACCGTGCCGGCGGCGTCCGTGCGGCCGTGCCAGGGCGTGTCGGCCACCACCACCCAGCCCACCATCTGGTCGTGGATGTTGCAGCCCAGCACCACGATGCCCGGGCGGTCGAACACCACGGGGTGCTCCGGCCGGCCGGCGTACAGCTTGAGCTCGAAGCGCTTGGCCGGCGAGAACGAGTAGACGTGGTGGCGCACGGTGTCCATGTTCGGGAAGTGCACGGCCGTGCCCACCGGCACCACGGTGAGCTCCGGCACGAAACGCCGGCCCTGCTGGACGATCTCCACCGCCGTGGCGGGCTTCACCGCGGCCCGGGCGTCGCCCGCGGGCTCCAGCAGCACGGCAGCCTGCGGCAGCGGCTGGCCGGTGGCGCCCAGCACGCGCACCTGCACCGTGCCGGCCACCGCCGGCGCGGCCAGGCCCCACAGGGCGGCCAGGACGAGCGCCTGGCGCGCCAGCGGGGTGGGGACGGGAATGGGCGGTGGGGACACGAAGGCAGGCTCGCGCAGGGGTTCCCTGGGTCTTCGGCCGCGCCGGGCGCGGCTTGAGCCTGCGGTCGGCAGGCGACATGCCGGCACGTGACGGCGTGCCGAACTGGCACACTGCCACCGCATGGATGACGCGAATCCCCCCGCCGGCGGCTGGCTGGTGGCCTGCCTGTGCGCCGCCTGGTGCCGCACCTGCGACGGCTACCGCGACACCCTGGCCGCCGCCGCCGCCCGCCAGCCCGGCTGGCGCTTCGCCTGGGTGGACATCGAGGACCACGCCGATGCGCTGGACGACCCCGACGGGGCGGCCGACGACATCGAGAGCTTCCCCACGCTGCTGCTGGTGCACGACGGGCAGGCTCACTTCTTCGGCACGGTATTGCCCCATGCCGGCGTGCTGGACCGGCTGCTGGCCCAGGCCGCCAGCGGCGCCCTGCCGCGCCTGGCCGACCCCGCGGCGGTGCGGCTGGCCGGCGCGGTGCAGCGCCTGTGGGAGGCGGCCCCGCCCGGCCTGCGGCTGGGGCGCTGACGTCGGCGCGCCGGGCGTGCAGTGGGCGCGCCGCTTGCCGAGGCGCGGCCGTGTTCCACCGCCCCCTCGGAGGCCCCATGTCCATTTCCCCGACCGACCGCCGCGCCGGCCGCGGCCCCTCCGCCCCCCTGGTGCTGGCCACACTGGCCCTGGCGCTGGGCCTGTCCGCCTGCGTGGTGCGCGAGACGCACCACGTGCCCGTGGTTAGCTCACCGCCGCCCGAGATGGCCGAGCCCGACCAGCCGCCCGGGCCGATGCCGGCGCCGATCATCGAGACCCGCCCCACCCCGCCGGACAGCACCAGCGGCTGGAACTGGGTGCCCGGGCACTGGAACTGGACCGGCTCGCGCTGGCGCTGGAAGAAGGGCCACTGGGTGCGCGACCCGGTCGCCGCCATGCCGCCGTCGGTCAACGAGACGCCGGGGCCGTCGCCGGGACCCGCCTATGTGTGGGTGTCGGGCCACTGGACCTGGCGCGACGCGCGCTGGGTGTGGGTGCCGGGCAGCTGGGTGCCGCGTTGACGGTGCTGGCGCCCTGGAGGCGCCTCTCTAGAGTTCGCAGGTGCTGCCCCCAATGGACGGGGGTAGCCTTGGCCGCATCCAATCCACGCCGCAGCGGGGTGCGCCGCACCCGGCGTCGTGAGGGATGCGGCCCATGGAATTCGACTATCTGGTGATCGGCGCCGGCTCGGCCGGCAGCGTGCTGGCCAGCCGGCTCAGCGAGGACCCGCAGTGCCGCGTGGGCCTGGTGGAAGCCGGCCCCGCCGACCGCAGCGTGCTCATCCACTGCCCGGCCGGCCTGGCGCTGCTGGCCAAGAACGGCCAGGCCAACTGGGGCTTCGAGACCGTGCCGCAGCCCGGCCTGGGCGGACGCCGCGGCTACCAGCCGCGCGGCAAGGTGCTCGGCGGCTCCAGCTCGGTCAACGCCATGATCTACGTGCGCGGCCAGCGCGAGGACTACGACGCCTGGGCCGCCGAGGGCAACCCCGGCTGGGGCTTCGACGACCTGCTGCCCTACTTCCTGCGCGCCGAGGACAACGCCCGCGGCGCCAGCGCCTGGCATGGCACGGGCGGCCCGCTGCACGTGATGGACCTGTGCGACCCCAACCCGCACAGCGCGGCCTTCGTGGAGGCCGGTCGCCAGGCGGGCTTCCCCGTGAACGCCGACTTCAACGGCGCCACGCAGGAGGGCGTGGGCATGTACCAGGTGACCCACCGGCGCGGCGAACGCTGCAGCGCGGCCAAGGCCTACCTGGCGCCCGCGGTGTCCCGGCCCAACCTCACCGTCATCACCGGCGCCCAGGCGCTGCGCGTGGTGCTGGACGGCCGGCGCGCGGTGGGCGTGGAGGTGCAGCGCGGCGGCCGGCGCGAGCTGCTGCGCGCCCGCGCCGAGGTGCTGCTGAGCGCAGGCGCCCTGCAGTCGCCGCAGCTGCTGATGCTCTCGGGCATCGGCCCAGCCGACGAGCTGCAGCGCCACGGCATCGCCATCGCCCATGCCCTGCCCGGCGTCGGCCGCAACCTGCACGACCACGTGGACGTGGTGCAGGTGGTGGATGCGCCGCGCATCACCGACCTGTTCGGCCTGTCGCTGCCTGGCGCCTGGGCGGTGTGGCGCGGCATCGGCCGCTGGCGCCGCGAACGCCGCGGCCTGCTGACCACCAACTTCGCCGAGGCCGGCGGCTTCCTGCGCACCGACCCGGGTGAAGCCACGCCCGACATCCAGCTGCACTTCGTGATCGGCAAGCTGGTGGACCACGGCCGCAAGACGGTGTTCGGCCACGGCTACTCCTGCCATGTGTGCCTGCTGCGCCCACGCAGCCGCGGCACGCTCACGCTGGCCAGCGCCGACCCGCTGGCCGCGCCGCGCATCGACCCCAACTTCCTGGGCGACGACGAGGACACCGCGCGCCTGGTCCGCGGCTTCAAGCTGATGCGCCGCATCCTGCAGCAGCCGGCGCTGGCGGCGCTGGGCGGCCGCGAGCTGGCCACCTCGGCCGGCGCGCAGACCGATGCCCAGATCGAGGCCTTCGTCCGCAGCCATGCCGACACCATCTACCACCCCGTGGGCACCTGCCGCATGGGCGCCGACGACCAGGCGGTGGTGGACGCCCGCCTGCGCGTGCGCGGCCTGGAGGGCCTGCGCGTGGTGGACGCCTCGGTGATGCCGCGCGTGGTCAGCGGCAACACCAACGCGCCGGTGATCGCCATGGCCGAGAAGGCGGTGGACCTGATCCGCGCCGACGCGCGGGCCGCGGCGCCCGCCCTGCAACAGCTGCAACCGGAACCGGCGGCGGCCTGACCGGTGAATCGGCTGATCGGCTGATCGGCCGACTCAGTCGCGCCAGGGGCGCAGCCAGCCGAGGCCGGCCGAGGTGCCGCCCGGCGCCGCCCCGGCGCGCGGCACGTACTCGGCGCCCACCCAGCCGCTCCAGCCCGGTGCCGCGCCCGCGGCGGCCAGCGCGTCCAGCCGGGCAAAGACCGCCGGCCAGTCCACCGGGCCACCGGTGGGCTCGTGCCGCCCCGGCACCCCCGCCACCTGGAGGTGGCCCACCCGCCCGCTGGGCAGCCAGGTGGTCAGCGCGGCCAGCACGTCGCCCTCGGTGCGGGCCACGTGGTACAGGTCCATCTGCACCCGCAGGTTCGGTGCACCCACCGCCTGCACCAGCGCGTGCGCCTGGGCCTGCGTGGCCAGCAGGTAGCCGGGCACGTCCTGCGCATTCAGCGGCTCGATGAGCAGCTCGCAGCCAGCCGCTCGCGCCTGCGCGGCGGCCCAGTCCAGCTGGGCCAGGTAGGTGGCCTCGGCGCGGTCGCGCCCCATGCCGGCCGGCACGACCCCAGCCAGCAGGTGCACGCGCGGGCAGCCCAGCGCCTGGGCATAGGCCAGGGCGCGCTCCACGCCCGCACGGCACTCGGCCTCGCGGCCCGGCAGCGCCGCCAGCCCGCGCTCGCCGCCGGCCCAGTCGCCGGCCGGCGCATTCAGCAGCACCATGGACACGCCCTCGTCGAGCAGGCGCGCGGCCAACGTGCCGGCCGGCACCGCGTACGGAAACTGGCATTCGACGGCCCGGAAGCCGTCCGCGGCGGCGGCGGCGATGCGGTCCGCAAAGGGCCACTCGGGATACAGCAGGCTGACGTTGGCGGCAAAGCGCGGCATGGGCGCATTCTCGGCGCGCACGGGTGGCCCTGCGGTCCTGGCGCCACGGCGGCCCTCGGTTATGCGCCTCGCAGATAAGCAGCGCCGGATCGATTCGTTCCCCCGCGGGGCACCGGCGCGCAGCATGCATGCCATGGACCCGCTGACCCCCCCTGTCGTGACCCTGCCGTGCACCGGACCGGCGCTGCAGCACGCGCTGCAGCAGCGCGACGCCCGTGCCCTGGCCACCCTGACCGCCTTCCTGCGCGTGGCCGGCTACCGCTTCGACCCCGGCCAGCTGGTGGCCGCGCTGCTGCGGCACGGCCACGCCTGCGTGTGCGATGCGTTCGGCCACGCCGTCTCCGTCCATCCCCGAGCGACCCCCTGAGTCACCTCGACAGCCTGTGAGGACCCCCATGGCCATCGCCCCCACCTGGTTCCCGGCACGCCCCGGCACCCACCCCGACGACGACACCCACGCGCGCGACGTGCGCCTGCTGGTGGTGCCGGGCCTGCACGGCAGCGGCAGCGACCACTGGCAGACCTGGCTGGAACACCGCCTGCCCGGCGCCGTGCGAATCGAGCTCGGCGACTGGGGCCATGCGGACCTGGCGCGCTGGGCCGGGGCCATCGACGACGCACTGCGCCGGCACCGGGCCGCCGGCTGGGTGGTGGCGGCCCACAGCTTCGGCTGCCTGGCGCTGGCCCACTACGCGGCCCGCGGCGGGCGCGGTGTGCAGGGCGCGCTGATGGCGGCCCCGGCCAACCCCGACCGCTTCGCGCTCGACGAGGCCCAGCTGAACCGGGCACTGCCCTTCGCGTCCACGCTCGTGGCCAGCGCCAACGACCCCTGGATGTCGCTGGCCGACGCGCGCTACTTCGCCGGCCGCTGGGGCAGCCAGTTCGTCGACGCGGGCGAGGCCGGCCACATCAACCCCGCCACCGGCTTCGGCCCCTGGCCGCAGGGCCAGGCCTGGGTGGAGCACCACCTGCAACGCGTGCGCCAGCTGCGGCCGCGCCCCGAGCGCGCGCCCGCGCCGCTGCGCTACGCGTTCTGAGCGCGCACCCGGGGCCGCGGACCGCGCGCCCCTGTGCGCCCTTCGCATAAGCAGCGGCGTTTTCATTCGTTCCGTGTGGGACGGTGGCTTCCTAGCATCCGCCCGGTCTGCCACCCACCGGAACACCCCATGCCGTCCCGCTTCGCATCCGCCGGCCTCGCCGCCGCCCTGCTGGCCCTGAGCACCTTGGCCGCGCAGGCCAAGGACATCACGCTGCTCAACGTGTCGTACGACCCGACACGCGAGCTCTACCAGGACTTCAACAAGGCCTTCGCCGCCCACTGGAAGGCCAAGACGGGCGACACCCTCACGGTGAAGCAGTCGCACGGCGGCTCGGGCAAGCAGGCCCGCTCGGTCATCGACGGCCTGGAGGCCGACGTGGTGACGCTGGCCCTGGCCTACGACATCGACGAGCTGGGCGCCAAGGCCAAGCTGATCCCCGCCGAGTGGCAGAAGCGCCTGCCGCACAACAGCAGCCCCTACACCTCCACCATCGTGTTCCTGGTGCGCAAGGGCAACCCCAAGGGCATCAAGGACTGGCCCGACCTGGTGAAACCCGGCGTGCAGGTGATCACGCCCAACCCCAAGACCAGCGGGGGCGCGCGCTGGAACTACCTCGCCGCCTGGGGCTATGCGCTCAAGGCACCGGGCGGCAGCGAGGCCAAGGCGCGCGAGTTCGTCACCGCGCTGTTCAAGAACGTGCCGGTGCTGGACTCCGGCGCGCGCGGCTCCACCACCACCTTCGTCGAGCGTGGCATCGGCGACGTGTTCATCAGCTGGGAGAACGAGGCCTTCCTCGCGGTGAAGGAGCTGGGCCCGGACAAGTTCGAGATCGTGGTGCCCTCGGTGAGCATCCTGGCGGAGCCGCCGGTGACCGTGGTGGACAAGGTGGTGGACAAGCGCGGCACGCGCGAGGTGGCCACGGCCTACCTGCAGTACCTGTACAGCCCCGAGGGCCAGAAGATCGCGGGCGACAACTACTACCGCCCCACCGACCCCAAGGTGGCGGCGCAGTTCGACAAGCTGTTCCCCAAGATCAGGCTGTTCTCCGTGGACGAGCTGGGCGGCTGGACCCAGGCCCAGCGGCTGCACTTCAACGACGGAGGCGTGTTCGACGCCATCTACACCAAGAAGTGAGTGCTGGGTTCCCCTAACGCCGATTCCGGGGGGTCCGGGCGGCCGTCCCTAGAATCCCCCGGCCGCACCGTGCGGTGGATGCGAGGGAGACAAGAAATGCGCCTAGGGCAACTCCAGGGCACGCCGCCCACCGGCGGCCGTGCTTCGGCGGCGACGACGCGGCCAAGAGTGTTCCATCGGCGGTCCGCGGCTTGCCTGCTGGCGGCGCTGCTCTGCGCCTGTGGCGGCGGCGGTGGCGGTGGTGGCAGCGACCCCGAGCCGCCCGCGGGCGCCGACTACTTCCCGCTGTCGGTGGGCAACCGCTGGCTGTACGGCAATGGCAGCGACGACGTGATGCTGACGGTCAGCGTGACAGGAACGACCAGCGTCGATGGCCTGGCCGGCTACACCCTGCAAAGCCGTGACAGCAGCGGCCAGACATGGTCATCGGTCTACGCCAAGTCGACGACGGAGTTGTGGCAGTACCCGACCAGCGACGACGACGAACTGACGCGGGCGATCGGTCGCATCCCTCTGCTGCGGTTGGCCCCATCCGCCGGCGAGACGTTCACGCAGATGGACGAGTCCTTCGATGACCGGTTCGATTTCGACGGCGACGGACGCAACGACCGCTACAGCATCCGCTCCCAGGTCACGGTGATCGGCCACGAGACCGTCGACACCCCCGCGGGCACGTTCCCCCAGTCCCTGCACCAGCGCACGGCCACCACCGAGACGGTGGTCTACAGCTCGACCGGCGCCACCGACACCGTGCAGGTCGACATGGACGATTGGTATGCGCCGGGCGTCGGCTTGGCGCGCACCCGCGGCACGGTCCTCATCCGAGGCATCACCTACCTCTACCACCAGGAACTGCGCGGCTACCGTGCCGGCGCGCTCGCCAGCGAGACGGTGGCACCCACCATCGTGGGCATGACGCCGGAACCCGGCACGACGGTGGGCGCCCACGAGGCCATGGTCAGAGTCACCTTCAGCGAGGCCATGGACGCTGCATCGCTGGCGGCGGGCGGCCTGACCGTCACCGATGCTGGTGGACGCGCCGTCGCCGGGCAGGCCTCAACCTCCGATTCCTTGGCCATCTTTGTGCCTGAGTCGCCCTGGTCCAGCGGCACCTACACCGTCCAGGTGACCCCTACCGCCACCGACCTGGTCGGCAACCCTGTCGCTGCGACACAGTCGTGGCAGGTCACGATCGACGCCGAACGTCCCATGCTGGTGAGCTCGACACCCGCTGACGGCAGCGTCGGCGTGTCGCCCGACGCGCCCATCGTGCTGCGGTTCAGCGAGCCGCTGGACCCGGCCTCGGTGACGCCCTCGTCCGTCTACCTCACCGACGGGAGCCAGTCCGTCTCGGCCAACCTCGAAACGAACGGCGCCACTGTCACCTTGACGCCCGTGCCGTCCCTGCAGAGAGGGCGTCACTACTGGCTCCATGTCAACAGTGTGGCCGACACGATCGGCAACCGCATCCCGGAATGGATCACCATCGAGTTCGACACGGACCAGGGCGGCTTCGCCTACCCGGTCGTCCTCGCCCCGGAGCAGCTTGCGGAGGCCGTGGCGATCGGCGACGTCAACAGCGACGGCATCAACGACCTGGTGATGACCAGTCAGATCCAGCGCCCGGGCCGTGTCGACTCGGCGTTGTTCATGCTGGCAGGCCGCGCGGACGGCACACTCGCCGAACCCGTGCAGGTCGGGCCCGCGCCCATCGTCGCAGGCTATGCCACCGCGGTAGCCATCGGGGATGTCAACGGAGACGGGCGTGCCGACGTGGTCGTGGGCGGCGACTTCGGCGGCGTCCAGGTGCTGCTGCAGTCGCCCACGGGCGGCCTCCTGGCCGGCGCGAGCTTCAACCATGGCGGTTTCGGCCGCCTGCGCATCGCCGACATCGACGCCGATGGACGCTCGGACGTGGTCGGCGTGGGCGCGGGGTTCGATACCTTCAGCATCCTGCGCCAGGGCACAGACGGGCAACTGGCGCTGGCAGCAGGTGTGCCGATGGGCTTCAGCGGCGTGTGGGACCTGGAGGTGGCCGATGTCAACGGCGACGGCCGCGTGGATCTGCTGGCCGCAATCAGCGACCTGATCGTCGTCACGCAGAATGCCGACGGCAGCTTCGCCAGCCCGGTGCAGCTGCCTGCCGACCCGCTGTGGGGCGCGCGCAGCGTGGCGGTGGGTGATCTCAACGGCGACGGCCGCACGGACGTGGCGGTCGCGACCGGCGGCAATTCGCCGACATCGATCGGCGTCTACTACCAGGACGCAGCTGGCGCGCTCGGCGCCATGCAAGCGGTGGCGAGCTACGACATCCCCGCCGCCATCCGCGCCGCCGACATCGACGGCGATGGCAGGACCGACCTTGTCGTGGCCCACCAGGGCTGGGATGCGGTGGGCGTGTACCTGCAGTCGGCCGGCGGCACGCTGGCCGCCGAGCGGCTGTTCCGCGGCTGGTACGGCAACTGGAACCCCAATTCGCTGGCCGTGGGCGACCTCACCCGGGATGGCAGAGTCGACATCGTGGTCGAGAACAGCCTGCTGATCCAGCAGCAGGGTCTGGGCGGGGCACAGTCCCTGGCCGGGGCCCGCGCCACGGCCCGGCCGCACGGTGCGGCACCGGGCCCGGCACCGCGCAGCGACAAGGCGCGCCCCTTCATCGGCCGCAAGCACGCGCCGCTGCTCACGCCCGCCCCACGCGCGCGCTAGGTCCGGGCCGAGGGGTGGTCGGGGGGCCGGGCCGGCGGCCCCCCCCAAAGACGCCCCGATCCGCATAAGCAGCCTCGGTTTGCTTCGTTCACCGCGGAATCGACGCTGCCTAGCATCGCTGCACGTTGATTGACATGCGGCTGGCGCCCCACGGGCCGGCGCACCCGGCACCGTGATCCTCTCTCGCACCCTCCTCAAGCGCCACAGCGTGCTGCCCGGCTTCGACCTGGCACTCGGCTTTGCACTGACCTACCTGTGTCTGGTGGTGCTGCTGCCGCTGTCGGCCGTCTTCCTCAAGACCTTCACGCTCACCTGGGCCGCCTTCTGGGACACCGTCACCGCGCCGCGCGTGATGGCCTCCTACCGCCTCACCTTCGGCGCGTCCTTCGCCGCCGCGCTCATCAACGCCGTCTTCGGCCTGCTGGTGGCCTGGGTGCTGGTGCGCTACGAGTTCCCGTTCAAGCGCGTGGTCGACGCGCTGGTGGACCTGCCCTTCGCCCTGCCCACCGCGGTGGCCGGCATCGCGCTGACGGCGCTGTACGCCGCCAACGGCTGGATCGGCCAGTGGCTGCCCTTCAAGGTGGCCTTCACGCCCGTGGGCGTGTTCGTCGCGCTCACCTTCATCGGCCTGCCCTTCGTGGTGCGCACGGTGCAGCCCGTGCTGGAGGACCTGCAGAAGGAGCTGGAAGAAGCCGCCGCCACGCTGGGCGCCACGCGCCTGCAGACCTTCCGCCTGGTGATCTTCCCGGCGCTCATGCCGGCGCTGCTGACGGGCTTCGCGCTGGCCTTCGCCCGCGCCCTGGGTGAGTACGGCTCGGTGATCTTCATCGCCGGCAACATGCCCATGGTCAGCGAGATCACGCCGCTGCTGATCATCACCAAGCTGGAGCAGTACGACTACGCCGGCGCCACCGCCATCGCGGTGGTGATGCTGGTCATCGCCTTCACGCTGCTGCTGGCCATCAACCTCATTCAAGCCTGGGCACGCCAGCGGCAGGGAAAGTAACGCCATGAATACGCTGACCCTTCCCCTGCCCGCCGCGGCGTCCGCCCGGTCCGCCCTGGCCGCCACCCACGAGGCGCGTTGGGTGCGCTGGACGCTCATCGGCGTGGCGCTCGCCTTCCTCACGCTGTTCCTGTTCGTGCCGCTGGCGGCCGTGTTCGTCGAGGCGCTGAAGAAGGGCTGGGACGTCTACCTGGCCGCCATCGTGGAGCCCGACGCCGTGTCGGCCATCCAGCTCACGCTGCTGGCCGCGGCCATCTCGGTGCCGCTGAACCTGGTGTTCGGCATCGCCGCAGCCTGGGCCATCGCCAAGTTCGACTTCCGCGGCAAGAACCTGCTGCTCACGCTGATCGACCTGCCCTTCTCGGTGAGCCCGGTCATCGCCGGCCTGATCTACATGCTGGTGTTCGGCCTGCAGGGCTGGTTCGGCGAATGGCTGGGCGACCACGACCTGAAGATCGTGTTCGCCGTGCCCGGCATCGTGCTGGCCACCGTGTTCGTCACCTTCCCCTTCATCGCCCGGGAGCTCATCCCGCTGATGCAGGCGCAGGGGCAGGAGCAGGAGGAAGCCGCGCGCGTGCTGGGCGCCTCGGGCTGGCAGATCTTCTGGCGCGTGACGCTGCCCAACGTGAAGTGGGCGCTGCTGTACGGCGTGATCCTCTGCAATGCCCGCGCCATGGGCGAGTTCGGCGCCGTCTCGGTGGTGTCCGGGCACATCCGCGGCATGACCAACACCATGCCGCTGCACATCGAGATTCTCTACAACGAGTACCAGTTCGCCGCCGCGTTCGCCGTGGCCTCGCTGCTGGCCGGCCTGGCGCTCGTCACCCTCGTCCTCAAGTACGCGGTGGAACAGCGTGTGAAGCGCGAGAAGGCCACCGCCTCCGCGGCGCATTGACCCATCAAGGAGCCATTCCATGAGCATCGAAGTCCGCAACCTGGTCAAGCGCTTCGGCACGCTGGCGGTGTGCGACCACCTGAACCTCGACATCCCGTCCGGCGAACTGGTGGCCCTGCTGGGCCCCTCCGGGTCCGGCAAGACCACCCTGCTGCGCATGATCGCGGGGCTGGAGCAGCCCGATTCCGGCAGCGTGCTGTTCCACGGCGAGGACGCCACCAACGCCTCCGTGCGCGAGCGCCACGTGGGCTTCGTGTTCCAGCACTACGCGCTGTTCGGTCACATGACGATCTTCGAGAACGTGGCCTTCGGCCTGCGGGTGCGCCCCAAGGCCAGCCGGCCGTCCGACGCGCAGATCCGCGACAAGGTGATGTCGCTGCTCAGCCTGGTGCAGCTGGAGCCTCTGGCGGGCCGCTACCCGCACCAGCTCTCCGGCGGCCAGCGCCAGCGCGTGGCCCTGGCGCGCGCGCTGGCGGTGGAGCCCAAGGTGCTGCTGCTCGACGAGCCCTTCGGCGCGCTCGACGCCAAGGTGCGCAAGGAGCTGCGCCGCTGGCTGCGCCGCCTGCACGACGAGATGCACGTCACCAGCGTGTTCGTCACCCACGACCAGGAGGAGGCCATGGAAGTGGCCGACCGCATCGTGGTGATGAACGAGGGCCGCATCGAGCAGGTGGGCGCGCCGGACGAGGTGTACGACCACCCCGCCACCCCCTTCGTGCTGAAGTTCCTGGGCGACGTCAACCTCTTCCACGGCCGCACCGGCCTGGCCCCCGGCCACGACGAGGCCGTGAGCTACGTGCGCCCGCACGAGCTGGACATCGTCGGCGAGGCCGCCGACGGCACCTGGGCCGTGCGCCTGGCGCAGACGCTCACCGTGGGGCCCAACACCCGCCTGGAGTTCCAGCGCGAGGAAGACGGCTCCTACGTGGACGTGGAGGTCTCGCGCGAAACCTGGCTGCAGCTGCGCGACACCCTGCAGCTCGCCCCGGGCCGCAGCGCCTTCCTGCGCCCGCGCAAGGTGACGCGGTTCACGGCCACGGCGTGACGGCCTGCCACCGCCCGTCCTGCGCGTGTCGAAAGGCCCCGTCAAAGGACGCGCCGCTCCGGTGCCCGCGCCGGCGCCCGCCCCGGCTGGCGATGTGGGCAGCGCCGAGAAGCGCAGGCCGCGGGTTGGCGCGCGCAGCGCGCTTCGTGCACTGAGTCGCGGCGACTGCCTGAGCGCAGCGAACGCAGTGAGCGAAGCGAGTTGAT